>DIYL01000053.1:47699-519506 GCA_002428985.1 Anaerolineales bacterium UBA6055 | reverse complement strand
CGCTTGGCTCATCCTTTATCCCGATTTACGCAAAATATCGTGAACAAGACCCTGACCATGCGTGGCAATTGGCGAGTGCAGTGATGACATTAGCCAGTATATCGGCGGCGATATTGGGTGTGGTTGTTGCGATATTTGCTCCGCAATTAGTCAGCATTGTACTCTTGCCCGGACGCTCTCCAGAAGAGCAACAACTGACGGTCGATATGGTACGGTTGATGATGGTTACACCGTTTATCTTCAGTATTAGTGGGCTTGTGATGGGTATCTTGCAGTCACATTCCTCGTTTTTGTTGCCGTCGATTGCCATTAGCATGAATAACATCGGGATTATGGTTGGGGCATTATTGATTGCGCCACTGCTTGCACCACACCCAAATGTGGGACAAGTGGCTGAATCAAATGTAATGGGGTTGGCATATGGTGCGGTATTGAGTGCCTTATTACATCTGATTGTGCAATTGCCCGGACTCCGAAAAATTCGTGCTCGATTGCGTCCGTTGTTGGCATGGCAATTACAAGGTGTTGCCGAAGTCCTTAAACTGATGGGACCGCGTGTATTGGGTCTGGCTGTAGTACAGATCAATTTTCTCGTCAACATTAACCTTGCCAGCAATATGATGGAAGGCAGTCTGGTCGCGTTAAATACGGCATTTACATTGATGTTCTTCGCATTGGGTATCATCGGGCAGAGTGTTGGGTCTGCGGTGTTCCCAACTTTATCCGCATTATGGGCAGAGCAAGATTATGATGGCTTTAAAGATCGGCTTTCACAAGCGATGCGCAATGTCTTGTATTTATCACTTCCAGCAACAGTTGTCTTTATTCTATTGGGTGAGCCGATTGTCAGTATATTTGAGCGGGGTGAATGGACTGCTGAAAGTACACAGGCGGCGGCATGGGCACTCGGGTTTTATGCGACTGGCATTGCGGGCTTTACATTATTAGAAGTGCTTTCCCGTGCATTTTACGCCATGGAAGATACGTGGACGGTTGTGACCATCGGGATAGGCGCGATGATCAGCAATATCATCCTCAATTTGATATTCATCCAATTTATCGGCGAACCTGGTAACTTAGCCCGTGGTCCGTTTGCGGGTTTGGCATTAGCCAATGCATCCACGACAGTCATCGAATCTATGGTTCTATGGTGGTTGATACGTCGTCGAATTGGTGGGCAAGGTACGATTGCTGGCATTAATGACAGCGTGATTTTACGGAGTGCTGGTGGGACGGCTATTGCATCTTTGATTATGGGGGCAAGCTTATTTGCTGTGACACAAGTTATGGTATCTGGCGGATTGATCGTGGCGATTGTTGGTGGAATTGTTGGGGCGATAGTGTTCTTTGGATTAGGCTATCTGTTGAATCTTGGCGAGACACGTGGGTTATTGAATCCAATTGTACGACGCAGGTTACGATTAGTGAGGTGATAGGGAATGATGATGGGTGATCAATTGGATGGAAAAGTAGTCGTTATTACAGGGGCTGGACGCGGTATCGGGCGTGGACTTGCGATTGGTTTTGCTGAACATGGCGCAAAAGTGGTCTGTTCGGCACGGACACAAACACAACTAGATGATACGGTCGCGCTAATTCGAGAAAAAGGAAAAGGTGCGATTGCTGTCCAAGCCGATGTGACCAAACCCGATGATATACAGAAACTCTACGATGAAACGATCTCGGCATACGGTCGGGTTGATGTTGTGATTGCTAATGCAGGTGGAAATTTTTCGCGGGCATCGGTCGAAGATAGTGACATTGACCAGTGGGCATTCACGATACAAGTCAATTTGATGGGGGTGTATTACACCGCAAAATATGCGATTCCACATTTAAAAGCCAGTGGTGGTGGACATATTATTTTAATGGGGTCGGGCTTGGGTCATCGGGTTGGCGATAGTACGCATTCGGCTTATAGTGCCTCCAAAGCAGGGGCATGGATGTTGGTGCGATCTTTAGCGAAAGAATTACGCGAGGATAACATCTGTGTCAACGAGTTGATTCCGGGAATGGTCGATACGGATATTGTGCCGGATGCACCGCGCCCTGACGATTCACCGTTAAATGTTGAGTGGGTCAAATCGCCCAAGGATGTTGTACCGCTGGCAGTATTTATCGCAACTCAACCGCTACAAGGTCCGACTGGCCAGAGTTTTAGTTTGATGCGCAGAGATTCGCAATAGGTTTAACCACGAAGACGCGAAGAACACGAAGGGGATTAATCGACTATTCCCCATATCTCAATACGTCCGCTTTGATAGTAACCATCGGCTTTAACTGCAAGCAAGACAGCTACAAATCTTTCATCAGAACTCAAACTGATAGAACGAATACACTCATTATCTGCATCTAGTTGATTGGACAGAAACTGAAATAGCTCAGGATTTTCAAAATTGTCAAGGCAAAAAGGCGTACGTGGAATTGTTTTACGAATATATCCGTAATGATTGCTCAACCTTAAAGGCATAATGGTCAAACTCAAGATATGGAATTTCTACGTTAAATTCTCTATCATAGACAAAGATACAAGCTAAATCTTTGCAATTTGCTTGATGATAGTGCTGTTCAATCAAGACAAATCTATTGTCTGGACTAATGGCGATAGCTTCGCGATTGACTGACCCCATATGACCAACATACAGATAACAAAATGGTTTATCTTCTTTATCTTTATTTAGTTCCCAAGTCGCTGTTGTCTTGCCAATATGTAGAGTTTGTGTTGGATAAGTAAATGGATAGCCCGTGACTATGAGTATCTGATTATCCTCAGATAAGAACGCTCCAAATACACCGTTACCTTCTCTCCCGCTAAGTCCAACATGAGGGTAACTCATTAAAATTGTTAGATTTTGCATGTTACCAGATGTGATTGGTTCGGTTATATCAGTTAATGAATGGGTGCTGTTTACATTTCGTGAAAACCCACAGTTTTTTCTAGGCATGAGACTATGATGCAATAACAGAATTATTCCCATCGACATGATTATGATGAATATCAAAAAGAATAAAAGTTTGCGTTTCCATGTTTTAGGTGCTCGCTTTTCTTTGGCTTTCACTATTCTTATACCCTTCAATGTTTCGTGCTTATTTTTTTATATACACAAACATCGCTTTGAGATACTCAGCTTCGGGGAAGCCAATTGGATGATCTAATGCGTGTGACGTGGTTTCGATAATATCGAGCCCATAACCGGATTGATTGGCTGTATTTATAATCAGGTTAAAAAATGTATCGGGTTTCACACGGCTTGAGCATGATGCCATCAACAAAATGCCGTCTGGTGCAACAAGGGGTAACGCCAATTGCACGAGGCGTTTGTACGATGTCAGAGCGCGGTCAACTTCGGCTTGGCTTTTGGCAAAGGAGGGCGGATCCACAATCACAAGGTCAAACTGCTGTTTCTGTTTAGCGAGATATGCCATACCATCAAATGCATCCGCGACCATTGGCGTGATAGTGTCTGGGCTCAGATTATTGAGTGCTACATTATCCGCAAGTGCATCCATCGCAGGCTGACTGATGTCTAGGGCTGTGACGTGTTTTGCACCACCGACTAGCGCATACACTGAAAATGCCCCGACATATGAGAATACATCGAGTACTGTTCGATCGTTTGATAGTTCGCGTACCCGTTGACGATTATCCCGCTGATCGAAGAAGAATCCGGTTTTGTGCCCATGGATGACATCCGCCGAAAGAGTGATGCCATTTTCAATAAATTGTATCGGCTCTGTAACAGCCTCACCGATCAATACCTGTCCATCAAATAATCCAAATTTGTCGGTATCAATCCCCCGACTCAAACGTAGAACAAGGCGTTCGAAGTGGATTGTATCTTGCAGTGCCGATAAGACGGTTTGCAGATGCGGTACCCACATTGCTGAGTAAATTTTCATGACAAGGGTTTCATTGTAGCGATCTAGGATAAGTCCGGGGAAATGGTCGCTTTCGCCATAAACGAGCCGATACCCTTTAATCCCTTTATCAATCAATGGCTGACGGATACTTTGTGCCTTGAGTAGTTTTTCAGTAAACCATGCTTGGTTGATTTGAGCAGGTTGATTGGCCTGCAAAATTTTGACACGAATGGGTGAATTTGGATCATATAACCCGACAGCAAGGAATTTATTTTTGCGTTTATCGTAGATGACGACCAAATCACCGGCAACACCATCATGACTTTGTTTGGTGATCGCATCCTCAAATATCCACGGATGCCCCTGCTTGACAGCACGTTCGGCAGCGGGTTTGAGTTTGATCGCAATATTTTTGTTGGTTGGTGTTGGGAGATGTGAAAAATCAATCATGGGTGGCGTTGAATACTAATCGGTGAAAATGGTGTTTAAGCATGAAATGTGGGATATTTTTTCCAAAATTACAGGTTTTATCCCAATTATATCCCAAATTTGGGATAAGTTGGGATAATGTTTGATCTAACACTAGCGGATTTCTCCGGCATCATCGACTTGTTTAATTTTTAGCTCGGCGTTTTCCAGTAATTTTTGACAGTGTGCTGACAATTTTTGCCCATCTTCATATAACTTGACGGATGCGTCGAGTGATAGTTCGCCTGATTCGAGTTGTGCAATGACTGTTTCAAGCTGTTCATAAGCTTCTTCATACCTGAGGTTGTCAATGTCCATTAGTTGTCTACCTTTGCTGTAATCGTTGAATCGTGTAATTGTATGTGGAGGGTATCATCTGATTTGACTTGGTCAGCAGATCGGACGATGTTGCCGTTGTCATCAGTTACGATTGCATATCCGCGCTTGAGAATTGCTGTTGGGTTAGCCGATTCGAGCGCATCTGTTTTTGCTGAAAGCCGTTCATTCAAGCGGATGAGATGCTGTTGGGATGCACGCTGTAAGCGGATTTGTAAATCGTTGACTTTTGTCTGAGCTGTATTGACTGTATTTAGAGGCGTAGCATATCGTAAACGTTGCTGTATTTGTCCGAGTTGATTTTTCTTATCGCCCACTGTACCCGAAAATAAAGTGTTTAAGTCCATTGTCAGGCGATCAAGGTCAATGAGTAGGTCATCTTGATTTGGTGTGGCGAGTTCGGCCGCTGATGATGGTGTCGGCGCGCGTAAATCGGCGACGAAATCGGCAATAGTAAAGTCAATCTCGTGCCCGACCCCACTAATTACAGGAATCTCACTGACAACAATTGCCCGTGCAACATCTTCATCGTTGAAACACCATAAATCCTCAATCGAGCCACCACCCCGTGCGACAATGATCACATCGACATCAGTGAATTCGTTCAGTCGTTGTATCGCTTGAACAATTTCTGGTGGGGCGGACTTGCCTTGTACTAATGAGGGACTGAGGATTACTTCGACCATTGGGAAACGTCGACGCAAGACATTCTGCATATCTTGATAAGCTGCTGCTGTTGGTGATGTGACAATACCGATTTTCTTGGGAAATGCTGGAATGGGACGCTTGCGCTCTGGTGCAAATAGTCCTTCAGATTCTAGCTTGGCTTTGAGTTCTTCGAATTGACGATATAAATCGCCAACACCACCAATCGGTTCGATTTGATCGGCATACAGTTGATATTCGCCTCGCGCATCATATACGCTCACGCGACCGTGGACTAAAATTTCGTCTCCGGCTTTGACGTCCACATTGACATATTGGGTTGCACTGCGAAACATGACACATTTGAGTTGTGATTGAGCATCTTTTATCGAAAAATACCAATGTCCCGATCGAGCTTTGGTCAAATTGGATACTTCACCTTGTACCCAAACACTACTTAATATGTCGTCAGCATCAAATAAATTGTGAATATAGGTGGTTAAATCACCTACTGAGTAAGTTTGCATGATGATTCTCAGATATTATTCATGACAAATCCCGTTGTGACTTGTGCATTAGGGATATACAATTATGTCAGATTTTAGATTGATATTCTATTGGGGATTAACAATGGCATATTTAAATGAGCAAGAGCGGGACAAGTTGTTAGATGAGTTGAAAGATATGAAGTTCAACCGTGCAAAATATCGTTTGGCACGGATGGATCCCAAAGGTCGTTTGGCATATTATCGTAATGTTCAGATGTCAGGTGAGTGGCACACCAAATACATCTTAGAAGGTCTGGGCACAATTGTGACGCTAGTAGAGGTCAATAAAGCAGAAAACACTCAGGCTAAAAACAAACAGAAATTTGAGTTTGTGAACATTATTGTCGAACCGACACCGGGAAATCGTACCTAAGACTTTAAGCAACTTCCGCAGTAATTTTGGGTTATTGGCTATACTGGTTCATATTATATGAGACCATAATATATATAATCATGTGGAAGGAAGCAACATGCTTAGAACACTCTCAATCACAAAAGATTGGTCATTGTCGATTCGTATTGCAGGTATTGTGTTCTTTACGATACTAACTGCACTTGGCGCACAAGTCGAAATTTGGTTTGGCGGTCCGGTACCATTTACATTGCAAGTATTGATTGTCTTGCTAGCAGGTATGGTGTTGGGTGCGCGTGACGGTGCATTGAGTATTTTTGCATATCTGGGTTTGATCGCATTGAATTTGCCTGTCGCAGCAGGTGGTGCAGGGTCAGCAGCGTTGAGTGGTGCCACAGCGGGTTATCTCATCGGTTTTATCCCTGCGGCATTTGTCACCGGTTGGTTGGTTGAACATAGCTCAGACCGTACATGGCAACGCTGGATTGCAGGTATTTTAGGTGTATTCGTTATTTATGCCTTTGGCGTCCCTATACTCAAAATGACACTTGGTGCTAGCTGGCAAGATGCTTGGATGTGGGGCGCGTATCCATTCCTTGGTCTAGACATCCTGAAAGCGCTAATTGCGGCAACAATGACCGAAGGTGCACGGATTGCATTGATGCGTCAATTCGGAAAATAAAAATAGAGACAATAGTTGATGGGGTGAATATTATTTTCGCCCCATTTTTTTCTATATCTACTTGTGTATGTTAGCTCTCATTTTCTAGCCAAGCTTGTAACGTTTTGAAGCTCGCAACAGATTCTTCAGTTGGATCATACATATCCGGTTCATGCTCGACACACATTGGACCATCATATCCGATGCGTTGTAGGATGTTGACACAATCTTCTAATGGCACAACGCCTTTACCAAATTCACAGGTTTCATGTGCTCCGGCAGCAAGTACATCTTTAAGGTGAATATGCAGAAGGTACCCATCTAACTTTGCGATTGCGTCGGCAGCATTATACCCTTGTGTCCCATACCATCCGGTATCAACTGCTGTACCAATGTACCCTTTACCACCATCGCCAATTTTTTCGAGGACTTCCTCAGGTGTTTTTTCGGGATGATTTTCGATTCCCAGTTTGACGTTATATGTTTCGAGAATATCAATAAGAGACGCACGGTCACTATATAACAGCGCGGAATTTCCACCTAAGATTGTGGTGTCTAAGGCAACAGCTAACTTACAAGAATTTTCGACTTCTTCGCGCGTTGCCCCAAATCCACCAGCAATGCTTGTGACTGTTAACTTGTGCTGTTCAAGACTTTTGTTAGCCGCATCGATGTGTGCTTGGGTTGCCCATTGGGGATTCAATACGCCTGTCCATATATCGACCGCAGAAAACCCCATAGCGACAACATTTGCCATATACTCATCGAAACGTTCAGCGAATGTATCTATTGGTTGAAAATAGTTATTCGAGGCTTTGTCGCCTTGTCCCCAACCCTCTGTCATCTGATAGTTGATTTGACGTGCGACGTAATTTGCGGTCATAAATGCGATTGGTTTCATAATTGATTACCTCTGGTGTAAAAAATAAAGAATACATATTAATTTCTCTAGATTTTACCGTTGGTGGGGTGTTTGTCAAATGAGGGGACTGCATAAATGTGGGTATATGAAATACCCACATTGTGTTTTATATCGGCTTAGCGTTGGGCAATGCTGAATGTATTGCCGTCAGGATCACTGAATTCACCCATCACACCGCCCCAAGGTTGGGCTTCGGGTACTTTGGTGAAGTTTACTGTGTCTTTTTTCTCTTCGTAGAATTTCATGACATCTGCTGTATCAAAGATCATACCTGTTGGGTTGCCAGCAGATGCACCTGGGAATGGTAATGAAAGTGAAATGCTGGTGGTTGCGCCTGTTGGCACGACTTCCACCCAGCGGAAGTTTTCACCCATCATTGTGTCGATGCGGACTTCCATGCCGAGGGTGTCACGATAAAACTCAATTGCTTTGTCTTGGTCGGTTACAAATACTGTGGTGACTTGAATATTGTTAATCATGGTGCTATCTCCTGTTGATCTATGGTTGTATCTTGCAATAGAGTCGAGAGTAGACCGAACATGCGTCGCCAACCCAGCCCGATGATTGCGCTCAGGGCAATGTCTATCAAACCTGTCCATCCAGTGTGTTCAAGTTTGAGGTGAGTGCCATTGTTCTCTGGTATTAGGGTAATGGTGACAACTGTTTTATTTTTCATCACTCCGCCTTTGAACTCATACGCTAACTGTGATGGCTCATCTACGAGGATGACTTTGCAATATAACGTCCCGTCCCAATTACCACTGATGTCGTGTAACTCAAACTCATGCCCAACTTCCGGTTTGAAGTTATTATCCATTTGCATCCAGCGCTTCATGAGACTGGCTGTAGTAATCGCTTTCCAGACTAGTGCAGGGGGATGTGGATAAAAACGTTTGAGCTGAATGTTACGCTTCATCAGCGCTATCCATACCATTTGCCATGTCATCAAGTAGGTCGCCGAGGCGGTCTAAGCTGGCGTTCCACATGCCCTCAAATTGCTGAATCCATTGATAGATTTCATTGAGGTTATCGGGTTGTACTTGATAAACTTGTGTGCGCCCTTGTTTTTCACGACTGACAAGCCCTGTATCGACGAGTACAGCCAGATGTTGTGAGATGGCTGAACGCGATACATCAAATGGTTGGGCGATTTCGTTAGTGGTCATACTCCCTTGTGCCAACGACTCCAGTATTTGTCTACGGACTGGATGTGCAATGGCAACAAATACATCATTTTCGGACTTATGAATGCTTCTGGAAGGCATATCCTTCCCCTTTTTGATAGCTACCAAATATTTGTTCTATGTCGACGATTTGATTATACGTTAGGTATGGCTAACGTGTCAAGCAGGAAATGTTAGGTTTAACTAACGTAAAAGAGCAGGCGAAAAACCTGCTCGATAAGGAGATAGTACTACTGAATTTGAGTAACCGATTACCAGACGTTGCTGATGATTTCCTTTTTACCCATAATCGAAAATTCAATATTGCTGAGGTTTTGAATTGTCTTATGAACAGAGCAGTGTTTAGCGACTCGTTCAATTGCTTTTTCACGGTTTTCAATTTCACCATTTGGAATTTCAATATCGACTGTCATGCAGGTCATATTAGTCTGATCGGCATCGGTTTCATATTGAATTTCCACTTGTAAATCCGTTGCATCAATACCGTGTTCTTCGCAGTACGTGCTGATGACCATTGCTACACAGGTTCCTAATGACGAGATGAATAGCTCAATGGGTGTTGGACCACGGTCATGGCCTCCTGAAAATCGTGGTTTATCAACCATTAGGCGGTGTTTTCCAATCTGGGCTTCGACAAGACCTTCACCTTTGTAATAACTTAAAATTTTCGCCATCCGGTTGTCCTTTCTTCGTCTTCATTTTATGCCTTAATAATAATATCTCCACATATATACAGACAGTGATAGGTGTCATGTATTAGTTGCGAAGTTATTCACCATTATTCTGGCATAATTAAATCAAACGTCGTTTCCCCGATTACTGTGCCATTTACTTGTATCTCAACACGATTTGTGCCTGCATAATATTTGCGAGTCGAGATGGGGCGGATACTGTGGGACTTTTCAATATGTAATGTTGTGGCAGCATCTAATTGTGTTTTTTTGAGTTTGAAGACTTTAGGGGCAGTTTTGCCATTGGCTTTGACAAAGTGCATGATGTAATCAATCATCAAGTTTTGGGATCGATCTGAATTGCTTTTGAGCGAAAATTGAATATTAAGGCTATCCCCAAATTGAAGTTGTTGTGGCGAGACAGTAAAATCTTGCAACTCAACATCTGCCGATCCATATCCCAATAAACTCAACGCTCGCTTATCGCCTTTTTTGACTAGTGTCCGCAGTGCATGATTAATGAGCCAAAGTGTGCCTTCAGATGCATGATCTTGCCAAGCTTCGAGTGTATCTAATACGCGTTCGGGATGGTCTTTGGTGATGTCGTTTAGGTGATTTGCAACTGATCGCCGAACATATAACGAAGGATCATCCTTTAGAGGTTGGAGTAGGTTGATTGTCGGTGATGGATCTTTGATAAATTCTGGTAATTGAGGTGCCCATGGTAAACGGGGTCGAGTGCCTTCACTAGCTAGACGACGTACATGCTCGTTATCGTCAAGTACCCACTGATGCAAGACTTCCATTGCTTGCTCTGGATACTGCATGATAAATGGACGAATCGCAAATTCACATGATGTATAACGGGTGATGATATACATTGCATTGATAGATGCGTCAAAATGATCGACGCCGTACTGTTCTACAAATGTTGGAATGGATAATAATCGAAAGCCAACATCCTCAATATGTTCAAAATCATGTTGGGTGTCATCAAGTATATCTACCAAAATTTGTACGGCTTGTGGATAATCATCCGGCAAGAATAAATGAAGCTTGTCCGCGATGAGCCCGAAGCGTGGCTTAAGTTCGAGATCGTGTAAACCAGCATCAACTGCTTTATTGAAATCATCATGGGCAAAATCAGGATAGATTTTTGTGATGCGACCTGCCATTTGACCTACAAGTTCCATATCAATTTGATCTTTTAACGCTGGGAATTCTGTCATACATACCTCTTCATCAATTAAATCCGTGCACAATCTATCGTCTATTTTATATGCAAATCCATCACACAAGAAAACAAGGGCATGTTAAACATACCCTTGTAAGTAAGGAGGATTGCGTTAAATGGGTTAAGTTAGGACAAAATAGTAAGTTGTCCTATGTGTTGTATGGTGCTTTGAGGAAATATAATTTCTACTCAAATTTGAGAACAAATTAAATCTTATTTGTGAATTTCCTGTTCCGAAAATTTGTTCTGTGTAATTAGTATAGATAATTTGTTCTGATTTGTCAACTTGAATCAAATTTAAGACTCGATAAAGGCTGTTGTATGCTGTGAAAACTACATAAACATTTGGCTAAAACTTGCAGACAAACCTATAGCAATGTTGTAAAATTTCATCATAGAAAACTTAATTTGGATATAGTATGTCATTATCATCCCATCAGTTAGACATTATTCGGGAATCAACCAAAGACGAAGCATCTTGTCAGCGAATTATTGACCTCATTGAAGACTTGCAAACAAAAGATGAACCTACCCCAACTACTGAAGACCTATCGCTTAGTGTCGATGACTCTCAATTACAGTTGTTAAAAGCTGTTGTCGAGTCCATCCCTATGCCAACGTTTATCAAAGACAATGAAAGCCGTTTTGTTATGGCAAACCAAATGACAGTCGAATTGGTTGGTTTAGATACGTTTGATAACCTCAAAGGTAAAACAGATTTTGATCTATACCCTGAGGATGTTGCTAGCTATCACTTCAACGAAGAACAGGAAATCCTTGAAACGGGAATCCCTATGGTTGAAAAGGAATTAACATCTGTTCGTGATGGCGATCAAGATTGGCATCGGTCAACCAAAGCACCAATCTTTGACCAAAGTGGCAACATCATCGGACTTATCGGCATTAACCGAGACATCACCGAAGAAAAACAAGTGCAGATCCAACAGTCTGAAGAACGAAATCTATTACGTACAATCATTGATAACGTAAATGATCGTGTTTATGTGAAAGATCGTCAAAGCCGTTTTATTCTTGGTAATCGTATGACGCTTGAAGCTCATCAATGTACTCATGAGGAGTTAATTGGAACA
Organism: Anaerolineales bacterium UBA6055; assembly: GCA_002428985.1. Classification (GTDB taxonomy): domain Bacteria; phylum Chloroflexota; class Anaerolineae; order Aggregatilineales; family Phototrophicaceae; genus UBA6055. The sequence continues at coordinate 507,533 of DIYL01000053.1, read as the reverse complement.
ACTGATTTTGATTATATACAATTAGAACGGGCTCAAAGATACTATCAAGAAGAGCAAGACCTCATGAAATTCGGAAAATCTATCATTAACTTAGAACATAAACTAAGCGGTCAATTTACAGCAGACGGTATGCCGAGATGGTTTCTTGTGTCAAAGTTGCCGCTTAAAGATGACAATGACGATGTATATGGATTTGTCGGTATTAACCATGACATTACGAGTGTGAAGATAGCAGAAAAACAAAGGCTTGAACTAGAATTAGAACGTGAGCGAATTAAAATCCTCAATGAATTTATCACCAATAGTTCACACGAATTCCGTACACCAATTTCAACCATTCAAACTGCAGCTTATTTGATGCGTAACGCCGAGACATTCGAGCAGGTTCATATATATGTAGACCGAATTGAAGCACAAGTTAAGCGTATTACAGAGCTACTCGAATCCTTACATATAATGTCTCGACTAGACAAGAATCCTGAACTGTCTAAGCGCTCAATTCGCCTGACTAGTATTCTGAAAACACTTTTTAGTCAGATGCGAAATTCATTTGAACAACGACATATTGATGCCAAGTTAGATATTGATGAATCCGCTGATATTATCTATGGAGACTCTGGATTGCTTTCGATTGCCATTAAGGCAATTCTTGAAAATGCAATTCGTTATACACCCCAACATGGTATTGTCACATTGCATAGTTATGTAGAAGATGACATCCCGATTATTGCTGTATCGGATACGGGTATTGGTATGAGTGATCGGGTGATTAGTCGAATTTTCCAACGGTTTTATCGTGCGGATGAAGCCCATAGCACCAAAGGGTTTGGCTTGGGATTATCCATCGCTAATCGGGTGGTTGAACTACACAATGGGTATATCGAAGTGTCGAGTGAGCAATATATTGGTAGTACGTTCCGCATTATCTTGCCACAGCCCGAGATGTTTTCGAATGAGAATATTTAGATGAATAGCGCCTCGGCCTTGTGGAGTAGGCGTTTTAAAGAAACGTCAGACACCAATTGGATTGCTTCGTTAAAGGATAACCATTTAAATGTTTCAGATTCACCATCAGCGGGTGATAAGGCATCTGGTTGGCTGGTTGTGAGTACATAACGGAAGTCCAAATGAAGATGTTCCGGATAGTCTCCTCTTTGTGGGAAAATATGGACATCATAATCAATCGGTGTAACTGTCACAATATCTGGGTAATGAGCTAAATCTGGCAAACCGGTTTCCTCTTCAGCTTCGCGCATTGCAACGAGTGCCATATTTGTCTCGTAATCGGCATGCCCACCAACTTGAAACCAGTTGTTTAGCTTCTTATGAAAATGGAGCAGTGTCTTGTTTGTTGTAATATCTACTACAATTGCTGATGCTGTCAAATGCCCAATTTCACAGTTCATATTGATGATGTTAGGATGTTCGTTCATCAATCGCAAAATTGTTGCGATGTCTTGTTTCTCTTTATCGTCCATTGGTTGGTGTGCGGTGAGCATGGCTCGTATATCAGCGTATAAATCTGCGAACTGGTAGCGATAGAGATCAAGCAATAATGTTTGCAGTTTCTCTAACTTTTGAGGATCGCTTTTATCATTCCAGAGTGGCAAACGCGCATGATTTGGCATATGTCCCCTTTAATAAATAGCTGTCTTTGGAAATTTAAATGCAAATGCATACCAGCGGACAAATAATTGTAATGGTAAATCAATAGGCTTGGGCTGACGTAATTTATCATATAAAACACTGTCACGTATGTAATCTCCATTTGATAGATGCAGGAGATCACCATGCCAATGCGCCGATTGTGCGTCAGTGAATAGGGCTATAGGCACGTTTGCATGTGGGTCTAGATACACCAAGATATTGCGGTCAGCGAAAGTGTCGAACACCATATTATTATTTGCATTGAGCTTGGTATAACTGTAAAACTTGCTGTTATGATCAGACCAGATACCTAAGCCCATAGTGAGACGGGGTAAACGGTCATCTTCTTTAGACGGAATCAAAAGACTTTTGAAATCATCATCCCAATTGTCTCGAAGATTGTTCATATAATTGAACCCATCTTGCTCGTCATCTTGTATCTGGCTGAGAATAATTTTCAGGTTCGGGTATTTGGCGACAGCATTTTGAGCCGTCGTTGATGTCACACTGCCGAGGCGTTCTAGTTGTTTACCTTGATGTTCACCCACAAGACATTTACCCGACAGATGATCCCAATATGACTTCGTCTGATCATCTGCCATGAGCACCATCGCATGGTGTAGGCCTTGCGCTGCAAATGTGAGGGGGGTTGTGTTTATTGTAGGATTGAAACTACTGCCAGAGTTACAGACTGGACAGAAGCAAACAACCCACGGCTGACCATCTGTTATACCTTGTGCCACCTCGTGGAATACGAGATGCGTTGCAATAATGCCATACTGGTGATTGTCGCTAATTTCAAACACGAACAATTCGGTTGTCTCGTCAAGTGCATCATTATCGAGGAGTTGTTGTAGTTTAACCACATGATCTGCATTTAAGGGTCGATTAAAGGGCTCTTCTGCAAAATATGCATATTGTTCATAGAATTCTGTATTCATAATGTTTCTCGTACTAAGTCGTAGAGATGTTGTCGTGAAATGGTGTTGATGACAATTTTATCTAAATATCTTACAGAAACTTATAAATTATTGAGAACCTCAATAAGATCAGCCCCATAGGTCTTTAGTCGCCATTCACCAAGACCTTTGATGCCTTGTAGATCTCCAATGGATTTGGGTTGGATGCGGGCAAGTTCCCACAAAGTATGTCGGCTGATAATCACATCGGAATCAACAGCCCGTGAGTTCGCCATTTGTTTACGCCAAGTATGTAAAGCTGTATAGCGTTCAACTTCATCAGATGGCGGTGGGGCGTTGCGGGGTGGTCGTTTCGGTAATCGACTTGACCGCCCATGTGTTACTGCCTCAATAATTTCATCACCATTTTGGCGAACGAGCCAACCCGGTAATCCGTGAATATTAAATAACTGGTTGCGGTGACGCGGTACTTGCTTAGCAATTTTAATCAATGCTTTGTTATGAATCAAACGATGAGTTGGATGATCATACATACGAGCAAGTTGGTCGCGTAAGATGTAGAGCTCACGCAAGATAGACATTTGATGACGTTTCAGTGAGTTTGGAGCACCAAGCCCCCAAAAGCCATCTGGGTCAAATTCTTGTGACTTTACTTCAAATGTTGTGACATCTTCAAAGAACTCGTAAGCTTCTTCTATTTGGTTATTCTCGTCCAGTTGTTCATAGAGTGCATCACGTAAGTCATGCAAAAAATGTGTGTCCATCTGAGCATAACGAATATAATCCGACGGAAGCGGACGCTGGGCCCAATCATCAGTTTGGTGAGTTTTCGGATGTTCAATATCCAGAACGAGTTCTAACATATTGGATAGACCAACGCGTTTATATCCACACACGCGAGATGCCGCCATCGTATCAAATACGTTGTGGACATCAAAGTCAAAATCCCGCTTGAGGCAAATTAAATCGTATTCCGCTGCATGGAAAATTTTCTCGATCTTAGGGTTCGAAAATATCTCAGCTAGGCTGTTGACATCATTAATGAGTAAGGGGTCGATGACAAAATCTTCTTCACGGGTAGAAAGTTGAATAAGACATGTTTGTCCACGATATGCATGGAGGCTATTCGATTCGGTATCGAACGCAATCGAGTCTTCTTGTGCGAGCAGTTCGACTAATTTAATGAGGTCACGCTCATTATCTATATAGGTTGCCTTGGTTAGTGTCGGCAATGTCATAACCAGTTGCGCCTGCGGAAATATATTAACATCAAGATGGCAATTACAATCATAATGCCGGAGGTGATTATAAAAGAGTTTGGGTGGTGTGCAAAGGGAAGCTGATCAATATTCATGCCATAAATGCTAGAGATAAGCGTCAACGGTAACATAATGACCGAAATAACGGTCAAAATGCGCATGACTTCATTAATACGATGACTGGCCAATGTATCAGCGGTTTCGGCAAAACTATTGATAATTTCATAATTCTCTTCGACGATATCGCGTTGTTTGAAGAGGTGATCGGCAATATCGCCAAAGTACTCTTCCATATCTTCATGCAAGATTGGATGTTCGGTGGTTTCTAATTGTTGCAAAATTGGAATTTGCTGCCGGATGATACGGCGAAGTGAAATAATGTCGCGGCGCGCTAGTGCGATCCGTTGAATGACTTGTTTCGCATCACCAACAAACAAATCATCTTCGAGCTGATGAATATTGCGATCAACTTTTCGTAAAATTGGAAAAATATAATCAACAAGTTGGTCTATTATAATGTAAAACGCTTCGTTTGCTCCGCGTCCGAGAAGTCGTTTACGCTCATGTTCGGATTCTTGGCACAAGTCATAGAGTTTATTAAGCGGCTTGAGTGTGCCATTGTGAACGGTCACAACATAACGTCGACCCACGAATAAATTTACCTCGCTAGCACGTGAAATCTCGTGGCGAGCATCCCAAAGCGGGAAGTGCATCACAACAAAGATATAATCGTCATCGCTATCGACCTTCGGGCGTTCGATGGGACTCCGAATATCCTCAAGGTTGAGGGGATGGAAGTATGGAAATGTCTCGCTTAATTTTTCTACATCGTCCGGTGTGGGATGAACAATATCATACCAAACCACATCATTGTAGTTGATTGTTCGGGTAGCCATGTCTTCTATTATGGCGCGTCTTACGATATGCGACAATAGTGCGAGTTTTAAATCTTACAGACAAACATTAAATGTCTTTTGCACGACTGTATTATCCTTACGGCATTTCTCTATCTTTTTGCTCATATAATTGTGTTGGGCAAATATGAAAAAGTTTGTCATAATAGGGTCTGTTGCAAAACTTAACAGATTCATTCGTGACAAATCATGTGAAATATTGCACAATAGATTTAACCCTGTGCAAAATCATTGTATAACATCGCCAAACGTTAATGTTTAGTGTGGGTTGCGCTTTGACACTGCATAGAGATTGTGATATATTTAACATACTCTATCACTATGAATGTAATGTAAATTGTAATAATTTAAACGGTCTAAACAGTCCTGTTTGAAAGCCTCAGTTATGTGGAAGGACTACTGAAATTATGGCGACAGCAACATCAGTAAAGGCGAAGTCGGTTACACCAAGTGCAGCACAAGCACAAGCTGCGCCCAGTGTACAAGTTGCAGCACCCAGCCGACGTGAGTTTTTGTATTATATCTGGGGTGCTTCAATTGCATTATTGTTAGGACAGGCTACAGCGGCTACCCTCTGGTTTGCGTTCCCACGCTTCCGTGAAGGTGAGTTTGGTGGGACATTTACATTTAATCCAGCAGATTTACCAGCTGTAGGTACAGTTCCTGAATCAGTTCCAGCAGGACGCTTCCATGTGAGCAACACGGATGAAGGTTTGCTGGCATTGTATGGTGTTTGTACACACTTGGGGTGCTTACCAAGATGGGTACCAACTAATGAACGTTTCGAATGCCCATGTCATGGGTCAAAATTCGAACTCAGTGGCGCATATATCGAAGGTCCCGCACCTCGTGCGCTTGATCGTTTTGTCGCAACTGTTGTCTATGCTGATGGCACTACAGCCGAAACTCCGGCAGATGGTGGCCCGATTCCACTGGATGACAGCAAGCAGATCGCGGAAATCCGCGTTAATACCGGTTCCCGTATCCTCGGTCCAGGAATTTAATTAAGAGTTTTATCGTTAGTATGATTTAGGGTGAGGAGTACTCATGTCAATTCTTCCATTTCCCTCTTTTCTAGACGATGTCAAGGAAAAAGGGTTCAAGAAAGCAGTATTTGAGGGAATAGACGAGTCGGTTGAACGCTTAACGGCGGGTATGAATGTCCAAGATATTCGTGAAGCCCTCCGTGGTGAAAATCCAAGTCGTCGTCCCAATCCCCGTCTGCAACCTCATGCGGATGGTTTTTGGTTGCATATGCGTCCTGCATATTTCAATCGTGACATCACGGGTTTGTACCCAACCTTCCGTTTAGGGTGGTTGTCCACTTATTTTGTATTTTTTGAGACGATTACAGGTATGCTTTTGATGCTGTGGTATACACCAGCACCAGAAATTGCATACGGTAATATGCTTAATATTTTGAATAATGTTCCACTCGGCCAGCTTGTTCGTGATATGCACCGTTTGGGTGCAGAGTTCATGGTGGCTGTTGTTGCATTACATATGATGCGAACGTGGTTTACGGCCAGTTATAAGAAGCCAAGGCAGTTTACGTGGTTTACAGGTTTGATATTGCTTGTTATCACAGGTTTCCTCAGCTTCTCGGGTTATCTGCTCCCGTGGGATCAGCTAGCACTCTGGGCGGTGACGATCGGTGCATCGATGGCGGAAGCAACCCCTGTTATTGGTGAACAAGTGAACTTGATCTTCCGTGGTGCGCCAGAATTAGGTGCAAACGGTTTGTTACGTTTCTATTTGTTGCATGTTTTGTTGCTACCTGCACTATTGTTTGCCTTCACAGGCGTTCACTACTACAAAGTCATTATTCATGGTCACAGCCTTCCACCACAAAAAGAAAATATTGGTGAAGACTCGGCTAAACGTGTTCCACTCGACAAACGTGTTTACTTCATTCCTGACGTACTCACCAACGAAATGATGTGGATCGGCGTTACGACCTTTATTATTACGGTATTGTGTATCTGGTTCTATCATGCGCCGCTGGAAAATCATGCGGATCCGCAGATTACGCCGTTGGGCACAACAGCACCGTGGTACTTCCTCTGGATTCAAGGTGCGCTGAAACTGGGTGACAAGTTCATCTGGGGTATCGCCTTCCCAACTGTTGTGCTCGGGGCACTAGCCTTGATGCCATACCTAGATGTGACTGTCAGCCGTCGTTATGCACACCGCCGTGTGATGCTCTCAATCGCTATGTTGTTGATCTCCATTACAACTGTTCTCAGTTACATGGGTCTAGCGAAATTCGCTGTCGAAACATCTCCTGAAACAGAAATTATTCATCAGCTAACATTTGAGCCTGCACACAGTCATGTTGGTATTGGACGTACGATACCATTTGATGAGATGATTGCTGGTGCATACACAACAGCAGAATTCCATACTGATGAAGGAGAAAGTGCTGTTGCACAGATACAACAACTCAACGACCAACTATTCCTGAATGATGTGAATGGTATTGGTGGCGGTTTTGATCAAATCACAAGTGAATTGAGCGGTCACTACTTGAGTGCAAACAAAATGCCAGATCGCCTCCGTGTGATTCCCGAATCAGAAGCACCTACACTCATGCACGTAATGGAAGAATTTGATCATATGATCGAAGAATTCCCAATCGAACTTCCAAATGCCTATGGTATTCTCGTTATCACTGACGATCAGAAAGATCTAAAACGTCTCGACTGGATCATTAGCTGGGACGAGGTCGTGATTGAAAATGGTGAAGTTCAACTCGACGAAGAAGGAAACCCAGTCTTCATTTATCAGACCGAAGAAGTTCCGGTTCTCGATGATAATGGCGAGCCAGTTCTTGATGAAAATGGTACGGCAGTAACAGAAACAGTCCAAATTCTGGATGATAATGGTAATCCTGTTCCTGTACGTCGTATATTCGTCCGTGAACACCCATTGTATACCCATCGTGATTCGGCATATTTCGAGTAAAGATAGGACAGATACTACATGGATCGGTTAATTATTCAGTCAATCGAAGGGCGCGTCCTCGCAGGTATCTCGATGTTTGTTGCTATCATGATCCTCCTCGGATGGGTAGCAATCAACGAAGAGGCGCGTATGGCAGCTTTTCGTGAGCAACACTTAGGTCGTTCAATCGAGCGCGGTGCAGAGCTTTTTGCTGCAAATTGTTCGACTTGTCATGGCTCAGAAGGTCTGGGACAGGGTGGGCGTGCGCCTGCTCTTAACAGCCCACACTATTTTGGATTTGATGCACTTTCGGATGTGAATCTAGCGATTACTACTGCAGATCGCCTTATCGGTGGTTTGCAAGAAGAAAGTGATGCACTCAATACAGAATTCTTGGATGCAGAAAATCCACCAAGTGTCGAACGCCAAGATGAAATTTTAGCGCGTCTTGCAGAAATCGACACTGAACTTGCTGAACAGCAAGCGGTTCGTGAAGATTCTGTCGCTGAACGTGAGGCGTTACTTGTCAGCTTACAACCTGCTGTTGAGCGCGGGCTATTCCCAATCTGGGATACTATTGCCGAAGATGATTTGACCGAATACTTGCTGACCAATGGGGCTCGTTTGTCCCAAGTTGGTTGGACGGGCGACTTACACGGCTTTACAGTAACAACACTCATTCACGGTCGTCCGGGTAGTGGTGTTGTTTGGCCAAACAGTGAAGGTATGGCTGCATGGTCACAAACTGCTGGTGGTCCACTACGTCAGGATCAAATCGAAGATTTGACCGCATATATCATCAACTGGGATAAAGGCGACGAATGGACAATTGAAGATTTCTTCGCTGTTGAACAGTATGGTAAACCACTTGCTGACGGTTCTATCCCTGCTGGTCCTCCAAAAGTATTTGCTGAGGATGACGTAGATGCCATTCTTGAGTTTTGGGAAACTGAAGGACTTGTCGGTGACCCTGAACGTGGTCAAAGCCTTTATGAAGGCGTGACTTATGGGTGTGCAAGTTGTCATACAGGTGGGGCGGCTGCTCCTGCTACTGAAGGTACATGGACACGTATCAATAATGATGTATTGCCATTGCTTGAGGGATACACAGCTGAACAATACCTAATCGAAAGCATTGTTCTGCCGGGTGTCTATGATTATCCAAATGATAGTTATCCAATGGGTGCAATGCCTGCCAACTTCGGTGACCGTATGGATCATCAAGAATTGTTGGACATTGTTGAATATCTAAAAACTCAAGAATAATCTGAGTACAAAATAGATCATGAAGCCCTCGTTTTCGGGGGCTTTTTAATTTCTATAGTTGGCTGGCATAGGGCAATCGTCTGAATTCAGCCCTATATAAATTGGTGCCTCTTTGCAATGATTACTGTATTGTGTTGCAATCAAGGGAGAATAACAATGACTATGTATAAACCACTTGCTATATTACTTGTATTAATGTTGTTGATGCCAACAATGGCACAGGACGCGGAGGTTTCGCCCGACTGCTTGCCAGAAAATCTCGCCCAACAACAATCAACTTTTGCAGAATTCCTCACACCAGATTTTGAAGCCGATAGCGAACAGGCGATTGCTAATTTGTTCCGCCTCGGCGCTGCATATCAAGAAATGGCAATACGTTGTGGCTATGTACCGAATGAACCAGAAGTTAATACTATGCTCAACCAAGCTTTAGAGTTTGCATCGCTTGATGTGTTAATCGCGGCGCAGTCTGTTGGAGATGATGTCGAAGCGATCTTGGTCGAATTTGAAGAAGTCTTTGGCGATCCAATTAATGGGCAATTGCTCTATAATGGGCTTGAGCCTGTTCTAGGTGGCGCGATAGTGGCGTGTTCGGGCTGTCATGAAAATGGCGATGTTGCACCATTGACCGAAGGCACATGGACGCGGGTGAATGATATTCGTCTGCAACAACCTGAATTTGAAGACTATACAGTCACACAATATCTGATTGAGAGTATCGTACACCCAGAATTGTATCTTGCGCCTGATTATCAAAATGTGATGCCGAATATTTATAGCACCCAACTCACAACTCAACAGCTTGCCGACATTGTTGCCTTTTTGGATAGTCAAGATCAATTACTAGAAGAAGATTAGCTGACTTCATTTGTGTAGAATTTCACGTTACAATAGAGCCATAACACTTATTGGTAGAAAGAAACAGACATGAATATCACTCGTGCAGACAATATCATGAGTCGTCTCTTGTTCATCAATGTTGGGGCGACTATACCAAATGAAAAAACCGAAGAAGAACAAACGCGTCAAGCTGAAAATGCGCTAACACTCTCAATTATGTTTTCGGGAGTGCGTTGTCTTTTGCAGTATGCATTATTGCCATTTATGTTGCCGATTATCGGTGTTGCGGCGGATACAACCATTCCAATTCTGCTTGCGATTAATGTCATCGCGATGGTATCTATCTTCTTTAGTTTGCGTCGGTTTTGGGCGATTAAATACAAACGGCGCTGGGAATATTTGATTGTCGCATCGTTTGCACTTATCTTGTTGGTGGCATTTACCATATTCGACATCATTACATTACAAGCAGTTTAAGGTAGACTTTGTTATCGGGGCGTTACAAGGTACAATACGCTTCATATCGAATTGAGATACTTCGGGAGCACGTTCATGTTTAAAACACGTATACTACGCATCTATCTGACACTACTCACCCTAGCATTAACTGTTGGGACAGCTTTTGCTCAAGATGGAGAAGCTGGCAATTCAACTGGTTTGACATTGCTTGTATTATTTATGGGACTTGGTGTAATTGGAGCACTTGCCATCCTCAACTGGGGACAATCAGTACCGGAAGACAGTGAAGACTAAATAGACAATACAGACTAATCGAAGAGACACTCGTCAGTATGGCGGGTGTTTTTTATTTGTGCATAATTTATGATTGAATATTAATTGGTTATTTTTGATATACTATATTTCGCTTCTTAGTTAAATAAGTTAAAAATCTGTCATTTATTTGTCACTTTTTACTAAATTGGATACAATATGAGTAGGGAGTTAACAAAATATGGGAGATTGTTATGTCGCAAAACAACAGTTCTCCGGGGATATTGGGTTCGTCGCGCCTTGTGATCCTTGGTATTTTAGTAGTTATTATTGTTCCTGCACTAGCATTTATTATTTCAGCAATTGGTCAATCCACAGCACCAGTTGCACATGAAGAACCCCGAAATGTTTTACTCGATAGTGATAATGAGTGTGTGTCTTGTCATCAAAACACTACACCTGGTATTGTCCAGCAATATGGACATAGCTCAATGGCAGAAGCCAATGTGACTTGTCAAGATTGTCATGAGGTTGAAGAAGATTATCCCGGAAGTGTAGAGCATGAGGGGACCTATGTTCTTACTGAACCAACATCGGCAAAATGTGCCACCTGTCATCAAGCTGAAGTCGCACAATTCAATCAGAGTCGTCATAGTCTGCCTGCATACGTCGCGATGTGGGGTGCAGAAGACTTAAGTGAAGAACACCTCGCGATGTATGAAGCTATTCCAGAAGGCTCATTCAATCCAGAGCGGATGCGTAATGCTTTATTTGAACTTGAAGGCCCTGCAATTACAAAATTTGCCTGCCAAGGGTGCCATAATATCGGTGAACCTAAACCCGATGGTTCGATTGGACAATGTCAAGACTGTCACTTACGTCATGAATTCAGCCTTGAGCAAGTCCGTAAACCAGAAACCTGTAATCACTGTCATATCGGTCCAGATCATCCGCAATACGAAATTTACATAGAATCGTATCATGGTATTGCTTATCTGACAGGTGGTGACGATTGGAATTGGGACGCTGAGCCCGGTACGCTCACTGTTGAAGACTTCCCTGCGCCGACTTGTGCGACTTGTCATATGAGTGGCTTCGGTGGCACAAGTACAACCCATGATGTTGGGGAACGTTTAACTTGGTATCTATTTGCACCGCAAAGTCAACGTCGTCCTGCGTGGCAAGATAATCAGGTGCGGATGCAATCTGTTTGTTCTGAATGTCATACGCCAAACTTCGTGGAGACATTCTACACCGATGGTGATGCACTTGTTGAAGAGATTAACCGTCGCGTTCAATTGAGTAACGATACGATTGCCCCAGCGAGAGAAGCGGGTTTATTGACCGACGCTCCGTTTGATCAGCCAATTGATTTCTTACACTTTGATCTCTGGCATCACTGGGGACGTACCGCTAAATTTGGCGCATGGATGGGTGGACCTGATTACGTTCAATGGCATGGTGCCTATGAAATTTTACGCGATCAAGCTGAATTGGAAGAAATCGTCAACGACTTACTTGAAGAAGCAGGTATCGAACCCGAAGAATCGGCTGATACTGAAGAAGCATCTGATGATTCTGACTCCAGTGAGGATGAGGACTAGGCATGTATCATCTGGCGACTTTGTTTCCGAGTGTGCGGGGGATTCGTCTCCCACTCACCCGCGACCAATTATTTTTGTTGATGGCTGCAATTAATCAGCTTTTTATTGGGATTGATATCTACCTTGCTCACAGTATTACAGGCGGCATCAAACCAAATGAGTGGATACCGATTATCTTTGGGGTGGTTGCGGGCTTTTTGCTATTGGTAGCTGGGATCATTGCCTTACGAAATCGCCCGTTTGCAACCGTACTTGCGAACCTTGTGTTTATCAGTAGCATTGTTATCGGCGTTTTGGGTGCATACTTCCATCTGAACCGTACACTTCTATTGAATACATCATTATCTGGCGCAGAAACAGTCAGTAGTTTGATCTGGGCACCACCTGTGATTGGTCCGATGTTCTTCATTCTCATTAGTATTCTGGGGATTAGTGCGGCATGGGTCGAATCGCCTGCTGATAGTGGTACGCTCAAATTATTGGGCAATCGCACGATTCAAATGCCATATAGTAAAACACGTGCGTATTTTTTCATCGTTGCGATCTTTATTCTAGCAACACTCATGAGTAGTGTGTTGGATCATGCACGATTTAGTTTCGAATCACCGTCTGTGTGGCTACCAGTTGCGGCAGGATTATTTGGTATGACAACATGCCTGTTTTTGGGTATTGTCGAAAAACCAACGAGTGCTGACGTTACTGTACATACTGTTGCGATGCTGTGGTTGATTGCTGTTGGTGTGATTGGGTTTATTCTGCATACCGAATCGAGTTTGACACCGTCGGGTGCAATTATCGTAGAGCGTTTTTTGCGTGGATCGCCATTGCTTGCACCGTTGCTATTCGCCAATGTAGGTCTGATGGGGTTGTTGGTATTGCTTGACCCTACCGAAGAACGGTAAGGGTTTCGTTATGATTCTTCCCTAAAATTGAGTGTGAAAAAATGAATTTGATGCAATTTTTGTAAAAACGGTCACACTTTGCCTTCTCAATTGTCTAAATGATTAGAATAAACAATTGAGGAGAAAAATAATGGCAACATTACAACATTCAACCCACACTGTCACAATCGATGCACCGTTTCATATCGCGTGGAATTATGTGAGCGACTGGCGCAATCAACCAGAGTGGGCAGTAAATTTCGTAAAGTCTGTTCGTCAAGATGATGATCAGATTTATATGACAACAGTTTTTGGAGAATCGGCAATTGAATGGCGTGTGGATCATACACTTGGCACAGTTGATATATTGTCTGCCGATGGATCAATGACACCGACGCGATTACTGCAATTGGGTGATAACTTACTCTACAGTTTTACGTTTAGTATGCCAGCAGATATTCCTCCGCATATTCTCAAAGAAGGGCAAGAGAATATGGACGAAGAGTTGCTGATGCTGAAACAAATTGTCGAAAAATTGGCGAGCGAACGTTAGGTATAAGCTAGGTTAGAGTAGGGGCAACTCTACTCTGCCTGTGTGGATTATACAATGACTGAACAGCACACAATTCAACAAGCACTGCAAGGCGATAAGGATGCGTTAGAAACACTCATCAACGGTGTTAAAGACGACATATATAATCTATCTGTTCGTATGCTCTGGCATCCGCAAGATGCTGAGGATGCGACCCAAGAAATTCTCATTAAGATCATCACCAAACTCAGTACATTCAAACAAAATAGCCAATTCAAAACTTGGGTCTGGCGGATTGCAATTAATCATTTGCTGAACACGCGTAAACGCCGTGCGGAAAAACAATCTCTTAGTTTTGAGGTATTGTCTCACGACTTGAATACCATGTTAGTAGACGGTGCACCGAGAACAGAAACTGTTGTTGAGCGAAAATTGTTAGTCGAAGAAGCCAAGATTGGTTGTATGCAGGCGATGTTGTTATGTCTAAAACGGGAAGAACGGGCAACATATATCGTTGGTGAAATCTTTGGGTTGACCGATACACAAGGTGCGCAACTTTTTGATATTCAGCCTGCAACCTACCGTAAACGGTTGAGTCGTGCACGTAAACGTATTCGCGAATTTATGAATAATAATTGTGGTTTGCATAATTCAGTGAATTCATGCCGATGTGCTAAACGTGTTGCGACGAATATTCAGCAAGGACGTATCAATCCAGACCGATTATTGTTTGCACAAAGCAGTGTTGATGATATGATGCATGAAAAGATTTTGCAAATGGATGAAATTAGCCGAGCAGGTGCATTATATCGAACGCATCCAACGTATGATGCACCGCAGATGCTACAAGAAATTTTAGCTAAAATTGGGTAGAGAGGTAGGATTTCTAATACCTCAATAAATCATCAGATGTTAATCATATTGTTATAGTCGGGCGGCGGAAACATCGTGACAAAAATCACAAATGCAGTATAATACGTTCACGATAGATACCACATCACAATCGTCACCCATAGTAGATAGATGAGGAGCTACTCCCACATGGCAGAAATTGCATGGGAAAAACCCAAAAATTTTGATAAACCCAAACGTGGACTAACTAGTGAGCGCACCAAATTTTTGGTTGGCGGTGGTCTAATTCTAGCGGCAGTCGTTTACCTGCTTATCTCCGGTACGATGCAAGGTGCACGTTTTTTCATCACTGTTGATGAAATTATGAATGATCCAAGCTATATCGACCAAACAGTACGGGTATCAGGTGCAGTTGTCGGCGAAAGTATCGAATATGATAGTGAAAATGCGACGATTACCTTTACGATTGTCAATATCCCGAGTGAATTCGACGATTTAGCGACCGCATTACATGATGCGCTACAAGATCCGAATGCAACCCGTATGGATGTGATTGTTGTTGATGAGGCACTCCCTGACTTATTGCAACATGAGGCACAGGCAATTCTAACCGGCGAACTAGGAGCTGATGGTACCTTCAATGCGTCGGAATTATTATTGAAATGCCCAAGCCGTTTTGAAGAATCGTCTCCTGATGGTCTATCAAGTATACCGGAACATGGGTAATGCTGGCTGAAATTGGTCTTACAGCACTTATACTGTCGTTTGTAGCCTCTGTCTACGCGATCTTTGCATCGGTAATTGGAGAGCGGAGTGGTAATGATTCGCTTGTTCTGAGCGGACGTAATGCTGCTTTTCTGACATTTCCGGCGGTTCTTCTAGCAAATATTGTTCTTGTGATTGCGTTGATGACAGAGCAATATCAGATGAGCTATGTTTGGTCGGTGACCGACCCACAGACTCCGCTTATTTATCGTTTTACGGCATTATGGGGATCACAAAGAGGGTCATTACTTTTCTGGTCGCTCACGATGAGTATGTTTACAAGCGGTGCGATCTGGTTTAATTGGCGCAGTGAGCGTCGCTTAATGCCATATGCTATTGCGTATATGATGGCGACACTGGCTTTCTTCCTTGGTTTGTCTCTGTTCCTCGAAAATCCATTTGAACGTTGGTGGATCATACCGGGGTTGCCTGAAGCAGAACAAGTGATTGAATCTGCATTTATTCCTCCTAATGCGATTGCCCCCGACCCTGCTAATCTAGCAGCTACTGCAACCGGATTGAACCCGTTGTTGCGACACTTCGGTATGATTATTCATCCACCAATGCTCTACCTAGGTTTTGTTGGTTTTACAATTCCATTTGCATTTGCGATGGCGGCACTTGGTTCAGGTGATCTATCAACAGGATGGATTAAAGCAACCCGTCGCTGGTCACTTATTTCTTGGATATTCCTCAGCCTTGGTTTGATTTTAGGTGGACGCTGGGCATATGATGTACTTGGATGGGGGGGCTATTGGGGCTGGGATCCAGTTGAAAATGCCGCCTTTTTGCCGTGGCTCGTTGGAACGGCATTTATCCATAGTGTCATGATTCAAGAGAAGCGCGGGATGCTCAAGGTCTGGAATATGGTACTGGTGATTGCCACATTCTCGGCAGTAATGTTCGGTACGTTTGCGACCCGTAGTGGCGTGATTGAGAGCGTTCATAGCTTCGCGCGGAGTGAAGTTGGCTTCCCGATGCTCAGTTTCTGGGCGATTATCACAGTAATTTCGGTTGCCATGTTGCTCTGGCGTTGGAATCGTGGTGAACTACAAGATGATCATCAATTTGCAAATATCCTCAGTCGTGAGTCGATGTTTGTACTCAATAATGTGATTTTTATCGCGCTATTTATCGCGATTTTCTGGGGTAGCTTTGGTTTACCGATTACATCAACTCTATTCTTCGGCAAAGAAGTGACTATCGGTCCTTCTACCTTCGAGTTCTATACAGTCCCGTTGTTTATTGCTATGTATATCTTGATGGGGATTGCGCCGTTATCTGCTTGGGGGGCAATGTCTGCTAAGCGTTTAGGTAATGCCATTACAATCCCGTTGATTTTGACAATTGCCACAATTGTAATCGCAATTCTAGTCGGGACGAGTCCTGTTGTGGCGATTGCAGGATATGGGGTGGTAGTGCTTGCAGGGTATGTCGCTTTATATGAAATCTATCGGGGCGCGAAAGCCCGTCATAAATCTCTGAATGAAGGGTGGATGCGAGCAATTTTTGCACTCTTCCGGCGTAATCAACGACGCTATGGTGGCTATATTGTCCATCTTGGTGTGACTATTATTGGGATTGGCATTATCGGTAGTAGTGTCTTCCAGACCGAAGTCCAATATACCATCCAGCGTGGTGAGCAAGTTGTCATCAATGATTACGCACTACGTTATGATAACTTCACGCGTGCACAGGCAAATGATGGACGCATGATGAATATCAGTGATGTTACGGTGCTCCGCAATGGTAACGAGATTGCTTACCTACGTCCACGTATTGACGATTATCCAGATATGCCGATGACGATTGCAGGTGCCCATAGTACGCTTGAGAATGACTTTTATGTGTTATTCCTTGGTGGTGACTTAGAGCGCGCGACTTTCCGTATTTACATCAACCCTCTGATTAACCTCGTGTGGTGGGGCGGTATTGTACTGATTATCGGGACATTCATCGCAACCTATCCGAAAGTTGTACCCGAAACACGTCGGCGCAAACGTGAAGCGGAGGAGGGCGCATAATGAAGATGATACAAAATGGGTGGGGAATGCCTCGCCCTTACGAACTATTGATTGCGATCGCTTTGTTGGTACTGTCATTGCCAGTGCTCGCACAAGATACAGTTATCTCGGATAATCAAGTCAATGATGTCGCTGAAAAGATGTACTGTCCGGTATGTGAGAACATTCCGCTGGATGAATGTCGTACAATCACTTGTCTCGAATGGAAAGAAGAAATCCGTAGCCAACTGGCTGAAGGACAAACCGAAGCAGAGATCATTGATAGTTTTATTGCTCGCTTCGGTGATAATGTTGTTGGTACGCCACAAGACCCTGTTTTGCGTGCGTTGACAATTATTGCACCGATTCTGACTGTGATTGTTTCTCTAGGGCTCGGTATCTATACATTCACCCGTTTTAGTCAACATCAAAAGCTCAAACTTGAAAACGAGCCCGTTTACGTTACACAAGACACTAAGACAGATGATGACTACCGCAAACGCCTCGAGGAAGATTTGTTAGCACGTCGCTGACCTTTAATGGAAATGGTATGAGTGAAATCGATAATCTGGAATTTTTAGAACCGAATAAGCCCAAAAATGAAGATACTGAGGGCAAACCCAAACGATTAACTGCTGGATCAATTGTTTTGATTGCAGGTATTGTTGCTGTCGCGATGGTACTCGGTATACAATTATCTCAACAGAATCTGACGCAGCCAACAAGCGGTGCAGCTCCGAACTTTTACCTAGAATTATTTGATGGGACAGATTTCCAACTGTCTGATTATCGTGGACAAGTTGTGTTGGTTAACTTTTGGGGGAGTTGGTGCGCTCCATGTCGTGAAGAAGCCCCTGAACTACAAGCGCTCTATGCTGATTATAAGGATGAGGGATTTATCATCATCGGTGTTAATTGGCTAGAAAGTTCGCGCGAAAAAGCACTGGAATTTGTTGACGAATTTGGAATAACGTATCCGAATGGTGAAGATATCGGTGAAATTGTCGCTAATATGTATCATATTCAAGGTGCACCAGAAAACTTCATCATTGATAAAGAGGGTAATGTCCATCAATTTATCATTGGTACAGTTAGATATGATACCCTCAGCGAAACAATCGAAACCTTACTCGCGGAGCCATCATGAGTATAACTGGTTTAATTCTATCACTTATCATCACAGGCATCATCTTCTTGATTGTTGTCTATCCATTTGTTCGTCCGCATCAGCAGACTGTTGATTTGGCATTACAGCAACAATATGACCGTATTCAAGCATATTATGAACGGGTACTGACGAATATTCATGATCTTGATGAAGACCATGCAACAGGCAAGATCAATGAGACGGACTACAATGAAGAGCGTGAAGTGTGGGTGTATCGCGGGATACGGTTATTGCGCGTACAGGATCAACTTGACCGCGAACATAGCCTTGTGACGAGTGATCATCTCGAAATGAGTGATATTGACGCTGCGATTGAGGAGGCTATTTTGGCTTATCGTGATGGTAGCGACCCTGATTATCATGAACTTTCAAAAGCGGAAACGACAGGTTCATAATGTCAAAAATAAAATTTACTGCACTATGGATATTTACGATTATCGTTGCGTCAGCATGTACTGGGTTGGGTGGCGAACCTGAGATTGTGTCGACTGTTCCAATTGCGACGCCAATTCCTCAGGTAGTAGAAGATGATCCCCTTTTCCCACAAACTGCACCCGATGTTGAAAATGGCGCATTGATTTTTGCGATGAACTGTACGGCGTGTCATGGTGAGAATGGGAATGGTCAAGGTGAGTTGGTGCAAGAAGGTAGTATTTCGCAACCACCAGATATGACTGACATCGCGCAGAATAGCCTTGATACACCTTTGGAATGGTATGACATCATCACCAATGGACGCATCGAAAACTTGATGCCGCCGTGGCAAAATGCATTAACGATGCAAGAGCGTTGGGATGTGGCATATTATGCATATACACTAGCATATGATGAAGAGATGCTAACGCTCGGCGAACAAGTTTGGGCGGATAAATGTGCAGATTGCGATGTTGTCAATACTTTAACAGATCACGAATCTGCTGTATCCATTAGTGATGTGAGTTTTGGCAATACGATTGATCGTGACAATTTCGGAAGCACTTTATCACAAGATGAAATTCGTGCTGCTGTAGCTTATGCGCGGTCGCTATCTGTTGAAAATCGTGGGAGTATCGCATTCATCCCTGATACAGTACCCGAAGCTGATACCGCATCGGTAGAAAATATCGGAGTATTTACAGGTGTTATTGAACATGGCACGGCAGGTGGTGAAATTCCGCAAGATACTGTCGTTCAAATGCAGTACGGGAATCAGCGTGATGGATTTGAATTTGTCCAGACCACCGTCAATCCAGATAATACGTTTGCTTTTGAGGACATCCCTCTGACAACAGCCTATACGTACAATGTTGGTGCGGTTTATCGTGAGCGGTTATACACCAATACATTGTTGGAAGGGCATCCTGAGGATGTGGATTACGATCAGACCATCACAATTTATGATCTGACAGATGACCCATTTGTGGTTAGCATTTCCCGTATGGATTTGTTTATTGATCCGATTGATGTTCCTGATATTGGGACTGGATTACGGGTGACACAGTTTATCCGTTACAACAATAGTTCGGATCGGATGTTTACGACAGGGCGCGCAATTGGTGATGGACGCGAAGCAGTTCTCCTAGTTCAATTCCCTGTTGGTGTGCTGATAACCAGTGGTGATGCCAATGGTAGGTATATCGTGATTGATGATGTCGAAGATATTCCTACATCTGTTATTGACACGTATCCGATCCCACCTGGTAATGAGCATGAGGTACGGGTGGAATATTTTGTTCCATATGCTGCTGGAGCAATCCTCGACCAACCGTTTACGAATGTGATTGATGCTGATGTGACAGTGACGGTGTCGAATAACCTTGAGGTGGTTGGCGACACCTTTATCTTGGCTGAATCTGGCAATACCGACGAAAATCTGCGTATGTATACAGCCGAGCTCAATATCGAAACCGAGCCAGCACTTGTTGTTGAAATTGCAGGGAATCCATTTATCACAACGAGCGAAGATGATACCGTTGTTACAAGTGATACATTGCTCCCAATTTTGCTGATTTTTGTGGGGGCGGTTGTACTGATTGTCATTGTTCTCATTATTCTCAGTAATCGAGGAAATAGTAACGCGCGGTCGGTTGATAAACTCATTCAACAGATCGCAGAACTCGATGAAATGCACGAGAATGGTCAAATTAATCATGATGTTTATCAAAAACAACGTAATGAATTAAAAGATCAATTGACTAAACTTATGAATAAAAATAACGCACCGACTGGAGCCAGTTAAACACCTATGACAGACCAAAACGTCATGATTGAGATTAGCGACCTGACGAAAATTTATGGTCTGTTACCTGTTCTTAAGTCGCTTGATTTAACGATATATCAAGGCGAATTTGTGGCGCTGTTGGGTCCTAATGGTAGTGGTAAATCAACACTATTGCGCTTGATGAGTGGGCTGAGCAAACCTTCGCAAGGGACGATTCGTATAGGTGGATGGGAAATACCATCCGAAGCGATGGCTGTACGCGCACAAATTGGCATGGTCAGCCATAAACCGTTGCTCTACGAAAATTTGACCGCCTATGAGAACTTGAACTTTTTTGCCAAGCTATATAACTTGTCTGCTGAAGTCCGTGAAACACGTATTGCCGAATTGTTGCGTCAAGTTGGCTTACATAAACGAGCTGATAGCCTTGTCCGTACATTTTCACGCGGGATGCAACAACGATTGAGTATTGCTCGTGCGCTGATTCATGAGCCGGATGTCCTCTTCTTTGACGAACCGTATACCGGACTTGATCAAGATGCAGGTGATATGTTGTATGGCTTGTTAAAAGATGCACACAATACCCAACGTACAATTATTATGACGACACATCAATTACAACGTGTGCCACAACTTGCCACCCGTGCAATTATCCTATCACGCGGTAAAATTGCATATCAGGACAATGTTGAGCAGTTGTCTGCTAATGAATTGGCGACGATATATACTCAGGCGACCGGAGTAGCAAGCACACGATGAAAACACCGTTTTTTACGACTGTATTGGCGATTATCAGCAAAGATTTGCGCGCTGAGGTACGATCACGTGAACTTGTCAGTGTGATGGTGTTATTTGGATTTTTGAGTATTCTGATATTCAGTTTTGCACTTGAGCTTGACCGCATCGCCCGTGAAGAGGCCGTCAGTGGTGTCTTATGGGTGACTTTGATTTTTGCGAGTATCCTCGGTTTTAATCGTAGTATGGCAATGGAACGCGATCAAGGTAATATTGATGCGATGTTGCTTGCCCCCGTATCACGCTCTGCTATCTTTATTGGCAAGCTCGTTGGCAATTACTTGTTCACATTAATCGTCGGGTTGGTGATGTTACCTGTGATGACGGTGCTATATAACAAACCCATGATTGACTCGTGGGTGATATTAACAACCGTTGTCGGTATTTTCGGATTTTCGACGATTGGTACATTACTTGCTACCATGACAGTACAAACCCGTGCGCGGGAAGCTCTATTGCCGATTACGATGTTACCCATCGTCTTGCCATTTTTGCTGACAGCAGTAAGAGCAACGACAGGTATTTTAGACGGTAGCCCACAATCTGACTGGGTGGTTTGGGTACAGTTATTAGCCGGAATTAGTGTTATTTATTTGGTTTTATGTGTGTTCTTGTATGGGTTTGTTGTCGAAGAATAGCATCAACCCTATAAATCAACTCAATCATACGAACTTTGTAGTTTTAGAGGTATTTCATATTATGGTAGCCAAAGCAAAATCTTTGCCTGTTGAACAGGCAATTCAACCGCAACCGATTCCGATTTTACTCAAGATGTTGACGTTTGTAACGGTCGTCGGCTTTTTAATCACGCTTGTTTTGGGATTATTTGTCGCCGGTACAGATATTGAACAAGGCGAAATTCAACGGATTTTCTATATCCATATGCCGTCATTCTTCGGTGCATTTACTGCATTTGGGGCGACAGTCATTGGTGGCATTATGTATTTATGGAAACGTGATGACCGCTGGGACAAAATTGCAGTTGCTGGTGTGGAAGTTGGACTCGCATTCTCGTGCATTAATTTAGCCACTGGTTCGATCTGGGCTGCGCCTATCTGGAATACATGGTGGACATGGGATCCACGCCTGACATCAGCGGCAATTATGGTATTGACCTATGCTGCCTATTTGATGCTTCGCGCGGGGATTGAAGATCCTGTTCGTAAAAAAGGTTTTCTGTCAGTCTATGGGATTTTTGCGTTTGTCAGTGTATTGATTACCCTGTTTATCATCCGCATTGTACCCGAAACAATCCACCCTGTGATTATTGGGGCAAGCCCACAAAATGCTCAAGGGACATTTGAGGCGACCAGTGGCGTGATTATGGCTTTGGTTCCTAGCATGATTGTCTGGCTGACATTGATGCCGATTACGATTATGTGGTATCGCTATCGCCTCGAAAATCGGATGGAAGCGATTAATCGACTTAAAGTTCAACTGCTGAGTGAGTAAGATAGATATGAAAACACGTTATTTACTTGCCCTATTGTGGGCGATTCTTGGTGTTATTGGTGTGTTGGCACAGGATGAAGCAACTGATAGCGAATTACCTATTATCCCATATTTCCAATCGTACGCCTTTAATACTCCCGTGTTAGAGGGATGGGATAATCAAAGCACTGATACGATTGCTCAGTTTTATTTGCCAGATGCACAGGCTACAATCCGCACCAATGTTGTGTATGAAACAGACTCGATTGTTGCAGCAGAAGCGGATCTAACAGCATTTTTTGAAACAGAATTGCCAGAGCCAACATACAGCGAGAAAGTCAATCTTGCTGATGGAACATGGGCAGTATTGGTTTATCGTCTAGATGATGATACAACAGCTTCGGCAATGGCGCGGGTTGATGGCGGCCGTAGTTATGTCATCAGTTTCATTGAAAATAACCCTGATGTTGAAATCACGATGGTGACGATTGCACATGGTGATGATGATCAAAATGATCCAACGCCAGAAATTGCTGTAGCGCTTGAGGCACTCACCGATATTGATCCAACCGATTTGAGCGACCCTGAAACCATGATTCTATCGAGTGGTGAATGGACACGACAAACAACTGATTCACTTGAAGCGATGGGTTGGGTGTTTGGTAATGATAGCTATCTGGCAATTGTAGAAGGCAGTATCGACAATTTTTCAGACATTGCGAATGCATACAACACTGCGTTGCTTGGCTTCTTTGTCACACCGGATAACACCAGTTACCTGATATTGGGTCTGGTTGTATCGTTAGGAACAGTCGCACTATTATTGCTGAGTATTTGGTGGAGGTCACGCAGCTTACAAAAAGACCTCGCAGTAATTCAACAATTGGCTGAAGACGATTAGCAAAATATAAGATTGGTAGCCTCATGTTAGGCTACCATTACCTTTATATACGAACTTCTTCCAGATAATCTAAGTCAACATCAACCCCTAAACCTGCTTCTGTTGGAACATCTACAAACCCATCATTCACGCTAAAAACGGGTTGTGTCAGTTTGTCGCGCAGTAGATTTTCACTACGATCCATCTCTAATAATGGCTCTGGCGTATACAATCGCCCCGGAAGCGCATCTAATGTACTGACCAAATGTAAGCCTGCTGCAAATGCTATGCCTGTCCCCCAACAATGCGGGATAAGCTCGGCATGGAATGTACGAGCCAATGTCGCAATACGTTTGACTTCGGTCAAACCGCCGGCTGCACAAATATCTGGCTGAACAATATCGACACAAGCATCAACCAATAGATGGCGGAATCCATCACATAAATATTCACACTCACCACCTGCAATTGGAATGGTCGTGCGCTGGCGTAATTCATGATAGCCTTCATAATCCTCGGGTGATAGCGGCTCTTCAAAAAATGAAATATTGAACGCCTCGGCTTCTCGTGCTAATTCATAGGCTTCACTTCGCGAGAAAGCGTGATTGCTATCAATCATCAGTTGTATATCATCACCGATTGCCTCTCGTACGGCACGAATATGTGCTAAGTCTTTTTTGACACCCAACCCGACCTTCATTTTGATAGCTGTGAAGCCTTGTTCAGCATATAGTTTGGCTTCATCGGCGAGGCGTTCGGTTAAATTATCCCCCTCAGAAAAATATAGCCCGGTTGCATAAACGCGCACACGGTCACGCCGTTGCCCACCCAATAACACTGAAACGGGTTGATTCAATAATTTCCCACGTAAATCCCATAGTGCAATATCAATGGCACTTAAGGAGGCCACCAAAACCCCACGTCTTGCAAAATCAAGTGATCGCCGATGCATCGTTTGCCAGATTGTCTCGACATGTAGTGGATTGCTTCCAATCACAAATGGTTTCAGAAATTCGATGCTCGCTTGGACGACGATTGCCGGACCATACCCCTCACCCCAACCGTATGTGCCATCATCTAGTGTGACTTTGACTAGGCATACGGTGCGGGTGTCATAATCCCATTGAGAAAAATAAAATGGTGTCTCCAGCTTTTGTTGCACAATAAATGTTTCAATCTGCTGAATCTGCATAACAAATATCCCTATAATTCTGTGTACCTATATGATTGCAGGTTATCGGCTCTCACGGTATTATGCAAATGGAGAATTGATTTGTAAGCAGACTGTAAACGACAAACCAAGCGATGCAACTACACCAAAGTCGGCGCGTATAGTATAGTAAGTTATGAAAACAGTTGAGGAGTTACCCTATGTCTGAACAACAAGACCCTAACTTAAACCCTGAAGAAAACCAAGAACCAAAAGCACCTGACACACCACTCGAACAATTTCTATTCCATCAACGTCGTGCACTAGAGGAAACCGGAAAAGCGCTTGAATCATTGCTTCCGCCGGGATTCAAAGAGCACACACAAGCAGCTGGAAATGAATTTGCAACTGGTTTCCGTGTGTTGATTGATGCGGCAATTGATGAAATCAAGAAAGCTAGCGAAATGGAAGACCCTGAAGCGCAAGCACGCGCTGAACAGGAACGCGCCGCAAAATCTAAATTGTCAGTCGATGATGACGATGATACGGCTAGCAGTGGCAAAGGTAAAATCAAAGTCGAATTAGATGACTAATCTGCAGATTTCATAGGGCGGACGTGTTTCGCCCTTTATGATGTTTTGGTATATCGAAATTTGGTCAACATGCGCCCCTGTAATATGGACTCATATTCTCCGATTTTAACTGCGCCCATCTTGATATAAAAATTGTCTGCATTCGGATCTGATGTAAACTCAAATTCATGCTCTAGTTCCGCGACATGCAAGAAAAGGTGTTTACCGATCCCTTGTCCAATATAATCGGGTAATACCCACAAATGCTCTAGGACAGTGCCATCATCATCTGTATGTTCAATTCCGGCAACCCCTGCAACTTCATCCTCGACGACCGCAACCCAAACAGAATTTGCTTGCACATATTCCGGTGTAAATGTCAGAAATTCTCGCCATGTTTCGATTTGATCTGGATCATATCCCCAGTGACTTTTGGCTTTAATCGCGATGTCAGTGAGTAAGTCTGCTTCATGTGGATGTGCTTGCCGAATTTGCATGATCATGACCCTGTTAGGAGATCATCGGTATCAACGACTGTTGCAAACTCACCTTGTAACGCTACCAATGCTGATTGATGAATGACCTCAGCAGGATAGTGTTTGCCTCTAAAATGATGTTCATGACAAGCTGTTGCATCAGCGACAATCATTGTCTCAAATCCGAGGTCGCTGGCGATTCTGACGGTTGTCGAAACACAATGCTCAGTCGTCAGTCCTACAACAACTACAGACTCAATATTTTGATCGCGAAGACGTTGTTCTAGATCTGTCCCAACGAACCCATTACTAGCAGTCTTTTGAATGATCGGTTCATCGCCTTGTGGCGCAATAATATCTTTAATTTTATTACCGGGGAGCTCAGGGCGTAGGGTAGAGTGGGGTTGTACCGACATATGCTGAACATAGAAAATGGGACGTTGTTTTTCACGCCAATCGGCTAATAAACGCGCCATATTCTGCTCTGCATCAGGATTATTGCGTTCGCCGTGAATTGGGTCGTCTAATCCGTCTTGTACGTCGACAATTATAAGGGCTGTGTTGTCTGTAAGCGTGGTCATCAGTTTATCCTAGTTTAGCTCTAGCAATGACCTTCATTCTAACTAACAAATTCACATTTGTGATAGTAACTTATTGCGCCTATTCTGACCAGAAAGATAATGCCCGCTCAAAAATAAGATGCTGGTTTGGCGTAAGTGGCATATTTTTCACGATGTCAATCAACTCGAAGCGCGAGTCAGTCTCATAATCATCGTCAATTCTTCCATCTATTTGGCGTTCAATAGCTTCTGCAATGTAAATCACTTGTATAAAATCTGGATAGGGGAATGGGTAATTTGTTGGCTTTGGGGTTTGATGCTGACAATGTGTGACTGCGATAAGTTGACCAACTTGAACTGACCAACCTGTTTCTTCCAAACACTCTCGCTGAACTGTATCTAGCAGTGTTTCACCTGCTTCGCGACGACCGCCTGGCAAAATATGGGTTTCACCAGGATTTGTTAGTGTCATAATTTGGTTGTCTTTAAATAAGACTGCTCTCGCTGATGAAATGAAATCAAGCGGAGGGAGCTTATCTGTCAGGTACAGTTTTGCTTTGAGTTTGATTTCTCCCCAATCCCAAGCTTCACGATTTGCAGGATTTAACTGTGACAGATAATGCTCAAGTTCCTCATTCATCTAGTAACCGTTAGTACGCGTCAGCATTAGTGACAAAAATGTGATAAATGATGCGCCATAGCCTAAGCCTGCTAGTGTTGTATCTCCATTGGTATAGAAAAGTGTGGCTGTAATTAAAAAGCCAACAAATACCACCGCACGCGTTGTTTTGCGGTTCTGGCCTTCGATTTTGTTTAACGACTTCTGATGTTTGATCCCCGGTTGTGTGATGATCTCAACTTCACCGTCGACAATTTGTCGGAGTAGATTTTCGGTTTCGGCTAAGCGGACTGTGCCGGGCAAAACAATAGCCCGTAGATTCTGGAAAAATGATTGTGGTCCGGCAGTCAACATACCGATCATTGGATTGGTCAGGGATGCGCCGATTTCATTCATCGCATTGCCATCATTACGCGTGATGAGATGTGTCATATTGTCTTGCATCACTGTCCACGGATTAAACGAGGGATCGAGTGCTGTACTCATGCCGCTTAAAATCCCGACAGTACGTCCTAGATAGACAAAATCTTGTGGAACACGGAAGGGTAAATCGAACAACAAATCGTTAAATTGCTCGCCGATCTGCGCGGCACGTTCAAAGTCCATCTCGCGCATATCTGCCATGCTCAAACCCCACACTTCATCAAATGCGACTTGTACGGCTTGTCGGATACGTTTGGTATCGGCATTGGGCAGTAAGAAGCCGAGGTCCTGATACGCATTGACGAGTTTATCAGCATCTTGTGTGATAACTGCTTCTAGCGTTTGGATGATCCCTTGGGTTAATTCGACTGTGAGTGACCCTGTCATACCAAAGTCGATGAAAATTAGATAGAAGGGGCGTCCACCAACACCTATGTATTTACTTTCATCTTCTACGGGTAGCGGATAGACAAACAGGTTACCCGGATGTGGATCGGCATGAAAGAAGCGTTCCTCAAAAATTTGTTGCATATACGTATCGAGGAGGCGTTGTGCTACATCTTTACGATCGATCCCTTTGGCTTCAAGGGCTTCATAGTCATTGATTTTGATTGTGGTCACATCTTCCAGCACGATGACTTTATCGGTGCTGAGTTTCTCGTAAACGGATGGGATATAAACTCCCATGTCGTCACGGAACATGCGCGAAAAGCGTCGTGCGTTTCGGACTTCGGTCTCATATGAGATTTCTTCGAGTAGTACGCGACCAAATTCCTCTGATAATGCAACCATATCAGCACGGCGATTGATGAAGCTAAACCGCATGGATACCTTCGCGACAATAAATAATGCCGCTAAATCGGTATATACTGTTCCACGAATCTTAGGACGCTGTACCTTAACGACGACCCGATCACCATCTGCAAGTTGTGCTCGATGGACTTGACCGAGTGATGCAGCGGCAACAGGCTCTTCGTTGAGCCATGTGAAGATTTCGTCAATTTCGCCGATTTCAGCCTGTATGACTTTCTTGATCTTTTTGAATTTAACGCTAGGGACTTCATCTTGGAGATTATCGAGTTCCCTTACGATTTCTTCTGGCAAGATGTCTTCACGGGTCGAAGCGAACTGACCCAGTTTAATCATCACACCACCCATGCTAATCGCGTATTTGCCGAACCCGCGCGCATAACCTCGCCAGCGGTTCATCTGGGTGCGACGTGCCAACCCCGGAAACCATTTGACAACGTAGACATCCCAAAAGATGACTCGTCCAAATAACCAAATCGCATATATGAGTGACTTTAAGAAGCGGTATTGCATCCGTATCGACTTGGGACGCTGCGCATTAACACGTTCTTGGACTGTCATAGACGCAACAAGAACGGTATCTTCCGCTTGTTGGACAACGGTATTGACTGTGCCCTCTTCGGGAACAGGAGGTCTTTTGCCATTTAAGGAATAGGGGGGACTGACTTGATTGGTGCCACGGTAAGGCACGGGAATCCGCACTTTACCGTTGCGCTCAGCAGTACTAACAACCCCATTTGAGGATGAGCCATTCATGCTCATGCCGTTGGGGTTAACCTTCGCCTTGTTTTTCGAATTTGATGTTGAGGTATTGGTCTTCGAATTTTGCACTAGTGATTTCCAAACTTTGTAACTCATCGGGTAGAACGATATTACGACGATACGGACCGACACTTAAGCTTATCTCATCGCGTGAACGGTAGAGGTCGAGCTCTTCTTTTTTGGCGAAACCAATCGGGACACGTAATACCCAATTATCCTCGTCATCCAATTTTTCGACCTTATGAACAACGCCATCAAACAATCGTTCGGAAGGATTCTGGTCACCAAATAACTCATCAGCTAATCTACGAAGCATTTCTAAACCACCCATCTCTTCACCAAAGAGTGGTGCTTTATATACAGGCAATGCCCCAAATGCTTCGCTGACAAATTCGATATTTTTGGCCTGACGTTCCTTCCAAATTTTGAAGTATGGATCTTTGACTTCATCTGGAAAAATGCGGTTCACGAGGATCGCATCTGTCGCATAATCGTATAGATTGAGGTAAGTATAGGTACGCTGGGTTTCGCGGATGACCATTCGTTCTGGATTGACGACCAATCGGATACTTGAATGTTCGGGATTCGTCAATAGCTCACGTACGCCATCGAGTGTGTCAAACAAGAGTTGGACTTGATCCCACGCATTTTCAGCAATATCGATGCCGGATTCATTTTTCTTACCACTAAACAGCTTTTTGACGGGACGAATAACACTATCTAATCCACGTGCAATCCGCATCAAGCGTTCGACCCACCAGCGGGTTACATCTGGCAGACTCAGTAAGCGAATGGTTTCTGCGGTTGGTGCAGCATCAACGATTAGCACATCGTACTCGCCTTGTTGGAAGTATTCATTAATCCAGAGGAGTTGTGCGCCTTCTTCAAGACCGGGGATAATCGTCACTTCGGAGGCATTAACTTTAGCAATACCTTCACGATTGAAAAATGCACCGAGATATTCTTGTATTTTGCCCCAGTAGCGTTCCATCGAATAGCGTGTATCGAGTTCCTGCGCCCATAAATTAGGGGCAATTTCTGTCGGTTCTGGACCAACTTCTTTGTCAAGGGCATCACCCAAGCTATGGGCTGTATCTGTACTGATAACAATGGTTTTCAATCCCATTTCTGCACAACGTAATGCGGTTGCCGCAGAAATACTGGTTTTACCAACCCCACCTTTACCTGTATGCACTATCACGCGCATCGATTCACCTCAATTTGATCTTAGATTATAAACATATCAATTGGTGTTTAGTATCACCTTATGCTTAAGTATACGTGGGATAAGAAAAAAAGTAGCGTTAGACTTTGAATAGAACATTGACCGTCGTGATCGAACTTGATAAATGAGGGAATGGCAGTTGTTGGAATCGTTGAGGGTTTGATCGTAGTTATTTTGTCTGAAATGTAGCTAGTGATTCGCGTTTTAATAGCATTGTTGTGTATAGTTATTATATGACTAAACAATCAATCATAGGTGATATGATGAGTGAACAATATATCGAAGTTGAATATATCGATGGTATAACACTGTATCGCTTTTTATCAAATCGGCGCGACGCATATGATGAATATCTTGCTAAATTTAAAGTTCAGATGCAAAAACATGTTGATGATGGCAAGCAAGATGAACCGTATCCCTACATATTAGATGTCTCGCAATCGGGTATGTTTTCGATCAACTATATGATGCACGCAACAAAACCAATTATTGCATCATTTGATCCATTTCCTGAAAATTATATTGCTTATGTCACCAACAATATGAATGATTCAATCTTAATCCAGTTATTGGATAGCTTGACTGCACGTGGATTTGCTCATAAACGCAAATTGTTCCATATCGATGACATAGACAAAGCAATCGAATGGTTGAAGACAATCTAAATGAAGTCGTATCGGCTAACATGTTACAATATCAGGGTAAATATGACGTAATGATTTTATTCTGAAAGAAAATAGTATGAGTGACATCTTGGTAGAGCGTTTGGTTGTCGACGATATCCCTGTGTACCGGTTTTATAAAAGCACACGTTATGCAGTTGATGAATATTTACTACTGGTTGATGATGAACGAAAGGCGCATATTGAAGCAGGTAAAGACGATACCCCTATGTATTATGCGATAGATGTGTCGCGGTCGGGAATGTTTTCGATTAACTATTCAATTCAACGGGCGTATCAATTGGTTTCCGACAAGACTAAAATCCCACCTAGTTTTATCGCTTATATTACAAATGATCCAAATGATTCGGTACTAGTGAGCATCATGGATGGTATGACGGACCGACGAGTGACAACCCAATCTCGTAAAATTTATACAGATGACAAATTTGATGATGCGATTGCTTGGTTAGTGAGTCTGCGTGAGCAACACAAAAATGACTCGGAGGAGTCATCTGAGTCTTAACGATTGCTCACATGTGGAGATGTAGTATAGCAGTTTCTATAAAATGAATAAGATAAATTAGAAAGTTAACGGTATGAGTGCTAACTTGGTAGAGCGTTTGGTTGCTGACGATATTCCTGTATATCGGTTTTATAAAAATACGCGTGAGGCTGTTGATGCGTATTTACTATTGGTAGACCCTGATATACAAGCCCATATCAATGCCGGAAAAATTGATGAGCCAATGTACTATGCGATAGATGTGTCGCGGACAGGGATGTTCTCTGTCAATTATATGCGCCAACGTGTAGATAAACTTGTCGGCGCAAAACCTCGTGTGCCTGTCAGTTACATTGCATATATTTCGCAAAGTCTCAATGATTCGATCTTATTGAATATGATTGACGCCTTGACTGCACGTCAGTTGGCACATACACGCAAAATTTTCACAGCTGATCAATTTGATGATGCGATTACATGGTTAGCTGATATTCGTGAAAAAGAGCATGCAAAACAACAATCTGATAAGCATGAATAAGTGGTGTTTTGCCTGTGCAAACTGCAACAATAATGAAATTTAGGCAAGGTGATTATTGACAAATTCGCTAATCGCGCTAAAGTAGGGCTGTAAAGACATTAAAAGATTGTTATGACCTGCGCCGGTAATTACAACCAATCCCTTATCTCCTACAGGTGAATTGGTATGTAATGTTTTCCCATGCTCAACAGGAATTAGATTATCAGCACTCCCATGTATAACCAACAATGGTAAATTCACGCGTTTGATTTTCTCCCCATTTGCAATTGGCAGACTATCGTCAGTCATTATGTCTTCTGGGATAGAGATGCCTAGTCTGCGGAATAATGAGGGTGCATCTGCATATCCGCTTTCAATAATTATGCCTTTAAATGCCTCTGGTGCGACTAATCCTAGATAAATCGCAGGTGCACTACCTAAGGAGCGTCCTTTGATGAAGAGCGGTACATCAGCTTCTACACCGACTGCTTTGAATACATCAGGGAGCTTGTCTAAGACAATCTTGGCATCAGGCAGCATACGCGTTGTGAGCGGTCTGCCTGTGCTCCAGCCATAGCCACGATAATCGACCACCAAAAAAGAAGCACCAACACGATTATGATATTCAGTGTGGAGTCCGACATAGTCACTAGCAACTTCGCCATTGCCATGAAAGAACAGCATCACAGGACTATCAGGCTTATGGACGAAGAAGCGATACCCGAGTTCTACTTCATCATCGACCGGAATTGTGCCATCATGCCATTCACCTGTAGGTGAGGGTTGTGGTGTATCGCGACGTGGGAAGAATAGAGCCCCTGTAATTTGTGGATGATCAAGCAGATGTTGCGACATAATTGACCCTATCAATCTATTTGAATATAAGTGCTTAACTATATTGTACTTTAGAATCGCGTGTTCTAGTTAGAACATCAGGGTGGCGTATGCTACACTACAAGCATTCATTTAATTGATTGATAGAAAGTGCAAAATAACCATGAGCGAACGCACAGAGCAACTGCGTAAAATTAAAGATGCGATTGTGAATTTAACAGAGTCGCCACTATATGAATATCGCACAGAAAATAATTACTTTCCAGTCATTGGGCAAGGCAACCACTATGCTGACATCATGTTCATCGGCGAGGCACCCGGCAAAAATGAAGCCGAACAAGGTCGCCCATTTTGTGGTGCATCCGGACGGGTGCTAGATGAGCTTCTCGAAAGTATCGATTTAAAGCGCGAGAATGTATATGTCACGAATATTGTGAAAGATCGTCCACCGAACAACCGTGACCCACATAAAGCAGAGATCGAACTTTATTCACCTTTTTTAGAGCAACAAATCGATATCATCCAACCTAACGTCATTGCGACATTGGGGCGATTTTCAATGGAATTTATTCTGAAAAAATATGATGCACCCGAAGCAAAACAGAAAATTAGTCAATTGCACGGTACAGTGGTTAAAGTCACAACAGGTTATGGTGAAGCATCGGTTGTGCCGTTATTCCATCCTGCTGCAGCGCTTTACAATCCTAGCCAACGCACAACATTGGAAGACGATTTTAAGGTTTTAACTCAGTTTATTTCGTCTGACCAATAGTGCGTCTGATGTTTTGTGTTGGGCTTGTCAGTATATAAAAAAACATGAGAATACATTTTGATTTGATGCATATGTCATGTGTCGTATGCTATGATATGGCGTGTTAACTCAAAAAACTGGATGAATTCGTATGGCACAAGCCACCATAAATAATCCCAATCCTTCTAATCTACCGTTACCACCGGGTGACTTTGGCTTCCCGTGGTTAGGTGAACCCCCGCGTTTGTTCGATCTTGATTATATGATGGAGCAATATCGCAAACATGGGCCTGTATTTAAAACACGGATACTTGGACGTAAGATTGCCGTATTTATGGGGCCGGAGGCGAATCGGTTTTTGCTAGCAGGTGGGATGAAGCATTTTGCGTGGCGTGAAGGCTGGCCTCCTACCTTTAAAGAATTATTAGGTGAGTCACTGTTTGTACAAGATGGTCCAGAACATCGTGCCAAACGACGCTTGATTATGCCTGCATTTCATCGGGAAGCACTCCATAATTACAAACAGACGATGGAAGACATCACCATTCGCAATCTTGAGCGCTGGGCAAATTTAGGTACATTTGCATGGGCGGATGAGAACAAACATCTGACCTTTGAAATCGCGAGTAAGTTATTGATTGGTAGTGATGCAGGCAGTGATGCCGCCCACTTGAGCCAATTATTTACCTGCATGACAAAAGGCTTTGTCAATGTGCCAACGCGTTGGTCATGGACGCCTTATGGTCAAGCGTTAGCCGCACGGGATGAGTTGTTGGCATATATTGAAAAAGCTGTGTTACATCGCCAGAAAAATCCAACCAATGACGCCCTTGGTTTGATGATGCAGACCCGTGATGAAGATGGCGTACAGTTGACATTGGACGAGCTTAAAACACAGACATTATTGCTGTTGTTTGCTGGACACGAAACCAGTGCTTCAATGATTACCTCGCTGGTGATGTTATTGGCGCAAAATCCTGAGGTGTTGCAAAAAGCCCGCGACGAACAGGAGACCATTGGGATTAGTGGCGACCTAACGATGGAAAATATCCGATCGATGACGTATCTTGAGCAGGTCTTAAAAGAAGTTGAACGGATGCGTCCTCCTGTGCCAGCCGGCTTCCGTGGTGTTATCGAACCAATTGAATTTAACGGGTATTATATCCCGACTGGATGGACTGCGCTCTACTGGATTAATGTCACCCATCGCGACGAGAAGGTTTACACTGAACCCGATAAATTTGACCCCGACCGCTTTAGTCCCGAACGAAATGAGAGTAATGTGCCGTTTAGTTTGGTTGGATTCGGTGGTGGTTCGCGGGTATGTGTTGGCTATGCTTTCGCTCAATTGGAAATGAAAATTGTTGCGTCGTATCTATTGCGCTACTATGAATGGGACATTTTGCCTGACCAGAATTTGAATATCCGCTATAACCCGACAATCTTCCCCAAAGACGGATTGAAAGTTGCATTCCGTAAACGGAGCTCCTAATGCTAAGTGTTGATGAATTGGTGCAAGTAATTTGGGATTATATGCTTGTTGGGCATGAGCTGAAAAAGTCCGACTGTATCTTCATGCTCGGTAGCTATGATGTGCGTGTAGCAGATTATGCGATTGACTTATACAAACAAGGTTATGCACCGTATTTGCTATTTTCCGGTGGTGTAGTACAACAGAATGATCTATTGAATATCTACTGGGATGAGACCGAAGCCGATTACTTTGCTAAACGCGCGATTGTACAAGGGGTACCTGCCGATAAAGTAATTATCGAAAATAAGGCACGTCATACCGGCGAAAACTTCACATGCACCCGAGAATTACTTGATGAGCTTGGTTATCAATTTGAGTCATTTATTCTTGTACAAAAACCATTTATGGAACGTCGCGTGCTTGCCACAGGTTTGAAATTATGGGCGAATACTGAATTTGTCGTTACATCCCCTCCGATAAGTTGCCGTGATTATCTCAGTGGTGAACTGCCCAAAGATGGCTTAATCCAATATATTGTCGGTGATTTTCAACGTGTGAAACTCTATGGTGAAAATGGTTTTCAAGTCCCACAAGATATTCCTGATGAAGTGTGGTCAGCTTTCGAGCAACTCATTAAATTAGGCTATGATGAGCACCTTGTCTAATGTTGTTGTGAGCGATTCTTAATATTTTCCACAGTTGTTTCGTGTATCCTAATCTAAAGTACGGTTTATAGTTATCCTCGAGGAACACAATGTGGTTTTTAATGTTAGTGTCTCTGTTTCTAACAATCCCCGAAGCAGAGCCAGCGGAGACGTTTATGCTATTTGACTTTAGTAATCCAGATCATGCTGAGTGGTGGGCAATCACCGATGATGGTGTGATGGGTGGTGTCTCACAAGGACAATGGGACACAAACGAAGCATTCAGCGTATTTTCGGGTAATGTTTCACTTGATAATAACGGTGGATTTTCATCTGTCCGTGCACAATTTTCACCTGTCGATTTTTCAACCGCTGACGGTATTCAATTGATGGTACGTGGCGATGGTCAAAAGTATTCATTTAACTTGCGCGATGTGCATAGTTGGATCAGCTATCGTATCACCTTCGAAACAGAAGTAATGGAAGATGAAGACGAATGGCAACGGATATTAATTCCGTTCGAAGAGTTAGCTGCAACACGCTTCGGTAATCCTGTACCAACTGCTAATGAGATTGATTTAACCAATGTTTGGTCGATGAGCATTTTAATTTCGGATGAACAAGAAGGTGAATTCCGCCTCGAACTATCGGATTTATCGCTCTATCGTAATGAAGCTGAAGACGACGAAACAAGTATCTCACTGCAACGCCGGATAGACGTCTAGCGTCGTATCTAGGACAATGGCGGCATGGTCACTGAGTTGATTATGCTCGCCTGCCTTCCCCCAGTGATAGTAACAGTCAATGATATATGGTTGTAATGCTGTGTTAGCAAACGCCTCATCCAACCGAAATCCATTCCGACCATTCGGTGAATACCATGTATAAGCTCGTTTATCCCCGTGTTTGACCCGAAACATATCGCGCCAATCGAGTGCATCTAACCCATTGATAAAATCAGCTTCATATTGCCCGAATGCAGGTGCTTCTTCATCAATGTCCGGTAGACCTGAATTGGTATCGCCAATGAATACACCCGCTTCATATTTCCAGCGTTTGGCAAGACTGAGAATCCGTTGCTGATAGGGGACTTTTTGTTTGGTGTGCATGTTGGGGATATGCATCACACCCATATGGAAGGGGATAGTGGTTTCTACTTGGACGAATAACCAACGATGGGTTGGTTTGGGTGTTCCCCAGATTTTGATTGGTGTAATCGGTACAGTTGATGCGAGCAGTAGGGCATTGCGAGCGCGGAGTTTTTTGCTTGTGTCTGAAGTTGTCAGTTGATGAACAAAACCATGTGCATTCAAATCGTCGGCGATTTGTTGGCTGGCAGGTGTACCTCGAAATTCACTCAAGGCAATCAGATCGGGTTGCCATTGACGTAATTGTGACACGATGGCGGACGCGCGTTTTCCGCCACCGTGCATGATGTTCCAGAAAACAATGCGGAACAATTAAACACCCATCTCAATCCGGGTGGTAGCGATTTTTTCGAGGGCGACAACATAAGATGCGGTCCGCAAATCTTCGATATTATGGCGACGGGCTGCTTCTCGAACTTCTTGATAAGCGAGGCGCATCGTATCATCGAGACCCGACCGTACGAGTGTTAGTTCATCTGCTCCCTGTGTGATGTCGTGTTTGAGGGCTTCCGGCACAGATTTACCTGTCATCGTTTCGAGCGCTTCGACGATGCGTTCACCACGAAATTCACTTAAACGGCGCTCCATACGACCAAAACGAATATGTGATAAATTCTTGATCCACTCGAAGTATGAGACGGTCACACCGCCAGCATTGACGTATGCATCCGGCAAGACTGTTATACCGCGCTGACGCAAGATCTCATCACCATAATAAGTGATTGGACCGTTGGCGGCTTCTACAATTAACTTGGCTTTGATATTCGGCGCATTATCTTCCGTAATTTGACCTTCTAATGCAGCGGGGATTAATATGTCGCATTCCATTTCTAGACAAGCGATACCATTGGGTTCATAGGTACCATCAGGATACCCTTTTACGCCACGATTTTCACGGATATATGTGCTTAGATTTTCGACATTGATGCCATTCTCGTCGATGATTGCGCCATCACGTTCAATGACACACACAATTTTTGTATTGTCTTCTTCGGACAAGAATTTAACGGCGTGAAACCCGACATTACCCAAGCCCTGTACGATGACGCGTTTACCATCAAGCTGGCCATCCATCCCTGCGGCTTTCACATCATCGGGGTGGCGGAAGAACTCGCGAATAACATATTGCACACCGCGTCCGGTTGCCTCGACCCGACCACGGATTCCGCCGTTACTAATAGGCTTTCCGGTTACACAAGCAAAATAATTGACATCATTCGGATGTAATGTCTTATAGGTATCGGCAATCCATGCCATTTCTTTTTCACCTGTACCCATATCCGGTGCGGGAACATTTTCGCTTGGGCTCAAATACCCCTTGCTAATCAGTTCACGAGCAAACCGACGGGTGATTAACTCTAATTCATACTCGCTGTGGTCACGTGGATTGAGTTTGATGCCACCTTTAGACCCGCCATAGGGCACATTCACGATCGCACACTTGTAGGTCATCAGGGCAGCGAGTGCTTCGACTTCATCTTGTGTTACACTGGTTGCATAACGGATTCCACCCTTTACCGGGAGTCGATGGTCACTATGAACCGCACGCCAACCTGAGAAAATATGGTATTTGCCATCACTCAGTTTGACCGGAAATTGTACTTTGATAACACTATTACAGGCGATAATTTCTGCGGGGAGACCCATCGGTAGGTTTAGATAACCCATCGCACGATCTACCATCTTATCGACACTCTCGCGGAAGGACAGGCGGGTTTTTGTTGACATAAACACCTCAATCTAATTAAATAGATGTTTCATGCCTTCAGTATACTCTCAGATTGTGAATAGACTAAAAATAATCGTAGTAATTTTTAGATAATTTCATCAAAATCTGGACTACCGGGTAACTTACCAATATTGTCTTCAAGGAAATCTAAGGCATCATCTAGAGATTGGCGAACGATCAGTTTTAGGTCTTCTGGTAACGAGTCGTCAAAGAATTCATGTTGAACACCGTCAATAATGCGTACCTCATGTTCATTTGTTTTGTTTGATGCTTTTAGGACTTGTTCTAATTCTTGAATGACAACTGATTTAATGAATGGGTCTTTACTGCCGAAAAATGCTTGAATGGGCGTATTCGCCTTGTGTAGAGTTTTTAGATACCGCTTTGGGAAACCACTAAAGGCAACCGCTGCTTCCAGATCATCACGTTTAATTGCCGCCTCGAATGCCATACTACCACCTACACCGACACCAAATGCTGCCACGTTTCCGTTACATTGATGATGACTTTCTAGAACTGCAAGTGCTGTGTCGACTTGCTCGAAAATATGCGGAGCGTGTGATTTGTAGAGTGACATGGCTTCGCGGGCGTTATGGGCAACTTTGCCGAGGAACAAATCGGGGACGATTACATAATATCCCATCTGTGCCAGAAAATTGGATAGACGTCGAATATCGTCGTTGACTCCCCACCAATCATGGATGAGTACAATGCCGGAGAACTTTTGTCCCAATTGTGGATGAGACAAAAATGCTGGAACTTGGATGCCGTGATCCGTCATAATCTGAATCTGACTTGATGTGATCGTGAATTCCATGTGATGTGCATCGTAAATGGACATTGCCTGACTCCTCTTATCTGAGTGGTTGCCCATATTATAGTAATTTATGGTCTGTTTGACCGCAGATATTCATATAAATCTAAGAGGGTTATAAATTAAAAACGCACCCTGTCGGATGCGTTTGTTGAGTTTAGCGTAGTGGATGTTCGTATTGTGGTGGTTGAACATCGGCTGGAATTGGGCATTTGTAAGGGGTTTCTTTAAGCGCTGCGTCGAATTCAGTTTTGGCAGCCTCTAATTTTTCTGGGGATAGAATCAACTCAGCTGCTGATAATGCCATGACTTTTGCCGCAAACATCATGCCTTTGTGACCGATCGACATTTTACCGGTTGCGACTACTCCCCATGAGTGACCGGGAACACGGGTTGCCCATGTTGCCGCATTCAACATACTACAAGGGGCATACCAGCTCATATCACCCATATCGGACGATGCAGGGAATACTTTGCCTTTGTCACGACTTTCGTAGACATTACCAATGAGTGCTTGATTGGCGGTTTCAGGATCAACACCGAATAGACCCATTAGCATACCTTTATTGCCATCAGCGAAGTATTCGTTGACCTTTTCGGCATATGCTTGTTCTTCATCAGTGAATTCAATCCCGCCAAGGTCTTTCATCACGTCATATTGAATATCGGCTAGCACTTCATTGGATAGGACACTCGATGACCCCGACATATATCGCGCATCGAGTTCTGTATCTGTCATCATCGCAGCACCTTTGGCGACCCGTACAACCCGCTCACTTACATCTTCAAGGTTACGTGGATCATGGGCGCGGATATAATAATCACTTGATGCAAAATCGGGGACGACATTGGGTGCGAGTCCACCATCGCGAATAACATAATGAATACGAACATCATCTGTGACATGCTCGCGCAGATAATTCACACCGACATTCATGAGTTCTACTGCATCCAATGCAGAGCGTCCTGAGTGTGGGTCGGCAGCAGCATGGGCGGTTTTACCGTGGAATGTAAATGTATAGCGATTGACACCTAGCAAACTGCCTTTCATCGCAGAATTAACATATCCGGGATGCCAATTAAAGGTCGCGTCAAGATCGTCAAATGCACCATCGCGACCCATAT
Organism: Anaerolineales bacterium UBA6055; assembly: GCA_002428985.1. Taxonomy (GTDB): domain Bacteria; phylum Chloroflexota; class Anaerolineae; order Aggregatilineales; family Phototrophicaceae; genus UBA6055. The sequence continues at coordinate 467,122 of DIYL01000053.1, read as the reverse complement.
AAACTTTGCCGCTACCACCTTCTTCGGCAGGGCAACCGTAGTACCGTACTGTTGCGGTGTTACCTGTTGCTTGTAACCATTCTTTAAATACGACGGCTGCTGCTAAACACCCTGTACCGAGTAGGTTATGTCCACATCCATGTCCCCATCCATCACTTTCGAGTGGATCGGGGATATTTTGATCTTTCTGTGAGAGACCGGGGAGCGCATCGTATTCGCCTGCAAACGCAATAACTGGTTTACCTTCACCCCATTCTGCGACGAATGCGGTGCTGATATTGCCCAAATCCCATGTAATTGTGAAGCCTTCTTTTTCAAGGAAGTCAGCTTGTAATTTGGAGGCTTTAAATTCTTGAAATTGTTTTTCTGGATTATCCCAAATTTCATCGGACATCGTTGTAAAGCGAATTTGGTGTTCATCTAACCAATCCGCCATATCTTGTTTGGTTTGCATGTAAGAATCCTTGTGTGTTGATAATTCTTTTTCAAAGAGATATTACAATCATACCGTCTGTAATAGCAAATGTCTAAGTTAGAAAATGCTTAGTCATTGTTGAATTTGCAATGTACAATCATAAACATCTAGATTACAAGATCATGGAACATTATGATGCGCAATATATCGTGCTGGAAGTACAGTAAGTTGCTTATATTTTTAATGTTGGGGTCGCTTATATTTGTATCAAATCATCTGCAAGCCCAAACAGCAATAGTGAGTGGATATATATTCATAACTGATGTGGATGGTATTTCTGTTCATCCTGTTTTTGATGATGGAAGGATTGAAGAGACAGCAATTAGACTAACTGACTTTTCGATTATACCGTCTACAGTTAATGCTCAACGCGAGTATGATTTGCAGTGGGGCATTTACCAGAATTCGATGATGCTATCTCCTAATAATCAGTATCTTGCTTTTGTTGCATCGCAAGATGAGATGATTGGACAATTGTTTCTTCTTGATCTGGTATTAGGACAACTTGAACAATCATGGACTCCCTTTCCAGTAATCTCATCAGCACCGCTCAGATGGTCACCCGATGGACAAAGGCTTGCAGTGTGGGGGAAAGATACCTTCATATATGATGTCGTAACTGAACAAAAGCTTTATACATTTGATAGGACCCCTTTTTCTCCACTGTGGTTACCGAATAGCAAACACTTTGTTTATAGCGGATCGTCAAATTGTGCAGAGCCATGTCGTTCTGATTCAGATTTGTATATTGTCGATATTATGACAGGCTCTAAAACAGCTCTAACATATATTGATGCTTATGAACTTGATTTGGTAGAACAACTTGAATTTTTAAATTTGACAATTAATAACACGCTTTATGCTCCGAATGACCAGAAAATTTACTTTATTCTTGAAGAGATGACTGAATGGGGTGGACCGAAAGGGGTTCTTTTACTTGCTTCTGTTGATTTGTTAGGCAACTTGTCTATTGAAGCTGATATTAAGAGTATGTACCCTGACTTTTATTCTGGTGATGTCATAGACTTGTTTGTAGATAACGAAGAACATGTTGTTCTTGTTTTGCAAATTGACGATGTTGAAACCCCGTTTATCTGGAGTGTTCTTCAATACGATCGATCTGGTTTACTAGACATAAATTACCAACGTGACTTTGCTTCCTATACAGATTATCCTTATGTGCAAATCATTAGATCATTTGCTATATCACCAAATCATGATTATTTAGCACTTGGTGGTGAATGGAGCCCTGAATCTGTTGGAAGCGTCACTGTTATAGATTTATCAGATGGCGAGGTTGTCTGGCAAAATGATGAACTAAATGAAGTTTGTAACGTTTATTGGTTAAATGCCAATCAAATTGTTTTTGGTCAACCAACTGACCTGTCTTGTACATGGGGGCGGAACAGATTTCCGTTTGGTCAGCTTATTGGATACAACTTATCTGATAACTCCGAGGCCATTATTTTTGATAGCCAGCAAGAACAGCGTAAATACTTTATTTCTGTCTACCCTTAGATCTGTTACTAAACATCCACTGTCGCAATAATTTGCTGGTGCGGGTCGGCTGTGGCTTCGGCTGGCATCAACTTGGCGTAGGCTTCGGGTAGGGCGAGAATCAAGGTGCGATAACCGGCACGATGCCCCCAATCTCGAATAGCAACAATAAGTTGTCCTGTCAGTTTCTTAGGCGACCAACAATAGACCTCAGCCGCGCGAGTATTATAGAGTTGCTGATGATAACAGACGATTGATTCATGTCCGGCAGCGTTGATAAAGAGGCGATGTTTGGTGCGTTCTGTGATTTGAGGCAGTGCTTTCCAGTGTTCTGTCCACTCTTGTTCCCATAAGCTTTGTGGGCTTGTCCAACGACCGATTGACATCTCCCATCCTTGAATTTGTTCAGGATTTGCATCTTCATGGCCGCGGGCTTTATAGAAACTCTGTCCAGTATGAGCCGATAGCGAATATCGTGTGAAGCGCAGGGTCTCGTTTGTACCGAAGTATTTACGGTAGTAACGGGCTTGTTCATTATCATAGTCAGGATAACTTACACTCAGCCGTCCGATGCTACGTGCATCGTGTAAAATAGCATCAGCTAGGGCATGATGTACATTATCGCCACAGTCCTTATCAATCCGCATTTCAGACACATACAAATGCTTGTTCATCGGTTCAACTTCATCGTTGAGGAAGGCTTCTGCGTAACCAACGAGTTGGTTATCGACTTCAACCACATATGCCCGCCCATAACTACTGAGAATATGACTCAACCAGATAACGCCTGTTTCTAGGGTCATCCATGCGCCACCATGCAACCAGCGTTCATAGATGGTGAGGTTATCATAAGGTAAATCCTCGACTTGTCCCTGTAGATTAATGCGTTGCCATTTCGGAATTGTCGCTGTAAACAAACCAACGATGGCATATGTATCATCAAGTGTCGCTGACCGAACCTGCATGTTAAATCCTCACTGATGCTTTGCGATAAAATAATCTCATATCTATAATAAGTTGAGTGTATTATAGCGACATTTAATTTATAGAGGAAATTGTTATGGAACAAGATACCAGTGGTGGTTGCTTAGAAATATTGGCGCTGATATTCAGTGTTATGATGGTGATTGCGATCGTTATCATATAAACTAGTGGCTATATTAACCTTTCATGCGAGTAGGGGGAATGATGCTACTTGCGTTTGACATCGGTAATACCAATATTCACATGGGATTATGGCAAGAAAACCGTTGGCGGTTGTCTTGGCGCGCACGAACTGTTGCAGAAAAGATGCCTGATGAATATGCTGTATTGGTTCGCAACTTTTTGGATACTGCGGATGTAGGGTATCGGGCAATCACAGGCGTGATTATTAGTAGTGTTGTACCCACATTGACGCCGGCATTCCAATCGTTGGTGCGCCGATATTTTGATATTGACCCTGTGATGGTCACTAACAATATTAAGCTCGGGATCAATATTGCGATCGATATACCTGCACAGGCAGGCGCTGACCGCTTATGTAATGCCGTTGCATTAGCCAAAATTTATGGTGTACCTGCCATTAGTGTTGATTTTGGGACATCAACCAACTTTGATGTTGTATCGGCGAATAACGAATATATTGGTGGGGCATTAGCTCCAGGGATCAACCTCGCGCATGATGCACTCGTTAGTCGTGCTGCAAAATTGCATAAAGTAGACTTAGTACCACCACCGCACCCGATTGGTAGTAACACCATACATGCGATGCAGTCAGGGATTTTTTGGGGATATGTCGGTATGATTGATGGATTGCTGAAGCGTATTAAAGCACAACTCAACTCAGAAAAAACACAAGTGATAGCTACAGGTGGTCTTGCGCCTGTGTTTAAAGAGCACATTGATCTGATTGATCATATTGCACCCGAGTTGACGTTAGATGGGTTGCGCTTTATTTATGAGATGAATAATGGGAAATAAAAATGCCTCTAAAATTAGAGGCAAATTTTTTGTCTCCGCAACCTGGACTTGAACCAGGAACCTACCGGTTAACAGCCGGTTGCTCTGCCATTGAGCTATTGCGGATCAAAGCTTGGGTATAATATCAAATTCGCCATGTCATGTCAAGCTTTTTTATTGTCAATTTAGACGATTTTTAAAATAATGTAACGTTGGGAGATGCTACGTTGATCGAAATCCGGCCGATTACAAATAAAAGTGAGTTTAATGCCTTCTTCAAGTTCCCGTGGGTATTATACAAAGATGATCCAAACTGGGTGCCACCCTTATTATCAATCCGTCGACAATTGCTGGATAGATCCAAACATCCAGCGTGGAAATATATGGAGGGAGAGTTTTTTGGGGCATGGCAAAATGATGAATTAGTCGGCACGATTGTTGCGTTTGTAAATCATGAACACAATCGGTATCACAATGAAAATATCGGATTCTTTGGTATGTTCGAGACGATTAATAATCGTGAAGTCGCGGAAGGATTGTTGAATACGGCGACGGAATGGGTCAAAGCACAGGGTGTAGATGCAATCCGTGGACCAGCAAATCTGACTACCAATGAAGAGTGTGGACTTTTGGTTGAGAATTTTGATAAGCCGATGATCCTCATGCCGTATAATCCGCCATACTATCAAGAACTTATCGAAAATACAGAGTTTGAAAAAGTGATGGATTTACATAGTATGTATTTCGATCGCCCACTCATCGAAGAATACGATACATTGAATCGGCTTGAAAAAATTGTAAAACGGTCGACTAAACGTAGTAACATCACGATTCGTAACATTAACATGAAGAATAAAAAAGAGGAGTTCCGCATCTTCCGCGATATTTATAATGACGCATGGGATGTGAATTGGGGATTTGTCCCGATGAATGATGAGGAGCTTGATGCACTAATTGCCGACTTGGGGATGTTAGTTGAGCCGGAGCTAGCGTTTTTTGCTGAAATTGATGGTGAACCCGTTGGCTTTGCCTTGTCTGTACCGAATTTTAACGAAGCACTAGAAAAAGCATATCCACGTCCGGGTGTACCTGAACTGTTTACAATGGCACAGGTTGGCTGGTATTGGAAAGTCCGTAAGTCGATTCGTAGTGTGCGAATGCCTCTGATGGGTGTGAAGAAAGAACATCGTAATAAAGGCATCGACCTCGCGTTTTTCCTCGCATTGATGAAGGCGATGCTTCCATCTCAGTATGAATATCTTGATTCTGGCTGGATTTTAGAAACTAATCAGCTGATTAGTATCAGTGTGAGCCTCGGCAACAAAATTTATAAGACACATCGGATGTATGAAAAACCGCTCAAGGTTTAATCTGTTGCAAATTGCTCGACCACATCGTCGGTAGCTTCTTCAGCAGTAATTTCTCCATTGATCACACGAATAAGTGCCTCCTGCATCGCACGGGGCACTGCACCGCCTTCGCTATCGGGCAAGGGTAGGATTGCATTTGTGATTAAACTATCAACAAATAACGGGTCAACATCAGCGGGTAAACTATCTTCTAGCGCCGAGTCTTGTGCAGGGATTTGATTTAATGCGCGTGATAATGCTGCATGAAAGTCTGGTTGCATCATCCAATTGAGGTAACGTACGACGAGTTCTTGTTGGGCAAGGTCGGGTGTAACCATCACCCATACCCATCCGGTGGCTGATGGTAATGGGTCTCCAGATGAGGTTGGGATGGCACCCATTTGTAAACTTGAATCTTGTTGACGCAACGACAAATATTCACTCGTATTGACAACTGCAAAATTGAACGATTCCATATCATTGATGTAATCGGTTCGATAGGCAGATGGTGAGTCATAGTCAAATACGTCAGGTGTTACGATACCAACTGCTGTTGCTGCTTCATAAAACTCATAGACTGTTTGCAGAGCGTTGGTGTTAATTGTAAATGTTCCGTTACGTGGTGATACACCGCCTGCTTCTAGATATTGTAGATAGAAGGTTTGGTTCAGATCGTTGGCGCGCCCTGCCGGAAACATGAAGTTATCAGCATAGGTTAGCACATCATCAAATGTAATTGTATCATCAATATCGACTGATGCGCGCGTATATGTTGTTACGAGCATATCTATAAAATATGGCAATCCGAATAATTCAAGTCCATTTGATGTCGGGATTTGACCTAACTCAATCGCATCGTCAATGTCGTTGAGTAAGGCTGTTGAAAATAATGTCTCCATAGACTGTAGTAACTCGGGAGATTGTGCAGAAATTAAATCTGCACGTTGAATCAGTGTTACATCAGGTAATGCACCGGGGGCAACCACACTGCCAGACCGGATGGTGGATATAATCCCGCCGACTGTTCCCACAGCTTTAATACGATAATTTATTGTGATGTTATTATTAGATGTAAATTCATCACTATGTTCAACCAGTAGACTATAGGCATCGCTGTTGGTATCTGCAATAAGCGGGGCAGGGATCCATATATCTAAGACTAATTCTGGGACATCGGTTGCTGTGGGCTCGGTATCCTGTGCATTGACACCAACCATCAAACCAACTAAACAGACATATAGTAAAACCAAACGACGCATCAAAATTGCTCTCCTGAATTCATAATCAGTGGAAATCTATTGTACCTGACATTGCACATCGTGTATGAGGGACAATCAGTTGCAGATTTCATAGATTATTTACAGTTGATTTACGAATGGTTTACAGTCCGGTCATAAACAGATTACGACTCTGGTGCATCCTATAGTTACAGACGGCTTTTAACAACCTACACACACAAAGTTGTCTATCCTAAAAATGAACTTACTCGTCATACCTCCACAGTATCGTACCGAGTAAGATTCAGACGAAAGGCGGGTCACCCCCGTCTTTTGCTTTTTATAGGTTGTCTATTTGAGGTTGGGTGGGAAGATAGCTGTGACGGGTAGACGAAAATCTGGTAGTGCATCACCACCATCTAATGTATCGTTCTTACTTTTGGTTTCAGTGTGTATAACTCCAGATGTATCGCGAGTGGAAACAAATATTTTTTGTTCATCACAGTAGATCGTCCAGATAAGTTTTGCACCGCAATCAAAATATTCGACGATTTTTTTGAATACATCTTCATCATGTGTGACAATTTCTACTACGAATGTTGGTTTGAGATCAGATAATTGTTCTATCGGTACAAATGCTAAATCCGGTCTACGAAGTGTATAGTTATTGATCCTAAAAGAGCTTGTTAGTGTTCCTTTACTGCTAGGTGTGTGGATGTGGAAAAAGAGATGAGAAACGATAAGTTTAGCTTTCGATGATGGTGTTGGTATCTCAACCATCATTCCATTTTCTAATTCGAACTGTCGGTTTTTATTTTCAGGGCGTTGTGCGATCTTCTTAAATTCGTCAACTGTAAGTAGGTTTTCGCTCAGAACCATACCCATTCCTCATCCAATATAGTCCAATTATAGCATGATTCATTTTCATCATAGAAATCAAAAAGAGAGCCGTACGACTCTCTCATTGTTGTTGATGTTAGACGGCCCATTCTTTCGATGGGATTTTTTCCCCAGCTTCGACTTTTACACTCAAGCGATTTTCTGCAGGTGTAATTGGGCATGACCAGCCGTGGCTATAGGCACAATACGGGTTGTAGACCTGATTGAGATCAATATGGAACGTATCCCCAGAAACCTGTTGTGGTTCAATGTAGCGCCCTGATGGATAGGTCTCATCGCCTGCACCTGCATCCACAAATGGCAAGAAATATCCATGAGGAGCTTGGTAGATGGTCAGGCGTGCTGTTTCACCGTCGACTTCAAATGTGAATTCGCCATAACGACGATACCAGCGCGCTTCACCGGATGTTGTTTGCACTTGTACATCGGTCTTTTCTTCAAATTGTGTGACTTCTACCGTTAGATCAAGGGCTTCGTTGTAAGGGTAATAATTTAACCCTGTGAAGTTGCGTTGTTGTTTAGGCATGAGAGGTGATTTGGGGCTAGTTTTGAAGAACTCATCTTTTTGTTCGCGTAAGGCGCCGAGTTGTTGTTCGCTCATAAGGTGCATCCTTTTTATGTTTCACTATATATATCGGACGCACCACATCGGATTGACCTTACACAGTCAAATTTTCGATAACATCATCTGGAGAATGGGATATTGTCAACATGCCTTCATAACCCTCACCTAGATACGGGCTACCTTGCAGGGCATGTATCACAGTTTCCCATAACGGTCCGTAGCAAGTGAATGGTTGCGTTTGTACTCCACCGATCCGCATTAATTCCCATGTCTCGGCGATTTCGTGTAATGTTCCCACACCGCCAGGCATGGCAACATAGCCATCGGCTTTTTGCACCATATAGAGGAGGCGGTCGCGGAGTTCGGTATAATTGACTAATTCTTTGATGTAGGCATTAGGCTCGAGGTTATAACGTTTGCCAATTTGGTCGGTTATAACACCGATAACATGACCACCGGCTTCATCGGCACCTTTACTAATGGCCTCCATCACGCCGTAGTATCCACCTGTCATGACGGCATATCCTGCCTCTGCCAGCTTGCGTCCAACTTTGACAGATGCTTCGTAGTCGGCATCACCGGGGCGTACTTTAGAACTACCATACACTGTAATAATTTTCATAAATTTCCTTTTGATTATTGAGGTCAATGAGATCAAAGTATATTAAACTTGTTAAAATTTGGGTCAACCCCGTCTTCCCCCCAATTTTTAGGGGAACTTTTGAACAAAAATCGCGTATACTGTTTATGTAGCTAATTAAAGACATAAGGAGATACAATGTCTAAGAAATTACTCGTTTTAATGAGTGTTTTGATGATGATGGTGCCATTTGCTAATGTGAATGCACAAGGGCTTGCTGAAGGGATCGACTATTGCGAAATCCTACCAGAAGCTGATTGCCAGATTTTAGTACAAAGTGATGCTGTGATGGCAGATGTCAGCTCACTCGCGTTTGACATGTCAATTGCTTACAATATGTCAATGGATGAGATGGGCATGGACAACCTCAACTTTGCAATTGATGGTAATGGTGCAGTTGCATTTGATAGTGAATTATTTGCTCAAATGAATGAAATGGCAATGGGCGACATGGCTGCCTATATGGAAGCGTTGCCTGCGTTAATTGATGAAATGCTTGCTTCATTTGAAGGCGAAATGTCCCTCAATGTTACATTACCTGACATGATGGCAATGATGATGGACGGTATGTCAACTGAAATTCCATTGAACCTCGTGATGGAAAATGGTGTTTATGCGCTTGATGTAGCAACCCTTACCGAAGCAATCGGTGAAGATGCTGGTGGCATGACATGGGTTGGTATTGACCTTAACGGCGCATACCAATCAATGATGGGTGACATGGGCCTCGATATGTTGTTCGATGCTGACATGATGGATTCTATGACAGAAATGAACGATGCAGATTTCACCAGTGCAATTACCATCAATCGCCTCCCAGATAGTTCCCTCAACGGTCAATCAGTTGCAGTATTCGAACTTCTCTTCGACTACGGCACATTGCTCGAGGTCATGGGTATGGACGGCATGCTTAACGAAATGTATACAGACATGGGTATGTCACAAGAAGAAATCGATGCAGCACTTAGCATACTTGAAGGTTTGGAATTCGATATGCGCCAATATGTTGGGCTCGACGACTTCTATACCTACCGCGTCGAATTCGCAATGGACTTTGAACTTGACGGTGAAGCAATGGGTGAACCTGAAATGGGAACAGTCGCATTTGACTTCTCCATGACATTTGATATGAACGAATTCAATGTTCCTGTCGATGTGGCAATCCCAGAAGATGCACAAATCTTCCCATTCGAAATGTTGATGGGTGGCGGCCTCTAAGCCAATAAACAGAAACATAGAATTTCAGAAGGTGGGTGCAGTGCATCCGCCTTTTTGATTTCTATACATTCTCATGAATCCATTATGGAACTTTTCTCGTGGTTATTGCGTCATTACAGTATGGAAACTAATCAAATGGATACACTACAATGGATGACAAACACTATTTAAGCGAAACTATTTTGGATTTTGTACTGAAAAAATTGGATGATCTCAAACAACAATCAGGATTAGATCAATCCTTAAGTGTGGATATGCTAAAATCTCTGCTAGAGCAGGCTCAACAACAGACATAAAGCAAAAAATCCCACCAGATGGCAGGATTTTAAATCGGAGAAGGTGGGATTCGAACCCACGGTACCCCGAAGGGTACAACTGTTTTCGAGACAGCCCCAATCGTCCACTCTGGCACCTCTCCTAAATAGACCATTATTGTACTGTAGAATTCGTTAAAATTGAATATCACTTTCTTAAACTTGCCGACTGAATAACGCATTTCTTTCAAGAATTCTGTTACTATAGACTTATAATGTAGCTGGTTCAAATATCAAAAAATTATGACTCGTGATTCTTCCTCTGCAAATGACAACCCGCAAAACTTGCTTGACCAACTCCAAATGCTTAAGCAACATCAGCAAGACGCGGTTGAGTTCCAACAAAAATTTGAAATCTTGCATGCTATAAGCATTCAACTTGATCGTACACCATCCTTTGATGAGTTATGTCGGTTGGGAGTCGAGTTAGGCCTAGAGCATCTAGATGTTGATAGAATGAGCTTCTGGTTTGTCGATGAGAAACGTGAATTTTTAACGGGTACGTTTGGAGTGGATGAACAAGGAAATCTCCGTGATGAGCGTAGCCAACGTAAACGATTTGAAGACGAAGTACTTCGCTCTTTGTCGTTTGGGGATATTGAAAAATACCGTGATGAGGATGCACCGCTTTATAACGAGTATGGCGAAGTTGTTGGTCATGGTTGGGTGGTGGTTGTGCCATTGTTGAATGATAATGAAATTGTAGGGTATCTGGCATGTGATAATTTAATAAATCAGCGACCACTTAAATCATATCAACCTAAACTACTTCAGATGTATGGTTCTACAATTGGTTTTTTGGCGCGCAATAAGCAGGAATTGTCGCGTAGACAGATGTTCCAGTATGCTATTGAGCAAAGCCGAGGCAGTATCTGCTTTTTTAGCCTTGATGGTGAGATTATACACCGTAATTCCTCTATGTTACGCTTGTTTGAAAACCAAGAATTTCAATATATTGAAGAGCTTATCGATTATCTGAATACGCGTGATCGCACTGTTAAAGAGCACGTCGTTGATTGGCAAAGTATGGCGGCAGAGGCGCAACTATACCATGAGTGGGAATTGGAGTTGGCGGATGGTTCGGAGGTATTTCTCGAGATGCGGATTTCGACAATAATCGAACACAGTAAAATTGTGCAATATTTTTTACGTTTCGATGATGTAACGATGCGACGCAAAGCTGAACAACAAACGTTGCAACTGCAACTGGAATATGAACGGGCAGAGTTGTTGCAGACGTTTGTGACGCATACCGCACACGAATTTAGAACACCGCTCTCGGTTATTAATACCAAAGCTTATTTAGTCAGTCGTTATGTTGATACTGAAAAAGTCAAAGATTTTACGAATGAGATACAGGAACAGTCGACAAGCATTCAAAGCCTACTGGACGACATGCTCGAAATGGTTCGTTTACAAAGCCAAACAGAATTAAATGTTGTACATACTAATTTAAGTCGTGCGCTCTCTGTTTGTGTCACACGTGCACAACAATCAGACTCTGGGCAAATGCGTGAATGGGATATTGAGATTCAGTCTGATCTATTCGTAAGTTGTGATGAAGTGTGGTTCTCGAAGGCTACGAGCAATATACTCGAAAATGCGATTGTTTATTCCAGTGACGATTCTACGATTGCAGTGCAAGCATTTGCAAAAGGGGATAACTTGCATATCAACATCAGTGACCAAGGTATTGGCATCTCAGAGGATAAATTACAACAGATATTTGAGCCACTGTATCGGGTTGACAAAGCACGTACACTTCGCGGTACTGGGCTTGGGTTAGCTATTGCCAAACTAGTTATTGAACGTTGTGGTGGCACAATTTATGCGACGAGCCAGATCGATGTTGGTACAACAATTCATATCACCTTACCCATTAGCGAAACATCCCCATAACACGATATAATTAGGCAAATAAAAAACAACGAGGGTTAACAATGTTTGATGCAATTTTGTGGTTTGTCTCATCTCCATTTATCTGTGTCGGATGGATTATTGTTGGTGCGATTGCTGGGGCAATGGCGCGTCGGTTTATGGGATCTACCGATAAACCATTCTTCCAAGATTTGATCTTAGGGATTGCTGGGGCTGCGATTGGCGGGATTTTACTTGGATTCGTTGATGTCGGCACACCAAATGGCGGTATTACTTTGGTGATTTTTAACCTGATTTTGGCAACAATCACTGCATCACTATTGATTTGGATTGGTCGTCAAATTGGTGGTAAGCCAATACAAAGATCCCGTGATTAAAACACCTAATTGGGTGAACTTTGTCAGATTTATCACTTTTGTGGTGTTATTTTCATTAATATATCCGGTGTATGGACAAGAATCATTAAGAGACGTCTTCACACATGATGATTGTGCAATTGGATGCTTTATGGGGATTGAGCCTCATCGAACCTCAAAAGAGGAAGTTGAAGCATTCTTTGCTAGAGAAAATATCGCATATTCATGGACTGTAACAGGTTTAACCACATTCTATGATTTTGATTTACTGGATCACCCATGGATAAGCGGTGGTTTGATTTCAGTTGGTGGGAGTACAGTTGCTGAAATACGATTTTCTCTACATCAACCGATTTCACCGGATGTGGTATTCCAAGAATTTGGGTATCCAACACATATCAATGGCTTACCAGGGCGACCCTTTGTCATAATATATGCAGATATTGGACTAATTTGGGGGGTACGATTAGACGACGAATTAATCGATTTTGTGGCTATTCGTCAACTGCCCGCAATGGCACTTTATACAGATTTGCCACCGTGTGAAGAATCCACGATTTGTGAGATTCCGACGCGGCAAGAGATCCTATCTGTGCTTGTCGTGTATATCAAAGACTTATTTCTGCCCTTGAGCACGTAACTTGCGGAAGAAACTGCGGATTTGTTCGGCGGCTTCATCTGCAAAAATACCATGCTCAACTGTAACTTGATGATTAAGGCTGGAATGGCGGGTAATGTCCATGACACTACCTGCTGCGCCTGCCTTCGGGTCGGTTGTTGCATAGACCAAGCGCGGTAGCCGGGCCAGTACCATTGCTCCTGCACACATTGCGCAAGGTTCGAGTGTGCAATATAAGGTCACATCTTCTAATCGCCAGTATCCGACCACGGTTGCCGCTTGACGCATCGCGATCATCTCAGCATGGGCAGTCGGGTCTTGGTCCGCTTCACGACGATTATATCCGCGCCCGATAATTTCACCTTTGTGCACAGCGATCGCCCCAATTGGCACATCCTCAAATTCGAGTGCCCGCTCAGCTTCTGCGAGGGCAATTCGCATCCACCTTTTATCATCTTCAGTAATTGGCATGGTTACTTGTCCAATTTAATCCATATCTTTGTTACTGTTAGAGTCTACAGAATCATACTAAAAGAGCTATTATAAAGTACATAAATTTCATCGTCTAAATTCAAACTTGGCTTTTGTTTGGTGAAGTAACTGGATTCTTTGAGACTATTATAGGCATCATAATAAGTGTATGAAATAACATACCTGCCATTTTCATCTTCTATGTTAACGATTCGTCCTATAGCTGATAAATTGATCTCAATAAAGTTCTTATATAACTCATCATACATATCGTTTCTGATATACAATCCTTGATTTATGGATGCCTTGACAAATACCATACCAATAAATATTCCCAACAAAAAAGCAATAATAATGACACAAAGTCTTAAAAAATTATCTGGGCTGATATTGTTATTTAAAAAGCTGCTAGTGGTATGAACGATAATGAAAATTCCACTTAATATAAGAAATAAACCTAAGAAAAATGAAGTGAGTACGGAAACCATTCTGAATGGCATATCAAAATAGTTTTGTAGGTTGATATTATACCTAATTTCATCAGCATGAATCGGTTGTAAACTTGACTTATTAATGTAGTGACTATTCTCTGAGTAAAGTAACTTATATTTACTATGAGCCGTAATTTTTATTCTCCTAAATCACTTGCTGTCATAGTTAATCATCCAATGTACGTCGTGCATTATCACCTGCTGACCGCATGAAATTATCATAATCATCAACGGCGTTTCGTGCTCTACGTGAACTCTTATGTTCTGGCACAACGACAGATGATTGTGGCTTTGGCTTGAATGTGACAATACCCGAAATGCCAGTCCAAATGACGATGATGCTTAATCCACCGACAATACCCATCAGTAGATTGAAATCGACGGGATCGACAAATGCTTGTTCAGTTTGGAAATAGTGGATAATCCTACCGTCAATCTCAAATTCTTGATACAAATCGTAATACGCTTGGCCAACCTCTGTATTGTGACGCACGTAAATATAGAGCGGACGCTCCGTTTCTTTGGATGCAAGTGCAAATGCCCTAATTTGCTTGTAATTGCGCTCCTGATTTACAGATAATTCTCTGGCGTTTTTCGATTCGGCAATATAACTTTCAGAAATGAAGTCGGGTATCCGAAAATTCTCGATCTCGTTTGATGTAAAGATACACTCTATATCACTGGGTATATTTTGTGGTTCTGGGTTACAGAATGCCTGACGCGGTTTTGATTTTTCATTGCGTAGCATACCTAAGTCTTTACTCAATACATTTTCGCCAGATTCCCCGATAATATTCAGATCATCCGACTGTGTAATGACTGGTTCGCTTGAATACCGACGGTTTGTCGGATTATTGGGATCGTAATTTGTTATGAGCAATCCTGTGCAAATTGCAATAACAGCAAATGCTCCAATGAAGACAATACGTTTTAGCGTTTTCATATCGACTCCCTAAAACATACTGATTTGTTTAGGCTTGTCTTCGTCGGTGTCTTCATTATCGGTTTCATCTTTGATGGCGTCTTCTTCAATGAGTTCTTCGACGGCTTCCAGACTGTCCTCGAATGTTTGTGGCTCTTCCTCAGGTTCAAGCTCATCAGTTGCCTCGATAGTTGCTACCGCAAACAGATGACCTGTTTCGTGCGTCTCTTTTTCGGGATCATCATGGACGAGTGGTTGCCCTTCATCATCAAACTGGCTCTCATCAATTGGGATACACTGCGGACACGTACATTCGGCAGGATGGGGTTGACCGGCTTTTGCTTTTTCGAGCACTTGCATATCGGCGACATAATCCGCGCCTACATCATCAACGTGCATAGTCGCTTCGATACGCAGTTGTGCTAGCTCATCGTCGGTAAAACCAACATCATGTAGCACTGCTGTTAATGAAGGTAAGGTCACTTGATCGTTATTGCGGATGACATATTTATATTGTTCACGTAGGCTCTTAATCCATTCATCAAAGAAAACACTGCGTCGATCCATCTTGGGTTAAACCTCAAATGTATTTGTCGGATAGGGGACATGGACATCCATGCCAAATTTGTCTGATAGTGTTTGTTGTAAAGCTTCGGCAGAGTCGGGTTCACCATGGACAAGCCACGTTTGCTGTGGATGTTGTTTCATTGCACCGATCCAACTTGTTAGCTCATTCATATCGGCGTGGCCACTAAAGCCATTGATGACTTCAACCCGTGCATTGACATTATACTCATCACCAAATATGCGCACAATCTCGTTCCCTTCAACCAAGCGCCGACCCAGTGTATGTTCGGCTTGCCAGCCGGTAATCAGCACCGTATTTTTAGGGTCTTGGATGCGGTTTTTGAGGTGATGCACGATGCGTCCAAATTCTGCCATGCCACTTGCACTAATTATAATACATGGTTCTTGTTTTGCATTAAGTTCTTTACTCTGCTGTAACGATCGGATATAAGTGAGATCATCAAACCCAAATGGGTTGCGTACTTGTGTATCGCTGATAAATTGGCGAATTTCCTCATCATAGGTTTCTGGATGAAGTTGAAATACTGATGTTGCGTCAACTGCGAGTGGACTATCGACATAGACAGGTAGACGCGGAATATCGCCAGATTCCCACATTTTATGGAGGGTATATACGATCTGTTGTGTCCGACCGACCGCAAATGCAGGCATAATCAATGCGCCACCGGCTTGATAAGTCTCGTTAACGATGCGTTGTAGTTTCTTTTCCGCATCAAAATAAGCTTCGTGGGTACGGTTACCGTACGTGCTTTCCATGATGAGAAAATCACATCCATCAATTACATCAGGGTCGCGGATAATTGGGATACCTTCACGTCCAAGGTCCCCACTAAAGACTAGGCGACGTTCACGACTGGTGTCTTTATCAATGATGTCAAGCACGACAATTGAACTGCCAAGCATATGTCCGGCATCATAAAATGTCAGTTTAACGCCCTCAGCAATTTTTCTGGTGCGATAGTAGCTCTGTGTGATGAAGTAATTGAGCGAGTTGACCGCATCTTCTTGGGTATAAATTGGCTCAATGGGTGCTTCACCTTTGCGAGCACGTTTTTTGTTGACATACTCGGCATCACGTTCCTGAATATGACCACTATCACGTAGCATGGTTGCACATAGGTCACGGGTTGCATCAGTGCAAATGATGTCGCCGTTGAATCCATTCCGTACTAAGTTAGGGATATTGCCACTGTGATCAATGTGCGCGTGCGACAGAATCATTAAATCAATGTCTGTGCAATCAAACGGGAGATTGCGGTTAGCTTCGAACGATTCTTTGCGTCGCCCTTGCACCAGCCCACAATCCAATAAAATTTTTGTTCCATTGATTTGTAATAGGTGCTTAGATCCTGTTACACTGCGTGCCGCACCATAGAATGTAATCCTCATAAATATGCTCTTATTTTGTGAGTTTAAACATATGTATAGTGTACCTTGAAATGAGTGATGACGAGTAGATAACTTAAGACTTATTTTCTGGATTATTTGCCAAAGCAATTATTTGAAATTATTTAATTACAGTTGTATTTTCATTATGCACATCAGTTACTTTAATGGTTCGTTTCTTAAAATATGCTAGAATAACAAAATTAAAATGTGTGGAAATTTATGGATATATCATGCTCACTGAGGAAAAAAGATCAGAGATTGTTGAGACAGCTTTAGCATTGTCTCCCAAACCAATTGTGATTGAGTCGGTATGGGATGGAGATACAATAGGTTGGATTCTTGATCTTCGTGCTATTCAACCTGAACGTAAAGAGGTGGTTCTTGTTCGGTTGCGTGGTGACGGTGGCGACTTCCGACTTTTTAGAGGTATTGTCCCTCCATGGCCTGAGATTGAGGAAGCAAAATTACTTGGAGAACGAATCGCATCTCTGCTTGAAATTGAATATTATGCCGCACCTGATAAACCAGATGACTTGGCGCCAAGATGGTGGAATCAAGGTCATTAACCATATATGGTAGGCGAATAATATCCTTTGTTTGAAAAGTAGTAATAGTCCTCTTTCAAAGCATAGGTATACCTACAGGTTGTTGTTGTGTGATGCAGTGAATATTACCCCCACCGAGACTAATCTCACGTCCCCCTGAAACACCGACTATCTTGCGATTAGGGAACGCCTCTTGCAATACCTGCATCGCTTCATTGTCCGTCTCGACACCAAAATTAGGAACGACAATCCCACCATTCGCGATATAAAAGTTGATATAGCCACCAAATACAGGCATCCCCTCCAGACGAGGCAGTGTCATATCGACCTGATGCACACCATCAGACTCTGCTTTGGTCATTGGCTGGAGGTCGGCGTAGGGGAGTTTGATAATCTCGAAACTTCGTCCTTTGGCATCTTTCTGTAGCATCAATTGATCGTAGGCTTCGTGGCATTCTTCATAAATGTTGGAGTCCTGATTATCTGTCCATGACAATAAAACAACACTCGGACGTACAAAACAGCAAACGCCATCTATATGTCCATCGGTTTCATCATCACCTTCCAGCTCTAGCCAGATGACTTTATCAACTGCGAGATAATCCGAGAGTATCTGTTCGATCTTGCCAATTGAGAGGTCGGGGTTACGGTTTGGATTCGTTAGGACAGATTTTGTAGTAATAAGGGTGCCATCACCATCAACATGAATCGCACCACCCTCGTTTGTCAGTGGGGATTTATAGGCTCCTGCCCCGACGATTCCTAAAACTTTTGATGCAACAAGATTGTCTTTATCCCACGGAAAATAGAGCCCACCATCCAGACCACCCCACGCATTGAAATTCCAATCGACCCCGCGCACTTGGTTTTCGGAATTCACGACGAAGGACGGACCATTATCTCGCATCCATGAGTCGTTATAGGATAGCTCAATCACACGGATATGACGCGGTAACATAGCACGTGCAATTTCATACACACTCGTATTGGCACAGACTGTCACGGGCTCAAATTGTGCAATTGCTTTGGCAACATCGACAAAGACGCGCTGCGCTGGAATTGCGCCATCCCGCCATGTATCAGGACGCTCTGGGAAGAGCACCCAACATCCTGCATGGGTTTCAAATTCGCCAGGCATCCGATAACCATCGGTGCGTGGGGTGGACTCTAGATAGTAGGACATCACTTATTTGCTCACCTTCAAAAATAGTGATTGCCCATGCGCCAAGCCTTCAAGCGTCAATGTACCATCTGCGACAGTATATTGAGTGTCGGTCAGTAAGTCGGTCAGGATTGTGCTGTCTGCAATATTAGCTTTGATCACATTGAGATTTACGGCTGGCATATCATCGTCACCACGATAGGCAACCACGAGCATCTGTTCTTGTGAGGATTGACGCTGAAAGGCAACTAAATCACCTCCTGCATAAATGATTTGGAATCCGCCATGTTGTAGGGCATGTGAATTCTTGCGAATAGCGATGACATGTTGATGGAATGACCGTAAATCTGTATCCCATAAGTTCTCGTCCCACGGCATACAGCGACGGTTATCCGGGTCGTGTCCGCCTTCCATACCAATTTCATCGGCATAATAAACACATGGTGTACCGGGGAATCCCATCAATAATGCTGTTCCTGCTTTAATGAGGGCTGTGTCACCTTCGGTTACCCACATCGGACGGCTAATATCATGGCTGCCAATTTGATTGAATTGTTGTAACGCGACTATATATGGAATCGCCGTCATGTATTGCTTCCATTGAATGGCAAGTGACTCCGTTGGAAATATGTTGGTATCACCGAAATCTTTGTCTTCTTCGACACCCAGATCACCTTTGCCGATCCAGCGACGAACGGGTGTATTAAACCCTTGGTAATTCATCGTCGCGTCAAGCTCATCGCCTTGTAAGTGTTTGCTGCTATCTTGAAAATACTCACCCATCATATAAGCATCCGAGTTTTCGTCTTTGATAGCTTTGCGCATTTCTTGCCAGACTTCGACATCTTCTTGGTGTTGCCAGTAGTTGCCTGTCATATTGGCGACATCTAACCGCCACCCATCGATACTATATGGCGCTTGTAACCATTTACGAATCGGACTATCGGAGTTTCGATACATCTTGTCGCGTAGCTTTTGACTATGATAATTTAGTTTGACAAGTGAGGAAACGCCCAACCAATACTCAAATTCTTGTGTGTCGGGATGACGATAGAAGAATTCCGCCGTCTCACTATCAGGATCATTGATTGCCGACTGAAACCAGTCATTATGAAATCCAATATGATTTGGGGTAATGTCTAACATCAGTTTCATGCCACGGTTGGTCATTGCTTGGCGTAATTCGATCAGGGCTTCATCACCACCGAGATTATCAGCGACTTTGTCAAAGTTACGAATATCGTAGAAGTGATTGGTCTCAGCATCAAAAATTGGGTTGAGATAAATTGCGGTCACACCAAGGTCTTCTAAATAATCGAGATGTTGTGTAATCCCCTGTAGATCGCCACCAAAGAATTCGACGGTCTTGGTTTCTAACCACGGTTTCGGTATATCGCCCCAGTCCCGTACTTGGACATCTTTGCCCATGATCGAAGGTGTACCTGCGATGCGATCATTGGATGAGTCACCATTATCGAAACGCTCTGGAAAAATCTGGTAAAAGACTTGCTCCCGTACCCATTCGACTGGATCATAATCGCCTAATACCGTGAAATTAAACCAGTCGGGACTATCAATTGGACTGACACCGTATTGATTAAAGTAGAATGATCCGAAATCTGCCAAGATGTGAAATTGATAATTATTATGATACATCCTGATTGGCATTTCGGCTGACCACCACTCACAAACATCGGTGGTTTCTGTCTTGCTCATTTTGATGCGTTTCCACTCACCATCAGGGCGACTGCGGAGATACAAGACTTTAATCGGTGCATCAACTGGTACACGAATTTTGACGGTAATAGTGTCGTTGATGCGCGGTGTCATATCACTTAGATACACATCGGAACTGTCGTGGTGGATAAGAGTTGTCCATTCTGGTAAATGTGTCATGGGCTATCCTTTATACTTATGCGTTTTCGTGATAGATGGGGAGAGACAAGGGAATCCTTGTCTCTATGTGTATTTTTCTAATTCGATTGGGCTCTAGTCATTTTTGACTGCGACATCACCGTATGTTTTTTCTTGTTGGTCGGGATGACGTTGGAACATGCGCGTGATATGCGATAGGGCATCTTTACCACTGTGGTTAAATCCATCCTCAGTGAAACGCCATGTCCAGTTACCACCTAGTTTGCCTGGTGTATTCATACGTCCTTCACTGCCGAGCCCTAAGACATCTTGCATCGGCATGATAAATGTATGTCCGCTTGAGCGCATCCCAACCCGTGCCATTGTCCACACGATGTCATAAATATCTTGACCGAGATAATCTTTCATAAAGTTGAGGGTGCCGTCGTCAACTTCATCAGCAAACCAGCCAGCTGTGGTGTTGTTGTCGTGTGTGCCTGTATATACAACACAATTCACCGGATGATTATGTGGTAAAAATGGATTGGTGGGTTCACCCCATGCAAATTGTAGAACCTTCATTCCCGGCAAATTAAAGTCTTCACGCAGTTTTTCTACACCTTCGGTAATCACACCAAGGTCTTCTGCAATGACGGGCAATTCTCCGAGTTCATCTTGAATCGCTTGGAAGAAGTGTTCCTTAGGGCCTTCAATCCATTCACCATTGATGGCGGTTTCTTCTTCCGCAGGGATTTCCCAATAGGCCTCAAATCCTCTGAAGTGGTCGATACGAATATAATCTACGATACTCAAAATCGCTTTGAAGCGTTCGATCCACCAACTATATCCGTCAGCTTTCATCATATCCCAACGATATAGGGGATTTCCCCAACGTTGTCCGGTTGGGCTGAAATAATCAGGTGGAACGCCAGCAATGACTGTTGGGTTACCTGTATCATCCAAAAAATACTGGCTCTGGTTCGCCCATACATCAGAGCTATCATGCGCCACAAAAATCGGTAAATCACCAAACAGGCGTACCCCTTTTCCATTTGCGTAATACTTGAGGGCATACCATTGTTTATGGAAAACCCACTGGCGGAACTTCTGCTCGTCAATTTCATCCGCATATTTTGTGATGGCGTTGGCAATGGCTTTTTCATCGCGCAAGGCAAGTTCAGATTCCCACTCAACCCACGGGCGCAAATCATGCTCGTTTTTCAGCGCGACAAATAATGCGAAGTCATCCAGCCAATACGCATTATCATCACAGAACGTGTTGAAGGCCTTTTTGTCATCGGATTCTTTATAGTTTTGATAAGCGACTTGAAGTTTTTCATTATGGAACGGGATAATCCAACCGTAATCAACACTATCTGTTGGGAAACCTGGGACATCGCTGAGGTCGTCTTCGATTAATAACCCATCTTCAACCAGTTTGTCGAGGCTGATTAAGTTCGGGTTTCCAGCAAATGCTGATAATGTTTGATAGGGGGAATCGCCATAGCTAGTTGGACCTAATGGCAACACTTGCCAAATGGATTGACCATGTTCGACTAACCAATCTACAAAACGGTAGGCATTATCGCCAAGGTCACCTATACCGTAGCGTCCGGGCAGTGATGTCGGGTGTAGAAGGATACCACTCGAACGGGGAAATAATGTCATATTTATCCTCATTTAAACGTTTATTCTTGTCAAATATACTACGATGGTAGCCGAGATTTTTTGTCTATGCAATGGGTGCATTTAGGAGACTGATCTTATTCATTATCGACAACCGTTTCTATCGCGTCCAAGTGGACAAATAAACTCTCGACCGTCTGGTGTATAACGAAGACTTGCTCGACAGACGCCATCAGGGTATCTAGTACATAAAACATGTACATCATAGTGCGTGACTTCGAGGTAAGATTCATCAGATGCCCAATGAATAGTCCGTGCTGATCGGCCATCAAAATACATGGTATTGGAATCACAGTCACGATCTATATCATATAAAGTGACTTTTCTAAGCGCATTATCCATTCTGCCAATTGTGTCGACACGATCATCCACGACTATGATGTATCGTGCAGTTGGCGATATGTAGATGTCAGAGATTTCTTCAAGCTTGCCAGATAGTTCTTCACATCTATCATCACGATATGCGACTTTAGTATTACAGTGATTATCCAATAGGATGTGATCTTGATCAGTACATTATCAGAATTTATCTGTTTATCAATAACTACAAGATGCCGTTCGGTTTGAGATCTATAAATATCGGAAATCATCTCAATTTCCTTGTACATCCTAGTACATCCGCCATCAAGATATAAATTGTATGATGTCATTCCTACGGCAATAATTACAAAGCTGAGAACTGTAAATATCATTAAACGGGAATAGGAGCGTGATGCTCGTTTTTTCTTTTTCATACACCCAACTTCACTCAATATATACAAGCATTATACAGGCGTGGTAACGCTAATACTCAAAGTTAAATAGGACTATATTCAAAATATCGATAGGTGTTTCACATCACACTTAACTTGTCCTGATATTCTAGGATTATTTGATATTGGGACGGGAGTGTATTGTGAGTAAATATGTGTTAGTGACAGGGGCATCTAAAGGGATCGGTAGAGCAATCACACTAGATCTAGACAAACGGGGATACACCGTATTTGCGGGTGTGCGGAAAGATGATGATGCCAATGATCTCAAGTCTGTTGGATCGGAGCGATTGTATCCTGTCAAAATTGATGTCACAAATACAGAGCAAATTGCATTAACGGCGGCGCAAATTACGGAAGTGGTTGGTGCATCGGGTTTAGATGGTGCCGTGAATAATGCGGGTCTTAGTGTCGCTGGTGTGCTTGAACATATCCCACTTGATGATTTTCGCTATCAGCTTGAGGTTAATTTGATCGGTCAATTGGCAGTCACTCAGGCTGTGTTGCCAATGATACGACAGGCTAGGGGGCGTGTTATTAATATGGGGTCTGCTGGTGGTTCCCGTTTGGTCATGCCGGGGATGGGAGCTTACTCCGTCTCGAAAGTTAGTTTAGAGATGCTCACTGATGGGTTGCGGGTCGAGTTAAAGCAATGGGGTGTTGAGGTTGTGAGTGTGTTACCGGGTGCGGTCAAAACACCGATTTGGGAAAGTGGACAACAACTGCTTGATAACGCACGCGATAAGATGTCTGATGAGGCGATGAATGATTATGGGCGGATTTTACGCCGACTCGAAAAATTCTACGCGCATTCATCTAATACAGGTATCGATCCACAACAAGTTGCTGATGCCGTCTATCGCGCTTTGACTGACACAAAACCTAAGACACGCTATTATGTCGGTTCTGATACATGGCGATTCCGTTTATTAAGTCTGTTGCCAGATCGTCTGATTGATAAGTTGATTTTAGGATAGATATTGCGCTTTGTAGGGGAGGGTCTGTAAACCTTCCCCTGCCTAAATGATGTGTTTATTGATTTAATAGCTCAGCTACTTTAGCAGCCGCTTCATCCATCGGTACTGTGAATTCCTCACCATCGCGCAAACGACGCAAAGTGACAATACCTTTTTCAATTTCGTCAGGACCTGCGACTGCGACAAGTGGAATACCTTTCTTGTCCGCATGATTGAATTGCTTTCCGATTTTACGAGCTTCGAAGTGAAGTTCTGTATTCACTCCGGCGTTTCGCAGTTGGTTGGCTATTTTCATGGATTCACGGCGTGTGTCTTCGCTAAAGACCGTCACCAATACATTAACCAAGGTGCCACCAATAGATGCTGGATAGAGGTCAAGCTCATCCATCAAGTCGATAATACGCTCGATACCAAAAGATGTACCCGTGGTTGGTAGACTCTGTTTGCGGAACAGACCAATTAAGTCATCATAGCGTCCACCACCTGTAATACTGCCAAGGTTCGGCTCTGAGATGATTGTTTCAAAGATCGGACCCGTGTAATAACCGAGACCGCGTACCATCGTAAAGTCGAAATCATAGTTTTCTTGCGGGACGTTGGCATCCGACAAATAATCGACTAAATCACGCAGCTCACCGAGACCGTTGTCACCCTCACCAATCGCATCAGCAATCAGATCAAGGCTACCTGTTCCGGGTTCATGTGCTTGCAACAAATCCATCATTCTCGTGACAACTTCACCATCAATCCCGCGCTCGACGAGTTCGTTTTTGACTCCATCCGCACCGATTTTGTCAAACTTATCGACACTACGATATAGGTCGGGTAGCTGTTCGTCTGGTACCCCTGAAAATTCACCGATTGCAGTCAATAATTTGCGGTGGTTGATCTTGATGGCAAATTGAGGGAACCCGAGTTTACTCAATACACGTTGCATCATCGTGACAATTTCAGCATCGGCTTCCATACCTGCGACACCGACAATATCCGCATCGCATTGATAAAATTCACGATAACGACCCCGTGCTGGTCGTTCACCCCGAAAGACTGGTGCAATGTGATAACGCTTGAACGGTAGTGTGATGTCGTTATAGTGTTGCCCAACGACGCGTGCAAGTGGAATGGTTAAGTCGTAACGCATCGCAAGTGGTTCTTTGTTGCTACGTTGATGTTGTGCGCCAAAGATGAGTTGCTCTGCTTCCTCGCCATACTTACCAAACAAGGTATCTTGTAATTCGAGAATTGGTGTGCCAATTGGCTCGAAACCAAATAGATGGAATACCTCAGTTATTGTATTCATCACATAATTACGACGGATCATAGCATCTGGCAGAAAATCACGAAACCCTTTGGGATTACGTGGGTTGATTCGTTTGCTCATCTTTGCTCCTTACGAATGATTCACCCTATAAATAAAAAAAGCGCGGAATCCGCGCCAAAATCGTTCACTATAGAAAATTGGAAACAATGGTTAACACGGGTTTATTATATAGAACCTTTTGTAATGAATGTGATGCGTCATCATCATTTGCATTAACCCTCTCGTTTCCTTACAGTAAAGTATAGCCGACAATCGGATCGAATTCAACGTGAATTGAGTTGCATTTTGAGAACAGGGGTATGATCATGTCAAAAATTTTTGTGGTTGGAAGTTATGTCGAAGGGTTGACGATCCGTGTACCACGTCAACCTGTATTGGGTGAAAACCTAGTGGGGGATTCATTTGATATGGGACCCGGTGGCAAAGGGACAAATCAAGCAATTGCAATTGCACGTTTGGGAGTAGATGTCGAATTATTGGCATGTATTGGTGATGATGTGTTTGGTGATATGGCACTTAAATTGTATGCACAAGAGGGTGTATCTACATCAGCTATCCATAAAATCCCTGAGATGTATACTGGCGTAGGATTTGTGAATGTTGTGCCATCCGGTGAAAATTGGATCACCGTTGATATGGGCGCAAATATGCATATGACACTTGACCATCTGCATCAATGTAGAGATGTGATACGCGATAGTGATTTGATTATGTCTCAATTCGAAGTACCCGAAGTGGTTGTGATGGAAGCAATGAAACTTGGTAAAGCGCATGACATCATGACGATGTTGAACCCTGCCCCTGCGCGCCCTACTCATCCCGATTTATTTCAGTATGTTGATGTACTGACACCGAATGCAACTGAAGCACGGATTTTACTGGGACTTGAACCGGATGACCCAACACCAACTCATGAACTGGCAAAACAATTATTAGCGTTAGGCGTGAAAACGGTCGTCGCAACACTCGGAAAAGACGGTGCATTGATTGTCACTGACGATAAAATGACACATATCCCATCTGTAGAAGTTGATGCGGTTGATGTGACTGGTGCGGGTGATAGTTTTAATGCAATGCTGGCAGTGGGACTCAGTCAAAATGTGTTAATCCAAGACGCAGTGGGGAAAGCAGTCTATGCGGGTGCATACACAGCGACGCACCTTGGTGTGATAGACGGTTTGCCCACACTCAACCAGCTTGATGATTTCAAAAATCAATGATTGCATAAATGAAAAACGACCCCATTGGAGTCGTCTTTTGATGTGTTTTGTCCAAGGCTTATGCTGTTTGACGTGCTTGCAAAGCTTGGTTACGGACTTCTTTGATTTGGTCGTAGTGTCCGACTTCGTGTGACAAACCAAATAAGAACGCTGCTGGCGCATTCATATTACCGAATTTGTTGATGAAACGTTCTGATACGCCACTACGATGCACATCCAATAATGGTGTGTCTGGCCATGTTTCTAGATATGCGTTACGGATGCGACGGCTTTCTTCTAGACGTTGGCGTACTTTGTCGATGCTGTCCATATCACGCCATGCGGTTTCGTAACGTGGGCGTTCCGATGCAGGGATACCACGTGCGAGTAGTGAACTGAATGCTGCACCTTCTTCTGTGCTAGCTGTGACATGAGCGATGAGGTGTCCAAATGTCCAGCCAATGCCTTCTTCACCTTCGACTGCATATGGATCATTAGCTTCTTCGTCTACAGGTTCAAATGCAACGTCTGCGTCGATCATTCCATCTAATAAACCCAAAAGGAAGTCGATACTCTCATCACTATTTTTTTTGAGGTCTGCTTGTGTGATATTTTCTTGTGTTGCGTATTCAATATATTTGATTTCGGAGTTACGCATTGGGGTAAAGTCGATCATATTATTGGTCTCCCATGTTTTGTACTTATAAAAACGTCAACTAACATGTTGATGATATTTCTTTGGTGAAACTTACGTCACATTTAAGCGAATGCTCATATTACCTCTTAGATGAGGTTGACACAATCTCCCTCAAAACAACCAATTGAGTAGCGATTCATTGGTGAAATGACTGCTGGAATGGTAAACTCTAGGTATAGTTGAGTAGATTAAAAATCATCTGCCCAACGCTGTATCTTGTGTTCAATAAAATAATGAAAGCAGACGCTAGCTTATGTTAACTGACGTTGAAAAAATGTTATTTTTTATGTTGGCATTGTTTGCTATTGGCGCGACATATTCTGGGTTTATGGAGATGTACCAGATTATCAACCGTGGTCAGGGTAAACTTCACTTTTCGAACTTTTTCAAACGAGCATGGACTGCGCTCGAAATTTATTTATCCCAACGTACGACACTTAAAACCCGCCGTTTGACGAGCTTTCTACATTGGGGGGTGGTCATCGGTTTTACCTATTATTTCCTAATTAATGCTGTGGATTTGCTCATTGGCTTTCTACCAGAGTTTGAAGCATCCCTGTCGAATTTAGGTGTGGTCTACGATGGATACCGTTTGTTTGGTGATGTGCTTAGTGTGATTGTGCTTGTGGGGGTAGCATATTTCATTATACGTCGCCTGTATCTTCCGAACAAAACCGACCTAGAATACCATGACAATATTCTGCTTCATCCCAAGGTTCAAGAGGGTGCAGTCACGCGTGATTCGATGATTGTTGCTGTCTTTATTCTGTTACATGTTGGGGCGCGTTTCCTCGGAGAATCGGTGATTGTGGCGCAACACGGTACTGATGTTTTTATGCCATTTGCTAGCCTTGTTGCACCGATGTGGAGTGGCTTAAATGTTGATGCACTTCAATTTATGCGTCATCTTTGGTGGTGGGTGGCATTGGGTGGTATTTTGCTATTTACCCCGTATTTCCCATATACAAAACATGCTCACTTGTTCATGGCACCTCTCAATTACCTGACGCGCCCTGAACGTACGTCACTAGGTGAACTCACTGCGCTTGATTTTGAAGATGAAGATATTGAACAATTTGGTGTGAATACATTTACGGATTTGCATCAGACTCAATTATTCGATGGTTTGGCATGTATTATGTGTAACCGTTGTCAGGACGTATGCCCAGCCTATGTCACAGGCAAGGAACTGTCACCGTCGGCACTAGAAGTTAATAAACGCTATAACTTAAAAGAGCACTGGACTGCACTCGCCAATGGAGAAGAGGTCGAGGTACCGTTGATGGGAACACTACTAAGTGAATCCGCTGTTTGGGCATGTACAGCTTGTGGGGCATGTATCGATATTTGCCCAGTTGGTAATGAACCGATGTTTGACATTCTTGATATTCGCCGTGATGCGGTATTGATGCAAAGCGAATTCCCGAATGAATTACAAGGGGCATTCAACGGTATGGAACGTCAGGGTAATCCTTGGCAAATTGCAGAATCACGCACAAGTTGGACTGATGGATTGAATATTCCCGTGCCGACTGTAAGTGAAAATCCTGACTTTGATGTGTTGTATTGGACAGGATGTGCCGTCAGTTATGATCCCCGTGCGCAACAAACTGCGCAAGCACTGGTTAAAGTGTTACATGCGGCTGGTGTTAGCTTTGCAATTTTAGGAGAAGATGAAAATTGTACTGGAGATGTTGCCCGTCGTGCGGGTAATGAATATCTGTACTTTGAAATGGCATCTGGCAATGTCGAAGTGTTGAATGAAGTTGCTCCAAAACGCATTGTTGTGACCTGCCCGCATTGTTTCCATAACATTGGTAAAGAATATCATCAATTTGGTGGCGAATACGAGGTGGTTCACCATACGGAATTGATCGAGGAACTGATTCAGTCAGGTAAGTTGCCACAGACGGCTGATCCAACTCAATGGGCAAATGTTACATTTCATGATCCTTGTTATCTCGGTCGCCACAACGATGTAGTTGATGCACCACGGAACGTCTTAAGTGCAAATAGCATTCCGATTATCGAGATGCCACGAAATAAGAAGAATAGCTTCTGTTGTGGTGCGGG
This sequence comes from Anaerolineales bacterium UBA6055, assembly GCA_002428985.1. Lineage (GTDB taxonomy): Bacteria > Chloroflexota > Anaerolineae > Aggregatilineales > Phototrophicaceae > UBA6055. The sequence goes on along the minus strand of DIYL01000053.1, from coordinate 438,026 downwards.
CGGTGCACAATTCTGGAAAGAAGAAGAACACGGCGATCAAAAAGTGAACCTCGAGCGTTATGAAGAAGCTAAAGCAACAGGTGCAGATACAATGGCAGTCGGTTGCCCATTCTGTATGCGGATGTTTGAAGATGCTAGTGGTGAGATCGTAGACGGTCCAAAAGTGATGGATGTGGTTGAAATCATTGCCCAAAATCTCCCAGAATCTGCTTCTGAACCTGAACCTGCAGGCGATTAGTATCAACTGATTTGACAATATTATGATTAAACTCCTATCTCTATTAGATGGGAGTTTTTGTTCTATAAGGATGTGTAATGACTTTTGATTTTACAGAATTCCCCACATTACAAACTGAACGTTTGATTTTGCGTTGTATCACAATGGGTGATTTAGCGGATTGGTTTGCTGTATGGAATAACGATGATGTATTACGGTACATGATCGACTTTGACACAGACCCAGATGAAGCTGAAGTTAAAGATATTATTCGGTGGGCAGATGATATTTATGCGAATAAGACAGGGATTCGATGGGCAATCACGCATAAAAATGATGATGCGATGATTGGATCAGTTGGCTTTCATCTGTATTCAGCAAAGAATCACTGTGCAGAAATTGGCTATGAACTGCATATTGATTATTGGCGTAAAGGTATCATGTCCGAGGCAGTCCAATCGGTAACCGCATTTTGCTTCACTCAATTAAATTGTCACCGTGTCGAAGCGAATGTCACTGTTGGCAACGAGGGTTCAGCAGGACTCCTGAAAAAACTCGGCTTCACATTAGAGGGGACTTGGCGCGATAAAGTTTATTGGCGAGGTGCATTCTATAGCCTGTGGCAGTTTGGCTTACTTGAGAGCGAATATAAACAAAATCCGAAGCCTTTGTGATTATCTGTCTTTGTGCTAACATTCCGCTGATGTCATTTCGATGTGCATCAATTGTGATCGTCATAGCAGGGTGGAACTGTGAAACGTTGGATTTGGATATTACCGCTACTCCTCTTTGTGGCATTTTCTGCATCCCAGTCGCTGAATGATGAACCGGTATACAACGATGAATATCACTCATTGCGTCATACTGGACTGTTTGACACACGCTACACTATTCAACAAAGCCTCGATAGTGTTGCCAGTACAAGCCCTGAACATGCACCGTTATATTTTGTATTACTCAGTGGTTGGGTATCTATAGTCGGTCTGCATCCGACGACTGCTGGGTTTCTGACATTATTGTTTATGATGTTAGCGATCAGTATGGTGTATCGCTTTGGTAAACGACTTGTAAATGATGACGTTGGTCTGTATGCAGCGTTTTTCTTGAGTGCATCGGCGCTATCGGTATTTTATGCAGCTGAAATCCGCATGTATATCCCCCTAATATTTATTGTGTCAAGTTTACTCTATACTTACTGGAATATTGTCACTGTCAAACGTCAGATTCGTCCGATTGAATGGATCAGTTTATATATTCTGTCGGTGGTGTTCATCTACACGCATTATTTTGCAATTTTTGTCTTGGCTGCTATTGGGTTGTATCATCTCCTGTTTGTCACGAAAACAAAGCGCTGGCTACTGGTGTCGGGTGTCGAAATCTTGGCTGGCATAACATTTTTGCCATGGTTGCCGACTGTCTTTGCTGGATTGGGAGAAGCACAGTCCGAGAATATCTCACGGTCGGTCGTTCAGAGTTTTCCAGAACTTCTATTTAATGTGACCTTTTCCCAGAGTAACGGGCTGATTATTGGTGTCATTATTTTGGCTGTTGCTAGTCTCTTTTTATATCAACGCTATGCTAAGCCGTTGCGGTTTATCTGGTTGATATTTGGGGTGAGTTTTACGCTAATGTATCTTATGACGGAGTTCACACCATTAATCCCAGTACGTCGAATTCGCTATACATTGATGGTTGCTCCGATGCTTGTCGTTATCTGGGGGCTTGGGCTGTATTATCTCTCTCGGTGGCGTATTTGGGTGTATGTTACTGTTCTTGCTTGGATTGTGATGTATCCAGTTTTTGCGAATTCGGATTACATGGGACTTTACACCAATCGCGATCATTTCCAGTTTGATCAGTATCCTCCGTATCATCGGATCCAACCAATATTATCTGAATTTGAAGGACAACATGCGCCAGTTGTGACTGCGCACACGACTGTACCCGTTATTCTGATTGATACATACTATCAACGCTGGTTAGATCGTCGTTTTTTCCATGTTACTGAGAATGATACTGAAGGATCCATTGAAACATTCTCTAGGATTTTAGACGACTCACAGGCATTCTGGTTAGTCGATCAGCCGGAAGTAAAATCCATAACAGATTATCGATTTTATAGTGAAACACTACAGGATGAGGCACACCCTTGTCTCATACTTGCTGACGAGCCAGATTTACGCATGACATATTATCTCAAACAAGAAATTTCATGTGATTTGGTTAATCCAGATGTTCCATTTGATCTCGAGTTTGAGAATGGCTTTGAACTAAAAAACAGTATATTTCAGCAGATCGATGATCAAAATTATAGATTCGACGCGTGGTGGGTTCAAAATGGTGTCGAAGATGAATCGGTTGGATTCTCGCTACAAATTCTTGATGGGGATTTCAATAAATTCTATCAGTTAGACGCTGTGGTACAACGCGAGTCGATTGCATCCTATGATATTCAGGTGGACGATATACCTGTTGGGGAGTACGGTGTATTTGTGATTCTATACACTAGTGATGCCTATGATACAATTCTCGGACGTTCACTCACGGCAAGCGAATTTGTACGTATGAATCAAATCGCTACACTGACGATTATGGAATAGAGATCGGTGATGACTTTTGAACAATGCTAAGCGAAAAATCAATGTTATGAATCACCCTATCACCAAGTTAGGGATTATGGTCTGTATCTTGTTAGCGTCATACTTGATGGGCGTACAGGGGTTAAATGCCGATGCTATCTGGTTTGACGAGCTTACAACAATTGGTCATACGGGTGTGTTGACTGGACCATTTTCTCCAATTGATGTGGTTGAATCTCTCAGCCAAATCAGTCAGAAACATACACCACTCTATTTTCAATTGCTGTCGCTATGGGGTGATGCGCTTGGTATACATCAACTTACTTTGAGAACATTATCTTTGTTCTTTGGGGTATTGGCGATCGCATGGGTGTATCGTGTTGGTAAAGATGTTGGTGGTTGGCGTGTAGGCATTTGGTCAGCGATATTCTTGGGTCTAAATGTCTTCTGGATAGAGTATTATCACGAACTGCGGATGTACTCATTGCAAATTGCTCTCGTGATGATGGTGATATGGCATTATCTATTCCTCAGTCATAAGTGGAAAGAAGCACGCAAATATCATTGGGTCGGTTTAATCGGGTCTGGGGCTGCATTATTGTATACGCAACCGTTCTCGATATTTGTATTTGTCGCCATTGGGTTGTATCACCTGCTGTTTGTTCAGAAAGATCGCCGTTGGCTTTCTGTTACGGGTGCATTTTTACTTATGGGCGTGCTTTATCTGCCGTGGCTTCCGGTGACCTATGTCGGCATGACCACGCGTGTTGATACCATTAGCGAACAGATGCCATTTGATGTTGCAGTACAAACCTTCTTGCGCCTATTTAGCAATGGGGCAGCATGGTTATTAATTGTTCCGTTTGCAGTTGCACTCAATCAATTGCGGGACAAAAAACACCGTCTACGAATTCAACCCATCTGGATATTGGGAATTTTCATTTTGGTGATGTTGTTCGTTGTTAATGAAGTTTTTGTGCTTATTCCGATGCGACGATCTCGTTATTTTCTGATCTCGTGGGGGATGTGGGCAATTGTAATTGGCGTTGGATTAGCATATCTACGTTACCAGTGGATTGCTGTTGCGCTAGCTGTTGTATTTGTATTTTCTGGTTTTGCTTTTCGTGATGCTGAAGATTACCAAGATTATCAGGGCACAATTTTTGCTGTGAATTTTTATCCGCCGATGCAAGACTATGTTGATGAATTGAGAGGGATTACACAGCCACATGATTTTGTCGTTGGTTTTACCGATGCTAACTTTGTTAATCGACGGGGTAAACATGGATTAAGTACCGGTGATTATTATATGCAAAGGCAACTAGGGACGGGTGGCACATTTATCCCAACCCACTTTAACGAAGATGATCTTGAAGTTGATATTCCTGAAAAATTAGCAAATCATCCTTACCTCTTGTTGACCTATAACCCACAGGAGATGCCTAGACGATTCGATGTGATTATGAATATCATTGAACGCGATTATATTGCCTGTGACATGGTGATTGACAAACCTGACTTATTCGTTCAGCGATATATCGATAATGTGATCGGTTGTGACCATGAATATGCGCCAATTGTGTATGACAACGGGGTGACAATCGTTGATAAATTTATCGAATATGATTTGCAGGATAATACTGTGCAAGTTGTTACGGGGTGGCAGGTTGATGATGATCGTCTGCTAGACGAGTATAATGTGTCGATACAAATTGTTACACCCGATTGGCAAAATGTCGGACAGACCGACCGCCACTTATATGATGATATTCTAAAATGGTACCGTGCCGAACTGTCAACAGATCAGTTGCCTGCAGGCGATTATCGTGTAATGGCGATTGTATATGATCGTGAGACAGGTGAAAAAGTGAATGGTACGGATTTAACCACAGACGAAACAGGTAATATTTTGCCAATTGCTATCTTCACAGTCGAAGAGTAATAACATATGAATATGATCAAACAAATTTTTCGCCCTGTGTATGCGCCATTTGTGACAAAGTATCGTAATCAGCAACGACTCAGACAACAGCAAGATCGCATCCGTCATGCTGTGACAGCGATGCTGGACGCTGATAAACCGCTTAATATCGTCATTGGGGCGGGCGAAACACAATATGACGGCTGGATACCAACTGATATTCCAGCATTCGATATTCTTAAACATACACACTGGGCAGATTTGTTTCAACCCAATTCGATTCACCGTATGCTAGCTGAGCATGTCTTCGAACACCTAACAACTGAACAACTGGCCGATTTTTTACGAATTGCACGAATCTATCTAGCAAATAGTGGTCGTATTCGGATTGCGGTACCAGATGGGTATCATCCTGATGCATCATATATAGAACATGTGCGCCCCGGTGGAATTGGTGTGGGGGCAGATGATCATAAAGTCCTTTATAATTGCGACCTCATGACTGACATTCTAGGATTGCAAGGCTATGACTATCAACTACTAGAATGCTTTGATGCAGAGGGTAAATTCCAGCGAGTTGAATGGGATGTTTTTGACGGCTATATTAAACGATCCACTAAGCATGATAGTCGGAATGTAGATGGTCAACTTGTGTATACAAGCCTCATTGTTGATTGTTGGGTTGTAGATCAACCGTAACCTCTTTAGTATTCCTATCGGTATCCACAATAGAACTTTGTGCTTAACACATATGGCTTTGTGTTAGACTGACAATGTGTTGAATTGACAATTACCGAGGACATGCTATGAAACGAATTTTCCTATTGGCAACAATTGTGATGGTGGTACTGGCAGCATGTCAGGCAGACCCGACCGAAGAACCTGCATTACCAACATTGGCAAGTATACCAACGGAGACAGCAACACTCACGACGACTCCATCGCCAACTGCCACCGTGACCAATACGCTAGTGCCGACAAATACATCACAACCTACCCGTACGCCGTCGCCAACACCTACCAATACACCGACCCAAACGGATATTCCAGATGATACAGCTACTCCTGAACCGACAGCAAATGCTACATCTGCATTTATCAGCACCTCAACCGCGGCTGTCGAAGAAGCTCCGATCTTCGCGACATTTACACCCGCATCATCCGGAGGCGCGATTCAACTGTCAACAGGGGTACCGCAAATGGTTGCTGACCTTGTTGTCAATGAACGCCAATTCCAAGAAGAAATTACACGATTGGTTGAAGAACGTGATGATGTTGAATCGGCTGTGGTAGACTTTATCGCTGAAGCAGGGATTGCATTTGAGGTGACCGCACGTGGTGAAAATGGTGCATTGTCAACAGGTGTTCTCTTTGTGGTTATCGAGACACAAAACGGACTTGCTGAGATTTATGGTCAGCCATTAGTCGAAGAAGGGCAAGTCTTATCTCAGGACTTTATCGCGGTTGTAACTGGACCATTTCTTGTCGAGGTTGTCGTGAAATCACTAGATGATATTTTAAATCAACGACTGGGCGAGACCCATAATCTTGAAACAGTTGTAATGACCGATGAGCAGATGCTTGTATCGTTGCTTGTCCCTCAACAATAGATAGTATTCTTTTTGTGATAGGGAGAATTTGTGATTTCTCCCTGAGCATCATATCGACTAACAATCGTCACCCCCACAGGGTAACGCCTGTACCGTAACAATATAGGTTGCAGGCGTTCCACCGACATCCGGTATGATTAAACTATAATCGGTCGTTTCTCCTGCTGATAATATGGCAGGTTGTACATCGTGGAAGGCAGATGCAATCACTTCTTGTTGGTCATTAAATACTGTCACAATAATTTTTGTATCTTTTGCATCCTCTAGACTGGTATTGGTGATGTCGCCGTTGATAAATAATTGTCCGGCATCGTTAAAATTACTTTCGTCCGTCCAATCAAAATCACCCTCGTTGATGATCGTCAAAACAGCATCTTGATCCCAACTATCATCTCCCACTATCACACCATAGCGTACTGCACTTTCAACTTGTCCTTGACCAAATCGCAAGCTAAACGGCAAAAAAGTCTCTGGTGCGAGTGTATATCCCATTACGACATCAACTGCCTCGGCGAGCCCGTTACCGTCTGCATCGATTTGTAAAGCTCGGATAGGAATACGGGATACAGGCGCAGCACTATGATTTGTGACTTCACCTGTCACGTATAAGACACCATCTGCTGTAACCCATGTGCTGACATTGATGACTTCAATTGGGGCATCAGCTGATACAGATAATGCGCTTATATCAGCTGGTGGTAGATTCGCTTCGGAACTTAAAATAAATGTATTGATAATGCGCTGAATATCGGTACGTAAGGCGGTGTCTGTGGGTAAGGTAACTTCTATTACAGAAAGTAGCGACCCTTCTCTGTCGATAAATGTGTTGACTTGTTGTGTATTGCCACCGGCTAATGTGCGTAAGCCTGTTAATCGCCAGCTACCATCTCCAAAACTTTCCTGGCTTTGCTCGGTATAGCGATCTACATCAGGGCGAATTTGTGTCTGGTAAGCGAGCAACAATTCTCCCATATCGTTTGCTTGAATTTCTTCACCTAGATTGACAACGGCAACCCGAATAACAGGTATTTCAATATTCGGTGGAGCAAAAGATGTCGATGCAAGTGTTGTTAAATTTTGCGAAAAAACCGACCAATTAGGTGGCAAAACGAGGCTAAATGCACCCGATGGATGTTGATATGTTGTCGGGTTTAGTTCGGGTGGGAGTGGGGTCGGTGCAAACCGTACGGCGCCACCACTACTGCATCCTGTGATGAGCAATACAATAATGATAATAAGGCTCGATAGTTGGTGATATTTTGCCATAATTCCCCGCAAACTTATGTAAAAAACCTATAAAAGTCACACGATTATCTGAAGATAGCTTGTAATCGGTGTCAAAAGTCTTTATGCTGTGGTTAATAATATAACAGGGTCGGTTGTTTTCCGAGAATACAATATGTATACAGATAATGAGATTTTATTTCCACATTATGTTATTCCGTCCTTACGTAACATCCGCGGCGAAGAATGGGCGAAATTGATTGATCGTCTGGCAAAACTACCTGAGTCTAGTGACGAAGTGATTGCGTTTATGTCGATGATGATCGGACTCAATGGGTGTTTACCATGTGAAACTGATAGTTATCGTGCAATGCGTGGGTGTGGGGCATGTGCCCAGCAGACATTACGTCGTTATAAAGGTAGTGACGAAGAACTCATTGAAAAATTTAAAACCGAACTTGAAGGTATACGTGAGTTCGCTATCGAAAATCCTGCTTTACCCATTCAATTGTCAGAATAGATGGGGTTTAGAACATCTAAAATTGCTCTGACTCAGAATTGACACAGTTTCGCATCGTATGTTACACTTGCCAAGCGTAGTGATTTTCGCTACGTCTACTTTAATTTGCCTAATTTAGCTGAAGGATTGACTGGCTATTTCAAGCTCAGACTATAGAATCAACCGAGGAATTCGTGGTGTACGCGAAGTAAGACTGATTGACGAAAACAACGATAATGTTGGAGTCGTCGATATACGTGATGCACAATCTCGTGCAGATGATGCAGGGCTTGACCTTGTTGAAGTTGCGCCAGGTGCAAAACCGCCTGTATGTCGTATTATGGATTATGGTAAATTCCAATACGAACAACGCCGTAAAGAACGTAAAGCTAAGAAAAATCAGGTGAAGGTAACAGTCAAAGAAATTCAATTGCGCCCGAAGACCGACGACTATCACCTTCAGTTTGATATTAAACGTGCCACTAAGTGGTTACAAGAAGGTAAAAAAGTGAAGTTCCGTGTTCGCTTCCGTGGACGTGAAATTACACATCAACACATCGGACGTGAACGCTTATCAAATATTGAAGAAGCATTGAAGGATGTTGGCGTAGTCGAGCAAAGACCAAATATGGAAGGTCGAGACATGCTGATGGTTCTTGCGCCAAATAAAGAGAATAAGTAACAATCGGAGAAGCAATCGTGACCCGTAAGAAGAAAACAAAGAAATATAAATTAAAGACCCATAAAGCGACAGCAAAACGCTTTCGCGTGACTGGCACGGGCAAGATTGTTCGTACCAAAGGTGGTAAAAGCCACTTGCGCCGTCGTTCGGCCAAGCGTGTAAAACGCCAATGGGACAAGATGTTAGAGGTCGGCGAAAAAGCAACACAACGCCGTATCCGCCGTCTTGCACCGTACCTTGGCAAATACAAAGCCAATCCACCTAAATAAGCGCAACACTAACAGAAAAATCATTCTGCCCGGTGTGTATGCGCCGGGTGTTTTATGTACGGAGATAAGTAATCATGGCAAGAACAAAAACTGGTTTCGTAAGACGTAAAAAACACAAAAAAGTCCTCAAGTTGACCAAAGGGCAATGGGGCACACGCTCAACCCTATGGAAACGTGCAAATGAAGCGATGATGCGTAGCCTTTGGTATGCATATCGTGATCGTCGTCAACGTCGTCGTCAATTGCGTCGCTTGTGGATTCAACGTATTAATGCGGCTGCTCGTATCAATGGCATGAAGTATAGCCAACTTGTATACGGCTTGAAGAAAGCTGGTGTTGAACTAGATCGTAAAACACTTGCTGACCTAGCTGTACGTGATGCAGACACCTTCCGCAAGATTGTTGCAATCGCACAACAAAACGTCTAAATCACTCCCATTGTAATTTCTGAAAAGGGTCACATCGCTGATCCTTTTTTGCGTTAAATACCCTTTGTTTTTAGTCTAAAAACTTTAAATGCCGAAATAAAATTTAAATCTTGATAACATACCATACCGTATGGTATGTTTTATATGTTGATAAGGAGCAACTTATGGCAAAGACATCACGTGAGACATGGTTAGATGATGGCTTGAAAGTGTTAAGGCAGGACGGGATTGAGCACGTTCGGATAGACACACTATGTAAACGGCTTGGTATGACAAAAGGCTCGTTTTACCATCATTTCAAAAATCACCAATCGTATCTTGAGGACCTGCTTGCCTATTGGGAAGAAAAGTATACATCACAGTTTATTGACTATGCTGAAAAAGGTACAACTCCGCTAGAAAAAATCAAACGCCTTAATGATGTGGCGTTATCGGCTTATGATGATCCGGAAATTCACATACGGGCATGGGCTTTAACTGATGATGTTGCACGTGAGACAGTCGCTCGTGTGGATCAACGTCGAATTGACTATCTGGTGAAGTTATATACTGAATTGGGTATGTCGGATGAACAAGCATTAGTTGTATCACGTACAATTTATGCCACATTGATCGGTACAAGCTATCTTCTACCGCACCTGAATCAACAAGATGTTTTAGAAATGTTCAATTATATTGCTGGACTCAATACACAGAATAAGGGGGACACATCATGAATATTGGGTTTCTAATTGCAGGGATACTATGTGGAGTAGCGGTACTCGCACATGGTATTGGCGGGGAATATACTTTACGTCGTATTCCAACATCGGCATTTCCACAGATTCCGAATGGAGGTAGTCACATCGCCAAACAAGAGGTACGTATGTCTTGGCATGGTGTGACAGTCATTTTTATTTTGAGTGCTGTTGCCTTGTTGACTATGGCATTGACAGACGTCATTGTAGATACACAGACTATAGCCCATATCATTGCTATCACATTTGTGTTTTTTGCACTCGATATTATGATCGTGCCCTTGCTAGCGACGCGTAAGTTCTCGACGTTACTGCGGATTCCTCAATGGGTGTTGTGCTTAGCGATTGCATTATCGATTTATGCTGGATTGAGTGTATAAGATGACTATACTGACAAAACCACCGAAATATGCTTATGTCAAAAATATGGCTATATATCAGGAAATATCGCGACATGCGCATCATATCGATATTAAACATGTGGATAGCAACTTAACGATGAATCAGTTCATTGCTGGCGTGTTTAACTATCAGCCGAGTTGGATGACAGCTCTATACCGTGTACGACAAGTATTTGTGCGTTTTCTTGGGATGCACCAGAATGGGATTCCACGACCACTTCAGCTTGATCCTGATACGCTTGATTTAGTTATAGGCGAAAAAATTGCCTTCTTCGACATTGATGATGTTCGAGCAAATGAGTATCTCGTTGTATCGGCGGAAGAATCGCACCTTAAAGCAATTTTGATGATCATCCGCGAACCGCTGGAGACTGACATCAGCCGATATTATGCGGTGACAATTGTACATTATAACAATTGGGCAGGACCGATCTATTTCAATGTTATCCGACCGTTTCACCATATTGTTGTCTCAAAGATGATTCAATCGGGTGCAAGCAAGCATTAAACTGCTAGACCAGTCACCGATTCACAACTGTTGTATTCACGAATACCACACAAGTTAGTATGATTGCAGACAATGTTGATTTTTGAAAAAGGCGTATTGTCTGCATATGGATTTGATTACAAGTACCCAAAATAAACGTGTCAAATACGCGAAGTCACTACAGACTAAAGCGCGGTTTCGTCGATCTGAATTGAAGATTGTGCTTGAAGGCAATCGTTTGATCAGTGATGCACTCGAACGTGGTGCAAATCCTGAATATGCGCTCTACACGCCAGATAGTGCTGACTACGATCTTATTGCTAAGCTTCAAAACCGACAATGTGAACTTGTACCTGTGAGTGATGACATCCTCAAACATGTCAGTGATACACAGCAGGCACAGGGCATACTCGGTATTTTCTATATCCCCAAACCACCAATCCCACGAGAACCCAAACGCATACTCATTATGGATAGCATTCGCGAGCCGGGAAATATGGGGACAATTTTACGGACAGCAGGTGCTGCTGGGGTTGATCTTGCTATTCTGTCAGAAGGTTCAGTGGATCCGTATAATCCTAAAGCTTTACGAGCGGGTATGGGGGCACATTATCGTGTTCCAATCGTGGAGGCTAATTGGAACGAAATTCAGCATTTTTGTGAAGATGTCAAGGTGTATGCAACCCGTGCTGATGCAGAAGTTGGTTACACGGCGGTCGATTGGACACAATCATGGGCGTTTATTGTGGGTAACGAAGCACATGGCATCAGTAAACGGGCACGTAATATTGCTGATGAATCGATTGCTATCCCAATGGCAAGTGATACTGAGTCGCTCAATGCCGCTATTGCGACGGCAGTTATTTTATTTGAGGCACAACGCCAACGCCTTGCTTAAGCGGGCAATCTCATACAAGAATCTGGGCATATCTTAGGCGATTATTATAGTTATCATGTAAGCTAGGCTATGTTACGAAATGTCTATAATTTGTAGCAGGTGTGCGGTACACTAACTCACAACCTGTAGCAGAACGATAATGAGGAGAAATTGATAATATGGCAAAAGAATTTGATTTAGTGGTATTGGGTGCTGGCCCCGGTGGTTATGTCGGCGCGATCCGTGCAAGCCAATTGGGATTAAAAGTTGCAATTGTCGAGAAAAAATACTGGGGTGGTGTTTGCTTAAATGTAGGCTGTATCCCATCAAAAGCATTACTCCGTAACGCTGAATTATCTTATATTTTGCACCATGAAGCTGATGATTTCGGGATTTCTGGCGAATTTACAATGGACTATGGCAAAGCATATAAGCGTAGTCGTAAAGTCTCTAATCGCTTGACCAAGGGCGTACAGTTCTTGATGCGCAAAAATAAGATCGAAACATTTGAAGGCTGGGCAACCATCACTGATCCCAATAATATGACAGTTGAATTAAACGATGGTAGTAGCGAAACCCTCAACTTCAAAAACTTGATTATTGCCACCGGCGCGACCACTCGCTTGATCCCCGGTACAGAACTCAGTGATCGTGTTGTGACCTATGAAGAACAAATCATGGAAGACAACGTACCCGATAGCATTATCATCGCAGGTGCCGGTGCAATCGGTGTAGAATTTGCATACATCATGAAAAACTATGGTGTTGATGTGACTATTGTCGAATTCCTTGATCGCGTTCTACCATTGGAAGATCCCGAAGTTAGTAAAGAACTTGCTAAACAATACAAAAAACTCGGTGTTAACATCATGACCAGTACCCGAGTTGAATCTATTGACGATCAAGGTGACAAAGTTGTTGTAACTGTCACTAAAGATGGCAAAGAAGAAAAACTAGAAGCTGATAAGGTCATGCAAGCGATTGGATTCCAACCACGTACAACGGGCTATGGTCTGGAAAACTCGGGCGTTGCACTCACCGACCGTGGCGCGATTGCTATCAACGAAAAGATGCAAACCAACGTACCACACATCTATGCGATTGGTGATGTCACCGCAAAATTGATGCTGGCACATGTTGCTGAGACGATGGGTGTGATTGCTGCTGAAAATATCGCAGGTGAACCAACTGTCACCCTCGATTTCGATATGATGCCACGTGCGACCTACTGTCAGCCACAAGTAGCTAGCTTTGGTTATACCGAAGAACAAGCCAAAGAAAAAGGCTATGAAGTCAACGTCGCGAAGTTCCCATTCCAAGCTAACGGTAAAGCACTTGGTTTAGGTGATGCAGTTGGGTTTGTGAAACTTATCAGCGACAAAAAATATGGTGAAATTCTTGGCGCACACATGATCGGACCCGATGTGACCGAACTGCTGCCAGAATTGACTCTCGCACGGTCAGCAGAACTCACACCAGAAGAAATTGCGCGTAACGTTCACGCACATCCGACCCTCGCCGAAACACTCAAAGAAGCGGCACACGGCTTAGAAGGTCACTTCCTCAATATGTAGGTCGACTGTTGTAAAGAGCACCACGTAGAGAAACAAAGAGACGAAGGAGTAGCAGTGTATTGCCCGCCTTCGTCTCTTTAGTTTTACTCTCAGGGGAATTCTTGCTCGATAATGGGTAGATGATCTATACCATCATTCATCTCAATAAATGTAGCGAAAGTCCATCCATTTAATCTGGGATTATTAAGGCTTTGTACTCTGACCCATAGATTGTCGTGAGATTGCCCGAATACTGTCACTAATTCAGCATCGTTCAATTTATCTGTAGTACCTACATCAACTCGAGGCTCCGCACGAAGATAAATCCCGCCGGCTACGTTGATTTGCGCCGGATAACCAAGAATTGGGAGATTTTCTTTGTCACCTTCAACATTTATAAATTGCGCAAATACCCAACCTATGGTGGAGTCATCTGCATGACTTTGTATCTTGACCAATCGACTGTCATATGACTGTGCAAATACAGTCACAAACTCATTATTACGTAATTGACCGACTGAATCCGCCATAATGAATGGCTCACTTCGGACTATTAGACCTCCCGGTGCCTTGATTTGTCCAGCGTACCCAAGTATAGGTAAGCTTTCTATAGTATCTGCAACAACAATAAATTGGACAAAAACCCAACCAATATTACCTGAGTTTTGATCTTGTATTTTAATCCATACTTTATCAGCGGACTGTCCGAATACACGTACAGCATCGAGATGACTTAGTTGTCCAACTATATTAGCTTCAACACATGGCTCTCCTCTCAAGAGTACATCACTTGGCGCATTAACATATCCAGCCAGATTGACAGGGGCTTCTGCAGTTGCTCGGGCAAATAATCGCTCATAGTCAGCTTGTGTTGGCTCGACTGGTGGAGACATGGTAGGCTGTTGTGACTCGACTGTTGCAGTGGGATTGAGAACACCAACAAAGTTTCCAGTTACATTGGAGTGATCTGGCTGTACAAATAAAGCAGTTAAAATGATAGTACTCAAAAAAGCGACAACATTCAGTTTTAGAATTAAATGGTGCGATTGTTGATCTCGTGTGCGTTTATGTGGCATCCTATTGTCTCCCAACAGTAAAGTGATACCTTCACTATAACTATCTTCGAGAATTGTGAGCAAGTAACGTTGAATTATCATAGGGGATGCGAAGGGATTGCGTCAGGTAGTGCGCATTTTGATGGTCTCTGTTATATTGAAAGCATATCCGATCATCTAGTTCATACGAGAATAGATTGAAACAAGCAAAACTCGATATTTCACAACAATCTGATGCAATGTCGCTGTGGGTGGTTCGCCTGCTGTGGGCTGTAATGCTCCTGCTTGGGAATGAAATCCTACTGTGGAATAACCCACAACTTCATGAGCCTCTAGAGTGGGGTTTGCGGGTGGTCGGTTATATCATTTCATCGACACTCATGCTGGATTTTGCTGTGCGCTATCGGATTCGTAATATCTATGATGTGATGACTTTGATTGCCGTGCATGTGATGTTGGTTGCGTTGCTAATTCAGCCGGATGTAGCCTTCGATGCATTCCCCTCAAAATTCATTCAGCGGATGATGGGAGCAGTCGGATTTGTTAGTATTGAGATGTTCGGTATGTTTCTGTTGATGACCCGTCGGTCAATCAAACGGGGACGCTTTTTGATGGTCTTTTATGCCATTGCGGTTGGTTTCTACTGGGGTATATGGTCACGATGGGCACCCTTGCGTGAGGTCAATGGGATCGAACCGACTACATTCAATATCATGTTGGCACTCTTCTTCGGTGTTGGATTAATTGTCTTATTGCTATTCTTGCGCGTATCCCGACAGCATAGTGTTTGGCAGGCGAGAGATCTTCAGCTTGGTAACCGCGAACTTGGCGCTGTATTGATTGCTTTTATGGTCTTGTTATTCATCCGTTTTGCGCAAGGACAGCTTGCGTTCGGTGGTATTACGATCGCGGGTGTATTGCTAGCATTAGCTGTTGGGGTGCTATATTACCGTAAACCAGAAAAAGCGCAAATGCTGATGGATAAGCATTTTCCGCCACAGCCGTTACATTGGGGTTGGGTTGTGCTTGTCGGTATGATCATCGCTGTTTCGGCAGTTTTTGCCTATCATCTGCCGTTTATTGAACTCGACTTTTTTAATCAATTGTGGATACTCGAATTGGCATTTCTCGGTATCGGCGGTCTATGGCTTCCGATGGTTGCTGTGGTGTTCAGTACAGAAGCCTTAGATTATCAATCGCGGACTGTGTAGATTACACTTTCCACTTACGCCCTGTGCCACCCATCAAATCATATAGTTCAATTAGCCATGGTGTGACCTTGAGGATACCAAAATTAGGGTTATCGACACTACCAAAAAATGCGGCTGGATCATAACCATACGGTTCGGGGGTATCTTTGAATAAATCCCATAGTCTTTGCTTCTCATCGGCTGATTCAACCCATTTGACGGATCCTTCAATGTAAATTGGTTTTAATGGGTCAGCGATATATGCCAGTGATATATGATTGTTTTGCTTTAAATGCTTAGCTTTTAGCGATTGTGGGGATGTGAGTATCCATCCTGTAGAGCTTTCCCATATTGGGTGTACAACGCGGCTACGGGGACGACCTTTTGTATCAACTGTTGCCATATTACACCAGACAATTTTTTCAACTGCACTCAAAAAATCATCTTTGATGTCATTAAATGTCTGAACGTCTGCCATATGTGTCTCCCTAATCTAAACGACGATAATAACGCATCAGTTCAACTAGTTTATCATGCGGAAGGGCATAGTATGTATTACCATCGCGCCCGATTGTTGTGGTCGCCGTTGTGAGTGCATTATAGACACATTCTTCGACGCATTCGACCACGCCCCGAAATAATGCATCAATAACAGTGCCGTTAGTGAGCGGGGCTTCTTCGTTGATCAACTGAACATCGCTTACAATATCTGTTTCGTCATGTAAGCGACGATTCTTAGTAGAAAATGCAATCACAAAATCGCCACTGCCATTATGGCAAACTGTTCCGGTGCGACCGAGTCCGAATGCGGCTCGCTTTGCCATGCGCTCTAATTGACGTGAGGTTAACGGTGCATCTGTTGCGATGATAATCATAACCGATCCGTCTGGTTTGTGGGGTGGATTATCGGCAAAATACTGTCCAATTGGCACACCTAACATCTGTAACTCGGATGTACGTCCGAAATTCGTCTGCATCAACACGCCAACCATATACGCTCCGTCAACAACAACGCGCGAAGCTGTACCAATCCCGCCTTTAAAGCCATAGCAAGTTGTTCCTGTTCCAGCACCGACACACCCTTCTTCAACGATTGTCGCCAATGCTGTTTCGATTGCCGATAATACATGTGACGCGTCGATATGCCGACCTTGCCCATCGCTGAGGAAGTTATCATTGCATTCACCTACAACCGGATTGACTGTTCCGGTATGAATCGCAATATCAGGATTTTCACGGATAGAATAAGTGACGAGTGCATCCCACACTTTACCAACATTTAGCGTATTGGTCAGGCAGATTGGTGTTTCAATCACGCCGAGATGTCGGATTTGTTCAAACCCTGTTGCTTTACCGAATCCGTTAATCGTATAAACACCTGCTGGTACTTTTTCACGGAAGATGTTACCCGTATGAGGCAGAATTGCGGTGACTCCGGTACGAATGGGCCCCTCGCCGACGGTTAATGCGCCATCACCGCGAATAATTGTGGTATGCCCAACCTGTACTCCGGTCACATCAGTGATGGCATTTAACTGCCCGGTAGGTAGATGGTTTTTAATTGGTATGAGTTCCCGAAAGCGTGACATAATACCCTTCTTTAATTTTATGTGGTTCTAATATTGGCAACAAATATTTTTTACATTTCACTGCTAAATTAATCCTGTACGAATTGAGAGAGATTGTCAAATAGGAGGGTAAAGTGACCTCTCAGAATACACTAAAAACTGTTGTTTTACTCGGAGCACTCACGGGTTTACTCGTTGTCATCGGTGGGATGATTGGCGGACGTGGTGGTATGATGATTGCGTTTGTCATGGCGACAATGATGAACTTAGGATCGTGGTGGTTCAGTGATTCGCTCGCACTCCGCATGAGTGGCGCGCGTGAAGTTGATGAAGATGAATTGCCTAGTGTTCATCGCATGGTAGAAGAATTATCCGTCAATGCAGGTATTCCAAAACCACGTGTTGCGGTAATTGATAGTCCGATGCCGAATGCGTTCGCGACTGGGCGCAGCCCACAAAAAGGTGTGGTTGCTGTCACTACCGGTATTATGAGTATCCTCAATCGTGATGAATTAGCAGGGGTAATTGCTCATGAACTGGCTCACATCAAGAATCGTGATACGCTGATTTCAAGCATTGCCGCGACCATTGCAGGTGCGATTGCGACGATTGCTAACATCGCTCAGTGGGGCTTACTATTCGGGTTTGGTAACGATAACGATGATAACCCGCTAGGTATTGTTGGTGTGTTACTGGCGATTTTTGTCGCACCAATTGCAGCTGTCATCATTCAAATGGCGATTTCGCGGAGTCGAGAGTTTGAAGCGGATGCCGAAGGTGCACGCATTGCCCGTAATCCGAATTCGCTGGCAAATGCGCTCATGAAGCTTGAAGGCTGGTCACATGATCCACACGCACAACAAGTTGCGCATCAAGATATGCAATCGGCGACTGCGCATCAGTACATCATAAATCCGTTGCGTGGTGGTCTAACGAATTTGTTCCGCACCCATCCACCAACTGAGGAACGCGTCGAACGACTTCAAAACATGACACTTTAGTTCAATATGATGGCGGGTAGCAATATAGCGTGTTACCCGCCACACTGTATAATAAGTGCAATGATTCAATTCATATGAATGAAGGTTGTTATGGAGCAAATTATTGCACTTGGTGGTGGCGGTTTTTCAATGGAGCCAGATAATCTTGCGCTTGATCAATATATCCTCGATCAAAGCAGTGCTGAGAGACCCAAAGTCTGTTTTCTTGGACAAGCTAGTGCTGAACATGCTGATTACATGATTGGATTCTACAACGCATTTTCCAAGCTACAAAGTACACCCAGTCACTTATCATTATTTCAACCGCATACAGCCGATATTCGAGATTTTTTGCTGTCACAAGATATTATCTACGTTGGTGGTGGTAATACAAAATCTATGCTGGCATTGTGGCGCGAATGGCAATTAGATCAGATTTTACGTGACGCGATGCAAGAAGGGACAATTCTTGCTGGTATTAGTGCGGGGGCGATTTGTTGGTTCGAACAAGGTACAACTGATTCAATCCCCGGTAAACTCACAGCGCTGGATTGTTTAGGATACCTCAAGGGGAGTTGTTCGCCACACTATGATGGTGAAGGTGACCGTCGCCCGACTTATCATCGAATGATTCAGTCAGGCGAGATATTATCGGGGCATGCATTTGACGATGGCGTTGGTGGTCACTTTATTGACGGTGAATTGCACCATGTGGTGAGCTCCCGACCGAATGCTAAAGGATATTTTGTCGAAAAAGTTGGTGATAAAGCGATTGAAACGGAGCTGGAGACGCATTACCTCCTCGACACGAAATAATCTAGATTTTGCACGTTTATTTGAGTGTGCGCACCAATTCGAGTGTGCCTGCAAGTGCCTTATCGGCTCCATCTAAGGTGTCATTCCATAAGCTGAATAGGATGCCAACTGTGTTGTTATTCTCGACTACATGCTTGAGCGTCTTTGCTGTTTCATCAAGAGATGGTCCATCTGGTTCTGGATAATTCATCGCTGGCATATCCTCAATATCGACTACATCTGTATCGAAGTGAATATACAAGGGCTTATCGGGTAACTCAGCCGTCAGTAAATCATCCACTTTCTCATAAATTGCGATATCGCTACCGCGTAACATTTCGCCTTCTTCTGGGTCAAGATTGCGGACATCGGTTACAACAATATCGCTTTCAGCCAATGTTGACAGTTGCATACCATTCATGAGGTCTTCATTGCCGCGTCCGACCATTGCTGCTAATGGCATACCACCAAGAAATCCACTGGGCGATGTCTCGGGTGTGTTGAAATCACCATGTGAGTCGTACCATAAAACTGCTGGTTGATGCGATTCTAATCCTTTGACCATACCGAGACAACTCGTGCAGTCTGAAGCAAAGACTACGGGTGTTTTTCCATCATGCGCTTTGATTGTTTCAGCAATTGCTTGGTTTACAGCAATCACAGGATTATCGTATTTGTCAAAATCAGGTTGAATATCAACCCACTCTGCATTCAATTCATCGGCGATACCACTATTTTTGACTGAATGGACTTCGGTACGTCCATCTTTAGATTCACCAAGCCAATAGGGTACACCAATACAAATATATTCAGGCATAAATTTGTCCTTATATCATCTATTTACAATCAAAAAGGTGGAGTAATTTAATCTCCACCCATTGTCTTTAAGTGTGTTTAGTTGATCGTTAATGCTTGACCGATGAAAATCGCATTCAAGTTAAGTAGGCCATTGACTGCTGCGATATCATAGATATTACGGTTATAACGCGTTGCAATTTCAAATAGGGTATCACCCGGTTGAACAATGTATACCCCTGGAGGTGCAAATGCAGGTTGCGCAGTTGTTGCTTGTGTTGTAGTTACTGTTTCACCACCACCGACACCACCTGTTGGCGGAATAAGTAAAATATCGCCAGCGAAGATTGGTAGATTACCACGCAAATTGTTGAGTTCGATCAGGCTTTGTAATGTCACATTAAAGCGGTCTGCAATGAGTGCTGGGTTATCCCCGACTTGTACAACATAGGTTTGGAGTTGTGTTTGTGGTGGGGCTTGGTTCACGACAACCGGCGCTTGCGTTACAACAACAGGTGCTGGTGTAACAACGACAGGTGCTTGAGTCGCGACTGGTGCGGGTTGTTGTGTCTGTGGTGGCGCTGCGGCTGGAATCACGAGGATTTGACCGGGCTGAATCAGATTTGGATCTGTGATGTTATTGATGTCCGCTAAGGTCTGGAAATCTACACCATATAATTCACCAATTGCACGCAGGGTTTGACCGGGTTGCACAATGTGTTCTTGTGTGAAGATGCTTTGTTGCCCTGTATTCAAAGGCAGTGTCAACACCTGTCCGACAGTTAAACGGCTGGTGTTGGTGATTGTATTGATGTCTAAAATTGCGTCTTCTGTGACACCATATCGTTCGGCAATCCATTGAAGCGTTTCACCGGGTTGGACTTGATGGGTGGATGGTGCTGAGACAACACCAATCGGGATGCGTAGGACTTGCCCACGAAAAATGCGATTCGGGTCGATAATACCGTTGAATTGCAAAATTGCGTCTGTACTCAGTCCATATTGGTTGGCAATTGATTGGATTGTATCACCCGGCTGGACAGTGTAGCTTTCTTCCTGCGCTGATACTGTAGATATACTAATGATGAGTACAAGCATTGCTAAGATGAGTACCCACCCAAAACGTGATCTAGTCATGCCCAATAGCTCCTTAAATAACCAAATAAAAGTCTATGTACGCATTATAGTCTAAAGTCAGAACATTCGCATGTTTTTTTGTTTAATGCCAGATGAAACAATTCCTCAATCCTAAATTAGCGGAATATAAACGTATAATTGTAATAGATGAGATATAGCGAGAATAAAACTATGGTAAACATCCTTGTAATCGAAGATGAAGAACCAATCAGAGAAAACATTGTCCAGACACTCAAATTGAATAACTTTAATGTAATTAGCGCGGGGTCAGGTGAAGCTGGTGTTGAACTTGCAACTGAATATAAGCCAGAACTGATTTTGTGTGACATCATGATGAACGGTATGGATGGATATGAGGTACTCAATCATATCCGTCGTACAGATCCAATTGCGTTAACCCCTTTTATCTTTTTGACAGCAAAGTCCGATCGTTCATCGATGCGATATGGTATGGAATTAGGTGCAGATGATTATATCCCTAAGCCTTTTACCACAGATGAATTGCTGAAAGCGATAAAGACGCGTGTCAATCGGCTGAATGATGTTGCTGTTCAGACGACCGAAGAAATGACCAAAACCAAAAAACAACTCGCCCATGTTATCTCACATGAACTCCGGACACCGCTGACATCCATTAATATGGCAGTACAATTGATGTCACAACAACTAGATTTTCTTTCGACGACTGATATTCAGGATCTTATAGAGACATTAGGTAATGGTACAGGTCGGCTGAATCGTCTGGTTGAGCAGATGTCGCTATTTGTTGAGATCAAATCTGATTTATTGACACGCGAGAAAATTAAGATTATTGCACGACCCGAGCCGATTTGGACGCTCATTCTGAGTGCAATTAATCATGCACATCAGTTTGTCTATCGTGCACACAATGTACAGGTGAATTTTGACCCCTTAGAAAACGATGTTGAGGTCGCATGTTTTCGTCATGTGATGATTCATGCACTGTCTGAGATTATTGCGAATGCGATTGCTTACTCACCTGCAGATGGACAAGTTGAGATTACGCTCAAGCGTTATGATAAAGGGATACGAATTCGTATCCGAGATTATGGTCATGGTATGGATCAACATCAAGTTGACGCTGCGATTGAAGAGTTCACTCAGATTGACCGCGACACTCACGAACAACAAGGTATCGGTATCGGAATACCGCTTGCAATAGGGGTTATTGAAGCGCATGATGGGCGGTTGGATATCCAATCAAAAAGCGGTGAGGGAACATGCGTCAATATCTACCTTCCATATGCCTAAAATATTGTGTTGGGTCAACTTGGTTTTGAATCAAACGCCATAGATATATGTTACAGGAATGTTGAACACGTCTTTAACAATATACCAATGGAATGCGACAAATTCTCTCACCAGTGAATACGGATAAAATGACGGGCGATTAATACGACTTGCTGGAATTGGACTGGTGTATGCGATGATACCTTGATCGCTAAATATCCATTCTGCCCGCAAAATATGATAGCTATCACTGACAAGCACCACGCTGTCATAACCGAGTTCATCCAGAATTTCTTTACTATAGATTGCATTTTCTTCGGTACTGCGGCTGTTTTCTTCCATCAGAATTGCCGTTTCTTCAACTCCTTCGCGGATAAGGAGTTCTCGACATGCTGACGCTTCACTACGTGGATACCCACTAGCCTGTGCACCTGTACATAGGACTTTATCAGCAACACCCTGTTTCCATAACTCTGCACCTTGTACAGATCGCCGTGTTAATGCCCAACCTGGACGACCGTCCCGTCGGAGGCCTGCCCCTAGTACGATAATGACATCTGCTTCTTCCGTCTGGTCAGTCGCACCGACAAAATGGGTGATGGTAATGAATGAACAGAAATAGAAAAATCCGCCTATAATGCCGAAGAGGAGGAAACGTCTTAGCCAGCGGATACGTTTAGGTTTTGATGATGGTGTAGGAGTTGTGTCCATAGACTCTGATAACTAATTGTGCACAAACACGCTCATCGTACAGCACAATTCTAAACAAAGCGTTAATGCAAAATATCTCCGCTACTGTTGTTATCGAACATCTCAGGGGTAGCAACTTCACCTAACATCCAGCCATCAACCAGTGACAGTCGTAAGCGAATATATGGTGCCGGACCTTGCCCGAAGTCGATTATGCCATTTTGCCCGACCACAAGTGGATTTTTAAGATGTAAGAAACGCACTGTTGGAAAGTGATCTGGAACACCCGCGTTGTCATCATCTAACTCTTGGGCGATTCGACTTTCGGATAGATGGGTAAAATCGAACATATCATCGACCGTTGCCTGATCTTCTTTAGAGGCTTTATTTTTACTCGTTTTTATTTTAATTCGACTGCGGAAGGTATGAGTTAGATCACGTAGATATTGTCGTTCGCTGGTTAGTGTTCCGGTTAATGTCATTCCCTTGACAAACAATGTCACGCCAATTTCCAGCTCAGCAACATTGACCATCATATTGACGATGTCGGCCAACAAAAAATCGGGTTCATTCCAATATGCATTCATATCAAAATCATCATGATCAGATAGCATTGCCTGATATAACATTGCCTCATCAAATTCATCAAACTCATTTACGTAATCTTCATCATCCATGCTTTCCTCATATTCTGGATAATCATCGGAATTCGTATCTGGCTTGTCATCTTTTTTCTGTGTCATCGTTGTTCACTTTCTTTTGTTTATGTTGCCATTATATCGTTGACAACAAAAAAGGCGACCCGTGAGCCGCCTTTCACATAGTCAAATGTTACTTTGCCTAGCACTCACTATAGCCACAGGTGAGGCATTTACGGCAACCTTCGGCACGGATCAATGAAATTGTGCCACACTCTGGACACATGTCTGCGCCGGAAATTGCACCATTCATGATGGTTGTATCCGATTTTGCTGAGGATTCAGTGACTTCAATTTCTTCA
This sequence comes from Anaerolineales bacterium UBA6055, assembly GCA_002428985.1. Classification (GTDB taxonomy): domain Bacteria; phylum Chloroflexota; class Anaerolineae; order Aggregatilineales; family Phototrophicaceae; genus UBA6055. The sequence goes on along the minus strand of DIYL01000053.1, from coordinate 414,081 downwards.
ATGGGTAAACCAAGTTGCTGAGGTTGTTCTTCTTTGAAGAATTCTTCCATCAATACACGTGCGACTGCGTCTGGTAACGATAGGACACGCTTCGGACCAAATCCAATTGGACGTGCACCACCTATATCTTGTAGTTGCTCGATAATCAACTTAAGCATCTCTTTACGGTTGTGTGGGGCAGTTGTCCGTAACTGTAGCGACATCATCCGTCCCAAGCCATCTGCGTCTGCTTGAATATCACTACCGACCTTGCCGATTGTGATAAAGACTTCAAATGGATAACCATTTTCATCTCGATTGATGGTGATATAGGCTTTGCCAAATGGTGTTTGTGTGCGAACTGTGGTACCAGTCAAACGGTCAGGACGTGGATAAACACGATGCGGTGTCGCCACTTGTTCTACAGTTTCTTTTGCTTCTTTCTTAGCGGATTTGTCTTCGCCTTTGATTTCTTCCATTTCGCTTTCGGCGCGCTCATCACCTTTTAGCATTAGTACTTGTTCGTCACGGCTACCGTCGCGGTAGATCGTACCGCCTTTACAACCGAGTTCATACATATACTGATACAGCTCGCTGACTTGTTCAACCGTATACTCGTTTGGTACATTACAGGTTTTACTAATTGCGCTATCAATCCAGCGTTGGAATGCGCCTTGTACTTTGACATGATCACGTGGGGCTAAGTCCATTGCTGTTGCAAAGTAGTCAGGCAATTCAACAGCTTCTGGATTTGCATCGTACCAATCTTTTACAATCGGCACTTGTTCCTCATGTAGACCAAGGCGACTCTTACGATAGTAGACCCATGAGAAGAATGGCTCAACACCAGTTGACGTGTTGACCATTGTTCCAGTTGTACCTGTCGGTGCTTGTGTAAGCAGGGTCACATTGCGGATGCCATCTTGGCGAATTTTGTCGCGCACGTCATCTGGCATACCTTGCATATATCCACTTTCGAGGAATTTCTCTGCATCGAATTTAGGGAAAGCCCCTTTTTCTTTGGCAATTTCACTCGACGTTTCGTACGCTGTTGTCGCAATGAGTTTATAAACAGCATCAATTAGATCAACCGATTCATCACTACCATAGCGTACTTCTAATTTGAGCATCAACTCAGCAATACCCATCGTACCCAAACCGACGCGACGTTCAGCCAGTTGTACATCGGCATTTTCTTGGAAGAAGTAAGGTGTGGTGTCGATAACATTATCTAAGAACCGTGTTGCATATTGTACGGTTTGACGTAACTCATCCCATGCGACATCATGTTTTGCTTCATCATAGAAACGTGATAGATTGATCGCACCGAGGTTACAAACCGAGAATGCTCCCAAAGGCTGCTCGCCGCAGTTAGCAATGACTATCCCGTTACTATTAAATGAATGGGTTACGGGTACAGTTAAATCGAAGACTTCTTCATAACCATCTTCTGTGATGGATTCTACTTTGGCGACAAATGTTTCGGAACGTGGTCCATGTATGTAATCATTCAGCATATCGTCAAGTTGCTGTTGTTTACGCTCAAGGATAAAGCCAATTTCATCATTAAAATTTACCATATTAGCGCGAGATACGATCAACTCATGCTGTGCTTTAATATGATATTCTTTTTGCCCACCGTTGCCATCAGGCATCATCTTCATTTGTGACTTACGGCGATCTTTATAGATACGACTAGCAATTCCAAAGTTACTGAGAAGTTGTTGTACTTGTTCCAACAATTCATGTGTGCTGGATGCTAAACGAATGCTCGCCGATTTTTTATCTTGGTTATATTGAACACTTCCATCAGCTGTGAATAACGCTTGCAAATAACCGCGTTGCATACCTTCAGTGCCTTTGAAGACCATTTCGGGTACTTGATGTTTATTGTCAACCAAACCGTATTCTTCAACTAATGTCCGTAGGCGTTGTGAGCGAACACGTGCTTCATCACGATCTTTAATATCGACTACACCGACTGTATAGGTACGGGTAAGATTAACACCAAGTGGTTCAACAATATCATTAATGTACTCTGCAAACATTGGCGCAAGTTCTTGTTTTTCTTCACCAAAGAATGACAGAACTGCGCGATCAGCCTTGATTGTTCCATCGCCGACTAACCAGCCTAAAATACGCCCGAGGCGTTCCGACCCTTCACGTCCGAATCCACCTTTACGGTTTAAGATATGGACTTTATCTCCTTCGTTTAGGTCTTGCATTTCGACCCAACCGCTTGAGGTCATGATTTTGTGATCTGCTGTTGCTCGCAGATAATATCCTTCTTTTGTCTGCATACGATACACAGGTTTGATACCTGTCATGAAGACGCGAGTTGCCGGGGTCAAATGCTCTTCTACACCAAAACGCCCATCAATGGCTACATCAATTTGGGTTTCTTCGTCAAAGAGTTCGCGCGCTGTCACTAGACCTTCGCTGGTATGAATCCGCATATCGCCTGTGATACAGGGGTTCGTTGAAATTAGGGGGTTAAAGTACCAGCTATTTGCCATTTTGTTGCTACGTTCATTGAACCAGACACCGGGTTCGGCACTCGCCCAAGCACTTTCGATAATCGCATCCCACAATTCACGGGCTTTGATTGTTTTGTAGTGCTGGACTTTACGACCGGATGCAATCCAAGTATCGAGATCACCATCCCATAATTCGTCATAATCTGGATCGCTGGTATCAGGGAACATTAGTTCCCAATCTCCATCCGCTTTAACAGCTTCCATCAATTTATCAGACACACCAACACTAATATTTGCATTCGTGATCTGTCCAGCTTGACGCTTACTATTGATGAAGTCAAACACATCAGGATGCCAGTCATTGAGGATCAACATTAACGCGCCTCTGCGGCTGCCGCCTTGCTCGATAAGGCCTGTGACGAAGCTATATAACGCACCCCATGATACTGATCCGCTCGAACGACCATTCACGCCTTTGACATAAGCGTGACGTGGGCGTAATGTTGAAATATTAATACCGACACCGCCACCGCGCGACATAATCTCAGTCATTTGGGTGAGGGTTGTCATAATGCCTTCGCGTGAATCGTTCGGGCTACTGATCACATAACAGTTATAATAGGTCAAATCCTGATCAGTGCCTGCTGCTGTTAGGATACGTCCACCCGGAACAAATTTCCAATCATCTAACAACCAGCGGAATTTGCCTGACCACTCCTCGCGCTTTTTAGCGTTCTTTTCGACTTGTGCAATACCGGATGCTACCCGATCCATCATCTGGGTTGGGTCTGTTTCAATCGGCTTGTCCACATGTTCGAGGTCACGCTCAACTACTTCACCATCGAGAAGTTTGATCGTAATTTTGGGCATATCAATTGCAGTCACTTCGCCGACTTCGCGCTGTCCGGTTTTCCCATTGACGACCACAATCACCGTATCGCCGACTTCCAGCGTACTGCGCGTCATGTCTTTTTGGGCATAACGGTCTAAGAAAATTTTATAGCCGAGGTCATGTAAAGCATTTTTTGTAGCTCGAGATTGAACCATAAGGATGTAACCCTCACCATCTGTTATACGAATATAATTGTCATCAGTATTTAAATGTAACAATACCGTTAATTTTTAGCTGTTAATTTGTTATATGTGAGAGGTCGAAGCCATCTGTTGTTTATCACAGCATAGCATCGCATAAACTCGTCTCCCCTTAACCACGAAGGTATTTACGAGTTACTGATAGAGGCGGGTAATCGGGCTTCATCGGTCAAAATTACGGACTCGAATACAAAAGCGATGATATAAACAACAATCGCCGGAACAGGAGTCTATGCCTATGTTACCGTTGCGGGACAGCGTCGGACTTTCACCGAACTTCCCCCTTTTTTGTATATTCACATCCGGGCGAACATACACCTATATCAAGGGAGGGATAACTAAATTTTTAACAGCTGATTGATCGAAAAAATTCGATATATTATAACCTTTTTATAACATGTCCTAGAACAGTTGTCTACTAATTTTCGACATGAGTTTGGTTAGAAAATTGTAGGGTTTTGTAACAAAATAGTAGCTTAATTCTGTACACCGCGCTACCACTTGTCTCCACTTTTTACCACGAATTTAGACGAAAAAGTGGGTATGAAAACCCACTCTGTCTGAAAAGTTATAAGGTGTGATTATTGTCCGCGATTACGTTTACGCAAGAAGGCTGGTAAATCGGTATTGTTACGGTCAATATTTTCATATGTGCGGACATCTTCCTGCTCACGTGGTTGTTGTGCTGGTGGAGCAGGGCGTTGTTGACGCTGGAAAGATTCGCCACTATTGTTGTTCGAAATAGGACTTTGATTATTTGTTGTGTTTTGACGAACTTCTACGCTTTGATGTTGCTGTTGTCGCTGTTGCTCTTGGTTTTGACGATTACGCTGTAGTTGACGTTGTCGTTCTTTCTCTTCTATAGCAATACCTACACGACTCTGTTCAAATCCAGTTGCAATCACTGTGATGTGAACTTCATCTCCGAGGCTCTCATCAATGTGTGCACCAAAGATCAAGTTACACTCAGGGTGTGCACTATCTTTAATAATAGCTGCCGCTTCATTGACTTCAAATAGTGTCAAATCGCTACCGCCTGTAATCGAGAAGAGGATACCGCGTGCCCCATCAATGGTGACATCAAGTAAACCGCTTGTAATTGCCATTTCTGCTGCTTGCCGTGCACGGTCATCACCATCAGCTCGACCGACAGCCATCAATGCTGCGCCACCTTCCGACATGATTGTACGAACGTCGGCGAAGTCAAGGTTAATCAAACCTGGAACTGTAATCAGTTCGGAAATACCTTGGATACCCTGACGCAATACGTCATCTGCTAATGAGAACGCTTGTTGCAACGTCGAGCGTTTATCTGCAATTTGAAGAAGGCGATCATTCGGAATCACAATGAGTGTATCAACCTGTGCCGCAAGTGCATCAATACCTGCTTTTGCCAGCTGACCACGTTTTGTTCCTTCGAATGTAAATGGACGTGTCACAACACCAATGGTCAGTGCCCCCAATTCTTTTGCAATCTGTGCGATCACAGGAGATGCCCCTGTACCGGTACCACCACCCATACCACAGGCGACAAATACCATATCTGCACCGCGCAAAACTTCGAGCAAATCTTCAGAGCTTTCTTCAGCAGCTTTACGACCAATTTCAGGGTTACCACCTGCGCCTAAGCCACGTGTTAATTTATCCCCGATGCGGACGCGTGTCTTTGCCTTCGACAGCATCAATGCTTGGTTATCTGTATTGACAGCGATAAATTCGACACCACCAAGTCCCTCGTTAATCATACGATTGACTGCGTTGCCGCCACCACCACCGACACCAATAACCTTAATCTGTGCGAAGTTTTCCCCCGGAATGAATTCATCCATCATAATTTCTTCCTTTTAAAATCAACACGTTAACCCAACGCTAATGACATTTATGGTTTAATTTTACTTGTTTCCCCAACGAATGCAAATTTTGCCTGTTAACGATAAACCAAAATCATACACTTGACAATGTGTTAATCGTCATCTGGTAAGAACCTACGCAGGAAATCACTAACTCTTCGACTCCAACCTTCAACGGGAAGTCCTAACCCTGTTCCGTTATCGGGCTCTACTACAGTATCCATCTCTAACCCTAATCTTAGCAATCCGACACTGGTACTATACGACGGATTCTTGAGTGTATCGGCAATTCCTGTGAGATTTTCCGGTTGTGCCATCCTTACCGGAATACCGAGTGTGCGTGCTGCAATCTCTTTATAACCGGGTAGTTGTGAACTTCCGCCTGTAATGACTGCACCTGCGCGTAACAGACCTGCATAACCAGATCGTTTAATTTCTTTTTGCACCTGCTCAAACATTTCTTCGACACGTGCTTCAATAACCATAGCGAGTTCTCTACGTGAGATTTGTTGTATCTCGCCACCAAATGGCTCGACAGGAAAACGCTCTAATTCGCTCACCGATAACATATCAGCATGACCGCGCTGTTGTTTGACTTGCTCGGCTAGTCCGAATGGGACACGCATCCAGTAGGTGATGTCATGGGTGACATGATCGCCGCCAATCGGAATTACGGCTGTATGCCATACGGTTCCATCAATAAACACAGCGAGGTCAGTTGTCCCACCACCAATATCAATGACGACGACACCCATCTCACGCTCTTGTTCGGTCAGCACGGCATCACCTGCTGCTAACGGATTCAGAATGAAACGATCAACAAAAACACCTGCCGATTCAACAGCATCTTCTAGATTTGCTAAACTGGTGGAAGATGCGGTGATGATATGCGCATCCACTTCAAGCCGGAAGCAGTGCATACCAATCGGGCTACGGACACCTTCTTGACCATCAAGTGTATAACTACGTGGCACCACGTGAAGTACCTCGCGGTTATGAGGTATCGCAATGGCACGCGCAGCTTCCATCGCTTTATCAAGGTCTTCTGGTTGGACACTACGTTGTCCCATGATGCCTGTCATACCGCGACTGGTTAACGATGAAATATGACTCCCCGCAACACTTACAAATGCCCGATTTATGTCATATCCACTTGATTTTTCAGCTTTATGTACCGAGGCGGCAATCGCAGTTGTTAACGCTTTTACATCGCTAACAACGCCCTTTTTCATGCCTGCACTCGGCTCTATCCCTACACCGACAACATAAATATCTTCGGGTCGGACTTCGCCCACCAAGGTGCAGATTTTATGTGTACCAACATCTAAACCAACTACTAAATCACCCATACAGACTTAACGCCCCCATAACACCGTGTAGAATGGCGCGTTCGGATTGGCGATATTGATTTCGCCCGGTTGAATACCCCGCGCAATCAGATCCTGAACTAATGTTTGATAAATTTTAAACTTCTCTGACATACCACGACCAGCCCCCATCCAGACTTGCCAGCCATTACTGTCTGTCCAACCTAATCCATTGATTGGGTCATAGTTGAGGATGGTGTTCTCCGGTAAAATTTCTTGCATTTGTAACGCACCAAAAACAATATCATTGTCTAATTGTTGGCCATCCGTCAATGGTTCATCAAATGCCCCAATACTGACGTTCACACGGATTAGATTACTCACCTCAACCCGCGCTGGCATCATCCGTCCTTGTAAATCAACCCACATCGTATTACCTGATTCCGACCAAATCATGGCAGGTTGTCGTTCTTCGATTTCAATACTCACCATATTAGGAGGCCATCCCAGTTCGACACTGGCATCTGCCACCGACGATGACCGCAGTACATTTTCGCGAACTTGATCAGGATCAAGCCAAAATAGGTGGAAATTCGCGACATCCGCAAAACCGAAGACTTCTTCTGTTGTCAAATAACCAAGCCCACGTGCCTGAATCGACCGCACATAAAATAGATCCGTTGTGAAGACAAGGAATAATACGCCACTAAATACAAGTACTGTTAACGCACTTAACGCACGCCAACGGGTGAAACCCTCACCACGCTCTTGTTGTTCTTGCGTCTGACGTTCAATAATTTCATTTGGGCTGGTTCGGCGTAATACACCGGGTGACCGCTCAGAACGTCGTCTACGATTGCGGATTCGACTGGACACGGATACTTATCTGACCACTGATTAATATAACAAAAACTTAACGTCTATTTTAGCATAGTCTGGTTATGTAGACTGCGCAACTACTTATAATAAATTTCCCCGATAGCTTGGTGTATGTTTAGCTTAACTGATGTATCGAGAATATTCCATCACCTGTATGTCTGAGAATTTAGTCCCATTCACCCAAGACCTGTATTTCTAATTCAAGCTCAATGCCAGTTTGCTCATATACCGTTTTCTGGACATGACGGATCAGTTCATAGTATTGTGTTGCGCTGGCAACTTCAGATAATGTCACCAGAAAATTAGCATGAACATGCGAGACTTGGACATCACCAATTTGATGTCCTTTTAACCCAACTGATTCAATGAGTCGTCCAGCATAATCACCATCAGGATTTTTGAATATGCTACCTAAACTCGCACCCGGCGGTTGGGTACGTTTGCGATAGGCATTAAATTCATCCATACGTTCTTGAATCATAGTCGGATCATCTTGCTCAAGCTTGAAGGTCGCCAATAATACCATAAAACGCTTATTATCACGGAACTTAAGGACTGACGAGCGATACGCATAATTGAGTTCTTCGACTGTATAGAGTTGAGCGCCACGACCATGTTCATAAACAACAGCATGAAAAAGTGAGTCGGACATGTCAGCACCATGTGCCCCTGCATTATTGACCACTGCACCACCGACTGTTCCCGGTACACCGATTGCCCACTCCATGCCTTTATAGCCATGTTCCTGACAGTATCGCGTCAGTCGGATTAAATTTGTGCCTGCCGTAGCTGATACATTACTACTGTTCTCCCAGTTGCCGTGGTCGAGTTCGCTGACCCGATTGATTATCGTCAGACCGCGAATACCCTTGTCTGAGATAAGTATATTTGCGCCACCACCAATAATGGTAACGGGAATATTATGCTTCCATGCAGTATTGAGTACTTCTACAATCTCTAACCACTCGGTATCTCTGGCAATAAACAAATAGTCCGCATTACCGCCCAATCGTGCTGCGGTATACCTCGCAAGGGGCTGGTTTACTTGTACATTCTGTTTAAATGGTGAGGTCATCGCACACATTAGGCTTGCTCAGCTACACTTAAATATTCTTCAGCAATACGGGGAGCATCTCCCGCACTCAAAATTAACACAATGGCTGGCGGGCGAACCTGTTCGCGTAACATCTCAATTGCATCATCCAAGCTCGGTGCATAATGCGCACTAGGATGTGTCATCTCTGCAACAATATTTAGGCTAGATATACCTTCTAAGGGACGCTCGCGGGCAGCATAAACTGGTGTGACTAAGACATGGTTTGCTTTATCGAATGCTGTCAAAAATCCTGACATAAATTGTTTGACACGGCTATAGGTATGCGGTTGCCACACAGCCCAAATATGGTGATCTGGATAGCGTTCTTGTGCTGCTTGAATGGTTGCTTTAATCTCGGTTGGATGATGCGCATAATCATCAACAAGCATGACTCTGTCTTTTTCACCGCGGATGTCGAATCGTCGCCCCGTGTTACGGAAGCTTGTCAACGCCTTTGATGCAACATCAAAATCAACACCTTGATGGTCGGCAACAATTAAGGCGGCTAGTGAATTTAAAATATTATGGTTACCCGGTACAGACAAGGTGACATCACCGACTTGTTTACCTTCCCGCATAACGGTATAAATCGTTTTACCGTCTTCATGACGAATATTGATAGCGCGCCAATCGGCTTGTGTATTTTTAATGCCGTAACTGGTCACAGGAAGATGCACAATCAAGCGATTACGAATAAATATAGACGTGATCGAATCGTCCACACAACCGACGAGTAAACCATTTGCAGGTAATAACCCAACAAATCGCGAGTAGGATGTAATCAGTTGATGGGGTGTTTTGAAAAAATCGGGGTGATCATGTTCGATATTGGTGATGACTTCTAGGTTCGGACGCAACCCGTGAAACATATTATCATATTCATCGGCTTCAATCACAAACGCGTTGCCATTACCGATACCAGCATTTTTACCGGTGTTGCCCATCTTACCGCCTACGATAAAGCTAGGGGATTTGTCGGCTTGTTGCAGAATGTGAATGACCATCGAGGTCGTCGTTGTCTTACCATGTGTCCCGGCTATTGCGATATTATAATGCCCGAACATGACAGCTTCCATAATATCTTTACGCTTGTAGACAGGAATACCCTGTGCTTCGGCTGTCATAATCTCAATGTGGTCGGATGGGATAGCTGATGACGCAACAACCAATTCAGCATCGCCGACATGTGATGCATTATGTCCACGATGAATCACTGCACCGTCGTTCTCTAGCTCAACAGTCAGGTCACTCTGATTTAAGTCTGAGCCAGTAATCATAAAGCCTTGGTCGAGTAATACACGCGCAATTGCCGATAATCCGGCACCCGCAATGCCTATAAAATGTATGCGTTGTCCGGGAATCAATTGTAACATCGAATCATACCCACCTTTTCGAGACTGACTAAACTAATTGAATCAGACAATCATAATCACAATCGCCAATAGAACAATGACAGCAACTGCTAATAGATCACCGTTACCTGTCAACCCACCACCCAAGAGCACAATCGGCATAGATTCTAGAGCCTGAAAGGTGACCGATCCTTCTGCTGGAGCAGTCACAAATTGTGGGAATGGATAACGATTAATATCTAGAAAATACCAGATTGATCCTGCTACCAAGTAGCCATTAGCAAAGCCGACAATAACCCCTAAGATACCGCTTTGAATGCGTCCAGCGCCTTCATCAGAATCTACAATACCCTGACTGCGATAGGCTAAAAATACAATCGCCAAGAAAATGATTAATTGTACGCCGAAGATTTGATCGGTAGACATTAATAGAAATAGTGTCCCACGCAACAGCGCATCAAACTGGAAAATTGCAAATACTCCCAGAATAATGCCGGCTGTACCGACCAACTCACGATTCCATCCACGTAATGCACCCATAAATGCAAAGAAAATGGCACTTGCCCACATCATTGAGGCTAAACTAATCATAACTCAAGTCTTCCACTTTCCAGCTAAATCAGAACCAGCACAACAATAAATAATACAATCACCATCAATGACAACAGATCACCCGGAGATCCCGGCCCCTGTGCCAGCACAAACAACGGCAAATTACCGATATTCTGTGCGCTTAACGATCCTGTGGCTGGGGATGTAACCCATGGTGATAAGGGGTAATTATTGATTTCCAAAAAATACCAGATTGAACCACTCACTAAATAGCCATTGACCGCACCGACTAAACCACCCAGAACACGGGTTTGTAGCGCATCGCGTCCATCCCCACTGCCACGGGCAGCGGCGGCATCGGCACCAACAAGAGCACGCGTTTGATAGGCAAAAAAGGCGATAATCAGAAATAATGCTGATTGAAAGTAAAACTTTTGGTCAGCAGTAAACTCAGCCAGAAGCTGCTCTCGAATAGCAAAGTCAAACTGATGTAATGCAAATAACCCGAGGATAATACCCGACATAGAAATGACTTCTTTTGTCCATCCTCGCTGTAAACCTAAAAATGCAAAAAATACAACAAATACCCACACCAGCGTCACTAATTCTAACATGTATTACGCTCCGCCAATTTCGATCAATAGCTGTGCCAATTGTTTTGACCCATCGGGATTGGCTAATGCGGTCGCATTGGCTTGCATCGCCGATAGTCGCGTGTTGTCACTCATTAATGTCTTAATGGTATCATAAAGTTGCTCGGACATGTCCTCATCATTTAGACGAATTCCTGCACCTTTATCCGCTAAATAATCTGCATTGACTTTCTGATATCGCCACGCGTATGGGTAAGGCACTAATATAGATGCTAACCCAAATAGGGGTAGTTCTGCCAGTGTACTTGCGCCGGATCTACACACAACCAAATCAGCTACTGCAAATGCCAACCCCATATCATCGTGTAAATATGGGAAAACACGATACTGTGGATGATTTTTCAATTCGCCGACCTGTTCCAGTGTACGATCGTAATCTAGTGTGCCAGTGACATGAATAACTTGCAAACCATCATCCAAAAGGCTCTGTATGTTATCGCTGATGGCGATATTGATATTGCGCGCTCCACGACTCCCACCAAAAACAAGTAATGTCCTGCGGTCAGCTGATAAGTCAAAATGTTTCAGTCCGGTATCACGAGTCGCTGTCAACCGATTATCTTGTAACGGATAACCTGTAATCACTGTTTTACCATTTGGAAAATATACCTCGGACGATTCAACTGTAATCGCTACTTTTGAAGCAAATCTTTGTAGCACTTTAATCGTTAGACCCGGTTCAATATCGGGTAGATAAATCACAATCGGAATCCGTAACACCCATGCGACAACAGCAACCGGTAAATTCGACCATCCGCCTGTTAGCAAAATGACCTTTGGGCGGATCGACAATAATTTACCAAATGACTGGATTGTACCAACCGCTAATTTGACGACGCTCGTCAGCATGCGCAATGGATTTACACCATGTATTGGACCCGCATAGACCTCGTCATAACGTACGAAATCTAAGCCGGATTCTGCTACAAGTTTGCGTTCCATCCCACCAACAGCCCCAACAAAGTAGAGATCGTGGTCAGTGTTATTTTGCTTCAAGAGGGCTTCGGCGGTTGCTAGTGCGGGATAAACGTGCCCGCCGGTTCCCCCAGCCCCGATCATAATTCGCAATATCATTTCTCCGTTCAGACGAGGATTGTTTTAAGTTTGCGACCCGCTGTACACTCAGCATCAGTCCCACACCAATCATAAGCACCAAGAGAGCAGAACCACCAAAGCTAATAAATGGCAACGGCACACCTGTTGATGGGACAAGTGCAGTCATAACTGCAATATTGAGCAGGGCTTGAATGATAACCCATGAGGTAAAGCCAATACACAACAGCGCACCGAATGAATCACGCGCGTTGCGTGCAATCTGGAACCCGCGAATTGCAAATGCTACAAATAAAATTACAACAAACGCGGCACCAAGCACACCTAGCTCTTCACCAATAATTGCGAAGATACTATCTGTATGCGGGGCAGGGAGAGCACCAAATTTCTGTTCGGATTGTCCTAAACCAACACCAGTCCAGCCACCTTTCAAAAAGGCAATGATTGCTTGTTGGGTATGATAGTTCGCTTGTGTCGGGTCAAGTAAACCGGCAGCATAGTCGGTGAGGCGGGTTTGAGCATAGCCGAGACCCTGCACCACAAATAAGCCCACTGCGATTGCAATTGAAAATATGCCACCGAGGTGTAGCAAATTCGCACCTGCTAGAAAATACATGATACCAGCTGTCATGCCGATAACTGCTGCTGAACTCAAATCCGGTTGCCTTACAATCAAAGCTCCTAGGATCCCAACCACAATGCCAAATGGGATGAACCCGAAGAGAAAGCTATCGACTTTGGTATTCTTAGACCCAAGCCAAGCCGCCATATAGACCACAATCGTAAACTCTGCCAACTCACCGGGTTGAAAGCGACCACCAATCAATGAACGACGCGCACCAAACGTGTCATCACCAAATAACAAGACCGCGATTAATGTCCCGATTGTAAAGAGTAATAACCAAATCGCAAATCGCTTCCAAAAGCGGTAATCAACCACTGCAAAAAAGACCAGACCAATGACCGCTAAACTAACATTCCGCAGATGATCTTCCACAAAAATAGCGGTTGCACTTCCGCGTGACTCGTTACTCCAGTCAAATGTAGTACTAAAAATCATCATGCCACCGATAACCAATAACAAACCAACAATCCCAATAAGTGGTTTATCTAGGGTTGCTAGGATATTTCGTCGGCGGGGTTGTGTGCGACGAGTATCGTCTATTGGTGTTGGCGGTGCATTTCGCACAGGTTTTTGACGTGCATTCCGTCGCATTCGTCGTCGTCGTGCATCATCATAGGTTTGGTCTGCCATGTGTTGTATCTCATCTCGCTACTTGGTAGGAGGAGGTATGCCTCGCTCCTAGGTTTACAACAATATGTATTCCAATTATAACTTTGTTACCAATTCCCGAAAGTGCTCCCCACGTTCGGCAAAGTCCGTATATGCATCATAACTTGTGCCACCCGGAGAGAGTAACACTACGTCACCGTCTTCTGCAACTTCATGTGCGCGTTCGACAGCTTGTTCTAGATTTTCTACCTGTGAGAGTTGATCATCGAAAATGCGTAGCTTATCGAAAATATCCATCACTTTTGTGGAGACTTGTTTTTCGCCAGCTTCGCCAAAGACAATAATATGCTTTGATTTTTGCATTGCCATCACTAATACTGCTTCCCACGGCAGGTCTTTATCTGCACCACCGATTAATAATACCAGTGGTTCATCATAACTCTGTAATGCTGCTGCCAGTCGCTCAGGAGCAGTTGCAATGCTATCATTCACATACGTGATACCATCTTTTTCACGGACAATTTCTAGACGATGTTCTACAGGTTCAAATTCTTTGATGGCTTCCGCCATATCTTCTGCCATAATACCCGGGCGGTTTGTTGCTAAACCCATTGCTCCTGTAATTGCGCAGGCGGCCAATACATTCATTACGTTGTGGTCACCGCGTAACGGAATATCACTACGTTCTACTACGACATGGGGCATCATGTCATAACTAGCTGACCCTGCTACCAGAATCCGACTCCCCATCATAAATGCGCCATCTGGCACCATATCATAACGGCTGAATGACGACAGTTCGCCAGCTACTAATGGCTCGAGCTGGCTGACAATTTTATCGTCGGTGCCGAGTACAGCGACATCGCTAGGAGTTTGATATTTGATGATATTGGCTTTGGCATTGATGTAATTTTCCATCGTACCGTGTCGATCTAAGTGGTTGGGTGTAATATTGATGATTGCCGCAACCTGTGGGCTCACTGTCATCAAATCCAACTGAAAACTAGACAGCTCCATCACAACGATGTCGTCTTTGCTGATTGTGTCGAGGTCACCAATTAGGGGATTGCCGATGTTTCCACCGACCCATACTTTATAGCCACCTTTTTCAAGGATATTACCGACGAGTTTTGTCGTCGTTGTTTTACCTGCACTACCTGTAATCCCGATGATAGGGGCAGGACAGCGTTCCATAAACAACTGGGCATCGTTCGTAAAGGTAATGTTGCGGGTGCGGGCTAATTCTAGCGCTGGTAAATCTAGTGGCACACCGCCTGATACACAAATATAGTGAGCACCTAAAACAGCTTCTTCGGGATGTCCGCCGAGGTGGAATTTTACACCGGGGTAGTTCTTGCGACGTAATTTGAGTTCGAGGGCAGTTCGGCTATCAGTGACAATGGTTTCGGCACCGACGGTTGGTAACCAAGTGGCTAATGCGCGTCCTTGTCTGCCAAACCCAAATACAACAACTTTCTTTCCAGATAAATAATCTTGTTGTGCCATAATCTTTCAAATCAATTTTATTGTATAGATGTAGGGATAAGGCGTGCCTCATCCAATAATTAGCATATATTAGAGTAGAGCAAGTGCTACCCCAATAAATGCACTCAAAATCCCAATCAACCAGAAACGTTGTACAATCTGTGTCTCACTCCAACCCCCCAGTTCAAAGTGATGATGAATCGGTGTGCGCCTAAATGGTCGAATATCAACACCATAAAATCGGCGACTGAGTTTTGCCGATGCGACTTGCAAAATGACGCTCAAAATTTCCATCACTGGGACAATTGCGATAATTGGGAGTAATAACCATTGTCCGGTCATCATCGCAACCATACCCAAGGTTGCACCAAGTGCCAATGACCCCGTATCGCCCATGAATAATTGTGCGGGATGGGCGTTGTACCACAAAAATGCGAAACATGCACCAACCACAATAAAGCATAATTCCACTAGAAAAATCTGCTGTTGCAAGAATGCAATCACACCATATGCACCAAATGCACTAGCTGTGATAATTCCAGCTAAACCATCAAGACCATCGGTGAAATTAGTCGCGTTCGACGTACCGATGATGATAAACGAGCTAATTAGGATGAAAACCACGGGTGGAAGCGGTATCGCAACAGGTAGAAGAGGGAGAGGCATTTCGTTTGCGAATGAGAATTCTAACTGAGACAATGCTGTGGATGCTGCCACAGCTAGGACGACTTGCCCAATAAATTTGATACGCCCTGATAAGCCTTCGCCGACTTTACCACGCGATGTCTGGATGCCTTCCCAATCGTCTATTAATCCCAGTATTGAGAAACCAACTAATACAAATAATGGTAATAAGATACTGCCACCCGACCCCTCTTGTACAATCTGGGAGATGTTGAGGGCTAGTGTAATGGCAAGAGTGGGTAAGACAATCATGATACCACCCATTGTTGGTGTACCAATTTTCTTGGCGTGTGCGCTATCCATCAATTCGGCACGGATTTGCTTGCCGATCTTAAAGCGGTGCAAAATCTCGACAAACGGTCCACCCCAGATGACTCCGAGTAGGAACGTTACACCACCGACTGTCAGCGCGAGTGGGAGTTGTCCATCCATATAACTTAGTTTACCTTATCCACTTGTTGTCTCTGTTATGGCTTCATTACTGGCGAGCCCACGCCGGACTTCATCCACCGGAATTTCTAGCAAAATCACTAAGCGATCTGCAAGTCGTTTAAATACAGGGGCGGCAACTTCACTGCCCCAATAATCATCAGGACGATCTAACTTAACCATGACCACAACTTCTGGGTCATCAGCGGGTAAAAATCCGATGAAACTTGTAATTGATGAATTCGGCCCCTGCTCATAGCTAATGGCAGTAGGAATCTCGGCAGTGCCTGTTTTTCCTGCGATTGTATACCCCGGAAGTATCGCCTGTGGTACACCTTCATTCACGGTGCGCACCATCATATCTGTGATAAGATTGGCTGTCTGTTCTGAGATGACACGTCGGATTGTAATTGGCTGTGCCTCTTGTACACCGTCATCTGTGATAATCTGTTTGACCATACGTGGCTGGCGCATGATACCATCATTGGCAATTGCCGCAAATGCTGTAATCATCTGGAGTGGTGTGACGGATACACCCTGACCGAAGCTATTTGTGCCAAGGTCACTTTCACTCCAATCGCTGTCTCCGGGTACTTTAATAATGCCACTTTCTTCGTTATAGAGGTCAACACCTGTCTGTTGACCCAACCCGAACGAGCGCATCATGCTATAAAAATCATCGGTGCCCATCTCTAAGGCAACGGTTGATGCGCCGATATTCAGTGATCGGATCAATATTTGTGATGCATCGACAACACCATAAGCATTATTGTCCCAGTTTTCAATTACGATTCCACCGAGTTCTAGCGTGCCTTGATCGTTATAGGTCCAGTCCGGCGAAATAGTTCCTTTTTCAATCGCACTGGCAACAGTCAATACCTTCATGACCGACCCCGGTTCGTATATGTCTGTGATCGCTGGGTTGCGCAATAGGTCAGGGTCTTCAATATCAATGAAGTTATTCGGATCAAATTCTGGGTAACTCGCCATTGCCAAAATATCACCACTACGTGGATCCATCACGATAATTGAACCGCGTGTTGACCCTGTCTGATTAATGGCAAGGAATAATTCTGTCTCTACCCAGAATTGAATGTCACGATCAATTGTCAAAACAATGTCTTGCCCGCGTTGTTCTGTCGGTGCTTCTTCTGGTAAATCAAATGGGATATTACTCACTGTCTGGTCGAGGATGCGTCCAGCGAGTGTGTCATTATATGAGCCTTCAACCCCCATCGACCCTTGCAAACCTTCCTCAATGACGAAGCCAATCGTATGTCCTGCCAGTGATCCTTGTGGATAAAATCGGCGCGGGATTGGATCAATCGTGACAGAGATTTCATCAAGGTCAGCAATGGCTTGACCTTGTTCCGCCTGAATCGGACGATCGACCAAAACCCAGTTTTCGTCACTGGTTAAAATTTGGTACAACTCAAATTCGTCACGTTCGAGGATAAGGGCAAGTTCAGTGGCTAGTCGACGTGGGTCCGATACAAGATTGGGGCTTACGCCAACACCATACTGTAATGCATTGAATGCCAGTGGTTCACCATCACGATCATAAATCAAGCCACGTTCTGCTGGAATCCGTCGAATTGAATTGGCGTTTGCGTCACCGCGTAATTCCAACTCTTGAGCAACTTCACGGGGATAAAACTGGAAGTTCGCTAATTGCACAAGCAAAAATCCTGCCAATAGCATCAGAAACGCAACGACAAATGGCAGACGTGATTGGATTGTAGCGCGTTGTTGAGAATATCCTTGCATGGGCTGATCCTGTACTAACTGCCGAATTCGTCAAATTGTTGACGCAGTATTGCCAATTGCTGTTCAATCCATCCGCCAAAGGTTTCATCATAGACGGGGATTTCTTCTATCTCGGGTTCTAAATTACTGGCTTCTATGATTTCCAGTGTCTGGTCGGGATTATACCCTTCAACGACCAGATATTCGATGTCTGCATTGGTCGCCGGACGAAATCCAATTTCTTGTGCGCGTGTCAGCAGACGGGGTACAGTACGAAAACTAGCGATTTCTGCAATAAGTTGCTCATTGGTACGTTCCAAATCATCACGCTGAGCGATTAAATCTTCAATCTCACGGTTCGTAATCGCGAATGATGCTACTTGCGATAGATATAACGCACCAAGGACAAGTGCAATAAAAATACCCAATACCGCTAAGGTTGCGGCTTGTGTTTGTGTTTGAAATTGTTGCCGCCTAAATGTATGTTTAAACCAAGTTTGTGCCATGCGTTGTTCTTATATACTCTTTTAAGACTCTCTTCAAAAATCTGTAGCAGGTATCATGCAACATATACATCTAATCTTGAATCTATCAAAATCTTGTATTTTCGCAACTAATTGCACTGAATCTTAATCCAATGGCAACTTCTCGACCACACGTAACTTCGCACTGCGTGCCCGTGGATTAGCTTGTATTTCCTCCTCATTTGCGACAATTGGTTTGCGATTTACCAGTTTAATAATCGCTTTTTTTTCTTCTATCGATGCCATGCCGGGCGGGGCGACAATCTCGGTTGCCATATCTTTAAATGCCTTCTTGACAATCCGATCTTCCAAACTATGGAATGTAATCACTGCGAACCGCCCACCGGGACGCAACAAATCCACCGCAATCGGTAGAACCGCTTCAACGGCTTCTAGCTCACGATTGACAGCAATCCGTAATGCTTGAAATACTTGTGTAGCGGGATGAATTTTTAGCTTACGTCTATATTTTGCAGGGATTGCTTCTGTGACAAGATTCGCAAGTTGCTGGGTTGTCTCGATTGGTCGTTGTGCCACGATCGCTCTTGCGATTAGTCGTGATTGTTTTTCTTCACCATACTGATAGAAAATGGTTGCTAGTTCATCTGCGGATAGTGAATTAACAAGCTCCTCTGCTGTTGGGTTGTTGCTTGTGCTATCAAACCGCATATCCAATGGCGCATCGTAACGAAACGCAAATCCGCGTTCTGGCGTGTCAAGTTGCATCGACGACAAGCCAAGGTCAAGTAAAATGCCATCGACTGAGTCCCATCCAAGTGCTTCAACTTCATGTTGCATTGTCAGGTAACTACTATGACGTAAAATTGCCCGCTCACCTAATTCCTGTAAGTTTTTTTGTGCAATCCGAATCGCCTGCATATCAAGGTCAAATGACATAACATGTTCCACTCCTGCATCGAGTAATGCACGGGTATGACCACCTGCACCCAATGTCCCATCAATTACACGGGTGACATGATCTGCATCCGGTTGAAGGGCAGTTAAAACAGGTTGTAATAAGACTGGGATATGTGGTGTCATGATAGACTTGCGTTGAGTGGATTTCCAGTTTTTGTGAATTCGGATGTCGCATGTTGGAGGTTTTCTTTCCAACGGGATGGTTGCCAAATTTCGATGTAATTCTCCATGCCGACTATGAACGCATCCCCTGCGAGTTCCGCATGTTCACGTAAATAAGCTGGAATTAGTAAACGCCCTTGACGATCAAGGCTAAGATCAATTGCTCCTGAAAATAATAACCGTCGTAACGCACGCCCTTTACTATCTGTAAAGGCGAGGTCATTGAGGTGTTGTTTTAGATGTAGCCAACTATCTTGCGGATAGATAACGAGATTCTGCTCAAATCCACGTGTCAAAAATGCGCCTTCACATAAGTGCGGGCGAAAGCGTGCTGGAATTATCAAACGTCCTTTTTTATCAATGCAATGCGAATATTCACCCCAAAACATGGTTTGCGCGTCCTCACTCTTATTCGTGCGATGCTAGACAGAATTATACCACATTATCCCACATCTTCGCTTGGAAATCCCACATTAGTTTCAGATTCGATTACAAATACAGGAGAATTGGATATAACCATATCGAAGGAACATCCTATAATCATAGGATTATCCTATAAATTGGGAGGGAAGAATGCGAAAGTTATTACTTATTCTGGTGAGTACAATACTCACGACCATTATTATATCTGCGCAAGAATCAACATATATTGAGTTGGATCAAGGTGTGTACCGCCTGACTGTGCCAGAAAACTATACAGGAGAGGTGGCAGTACCATTGGTTGTCGCACTCCATTCTACTGCTTCATCTCCCCATGCGATGGCTATTATGACAGGCTTTGATGAGTATGCCGAAGCAACAGGTATGATTGTTGCTTATCCAAAATCGGACAGCGATATTTGGAATGAAGGCAATCCACAGTTGGACATACCTCGTGATGATGTGGCGTTTATCAATGATGTTGTTGCGTCAGTGACTGATGCGTACAACATTGACAATGAGCAAATTATGTTGACAGGTTACGGTAGTGGTGGGTTGATGGCATATCATATCGCCTGCGAATCACCTGAAACTTTTAACACGATTGCTGTCGCTGGCGCAATGATGTGGGGGTATCATGTTGATAATTGCGCCGAAACATCTGCACCTGTCAATATGATGATATTTCGTGGCAGCGAAGACATTGTCTATCTTGAGGATACTTACGAGTTTCGCGGATTATTTGATGCCACCGGACAACCCATATTTGGCGTAGATGATACCTTAGACCATTGGGGAACACGTTTTAACTGTACAAATCTACCAACTGAAAGTAATCATATTCGTGTCTATCAGGGATGTGATGATGATGTTCGTGTGGCTTATGTCGAGTTAACAGGGGCGCGTCAAAATTGGTTGCGTGACCGTGATGATTGGGTGCTTAACCAGTTTGACGTAGATGTATCTGAAATCATGTTGCAATTCTTGCAGGGCGACGATAGCTGGATCGAAAGTGAACCCATTGCAGCGACAACACAGGCCCGTACCTATTCATTGTATGTGCCACAGAGTTACGACGATACGACCGAAACACCTGTATTCATCTTATTACATGGACGATTCGGCAATGGAGCAGGTACAGCATCGCATACACAAATTAATGTGCTAGCTGAAGAAGAAGGATTTATTGGGATTTATCCTGACGGACTAACAAATGCCGCAAGTGGTGTAACTCGCGATACAGGTTGGAATTATATCCGTGATGTTCCCTACTATCCTAATGCGCATATACATGATGATACTGAATTCATTCAGACCATTATTGATGATCTATCACAAGACTTGAATATCGATCGGAATCGTATATACGTTGCTGGACTCTCGAATGGTGGCTTTATGGTACAACGCCTCGCCTGTGATGCACCAGAATATTTTGCAGGGTTTGCATCGGTTGCTGGTGCTGGTTTTGGCGGAATGCACACGGTTTGTGATGGTGATGAATCGGTGAACATGCTTGTGATGCACGGTACGCTCGATAATAATATTCAATGGTCGGGGAATCCCCAGCAAGCCCCTGATGGCAGTACTTTCTATAGTGCGTTACCTATCCCAGTTGTAACCGAATATTGGGCTCAACGAATGCAATGTACTGATTCGACCCGTGACGATGTTGATATACCCGATACACAATCTGAGACTGGATTGATGATCTTGACAGCAAATAATTGTAAAGATGATGCTGATTTAGTCATCTATGCAATTATCAATGGTGGACATAATTGGCCGGGGATTGATGGAGGCATTCCAAACCAAGTTGCTGGGCTTATTAATCTTGAGGTAAATGCTACACAGATCATCTGGGACTTTTTCATTTCGCAGTCCTTGGATTAAGAAAATGCCTAGCCGAATCATAAACATTGTATTGTGATGAATTCTATCATTACAAACCCTCAATGCTATTTGTAATATGTTTGGTTGGATAATAGATCATAAAGTGGCTATTTGTGATATAATGATAGTCACTTATTTTATTATTCATAGGCAAATTAGGATGTCAGAAAATCATATACAATCAGATCAAGATACCAATGTAAATCAAACAACTCCAGAACTCGATCCAATGCTCAAACGCGCATGGCAAACGTGGATTCGATATGATCGTGCTGCGTTGCGTTTAAAACAAACACATACCAATCTGCGCGCATTTGTCTTAATTTTGAGCTTTTTTGCCAGTTTTCTAGCAGTTGCTGTTGGCTTTATTACGTCCTCACGATCACAAAATTTCGATAGTGTTTACCCGTTCATTGTGATGCTTTTACCATTACTTATAGTTTTACCAGTAGGTTATGAATCATGGAAACGTTGGCGTAAACGTATACAAGATAAAAATAGTCAAGTAGCACAAAATGAGTCAGAACCTTCCAATGGAAGTCGTGTCAACTCGTCAAGTAATGATGACCCTCAGCAATTCGAAAATTTGGTGGCTTTAACTGATGAAACAGACGATAAACAACGTTTTTCGAACAGAATGATATATGGGATACTTATAGTCTCAATAATCATACAAATACTTGTCATTTTTGTAATAATTAGGCAGATTAGTTCGGTAAGTGTAATACAGATGGGACGATTAGTATTATTTATCCTACCGTTATTGTCTACAGGAATTCTTGCATATGCCACTCGGTTTGTACCTAGTACGCTATGGGTACAATATCGTTCAATTGCAGAAGCAATCCGGCGTGAGACATATCTCTATCGCTTCACTGCTGGTGCATATGCCAACGTAGAATCTGATAAGCGTAATGACCTTCTTCTCAAACACTTAAACATAATTGAAGAAACAGGCTTTCTTCCGGATAAAGATGAAAAAGTTGTCAAAGAAGATATTGTACCGATAAATGTTTTTGAACCACCAAACACAATGTCCGATGCTGACTTGAAAGCAAAACTTGCCAAAGCACGTTTTATTAATACGTCTGAAGATGATCATGACGACGGCTTTACTAAAATGGGATTTGACAAATATCTCAAATATCGTGTGTACCCTATGTATAATTGGTATACACGTAAATCTCATTCTGAATTTAAAGGGATGCGAGATTGGCAAATTGTCGGTTTAATTATTGGCGGTGCTGGGGCTCTACTGGCATTTCTTGGAGAAGAAGCATGGATTGCAGTGACAACATCTGGGGCTGTGACAGTTGCTGCTTTGGCAAACCTGAGATTATCGGGTCGAACCTACTTGTTATATTATCGTACTGCAAATGATCTTATTGATCGTGTCTCTGAATGGCAAAATGATAAAAGCAGGATACAGAAAGAAGACAATCCTGATGACTCTGCCGAACCTCAGCAAGAAAATGAACTGACAATACAGGTAAATCCAGCCGATCTTGTTAGTGACTTTGAAGATATTTTCCATCAAGAGGGAAAACTCTGGCGCCGACAAGCAATTGATGCTCTCTCGCAGGTTGATTCTAGCATCAGCGAGACCTTCCGTAGCGGTACAGGTAATCTATACATACCTAAAGAATGGTTGCCGAAGAAAAAAGAGAACGAAGATGGTTCGGAAGAGACTGCGTCCAATGGCGATAAAACTGATGGCTTGCAAAACAAAAGTGGTGATCTAAATGAAACACCGACCGGAGAAGGTGATTCTGCGAACGCACAGGGTAATAACCCAAGCGTACCGCCAACTGGATCAAATTAGCCCATTTCCTTAATCCAACGCTGATAGACCTCTGGTGGGTTGAGTTCACGTGCGGTGTGAATCCATTCTCTGTCGGGGTCTTTCAGCATTACCAAATTAACGACCGTATCTTGTCGCTGAGTTTCATCACCAAAAAGTCCGCGTTTATCTAACGCTTGTAATGCATCAATAGCAATGGCGGTCATCGTCCGATGATATTGTTGCATCTGTTTATGATTAAATGTCACTCGATAAAATTGCGCCCGAAGTAACCACATATTCACATCTTCAAAATACTCACGTCCAACCCGATGGGCAACATTAAAATCATGTGGATGTTGGTCTGTTTGAATCTTGGGTTGCGCACTAGCTGTTCGTAACGCCAGATTAATTGCTTGTTTGATGACATATCCTAGCTTTGGCAAAGGTTTGATGCCACCTTCAATTGACATCCTCGGCACAATAAACCCCCACAATGGATCATGAAACAGGTAAAATGCATATAATTGTCTGTTTTCGTATTCTTGCCGGACATGCACCAACAAATCACGGGTTGCATCGAGTAATACATCATGGAATTCATCAAAGTCAAGTAAAGCAAGCATAGTCTTTTTCCGTTAATGTCTTTGTCGTTTATACGAAGAATATTGAATCATGTTGCAATCATATTGACCAACTACTTATCCCAATCTTGCATATCCATGCTAAAATAGAACATATTTCCGATAAAAAACAAACCGATGATCTATGGACTACCAAAAACCCGAACATATTGAAACGATCCTCAAAAATTTGCCGACGAAGCCCGGCGTATATCTGATGAAGAATAAGAAGGGCAAAATTATTTATGTGGGTAAAGCTAAGCGTTTACGCAACCGCGTCCGCAGTTACTTCACCACCAATGCTGATGGCCGTCCCAAAACATTGCAAATGCGTGACAGTGTTGATGATATAGATTTCATCATTGCTGAGAATGAACTAAAGGCGCTCATTCTTGAAGAAACACTGATTAAAAAGCACAAACCGCGCTACAACATCTCCCTCAAAGACGACAAACGCTATCCCTATATTCGGGTGACATGGCAAGATGCCTTCCCTAAAGTCGAGACGACACGACGGGTCGAAAATGATGGTGCCCGTTATTTCGGACCTTATTCTGCGATGTGGGCAGTCCAAAATACGTTACGGGTGTTGCGTCGCGCTTTCCCGTATCTCACATGTGATCGTGACATTGACGGGAAAGATGACCGTGCTTGCTTATTCTATGATATCAAGCTCTGTAATGCTCCGTGTATTGGTGCGGTTAATCGTGACGAATATCGGGCGATGATACAAGAGTTGATGGATGTGCTCGGTGGTAAAGCCGAAGACGTCCAAAAACGACTGACTGATAAAATGATGAAAGCATCGGAAGATCTCAATTTTGAGAAAGCTGCTGCGATTCGCGATCAACTCAAAGCCATTGATTTCATCACAAATAAACACAAAGCGGTCGGCAAAAATATGACAGATCATGATGTCATTGCACTTGCCCGTGAAGACCGCGATGCAACTGTTCAGATCATGTTTATTCGCAACGGCAAATTGATTGGTAGTGATTCGCGGATGGTTGATAATACAGAGGATGAAACCGATGAAGCTGTACTCGAACAATTCATCAGCCAATTTTATGCCAATACTGATAACATCCCGCGCGAGTTAATCTTACCGAATGAAGTCGAAGAAGCACGAATCCTTGAACGATGGCTCAGCGATAAACGCAAAAGCTCAAAAGTGACGATTCATGTACCGCAACGCGGGGATAAACGTAAACTGGTGGGGCTAGCACAAGAAAATGCGGTCGAAAGTCTGCAAATGATGCGCGCTCAATACGAAGCGGATACCACCAAACACGAAACCGCTATGTCTGAATTGCAGGAAGCGCTGAATTTACCACGCATCCCCAATCGCATCGAATGTTACGACATCAGCACTACACAGGGGACTGCGATTGTCGCCAGTCGGGTTGTGTTTGTGCGTGGTGCGCCCCGTAAAAGTGAATACCGTCGCTTTAATATCCGCACTGTGATGCACGAAGGCTCGGATGATTATCAATCGATGCGTGAGGCACTAACCCGCCGCTTTATGCGTTGGAAAAATGCAGTTGAAGCAGATGAGTCTTTATCACCAGATGGCAAAGATAAAGACGAAACATGGCGACTTTTACCTGATCTACTCTTGATTGATGGTGGTAAAGGGCAATTGAATGTCGCTAAAGAAGTTCTTGAAGAATTTGATCTTGTTGGACGTGTTCCGTTGGCATCACTGGCAAAACGCATTGAAGAGGTCTTTATGCCAACCCGTGCGACATCGGTATTATTGCCACGACGTAGCGAAGCCCTCTACCTGATTCAACGGGTGCGTGATGAAGCCCATCGTTTCGCAATTACCGCGCATCGCAAACGACGGACAAAAATGGGTATGGCGAGTAAGCTTGAGACTGTACCCGGTGTTGGACCGAAACGCCGCAAGGCATTGCTCAAGCATTTCGACAATTCAATTGATGCGATTAAAAATGCTAGCATTGATGAACTTGCCAAAGTTGGTGGCATCAGCAAAGAAGTGGCATTGTCGATCAAAAGTCATCTGGATTAACTCATGCGAACTCCTGAAGCGCTGATATTTGTCCGGAATGTCAATTGTGTTCAGCCATTGACGCTAAAAGAGTGTCAAATACAAATACAGGGCTTCAAACCCACATTAACAGCGCCGTATCAGGTGTTTGTGGATCAAGATGTGTTCACTGTGCGTTTTGGTGGAAGGGGACAAATCGCTTTATGGATACAGGGAAAGTTTCAGCCCATTGATGACGATTTCACTCGCATCATTGCTGAAATCGGTGTCGAGCGCTCATTTGATAATCTGAAATTAGTTGGTGGATTATTGCTGCTGGTGGTCATGATGACACTTGCCGAAATCTTGGATAACGAACTTATCGGTGAAACTATGTTTGGGGTACTGGCATTATTTGTGGGTGGTTTTTTGCTAGTGTTAATCGGTGGGATGGCATATAGCCAACATCGTCTACGCAATGACATCATCAATCTGATGTGTCGAGATTCTGATTAATTGGAACTGTAGGGGAGTACCCGTTTGTACTCCCGCGTATCATTCTAGATGGCTTACTCTAAGCCAATTGTATCGGCAATACCGATGTATATGCTAACTAATGTCGCAATTAATCGCTGGAAGGGTTGTGGAATAAATCCATCTTCGGCATTAATCGTCAGTTCGTCGCCGGCTCGTTCCACGGTGATGTCATAGCGATAATTGGTGTCGTCACCGCCCGGTCCTAACATCGGCGTGTTAATTGAGAAGAAGCGCAACTCTTTGATGAGTGTATCGACATTGGTGATGACACTTGGGTCAACTTGTCCGGTGAATTCATTGTTGATTTCATAGGATCCATCTTGATACAGCTCTAGACGGAAGGCAACCGCAGTTGGACCACCCCCATGTCGCCGGAAGATAACCCGATCAAACGGCTCGTTAAAGTTTTCATCATCTTCGGAATCATCAAAGGCAAGCGTACCCGGTAATGGTGCTTGACCTTGCTCGACATTGGTCTGTGGTGTAACGAGCACACCAACTTCTTCTGTGGCTAACTCGCGCTCTTCAAAATCGTTGGGTGTCGCCGTTAAGTCAGACGCATCCGGCAAGGGATCGCTGAACACACTCGGAGTCGCCGTGGGGTCTCCAGTACCACACGCCACCAAAATTAAACTCAAGATAATAAGCGATAACATCAATCGCATAGGGGTCTCTTTCTACTTATCAAGTAAACATGATAATTATCATAGGGACGTGCTTCTGCGCGCCCGCCAAAAATTGATTAACGATTGTTCTCAACCTCTAGTGTGACCGAAAAAGGGGGGATATGGCAAGTTAGGGTTTGTGCATGTTGTGTTAATAAATGGCTATTGGAGCATTTTCTTTGCTAATTCTAGCTTTTTCTTTGCACGTTCATAATTTGGGTCAAGTTCAAGCGCTTTTTCGTAATCTCTAATTGCCCCATCATAGTCTTTTAGATTCTTCTTGGTAACTCCACGATTGTGATAAGCAGTAGCATAACTAGGTTTGAGATCGATAGCTTTAGAGTAATCTCTTATTGCTATTCTATATTCCTTTTGATCTGCTAGAGCATTTCCACGATTATAATAAATCAGTGGTAGATTAGGATTGAGATCAATGGCTGTATCAAAATCTTCAATTGCTTTATGGTACTGTTTTTGTTTTGCTCTAGCTATCCCACGAGCACAGTAAGCCGAAACATAATTAGGATTGAGACCAATAGCTGTATCAAAGTCTTCAATAGCACTTTTGTAATTTGTTAGATCGTATTTAGCGCATCCACGGTTGTAATAAGCGCGCGCATGGGTAGGAGTGAAGTCGATAACTTTGGAATAATCGTCAATTGCATTGCTATACTGTTTTTGGTTTATCTTAACATGCCCACGATTGTAATAAGCGCGGGTGTAAGATGGCATTAGCTTAATTGCTTGATCGAATTTCTCAATTGCTTCTTCGTAGGTACTATTTCGACTCAGGTTCCGCCCTTCTTCATAGAGTTTTTCGGCTTGGATTTGAATCGGATCAATTGGCGGTTGAGCTTTCGACGCTTGCTGGATGATTTCAGCCTGTTTCATCAATTCCGGTGGGCTTGGATGAATAATGATATTAGTATCAATGTCAAGCTTATTCTCGCAGAAATCTTGCATAGCGGATTTGAAATATTTTGCTGGAATTTCTAACCCATTATATTTCGGGATGACAGCTAACTTGCCGACTAGCGCATATTCTACCGACGAAAATTCAAATCCATCAAATATCAACGGGATGATATTCCGCTGCTCATCAACTGCTGTTTCGATTTCAAGGCGCATGACATCATTCGGTTCTTTGAAGCGTTCGACAGCACTGGGGGTTAAGATAATGATGAAATGTGCCCGCGCTTTGATTTGGCTCAGAATAGTTTCTAACCAATCGCCGGTGCGGATGCTCTCGACATCGAAAAAAACATCATACCCATTTGCTGATAAATACTGATAAACTGCCTGTGCTGTCCATGTATTGGTTCGCCGATAACTGATAAAAACTGTATTTTGCTTTGCCATACATTACCCTATGTGCAACCGCTAACGACACTATTATGACAATGCCATCTAGTTGTGTCAATTTTGATAAATTAAAATATCCAGCCATTCATTAAACGCTCAAAGCTGTTTAGGTACTTATCTTGTCCAAGTCCACTGAAATAAACTCGCAGAAAACCTCTTCAGCGGGTTTATTAAGCCTATAAACTGTCGGTTTTTAACCACAGGCGATTGATGTGGAGTCAATTTTTGAGTTATAAAAATGAATTTACTCAACTTGAAAGGAACACAAAATAGTCTGCTATATCCTTAACTACATCTGTACTTTCATACCCTTCTTTGTGTTCTTCGTATCTTTGTGGTTATAAATTTTTTAGAACACAATGTTTCCGTCGGTTCACGCGACCATATAGTCGCCTTTCATCAGCCCATTTACGCTACGTTGTTTAAAAGCATCACTCATCAAAGTTTTATTGCCGGAAAATGTAAATAGATGGCAATGGCAACATAATCGCCCAATCCAGCAGTATACGGGTTAAATCTGGCAACAAACGCACAATAACGGCAACAAGAATCCATAAGTTGGCAACAAAACGGCAACAAAATATACTTGCACAAAATCTTTATTGCCGTGCAAGTGCAGAGCAATAACAAAAATCGCCTATATCTAAATGAATACAAGCGATCATAATTTGCAAAATACGAAATTTAGTTTGCACAGATACGGCAAACGATTTAAATCTTCAGTTGATGAACATGACGGATAAATTCTTGTTCACGTAAGGTATCCATCAGTGAGGCTGGGATCGCATCATCGAATGTTAGCACAGTTAATGTGTTGCCACCGGGTTCGGATCGTCCAGTATGCCAGCTTGCGATATTAACTCCACCATCTGCCATCAGTGTCCCGACCTTGCCAATCACACCGGGTTGGTCATAACTACCCATCACCAATAGATTCCCGCGTGGAACAAAGTGAATGCGATAGTTGTTGACTTGCAAGATATAAGGTTGATGGTGGTCAAGCAATGTGCCAGCGATGCTAATTTCTTCGTTGTCTTCAAGAGTAATCTGGCAGGTGATGACATTGCTATATTCGCTGATTTTAATGCCTTTGGCCTGTGTGATTTGCCAACCGCGCTCTGTTGCTAAAATCGGGGCATTCACAAAGCTGACCGAATCACCCAAAATCGGTGTAAGCAAACCTTTTAGAATGCCGACCGTCATTGGCTTAATCAATCCGTTCATCTCGTCGCCAAATATCTCGATCGCGACACGGCGAATCGGACTTCTTGCAAGGATGTGATGAAGTGCCCCGATACTTTCTGCTAATTGCATATACGGGCGGATTTCATCGTAATCCAAGCCGGGTAGCAGGGGCATGTTGACCACATTGCGATAGTCTTTGTCTTGTAATGCATCAACAACTTGTTTGACGACCTGTAAAGATAAGTCTTGCATCGCTTCGACGGTATTATCGCCGATATGTGGGGTATGAATCACATTATCCATGCCAATGAGCGGGCTATTGAACGGTGGTTCTTCATTCCAGACATCCACTGCTGCTCCTGATAGATGCCCATCTTTGATCGCATCTGCGAGTGCTGTTTCATTAACTGCACCACCATGCGATGTATTAATGAGTGATGCCCTCTGTTTCATTTGAGCGATGCTGTCCGCATTGATGAGTTGTTGGGTCTCACGGGTTGCAGGGACATGAATGCTGATATAGTCCGATGTCTTTAGTAAGTCCCTTTGTCCAACCAGTTGAATACGTGGGTCAGTGACTTGTTCTTCCCGAATATATGGATCATAGGCTTTAACGGTCATCCCGAACGCGATACATAGATGTGCAACACGTTGCCCGACGCGTCCTAACCCAATGATACCGATGGTTTTACCCTGTAACTGATGTCCGACTTGTTGTTTCCGATCAAATAACCACCAGCCTTCGCGCAAGCTGTCATGAATTGCGGGCAGGTTACGGTTGAGGGCTAACATCAACGTGAGGGTATGTTCTGCTGCTGCAACGGCGCTGACACCCGGTGTATTCATAACAATAATGCCACGTTGGGTAGCATACTCGACATCAATACCGCTTAGACCCGATGCCATCCGTGCAATCAACTTGAGTTGCTTGGCATGTTCAAGTAATGGCGCATCTAATTTGAAGTCATCACGGGTGATGATAGCTGTTGCTGTTTTAATTGCATCCCGAACATTAGCTGTTTTTGGGCTTACAGTTTGTACATCAATATTGTCAGCTTGATTTAAAAAGTCGATACTTTCTGGTGTGAGGTCAGTGGCGACCAATACAGTCTGTTGGGTCACGCGAAGAACCCTTTCATTTTGATGGTGTCTAGTACATCGTGTAAATCGTCAAACAAATCATCGTTGATGCCGTCAAAGTCGCTCAGCTTTGAGTGTGATAAATCAGGTACGGTATAACAGGTCATCCCTGCTGCTAGGGCTGCTAGTGTACCCGCAATGCTGTCTTCCAAGGCGAGGCATTTTTCAGGTGCAAAACCTAATTGCTCGGCTGTATGTAGGTAAATATCAGGGGCGGGTTTACCTTTTTCCATAAATTCTGCTGAATAGCGCAGAGGGATTAACTCGTCCCAACCAAGCATCTTGACAAAGTGCTCGATGATCGCCTGTGTCGAGCTGGAGGCAATCGCACGCGGGATATTTTGTTCGGCAGCGTAGCGGATAATATCTTCTGCCCCTGGACGCGCCTTAATTTTTTCAGCCGGTAAACTGGTCATCCCTTTCAAAACGAGCTGTGCAATTTTAGCAGGAGACTCGGCGACTTTAGGATAATGTTTATAGACAATCTGTGAAAATTCATCAACGCGCAATCCAATTGCAGAATCGCGAACATCATCGGTATAGGTATAGCCATGTTTCTCAATCATAGCAACTTCGACTTCATACCATAACGGTTCGGAATCGACAAGTAATCCGTCCATATCAAAGATAAGTGCAGAAAAAGGCATAGTTAGGATTTATCCTCAAATTCTTGAATAAAAGCAGTGCGACGGTTTTCATCGCTGAAGAGTACATTTTGTGCTTGGATGGCGAGGTCAATGCCTTTGCGGAATAATGCTTCGTGTTCTGTACCCCGTACTTTCTCCCATCCGACGCGTCCACAAGCAATCGGGAGCATGACCGCAAGTGACTGGGTTTGTACAAATACTTCCGATCCATCGCGTACTTTATCACGTGCGACAACACCACCATAGCCAACAAACAGATCAACCATTGTATGCGTTGCAAGGTCGGATGATCCATCACCAACCATCATGCGTCGCCCCACAAGGTTGCCCGTTAGTTCGTTCACAATTTTTGGTTTTCCACTAGAGACAGTTAATGGACCTTCGTTGTAGTCTAAATATGTTTTGGATTGTTGGGCTTGTGGTTCGTGATACCGCCACCACTCGCCTGATAATTCGTTATACTCAAGTTCTACAGCACGGATGCGACTCGGGTCTACACCCAAGCGACGACCAAACCCCTTGACTGCATCAATCAGGCCACCGCTGATGATGAATACGTGCTTATCAAGAAAATGTAAGGCTGTGATGACGGCTTTAGCATCTTCAACCATTGTTTCCCAATAGCGCTCTTCTACGGCTTTGAGTTGTGCACGGGTAGGACGAATAGCTTTTAGACGCTTACCATAGACCTCAGATAGGTCAAGTTCACCATCCATGGCTTTGTTGGTGAGCAAACCAACACGTCCCTCTTTACCTTTGAGTTTTGCGAGTTCATCAATGCCTTCAATCTCTGATAATGTACTATCACAATCGAAGAAGATGAGGTCATATGTTGCCCAGCGTGTTTCTGTCATAAAGGATCATTCCCCCAGATAAACAATCGCGTTCATTATAATCATACAAGCCTAAATGTGTACTGTCTTGTCCTACAGAGTTGCACAAAGATTTTCGTCTATTCACTCTAATTTTGCTCATTTGGACTGCTTGAAACCTCTTAAACTCTCCTTTATAATCTAATGACGATTAGATTAATTGTGTAATTTATTTGGGAAGGAGACTCCGTTTTGGCACGTAAACCTGCTGACCAATCGGTGAATCGGGAAGATATATTATGGGCGGCTGCAGAGGTGCTTCGTCATAATGGATATGATGCGACGACGATGAAAGATATTGCCGCACAGGTCGATTTAACTGCGGCGAGCCTGTACCACCATTTTAAAAACAAAGACTTTTTACTTTTAAATGTACTAGAACTTGGTCTAGATTTGACCATTGCAAAGTTAGAACCCATCCTAAAATCTGACCTCACATATTCTGAAAAACTAGAGCAAATGATACGGTCACATGTCATGAGTGTGACGAGTAATACGGCTGTTGGTGCCGCGATGGTATTTGAGATTCGTGCACTATTAAATGCAAAAACTGCTACAAAAAATGATGGTGGTGTAACAAACCACGAATTTATTGACCGTCGTAATAGTTTTTTTGACCGCCGTGATTATTTCGAGAGTTTATTCCGTAACACGATTAAGTCTGGAATTGCATCCGGTGAATTTCGGCAAGTCGATCATGCAGTTGTAGCAAAGGCGATGCTGGGTGCACACAACTGGGTCGGCATTTGGTACAAAGACGGTGGTCGTTTGACGGGTGAACAAGTTGCTGATGTGATGGTTGATACGTTCTTAACGACGCTTAAAGCAACACATTAAACACTGATTCTTGCGTAAATTGTAATTTCTTAAAAAGGACTTTTTAGATGACACTATTACAGGGTAAAACAGCGATTATTACAGGGAGCGGGCGGGGTATTGGCGCGGCAACGGCTGAACTTTTTGCAGAGTTAGGTGCGAATGTTGTTGTAACCGATATTGATCTTGCACCTGCTGAAGAAACAGCCAACAAAATTGTAGCGGCGGGTGGAACTGCAATTGCTGTACAGGCGGATGTGACTGATGATGGTGGGATTGAAGAATTAATCGGGCAAACTATGAATACCTATAATGCCATTGATATTCTAGTGAATAATGCTGGATATACATGGGATGGCATGGCACACAAAATATCGGATGATCAGTGGGATGCAATGATCGCTGTCCACCTCACAGCACCGTTTAAAATTATCCGTGCTTGTATACCTCATATGCGTGAACAAGCCAAAAAAGAAATGGCAAATGGTGGTACTGCTAAGGCACGAAAAATTGTCAATATCAGTAGTACAACTGGAACACGCGGTAACGTAGGACAGGTAAATTACGCGGCGGGCAAAGCTGGCATCATTGGTGTGACGAAAACTTTATCTAAAGAATGGGGGCGCTTCAATATTCAGGTCAATGCGGTGGCATTTGGCATGATTGACACCCGCTTGACCCAATCCGAAGGTGAAGAAAACTTCACAGAACGTGACGGGCAACGAATTAAACTTGGTATACCTGAACAAAGACGTGAGATGGTGCCGATGTTTACCCCGATGGGGCGAGCTGGTACACCGCAAGAAGCTGCTGGTCCGGTTGCATTTTTAGCAAGTAATCTGGCTGATTTTGTTTCTGGCCAAGTGATAGAAGTGACGGGTGGGCTATAGAGATAATTCTTTAAGGGATTAACAGTGTATCGACTAAGACCGAATACTGAACAGTATCAAACATACATTCGGCAGAGCACAGAGACATTTGCAAGAAGCCTATTTGTGTTGTATCTGTTGTTGTTGATGTTTGTTATGGTCGGTCTCATCGTGTTACTTCAAAGTGGTGTGCTGACAATCTCGCTACCTTTCGTAGTTATGATGGGTGTAGTGCTTGTCCCCGTTGGGTGGATCTTCAATAAATTGTTGCGTACCAATCCTGAACAGTTAATGGAAAGATCTCACAGACTTGTTTGGATGTTTACCAATCCGATTGTCAATATCATTATAACTGGGCTGATTGTGGAAACTATCATTTTTGTAATTCTTTTTGATCGAAAATTCTCTGTTAGTTCATCGAATATTGCTCTTTTGCTCGGAATGATTTCACTTTGGTTAGCAATCGTGTGGGTTATTGTGAGTTATCCGATGTTACGCTCTGCTTTGGAGCATCCTATTTGGATGCTGACGACACTCGTTGTTTTGGTCGTTGTGGTAATGTTTAATTTGATACAGCTTAACGAATCTTGGCTTCGCGATCTCAACCGTGAACAAAGCATACGCGTGGGGCTTAATGCCTATATGGGTGACGATGTATTGCAGGCTGATAATCGCACATATTGGACGGAATACCATAACCTGCCATTCCAAGAATCTACGTTTATCGGGTATCGAACGCAACAAACTGATGGAATATACATAAACATTGATGATGAGGGACTCCGTAGATCCGTCGAGCTACCAGAACTTGACGATGCTATCGGCGAGGTTTCGATTCATTTCTATGGTGGGTCAACGATGTGGGGATTTGGTGCAGCAGATGATGGGACAATACCATCTTTCGTAGCGACTATGCTTCATGATAGGCAATATGATGTGGATGTCTCTAACTTTGCACATGTGGGTTATCATTCGTTCAATGACTTTACTGTCCTCACCCCACAACTATTGAATGGAAATATCCCTGATATTGTTGTCTTGTACCAAGGTTACAACGACATTGCTCTGGGGACTGCACGTCGGGGTTACATCGGTACTGATAAAACTCAATCTACACTGACACATATCCCGATTGAAACTGCTGAAGATTACTTTGATTATTATCAGCGATATGTTGCTTCAATATATGCGCTTGCTGATATATATGAGTTTGAGGTTGTATTTGTCTGGCAACCGATGTGGATGAACAAAACACTCACAGATTACGAACAACTTGTGATTTGGCAATCAAAATTATTTAACTCCGATAGAGTCGGTGAAATTTATGCTCAAGTGAACCCATATATAGAGACTCTATCTAATAGACCTACGATACCTCATTTTCTGAATTATGTTGATTTGTTTGCAGATGAACCAGATACGATCTTTATGGATATTGTGCATATTACAACGCAAGGTAATCAGAGGGTTGCCGAAGAACTGTCAAATTATATTTATGAAAATATTTTACAAACAAACTAGGAGACTACATGGTTTCTTTTACACCAACGGAAGATCAACAATTATTAATCGACACGATCAATCGGTTTGCCACAAATGATATTCGTAAATTGGCGCATGAACACGATGAAAAAAGTGAGCCTGACTTAGAGTCCATCCGCAAGGGGACACAAATTGGCTTGATTCCATCTGCTATACCAGAATCGATGGGCGGATTTGGTGAAATGAGTGCGATTACAGGTGTGTTGGCTGCTGAAGAATTAGCATTTGGCGAACTCTCTACAGCACTTCATATCATGACTCCGGCATTGTTTGCATATCCGGTTGTGTTATTTGGAACCGATGCACAACAAGAGCAATATCTTGAGATGTTTTTAGACGAAGAGATCGCTCCTGCGACATCTGCATTACTTGAACCCGGTATTGGCTTTGATCCGTATGACCTGAAAACAACAGCAACAAAAGACGGTGAAACCGTCACACTCAATGGTATTAAGGCATATGTCCCGTTGGCTGACTCTGCCGAGGTGATACTGGTCTATGCAAAAGATAGCGAAACAGGTGAGGTGAGTGCTTATATTGTTAAAGTCTCAACTGAAGGTGTCTCAATTGACAAACGCGAGATGCTTCTGGGTATTCGTGCGTTGCCTACATTTCGTGTGACATTTGAAAATGTAACTGTGGCATCGTCTGCGATGGTGACTGTGGATTATAACGTGATTCTCAACCGGATGTGCTTGGGATTAGCGGCGATGGCAGTTGGTGTCGCACGAGCTTCTTATGAGTATGCGCTGGAATATGCAAAAGGGCGTGAACAGTTTGGGCGGGCGATTGCGCAAAATCAGTCGATTGCGTTTATGTTAGCAGAAAATCGCATCGATATTGATGGGGCACGTTTGATGATATGGGAAGCAGCATGGATGATCGACAACGGTCAAGAGGCTACCCGCGAATCTGTCTTAGCTAAGCAGTTCGCTGACAAAATGGTGTTACAGGTGACTGATGGCGGTGTACAGACGCTAGGTGGGTATGGCTTCATCCGTGAATATCCAGCCGAACGCTGGTTACGAAATGGACGTGGATTCCCAACATTTGACGGTCTGACAATCGTATAACCAATAGATTTTTTGAGGATAAGATTATGCCAATAGAATTTGAAACTCCCGAGAATATTGAACAGCAGAAGCAGATGATCCAATGGATTGCAGACTCTACGATGCGTCCATTCTCGCGAGAGTTAGATGAAAATGAACATGCCCGTCCAACGGCATTTGTGGATGCTTTGTGGCCTGTGTTAAGTGGACAACAAGCATCCGCGCTTAAGAAAATTGAAAAACAACTGGAAGCCGAAGCGAACGGTGAAGCACCTGCTGAGAAGAAATCAAACGGAAGAGTCAGCAATCATTATTTATCGACAATGTTGATGGTCGAAATTTTATCGTGGGGTGATGCTGGGATTTACTTGTGCTTGCCGAGTGCCGCTTTGGGTGGCTCAGCAATTGAAGCTGTGGGAACGCCGGAACAAAAGCTAAGGCTACTCAAGCGCTTTACAGAGGGCGATCCTGTGTGGGGTGCGATGGCGATGACCGAACCAAATGCTGGATCAGATACCTCCGCAATCCAAACAACTGCTGATTTCGACGAAGATGCGAATGAGTGGATTTTGAATGGGGAGAAAATTTTCTGTACCAGTGGCGGTCTCGCATTGGATGAAAGTGACGGTTTGGTGATTGTCTGGGCGACAGTTGATCGTGACGCTGGTCGCGCTGGTATGAAGCCGTTTGTGGTTGAAGCTGGCTCACATGGTGTAAAAGTTGTCAAAGAGGAAATCAAGCATGGCATCCGGGCAAGTAATACGGTGGCGATTAGTTTTAACGATGCACGGATTCCAGCCGATAACATCCTCGGTAGTCCCGAAGTGCAAACTAAAGGTGGACGCGGCTTTAAAGGTGCGATGGCAACATTTGATGCAAGCCGTCCATTGGTTGCTGCGAGTGCGTTGGGCATCGCACGGGCTTCGGTTGAGTTTGTCAAAGAAAAATTAGCCGAGGAAGGGATTGAGATTCCATATGGCACGCCCTATCACAAATTGACAGCCGTTCAGCGCGATGTGATGGAGATGGAAGCTGACCTTAAAGCAGCCTATCTGTTGACGATGCGATCAATTAGCTTGTTGGATCAGAAAATAAGTAATCCGTTGGAAGCATCAATGGCAAAGGTAAAAGCAGGTAAAGCGACAACTCGTATTACACAAAAATCGGTCGAAATACTTGGGATGATGGGATACACCCGCGAGTGGTTGGTTGAAAAATGGATGCGTGATGGACGGATTAACTCAATTTATGAGGGGACAGATCAGATAAATACACTGATTGTAGCCCGTCGCATTTTAGGATATACCCGTCGCGAATTAGCTTAAAGGATTGACCTAACGATGCCAGTTCATGTCAGTTGGCACGATGAAAAAAACTATGTTCTGTGGATTCAATTTGATGGGAACTGGACTATAACAGAATTCCGTGAAGCGATTCCTAAAATTTATGAAATGATCGAGTCTACATCAGAACGAGTTGATTCGCTTGTTGACTTAAGGACAGCATCGGGAATTCCTAAAGACATTATGGTGTCTTTACGTGGATCTACTGCCAGGGCACCTGATAATTGGGGGGCTGGCGTGATTGTAGGGGCGGGATTATTTGTGGAAACACTACTAAAGAGTTTTCGAGCTATCTATCCGAGTGTCATCGAACGGTATTGGATAGCAGGCACAGTTGAAGAGGCATTAAATATTATATATAAGCTTAGAGAGGACAAAAAATAGATGGAAACGATATTAATCACTGGGGCAAATCGTGGTGTTGGGTTTGCACTGGTTAAACAATATGTGCAAGCTGGGGATGTGAAAATTTTTGCAACTGCTCGTACACCAGAAAATGCAACTGAACTTAATGCGTTGGCAGAGCAACATGATGGTGTGATAACAGTTGTTCAATTGGACATTAATGATGAAGCCTCAATTGATGCATCAGTAAAAGCGGTTGAAGGTGAAACTGATTCGCTCGATATTCTCATTAATAATGCTGGTATTTTTCCTAAAGGCGATGATAAATCGAACTCGCTTGGTAATTTGACTGCGGAAGATGTTGGTCATGTGGTGACAACCAACTCTGTCAGCCCATTGATTGTGTCACAGGCATATCGTCATTTGCTCAAAAAAGGTAATAATCCACGCCTTGTGATGATTTCATCGCAGATGGGATCATTATCACTCGGTGGCAGTGGCTCATATGCCTATCGTATGAGCAAAGCGTCAATGAATATGGCTGCGAAAACACTGTCAGTTGATAGTGATATGGCGGGTGTTACTGTGGTTACAACACACCCCGGTTGGGTACAGACCGACATGGGCGGATCGAATGCTGCGATTACGCCTACAGAATCTGCAACTGGACTTAAGACTGTAATTGACGGACTGACCAGTGATGACAATGGTAAATTCTATCGCTGGGATGGTAGTGAACACGCTTGGTA
Organism: Anaerolineales bacterium UBA6055; assembly: GCA_002428985.1. Lineage (GTDB taxonomy): Bacteria > Chloroflexota > Anaerolineae > Aggregatilineales > Phototrophicaceae > UBA6055. The sequence goes on along the minus strand of DIYL01000053.1, from coordinate 374,782 downwards.
GATTGGATGAATGATGGATGCTCAACTTGAGGCATTACTATCGGAGCTAGAAACATTCGGTATAGAAAATGATGATGGTCAGGATGACCGTAGCAGGAAAATGCTCAATTTGGAGTCGGATGCTGCGTCGTTCATCAGTATCTTGGCACGGAACGGGAATTGCCAGCGCATGCTAGAAATCGGCACATCAAACGGCTATAGCACCATCTGGTGGGCATGGGTTGCTGAACAAACAGATGGTCGGGTCACGAGTATTGAAATCAGTGCTGATAAGCAAGCAATGGCAGATGAAAATCTCAAACGGGCAAATCTACGTGATCGAGTCAACCTGCTATTGGGCGATGCGACGGAGATTGTGAAATCTATCGAGGGAACGTTCGATTTTATCTTTTTCGATGCGGATCGTTACTCTGCACCAGAACAACTGAAATTGCTCCTGCCGAAGATTGAAGTTGGCGCACTGGTGCTAGCAGATAATGTCACATCACATCCTGAGCAGATTGCCGGGTATCTTGATGTAATTAATGCACTGGATGATTTTGACCACATGGTTATTCCAGTTGGCAAAGGTGTAAGTCTGGCGTATCGCACACGTAAAGAGGATTAGTTTGCGGACAACGCAGGCGTTGTTCCTACGATAATTACGAAAAAACATGGGCAGGGCTTGCCCTGTCCGAACTTAGGGAAACACATGGTACGGGTTTTAATCACAGAAGCACACGATGGACTGGGGTTGGCATTGGTCAAAGAATATTTGACGGATACAGACAACCAAGTTATCGCATTCTGTGGTGACTCGGCGAAACATGACGACCTCAATACACTTAAAGCGACGCATGACACACAATTGCTGATAGTTGATGTCGATCTTGTTGACGAAGACTCTATCAAAGCATCTGTTAAGCCGATTGAGGAATTTGTCGATTCGTTGGATTTATTGATTTTCAATACAGGGTTTATTCCCGATGCATATGTGAATAAACGAACAAATGAGCCTAATAAGGAACAAATTCGTACATATATGCCTAAGCTTGCGTTTGCACCCAGATGGCTTAAGGAAAATATATTTCCATTGTTAAAGCTAGGACAAGAATCAAGATGTATTGGCATGAGTCCATATATGTCTAGAGTAAATACCATTGAGACTATTCAGAATCTCAAAACGAAAGGCAATCAATTTATTCAAACATCTCATCACATGTTTGGTGTATTTGCCAAAGGTATTGACCCTAAACAGATAACCGTGATTGATCTGTGGCTCCTAGCTGAAACGATTGTCAGGAGAGGGGAACTAGACAACCCTCTTCTTCAAATTGTAGATGCTATGAACATGATTGAAGTTGCCAATCAGGATGCGGTTGATAACAAAGCTAAGAATCTATATGCCAACATACCTAGATTACCTCATGGCAAACATTATGTTGGATTATATAAGTATCCACATTTACTCTATATATAGCAACTCGGTTTCAAAACAAACAAAAATATTTGCGAAAGGTAAAAATTTATATGGGATACGATATTAAAAAAGCGGCGGTGATTGGCTCTGGCACGATGGGTGGTGGCATTGCCGCACTCTTAGCCGGGGTTGGTGTTGAGACAGTACTGCTCGATATTGCGCCGAGAGATACAACACCGGCAGATGGCGCTAAAGTCCGCAATTCGATTGTGGCAGGCAACCTCAAATCCCTACAAAAAATGCGTCCGGCGCAGTTGTTCAGCAAAGATGACCTCAGAAATATTAGCATCGGCAATATTGACGACAACCTTGATATGGTTGCGGATGCCGATTGGGTGATTGAGGTAATTGTCGAACGCCTTGATATCAAACGTGGGCTCATGTCCAAATTGGCTGAAGTCGTCAAAGATGATGCGATTGTGTCATCCAACACATCAGGCATTCCGATTGGTGAGATTGCCGAAGGGATGCCCGAAGAATTTACCAAACGTTTCCTTGGCACACACTTTTTCAATCCACCACGTTATTTGCGCTTATTAGAGATCATCCCACACGACGGCACAGACCCCGCTGTTGTCGATTTTATGATGTCGTTTGGTTCAGATGTGCTTGGTAAAGGGACTGTTCTCTGTAAGGATACTCCGAACTTCATCGGTAACCGGTTTATGTCGATGTCGGGTATGCAAGCGACGAATTATGCACTCGATAATGGCTATACTGTTGAAGAAGTTGATGTGCTCACAGGCCCGTTGATTGGCCGTCCGAAAACGGCAACTTTTAACTTGAATGATCTCGTCGGGTTTGATATTGCTGTTGGTGTTGCCCGGAATCTCTATGATGCGATCCCTGATGATCCTGCGCGTGAAATTTTGAAACATCCAAAAAATACCGAACTGTCTGATGCACTCCTCGAAAAAGGTTGGCTTGGACGTAAAAGCGGTCAGGGTTTTTATCATATGCGCCGTGAGGGTGGTAAAAAAGAACTGTGGGCGTTGAATTTAGAAACCCTTGAATATGAACCCCCTACAAAACCTCGCTTTGATAGTGTTGGACAATATCGCAAAGTTGAACCACTCGGCGAACGTATCAAATTACTGATTAATGCCGATGATCGTGCGGGACAATATCTGTATCATCTCCATGGTTTCTTGCTGGCTTATGCCTCCAACCGTGTGCCCGAAATTACCGATACAATTGTCAACATCGACAACGCCCAAAAATGGGGATTCGCGCACCAGATGGGACCCTTCGAAATTTGGGATGCGATTGGTGTTGAAGAAAATATCGAACGCTTTGAAAATGATGGCTACCCCGTCGCGCAGTGGGTTAAAGATATGGTTGCGAATGGTCATGCAACATTCTATCAGACTGATGAGGGTGGCAAAGTCATCGGTTACTATAGCCCACAAGATGGCGAATACAAACCACTGGTCAAAGACGAACGCGAAATCACAATTGCTGATTTGAAAGCGTCTGGCGCAGAAGTCTGGAGCAATGGCGACGGCTCACTCTATGATATGGGTGACAAGATTCTGCTATGGGAATTCACGACCAAAGCGAACACGATCACACTTGGTTTCCTCGAAGCAGGTGAAAAAGCTGTTGAACTCCTCCATACCGATGATTGGGCTGGTCTTGTCATTGGTAATGATGGCGAACGCTTCAGTGCGGGTGCGAACTTGATGGAAATGATGAATAGCGGTGCTGATAATCCTCTAGATGCTGTTGACCAGACGATTGACCGGTTGCAACAACTCACAATGAAACTCAAATATGCGCCAAAACCAGTTGTGACTGCTCCAGCGGGTCAAGCGCTTGGTGGTGGTGCCGAAATGGCGATGGCTGGTGATGCGATTGTCGCTCATGTTGAAACCTACATAGGGTTGGTTGAAGTTGGTGTGGGGGTTGTGCCAGCAGGTGGCGGTTGTAAAGAACTCGTCCGCCGCGTGGTGACTCCGGTTGCACGTAGTGGGTCTGATGATTTGCTCGCACCGATGCAAAAAGCCTTCGAAAATATCGCGACTGCTAAAGTGGCTGAAAGTGCCAAACAAGCAAAAGAACTAGGTTTCTTTGATAGTTCTGACCGTATTGTTATGAATCGCTCCTATTTGCTAGGTGAAGCGAAACGTCATGCGCTTGGATTGGCGATGGATTACGAAACACCGGAAGAAGAATTGGTCTATGCTGCGGGGCGTGATGTCTATGCTGCACTTGTGATTGCGATTGCAGGTTTCCTTGAAGCTGGATATGCATCGGACGGTGACGCTTCAGTTGCACGTAAAATCGCCAAGATTTTGACAGGTGGTGCAATTGCTGAACCAACATTTGTGCCTCAACAGGTCTTCTTGAATCTTGAACGGGCTATATTCAAAGAACAAGTTGCCCAACCTGATAAAAACGAACGCTTGATGTACTTCATCATGAACGGGAAACCAATGCGTTAAATCTATTTTCCAATGTCTTTTGTGGACGCCGTTGTGCGTCCCTATACAACACCTATGTGAAATATTCGTAAGTCCAATGGTTACAAAATCGTCCAAAGAGTAACACTAGTTTGAGAGGTAGTTGATATGAGAGAAGCAGTAATTGTAGCGGCATCGCGTACCGCAGTTGGTAAAGCTGTCCGTGGCAACACGAAAAATGCACGCTCCGATGATATGGCGGCAACAGTCATTAAAGACTTGATGGAAAAGACTGATGGTAAGCTTGACCCGCATGAAATTGATGATGTGATCATGGGTTGTGCCATGCCAGAAGGTTCACAGGGCATGAATTTTGCGCGTGTGATTGCATTACGCGCGGGATTACCTGTGGATACCCCGGGACAAACTGTGAACCGTTTTTGTTCGAGTGGGTTGCAGACAATTGCATTGGCCGCAAATAGCATCATTGCCAACCAAGCTGATGTTGTGATTGCGGGTGGTGCAGAATCTATGTCATCTGTCCCGATGACAGGACATCATCTAAGCCCGAACCCATACATGGCAGAAAATGATCCCAACGTCTATATGAGTATGGGCTTGACCGCAGAACGGGTTGTATCTGAATTTGGTGTCAGCCGTGAAGATATGGATGAATTCGCATATAACAGCCATCGTAAAGCAGCAGCAGCTGTCGATGCGGGAAAATTTGCTGAGGAAATCGTCCCATTTGAATGGGAAGAAACACTTATCGGCGCAGATGGTATGCCAACTACTGTGCAAAAAATCCTCAAAGAAGAAGAACATCTCCGTCGAGAGACCACTGTTGAAGCACTTGCTAGCTTGCGCCCTGTATTTAAACCTAAAGGCTCAGTAACTGCTGGTAACTCCAGCCCACTAAGCGACGGTGCAGCGGGCGTTATTGTGATGGATCGCGAAAAAGCTGAAGAACTTGGGTTGACGCCATTAGCGCGATTTGTCGGTTTTGCGGTAGCGGGTGTACGTCCAGAAATTATGGGTGTAGGTCCAATCAAAGCTGTGCCAAAAGTGCTCGAACGCACAGATATGACTTTGGATGATATTGACCTCATCGAATTGAACGAGGCGTTTGCATCCCAATCCCTTGCAGTTATCCGTGAACTTGAACTTGACCCTGAAAAAGTGAATGTGAATGGTGGCGCAATTGCATTGGGACACCCACTTGGATGCACAGGTGCGAAGCTCACTGTACAACTTATCAGTGAAATGAAACGCCGTGACAATAAATATGGGCTCGTCACCATGTGTATCGGTGGTGGTATGGGTGCTGCTGGCATCTTTGAGAACTTGAACTAATGTGTATAGAGATAAAATAGTCTCCGACAAAATAAAATAAAGTCCGATAAAACAAAAATCGGACGTAAAAATAGTCTCCGACAAAAAGAATATCCTATGGGAGAAAAATAAAAATGTCGACTAGCTAAATGCTACAGAAAATAAAAACGTCGACAAATTCTGAATGACAAATTGCAGTCTAGGTTTTGTTGATGATGTTCGGCAGAAAACCCTCCAATATGGAGAGTTTTCTGATTCAGTTGTAGATGAACAATTGAGATTGTTACTGAAACTCAGCGATGACTGCTAATGCGGCTAGAGTATGACTGTTAAAGTGAAATAGATTGAATGGAATCAGATTAGATAACCAAACAGGAGCACGTTGAATGCTCCTGTTTTGATTCTTAAACTTCGAATAAATTTTTGTCGAAAAATACCATAATTGGATATAGGTTGTAACGATCAGTAATGGAGATTAATTATTTGGTAAAAAAGTCATAAATCGATATTCTGCAATGTGTGGGGAGGTTTTGTGTATTCTGTTACTAAGAATTGATGTCCGCTTATGTCTATCAGAGCATTGATATGACATTGGATTTAACCCTTTGTGAAATGCAGTTGACTTAATGAGTGTAATGCTTCAGTTGGCGTATTGGTACCAATTAGTGCCACAAATCCATGTCCTTCAATATTAACGATCCACAAGTTTTGTTGTTTCTTTGGGGCTACTGCAATGATATCGTGTGCTTCATTTTCTGCACCACAGGGCCAACGTCGAAGTTTCTCAGAATAAATTACTTCTCCATGAGCCTGCAAGTGTCCATGGACGATGCTGTTCACCCATGGGATTTTTTCATAGATTATACGATGGACAGGAGCATCAATACTCGGTTTCATGCCTGATGCACCGCTGTAAATCAGCGAATCATTTTCTAGTTGTAGACTGACAAAAACAAAATCATCTTGCGTTAATCCTGTCTTATCAACGTTACGTCTGGTGATTATGAATCCATCTTCAACCCGTGAAGATAAGAAGCCATGTGTACAACGAAATGAAAAGTTGCCAGGCCAGCGGCCACTGCTCACGTTACGTTCAATGATTTGTGAGAAGGCTGGTTGCATTTTTTTGGAAAAATCAACGATCTCATTGAGATAGGGAACTTGTGGTATATATTCCCCTTTATGTATGCTCCTACGTCGTTTTGCTTGTAAGAAATGAGAGACTTCTTGAACGAGGCGATCTGGTAGATCAATCTTTGAGACGGGAATCTCGTTAGCAAGTGCATCGATAATGTAATACTGTGAAGAATCCCCCAGTCGAGAATAGACAGCGAGACCTGCATGCAGTTCAAGCATCCAACGAACAATCTCAACCCGTGGCATATCAGGATCTGCTAATTTGAAGGGAACTAACAATACCTGTGGATGTTGTTTTTTGATACGAGTGACGAGCTTTGGTGAGGCACGTACTTTTAAGTTAGATTCTTCATCTGCATTCACACGAATTTTTGTTTGAGATGGCTCAATGAGAATATTGGGTAGGTGGGGCAGAAATATGACAACATTAGCATCTGTTTCTAAAGTATCCAGTGATTCAGCGAGTTCATCAAAAGTCAGCGGTACCCCTCCATCAAAATTCCCCCATCGTTCCACGATTTGTCCATTAACTTCAAATGTGTCAGCGATTGCTGCTGCTAGCTTTCCTTTGCCAGTTGGTATCAGTTGCAATACCGGGTCAACTTGTTGGGGAAATGGTCCACCAATCACATATACTTTTTTCTTAGAATTGATCATGACTGACCTTTCATCAAGTGATGTGTACTCTTTTACAATATAGTTTAGAACCAACGTGAGTTATATTTTGGCAATGTCGCGAAATTTTCAAAATGTATTCCTAACGACTGTTTTTGTAAAAATAGAGCATCTTCTTTATAAATTGTTTCAGTTATCAAATTAGGCTGAGATTTGTAATCTTCCCCACGCACCTTAAACTGGAAGAATTGGAAATGAGATACATCATCTAACATTTCATCATTTTGTAAATGCTTTTTGAATCGTTGTCTAAGGATACCTTCACCGATATACAAGACTTGACGATTCTCACTCAATAACTGGTACATACCGATTTCTTCTGAGGCTGTCTTTAAGTCCTTTATGTTGAAGCTCGTTTGTTGCCAAGTTATGTCAGATGGCATGATAAGCACAGCATATTTCCAACTGGGTGGCAGTCCATATGGGATGGAACTTCTGGGTAAATTGATGCTTGCTTTAAGTGTATTGGATAGCTCACTACAAGATATTTTCCCTCCTCCTGTTTTGTTATGAATATCTTTGGAGAGATAACCTAGAGTATAGCCACGATCAACCTCGTTTGTTGTGGCAAGTCTGAGACCGATGCAAAGGGGACTTGTTTCTGTGATCGCAATCACAATCCTGTCCCCATCACTATACCCGAGTTTTTTCATAATAGACTTGGAAAGACTAATCGAACCATCTTTTTGAATAGACAACCACCTTGTGAGCGCTTTTTTAGTAGTTCACGTACCATAAAAACTCCAATTTTGGATAAAGAAATCAACAAAACCCAAGTGGTACATCTGTTAAAGAGATAGATTCTTTTGTTAGAATACAAAAGCCACGTTGGGCAACCAATGTTTGGTAGGCTCGCCGTCGTTTCTGATCTTGGTCGAGATGTATACGGCGGCAAGCCATCTAAAACTATATGTGTGTTAATATCACACTCTTGCAAAGTCTACCATGTATAACTTGAACTTATCAAGCATTGAGCTTGTGCCTCTATTTACACAGCGTGTTTACATCAGGTCGTGAACATCTCAATACAATAGTAAACTTGGACGATCTCACCTCCTGACCAAACTGAATTGTACCAATTATTGAGTTACACTGATGATGTTGATCTGCTTATGTCCAACAGTGTATGATACGTGGCAGTTGCATATTGCGCTGGCAACGCGAGTTTAAATTGTTTCTCTTTCACATATTAGCGGTGAAACGCTTCGTTATCTTGGCAAACAATATTGGCTCAAGATTATTCGGGATTCTACACAAGAATGGGTACGTGGTTATCTTCTAGTATGGACTCTTGATAAATTAGATAATAAGCATATCAAAGAGCTAGTTGATAATTGGTATATGTGCCCAATGCGTCGAGTGTTTTGCGAACGAATTCAAGAATTACTTCCAAATTTCTCTCATTTTGAGTTGACCGATTTCCATATTGTGATAAGGGAGTTGAAAGTGTTTGGGGAAGCTGTATCGAAGTATGTACAATCACACTGAATCTTATGTTGATACAAGTTCCGAAACGATACATAGACTATGTCAATACTCATGAACTATGCCAATGATTGAAGCAGAATCACACTAAGCGGTTCTATTCGTTATTAGATGGCATACTATCAGATTGGCAGGGCATACATCATAAGTTTAATGCATGTGACTTTACTACAAGTAAAATAGTCTCCGACAAATTGAAATTCGAACTTAAAATAGTATCCAGAGAAAAGGAAATCCCATATTTTGGAGGATTTTCTTTTGCATTCGTCTTGTTGAATACTGGAAGGGAATTAAGCATCTTTTACATAAGTTGGGATAGTTAAAATGGAATATTTCTTTGTCTAAACCAGTCAGCTATGATCTGTGCTGTTTGAGGATCTATGCGTGAGTAACCATCTTGATCCAGAGAAATTGTTAATAGATCTTCCCTAGTTGGTAAATTCTCTAATTCGAATAGCTCATTTATAGTAGTTGTTTCTATACCTCTTGCTTGCAATATTAATTGCGATATAATCTGGGCATGTGTACGGTTTCCAGGAAAATCCTCTTCAACAATTATAGATACTGCTAACTCTGAACTGACGCCATATCTGAGTTTTGAGGCTAGGTTTTGTAAGTCCTCAATTATTGTGCTATTTTCTGAGCTAGCTAGTCGTGTTGCTCCACTCAGTATCCAGTGCCATTGATAAGAGAACCATGATGCACAAAATTGTTGTACGCTAAGTAGATCACTGATGAGATTTATATCAGAAGTTAGGTCATCAATGGGCCATTTCCATTTAGCACTTTGATTTCCCTTTCTGTATTTAAGCAACCAAATTATCGAAGAGTATGACCAACCAGAACACCATGCAGTCATAAACAAAAATAATGTGTCATTCTTAATTATACTTCCGTATTTTTCTCCATCCTTGAGCCATGAAGATTGTAACTCTAGTGTATTTCTCAGAGAATGGAAACAAGCATCTAGTATAGGACTCCAATAAAGGTTGAATTGCTTTATAAGTTTGGAACTCCTCGATGGTTTCGATGGTAAACTAGGATCTTGTAGGAAGTCAAGAATTAGACCGCAACTCTCAAGAGCCAAACCAGTTTCATTTGCTAATTCTCCTAATGTTGTGAGACGTACAGGTGAATTTCTGGTCAGAAGCTTGTTTTTTGTAGATTCATCTAATTGTTTTTCAAGATAGTTGGCAAGTTGGTTTTCAAGTATTTGACTCTTGTTTCGATCAAGGTCAAAAACGTAAAGCCTAGAAATAAAATCATCAACAGGATTTTCTAGGTTCTTTTGGCTGATATAACTTGCTAAGCATGACTGAGTTGTAGCTCTTGTTTTTATAGATTCTGCTAATCTCCATTTATCATAATTATTATTAGGTTCGAGTAAATACTGCCCATATATGTCTAAATCAACAGAAATGAGACTTGAAACTAACTCAACATCTTTACTTTGTAAGGCACTTTGAAGCACTTCAAGTGGATTGCTGATGCGGCGTGCCCTGATATTATCAGCAAATATTGCGTCACCCTCTACATGGTATCCCGCTCTTCCAGCCCTCCCAATAATATTTCTGACAAGTAGGGGCTTGAATGGCTTACCTTTATCAGCATCTGACCAAGTCCAGTTTTCTAAAATCACAGCTCGAAACGGCAGATTAACACCTTCAGCAAGTGTTGTAGTTGACGCAACCACTTTGAAATATCCCGTGTCGATTATATCTTCGAGTTTTTCTCTGACTTGATACGGTAGCTCAGAATTGTGAAAGCATATACCATATCGAATTGACGTTTTGAGGAAACTGAATTCTGGATATTTTACATCAATCAAATCCAATAATTCTTGAACTACCCGTGTAATTTGTAGCTCAGACTCATTTTTACCTCGTAGTATGAGAATTGCATGCATTGCTATTAAACGTGTTGTTGTTCGACTATTACAAACTACTAAAGTGGTTCCATTTAATTTCCTAAAAGTGTTTATAGCTAAGTGAGCGGTTGCATGATGAATTTTCTCCGTATTTTGGTTGCGTTTCTTCCTATTCTTCTTGGAGGCTTGTTGCTGGACACCGCTTGAGGAATCCCAACGGTCTAACACATGCTTTTTTGTTGTACTGTTATCATCAATAATATATTCTGCAACATAATCATTGGTTTGAATTTCGAAGCGGGTTTTTGTTGCTTTCCAAAAAGTATGCAATACATTGTCTTCACTAATATCAAGCCACTCTTGTAAATGTTTTGTTTGATCAACAACTGCTGACAATAAAACTATTCTCTTCAAAGAGCCATGTAGTTTGTAATCCATAAAGTTTGCACACATACACTCTAAGAGAATCCCTCTCCCTGTTTGTTCGATCAGTTGGAATTCATCGATAATTACGGATTTAGTATTTTTTCTTACATGTGATTTTGTGCGCCAAATGTAGTCAAATGCTTCTAGGGTTGCCACTATAAAAATAGGAGAAGTTATCTCTTCTAAATCTTCTATTTCGTTCATGTAACCACCCATCGCAGAAATGAACTTTACTCCAGTTCCTTCTAATCTATTGCGCAACTTTTCATTTAATCGATTCTGTGTGACTAGTGCTCTGAGGGGTACAAGAAGTACTGTTATTCCCTCAATGTCCTCAAGAATGGGTTGTAAACCAAAAACCTCACCCAGAAATGTTTTCCCAGTACTTGTCGGATATGTAATCAATAGATTTGTGTCGAGTGAGGAGCTGTGTAGTTTGTTGAAAGCAATTCTCTGAGATGGAAATAAATAGAACGGTCCATGTTTTTTAATGGAAGTTATATATCGAATTGATGATCGATTATCTGGTAAATATTTTCTTATTACTCTTGAAGCAAGTAACTCTGTTAACCATCTAGTTATAGTCTGAAAGCTATAGCATAAGGAAGACACACTATTTGAGCTTACACCATCTGAAATTTCGCGGAGATCTTCTTGCATTAACTCAACCAAATTCAAATAATCACTTGTATCAGAATCCATTGCATTCTTATAGTAGGTAATTAGTTGAACAGACGAGGAGTATGAATGCTCTTTTACCTTTAAAGAGCAAATGCTCTCAACTATATCCATGAATAACTCGTACGACTTGTTTGAAACAGACCATTCACGAATATTCTTATTTATCGAATTTGCATTGGCGATATTGGCACAGTAAAGAAATGCTATTATTGCTTTGATGGCGAGATAACATGCATCATCAACTAAAGTAAGATCACTATTTTTAATACCGTTCTGTTGTTTACGCTGAGCCGCACTCCACAGAATATATCCGCATAGGTTGATGGGTTCCTCAATTATCCCGTCAACATCATCTGCATCGAACTTGTAGATTTTATCCTCGATTAGGACAAGTGTATTGAGAGCAATATTTTCTCCAGCTAACCATAATTCACCTGAAAGTTCAGAATTACGGAGTGAAGCTGCTAGTGCATGATCAACAGCTCGAAGCTGTGTCAAGTCGATTTTACTCAGCAAATTAGTGATTTCTTCTTTCATTTGCTACGACCCATCGATAAATTGATTAAATGGTTTTTCCCATCTTCAATATTAAGCATCAAGCCTTTGAGTAAGTCTAGTTTCCACCCATCTCGTGTTGCTTTGCTAATGAAAGTACCAAAAGATGCATCTGCATCTTGATGAGGATTCACGAGCCAATCACTTACAAAAACACCCCAAAATTCAATATTCTTTACTCCTGATGCATCAGTTCCCGCTTCAATATCTCTGAATATCTCATCAATTATCTCTGGCTTTTCCCAGTATGTATGTGATAAAGCTTGCTTAAATCCACTAATATGTGATGTCAATCTATCTCCTGAATACTGAGAGTAATATAGTTTTCGTATGTCCTCATATAATCCTGATGTAACTTGACCGTAGTTGCACTTTTCAGACCACTTTATTTCCACTACAGAAAAATACCATTTTCCATCATTTCTTTTGTAGACAAACCTTATATCTATAAAGTTCGGTGAACCTTTGTTGACCCACATATAATTTTGACCATTGGTCGAATTTTGCTTCTTGAAGCATTGCAAAACATCATGTAGTAGATACCAAACAATAAACTCTGCTGTATTTGCAATGTTGGATTCCGCGTCAGACTTGTTAGCTATAAAATCAACTGAACCAAGATGGTTTTTAAGTACTCGACTGGCTCCCTTTAAAAAGTCGGTGACATCATATGGATTGTAAATGATACAATTTTGGAAATTTGCAACTTCTATCCCATGGCTTATCTTAGTCGGATGCTTTGCTTGACATCTTTGTTTCTGCGTTTTGTGATGTATCGCCATTATTTTCCCTTTGAGGTGTTGCTTGCTTTATTATGTCGAATGTGTTGCTGATTCGAATTCGAATAATTCTCCTGGCATTACATCCAATAATAATGCTAATTTGCAGATTGCATCTAATTGTACGGATGATGTATCGTTATACCAATATCTGCGCACAAGCCCCATTGTAAGTCCAGTTTCGCGTTGTACTTGGCTAAGATTTAGATTTCTTTGTTCAGCTAGTTCGCGTAGCTTTAATTTAACTGTCATTGTTGGTTGCCTGTATGTTGCACCAAATGTATTGTTCATAGTATACTACAAACAGTATATCACACATAAAAGTATATTCTCAGGAATACTTGACCAAAAGAAGATTGGTTCCGCATGATTGAAATGGTAGAAAGCACCCAGCACAAAAACGAGACGGCATTTCCTAATCGCCAACATATGAATTTGGGTATAGTAGAATTATTCGCAGGTGCAGGTGGACTTGCTCAAGGATTCATGCAGACAAATCTTTTTGATTTGATTGCCTTAAGTGATATTGAAGCAGCAGCTAAAATAACATTTGAAACAAACTTTCCAGATATAGAGTATCTACAAGCTGATGTTACTGAGCTAGAAACTGACATGATTTTGCGCATTGCAGATGGGCGCGAAATATCCGGTCTACTAGGGGGGCCACCTTGCCAAGGATTTAGTTCCGCTGGCGCTAGAAATCCAAATGATGAACGTAATAAGTATGTCATCGAATATTTGAAGTTTGTTCGAGCATTTGAACCAGATTTCTTGTTGATGGAAAACGTACCTCAGCTAATTTTTCACAAGCTTTTTCAGAGACTGCTAAATGAGTTGAAGTGCAATTACGAAGTGCGATATGCAGTGCTGAACTCTGCTCAATATGGTGTTCCTCAGACTCGTCATCGAATTTTTATTATTGCATATCATAAAAGATTTGGAGTTGAACCTATTTTCCCTGCGCCAACTCATGGATTTGTGGGGGATTTGATCTTCAATTATCAAACTCGGAAGTGTGAATCTCCAGATAACCAAGAAATTCTGCAAGCCCTGTTAGGCGCAGATCCTGTAGTAGGGGCACTACCTGAACTACATGGCAAAATGAGTAACACAAGTGAGTTGAAACCTTTTGTTACAGTGCGACAAGCAATTTCCGATTTGTATCCGTTGGCAAATGGGAAGAATCAAGTCAATTATATTAAAGAAAGTGAAAGCGATTTTCAAGATTATGCTCGACAAGGATCGGTGAAACTTTACAATCATAAAGCCCGTCGTCATATGAAGCCAATGATTGAAAGAATCTGTAAGATTCCAGCGGGAGGTGATTTAGAAGACATTGATAAAAAGTATTGGCCCAAGAGCTACTATTCACAGGCTTATGGCCGCTTGCATTGGGAAGGTTTATCTCGAACTATCACTACTAGTTTTTGTAATCCTGGAAGCGGAAGATTTACTCATCCTGATGATGACAGATCATTAACTGTTCGCGAAGCTGCAAGATTACAAGGATTTCAAGATAGTTTTGTTTTTGAGGGTAGCCAGAGCCAGCAAATGGAACTTGTAGGTAACGCTGTTCCTCCACCGCTGGCTCGCGAAATTGCAAAGCAAATTTACTCTGATCTTAGCCAAGGTTTTTGAGTTAACAGTCGATTCCTTTACAGACTTGACAAACACATACGTTCTATATTAACCTGTAACCAGTTATAGGGTTAAAGGTTAATGTAATGCAATATCTTCCAGGCAAAAATCAACGTACTAAAACTCCAGAGGTTGTAGAACAAACTCCACAGCGCATCGGTACACTGGTTGCTTTTGAAAGAGATAAATCTCCAAATTATCATATTCAACACTTTCGAATTGCATCAGACGTACCTTCCCCTTCCCCTGGAACTATGGTGATTGTTCTCACAAAAACTAACGAAGGTAACGAATGCTGGATTCTCGAGCGTGTTTCGAATGTGTGGGAAATTAATCCTCATGAAGATGCTTCAAGTTCTGTATTGCGAGATGTACTTCCAATTGAAACAAAGTATGCAGGAGAGGGATCTTCTACAGTAATCTACCGTGTGGCGGAGATAGAACCACTAGAAGAAGCTGTTTTTCTCAGCAATGGGGAAGTATTTATTCGTGAAGCACAGACCTTACCAAGGGCAGGTTCACCAGTGATGTATGCACCGGGTGACTTAGTTCTTACTGCTCTTGGACTCGAACCTGATCCTGATCGAGGAATGCATATTGGAAATGCACGTGGCGATAGAACAATCAAAATCACACTTAACAAAGACGTCATCCAACGCCATATATTCATTGGTGGCGGTATCGGTTCAGGCAAAAGCTATACTCGCGGCGTTTTAGCTGAGGAGTTGTATATGCTGGGTGTCCCGCAGATTAATATCGATGTTAACGGTGAAATGATTGATGCAACTGAAGAACTTGGTGGCACAAATCTGATTCCCGGGAAAAATGGTTTTACACTCCCCTTAAGCTCGTTGACCCCAGATGATGTTATTAATGCTATTCCTGGGATGAGATCTGGTACTAACTATGAAACACTAATTCGATATGCACATGAAGCACTTCTGAAGGAAAAAACATCCACAAGAGGTTTACACTTCACGGTAGAGGATTTATTAGAAAAAATCGAAGAAGTCGCACCTCAGCTAGATATGGATAAAGCAGGGACAAAGCGCCCTGCTCGTCAGCGTGCCAGTAGTTTGGATAGAATTCCATACATTGGTAATCCCTTTGAATGGGAAAAGTATATTATTCCCGGCGCGATTATCAATATTGATTGCAGGGGATTACTTGTATCAGATCTTCAACTTATAGTTGCTTCGATTGCACGTGATTTGCAACGTTTGGCGGCAAATAAGAAGAATAGATTTGTTGCTTTGAGTATTGATGAGTTTCATTTAGTAGCGCCGAATAATGAACAATCTATAACGACACAGGTGCTACGCGAAATTGCGCGTATTGGTCGCCACTATAAGATTGGATTGATTTTAACTACACAGTCACCACAGGACGTTGATAGATCAATCTTAAAACGTCTACTAACACGTTTTCTACACTCGATAGAACCTGACCAGCTTGATTCATTGCGGGGCGTATTCTCTGATGCTTCACAAGATTTGATTAGACAATTACCAAAGCTTCCACAAGGTGTTTGTATCCTTACGGGTGCATATGAAACAATTCGTCATGCGACTATTGTAGACATTCGTACACGTAACACTACACATGGTGGAGCTACACCTGATATATGGGATGATCTACATCAATCAGGCTGGAAAAATAAATATGATATTAAAGGCAACAAGGTTGATTAAATGTATCAGATAGATGCTCCAACTCGCAGAGAGCGTAAAATTATACAGTATCTTCGTGAACGTCAAGCAAATGACGAGGGTGGTGCGTCTGTACGAGAAATATATGAGCATGTGACGCATGAATTGAATGAAGAAGTTAGTCGTACCATGTACTACAAAGTCTTGAATAGGCTAGAAACGACGGGACAAATAGAAATCTCGAGTGAGGATGATGAACGAGGACGGCTTTATACCTTAGCTGCAAATCTCAACGTCGAGAACGCGGTAACACTGGATGATCTTTACGAACAATTGGAGACATACTCTACGACAGATGCGCTGGCTCGAGTTATTGATGCTCGGGATTACTTCCAAGAACACCAAGAATCTGTAATCAAAGTAGCCGCTGAGGCGCTCCTTAAAGAAGATCCCGTGAATCTCTTTTTCGATATGATCATTCATATGATCGATTTAGTTCAAGCTGATGTAGAAATTATTCGGCAACAGGGTATCGAACAAACAACATCTGGCGACGAACCACAAGGGCTGAAAAGATTTCAATCATCTTATAGTGATTTGGATCGTATTGCATATCGTGGATTAAGCTTGCCACGTGAAGCGATAGATATTCCCCTGCAGCACAACATGACATTGAACGAACATGACATTGAATATGATGCTGGAATGCTTCGTGCTGCCCTTGATAGACGTGTATTTGGATCTAGTTTCATATACGAAATTGACATCAATTCGCATCGGCGTAGTGAGTCCAGACAATATCTTGTTGTATCTGGTAGCGATGGAAGTATGCATGCTGGTACCTTAGCATTGCAAAGTGCTAAGGGGTATTATGAAGACATATCGGATGTCATTACGTTTAACAATAGTGTTGCTTACATCGATCTGCCACCTGCGAATCGGTCTCACTCAGGGATTGATTACATGGTGTATACAATACCATTTGAACGCGATACGATTGACGATCCAAATCACCGTGGTATGGTACTTGCCCCTTTTATGTATGCTGAACTTGGGGAATCCGAATACGAACATATGGCAAGAGCTGCAACGGACGTAGTGCAATTCCGGGTTGATGAGAAAGTATTCACAGGCGAAGCACAAAATCGACAAAATAAATATGAAAGTATCCCGAAACCACAAGTACATATTCGTGATGGAACCATAACTCCACAAGAGCGCGAGTTTGGACATTACAAACGGCTTGATGCATATGGTGAGATGGTTCGAGAGGGCATTCGGCTAGAAAGGCGGATTCTAGATCGAATAATAGCTGGAGGATCGAGATCCCCTATTTTTGCTGGTTCCGTTAAGTCAACTCAAATGCGTATATTTAGTGTTTTACTTAATTGGTATATAGCAATTGGTTCACGCAAAAATCTTGGTGCCGCAATAGAACCAAATTGGAATCTATCTCGTGCTGCAGGTATATCTGATAATGTGGCTATGACTTCATTGTTATCATCTCTTGATAACCGTCCAAAAGATAGTGGTAAATACTACGTTACGTGTGCTTTAATGCGTCAATTTCCTTCGCTCACCGAATTTTATCGTGTTGATCTAAGGGATGAATCATGGCTCGAATTCTTTGAGAAACGTCGTGCTAGAGATGTAAATGAAGAAGCTAGATACGGTTATTCGCCCTCTTACCATACAACAGTGGATCTAGCAGATGACGATTTTATCTTTATGTGTGAAAGGGCGGATTTTGTTATGTTTTATGTCGGTCATACTGGAGGGGATCCTGCACCGAGCTTGCCTCGATATGAGTTCTTAACTTCTTTAAGACAAGACCTCCATTTATTGAATAACAGTAGCTTAGCAAATGCGAAGAGACATGTCCTCTCAACTGTGGAAAAGTTGGTAGATGCCTTAGATTTTACAGGTTGGGAGATTGATCGAGATCATAATTTCTTGAGCAGTAAATCTATAGTGAAAATTGTTCCACATCCTATATATCGTGCACATGAACTAAGTAAAACTCTTGGCAAGAAACTAGACGCTGAGCTTCGATCAATTGTTATAAGTCGTTTGATTGAAATCAAGAAGATACGTTCGGAATCTGAGATAGAGGTCCGACCTGTTAGTTTGAAAGACTACATGACGAGACTCTCCGAAATTAATCAAAAAGATAAACGTGACAAAAGTGCTCGGTAAGTTTTTTTAAACAGGGCATGTTCAGGTTGTGGAAAGAATTAAGTGATGTTGTAGTACGCTTTCAGCAATTTCCCATCTCGAAATGATTAATAAGGTTCAAACTAATCAAGAGTTGTTTTCTCTCTTGCCATGATTTGTGTTGCCTATTTCCATCATAATTCAAATAAGGAGTCATATATGATTACTACTCAGAGTCAAGAAACTATAGTTGCAGAAATTTATGCTGTGAAGCAGGAAACTCTTCCTGAACTGAATGCATGGCTACCGAAGATTGACAGTGAAGATAACCAGTCCATAGGCTGGAAAATGGCGTATCGTCTGCGAAATAGAATGGGAGGTACATGGATTTGGGGAGAAGGTCGTTTGGTTACAGATCAGTCTGTGACAGATGATGACATGCAGGATGCGTTGAAGGCATTCTGGAATGGAAGTGGTGGAGATTTTGGGAATGTTATCTCCATTGTCGTTGATCCCGACTGGAAGCCTAATACACTTACGATTGCAGATTTTGTCGCATCTGGATTGGTTTCGTTACGACATTGGGATATCAAGAATCTGTTGCAAAAGTACAATCGCAACATCTCGCGCGCACGCATCGAGCGTGAGCATTATGTGCGTGGCTGGGATTTGAATGGGGTACCTGTGATTTCTATATCTGTCTCCTCAACAATCGCATCAACTGTCAACTTCGCAAAACATGCACGTGAGTTATCGTCGGACATGCATGAAAGAGTGCTAGGTTTATTTGTCCGTGACAAGACATCAACTATGAGAGGGGAGATTGTGCGCGTGATTGGCAAACTGCGAGATCATCGTGCTCGACTTCTCCAGCTAACAAAACGTAAAAAGATGATAGAAGCTATCAATAATGCCTCCGATGAAGATTTAGTTGTTAAAATTGCATCGGGCAACAATGACTACGATTACATTACTTCGGTACTTGAAATTGTGGTTCGTACCAAGGACTACAAAAGGCTTCAAATTGATGGACAGCAGGCACTACGTTCGCTCCAGATTGAATCCGATCATCGACTTGCTGTCGTTCAAGAGATTGGAGACGTTCTTGCTAATGCAGGCTATATTTACCCAAATCCTCTATCAGATATGGATATGCCAGATAGGTTTACATCTGCAAGCGACATAGGTTTTCAGTCGACAGTGAAACTTGGAGATGGCTACTCTTGTCAGGGAGATGCCCGTACAATCTTACGTGAGCTAAAGCGGCATCCTGTGTATCGTCGATCCCCAAATTTTGAAGAGGATGGTGCAATCAAGGTTGGTGTGCTTAACTTTATGGGCGAGGATGAAAGGGTGCGTGACTATCTAATTGCTATTCGCCAAGAAATACGCCAAATTCAGTTCGATATCGATTTTACGACTGCTGAACGTCCAGACGAAGGTTCTCAATATGAAATTGAACAGGCAGTAGATCGTCTCCAACAGCAGACCCCACACATGATTATGGTTTTTGTTCCAGGAACACCGAACGAAGGTGATGATGAAGATGGTGATTTCTACCACATATTGAAGGGCTACATGGTAGGAAACAACATTCAAAGTCAATTCATTTATGAACGAACACTGGATAAGCAGTACGCGCTTTCTAATATCATTCTTGGAATAATTGCCAAGACAGGCAATGTGCCTTATGTGCTGGAAAACTCGCTTCCTTATGCGGATATTGTTGCGGGTATTGATGTTGCACGGCTGGCAACACAACGACGTTCGGGCAGTATGAGCTTGCCAGCCGTTACACGCATTTACACTTCTGATGGTGATTTTATTCGCTACATTTTGAGCGAAGGACCTATCGAAGGTGAGACACTTCCTCGTGCCACTCTCCGTAAGTTATTTCCATCCAACCTTTTTGCAGGAAAACGGGTGCTTGTTCATCGAGATGGTCCGTTTCGGGGTAATGAAATGAAAGATTTGTATGATTGGGGTGAAGAGATTGGTTCAGAATTTATCCTTGTGGAAGTCATCAAGTCAGGAGTACCTCGTCTTTATCTTAATGGAGCTACGATTCAGCGTCCGAAGAAAGGAGATGGCGTTATTATCAATGACCGAGAAGCGTTTCTTGTTTCGTCGTTGCCTCCGCATAAGAAATCGACACCGAGACCACTATATGTAAAGACTGATGGCAAGATTCCAATTGAGCAAGCATTACACTCTGTCCTTTCACTAACATTGCTTCACTATGGATCGGTGCTACAACCACGACTTCCGGTGACAATTTATTTCAGTGATCGAATTGGATATTTAGCTCTGAAAGGTGTAAAACCACAAAAATCAGAGGGTGACCAGCCATATTGGTTATAAACCTTACTCATTGTGGCTGAAAATACATTTCAAACACATGATAATGGAGTTTGTAGGAGTTTTATTGATTATTTGACCCATTGTCTAACATGAGTCACTATAGAATTAGATTGACTTTAGGTATTTTACTTTTCGCGCGTCAAAATGCTTAACAGTTCGCACTCAGGATGAAAGCTATAATTGCTATGCTTAACATTAAATTCTGCCTCACCGACCTCTTTATAGTTTCACTTCTACGTTCACAAGCTTCTTTACGAATTGTAACCCATTATAACTTGTTGTGACAGGTTATGATACTGTTGCTTGTCATCGTTTTGAGAATCGTGATATGATGATGGTGTAGTCAGCCCGCCAGTGTGTCGTTACCACACTGACGAGCTTAACTTAACTACCGGGTCTAGCGGTAGCCAAGCTGTGCATCAGTATACACGATGTACATCGCCTTGTGACTTCCCCGCCCCGGACATGTTCGGGGTGTTTTGCATTTTCAGCCATGGATGACATGTAAAGCGCCCACATGTTCACATAAATACTCATAGAACGGAGGATCTTTTGTATGAAATACAAGTTAGAATAAAAGGGACTGCCCCGCTTCTGCAAAATCGTTTTACTCCTGATGCACTCAATAATCTAATGCAGGGTGCAAAAAAGAAAACAGGTGTTATAGATTATTCAGCGGAATGGCTCAAGGGGATGTATGCTTCATCTGAGGGATATCTGTTTCAACCTGCCACGCATCTCGAAGGTGCGCTTGTTGAAGCTGCGAAAGCATTCAAAATTAAGGGAAGTGGCAACAAAACATGGAAATCGGTCATTCGTGCCTATTGCTATGTTAAACCTGATGAGATCATTCATCTACGGGATGGTAAACCTGTTACAGTTCCTGATGCTAGTTTGGAAGGTAATCCAACAGAGTATTTGAAGGTCAACATCCAGCGTGTGAAAGTTAGAAGTGCGGCAGTTGCGCGCTCACGTCTGGAAATTGCCGAGGGTTGGCAACTGAATTTCACAATTGAAGTGATAGATGACCAAGTACGCCCAGTTATTGTTCAGGAAATTTTGAGTGAGGCTGGTTGCGCTGTTGGCATAGGTGACTATCGACCACGCTATGGTAGATTTGATATAATCCAATTTGAAGTACAATCCAAAGAAGATTAGATTGTATTTCAACTATCCCGATTTGGTGTGGCACGTTCTCGACACGTTCCGCCACGCTACGGCACGATCCGATATGGTGCGGTAAGGCAAGGTATGGCACGGATAGTATAATATTATTAGTATATGAATATGGCATCAAAAAACTACCTCAAACTCAATACAGAAGTATGGAAGAAAGCACGACTACAAGCCCTTGTGCGTGATAACTTCAACTGCCAAGCGCATCAATTGGATTTATGCAACACACTATGCGGCGAATCTCGCTTATCATATCTCCATGTTCACCACATTAAAATGCGCATCAACGGCGGCACACACGATTTAGACAACCTTATTACACTTTGTAAGCACCATCATGAGCAGATCCATCCTTGGATGAAGAAACGAAAAGCACTTCCCCGAACGAAATTGTCTTATAAGAATCGGGATTTATGAATTTTTATTTGCTAGCGTTGGAGATACTTAGATAGGCTAATTTTGTCTCACCTCCAATAAGCACAAAAAACACTAATACACTGGATATTTTAGGAATAAGTTTTCGTGACACGAATTTAAATTTTCCTTCGTAAATCAAACTGTTTATATATTCATCGTTCAAAATATCCATGCATGTTGGTCCACAAAGTTCTAGTAATTCTAGTATTTTCACAGACAGTGAAATGAAACCATAATTTAAAAATATTTCATCTAGTGTGTATATGTTTGAAATGATTTGTGTAGGATAGAAAATATTGATTTTATCGTGAGCAAATTTCGTTTGATCAAGCTCGAATTGCTCACAGATATAATCTAGGCTGTAAAGCTGGTCTGTACTTTTCCATAAATGTAAAATACGACCACTTGTTAGATTATATAATGCGATAAATAGGTCGGAAGTTTTACTACTTGCATCTGTCCACGTTAGTAGTATCCATTCAGAATTAGATTGCATATAATCTGATATAGGACTGAAAATGTTAACTTTTGTAATGATAGGTATTTTTGTCTGTATAGGATAAACGATTTCTTCAATCTCATAAAACTGAGTAGTTAAAATATGCTCATGAGTAACCCAGAATTTAGATTTATAGTCTCTGAAATGAAGCTGAAAATTATCAATTAGCACTTTTCGTAACGCATCACGCCAAAATAGATGCCCATCACGGATAGTACGAGCTTGCGGCGATAATAATATCTCAATATCTTCATACTCTTTTTCTAACCAACTAAGCGGATATCTCTCTAAGAAATTAACCCAATTTACTATACTAATCGACATAAAAGTGGTTTTGCAATATTCATAGTCATGTTCTATCATATAAGCGATTTTTAAAGCGCTAACAACATTCGCATAATAAATTTCATAACACAACCGAAATAATCCACTCCACAATTTATCACCTGTCTGCTTCATCTGAGGATAATTTATTGATAATAGACAGAGGAGGAAAATTTTTTCTTCTCTTGATATCTCTTTCTTGGGGTTATTCACGGTATTAATCAGGCTAGGAATTTGTTTCTCGTCTAGCGTCTCAATATATGCCCACGCCTTTTTTAATTGGTTTTGTAAATCACTAATTCTCATGATTCTTATTCTTTTACTTTTTCTCAAATGTTTACTATTTCATTCATTTGTTGTGAACAAATTTGAATATCTGGCAGAATCCTGCCAACTTTACAAGAAGTATTTTGATATTGTAAACGAGAATGTAGACATATATGGAGAAGTATATGAAAAATACCAAATTGAAGCTACCAACTCCTAAACAGTATTACAACACATCTGTAAATGTCCGACTCACAATTCAACAAAAAATAATAATCACAGACATGGCAAATCAGGCTGGTGTTTCTGCCAGTGAGATTATGAGGAGCCTGACACTACAAGCAATTAATCAATTAAAGCATGGTGATATGGATGGCAAAGCGTAAATATAAAATCACACCAGCAAAGACTGCAAAATGGATTGAAGAGGGACGCGGTCAGGGTCGTGGTTTAGATTATAAACCATGGCTTACAATCTTTGATTTCCCATCTAGAGGAAAAACCAGTATACCAACAGGGGCAATCATACCACGTCTCTATCAACTTTTTAGTTCAAATGAAATTGCCTACTTTAAGTGTCTAGAAATTTCCCAGTACATACAGCAATCAACAACAATTACTGACATTCGCGAACAATACCCATTATTACCCTTGTCTGAAACAGTAGCTATAGCTGAGAAACTTGGTTTCAAGCATCCTCCACAAAATGGGAAAGATAATATTGTGTTGACAACGGACTTTATTATCACAGTTCTTCGTGATGGTGATGAGATTGACCTTGCCCGCACAGTCAAAGAGACTCGTGACTTGACTCAACGAAGTCTCAAGAAACTAGAAATTGAACGGGTTTATTGGGAACGTCGCGGGGTTGACTGGGGCATTGTTACAGAAGTGGAGATAGACTCTATATTTATGACGAATGCAATAGATTTATGGGATGATATTGCGATTTCTGAGAAACCAATTGACTATGAAGATATTAAATTTATTGCAACCGAACTTTCGAATGATATTGTTACGACCCATAAGCCACTCAATAAATATTGTTTGGCTGTGGATAAGAGACTTGGTTACGAGAATGGGACATCACTGACAGTTGCCCGTTATTTGATTGCGACTGGTTATTGGCAAATAGATTGGTTCTTAGACTTTAGTACCACTAATCGAATCATAGTGCATACCGTGAAACCGTTATCTATATTAAGGTGATAAGTATGACCTTTCTCATTGAAAATACTTGTATTGTGGATATGAATTCGGATGTAGAACCCAAGACTATATATAGAATTCTACATGTTTATTACGATACTAAAGAAAAGCAAGCTATGTGCTTGTTAATTGATATCTGGGATAGATTAGCTCGAGAATTTACTAAACCCAAAAAATTTATACAACAACAGATTGACAATGCAGCTTGGGACTATATTCAAGACCCATATGCAGCTTTAACTTCTAGGTCAGACTATGATCTGACTAACTTTCAGAAATCAAGGCGTACGGAAAATTTAGCTTTACTCAAAACCATACTCGAAGCTGATGATGGCAGGGCTGTTTTTTTTAGGAAGAAACGACGAGTACTAATCTTACAGGCGTTTGAGAAAGGTGATGATAACAACATTGATAAATACTATTTTTGGATTCGTCGGTGGTTCCAGCGTGGGCTTACAGATGGAGCTCTTATTCCTGATACACATAACATTGGAAATAAAGGGGAAGATAAACGAATTGTCTCAGGTAGAAAACGCGGCAGACCTAGAACAACATCGAGACTTAGTGAAACAAGTTCTTCAGATGGAATTAATATTACCCCACGTATCAAAAAGAAGATGATCCGTGGTCTAAAAAAGTATTACATGGAGCGTGGTGTTACGTTTATAGCAGCTTATGAGCTCATGGTGCAGGAAGAATTTAATCTTGGCTATAATGCCCAAGGTGTTCCTAACTCTCGAACTGAAAACACTGATTCCATCAAAGATGATGAAGATAAAGGGTTTCCTACCGATAATCAGGCAAAGTATTGGTGGGATAAAGAAATGGATCCAGAGGAAGTAGAACAGGCGAGGCGAGGTAACCGATTTTGGACATCTGCTCGCCCGATTGACGGTGACTCTTATATGATAGCTAGTAAGCCGGGACACTGCCAATTAGACGCTGTGCGATTACCATTCCAGCGTTGCCATCCTCTCGATCGCTCATTGATTGTCGGGTCAAGTACCGCCAATTGTATTATTGATACTGAGAGTGGGTATATCTTTGCTATGGATCCGACTTCAGAGAACGAAAGTTGGCGCACGATTGGCTATGCGCTTGTAACAATGGCCGAAGATAAGGTTGAATATTGTGCCCGTTATGGTATCGAGATCCATGATGAAGACTGGTTATCTAATATCTTGGCAAAAAAAATTCTGACTGATAATGGACCAGCCAAAAGTTACAACGGGGCTAACTTTGCCAAAGTTACAAAGGTAGAAATAACTTATACCTTAGCCTATAGACCGGATCTAAAGGGAAAGATTGAGATTCGTTTTCGTATCTTTTTAATTTTTGTGATGTCTGGCGAAATCGAGATACCAGGTTTAAAGACTGACTTTAAAAAGCTCAGATTTGATAAAGACTACGTATTAGATGCGGCATTAACCCCTTATGAAGAAACTCAAATTATCATTCACTTCGTATTATGGCATAACAACGGTGGTTGGGAGATGCCAGATGATGTCTTGACTCTTGATATGATGCGAGCTGGTGTTCGCAGAACTCCAGCATCAGTGATTAAGTGGCGTATTGAGAATACAGGTGGATTATTGCGAACTACATCTTTGAATACCGCTAAAAAGGATGTTCTTACCCCTGAAAGAGGGCTAATTAATCGGTTCGGAATACGTGTGCGAGGTATATATTTCAATAATAAAAAGGTAGAAAGTCGAAGTTGGAGTATTAGAGGGCGAAAGCAAAAGAAGAAAAATTTACGTGTTTATCGATACAAAAAACTCAATCACAATGAACGACGGGTTGAAGTCTTTGTGGATGAACGTTTGGTAGATATTGTTTGGATTCGACTTGACGATGGCATGGAACTAGAACCTTGTTTTCTTTCCAATCGGCGAGAAAGTTACCGCTATAAGGGTTGTACATGGGATGAGGTTCATGAAATTCGGGCAGGTCTTCGAGATCAAAGTCGACTCACCTTACCTGATCGTCGCCAGTTTACCTCTAGAACACGCACTGCAATTGAAAATATAGTTGCCAGAGCTGTTGCTGAACGTGACGACGCTATAGAAGGTTTGACTAACACTGAACGTAAATCCAATCGAACTGAAAATCGCCAAGACGTAATTAAGTTGGAGCAACAACAGCGTCAGGAAGGCCGTGGCAGAATCTCACCTGATGAATCTATAAAAATTAATGAGAATACTAAGGCATCCATGATAATCACACCGACTGAACTTCCTGATTATATCCCCGCACCAAAACGTACGAAACTAATCCAAGAATTAACAAATACGATTCGACGAAAAAATGACTCGGAAAATGAGCATGAACAAGAGTGATTTGTTAAATGGTTTTTTTGAAGAGAATAATTGGAGCGAAATTATAAGCGAATGGGAATCCTTTGATGTACTTATTGGTGATGAAGAGCTTGCACAATATGGTGGTGTTGATAAGAGTATTCTACCTATTTATGCAGGAAATCCTTTCAACGAGGCACTACCTGGTATTTTATCTGAACATCAGTTCATAACCCGGGCTGCATATTTGCCTGAACCTCATGAAATTTGGCTCAACGGTGAAATACTTTCTGTGGAGAAACGTATCCAACTTGTAGGCACGATACGTGATTTTTATTATCCGCTGTCCCAAGATATAGATCTCGAAAGTCGTTTTTCATCAGCAATACGCCATGGATATCGTAATCGGAAAGATCCTTTGAGTGGACCAGGACGGCAATTATACAATGCCCTTGGAAACAATAAGGAAAAGGTTCGTAAATTTTTTTCTACATCTGCAGTTCAAGGATTTGTATATTTGGGGGTATCGGGGACCGGTAAAACATACACTGTAGAAGCTATATTGGCACTGTACACACAAGTTATTATTCACAGCAACTTCAAAGGACGTAACTTCACTCGGATTCAGATTGTATGGTTAAAAATTGACTGTGCCTATGATGGATCGGTTACGGGTTTGTGTCAAAACAT
Source organism: Anaerolineales bacterium UBA6055 (assembly GCA_002428985.1). Taxonomy (GTDB): domain Bacteria; phylum Chloroflexota; class Anaerolineae; order Aggregatilineales; family Phototrophicaceae; genus UBA6055. The sequence goes on along the minus strand of DIYL01000053.1, from coordinate 347,303 downwards.
TTTTGCAGCATTTGATAATGCGCTAGGTGGTAATTCAAATTATGCTGAAATGTATATTTCTAAGAATGTGCAGCAAATGCTAAATAATATAATTCGTTTGTGTTTCAGACATGGCGTTGGGGTTATCGTTATCGATGAAATCCAGCGTTTGCAAAATGCTTATGGAAAATCGGGCGAGTTAGTGGAATTCCTCGTTGAGCTTATTAACCATATGATACCTATTGTGCTTATAGGCACACCGCGTGCGAAACCATATTTGTTCGATAAAGTGCCCGTATGGCGCCGTGGTATTAGTCAGGGACCTCCGTATCGTGAGCACCCAATAAATGATGCAGAATGGGAGGTGTTTTGCAACGCTTTATGGCAATACCAATATACAATCACAAATACTTCTTTAACTAAACCTATTATTGATAGACTATATTACGAAAGTGCAGGCATCTACGATATAGCCGTAAAACTTTTTATGCTGTCACAAATTCGAGCAATGCGAATTGGAGGTAAGGAAATTCTGTCAGAAAACTTGCTAAAGTCTGTTTCTCGAGATGTTCTCGTAGATGCTCAAGATATGTTGAAAGCAATACGAGATCGGGACTACGAGAAGCTGGAGCGAGAATATGAGGATGCACAGATTATCGAAGATATTAATAAACAAATCGATAAGTATTTTGTGATACGACAAATCGATGAAAAGATGTCATCCCGTAACTCGAGTTATTCAAGAATAGGGATAGACGAAAAACGGGGTACAGTCAAAAAATCGCAACGGGTTGAAGAGGTTCTTACCAAGCAACTTAACTTTGTTATTCCAACGGTTGCTACCTTGCCCGAAATAGTGAAGAGAGCTATGAGACACCAAGTATCTCCACATGATGCTCTTCAGAATTCGGGGTTTATCAAAAATATCTCAGAGTTTTTAGATTAATTGAGGTATTTAGGGATGATTCTGACATTTGCAGATCCTTATCCAGAGGAAATTGACTATAGCATTATTGCCCGATCTTGTGATTGGGCTTCATTTCCCACTAATTATATGTGTACTCAGTTGATGCTAGGTGTTTCAAACGCTCGTGCTGTAATTGGTTTCCAAGGACAAATAGATTATCTTGTCCGCAATTTGCCGAAACCAAATACGTATGACGTCGAATCATTCATGCGACAACATACATTACTTCCTATTTACAAGCCATTTATTCCAGAGAAACGCTATCAGGTATTGAAAAATGCCCTTATATCTGACAATGATGATTTGATTGTGCCTCTGCTAGGCAAGGTCTCGAGTGGTATACCAAATCACAGCTTTTTGATGCTTTGTCCAATTTGTGCTGAGGAAGATTATTCAAAATTTGGTGAGCGGTACTTTCATCGAGTTCATCAAATCTCAGGTGTGCACGTCTGCCCAACCCATGAAGTATTTCTACACAAAACTAATTTAAGTCGATATGATCTCCGCACATTTATGACTGCGGACAGCGTTTTTACTCCCGTTAGTGCGAAAGCCTTGGACATAGAGAACAATGAGCATCAGGCATTACTGTTTATTTCACAAAATATGCAAAATCTCTTAACTGGAATCTGGAGGGCTCATGAATTTCAGCACTTGAGAAGCAGATATCAAGTGGCATTGTATTATGAGGAATTAGCGACATTTCGAGGCAATATACGTATCACGAAACTGCTGAGAAAGTTCACAGAATACTATTCAAATGATTTTCTCCTGTCATTGGGATGTCACATCAATGGTCGCCACAAGCGGAATTGGGTTGCTCGCATAGGTCAGAAGGGGAGTATACAGCACCCACTTCGACACCTTTTAGTGTTGAATTTAATCGACAAATCAGTTGACTTTTTTCTTCGATCTAATCTGATTATAAGTCCTTTTCCCAATATACCCTATCCATGCCTTAATCCACTTTGCTCTAAATACAACATTGATGTAATTGTTGATGTTCAAGTTGGAATAAGTCGCAAGCGGGCACGAGAGCCCCTCGGGACTTTCAAATGCCCTTATTGTGAGTTTACTTACTGCAGAACAAAACGAGACGGTATTCACGATGATAGGTGTAAAGGGAAGACTATCAGTTATGGGAAAGTATGGGACGATATGTTGATTCAACTGTGGAATTCATCTCTAACACGAACAGATATTGCACAAACAATGCATGTTCAGTACGACACAATGATTAGACAAGCGAAACGGCTTAATTTGATACAACAGGAATCATTTGAAACTCTACAAGGTACAGTGTCAGTTTTATGGTGTAGAGAGCGATGGTTAAGGATAGTGTCTCAAAATCCTAATACTCCTACAGCAGTACTCATAGAACAATTCTCAGAAGTTTACTTCTACCTTCAACGTTATGATTTGTTTTGGTTGGAATCTAATACTCCCGACAAACGTAAAGCAACCAATGTAAGTCGTGTGGATTGGTGTAGTAGAGATGAATATTTTTGCCCCAAGGTCGCACAGATTGCCGGTGCTATTGTGAAAGAGATTCCTCTGAAACGCGTAACTATAAATTCCATTGGTATGGGGCTTGGTTATAAAGATGGAGCAATACACAAAGATCTCAAGCGTCTTCATAAAACCAGCGTAGAAATCCAATTTTGGATCGAATCCATACGAGAATTCGCTATTCGGAGAATCTGGTATATTTCAAGTTGCTTGGATTATGTTCCTTCCACTTCTGAGTTTAAAAAAATGGCGGGATTGAGTAAGTCAGTTCAAAACTCGGAGGTACTGAATGCTGTTGAACAAGCACTTAAAGAATTGGAACATAATATAGTGAGTAAAACTAAATGATTACTTACTTCACTGATCCATTTCCTGAAGAATCTATGTACAGCGTGTTTGGCCGTTTGTATAGGGATGGCGATTACATATCTCACGGAAATTTCTTTCAAGAAGTTTTCGGTAAACAGACAAAAGAAGCATCTCCGCTATTTATATCAGGGATATCAACCTTGCTAAGTAATTTGCCGCCTTGTCACTCTTACGACGCTGAATATTTTATTGACAGGCACACGTTACTTCCTAGTTTGCGTATTTTCTTACCCAAGAATACATATCAAGACCTATATCGACGATTAGTTGGTGAGATGACATCGGGCGGTCTACCAGGCATAGGCTGTGCAAAGCTTTCGTATAAATCTCATGAATTCCTGACCTTTTGTCCTATGTGTGCAGAAAGCGATGATGAGGTTTATGGGGAAGCATACTTCCACAGAGTCCATCAATTTCCTGGAGTCTTTCATTGTCCAATTCATAATGTTAATCTGCTGGCAAGTAAAATAACATGGCGAGGATTGTACAATAACATGTTTTCAACCCTTGATGGTAACATAGGTTTTACACCAACAATTAACACACATACTTCCCAGTGGGTGAACGAGAAGCTTAAGAAATATGCTCAACAAGTGCATACACTTTTTTTAAATCCTAGCAAACATTGCCTTGGCAGAATACTAATAGAAAGATATAAATATTTACTAAAAAAACGTAATTTGGCTACCTATAGTGGTTGGATTTATTGGTCGCGACTTCGATCTGAATTTGATAAATATTGCGATCCACAGATATTAGAACTTTGGGGTCTTAATGGTTATGATAAATCCATAAATTGGTTAGAATATTTATTACAAGATAGTAATCACACTGTTCGATCCCCTATGGAACATTTCCTTCTTTGTGATTTTTTAGGTGTAACTTTTGAAGAACTAATAAACCTTGAGCCGGATCAGTTATTCACGGGTGGTCCTTGGTCATGCCAGAATATTTTTTGTAATCGTTATCTTCAGGACACAATCAATGATTATGAGCTAGGTACAGATTATCGAAGTAGGCCAAGCGCAACATTTACATGTAGTCACTGCTATTATAGATATAGAGTGATCGGCCCCCATAGTAGCGCAGATTTCAGTAATGTGCGTAAATATGTTGTAGAAAAGGGGGATTTGTGGATTAATTCTGTTAAGGAAATGTGGAGAGATCCAAATTTGAGCCCTCCAGAAATCATAAAAATTCTCGGTATATCCCCAAAAAGTCTTTGTAGGATAGCATTGAACGAAAATTTACCGTTTCCAATGCCAGGGGTAAAAAAGAATTCAAATCGCATATTTATCGATGAATATCTAATTTTTAGTAGACCAAGTCAATCCGAAAAGCGAGAAGAAATGAGACTTCGTTTTTTAACACTCCTGAAAGCAAATCCATATGCTACACGCAAGCAACTTGATAACTTAGATAGACATGTTTTGTCTTGGCTACGGAAGGATGATAGACGCAATAATACCAAATGGTTGGAAGATAAACTCCCCCAAGCTTTAGTTCCAACAGCACCTCCAATAAAAGTCAATTATCAGAAACGCGACGAACGTTTAGCCAATCACATAATTTCGCGAGCGGAAGCTGCATATGCAATAGAAGGGTATCCGAAGCGAGTTTTTCGGAGTTTTCTGATTGATGGATTTGAAGTCAGTGGGAAAGTCATTATCAATCAATTACATCGTTTGCCAAGATCTTCAAAGTTGATTGAACAATTCATAGAGTCTTCGCATGAATTTGCTCTACGCCGATTGAAGTGGGCAGAGTCGGAATTTATCAAAATGGGAGAAGTACCGAACTTGACTCAGCTTAAAATGAAGGCAGGATTGAACTCTTATAGCAAGATCGATGATATACAGAGCGAACTAGAGGATGCACTTGTTAGATTAAGTCAGAAAGATGGGTAATTTAGCTTCTCTGACAATATCCAGTTTTTGTATATGATGAAAAAGTCTCATCGATAGTTGCTCAAATTGATGCGGATGCTAGTAGTTCAACCGAGAATACAGGTATTTATGATTGCAAAAGTCCATGGTATAGCTAAAGATATCAGTACGTACGATATGTCATTCATTTTCTGAGTGTCAAATTGTTCTCATCCGAGTGCAGTCTCCACACCGCGAAAATGGAAGGAAGTACCAGAGGCACAACTCAATATCACAATTGCAGAGCTTAAGCATCTTCAGATTGCTCATCAAGGAATCACAAATGTCTTATTTGGGTTCGGTGAGATGCCGAATGTATCATCTGATCTGGAACGATAAGAAGTGATTCAGATTCTATCCCATGCGATGAATAAATTGTCGGAAGATGACTGTCATCTAATCTAAACCTATTATTATGAAGGAATCTCAGCGAACATCGCTACAAAGCGCAAGAAATATGTATTGAATCGATTATTAGGACATCTAACAACACTCTAGTTCTACTTGAGCCTGATGGAAATATCACATCAGGCTCTTATTTTGCATATACGGCTAACGAATATCACAAAAAAGGAGCTACATATGCACCACTGCAAAATACTGCACAAATTACGCAAAGCAAGACCGCTCTATTCACCTCATCGCTCTAATTCTGCGGAATCAATATTTAATTAACTAAGAGGATTCACAAACTTGGCGATCAACACAAAGGATTCTAAAGAATATGAGGCAACTTGTTTATTCGGCTTCTCAGATAAAAGAACAGTCTGACGAAATTCACAATCCCAAAACATTTGATTTACCCAATCAAAATGACAATTGATTATCAATAGGACAAAACATGTCCTACCAGAGGACACTTTTTGGATAATGTTAATTGATATTGAAACTGATTATGCTGTCAATAGAAATTAACTCTGATTTGTAAGGTCTGAAATAACAATCAAATTGTATTAATAAAAATTTGCCACATCAATCAAGTGAATTGCATACATATATAGATAGTAATGATAAAAAGGAGAAAAGATCATGAAATTTCGGAAGGTTATGGCATTACTTATCATTTTGATTGGTATGCTATCGTTTGCCGCAGAAGCACAATCAGTGCAGTTCCATGTTCCATTTGAAGCTGGGACAAAGCACAATATCACCAATACTTATACTTCTAGCCATCAAGGGGTTGACTTTGGGACGCACAATCACCTTACAGGTCAATACAACCCGAAAATCATGGTAGTTGCGGATGGGAAAGTAGTTGAAGTTATTGATAACCACTCTGGGGGGTTATCTAATTCAGAAATCAATGCACGTATTGCCAATAAAACATGTTGGCAAGTTAATAACAAAATTATTGTTGATCACGGAAACGGGATCAAGTCAGGGTATCTACATATAGCTCAAGGGTCTGCTAGAGTTACTGAAGGTCAGACGATTGCATCTGGCACATATATTGCAGATATGGGCAATACGGGATGTTCTTATGATCCACACCTGCATTTCTATGCAACAAATAACGGAAGTTTTTTCCAACCCACCTTTATCGAACCCAAAGTAATTGAGTCAAATCCATGTCATCTCGGTTGCTATATTTCCCAAAACTCAAGCACACCGCAAGCAGATGCACCTTTCGATCAAAATCTAACCCTAAATTGGGACTTCACTGGACTGGATCATTGGCAGATTTGGGGAGATGCAGAATGGACATTATACGACAATGTACTACATACTAAACGCCAATCTGGTGGAACAAGTGGTAGTGTTACTACTGAAACAGGTGCAAAAGTATCAAGTTATCACACTCTAGAATTATCTGTTGATTTGGGTAATTCCAGCTCAGTTGAAAAAAGACCCAATGTAATTCTTCGTGACCGAAATAGCTGGGAAACCGTCTTGGATTGTGAATTTGTGCTACCTCCCGGATCACCTATGCAAACATACACACTACGCGGTCCAAGCTATGACTGGGAGAATGTCTTTCTCGAAATCTGGCCCAGTCCGCCTGATGGACAACCCGACGTAAAAGTTGATAATGTGTTGTTATTTTATCGGTCAGAACCTGTAAATCAAACACAATGTGTTGAACAAGGCAAAAAGAAATCGTGGGATTTTAGTACAGACGGTAGTTGGGTTTATACAAACCATCTTACGGCGCACAGGTTTAGAAATGATGGTGTTGCTTATACCATCTCTGGGAATGACCCAATCTTACACGGACCCGTCATGCCAGCATTCAATGCGAGTGATTATCGGTATGTGCGTATTGAGATGACATCTAATGCTGATGATTGTGCAACTGTCTTCTGGAGTAGACCAGACCAACCCTATTTTGCGAGCGGACAGCACATAAACTTTGATGTCATTAATGATAATCAGCGTCATGTTTATTATGTCGATTTACAAGCGGATACGGATTACACAGGCATGATCGATCAACTACGCTTTGATCCCTCATGTACTATGGCAAATAATAATACACTAGCTGTTCATAGTATCGAACTGACAAATGAACCTCCTGTTGATCCGGCGACTATTCAAGTAGTAGCAACCACAACACAATCAACTGTAGCAGTAGGGGAAACATCTAATATCCAGCTTGAGTTGCAAAATCCCGATAAAGTGGATGGTGTTTATGCACTCGATGTAGACTGTACAATCTTACCCGCAGGTATCTTAACTGGACAATCCATGAATGCTGGTAATGTATTTGGGAATGATGCTGTTGAAATTTCACCGGGATTCCAGCCAGATAATAGCTTTGTCTACGCAATCAGCCAACGAGGCACAGACCCTGCAGTTATATTAAGCGGGGTATTCTCAACATTATCATTATCAGCGATAGCAGAAGGTCAAGCAACGCTCGATTGCACAACTAATGTCATTGATGGAACGGAAACCATGATTGAAATCCCATTCCAACCTATAACAATTACAGTCGAACCGCCGGCATCAGACAACGGTATTGTATCTGGTATCGTTCATCGCGAGGTTGCTATCGACGAAGGCATTACAATTGAGTTGCTTCAAAACGACTCTGTTCTCTATAGCGCAACCACACAAGCAGATGGTTCGTTTATGATTGCCGATGTTCCAACTGGTAGCTACGACATTCGTGCAACCAGTGTCGCTTATCTCTCTGCAGTAGGCACAGTGGATGTTGCCGCAGGACAAACCGCAACTATGCCAGAAATCACACTACTGGCAGGTGAAGTTGTGTCAAGCGACTCCTCCGCAGGCGTTATTGATCTACTGGATGCAAGCACCCTCGGTGCTCACTATCTTAGCACGGTTCCACCTGCGCCAGAATCTGCGGACAGCGATTTCAACGATGTTGTTGACCTTCAAGACCTCTACAGACTCTCTTCTAACTGGGGTCAAGTCACTAGCATATGGAATTAATATAGACAAGCGAGTAGGGGATTGCTATATCTCTTACTCTTTTTTATCACATTCCATCTACTCCAACATACATCATCAACAGATATAACAAGTCAAGGATAACAAAACCATGTTTAATCATCATAAGTTGCATCAATTTGTGATTCTCACGCTCATCTTTATGACTGGTATTGTGGCAACTCAAGCACAACAATTAGCTGATAATGCGATTCATGTTCGTGTTCCAGATTCAGTTGCTGAAAATCAAGTGTTGCCGATGGACATCATTGCGAATATTACAACACCAAGTTATGGCTTCTCTTTTGAGGTCGAATACAATCATACAATGCTCCAACCGCGCATGACAGAAAACATAATTGCGCGACTTGGTGATCTATTTCCAGAAGCACAGGTGATTGTAAATCAATCAAAGCAACTCACAGATACGTTGTCTGTAATCGAAATTGCCTATACGCAGGTGGCTCCAAAGTCAGCAATTACAGGTGAAGGTGTTCTTACTAGTGTTCATTTTGATATTCTTCAAGTAGGCGACACTCAAGTACGTGTTCAAGATCCCAAACTTGCAGAGATTGTTGATGGAATAGCTCAATATATTCCAGTTCAATTAAGTGACCCAACCGTTTATATTGATATTGAGGGCATTGTAGTTCTACCTCCACCACCTCCACCAGGTCCGTCAATTGTCTTAATTGCAGCATTTAGTTTGATCACAATTGCCTTGGCAGGGTTTATTTTCCTGTTCTATTTAAGTCGCAGAAATCGTAGAAATCGATCAGTCGCGTATGGGCTATAAGCTATGAAATATCTAAAAATCATAGCATTATGTTGTATATCTATAAGTCTATGGCAAGGAGTGGTGCTAGCAATTGCATCCTCTCCAACACCAACTATAGAGCCAACAGCAACTGTTAGTATGACTCCGATGGCAACTGTAACATTTATGCCGACCGTAAAATCTGTGCAAACGGATATACCTACAATTCAAGCGACACCCATTCCGTCGCTTACATCCACAGTTACACCAACCGATCTCCCAACGATTCAAGTCACATCGACTTTGCCGCTTACTTCGACACTTGTACCTATAACATCCACACCGACAATTTCTATGGCAATTACAGAGACTGGTGCAACCGCTGTGGTGATAACTTCAACAGTAATCAATGTATCAGCAACTTCATCAAGTGTTATACCGTCGATTACTCCTATGAAAACAATTACGCCAACGATCATATCTGCTGTGACATCAACTCCCATGGTATCTATCACACCTATAGTAAGTGATATGATTACACCGACTCTCGATATAATCACTAATGTAACTGGAACATCTCTTACAGCTACACCTATAATGATAAGTCCAACACAGACAGAGATGAGTCCAACCATGTCGGCTTCACCTATACTAGAGACCGCTATTATGATAGGTAAAATAGAAAATGATTTAGAGGAATCATTAGATATTTACATCGATATTTTGCAAGATGATCTTTACCTGCAAACAATCAAAAGTGATGCTCTAGGTAATTTTGCAGTCACTTTGCCTCAAGGAATTTATGAGTTTGATATCGTTAGTGACAGATTCTTAAATACATCAGAGAAGATTGAAATTGCGCAGGATACACAGTTAACATGTTATTTAGTTTATGGCGATTTGAATCAGGACGGGATCATTGATTTGTTAGATGTCGGTATTTTACGATCCCTGAATCAGGTCAACTCAAATCAACGATTGCAAAAACTATTTTTGATTGCTCAAGCATGGCAAGGGCAAAAGGTGTCATCCTGTTCATAGCCCTCTTATATGCTTATGGTGGAGGCATAAAAGGGGGATTTTGCGGTGCATGCCCATCTAACCACGCATCTGCGCCAATTCGTTCAAGAATGCGTCTACCTGTATTCCATAATGTTGTTTGCTCTTCGTCAGAGTCAGTGAAGTGTGCTAACCATAAATAACAAGCAGCCTCATCCATATATTTACGACCTTTGGCTAATTCAAGTGCTTCCCGAAATAGTGGCACCGCAACTTCGGCTGACGAACATTCACCTAAGATACGCAAAGCTTTGATAATCTCTGAAGGTGTGTCAATTTTCCGCGCAAAATTTAACGCCTTCTGTGCTAATTCTTGAGCTTTCGCGCGATTATTTTGTTTGTTGTAACAACGACTCAGCGCGATATACGCGCTAACAGACGCAGTATTGTTAATTCCTGTTTGAGCAATAGCTTGTTCAAGACAATAAATTGCTTCCGCAAACTCTCCACGGTGCATGTGAACGATGCCTAAGTTGCCAGATGCACGAATTACCTCACCAGCCTGAGGATAATAATTCAATAATTCACGATGTTCCAAGATTAATGATAAAGCGGTTTCAAAGTCTCTTTCTGCTATTTTGACTAACCCCATATTGCCGGCTGTCACCATTCTAAGAGAAGATAAATTGTATTTCTGAGTTTGTTCGTAGACCTCATAGAGACTATCCCACGCTTTTAAGAGGTCGCCCATCGCCCAATATGCAATACCGATATCGCAGGTAATATGTAAGCTTTCAACATAATCTTTAGCCTTCAATAGCAAGGCTTTAGTATTTTGAAACTTACTGATCGCTTTTTGATATTCCGAAGCACCCCAGCACAATGTCAAACCAGATATATGATACCAACTAATTTTTTCTTGTATGCTAATCTGAGTTAATGAGTCAACCGCATGATCGTCCCAAAATTCAATTAAGTGAATTGCATCTGTAACTTGGCCTAAGCGCCGTAACAAACGTATTCTCTGAATATTGAGCAGAAAGTTCGCTCGTACCATACTCTCATCAACAATTGTGCTTATTTCATCAATTAAGTCCACGGCATCTTGAGGTCTATGAAGATATAGAAAAATCTCAACAGCTTGGTCAGTTGCTTTAACAAGTGACAAGATTTCTCGACTTGCCCTTGTTGACTTGATTGCTTGCTGTGTCCATTGAAGTGCTTCTTCAATTTGATAATTTGACCAATGGTATTGGGCAATCAATGTCTCCACAGTACCAATCTTATCTGTGAGATCGTATTCTTGGCAGATATGATAAGCATAATTCATCGCTGGCAACCATTCATTCTTATAACCTAAGCGAATATGCCAATTCTCACAATTAATCACAATTTGAACGAGTTGTTTGGCTACAGAAAGTTGAATTTGCTCAAGAGGTGGCAAATTGTACCAACAGCAGTTTAAGACATCTTCCATCAGTTCTTTAATTTTATTGATTTCGATAAGTTCTTGTGTTTTATTCAAATACAATGGAATAAGGTATTGTTGAACATATTGATCTTCTTTTGCATGAAGATCAAGTATTTCATGCTGCGCTTGCTGAATAGGGTCATTATAATCTGGCATGCCTGTCAACTTAATAGTTACGGTAACGTTGATTTTGTATAAATGTCTTGGATAATGGGTGCATCTGATAATTCGCATCGAGTACATCACCATATCGCATAAGGATATAATAATGTTGTAGCTCCTGAAGTCGCTCACGCAGATCATCCTGCTCATAATATTTATTAATCCATGAGAGAGATCGTCCTGTATCGGGTAATATTCGCCCCAACCGAATAAACAATTGCTTGGCGTTAGCGCTCAATACTTGCCACAAGTTCATATAGATAAACTTAAAAAGCGCGTCAATACGTTTTTCCTCATCAGAGGTCGTATTTACTGTACTTTCAATACTTGCGATAAATGCCTCAAAATCCACATCACCTAACAAGCTTGCAATCAAATGTAATGCCAATGGGACACCCCCAACGATATTATAGATCCGCTCGGTAGTATCTCGGTTAATTGTCATTGAGCGTTCACGAGCACGATTAGTTAGCAACTTATGGCAATTTTCAATGCTTAATTGCTTAATGTCATATGGTGTAACAATCGCATACTGTGTATTAACATTAACACGCGAGGTGAATAAGAAGCGAGTTTCATTTTGCGTAAAAACATCGAGGTATTTCATCAAATCACGAATATCATTTAAGGTCTCAACGTTGTCAATAATAACAAAACATCGATTTAAATGAAAAAAGTGGGTCAATTTTTGTATATGGATTTCAAATGAATCTTGAGGATTTGTACCTATAATTAGCTTTTTTGATAACTGGCTAATAATACCATGGTTTGATATTACACTTCCTAACGTATCTTCTTCGACACCATTGACCAATCTTTTATGCTCGATACTCACCCACGTAACACAATCAAACTCATTAAGCGATACAAAATGCTTTGAGAGTGCCAATGCAAGTGATGTTTTGCCGATCCCACCTATACCTTGAATACTGATGACTCGTTCATTTTCAATAGTTTGAAGTAAATCATCAATTAACATATCGACACCAATTAATTTCCTAACATCAATATCGGAAAAAAAAGGTAGATTCACGGATTGTGTTTGTGTGACTTTATTCGGCAAGTCAAATTTAATCGGCTCAAGATGTAATCTGTCATATCGCTCCTGAAATTCGCTTAATGCACTATTAAATTGTTCCATATCAAAGATTTTTCTCACTGTATTGATTGCGACATCTTGATCTGGAATTTGGCACCAATAAATAAGTCGGATAGCTTCAATTGGTGTAATTACATCTCTACAGATATGAATCAACTCAATGACCTCATCCGCACGATATCGTGTTGATTCAAATCGTTGCAAAAATCGTTTGTTGTAGTTAGAAACTACATCACTCCCCATATATAGCTGATTAGCAATCATTTTTTGGGTCACACCTAGATAACTCATCCGAAGTTGTAATTGCTTAATCAAATCAGGAATATTTTGTTTAGGGTTCATTTTTCCTCTTATTAATAAGAGTATAGGACATTTTATGTCCTACTATAAGACAACTTTTGGGGTATTTAAATTGTGAATATGGCTTGTGTAATCTAATAGAGAGTTATATTCATAAAAATTTTGTATCTAGCATTTTGTGTAGTGTCAATATACTGCAACTGTAAATGAATTTATCACAATTTATTTTGTTATGACATCAGAGAGTAGATACATATTTATAAAAGATTAAATATTTGGTGTAAGAATAATGAAAAATAATCAAACTTTGAAAATACTTAGACAAGCAAAAGCTTTGATCGATCAAGATCAATATCAAAAGGCTGTTGATATTATTACCCCAATAAAAAATAATCCAACAGCCAAAGAATGGCTAGATAAGATTGATAAATTACAATTAAAAAAAGCTCAAGAGCATCTCAAACATAAAGAATACGAACAAGCCTATAATTTATTAGTATCGCTTGATCATCCATTGGCAGAAAAATGGTTGTCTAAGATTGACAAAATGCCGGTGTTGTCTTTATCTGCAGAGAGAAACTCTTTAGACAGAACAACATCCTCCCCACAAGAAGCATCTAGTATTAGTGAGGAAAAAAATCATAAACCTATAAAAACCCCAAAATTATCAGTCAAAGATATTGAGACATATGATACTGATCTCAGTAGAATGTGTGATAACGAATTTTGGAATGGTGATACAGCACAGAAACAAGAAGTATTAACTAAACTCCGTTCGATATCGATTTCTGATAAGAGGTATTACGCAGCTCAAGTTCTATTAATTGTGTGCCTAATGTCAGATAACAATTTCCAAGACGCTGTTGTTATCTGTGACAATATCCTTCGCACTATCACCGACTGGCCAACTATATATAGTAAACGCGCAAATTGTCACGAAAAGCTAAAAAATTATCGTCAAGCAGATTCAGATTATACATCTCAACTAAATCTTGAAGATGGTATCAGCAAATGGACAACACATATGGCTAGAGGGAAATTACGTGTCGAGCTACAAGATTACGATGGTTTAGCGGATGACATAAAAGCCATGCGTAAAATTGCGAAGGATGTTGAACAAAAAGATTTCAGAGAATCTATCGAAGAAGAAGCACAAAACCTAGAATTTGATTGGGCGATCGGTAAAGCCGACACTGAAGAAATCAATGTACTATTCTTAGCTTATGGGAATCATTATAGCTTCATTCATCGTGCAAATGAATTTGGTAGAGTCTTAATGAATGCCAATCAATTAGAAGATGCCATTGCTATTTTTTCAACAGCTATTAATAGTAATCATAATCCCTCAGCGTGCTTATTCAATCGTTCGATATGCTATTCAAAACTAAATGATTTCTCATCAGCACTAAATGACATAAACGCATATATCGATATCTATAAAGATGCTGACCCACAAATGTTTTATATGAAGGATCAATGGTTGGCTGATGCTTATGCTAAACGCGCTATTTATAATGAAGCAATCGGCGACGTACAAGCAGTCCAGCGGGATGTACAGTTAGCCAAGAAACATGGACACCCTACGATTGAATATAACAATCCTCAGTCATTATCAAAATTTATTCAACACTATTGGTTGGCTATTGCTTGGATTACCTTGGCTATTGTTACTAGCATATTATATTTCTCCATAGCACAGAATGCCTCTGCTCCAATAATAATGACCTATGCAGGTATTGCAATCTTTCGTGCATGGAGCTTAGGATTTTCTCCCCTTGCCCTCAATACGGAGAGTGATTCTGGATGTATATTTGCCTTCATAAAATTGATTTTTACTATTTTTGTCTATCCCATAATGGAATTACTGTTTCAAGGTATGTTTTTATTTAAGGCATATAAACTCTGGCAAAAAGGGCAAGTTGTTATAGACGAAGAATCTGGCAAAGATATTCGAGCAGCTTAATGATGCCAAAGTTGCAAAACGCTAAGAAGGCAAAACGAGTAAATGCTTAATGGAAAAGATGGTATAAGCGGTTAAATTCGCTGCGCGACCGCGAAAAATTGGTTTCCGCTATTTGAACCGCTTATACCTAGGTTTCTACGATGCCTATCTGCTCTCCGAGGTGAGCCAGCAAAGCTGTCTCTCAGATCAGCCACCCAGAAACCTAGTTATATCTGCCTGATTTATCACATTGCGGACACGACAAACATAGAGTCTATAACAATTAGAAATCAAAGGAGTAATTAATGTCGAATACGACTCTGAGTACAGTCCTGCTCAGCAATCACCAAGTATCTCAGATTTGTTTACTGTTCTCCAACAAACTATTAGCCGGCAATTGCCATCGATTCAGTATAGCCAGCAGTTTCGCAATCAACTGGATCAACAGATCTTTCTACAAATAGAATTGGAAGACCGCCATGGTGGAAAAAGCTGTTGGGTTTAAATTAATTGTTTCTATTCAAGGAGAAGATAAATGGCTTATCAATACAAAATGGTACAAATTGCTCCACATATCAGAATTGATGAAAAAGATGCCCGTGGGCAAGAAGCTGCAATATATTTACATCAGGTTGTGACTCGGAATGCGCAAAATGGATGGGACTTTTTTCGAGTAGATACGATAGGTATTTCTTCACAACCAGGATGTTTAGCTGCGTTATTTGGGGCTAGAACTAAAAACTATAATCATTATGTAATTACATTCCGTAAACAAGCATAAAAATAAGGAGTTCTATGATGGCAAAACGTGATTTTTGCCCGAACTGCGGTAATACCAAGAAAAAAGTACAACTATCACAATGCAAGACCTGCAGCACAATATTTTGCATAAAGGCTGGCGATAAATCGACATGTGGTTATTCAAAATGCCCCGGATGTGGCGGTAAAAACACCAATTCTCGACGAGTTGGATATATAGGGATAGGCAACAGATGAATGACTATAGAAAGATATAGAGGATCTATTTTCGCTTCATTCGATAGTGAGTTTATATGAATTTCGCATTTAAGCCTAATTCAGTTGGGGCGTGCATATTAACTCACCATTTAGCGATTTGTATTTATATGTTTATAAGAGAGGTAAACATGAAGAAAAAATACACAACTATTGTAAAACTACTTTTGATCAGTATGTGTCTGTTTGTGCTAGCTCCAATCTATGCTCAAGACATACATATTTCTACGCAAGAGGATACTGTTACATTCCCTTTTTACTTTAATGCACTTGAGCAAGTTACTATAAGCATTATAGCTACTGACTCTACGGTATTTGACCCATATGTAGAATTATCTATTGGTGGGATCAGAGTCGCCGAAAACGACAACAATGATCAATTTCATCTCAATAACGCTGAAGAATTAAGCCCAACAGATGCCCAAATCATATTATTCCCAATTCCAACAACAGGACAATACGATGTTATTGTGAGTGGTGTTGGAGCAAGTCGAAACCATTTTCGTATTCTTGTAGAAACAGTATATGGTAGTGGTTTCTCTCCTGGCACTAGCCCTGTCGGTCAATTGCTATTTACATCTAACCGCGATGGAAATAATGAAATTTATATGATCAGTGTGGATGGCTCTGATGTTCGTCAACTAACAAATAGGCCTGCGGATGCCGGATCTCCAAATTGGTCACCAGACAGGACACAAATTGTGTTCGACTCAATTCAAGATAACATATCAGAAATTTATACCATGAATGCGGACGGGTCTAATATACGTCAATTAACAAACTACGGTTTGCTATCCTTTAATGCAGATTGGTCGCCAGATGGAACCGAAATGATTTTTCATATTGGTCAATATGGAGAAAGACCCGCTCTATATAAGATGAATGCGGATGGCACAAATCTTAGGTTGCTAATGAGTGATTCAATAAATTCGGATTGGTCCCCTGATGGCAATCAGATTGTGTCCGGAGTAGTTTACAATGGACAATTTGAAATCTTCGTGATGAATGCGGATGGGACCAATGTTCGTAATATTACCAATAATCCCTCCTCCGACTCTGTCCCTAGATGGTCCCCTGATGGAGATCAGATTGCATTTTATTCTGATCGTGATGGTATTGCCAATATTTATGTGATGAATATAGATGGCTCGGATGTTCGCCGATTGACTAACTCTTTCGCAGTAATACCTGTTTGGTCGTCAGATGGAAACCAGATTGCATTTAGAACTAATGAGGGTATCTATGTGATGAATGCGGATGGCTCAGATGTTCGCCGTTTAACTAACCATACTAGTGATTTTCCCCACGATTGGTAGCAATAGAGATAAGGCTATTATTCGGTTGAATACTTCCAAGTGAAATAGACTCTATGGAGGTATTTTGCAGCAAGCTAGACATCTAGCGATTTGTATTTATATGTTTATATAGAGAGGTAAACATGAAGAAAAAACCTATAATCATTGTAAAGCTACTTTTGATCAGTATGTGTCTGTTTGTGCTAGCTCCAATCTATGCTCAAGACATACGTATTTCTACGCAAGATGATACTGTTACATTCCCTTTTTACTTTAATGCACTTGAGCAAGTCACTATAAGCATTATTGCTACTGATCCTACGGTATTTGACCCATACGTAGAATTATCTATTGGTGGGATCAGAGTTGCCGAAAACGACAACAATGACCAATTCCATCTCAATAATGCTGAAGAATTAAGCCCAACAGATGCTCAAATCATATTATTCTCAATTCCAACCACAGGACAATACGATGTTACTGTGAGCGGTGTTGGAGCAAGTCGAAACCACTTTCGCATTCTTGTAGAAACAATGTATGGCAGTGGATTTAGCCCAGGAACAGTTAGCCCATCTAGCAAAGCGATACTATATTCTACATATCAAGATGGATCAACATCAACTGATATCTTTTCACTTGATCTGGGCAGCACACCTGAAATCATTCAATTAAGTTCAAGTGGAACAGATTCACATCCAAATCTTTCCCCTGATGGAACACAAGTATTGTTTTCACGCGATTTTGATAATGAATTCTATAGTGGTGAAATCTATGTTATGAACATAGACGGTTCAAGTATTCGTCAATTGACTTTTCTGAATGCTGTTTCTACTCGACCCAAGTGGTCACCTGATGGTTCAATGATTCTGTTTAGAAGTTGGCCAATCGGAGGGGGTGTACAATTTTTGTATATCATGAATAAAGATGGCTCAAATTTGCGTCAAATTCGACCTGTCCAATCTGCTGATTGGTCACCTGATGGCTCACAGATAATATTTTCAAATGCCAAAAATGGAGTATTTGATATTTTTATGATGAACTTTGATGGAACGAACGAAGTAAATATAACTACTGGTCGGATTCCATCTGGAGAGCATTCGAATCCATCTATTTCACCAGATGGCAGTCGAATTGTATTTAACTCTAACTTTGGTGGCAACTTTGATATTTATACTATGAATCTAGATGGCTCTGCGCTACTACAGTTGACCCAAGATCCGTCGATGGATCTAATGCCTTTTTGGTCTTTTGATGGTTCACAAATTGTGTTTAGTAGTCAACGGAACGGTAATTTCGATGTTTATACTATGAACGCAGATGGATCGAACTTATCTCAATTAACTTGGGATATAGTAAATGAAGTAGCTTATAGCTGGTGATTAATATCATAAGTAAGTAAATGCGATGTGAGTTAGATTTTAGAAGCCTAAACAACAGTTACGGGTTCAGAAAGGGAGTTAGTCTAAAAGAATACAAACAACTCTTGGAAAAGAGTAGTATGTACTACACGATTCAGCAAGACAGCTGTCCCGCTTTTGTCGGATTACGCAAAGGAAATAATCTCTATCTGGATAAAGAGGGAAAATGCACGTGCCTTGCAGTTAAAGTGGTTGGCACCTGCTTAAGACGCTATCCACTTTCGATCGATAGTACTTGAACAAGCATTGAAACACATGACCTACGCCGTACTTATGCTATGCAATTGTATCTAATCGTGACTGACTTAACCGTAATACAGCAGAATCTCGACCATGGTAACCAGCAAACAACTCTGGATTATATCGGTATATTGGATGGAGACCATCGGACACCGGATGATGCTTATGGCACGATCTGGTTACAACCACTCTGGGAAAAGCTAGCTAACCGCCGCAACAAACGTATTGATTTTTCAGAATCTAACATAGAAGACTTTGAGATAGACAAAACAAATTGGGGGTTTTTCTGATTAAATTTAACCCATGTCATGCAGCTTTGATGAACTGGACGGACTCCCTGATGGAATATCAACATATTGAAGTCCTTTATAAATGGCATCTGTCTTGATCTCATGTATGCTAAATCCACCATCGAATCCTAATTGTCCATCCGGGGTATGCAAGTGCCACTCCTATTTTCGACTCATTCAGTTTGTTCGACATTATTAGATAAGCGCTCATCAACAATGAATCATAAACAAACAAAGGTCTCGAGGTAGTAAGATTAGAATGCTATGTTCTTTCGTTTGTATTTGTTGATTTATCTCAAATATCTCAGAAAGAGGGATATCTTCATAAGTGGTTGAGTATAAGACGATCATATGTGAATCATTACAAACAAATACATCTTGTCTCGTGGAATTACTCCTTCGCAGTATATAGAGGTATGCGGTTTGAGCAAAACCAAACCTGCCCAGCTGACGATTAATGACTTTTGTAAAATGAACTATATCGGACTTTGTAAGTCTTCATAGGTATGAGTTGTCGGATCTTATTTTATGATCTAGAGGTTCATAACGGGGCATAAGTGTAATTTTTTATCGGACTCTATATTATTTGTATACAAATGTAGACGTTAAATAAAAATGTCCCATGGGCAATAAAACTCTCCCACGAGAAATAAAAATGTCCCATGGATGTCACTTTTGGGGTATTTAGCTCAATGTGAGTTAAATAAAAATGTCCCATGAGATTTGAGGTTGTTAAGATGAAGGCTTTTCAACCTTCTGATCTCATTATAGTCAAAACTGAACACTTTGCAACCCGGTCAGAAAACCTAAAATGAATCCTCAGTTTGAAGAAGATCGTAATTTTACAACACCTGAACTCGCTCAGTATTTTGATCAATCACCCCAGACCATTCGCAGTTGGAGTGACGAATTTGCTCAATTTCTTTCATCATATGCGTCGAGCAGAGATGGTCGCAATCGGACTTACAAAATTGAAGACATACGGATCTTGAAATTTATTGCGGGACAACGCCGAAAGGATATGGCATTTGAATTGATTCGTGAACTTCTTCGCGACGCTGTTAATAAGGATGTAGCAACAGTTAACTTGCCTGACATCACTAGAGAAGATGTCGAAACAAGATTGGAAATCGCTGAATATTCCATGCAGGAGTTTCAGATGCAGTTGCTTCTGGATGAACTTGCTGATCAGTCTAGGGAGCTGGAGCGATTGCGTCCCCTAGATAAAGAAGCAACGAAACTAAAAATACTCCTTGAAGAGAGAGAGAGGCAAATCAATGATCTAAAGTTGAGAGTCAGGGAACTTGGTGAGAAGATAGAGGCGATGCAACAAGAAATACTCGATGCGGTTAGAAGGGAAGGCAATGCCTATTATCGGGGTAGATATGATGCTGTGATGGAAACCCTAAATGACAAAGATGATAATACAAAATGATTCATATGCTGACGGCGTTCTGTCATTTTGTGCCATAGCTGTTCCGTACAAGATTATCCTATATCTTCTAACTTCCACTCATTATGGATGATAATGCTATCTCGATATAATTCATAACCTTATGGGTTTGTACAGACTTGCTCAATCCTGCTAGTTTGATGAACTCACTCCGAGAAACAGCTTGATTCTCGCTAATCAACTGTTGTTTCACTTTGTTGATGCGCCTAACTGCAAACTGCTCATGCGTCTCTGTATACTTGCCAACTTCTGCATGTGTTTGTGGCATTTGTCTCAAATCTCTGCTGAATGAGCCATCTCTAAAACCTAGCTTGATTCCTATGGCATTTTTGGTTACACGTCGTAGTGGGTTTTGATCGGCAAGTATGCAATCAACAGTTGACTGGACTAGCATTACAAAGTGAATATCCCTTGCATGCCAATCCACTTGTGCATGGTACTCTTCCTGCAGCAAACCTCTTTTAGGCTGATTTTCGATCAGAAATTGTGAATCGAATCGAGCCAATGTCCAATAAATTCTTGAATACTGTCTCATCAGACTTGTCATTGAAGTTTCTGGTTGGTCCTTGAGAATTTTCAACCATCTTCTTTTTGCATCGGGTAAATCTGAGAGAATTGCTGGCGCTTGAATCTCACTTGTGTTTAGCTCAACAAGCCGTAGCCTTTTTGCTTGGCGCATGAGTGTGTCGTATCCAACACCGAGAATCTGAGCTATATCTTTTCGTAGTTTATCCGAGTGCCAAAGCTCAATCAATTTAGTATCCCAAACATCACCGTACTCGATAGTTTTGCCTCGAAGACGATCAGACTCACTAATATCAGGTCCAACACGTGAATAGGTGAATCCACAGACAGTACATCTAAAAGTTCCTAGTGGATTGCGCTTAGATTTGCGACTGTATCCAAGATAAACTTTCTCGATTACAGGCTTGTGGTAATGCTGGCAAATAGAATTCAAGCATATCCATGGACTTTTCCCGAACGGCTGAGATTGCAAAGGTGTATCAAAAAATTCCTCCGCAGAAATATCCAAAGATGTGAATACAAGTGCATGTCTGAGAGGATGTTGAACCTGCCCAGTTTGAGCAATGCGACTCAACCAGTTGCGTTTATGCTTACCGTCTAATTCGCATCCAAGTTGTTCGAGAAAATAGGGATTGTAGAAAGTGCGAAATTTTTCCTCTAGCTGCTGTATCCGCACACTTCCATTTCCGGTTGCTAAGTCGTGCCTTCTAAGCGCACGAATATAACGCTTACGAAGGTCGGCTGCATTATAAGTTAGATTATAATTCTTGAGTAACCAGTTCAAATTATGTGCAATTTTTAACAATGTATCTGCTTTTTCTTGTCTATACAGATCCGTCGTAGCATGATTAAGCATATCAGTCGTTAAGCAGATGTATGTCCGTAGATCTGAGGTAGATATTCCAGTATTGTGCAAAGGAATTTGATGCTCGGGGCATACAAACACTCCATGTAGTTGGTGAATGGTGCGCCATAATGGTGTGCCAAATTTCTTTTTATCTTGCATAGCGCAGTCACAGCAAGCGAAAAATGTTGTTTTGGATATAATTCCTTGACTGAGTTCTCCTGTTCTAATATTTAGACCTTGCGGCCGATCTTGAATCATTCCTTGACGTAACTGTTCTAAACGTTCTGTGGGTAAAAATGCCCGATGTATATTGAAAAAAGTGTGATCACCATCAATGATTGTAAAGGGAGTTGTACTACGCCCTGGCGGTAGAACATAACATAGCCTCGACAATCTTGTTGGATAATCGACAAGTAATCGAATATAAGGCTTTCCAAACAATTTCTGTGAAACAACCTGAGCTGTTAACGACCCAGATCGTTTAGCAAATCGGGTAAATGTGCCATATGCTAGCTCACCCGGTAAAAACTGTGGAAAATATCCAACCCTAGATTGGATTATTTCAAATTCATCCGTATTCATAATCACACACTATCGAGTAAACTTCTAAGACCAGCGTGAGTTATATTTCGGCAATTCATCGTTTTCTTCAAAATAAATTCCTAATAGTTGTTTCTGCAAGAATATAGCGTCATCCTTGTATGTTTCCTCGGTGATACTGTCTTCTCGTTGCGTATGTGACCGACGTGGTTCAATCTTGTGATACTGAATAGTCGCAACTTCTGAAGCCATTTCTTGGTTTTGGAGATGTTTTCGGAATCGTTGTCGGAGTGTACCCTCGCCAATGTAAAGTACTATCCCATCGTCCCTTATTAGCCTGTACACACCGACTTGGTTGGGAAGTTGATTGGCTAATTGTTCTTTGAATTGAAGAACCTTCCAATCAATTTCTCCAGGTAGGATTAGAACATCATATTTCCAGTTAGGTGGAAAACAGTGAAGCAACAAGCGCTGAGGGAGTGTAATATTTGACTTTATTTCATCAGCAAGCTCACTACATGTGATCTTCCCACCAATAGTCTCCAGCTCTTGATTTCTGTATAGGTATCCAAGTGTGTATTCACGATCATTTTCATGAGGCTTGGCAACTCTAAGTCCAATGCATAATGGACCAGTTTCTGTTATGGCAATGACGATTGTATCGCCATCTTTGTAACCCAGTCGTTCCATTATTGGCTGTGCAAGGCTAATTGTCCCATCTTTTTGTACTGAAATTGCTCCTTGCACACGCTTCTTGATTAACTCTCGAACCATACAAACTCCAATAAATTTGATAAATTGAATATTTTATTGAAGCCCAATACATTGCTATTGCCTATCATCCTGTTTGATGAAGCATCAAATTTGATAGAATATACAAGCCGCATTGGGCAACCAGTGTTCGGTAGGCTTGCCTTCGTTGCTGATCTTGGCGGAGATGTTTACGTTGGCAAGCCTTTAAAAACATAAAGTGTGGATGTTGATCCCACTTGGTAACAGTCTACCACGCCAAACTCAGGCGAATCAAGCTAGCACAATATTTCCATCAAATGGTATTTCGTGCTGATCTATTTCAACACCTTACAGACAAGTGGCTTACTGTGTTGAATAAGCTAACATATGTTCTCTTATAGCAAAGCGTTACAAATCGGATTAAACATGGTTCAATTGATGTTACCACAGTTGGAGCGTCATCTTTTTTCTGCCGCTGATATTTTGCATCGAAACTGCCAAAGCCCGTAGACAGACCTTTAACTAAATGGTTGAAACACTCAAAGTAAACAACTTAACGTTTGAAGTCCGAAAAAGTGAAACCCGTTGCACAGTGGGTACTATAGTCGGGCGAGCAGGTGAGTTGATTTTGCATGCTCCACAAGAATGTAGTAAACAGACAATGCAGGAAATCGCGCATAGTCTTCTGTTTTGGGTGTATCACAAACTGGAAGAAAAACAACTGATGCTCCCCGAGCGTCCACAATGACGGTACACATTTGGTGAAATATTCTATTATCTAGGGCGTAGCTATCGATTGCGTTTGGTTGATGACGAAGATTCTCACGCTAATTTACATCTGTATGGTGGTTGGTTCAATTTGAAAGGTTCTTTACGAGCCTATGCTGAAGACGAATTCACCAAGTGGTTCAAACAAACGGGGCAACGCTGGGTTGAACGTAGAGTCCTTGCGTATGCACAACGCATGAACCTCAATCCACAGTCAGTAAAAGTGCGCGAGTTGGGGTATAGATGGGGGTCTTGTACTAGGCTCGCTGATATTAATTTTCACTGGCAAACAATGACGCTACCCATCCATGCTGTGGATTACATCATCGTTCATGAGCTATCACACATTAAAATCGAGCAACACACTGATGAGTTCTGGCATCAAGTGACACGCATTATCCCCGACTATCGAACACGTAAACGATGGATTGCAGATAATGGTGCGAATTATTTGGTATGATTTGCTCTCTGAGGCGATTTACATCAAATTCTGCTATAAATTCAAAATACAGGGTTAGATTAGAATCAGGAAGTAACTTTTTCGCGCCATGAGAGTCTTTTCCTGCGATTTTTCTCGGATTTAGGTGTACTTTACTTGAGACAAAAAATACAGTTACTCTATTCCCTGTTTTCACTCGTGAGACATGATGTAAACGGAGTGTTTACGCTGTGTAAAAGGTCACAGTGGGTAAAAATCAAGATTTGAGCTTTTCATACCATGTTTTTCTGAGCAAATTTATCTCGTGTTCTGTCCAATTTTCCTGTTTCTTGATTTGATCTTGCATCGGGAAGATTTGCTCAAAACGCTCATCACTGATTGCAGGTATGTTTTGAATTGTGCCATCGACCAGTATAAATCTTGTATTGGTACTTACATCAGAGTATTGCTTGTCCAGGTCCCAAAAAATTATATGATTGGGAACAAGGTTAACATCTGCTAGAAAACGGAGTAGCGATTTCCTTTTATGTCGAAGTGTGTGACAGATAATTGTGTCGGGTGACAAATATTGTGCATCAAATAGTGTAGCTAGACCTGTCCAGTCTGATGGATCTTCAAAGATTTGGAACATCAGTGGGACGATACTTCCATCCATCTCGATACTAAATACCATGCATAATTGACACGAAATGTGTCCTGTATTAATCCCGATCTTTCTAGTTAGATTCAGATCAATAATCTCAATACAGAGTGTTTCCGAGCCCCAGATATATTCAGATGCTAATTCACTATGTTTGTACAACATCTCTCCGTATTTTTGTGTAAGACTAGCATCCATTTCATCACTAATGGGGTGCATGATTCGCTTTAACTCATCAACTGATATACCCATTATAATTGCTCGACTAACAAGTAGAGTTAATGAGTTAGATGACAGCCTTTGTATGTATTGATGATTAGCAAGAGGTAAGTCTTGTAGGTGTTTCTCGCCAACTATGCGTCTGGTAGTTAATTGCCTGAGGAGAGCAGAGACATCAATTTCATTCCGTACGATAGGCGAACTTTGATATAGTGATGGGATGCTTACAGGTTCGATTGCACTCGGTAGCATGAATTGTTGTGTATAACGTTCTGTATAGAGTCTCGATAAATTTTCAGAGATAATCTCGTACAAATCATCTCGCCCCCGACTTATTGAGCTTCTACTAAAGGACTTTCTCGTGTCAAATGAATGTGATGCAGGATTGACCAATTTTGTTGCCGCTTCAACCCACAAAGTACTCCTTGAATTTACAAATACGCGTTGCAAATCTGGTTGGTCACTCAATGTATCACTTAGAACGACAAGGTTAGTATTTCGCCCCATGTAGATGCGATCGATTAGCCATATGATTGCACCCATCACTCGCTTTTCTGATTTTGAACGTGCAAATAAATCAAGAAACAAAAGCTCTGCGAAGCATACCGTTAATATTCTGGCACTATTTGCATGAGTCTGTGCTGTTGGTACTTGCCATAATTGCTCAAAAATGTATTGCGCCTCATCCAAACTTGGTATCCCTTGAAAATATGTCCAAGCTGTTTGTTGTTGATGTCGCCACTCATCATAACTTTGCACAAAATCCTCCCTCATTACTTTGTAAATGCTGATGTGCACGTCCTGCACCCATCCATATTCTATTCCAATCTATGCTGTGAACGAAACAAATTAATTACTTAACGATCTGGAGTAAATATGCAACCGATTCAATTCGAACCACCTGATTCTGGTCAACAACCAGAATACAGCCAGTCAATCAATGTGCGTGTTACTGAAATTCAGAAAGCGCAGCTACGTTCGATTGCACACAGCTACGGAATTTCTGAGAGCGCACTCGTACGTAATTTCTGCATACAGGCAATTAACCAACTCATTTCTAAAAGTGAAAGAGATGAGACAGATGAGAGCGAATAAGTATTTAATCGCGTTTGCAGATCAAATTCCATTTGGTCTGCGTATCGATAACTTAATGTATCGTGCCAGTGTGTCTGTGGAGGCTCAGCACAAAATTTTTGAGTTGTTTAGTCATATAACTGGGCACAAGTTTTCTGTGATGGACAACAAGTCAGAGGAGGTTGAGAGGTCTAAATCTACAGATACAATCTCGCTTGCTTCGATATCGAATAGAAGCAGCTACATGAGCGCATCAATGTTGTTACATATTCATTGGGGCATGGTGATCGATAGAAATGAGATTAGCAAAATTCAGATCGCTCCATTGAGTTTCAAAATTCAGAATATAGCTGATAGGCAAGGTTGACGCAGATCCCACCAAATCCAACATATGAATACATCTTACGCTCTGTTCTCGGAGATGAATTTCTATTGATTGAGGCACAGACTATGAAAACTTCTGAGCAGTGGTCACAAATACAGGGGATACCAGCACAGATCTTCGCAGATCGTGGAAGACTACAAGTTATACAGATTGATGCAACAATATTCGATTTGTATGTCATTGATGCAGATGAGTTTGATGACGAATCCAATGAATAATGTCTGGAGTTGCAGTGATATAGGAGATAGAAGATGGTAAAACTTTCGAAAAAAGAAGTCAGCAGACGACAGGATGAGGGACGGGGTGATCTCTCACGTCACCTAAAGAATTTTTTCCCGTTCTATACAGACCGCGATACACAACTTCGTAGTGTCCGACCCATTATACGAAGCAATACTGTAAATCGAGACCATTATGCTCAAAGTGATTTGGAAGGTATCTATATTTCGATATTAGATTCGCTAGCTCCAGTTTTCGATATTCGTGAGCACGGTGTCTTGGATCGCTCTACAACAGATGCAATTTACAAAGAGCTGGGGTTCACGGTGCCAACGGGACCAGTTCCACTCACTGTGGATATTGTGTATACCTACTATAAAAATAATAGAAAACGTTTCAAGCCTGTAGGAATTAAATATGTGAAAGATTTAGAAACCGAGCGTGTCATCAGAAATTTCGAGGTGAAACGCATCTATTTTTCTACTTTTGGAAATGAGTGGGACGAGTATCAAATCATGACAGAGCGCGATTACAGCGACAACTATGTTGAAAATATCGATACTACTTTGAATTACTTCGAGTTAGATGGTTTTAACAGTGTGGATGAAGATAGAGTCCTGATGATTGGGAGGCAACTAACTGGTCGTGTTCTAAGTAATCCTGATGTACCTCTAATAGATATTGTCCATGAAGTAGATCGTGATTTTTCTGCCCCCCTTGATCCTGTTGCACTCCGAGTAGCCTATCACTTGATTGCTACCTATCGCTGGGTTCTGGATTTGACATTGGGTCCTGTTGCACACCTACCACCATCATTCAAGTATATTGCTTCTGAACTTTTACCATAGGAGGATATTTTGATACATGTAGCAAAAAATGTACTTGTTCATTGGAATGATCCAGACAACACGGATCGAATTATAAAAACTGAGCGCATCTTGGCGATAAGATCGGGGCGAACACCAAAAGAACCTGACGAAGTCTGTGTCATAGATCGTGATCGAGATAACAAGAGAGCATTCCCTCGAATTGTGAATCTAGAGGTATATCAGGTCGCAATTCGAGATGGAATAGCATGGACAACCACCATCGACCCTCTTTTACGTGATATACCTCCAGAGTTCGTGGAAAGGCTGGATCAATCCTCCAAAGAAAATTCGAAAAGAAAACGTTTATACGAGAAGCGTGATGAGCGATGGTCACTAATAGAACCGCTAGTAGTGGACATTTTCCGATATTCAGATCCTACACAACGAGGCAAATTACTTCGTTCAACAATGCTCGTGACCGGGAAAGGTAGGAAAACACTAGAAAAATGGTGTACATGGTATTTTCAAGAGGGGATGCAAATAAATGCACTGATGAATCACAATAAAGGCAATAGTGGTGCACCAGGTCAAAAACGCAAAAGTAGCAAAAAATTGGGGAGACCTCATAAACTGCAAAAACTACAGACAGAAGATTTTGGTGTCAACTTAACCCCTGCAGATGAGGAAAACTTCCTTGAAGCAATTCAAAAATTTTTAAAAGATAAAAAGGCAGGGAAAACAAAAGCGGATGGGGAGCCAATTGAGCTTGAAGATGCCTTTTACGAAATGTTGGAGAATCACTATTACACTCACAAAGAAGTGATAAATGGTTCTCTCGTACCACAAATCATTCCGCGCGAGAAGCGTGTAGGGTTTGAGCGATTTAAGGCATTTTATTATGAATTTAGAGAACAGGAGCGAATTTATAGGAGTTCACTAGAAAGTAAACATGGTGCGTCGGGAGTCGAACGTGATTTTCGTGCTTTGGAAGGTAATAAGAAAGTATTTGCACCAGGATCACAGTTTCAGATTGATGCTACTATTGGTGATTTGTATTTGATTAGTCAGCTCAATAGAAAGCGTATCATAGGGCGACCAGTCATATACATAATTAGCGATTCGTTCTCACATATGATTGTGGCGTTCGCTGTCACTTTAGAGGGTCCCTCATGGCTAGGTGCTACAGAGGCTTTCCAGATGCTATCAATGGATAAGGTTGAGCTTTGTCAGCAATATGGCATTATCATTTTGCCACATGAATGGCCGTCCATTGGTTTTCCGTTCACGATAGTTGCTGATAATGGCGAGATGGCAGGCAAAAACGCTAAAAATCTTCTCAAATTTTTAGGTGTACGTAGCCTAAGACTACTGCCACCATTTCGTCCAGATTGGAAAGGTCTTGTTGAGAACGATTTTGTAGTTCTCAACAACGAATTGATTTCATGGATTCCAGGGCATGTTTATTCACGTAGCGAGCGTGGAAGTGGTGATTATCGACTGGATGCAAAATTTACACTTCACGAGTTTCGTAGAATCATGCTTAGGTACATATTACGCCATAACCATCGTCCATTTAAAGCAAGACCTCAAGATAAACATTTGATGCTCAGTAGTGTGAGAAATGTTCCTATTGATTTGTGGGAGTGGGGAATGAGTAACCGGGTAGGAGCACTTAAACAGTTTGACTATGATTATACGTACAAAGCTCTCCTGCCACGTGTATCCGGGCGTGTGACTGCGTCAGGGATACGTTATAAGACTTTGTACTATGAATGCAAGACTTCTAAGCAAGGTGCATGGCAAATGAAAGCCCGAAATCAAGGCACATGGTCAGTTCGCCTTGCAGTTGATGTGCGCAACCCAAACAACGTGTATTTATGTGACAATGATGGCGAAATTGTCGAACCATGCCAACTCAAACAAAGTAGTGAACTTTACCAAGAGTATGAATGGTACGAGATACTCGACAAACAAGCTATTGACGACATTACCGAAGCACAAGCAGAAACTGAGGATCTGCAAAAAGAAATAGAGTATCGTGCATCCCGACGCAAAACTATTGATGATGTACCACCTGCTGATTTCTCTGATGTGAGTCGGGCTGAGGCTGTAAGTGGCATTAGGGACAATCGTCAAGATGAGAAAGACTATGAACGTCAACTGAACGCACTGCACCCTAATTTTGATGAAGCTGATAGCGCAAATTCTGATGACGTTGATCAATCAGGGGACACCAGTCATGATGAGACGGCTAATCATGATTTGGATGCACTTCGAGCAAACCGAAAACGTAACAAACATCAATTAAATGACACAGATTCAGGTGATGATAATGAAACGTAGAGTGACACGTAATGGGAAATTAGTGAGAGGCAAACTCACCCGCGCTGATTATGAGGATGCTAAGAAGAACTCGCACGCAGGAAATCCTATGATAGAAGCCTTACCAAAAATCGCTGATCGGACAGCTTTGGCGACTGATCTTGCGAACCTGAAGCCATACTCTGATACTGAACGCACGTTAAGTCATTTAGACCGCATATATCTATGTAAGGAGATATTGGATCACTTTGAGCCACTTCCGCACCATCTGGATCTGTTTTTTGAAATAATGGACTCGATTAAACTAAGCATGCTACATAGAAATCCGATAGATTCCGAATATTGGATTGAAGTAGATGCTGATGGCAAATTGGTTCTTGAAAGCCTAGAATCCTCGCAGGACTTTAGGGTTGAATCGATAATGAATCATCCACTCAAAATAGCTATTTTACTGTTTGGTGATAGCGGGATGGGTAAATCAACAACAGTGATGCGGCTACTCAAACGCATTCCACAAACAATAATTCATACTAATTATAAACACGATCTTCATGGAATGATTGATGGATTTATTCAACTCGTTTGGGTTTACCTAGAGATTCCACCAAATGGTAGCTTACGTACTTTATTACTAGAATTCTTTCGTACTGTTGATAGCTTGCTTGAATTCCAAAATACGGACTATGCATCAGAATATGGCGGAACTGTAGACGTTATGCTGGCGAACTTTGCAACCGTTATTGGTCTACATAACATTGCCATCATTTGTATTGATGAATTACAACGTATGGTGGGATCACACGATCAATATCGTACACTGCGATTGTTTGAAGCTTTGCTGAACACTGCTGGTGTGACGGTAATGTTGGTGGGAACTGAGAGTGTATATTCATTTTTTAGTGGGGATGGGATGGAATCATTTGGTGGTGAGGATTTTTCAACTTTCTCATCTACTCGTCGTATGACCGGAACAGAAGGTTTGTTAGATTGGAAAAGGTTTCGAGAAAATGATCCAGTGTACAGTTTTTTCTTAGATTCTCTTTGGGATTACCAATATACACAAGTTGAAACTCCGCTGACTGATGAGATTCGCCAACAGATGTACCATGAGACACAGGGTGTTATTGATTTGCTAGTCAAACTATACATTATGGTCCAGACTCACGTTATACATCAGAATCGCAGAACGAACGGTTCAAAAAAGGAAGTAATAACGCCCGAGTTAATACATACTATCGCAGCAAAAGGGTTTAAGCATCTGCAGTCAAAGCTCGCAGATATGCGAATGGGCAAGGACGTGAGTTTGAAGCCTGAAGATTTGCGTCTCGTAGATGTTGAAACATTTATAGAGAAATATATTCAATCATATTTTGATAGACGAATGCGCGATTTGGAGATGCTGATAGATAATAAGTCCAATAAGCGTGGTAAATCAAAAAACAAATCAAAGTCTACGCCAAATAAACAGAAAACCTATGAGGTCGAAGCGATTCCGGGTGGGATGCTGGAAGCATACCGCATCGCGGAAGAAAAGAAACTATCGAAATACGAAGTCCTTAAAAGCAGGGGCTTCGTTCACGATCCACTGTCTTTGCTGGATTTGATGAAACCTGATGCCTGATGAACAATATTCCAGATAGCAGATTCGGTCATTTTCCATCTACATATGACTTTGAGTTGTTCTACAACATTGAGGCACGATATGTGCATCGTGCCAATTTTTGGTCTATGCATAAGGCATCTCGTAATATGTTTGGTGCTCCACAATTGCTGCGTGTATTATCGCTCCCCAAATTGTTACAAGTGTTTGAAGCGAAACTACCACCAGGGCACCGGCTGAATTCAGAAAAGGTCATCAATCAGCACACGATGTATTCATACTTTAAGTATTTTCTGACTGATTCCCACCGCAAAGAATTGTTAGATAGGATGCTAGTAGGTACAAAAATCAGACATCAAATTTTTGACCGAATACTAAACAGTGTTGCTTATCTTTGTTTGTGTAGGGAATGTGTCGCTGATCAAAGAAGAGAGTATGGAGAAGCGTACTGGGATGTGAGACATCAGATACCGTATGTGAAAATGTGCTTTAAGCACAAGATTCCTTTGACGCAATCGCTGGTTGAAACACGTACTGTATGTAGACGGAAAGAGCATATGATTACCGCTGAGAGAGCCATCAACGACGAGTTGGTAGGTGAAACCTTTGATTTACACAGTGAAGAGGATAAATCATTTCACATTTGGCTAGCACAGACATCTAGCTCGCTTTTTAATGTTGAACTTCCACCATGTAATTTGAAGCAACTCAAAGAATTGTATCTGTTTGTGTTTAAGTCACGAGGATTTGATACGATTGGTAATCTATCATTGCGTGAGAAGTTCTATCAAAAATTTACTCTGCACTATAAGGGTGTGCCGTTGGATGAACTTGATGCGGTATTAGATGTAAAAGAAGGCATCAATTGGCTGGGTCGATTCATTTATGATCTTGATAACGAAGAATATACGTCGCCAATATATCACCTGCTGATACTCAATTTTTTGGGTATCGATATAGCGGAATTCTTCAAAACAGCTGTGGAACTGGATAAATCGCCATTTTTCGAGGGACCATGGCACTGCTTCAATCCCCAATGCCCTAAATTCCTAAAACGAAGCATCCATAATATTTGGGTAAAGAAGGGTAAGTATCATGTTTTCGGGAATTTTCAGTGCTCATGCGGTTTTGCTTACACACGGCGCGGTCCGTACTGTAAACTGGGCAATGACCTCTTGCTTGGATCTGAGACAAGTGAGAATGTGTATGTTTCTGATTTGCCATTCTTTCTGAGATCAATTCCAAGGCGTTTGAATCACTACTCTGAGTTGGATGAACCTCAACACGAATCTGCTGTTATCCGCTACAAACTGGGTAAGAGAACAAAGGGACTTGCTCTGAGAGGAAGTATTCCAAGTCTTATATGAGAAGTTTAAATTTATCAGCTTTGAGAAAATTTCGACATACTAAAGTAGTATCAAATTGTGAAATCGACATCTGCCTATGTGATGCGTCATACCCTGTTGGACACAAGGTAAATTATTTCAGTATAGAGCGCATCACATAAACCAGATAGATAGGCTAATACATCAATGAGTTTGTTACAAACTAAGACATCCGAAAATGTAGTTTTTTGTTGTTTAAAAATCTAGCAATCCGATCTCGTTTGTAAGTGTGAAAAACCTTTTAGTTTATCTAAAACGAAACTAAAAGCGGCAGATTATTCCACCGCTAAAAACTTATTTGCTAGAAGAATTGTTATCACTTAGCTGTAAGCTATTGCCACAAAAGGGTTGTATACATATTTATTCTATTCCTCGTAATTGAAATTAACTTGTTTAATTTCATATTGTGTGGCTTCAAGGTCATTAAGATACGCATTGATGATGTAGATAGTCTCCTGGCGGACTGTCGCTGTCGTTGCGATACCATCATCTGGTACTGTCTCAAGCAATGTTGCCGTTTCCCAACCGTCGTCGCTACCTACGGCAATCACCGCTGAGACTAGCTCGCTAGCTTCCACATCAAAATAGTCAGCAACAGCGATTAAACGCCCGTCTTCAAGTAACATCATACCATCTGCCCCAAATGGAATATCCACCTCGACCTGTGTCATGTTTTCGGGCGCATCCACTGGAATCTTGTACAATTCTGCACCACCAGTAACCGTAACCAACAGATACCCATCTTCATGATATACAATGCCATTCAAACCGAGGAAGTCGCTGATTAAGCGCTCATCACTGATCAGGACAGATGCATTACCATAAGGATCAACTACATAAATCTCTGGTGCGAAGGAATTGGTTACATAGGCATTGCCATCAGGGTCAACAGCAACATCGTTAGCAAGAAACCTGGCATCTTCGCTGCTGTTGAGATCATTCAATTCTGTGTAGAAGATTTCTTCTCCTGTGGTTAGATCATATGCGCCCAACGCTGCTAATCCCTGCAGGGATGGATCGAAGAAAGCCGTTAGATCAGCGTTGACGACCAATACACGTTCGTTATCAAAATCAACTTCAATGCCCACCGTAGAAATGAATGAATCATTCTCAATGAAAGGGGTAATCTCGCCATCATCGTTGACGGTAAATACTGTACCTTCAGTCATTGACCCGACGATAAAGCGTTCATTCAACGCATCCCACTCAACACCTTCAGGAGCAAGTCCTTGACGCTCAATGATAACTTCGGTGGGCAGCTTATTATCCTGTGCCGCTACGACAATTATACTAAGTAGTAATAGAATAATTGTCGCAATAGCAATAGCGACCCTGTCTCTTTGATTTGATTTGTACATGACTTTTCCTTATGGTTAAATATGTTCATGAAGTTCACTATGACATATCAGGAAAATGTTGAGAAGTACGCAGTTTTTTCTGACTATGTCAGAAAAAACTGACTAATGGAGTGAAATATGCTGAAACCAGATGAGGGGATCCCTGAAGGATGTCCTATCGGAACCACCTTCAAACTAATCAATGGTAAATGGAAGTTAAGGATTATCCATCGTCTGTTTAGCGAGGGTAAACGCTTTAACGAATTGAATCGACTGATACCTGAGATATCTCGACAGATGTTGACACAAAATTTGCGGGAACTGGAAGCAGATGGACTTGTTCACCGAGAAGTCTATGCTGAGATGCCACCGCGTGTAGAATACACATTAACTGAGATGGGGTGTGAGTTACTACCGATTTTACTTGCTATGGAAAATTGGGGTAAATCATACTTGGCACAGACATCAGAATATGGATAGATTCTTTATACCTGCTTTAACCGGGTGAGTAGATGTCCTTTGCACAAACCATTTTAGTTAAACAGAAGGAGCTGTAGAAACAGGCACAGCTCCTTCTTAGATGTTAAGTAGTTTGCTTTACAGGTAGGAATCGAAGCCAATCAGCGCGTCTGAGATAGACAAGCACAAGTGCCGGTATCAGGAATGTGAGCGGAGCAAAGCTCCCCGCGAAGTCGCCAACACGAAGGTGGGCAATTATTGCTCCCGCCATTGTTGCAGACACCCATAACGCCGCTAAGCCACTTAAGCCTGAAATCCTCAGACCTGCAAACAGGGCAAGACCACCCAGAATTTCCACGATGGCCACGATGGGAAGCATCCATTCAATACCGAGTGCAGTCATATTCTCCTCAATAAATGGCGGTGCAATGAGATGCAAAATGCCAAATCCGAGAAAAGTGATACCGAGCACTGCCTGAAAGATCTGCGTTCTGCGTGATGATTGTTCCTGCATGTCTAGTATTCTCCTTGCTGGATTGTCCAGTTCTGAGCACGAATCCAGTCTTCGATAGTGGTTTGATTGATTGGAAGGTCTTTCAAGGTTTGGTCAAGCGACGGGCTAAGCAAATGTCCACCTTGCTGAGTTTCATAGGCGTACATCTGTGCAACGGCTTCTGCAATGTCATCAGGAACGAATTTTGCCAGTTCCCCCCGGAACGCTGCTGGGGTTATGGCAATGTATTGAATATCTCGCCCCAGAATGGCGGTAAATTTGTCACTTAACTGCTTGCCTGTTAGGGTGTCTGGTCCGGCGATTCGATAGGTGTTCCCCCTTAGCTCAGGACGTTTAAGAGCTGCTACTGCAAATTTTGCTTGATCTTCTACAGAGATGTAAGAGACTGGTAAGTCGTCCGGTACGGGGTAGGGAATCATGCCTTGAGCAATAGCAGGGAGCAGCGCTTGAGAGAAATTTTCCAGGAAGAGGGTTGGAACCAGCAAAATCGCGTTTGGGACAATTTCATGAACAAGGTTCGCAAAATCATAACGGACATCTGGTGCAGCAATCCCAACTTTTTCAGAGGGCACGACGCTACTCGTTGTCACAACAACCTGAGACGTATCCTGAGCAGCACGCAATGCATTGCGTGCATGGTGTACAATCTGGTGAGGTAGGATAGAGGCTGAGATTTGAATAAAGACGGCATCAACACCTCCATGCGCTTCTGCCAAACCTTCTCCTGTATCCAGGTTAGCTACTGCAATTTCTGCCCCAGAACTTGTCCAGTGAGCTGCTCTGGTTGCATCCCGTGTAATGACACGAACGCTGTCACCTGCTTCTAACAATTGCTTGGCAACCTCACTACCTTGTACACCTGTCGCGCCATAAACTAGAACCTTCATAACTGTTTCCTTCGGTTTCAACGTATGATATGTTCACTATGGCACATCAAAAAAACGCTGATAAGTACGCAGTATTTACAGACTAAGTCAGGAAAACCTGACTCAAGGAGAGCAGCTATGACGACACGCGATGAAACTAAGCACACTGGTTGCCCGATTGAAGCAACGCTCAATTTGATTGGAGGCAGGTGGAAACCCCTTATTCTCTACCACTTGTCTGACGATATGAGACGCTTCAACGAACTCAAACGACTCATGCCTCAAGTCTCACGACATATGCTGACCCAGCATTTGCGTGAGTTGGAAGCGGATGGACTTGTCCACAGGAAAGTCTATGCTGAAGTACCACCTCGAGTTGAATACAGGTTGACACAACTGAGTCAACGGCTACAACCTCTTTTACTGGCGATGCATGAATGGGGGGAGTGGTATCTTGCAGAAGCGGACAATGAGGAGTTGATTGAGCCTGTCCCACCTCAAGTTGATGTTGTCTAACCTATCTGCAAATTCCGTGATAGCCCCCAATAGAGGGGCTTTTACAGGCACTACTGAAAACTTTAAGCTAGCTCTTCTGAAACAAGAATGAGTGTTCACGAACCCACTCTTCTAGAGATGTCAACCGGACGGGCAACTTGTCGAGTATAGGGGCCATATCATGGAATGGAACAACTATATCCATGTTCCGTTCTACTGTTGCATAGTATTCTGCCAGACCATCGCCTGCTGGTTTGCCAATGATTGCAGCAATGCGATCACCTATATCACGAGGTGAAATATATTTCCACTGGATCTCCCGATCCAAACCTCGACTGAAACTTGCTGCCATTTCAGGTCCTGTAAGGTTTTCGGGTCCGCTGATTCGAAGTATTGTATTGGCTAGTTCAGGATGTTTGGCAGCTTCAACCATTAAGGCCCCTACATCCTTAGTTGCGATCCAGCTAAATCCCTTGCTGTCAGGGATCGGGTAAGATAGGGTGTCATTTTCTCGTATAGAACTTGCTGTCCAAGGGCCTAGCAGATTTTCCATGTATGATCCAAGTGCGATTGATATATACTTCAAACCACTTCTTTTCAAAATTTCTTGAAGTTCTAACCGATGATCTACTGAAGGGTGTCCGCTAGGCTCTAGCGGTAAAGGGCTAGAGGCATTAAAAACAACTAATTCAACATCTGCACTTTTTGCAGCATCAACGGCATTTTGCATGTATACAGCTGATTTAGGATGGTAGAAAGGTACGATCAGCGCAACTATATCAACACCTTGATTTGCAGCAGCAAGTGATGTTGTATCTGCAAGATCACCCGTGACAAGTTCAATACCAATATTTCCTAATGCCTTAGCTGCATCGCTAGATGTGTCGCGGGTGATTGTACGTGTATTGAATCCAGCTTTTACAAATGCTCGCGCCATGTAGCCACCTTGGCTACCTGTTGCAAAATAACTAAGTACTGTTTGGGGCATTGTTAGTCCTCCTCAATTAAACTTAGTCAGGATGATAGATAGCAACAATATACCAAGCGATACGCAGTATTTTCGCGCATAGGTTTTTTTTTCTGCCTATGGTATCAATTTAGAATAACTATCATAATTAGTTAGTAAAGATATGATATTCAGGATTGCAATTGCAATCCTTTATAGATTGGAGATGTAATGATGACTCTTACTCAATACAATAAACAACAACTTGAATGCCCATTGGAACGCACTATGCGCATTTTGAATGGGAAATGGAAGCGCAAAATCCTCTACTATCTTCATAAAGACACGCAACGTATTAGCAATTTACAACGATTTATGCCGGAAGCATCCCGATTTAGTCTGACACAACACCTACGTGAACTTGAGAATGATGGTATTGTTCATCGTGAAGTTTATGCGGAAGCTCCGCCAAAAGTAGAGTATTCTCTTACAAACTTAGGGCATAGTTTGATTCCTCTATTGGTACAAATGTTGAATTGGGCAGAGCATAACGCTGATGAACTAAGTCTGAACTTACCAGTAAACAATACACGTTATGATGAATAATCACACTACAAATGCAGAACTAACAATGCAACAAAACTTTATACAATGTTCTGAGTAAGACCGAAATCTTTTACAGTCTACATTCGCATAACTTAATCATTTATCGTAATATTCCCATACTCAATTCACTCTGTAAACCTATGTAGATAATGTGTCCCCATTCTTAGAATTTTTTGCTTCATGATGCTGGATGCCCCAATCTAGCATCACATTAAGTAAAGGCTCAAGAGTGCGTCCGTGCTTCGTCAATGAGTATTCTACTTTGGGGGGTACCTGCTGATAGACCTCACGATGCACGATCCCATCTGATTCAAGTTCACGCAAGTGCTTGGTGAGCATACGCCTTGTTACATCTGGGATGTAGCGCTGCAATTCACCAAAACGTTTAGTTCCACGAAATAGATGATACAAGATCAAGGGCTTCCACTTCCCTCCAATGACATCTAAGGTGTATTCAATAGGACATGCGCCGTCTATAGGTGGTGTCTCACAGAGATCTTGTGGATGTTGAACCATATATTACTCTCTCCCTTAGTTACATTTTTGTGCCTATGTATCAAAATAGTGCGTACTATTTTTCTGTATCTTAATCATGCACACTATTGGCAACAAAGTCAATCAGCAAGGAGTAAATACAATGGCAAAAAAGGTACTTGTTTATGGTGGCACTGGTTCACAAGGTGGCGCGGTGGTGACCAATTTGCTTAGAAACGGTCATCATCCTTATGTGTTGACGCGCCATCCAGAGAAAGTGGCGAGCATGGAGGGTGTTCAAGCTACTGTTGGGGATTTAGCTGACCCAGATAGCTTGATAGCAGCCAGCACCGGTATGGATGCTGTTTCTCTAATGATCCCGGCATTTCTCGACGACCCAACACAATCCGAGGCTTTTATGCAAAATGCGATCAACGCCGCGAAAACTGCTGGTGTGGGTTTAATTGTCCATAATACGAGTGGGCCTGTGGTCGATAAGATCCTCAACAATCCTATGTACGATGTGCGCTTGAGCGTTATCAAGTTGCTGGAAACAAGTGGCGTTCCATACATTGTCATCCAGCCAACAGTCTACATGGAGAATCTGATGGGACCGTGGACACGCCCCTCAGTGGCACAGCACGATGTACTACCATACCCATCCCCTGCAGACGCAAGCATGGGTTGGATTGCTAGTGATGACCTCGGTAAGCTGGTCGTTGCTGCCATTGAACACCCTGAACTCGCCAACACACGCTTTGTCGTCAGTGGAGCAGATAACCTGACTGGGCCCGAACTTGCAGCACAGTTCAGCAAAGGGTTAGGACGAGAGATCACCTACTACGAGCTACCTCTGGAAGAATTCGGAGCCGCGATTGATGCCGCATTTGGACCGGGGGCGGGTGAAGGGGCAATGGCCGGGTATCGTTTCCAGCGGGAACATGCCCTTAAACTTACGATGTGGGCGGATATGGAACCCGTTCTCGAAAAACTACCTGTACAGCTCACCAGTGTTGCAGAGTGGGTGCAGCAACATGCGGCAGCATTCCAGACGGAAATCGTCGCAGATAGCAATTGATGCAATGCGTCATTACAAATCCTGTCTCAGAGCAAATAGTTCATGGCAGGGGTACACGGGTGATGGTGGTCGTGTCGTTTACCACCATCACTTTTGACAATGCAATCTTGTTCTCCCCG
The DNA here is from genome assembly GCA_002428985.1 of Anaerolineales bacterium UBA6055. Taxonomy (GTDB): domain Bacteria; phylum Chloroflexota; class Anaerolineae; order Aggregatilineales; family Phototrophicaceae; genus UBA6055. Next base: position 307,323 of record DIYL01000053.1, on the reverse strand, counting down.
ATAATAGAAAGCGAATACAGCATGAAGCTCGTAGTTTTTGGTGCGATAAGCCGCACCGGTATACCACTTATTCAGCAAGCTCTTGATGCAGGACATGAAGTGGTTGGTTTTTTGCGGACACCTTCGAAAATGTCCATCCAACATGAGCGATTAACTCTTATTCAGGGCGATGTCATGACGGCTGATGATGTTAACAGGGCGATAACGCCCGATGTCGACGCTGTGCTGAACACAATTGGGGCAATGAAGGACTCGCCACCCGATATGCTGCCGCGCGGTACGGATAATATCATTATGGCGATGCAGAAAAATGACGTGAAACGCTTTGTCTTTATGACTGGCGCAGCTGTTGCTGCGCCGCAAGATCAACCGAAGTTACTCCATCGATTTATCGATCTCATGTTCAAGATGTTTTTAAGCGATACAGTGCGTCAAGGAGAGGAAGCCCTCGCCCGATTACATGCCAGTGACCGTGATTGGTTGGTAGTGCGGGCTCCACGACTGACAGATGGCGACTATACTGGAAATATCCGTGTGGGCTGGGTTGGAGTAAATACGGGAACGCAACTCAATCGTGCGGATGCTGCCGCATTTATGCTCCGGCAAATTACATCCAATGAGTACCTGAAACAGGCTCCTCTCGTCACCAATTAACCGGATACAAACACGATAGCAAACATGACCAACGCAGTAATAAAGGTTCTCTTGAGTACACCCATTGTGCACAATGTGATGAGCCATATCGTTTTGCTGATCATGTTTACAGGGCGTAAAAGTGGCAAAATATATACCGCTCCAGTTGAGTATCTCCATCCTGGAGATACCCTCTTCATCATGACATGTCGTCCCAATAAGTGGTGGCGCAATTTTGAAGAACCTGCTGCTAAAGTCAATGCGTCGTGTTACTACCCCTCGCTTACTTCCTGCAAATGGTGTTCAGCCCAATCATTCATTGTGTCCAGAAGCGGTTGAAGTGTTTGACCTAAATCGGTTAGTGAGTATTCAACCTTCGGTGGCACTTCTCTGTAGACTTCACGATGAACCACACCATGACCTTCAAGCTCACGCAAGTGTTGTGTCAACATACGCTGGCTTATGTTGGGTATCAACCGCTTTAGTTCTCCGAAGCGTCGCGTCTCTAGAGACAAATAGTGTAGAATTACGGGCTTCCACTTGCCACCAATGACTTGCATCAAGGCCTCAATTGGACAACCATGATGCCCCTCTATTGAACATTTTTCAGCATTTGTGCTCATGAATGGATCTCCTTTTTTATTCCATTAGTTACTTTTTTGTGTGTATAAAACAAAATACTGCCTACTTACAGAGATTGTCAATACCTGATATATTGCAGACATGGCTAAGGCGCATAAGCGCCAACAAGTTTTAACTCAATTGATCTGCATAAAGGAGCAAATCATGACTGACAAACCGATCGCAGTATTTGGTTCAACAGGTGCTCAAGGAGGACCAGTTGTCCAGGCACTACTGGATGTGAATCGTCCCGTTCGCGCTATTGCGCGAACCGAATCCAAACTGGAGGCATTGGCTGAAAAGGGAGTAGAGACCGTTGCACTGGATCTTGCCGATGTGGATGCACTGACAAAAGCATTGACAGGTGTCGCTGGCGCATTTGTCCACCTGCCCTTCATTCCCGTAATTGATATTCTGAAGGCGCAGGCAAAGGCGATAGCAACAGCACTGGAAGCAAACAACGTCCCAATGACGGTATTTACCCTGAGTGGACCGCCATCAAGCAGCCCAATGAATGTTGTCTCATTCGATTCAAAGGCAATTGTCAAAGAAATCATCCAGCAGGTAAAAACGCCGCTGGTTTTGTTCGAACCAATGGGTTACCTGGCAAATCTAAGTGCGCCATTTACCGCCCCAGAGGTTGTTCAACTAAATGAGCTTCAGTACCCCCTTCCTGAAAAGCATCGTCAGGCCTGGATCAGTGTCGAAGATCAGGCTAGTCTTGCGATCGCAGCGTTAGAGCGACCGGATCTTGCAGGTAAGGTATTTCGTATTGGTACCCTTTTCAGCGGTCCGGAACTGGCTGCTGGTCTCAGTGAAGGACTGGGTCGTGAAATTCGCTATGTGCCAATCACGCCGGAACATTACGGGCGAGAAATTGCGGCAAAGTTCCTGGGTGAGGAGGCAGGCGAGGCACTTCTCCATGATTATGCCAAACTGGGTCAGAATCCCAAAGAACTTAACCTGAGTGCTGATACAACTCCCATTCTTCGCGAGTTAAATATGACGCTAACCCCACTGCCTGAGTGGGCGGCAGATCAACCCTGGGAGGCTATGGCCGAGATTGGTGCTTCAGTCAAGCAATAAAAAAACCTCGAATAACTATCAGGTACTCGCATTTTGCTGTGTGCGGGTACACCGCACATTTCTCTATGAGTAATGAGTCTCATAGGGGAATGATCTAATACGATACAAGTGTAGTGTAAGGAAGAAACAGAAATGCGTGTTCGGGAGCCAATGAATGCAAACGTTTCAACAGAAAAACTATTGGATTGGCGCTGGATTGTTGAGCAGATTGGACTGAGCCATCACTACTGGCTCAGTTCGACTCGTCCCAACGGCCACCCTCATGTTGTACCAATTGCCGCTATCTGGCATGACGAGGCTCTATACTTCAGTTTAAGCCTCACGTCAGTCAAAGGGCGCAATATCTCACAACAACCCCGTGTGGCGATTCATCTGGAAAGCAGTCGCAATGTTGTCATTCTGGAAGGCGTAGCGCAACCGGCGGATAACGCTCCTATCAGGGATACAGTATTGCCACGCTATATTGAGCGTTACAATTTCACACCGCCCGCTACAGAGAATAACCAGTGGCTGAATGTGCATCCTGACAGAGTTCTGGCATGGATCCTGAGCGACTCCTATAACACATCCACACGCTGGACAACAACGGCACAGTAAATATCTACAACAATCTATAGGTAAATGCCTGAAGGAGAGAATCACATGGATTCAGACATATCCCATACACAAACAACACCCAATCGCATTCGGATTTTTCAGTTTATCGTTGGCGTGATGTTCATCGTGATTGGTGTAATGCCATTCATTTCCCCTGAATCGTTTGAGGAAAGTATGAGCACTGTCGGTGTTACCGATATGCTCCCGATGATTGCTACCATTGAGATTATGGGCGGCGTTGGGCTTCTTGTTGCCTTGTTGCAAACGCGTCTAAGTGGGATGGCTGCGCTATGGGTCACAGCTATTATGGTAGGAGCTATTCTCTCCCACTTCCGTGTTGGTGATTTTCTGGGTGCTATTCCTGCCAGTATCGTTCTAATTCCCTGCCTCATACTCGTCTACATTCATCGTGATAAATTCCCTGTGAGGCTGTTGCGCAGTTAGACTCACAGGAACACAGGGGCCCGTTCGTGCTCATTAGGGAAGAGACAGTATCACGGATGGCTCCCTGTATTCGGCTATTTTCAGTATTTGAGAGGATATTTCCATGCGAATTGATGTATACCATGATACGGTTTGTCCGTGGTGCAGGATCGGCAAAGCACACATGAAACAGGCCCTGGACCAATGGACTGGTGAACCTGTTGAAGTCTATTATCATGCGTTTTATTTAAACCCAAACATTCCACTAGAAGGATACAACTTCCAAGAATACATGACCGCTAAAAACGGTGGGCGGGTTCTGCCTCAAGAGTGGTTCAACCGACCTCGTGAAATGGGTACACAAGTTGGACTGACATTTAACTTCGAGCGCATTGAGTATATGCCAAATACCACATTGTCACATCAGTTAATCGCTGCCACCCCACCCGAAAGGCGTGACATAATGATTGATGCGATCTATGACGCATACTTTGAACATAGAAGCAACATCGGTAATCTTGACCTACTGGTTGATATTGCCGGTGTGCAGGGTCTTGATACCCATAAAATTCGCAAAGCCCTTGAGGGAAATACTGAGCTAGCTGCCATTCAATCAGATATGGATAAGGCCATGCAAATTGGTGTAACAGGTGTTCCGTTCTTGGTATTCAATCAGCGTTTTGCTTTTAGCGGAGCACAACCTGTTAGCTCATTCTTGCAGGTGATGACACAACTTACTACAAAACCCAAATGAAGTATCTCTACTGCGAAAGGCAGTGGATTATACTCTCAAAGATATTCCTAGCATGGGTTTAAGTTACATACGCATCATAAGGATGTACATGCTTATTCTGATGTATTTTCTCCCATCAGCACATCTTGATTTTTCTCAGCCCAGTTCACAAGGGCATGAATTGGCTCAATCAGCGTTTCGCCTAAGGGTGTCAGACTATATTCTACGTGAGGCGGAACAACAGGGTAGACGACGCGTTTCACTAACGTTTTTTCTTCCAGCTTACGTAAGGTCTGCGTCAGCATTTTGTGTGAGATACCACCGACTTCTCGTTTAATTTCTCCATAACGCATCGTTCTTTGACTCAGGACTTCAACTACTAAAGCCGTCCATTTATCAGCGATTAAATCAAATACTTGGCGTGCTGGGCAGTTTGCATCCAATACAGTGATGTTATAAACCTGTTGCTCATCGTTCATAGGTCCTCTCCATGCTCTCTTTTGGGTAAGTATATTTCATAAAAGTGCATACTTGCCAGATAGAATGTCATGCGCTTTCCTAGAAGGAGATAATTTGTTGCGAACCATATGAAAGGTATGATAATGATTGCAGTTATTGGATCAACTGGCAAAGTAGGCAGTGAACTCATTACGCTATTGACCGAACAAAATCAGCTTGCTCGAGCACTCACACGTTCGGAGAGCGGTGTAAAACACTTGAGCAACATCGGCGTTGAGGTGGTTCAAGGGAGTTATACAGAAGATAATGACTTGAATCAGTTGTTCAGCAACGCAGATAAATTGTTTCTGCTCACACCAAGCCATGCTGAACAACCTCAAACCGAAAACCATATTGTCGATATGGCAAAGGAGAGAGGGGTCAAACACATCGTCTACCTCTCTGTGTTAAACGCAGATGCAGATTTCACGGCAGCACGCCAGCACCATGAAGTTGAACAGCATCTTAAGGCATCTGGTGTAGATTATACTATTCTACGTCCTAATAACTTCATGCAGAATTTCAACACGGCTGATTTACCCACCATTCTCTATCGAGATAGCATTATCAACCCGGCAGGTGATCAATCATTTAGTTTTGTTGATGTTCGAGATATTGGGGCAGTTGCCTATGCTGCTCTGACACAACCTGACCATGTCGGTAAAACCTATGATATTACAGGAGGTGAAGCATTGACCTATGCCAAAGCCGCTGCACGAATCGGTGCAAAGCTGAACAAAACAGTCAATTATGTTTACATGCCCCCACAGACTTTTCGGGATACCCTTATTCAATTTGAAGTCCCTGAGTTCAATGCCGATATATTGGCTGAGATGTATGACTACTGGAACAAGCATGGTGCAGGTCAAATCAGCAATGATGTCGAGAATATACTAGGTCGTAAGCCCTATTCGCTAGACGATTATCTGGAAGCTTATAGTGATCAATTTGTGTTACCAGAAGGAAATTAGACATTGTCAGTAGAAACCTGTCCTGTATACATAGGTGATTGAGCAGGAATAGGTTTCTATCCTCATTAGGTGGCATTACTCATCTGGTGAAATTGCTCGGTCTTCTCGGTCAACATCGCATTCCATTTGGCACGCCGACTCAGCGGATGATCGCGCCAGTCATAGTACCCTAACGGCGAGACGCCCAATACCACACACATCCGTACCACCGGAAATGTGTGTGCGTTAGACTGAATGAACCGGTAGCGCATTGCTATTGGTCTTTCGAGAAGATTGTCACCGCTTTTTTCAGGATGTCACGCTCCTGTGTCAGAATCCAATTTTCTCGCTGTAGTTGTTTCAATTCTGCCCTCAACTGCTGGATTTCACCCAACTCCAATTCATTCGCCCCCTCACTCAGGCGATAACGATCCCGCCACCTACTCAGCAGCCCCGCTGACATCCACAGATCGCGTTCCATCTGCGCATCACTTTTGTCACTTGTCTTGGCTAATTCCAGGGCATTCCGTTTGGATTCATCGCTGTACAGTCGACGTTTTCTTTGGCTCATTTTCTTGACTCCTGTTTAGTGTATCTGACACATTTCGTGCCCGCTACAACGCCACAAGGTCAATGTTTCGGTACTGAAATTTCGTGCCAACGGGAATATCAATCGAAACTGCCTCCACCAGTGTGGTGATATCAAAGAATATCAAAAATTACCTCTCATCTTCATCAAGACCTGAATCAGTCGATTTCCGTAGACAGCCTTGTAGAGTTGATGCAAATGAGTCCGGAAAACGTTCTACAACAATTTCCAAGATGTGATATACCTTCCACCTCTTCAATATGTCAAGGCTGTGAAGCTCAATTAAGCACAAAGACTGACTCAGCAAGGAAAACGTGTATACTGACCCAAATCGGAGCAGTGATCACCTTCTGTGCTATGTGGATTTACCAAACACTTGGACTAGAAAAGCCTCTTGACAAAAACTTGACCGATCGATAAAGTTGCACTTGATCGATAAGTCAAGTCAGGTAAATCACATTGCGTCTCAGTCGAGAGATATTCATAACAGAAACGATCAAGCTGCTGGAGGAACAAGGGTATCACGGTACAAGTACACGTAGCATCCTAAATGCCTGTGGTGCACAGAGAGGATCGTTATACCATTTTTTCCCGGACGGTAAAGAGGAACTTGTGGTCGAAGCAATTCAAGTTCAAGCAAATGTAACGGCGAATGTCATGCAGGCAATGTTCCAAGAATGCGATACTGCCGAAGAAGCTGTCTTCGAACTAATGAATGCTATGGCAGAGCGAGGAGAAGCCAATAATTTCTGTGTTGGTGCGCCAGTTGCAGCTATCGCGCAGGAGTCTGCTACAACGAATCACCAACTACGTATTGCCTGTCGGGATGCCTATCGTCAATTGACAGACGTGATAAAGGAAAAGTTAATTGCAGACGGAATACCTCAAAGTAAAGCAAGAAGCATTGCTATCAGTGTCACAGCGACCATAGAGGGTGCGATTCTGCTGTCACGTACGGAACAGACAGGGGCACCATTGAGGGATGCGGCAGTATCGATGTATAAGCTCATCGAGGCATCCAAATAGGGATGGCTCTTTTTTTGCCTATTGATTTGACCGATCGATCAACTATATATATTAAATTGGGAGGAATTAAAATGAAGATCTTTCTTACAGGAGCAACTGGATATATTGGCAATATAGTTGCTCAAAAATTGAAAGCGAGTGGTCACGGTGTGATTGGTCTAGCTCGGTCTGATAAGTCTGAACAGCAATTGCGTAGTCAGGAGATAACAGTTCACCGTGGCAACCTCCAAGATCCAGACTCCCTTAGCGAAGGGGCAAAATTAGCAGATGTAGTCATTCACACGGCAATGCCAAGTCCGATGGAAATACAAGACTTTGCCGAGATTGGACGAATTGCTGCTGTTGCTCAACAAGCACTATTCGACGGACTCAAAGGAACTGACAAGGTGTTAATCACCACGAGCGGAACAGGTGCTTATGGCGATACAGGCGAAACACTGGTAGATGAAGACACGCCTATCCCGAATGATGGACCGCTGCAAGGTTTCGGCAAAGCAGAGCAAATGGTATTAAATAGTACCAAATATGAGGTGAGAGGCATGATAATCCGGCCATCTATTGTTTATGGTAATGGTGGTGGTGGCGTGGCACACAGTCTGATTCATGGCATAAGACAAGCAGGATACGGTGCGTATGTCGCAGGGGTCGATTCACATCTTTCCGTCGTCCATGTTGATGACCTTGCGGATCTATATATGCTCATGTTAGATCAGCTTCCAATTGGTGAACTATTTAACGCTGTTAGCGAGATTGTTGCCATCAAAGACATCGTAAAAGCAGCGATGATCCCAGCAGATGTTACAGGCGAACTCCGAGCTATTGAGCCACATGAAGCAATGCAATATGGATTTGTCGGGCAGTATATGGGTCGCAATATGCGTGTCTCTGCGGAGAAGGCTAAACGTGTCCTTGGCTGGCAGCCAACTGCTCCGTCTATTCTAGATGACCTACGGAGTGGATCCTACATCCAACCACAGGTAACCTAACACGGATCGTTGCTTAGTCGTTTGTGGTTGTCACACAACGACTAAGCATTTTCTCTATTACAGGTTGCGACTTGTTATCTTCTATTGCATGAATACTTAGTGGTATAAACCGATGGCTAAATTCTGGAGTCAATACAATGGCATCTTTGCAAAACACAATAAAGAAAACTGTTACTCGATTTCATGTACTTTTGTACCGTAGTAGTGGTGGAAAAATCTGGAAGACGATGCAAGGCTTCCCCGTTCTTATTTTGACCACAACAGGTCGAAAATCAGGCAAAACTCGCTCGACGCCAGTCGTTTATATCAGAGACGATAACAATTACATGATTGCAGCGTCGAATGGCGGTTTTAAAAATCATTCTTCTTGGTACTACAACATCACAGCTAACAATAACATCAGGGTCGACATCAATGGCAAAACCCATTGGGTGACTGCTGAAATTCTAGAAGGTGAGGAACGAGATAAAGCCTACGAAATTTTTAAGTCACAGGGAGATAATTTCGTTAAATACGAAAAACAAACTGAAGGTATTCGCACCATACCCGTTATTCGTTTAGCTATACAATAAAAGAGCTGTAGTTGCTATCGATAATGACTCCCGGATTTCAACACCATCATTAAGGATGCTCAGGCATTATTGCCTAATTGTTGGAACAAAGTGTTTGTGTGCTTATTCTTTAGTGGCAATGATTCCAAGGAGTTTAGTGCTAAAGATACATCAACTTTCTCATCTTCACGCTGTATGACAGGGCCAGAGGGTTTGCTCAATTGGAAAATATTTCAAATAGATAGCCCAATTTACGATTTTTTTGGACTCTCTGTGGAAATATCATTACACATCAATAGAAACTACCGCTAACGGACGAAATACGACAATAAATGTATCATGGACTCATGGTGTAATTAACTTGCTTGCAAAGCTATACATTAGACGAATTATTGTGGCAAATGAACCGCATTCGGGACAATCTGCGATTGAGATCATATCAACCAGATTGCTTCAGGCAAAAATGCTCTTTCAATTCTAGTCAAGAATCTCAATCTGCCTTTGATTTAATACACGCAAACGCTCTTTCAGGTCATCAGGTTCAAGAACGCGAAAAGAAAAATCAAGATTGAACAACAACGCTGCTATCCAATCTATCCTATACACAGGACGCTCAAATACAACACCATCGTTAACTACTTTGAATTGTCCAATTTCAGGGGGAAATGCCCGTTGTACCTCCTCCAGTGAGGCAAACAGCAGAACTCGGATGGACTGAATATTAGGCGGCTTTTGCAAGGCCTCTACAACATGCGCCTCAGCATCAAATGTCTCTGGGCGTTTGAAACGAAATTCCGTTAGTGTAATCTGTTCAAGACGATCGACTCGAAACGTTCGGATGGCATAACGCAAGTGACAGTACCCAACCAGGTACCAAAACCCTTCGTATAGTACGACACCATAGGGTTCAATATCACGTGTGCTGAGTTTGTCTTGCCATGAGCGATAGCTCATCTGTATTCGATTTTGATTTTGTATCGCATCAGTCAGTGAAATAACAATTTCAGGCTTTACCTCTGTCATTGCATAGGTGTAGTGAAACTGAATACTCTTTTGAATAGCCAGTGCCTGTTCTAATAAAGACACTGGCATTACTCTCTCAATCTTAGCAAGTGCGCCTGTTATCCCAACCGTGCTAACGGGAAACTGAAAAGCCCTAATGGTCATTAGCCCCAGCGTTAAAGCAATAATTTCCTCTTCATTGAACATAATAGGAGGAATCTTGAAGCCTCTATCGAGCAAATATGCGCCATATCGTCCTCGTTCTGCTTGAATAGGAATGCCAATATCCTGCAAGGATTTAATATAGCGCCTGACAGCACGTTTATCGACTTCGAGATACTCTGCAATCTCAGTGCCAGTTACTTTTGAGCGGGACTGCAATAATTCCAACAAAGCTAACAGACGCAGCGTGTTTGTACGCATATTTATTGATCTCTCATCTCAATTAGGCGGCTTTTTGCCCTATATACAGCTTATCATGAAAAGTGTGAATCTGTAACAAACTCATGTTTTATTAGTGAATGGAGCTTTAATTTGACACCAACTAACCTTCCTGAGGAATTATATCGTGGCACATGGCGTGAACGCCTTGCCATCTGGCGAAAAAGTCTCACCTATGCGTTGCGTATTGGCTTTCTAACGGCATTTGTGGGAGGCCCCGGACAGATCGTAAAGTGGCGGCTAAATCGGAAACGCAAGGCAGGTGAGACCATCTGGATTGACGATCTCACATTCGGTAAACGGGATACCTCAGTGCACAATCCAGTGGCTGAAGAGATGGCCGATTTGACCCCTAACCATCATGTCCCAACGCGTGTTAGTCGTGCAATCAAGCGGGATAGCTATCCTAGTACTAATTATCCCTTCTCTTATCGTAAACCACCGCGTAGTGGCAATCTGATCAATGGTCTGAACGAAACGGAATTTCGTCGTCCTGGAACGGTCTTCCATACGGTTGACTACACCGCACCATGGGGCGGATTAGAGTTTTACTTTCACATTATGGATACTTTGACAACGTTCAACCAATCACAGCAGTCCAAATGGGATAACCGTCACGCCGATGGACCTATCAACCCGGTTCAACAAACCATAGATGATCCTGAGACCATGAGTGAAATTGTAAAAGCTGCTGTAATCGAACGGGGTGCTGTTGCGGTTGGCATAACCGAAGTTAAAGAACACCATCTTTTCGAGGGAGCTGAAGTCTCATACCAGTATGCTATCAGCATTGCCGCTACGATGGATCGGGAGGCTATGTTGACTGTTCCCTCACGAGAAGCATGCAATGCCGTTATGGAAGGCTATCTTGATGTGGGAAACATCGCTATTGATATTGCTCAACGTATTCGAGCAATGGGATGGGGTGCAAGTTCGGCTTCTACGCTCTATGCTGGTCATGTCTTGCATATTCCAATTGCAGTCGATGCAGGTATTGGACAACTTGGCAAACATGGGTCTCTGATTAATAAGGAATATGGCTCAAACATTCGTCTGGCGACGGTCCTGACCGATCTACCACTTGCTATTGACGAGTTTGCAGATATTGGTGTCGATGATTTCTGTGCAAGCTGCCAGATCTGCGTCACAAACTGCCCGCCACATGCCATCTTTGATACAAAGCAGATGGTCCGTGGTGAGGAGCGCTGGTATGTCGATTTTGACAGATGTGTGCCTTACTTCAGCGATAACGGTGGGTGTGGCATTTGCATTGAGGTTTGTCCATGGAGTGAAGCAGGTCGCGGTATTGTGATGTCGGAAAAGATGTTATCACGCCGCGAAGCTTTTACACAGGTGTCAAACACAAGTTCATAGCGTATTTTTCATTCAGATAGATGCATCAATTTACATAGGAGACCAACAAAATGTCACTACAAATTACACTAGATTTTCTTCAACAGCTATCATACAACAACCACAAAGCGTGGTTTGATGACCACCGTCAACAATACAAAGAGGCGCGTGATGCATTCGAGGATTTTCTTGTTCATGCCATTGCAGGATTTGGTGTTGTGGACAGCTTACCTCCACTCGAACCTAAAGATGTTATGCATCGGATTAATCGGGATATCCGCTTCTCAAAGGACAAATCCCCATATAATACAAAGATGTCAGCCATACTTGGACCCGATGGTCGTAAGAGCGAATACGGCTTCTACTACATTAGGATAGAACCCAATAGTGAATCCATTGTTTCTACGGGTCTTAAATCCCCCAGTGGCAGCCAACTACAAGTCTTCAGGGAAGCAATTGATGAGGATGCCACACCGTTGCGCGAGATCATCGAGAGCGCTTCTTTCCGTGCTACTTTCGGAGAGGTATACGGAACACAGGTCAAATCTGCGCCACGAGGTTTTGCAAAGGATCATCCCGAGATTGATCTGTTGCGTTTTAAGGAGATGATGGCAAGCCGTTCCTTCAGTGATAACGAAGTTGCAGGAGACGACTTCATTGAAAAGGTCATTGACACCTGTGCTGCTCTGAAACCATTTCGAATGTATTTCGACAATCTGTTTGGACTACGAATCTCTTCTTAAGTAAAATGGCATCTACGGATGCCTTATACTGATCTTCCCATGATTTTACGGACACAAGAAATGTCCAATATAATCAGAAGAAGGAGAAGATCATGGGACGCAAAAACAAACACTACACACAAGAGTTCAAACGCGATGCACTGGTAATGTCATCAAGAAGCGATATAAGTGATGCCCAACTAGAACGAGATCTAGGCATAACATCAGGGTTACCTTCGAAATGGCGCAAGAGATATCGCATTGAAGAAAATAGTGGTGAGTTGAAGCACAGTCAAGAATGCGAAGCGGAGGCAGAAATCCGTCGTCTGAAACGAGAGCTTGCTATTGCTCAGAAGAACGTGACATCCTAAAAAAAGCCATTCAGGTGTTCAGCAAGGATCGCAAGCTATGAAATATACATTGAGCTTAAAGATCATGAAACAGTGAAATACCATGACAATAGGAGTCAGTAGAAATGGGATTATATGTGCTGCATGGACTGTATTTGTTGCAAAGATTTGTATTGGGGTCTGTAAGCTAAGAATTCCAATAAACTAGGCTAAAACAAAATCAAAAGTTGAGTTATTTTGCCATTATTCCGCTTTTCATCCTGTTTGCTCAATCAGAGGTAGTTACTAGATCAAGAACTCTATCTCATATATTTATCATGTGGCTACCTTATTCTATTCGTGTAATCAAATCGTCAGAAGCAAAATAGCTTTGTTGAAATGAAAGATAGCATGCTCTCTCCAACAGAGACACATCAATCAGATAATACTGTCGTCAGCCACTATTTGTATCAACAAGGTGGAACATTCACGTTACCACCTATGCATGGTGACCATTTGAGTATCACGCTAAATGGTGCGAATATCATGGAGCGTTACTTGGATGGTAAACGGCAACACGGCATGATTCGACCAGGGGAAGTGACCATTGTTCCACGCGAAGCACAATCGACATGGACACCTCACATCACGACACCAAGCACAGTTCTCCATGTCATGATTTTACCTCAGTTGTGGGCTACACTTGCAGATGACAATGAGATTGATATCGCACGCCTGCAACTACGAGAAGATTTCGCCACACCAGATCCATTACTGGCACATTTGAGCCTGACTTTACTGAATGAATTACAACATCCCATGATTGGCTTACGTAGCTATACTGATGCTCTTATACGAACGTTAGGATTGCACTTGTTAAGTCGTTACAATGTGCGCGACATAAAACCAGTGATAGGTGCACGGGTACACCATCGCTTTCAAAAGTCGCTGGATTACATCGAAGCACATCTCGCAGAAGATATACCTTTAGGTGATCTAGCAGCTCTTGAAGGTCTGAGTGTTTATCATTTCTCACAGACATTCAAAGAGCAAACAGGACAGTCTCCGCATCAATACATCCTCACAGAACGCGTGCGACGAGCGCAACATCTACTAGATACCACACGATTATCTGTCACTGAGATTGCACAAGAAGTGGGATTTTCTAGCCAGAGCCACCTGCATCGTCACTTCAAGCGACTGGTAGGTACAACACCGGGGACATATCGGGCTACTTAATCCTCGCTGTTGATACCCATCTCTTTTCGCAGATCATTTACCATACTTTCTGCACGACGTTCACGTGTGTCTGAGCGCTTAGCGCGTTCAATATGATATCCGAGCATTTTGCGCTTGCTGGGCGCAAGTTGCTCCCATGCTTCCAAAAGACGTGGATCTTCAACCAATTTCGCCATTAATTCGTCTGGCACATCGACACGATCAGGATCAGGGTCTGGTGCCATCTCAACGATTACTTCCATACCCACATCCAAACCTGCCTGTTTGAGCCATGTCATGCCAAACATCAAACACCATGAACCATCGGAACGAGTCTGCAAACGACGCCTGAAGGTATTGCCTTCTATATCCCCTTCAACATGTGTGATCTCTGCAAACTGAAATTCATCTGCCACATTGTCAGGAATCGAGATGTAATGCTTCATATAGCCCGCCGCAATCTCATCATCACGGCTAACGAATGATTGGAAAGTGAAGTTGAGCGACTTGTTATCGGTCATAATGGCGTCTCCGGAAAAAGATTATGAATGGGAGGAATAAACACATTTCTCCTCAATGATAGGTTAACGTGCGCCAATTGCTACCAGTACACCATTCAAGTCACGAATACGGGCAACATCTGCGCCCCATGTTTGTGCTTGTGGTGGATTAATGCTGATGGCACCCATCGCTAGAGCTTTTTCGTAGATGGTGTTCAAATCAGGTACTTGCAACGCAAGATGAAAACCAGCAGGCAACGCCTCAGATGTGTTTGGAACAAAATCGCCGTATTTCTCTCGTTCCATCGGCTCGGCACTGAAAGCAAGTGTGGTTGAACCTGTGTCCATTTCAGCATAGCTGTTATCAGGGGTGATGAACGTGATTGCAAAGCCAAAAACGGTGCGATACCATTCGGCGGTATCCTTCACATCTGCTACATGGATCATCGTATGACCGAAGTGCGTTACATTCGCTGCTTCATCTGTGCTTGTTGAAACGCCTAATGCTGCTCGAACGACTGCTACCTGTTCACGCTGAGACCGTTTAGCAATCGCGGCATCCGGTGTCTGGTCAAAGCCGTGGAACGTCCCAGCAAAGTTGTGCAATTCCACAGGTACACCTGCAGACATCAAGCGCACCGCATACTGGATTCCCTCATCACGTAGAGGGTCAAACTCACCTGTCCAAATATATGCAGGTGGTAAATCGCTGAGGTCTTCCGCACGCATCGGCGCGGCATAAGGCGATACATTATCCCGATTTTCACCGAGATAGTAATTCCACATGTTGACGTTGGCATCATGTGTCCAATTGGGTGTGTCTTTAAATGCCTTAATTGATTCTGTTGTCATGCGATCGTCAGTCACTGGAAAACCCATAAACTGCAAGGCGATTTTAGGACCATTGCGATCTCTGCTCATGAGTGCGATAGAAGCTGCTAAGCCACCCCCTGCGCTTGTTCCACCAACTGCGATGCGTTCTATATCCACACCGAGTGTATCATGGTGTTCGATTGTCCACTGAAGTGCGGTGTAGCCGTCTTCTAAGGCAGCCGGGAAGGGGTGTTCTGGCGCGAGGCGATAATCGACAGAGATGACGACACACTCAGCATCTCGGGCGATCATCACACACCTTGCATGTTCTGTTTCCAGATTGCCAAGCATGAATCCACCCCAGTGGAAAAAGAGCATGGCAGGTAAAGGGCGAATATCTGTCTCTGGTGTATAAATCCGAATGGGAATTTCACTATACTCCGCTAGAATCGTACGATCTGTAATAGTGACTCCTGATGTGTCCACAGGCGGCATATACTGCTGCATTATGTCGATACCCTGACGCGCTTTGAACACATCGCTGTTATCTAGAGGCGGCATCTGTGCTACAGCTTGAGCGAGTTGCGGGTCAAGTAGTGACCGATCATATGACTTGAGTGCCATGATTTACCTCCTCATCTGTAACAAGACATAGGGAAATTGCTTGATTCATTGAGATCATCCTATTTATTTTGACAATGATTCAATCATACAGTTCTATGATACGAATATCTTGCACATTTAAGGGGTAGTTATTGCACAAATCGATGCTATCAGGAGTAATGAAGATAAAACGGCATTAAAGTAAAAATCGCAGCATATATTAAGATGAGCATTTTCATCCGATTGGACAAACTTCCTGATAATATGATATGGTTTCATGAATAATCAGAACTGGTAGATAGTTATTTTAAATGTTACAGAAAATTTCAGTTTTATGGGAGAATTTTATTTAACTTGGCGACCTTTCCAATCAGGATTAAATAACAAATAATTATGTTCTCATGGGAGATATTTATAACTGAAATGGTGGGTTTCGTAGGATATTTTTATTTAACGCGTACAACTAAGTGTAGGCGTACAATAGTGCCTGTTACTGTACAATAAAGTTTGTTACTGGGTACAATAGGTTTGTTACTCAGGCAAGGAATACCTACAATAGGTTTGTTAGTGTTACTGACTGTAGACAAGTAAAAGAGTCTCCGACAAAATAAAAAGAGTCTGACAAACTGAAAACGACTCATAAAATAGTCTCTGACAAAATCCTCTCACATGGGAGGATTTTGCTGTAGATGATAATGACTCCTCGAAAAGCAGGAGATGGGTTACAGTTGACTATCACGAAACCATCTCCTGATCTGTATCAAAACCAAATAACAGATATATGTCGCAAAGCAGGTGTATCGGTTGTTGTCGTAAAGAGGTTACCTGATCGCTAATGTGGCTAAGCCACTGACTAAAAGTTATCCAACAAGCAAAGTTGGTTAGGATTCCCATTCGTGTTCTACCTTGTTATGACTTAAGGTCAGCTTGCCCACCCAAACTGTTGAGAACATACGACCAGTAAGCAGCTTGAATCTTAGCACGCATTGTATTGCGAGTTGTTTTGGACATGACGAAACTTCCTCGTCACAACTGGAAACCGTCCAGTATCGGCTGAGAACAATGCTTAATTACGCATCACAATGCAATAGGGTGGGTCGCCTGGTGTTGTTCACTCGTCTGCGCAGCGGTGTGCAAGTTGATTATATTTTTGTAAGTCATAAAGACTTAAGTCAGTAGGAGATGATTAAATAAAAGTATTAAGTTTATATCGGACATATTGACAAATGAGGATAATAAGAGGAAGATGAATATGGGTGTAATGCAACTTAATTATTTGGGAGAATGTCAATGCGTCGTGTTATGTTGTTTGGTCTTATATTGTTGTTGGGTATTTCATTTGTTTCGTCGCAGGAAGAAACACCAAGTCCAACAGAAACACCTGTGCCAACAATTGCCCCAACCCAAACCCATATCCCTACATCAACGTCTATTCCAACAGATGTTCCAACTGAAACATTCACTCAGACATTGACTCCCATACCAACAAATACAGATATACCGACAGATATTCCAAGTGAAACACCAATCGTAGATAATATAACCTCTACGCAAACTGAGTCGTCATCTACAATCGTACCAACACTTGCAGCAACCATCACATCAGAGCCAACTCTGACACCCCAAACCGTGGAGATTATCTCAACAACTGAGCCAACTGCGGTTGTTCCTCCGACAATGACCCCAATTCCCGTTCAGCCCTCAGCAACACCCAATAATCCACCTCAAGAACGCCCACTCCCACAAGGCGCTATTCAAGGCTTTTCGGCTGTGCAAAGTTTTGCTGTGACCTCCGCAATACAAATTGCAGATGGGGATACACAGGGTTTAATCACGGCGATTCAAAATGCGGCAGGAACGACGACCGAAATCGAACTGGCAGCAGATGGGTATTATGCCGTTGATTCGGGTCCGTTTAGTGTGTTTGCTCCAACTGGATTTCCGCGAATTGGTATGGACACAAACATCACCATTCATGGCAATGGTTCAATCATCGAAGCAACACAAAGTGGCTATCGCTTGTTTGGTGTATGGGATGGCAACTTAACCCTCAATAACATGACCCTCCGCAATGCGACGCTGGGAGATAATGGTGGGGCTGCCATTGTCATTGTTGGGTCAACAGCCACCTTAAATTCTGTGATTTTGGAGGATAATAGAGTTGAGGGACAGACAGGTGAAGGTCGAGGTATTGGTGGTGCTGTCTATAGTTTTTTTGGAAACTTGAATATTTCAAATAGTGAATTCAGAAATAATAGTGCGATCAAGTTTGGTGGTGCTATATTTTCATGGGGCAGTAATGTGAACATCAGCAATACCTTGTTTGAAAACAATTATGCTGAACAAGATGGCGGGGCAATCGGTAGTCGGGATAGTGATGTTTTGAATAACAACAATGTTTATGTATCAAATGAAGCCTTTAATGATGGTGGGGCAATACATATCGAAGGCAGCATATGGACAGAAACTGGATCATTATTTGAAAATAATACCGCTAATTCAGGCGGGGCTGTTCACAGTATTAGTAATCCAACAATCATGGTGAACCAAAGTAATTTTATTGATAATACCTTCACAACAGTGGGTTCAGATACAAGTGGGACACTTAACTTCGATAATAACTGGTGGGGTTTACCGCAGGGACCCGCAGATGGTGACATCCCCTTTAATGCCACAGCAAATAATCCGTCAGCGACACCGTATGCTGCTTGTCAAATATTTTTGGGTTTTGATGATGACGGAGACTGCTTACCGAACAACTTTGAATCATCGATACCCGATCTACTAACTGATCAGGCAGATAGCGACTTTAACGGTATAAATGACGGTGACGAAGATTACGATGGCGATGGCTTAAGCAATTATGGAGAGTACACCTTTGGAACACTCCCCACTGTTGTCGATAGTGATGGTGATCGACTCAGCGATGGCGATGAAGTGATTATACATGGTTCCGATCCAGGATTTGAAGATAGTGATGATGACCTACTCCCAGATGGGTTTGAGGTTATTGATGCAGGAACAAGCCCGATTTTGACTGATACGGACAATAATGGCATCTTAGATGTGTTTGAAGATCCAGATGGCGATGGAATTCCGCATCTATTTGAGTACGATTATGGTTATGCTCCACAGCAGGCAGATAGCGATAACAATGGTATCTCTGATGGTGATGAAGACCTCGATGAGGATTTGCTCACTAATAGCCAAGAAATCTATTTCGCAGATGGTCTTGTACTCTTTTACGATCTAGACGATCCCGACAGTGACTTTGATGGCATATTAGACGGTGACGAGGACTTTGATGGCGATCAATTGTCAAATGCCATTGAATTTGCAGTGGTTGATGGTCAAGGGACACAAATATTTGATCCAAGACTCTTCGATACGGATAACAATGGCACCTCCGATAGTCAGGAAGATACAGATGGCGATGGTTTGACCAATATTCAGGAACTGACGCTCGTTAATGAATTGGATGAACCTATTTATAATCTGAATCTGCCCGATACCGATAGTAATGGTGTGAATGATGGCGATGAAGACCTCGATAGTGATGGTCTGACTAATATCCAAGAATTCTTAACCATGTTATATGAGCCCCAGACATCGGATACGGACAACAATGGCATATTAGACGGCAACGAAGATTTTGATAGTGATGGTTTGACCAATGTCCAAGAATTAATTTTGTTGAATGGTCTATATGATTTCATTGATTCAGATAGTGACAATAATGGCACATTGGATGGTGATGAAGACCTCGACAGCGATGGTCTGACCAATACTCAGGAGTTAAATCTGCTGGATGACCAGAATCAAGTCGTCTATGAGTTGAATCTGCCCGATACAGATGGCAACGGTACAAACGATGGTGATGAAGACCTTGATGAGGATGGACTGACCAATATCCAAGAATTCTTAACCGATCTCTATAATCCTGCTCTAGCAGATACCGATAGTAATGGTGTGAATGACGGTGATGAAGATTTCGACAGTGATGGTCTGACCAATGCACAAGAGTTGATTTTGTTGAATGGTCTATATGATTTCATCGATCCAGATAGCGATGACAATGGCACACTAGATGGTGACGAAGATTTCGACAGCGATGGACTGACCAATACGCAGGAGTTGAATCTATTAGACGACCAAAATCAAGTGATCTATGAATTGACAACTGCTGATACAGATAGTAACGGTACGCTGGATGGGGACGAAGATCTGGATGGCGATCAATTGACCAATATCCAAGAATTCTTAACCAATCTGTATGACCCTGTTTTAGTAGACAGTGACAGCAATGGTGTACTGGATGGGGACGAAGACTTTGATGTAGACGGATTGTCCAACATACAAGAACTTATTCTGCTTAATGGAATCTACGACTTTACCGATTCGGATAGCGACGACAATGGTGTGCTGGATGGCGACGAGGACTTCGATACGGATGGCTTGACCAACACACAAGAGTTAAATTTACTGGACGACCAAAACCAGATTGTATATGATCTGACAATGGCAGATACCGACAGCAATGGTGTGTTAGACGGGGATGAGGACTTTGATGTAGATGGTTTGACCAACGCCCAAGAATTCTTCACCAATTTCTACGATCCTGTACTTTCGGACAGCGATGACAATGGTGTGCTTGACGGTGATGAAGATTTTGATATGGACGCATTGTCCAATGTATTTGAGTTAACCCTGTTGGATGAACAGGGGCAGGTAATTTATCTGTTTTCAGATTCAGACAGCGATGATAACGGTGTGCTGGATGGCGATGAAGACCTTGATAGTGATGGCTTAACCAACTCACAAGAAACACAATTGCTTGATGGGCAAGGGACTGCAATTTATGATGCTCAGGACGATGATAGTGACAGCAATGGTGTGCTGGACGGGGATGAAGACCTCGATAGTGATGGTTTAACTAATGCACAGGAATTCGCATCTGGTATTTATGATCCGCAATTGGCGGATACCGATGGCAATGGTACAAACGATGATGACGAAGACCTCGATAGCGATGGGCTGACTAATAGTCAAGAGCTAAGCCTCGTCGATGGTCAAAATCAAGTGATCTACGACTTCACTGATTCTGATACGGATGACAACGGTATACTGGATGGCGATGAAGATCTTGATGGGGATAATCTGACCAATGCTCAGGAATTTGTATCTGGTATTTATGATCCGCAATTAGTCGATACCGATGGCAATGGTACAAACGATGATGACGAAGACCTCGATAGCGATGGTCTAACCAATAGTCAAGAGCTAAGCCTCGTCGATGGTCAAAATCAGGTGATCTATGACTTCACCGATTCGGATACGGATGATAATGGTGTACTGGATGGGGACGAAGACCTTGATGGCGATGGTTTAACCAATGCAGATGAGTATACCAATCAGACTGACTTGTTTAACCCCGATAGTGATGCGGACACTTTGCCTGATGGATTTGAAGTGAATCTGTCACAAACCAACCCGAATCTAGTGGATAGCGATAGTAACGGTACAGATGATCCTGCTGAAGATCCCGATGGTGATAACCTGACGCATTATCAAGAATACTTGTTAGGGACAGATCCGCTGAGTCCGACGACATTGGGTGCGCCTTCTCGCTTGCGAAGCGAAACGATGAGCCTACCCTCTTCAGCCGTTGCAGATGGTGAAACACCTATCACACTCACGACAATTGTGCGAGATTCACAGGGACGGTTCTTACCCAATACACCTGTTGTTTGGTCGAGCAACAATCCCAATTTTGATATTACTCCAGTATCTGGAACGACTGATGCGAGCGGTGTGATTTCGACACAGGTCACCAGCGATCAGGTGACATCCGGTGAAGTGGAAGTCATCGCAGAGAGTGTTGTGGTTGGGCGACCTGTTGTTAGCTTCATTGGGGGTGATGCTCGTATTGTTGTCCGCACCTCCTCACCGACCAACATTCTAGCAGGACAGGTGGCACAGGTGGTCTTTGAAGTGACTAATCAGGGACAGTTGCCACTCAGCAATGTTGATGTGATTGCATCACTTCCGATTGGCAGAGGTGTGATCGAATCTGTGACCCAAGATTTATTGCAAGGTCAGGGGAATAACAGTGCTGTCTGGTTAATCCCGACGCTAAATGTCGGTGAGATATACCAATTTGAGATTCAATTCCGCACCAGTGCCAACTTGAGGTTAGGACAGGGGGCTCGACTCAATCTCGAAGTCTCTGCCAGCGAAGATGTTATTGCTAGCAACAACCAGACGCTTCGTCAATTTTCAATTGTCGATGGATATGGTGCGCTCGGTGGTAATCAGCAAACTGAAAAGATGTCCGTCCAACTAACTAGCTCAGTAACCTCTGCGGCAGTTGGTGAATCGCTACAATTGCTGGTCACAGTCGAGAATCTTTCCGATGAACCGATCTATAATTTAATTGGCGATATGCCCTATCTCAGCCAAAACATCCCTAATGTACCTTTTACATGGGGAGACCCATCGCGTCCCGGCTATTTAGCACCGGCTGGCAATGGTTCTGCATCCATAGCGACTGCTAGCATTCCATTTACGATGTTTGCCAATTATCCATCGGGTTTCAATAATAGCATTATAGTCCGGGCAATCGACTCAAACTCACTGGATGGTAGTGTTGTGGTCAACAACGACACGCTCACCACCGAAGAGTTGGCGATTCGTGGTCCGAATTTAACCCAATCCCTAACAGCCAATCCATCGAGTGTCTCCGCAGGTGACGAGATTACCTTTACCCTGACAGTCTCTAATAGCGCAGCCAGCGATGATACGGCTACCAACTTAGGTGTGATTGGCAACTACATCAGTGGGACACAACCACTCAACCCAATTGCACCCGGCGGTTCGCAAGTCTTACAATTTACACATACCGCAACTGAAGATGATATTCCGAAGGTTGTTGCCTGGGTTCAGGTGACAGGTACTGGACAAAATGAACCTGATATCACAATTGATTTGACCTCACGTAGAACAGTAGTGGTCAATCCGCCAAGTGATCCCAACAATCCTACCCCGACACCTGATCCAGCAGATCCAATTGCTAACCTGCTGATTCCTGATGTCGATGAATTACCTACATTCTTACCAGATCGTCTGGTCACATTGCAATTAAGCATCCAAAATGATGGTGACACGGTTGCGGAAAATACGCGGTTGCGCGTTGCTGTACCGATTGGTGTGGATGTTGATCCTGCATCACTGGGTATTGGTGTCTATAACGAAACAACAAGATTTATTACATGGAATTATGGTACGTTCCAGATTGGTGACGTTGAATCTGTTGCGCCTGTATTCTACGTGCCCGCCAATATCACCATAGGCACATCACTGACATTTGATGTCATCGCTTCTTCGACTTCGATTGAATCAACACTAGATGACAACAGTCAGACAATTGACGTGGTGATTGAGCGACCTCAACCACAAGACATTGCACTTTCCGCAATCGGACGCAATTGGTTGGTTGGGGACAACCAAGATACGATTTCATTCCAATTGACGGTGTTTGATCAATCGGGTGTACCGCTTGCAAATGAGACCGCAACCTTGACATCTGATGTTGGGGGCGTGATTTTCAGTCCAACATCTATCACAACTAATGTGGGTGGTCTGGCGACCTTTGATATTCAAGCGAGTGAATCTGGAACGGCTGTCTTGACCGCGACAGTGAGTAATGGTGAAACAGCATCTATTACCATCCAACGACGCGAGAGTGCCCTTCGTATTGAATCCAGTCCTGATGAGATTGGTGTGGGGGGACAAGATAACTATGACTTATTCATTGTCAACACCGCAACCATTTCGGGTACAAATGTTGCTAGCAGTGACCTGATCGATTTATCTGTTACTGTACCGCCTATATTGGATTCAAGTTGGTTCCAATTTGAACAGCCAACAATTCCACTAGGTTTTGGTGACTTCACAACTACGCAACTCACAGTCAGTATTCTACCTGATAACCAACTACCAGATTGTACCGCTATCGTAGGCACTCACCCGTTAATCATATCAGCTACAGGGCAAACGCTGGGACAAATTGGACAGGTCGAAACCACTTTGACCATTACAGCAGATCCACCATCGGCACGCAACATCTTGCCTGCCAATGGCGAACGCATGGGTGGCGACAATGCACTCTTTAGTTGGCGATCCAATACCCCTGCCACCAGTACATTGTATATCCGTCGTCAGGGTGAAACCGACTACCTGCCTGTTGTGATGGATGTGGATGCAATTGATCCTACTCTGTACTCAACAAGTGTTACATTACTCAACGACGCGGACGGCACTATTTTTGAGTGGTACGGAACGCTGACAACGGGTTGTGGACAGCGTAATATTGCGTCGCCTGAGCAACCCAATACTTTCACTAGAGTTGAAACTACGACTTTTGTCAATTCTGGCTATGATTTCTTTGTAGAAGATGGCTATAACTTAACGCAAACGGTATCTGGCGATCCGATGTTAGTCAATGTTCGCAATGATGACAATGTATCACATACGATTCTAGTAGATGTTGAGAATCCTTATGATGACTTGATCCTAGGCTTTATTGGTTCGGGTAGTGTTGATCAAGTCGTGGCATTGTCTCCAGGGCAAGTTCTACCACTTCAACTACGTGTCTTTACCCAAGAAACCGAACAGGCAGAATATCCATTAACCTTACGGTTAGAAAATGATCTGGGCGAGATCGACCGCATCCCATTGGTGGTACGTGTCAAGCAACCGCTGGTAGATGTCGGTATTGAGATTCTCTCAGTGGACGACCGTACACTTATCACAACCGCACGTTTGACAAACAATGGCGACACCCTTACCGACCTTACCTTAGATGTGGTACAGGCAGGCACAGGGATTCCTGCTAATGTCTTGATCCAACCCGATATTCAGCATACCTATTTGGTGGCTGGGCAGAGTTTGGATATTGCCTTTATCCCACTGGATATAGCAGACTCTGATGTAGCAGCTTCCAGTCCGCAGACCTTTGATCCTATAGCTAATGTGGCTTTATCTGCTGAACCTCAGTTACAGGCGATTAACGGTCCCTTTGACATAACGCTCAAAGCACGTGACTTCTTCCTTCCGAACCTGATTCCAACGGGTGGTGTATTGAATAATAGCTGTGGCGCGGATGGCTCAGGACGAACAGTTGCAGCAGAATGTACTGTTCCTGGTGGTACCGATACCCGTATTGTGAATGCTTGGTACTGTACTAACCGACCAGATATTGACATTCCGGTCAGTTTGTCTTTACCCAATGGCGGATTTGGAGTCCCAATTACGCGTGTTGAGGTCGGAGCCAATTTTAGTAGAGGCTTCACAGGCGAAACTGTATATAACCACTCGACAACTTTATCTTTGAATAGCTCGATTGTGGATAGTGCCTTTGTCCCGCAGACCAGCAGCATTCGTCAGGAAGTACCACCTGAAACATTGGTATTGGATGGGGTCGCTCCAATTCAGTTACTGAACCTGCGTTCTGAACATGCCAATAACACACACTATACCGTTGCTAGTGGCTTTACTGTTGAGATTGACTATGGCGAGCATACCCGTACAGGATGTTTCACGCAGCAAGAAATTGATGATGCACAGGGTGCAACGCTCACTTGCAATGGTAGCTTCTTGAACGATGTACCAGACACTGAGCTTGCCCTCACGTTTGAAGTTGACCCAGCTGTTGCGGCAACCATCCCGAATGGCAATACCTTTGTTGTGGGTGATACCATTCCGATGGTAGCGACCTTATTGAACAATGGGCAACAAGATATCCTTGACCCAATTACTTTATCAATTGAGGTTCCAAAAGGCTTAACTGCATCTAGTTTCCAAGCAGTTAATGAGGAAGCGCCAACAGACATCTTGGGTGTTGTGCAAGAAATCTTAAATCAGTTACGGGAACTCTTTGACGATGATGACAGTACACTGAACATCACAGAAACCGATGATGCCATCTTGGTTGAATATACCTATACCGATGGATTGAAACCACTTGAGCCTGAAGTAGTGACATTTAATCTTGATGTAAAAGCCAGCACGGTAGGTGAATTTACTTTAGTCGGCAGTGTGTCAATACCTAATGACCTTAATAATGACACAGCAGTTGCATTTAATAGCTCTATTGGACCTACTCTACTGTCTAATAATGGAGGGGGCGATGATGTTCGTCAGACTATTACACAGGAAATTAATGTAGAATTATGTGAATCGCTGAATGAATTACTTTGCTCCTTGCAGATCCTAAAATTGGCAGATAATGTGTCTCCTACGCTTGGTAGTTCGATTAACTTTAGTATTCAATTGCAGTATCCTATAGCGGATAGTGGTGACGAGCCTGTTAATATAGAAAATGTTGCTGTAATTGATCAACTCCCCGCAAACTTAGGCTTTATATCATCTAGTTTTACAAAGAATGGAATGCCGGATGACTCTCAATCATATGATGTGCAAAGTGGTATTTGGACAGTCGGAACGCTTCAACCCGAAGATGTAGCTGAGATTCAAATTTCTACCAAGTTGACAGAATTAGTTGATGGCGAGTTTACAAACACCGCTATTGTCCAAGGGGCGACAGGGCTTGAATCTACTGTGACTATGTCTATGTCATCAATAACGTGCCTAGCAAATTTTTCTAACGATTTTAATACTTACGAAACACCAGATACTTCAACAGCTGTTGCTACAATGAATGCTCTTAATATAAATAATCCGATTGAAATAGTTGGATTCACAAGAAATACCAATGGTGAATTGTGGTACCTTATTGGAAGAAGCTATCATAAGGACTTTCCCAGATTAAGGTTTGATTGGGCAATTGATTCCGATTCTTTCATACTTGAGCAGTCAGGGGAATGTAACAATTTACCATTACTTACGCCTACTGGCAGCCTAACACCGGGTATAATCCCACCAGGTGTTGATATTACGAATGCCTGCTTATTGATTCCAAATGACGAGTTCGAAGTAGTTACACTTGAATACATCAAGGATTTCACAAATGGTAATGAGAATCCTGAGGATATGCCAATCACTCTACAACAATATTATCCTGTACTTGTCACTCAATTACACCTCAATAAACAATATGTAAAAGTAAGATATGTTAATTCTTCTTCTAATGTGAATGATGAATATTGGTTAAAGCTTAAGGATATTGGAGTAACATTGCAGTCGGAATGTTTCAACCAGACTGACATTGAAATTCCTACATTAGAGGAATCACTCTTACCACAGTGTGATATGACTGATCTAGATGATCCAACGACACTGACGCAATTCTTGAATTGCAGGCCTGCTTATCCAACCTCAAGTCCGAAGGTATTCAATGGAGAAGAAGCATTTATTCTAAATGATTTCCAATCAACATCAGGAGGATGTAATAACACCATTAAGGAGTGTTGGGTAGAGTATCCACACTCTGGTCCACCTTGTCCACTTTATAGGGATGAAGATGTTGTAGATGAAGAGGACAATAGAAATTGTGGAATTGATTTACAAACGGCTGAAGATGCAGTTGCTGATGAAGAGGGGAATAAAGCAGTATATGCCTATGCTGGGGGTCAAATTCAACAATTTATTCCAGAATCTGGTACATTACGAATAATAACTACTGATCTTAACGGGAACACTTCTAACCGTTACAACTACACCCACCTAGCACTAGCATCTGGCTTTGTTTATAAACCCACTGAATATATTGCCTCAGGCATACTCTTAGGAAGCTATGGACCGTATGGTGCTTATGGGTCAAGAAGAGTTGAGGATGAGGAACATCTAGATTCTGTACAAATAATTGCTGAAGACAGCTATTCCGAACCACCATGGAATTAATTCAATAGAAAGGGATAGAAAATGAATCATAATTTGTTGTTTAACAAAACAATTGTCGTGATTATTCTATTTATGATGTTTATAAATGGTCTTGTATCAGCTCAGTCATCAAATGAACTTGGATATGTGCTAGACACAACTTTACAGGGAATCATAATCTATAGCACATTAGAAAGTGGTGAACTTAATGAAGAAATCGCTACATTATCGGGATTCACTATTAATGAGGAATATCCATTGGAATGGAATATTTCTGGACGCACTCCATTTACTTTATCTCCAAATCGAAAAAAGATGGCGTTCGTTGCATCATCAGATGGGGTAAATGATAGCCTGTTTATACTTGACCTTACAACAAGTATCAATGAAGACACTCAACTATCATTTCCAGTATCATCGCTACCATATTTGCTATGGTCACCTAATGGACAACAAATTTATGTAGCTCCAGGAGAAATTGGACAGAATAGCGAATTTATATATGATGTTATGACTAGTCAAATCATTTATACATTTGATGAAAGTGTTTTTTCACCTTTATGGCTCCCAGATAGTCAGCAGTTTGTGTACAACGGAAAATCAAATTGCCCTACATCATGTCGATCTGTTTCAGATTTGTATCTGGTTGATATTGTATCTGGTACGAAAATAGCTTTAACACAGATAGATGCAAATGCCCTTGGACTTGTAGATCAACTCGAGTTCTTGTCTCTCACAATTGAATATACAACTTATTCTCCAGACGAACAAAAAGTTTACTTTATCTTAGCAGAGATGCTAGACATTGGTGGTCCGAGAGGAGTCATGTTACTTGCCTCTGTCGATTTATCAGGCAATATGTCTATTGAAGCCGATCTCAAGACTATATATCCCAGCAGTTACTCAATACAAATTAAAGATATATTTCTTCAAGATAGTAATCAAATTACTATTGTTGCATCAGTTAACGATAATGATTTTTATCGTTGGAGTCTCCTAAAATATGATCTGTCAAATGTACTGACACTCATCTATGAGCGTAACTTCCCTATATTATCCCTTGAATTTCAGGTTATTACATCATTAGCTGTTGCTCCAAGTAGAGATTATTTGGCTATTGGTGGTTCATTTGTAGAAGAAGACGGTAGTGTTATAGTCATAAATTTGTCAGATGGCGAGATCATCTGGATGAATGATGAATTAAATGAGGTTTGTAACATAGATTGGCTGGACGATGATAATGTTGTGTATAGTCAACCGGGTCAGTTTTCATGTTCACTTATGCGACACAATATTCCATTTGAACGATTAATTCTTCATAATATTCCAAGCAATATTAGTAAAGAGATCGTTAATGAGGATTTTGGTAGTGAGCAGTATTTTATTTCAGTCTATCCCGAAGAATTACCATACAATTACTTTCCCTTTGCTAATGCTGGAGAAGATCAAATACTAACAGACACAGATGGTAACGGCTCTGAGTTAGTTGATTTAGATAGTGTTGGTAGTAAAGATGTGGAAGGCGGGATTATCAACTATGTCTGGAGTGAGGATGATGTTGAAATTGCAACAGGCTCCTCAGCTCAAGTTTCTTTACCTATAGGTGAACATATAATTACACTTACAGTGACAGATGAGGATAATGCAACAAATACAGATACTGTAACCATTACTATAGTTGATGATACCGTATTGAATGTAGACCCTAATCAAATTTGCCCAACAGATACACCCATTATTGATTTTGATAGTAATTCACCATTTAGCTATGGTACGACACAAGATATAAATGGACAGGTACTTATTGAACAAGATGGTACAGCTTTACGGTTGACAGGCAATACATGGCAACAGATTAATTACCCATATACTGTAACATCACAAACTGTTCTGGATTTCGATTTCCAGAGTAGTGTTGAAGGTGAGTTACATAGCATCGGTTTCGATACAGTCAGTGATGACCAGAGTGAAACCAAGAAGAAAGCGTATACTATATATGGTACACAGAACTGGGGACGTACAGATATACCGCGCTACGATGATTTTGCTCCAGAAACAATTCATATTGGACTGCCAGTAGGCGCAGATTACACGGATGATGTGAGTTATATCACATTTGTAAATGATCATGATGTAGATAATCCAACTGCCGAGAGTGTATTCAGCAATGTTCAAGTCTGTGAATTTGTCGAACCTGTTCCACCTCCCGATTTGACAACCTGTACGGCACAATCCATAGTGGCGTACCTGCCAGGGACCTCACTCGCTAGCGATGGACTGCTTCATCCAGATCGAGTTGACCCAACCAATGCCCTAGGAGATGCACAGGGTACAGATGCACTTAACTTTGTCTCACTCGGTTTCGGTGGCGAGCTGATCGTCGATTTTGGTCAGCGTATCATGAATGAAGATGGCGATGACATTCGCATTACCGAAACAACTTACAATGATTCAAGTCGCTCATGGTTAATTTATCCTGAGCAAGCGATTGTATATGCCTCACAAGACAACGAAAACTGGGTTGCGTTAGGTGTAGCTCGTAAGGACATGGGATTCGACCTCGGTTCACTTGAGTGGGCACGTTATATTCGTATCGTGGATGCCAGCAATCGTGCATTTTTCTTGGGAAGTGGCACGACAACCGATGCGTTTGATGTCGATGCGATTGAAGCGATTTCAACCTGTTCACCTGAATAATTAATCGTATGAGCAACATATCTCAACAATCCTCACAAAAATCAGTGCGTCCTATTTGGCTTATCATGGGAGCACTGGTCTTCACCCTGTTTGGGTTGATGGCAGGTTTGGGAAGTTCTTTTGTATTATCAGAACCATCTGATGAGCCTGAACTTCCAACGCTTGCAAGCCTCACTCTCGAACAAGAGGTCACCGTAGTTCCAACAGCATTACCAGCCCAACGATTTGATGTATCTATCGAGGACGATCCGTCAATTGGTTCATCAAATGCTACGGTGACAATCATTGTGTTCAGTGACTTTGCCTGCAATTTCTGTGGTCATTTTGCCCGCAACACACTTCAACCCTTGATTGAGTCATACAGCGAGACTGTACGGTTTGTCTATCGGGATTACCCGATCACAAGCCCACTCTCGACCTTGTCGGCACAGGCGGCAGAGTGTGTGGCAGATCAGGGACAGTTTTGGGCATACCATGATCGCCTGTTTGCAGAACAAGCTCAACTCAGTGAAACCTTGCTGGAGACTGTTGCTCAAGATATCGGCGTCAATATGACCCAATTCGATGACTGCATGGCAGACGAATCATATCAGGCAGAAGTGTTAGCAGATTATCAAGCGGGACAAGCACTCGAACTGAGTGGCGCGCCTGCTATTTTTATCAATGGCATTCGCTTGCAAGGTGCTCATCCCTACGACGAAATTGCTGAGATTATTGAGCAGGAACTAGAATAAAAAGCCCTGCTTAATGTGTCATGCTATCGTTTAATTCTGTTCTAGAATGTTTTGTATAACCTGACCTTTGTCCTTAAGCGATGAGTCACCCGTCGCTTGATATGTTTGCCATCCTTTACAAACGATGTTAGTTCGCCGTTTGCTTCTTCTTGAATGACCTGTATTTTGCCAATGCCGGGCAGGTCAACCCAGTCACCACTGGCGATGTCGTCTGCTAATGCTTCAAAGTAACGATTTACGGCTTCTTTGACGTAATGCTCGTCGTTGTCAGGCAGCAGAGCCATCAGATCAAGTGCAGGGGAAAGCATTATGTGATGTGCTAGCGCACACAGATCTGCGAGTTGTCTTGTGTTCTGATAGACTTCTTTCCACGAATCGCCCAACCTACAATCCACCCATTGCACATCGAGTTCGAGTGGACGATGATTGTGACTTTCTCGATGTGAGACATACTTCAAACAGCTTAGATTAATTGGACAGATTATGAGACAAGTACATCAATGGAAATATCACAATTGCTTAAACAATGGGTCAAGCAATCTAAAATAGTCAAAAGAACATCAGGCTTTTCGGATAACGATACAATATCATTCCTAAAACTTGTTGTTTAGGATGTGTTGACATTTCATCGTAACCAAATCAAGGTACCAATAAAGTGCAAGAACCCGAGATAGGAACAATCGAGTTTCTCAAAGCGAGAAAAGATACGACGAAAATGCTTAATTTTGTTAATAAAACATTCCACCAAATGCCGCTCTCGATACAACCAAGTGTCGTAGCCGCGCCTTTGTTTCGCCAACTGGTGAGGTGGAATCACGACTTGCATTCCCTGTTGCAGCAACCAATCGACAAAATCTTGAGCAGCATAGCCACGATCAGCGATAACACGCTCAGAGACAAATCCGTCAACAAGGTGTTGAGCCTGAGTGATGTCATGACGTTGTCCAGCACTCAAGCGAAAGCGCAAGGGATTGCCCAAGGAATCAACCGTCACGTGGATTTTGGTGCTCAATCCGCCACGACTACGTCCCAATGCTTGCTCACCTCTTTTTTTGTGCACCAGAGGCACAAGGATGAGCGCGGACAATCGTGCTGTCAATCATCCCATTTTCCATATCTGGATCATCAGCAAAATACTCAAACATTCTTTGCCAGACACCACGCTCACACCACCTTACAAATCGTTTGTAAATGGTGTTCCATTTGCCATATTCAACAGGCAACAATCTCCACTGTGCGCCACTTCGGCTCACCCATTTCACGGCTTCAACGAATTTGCGACATGCTACTTCGTCTTTGCCCACATAAGCATTCGGGTCTTATAACAGAAAATCCCGAATTTTTGTCCATTGAATGTCGGTTAGGCTTATATCAGTCATGAGCCTAGTTTACTTCTTTTTCTCAAATGTCAACATAACCTAGTTAATCAATCCTATGTATTCATAGAAGATTTCTATCACTAAAACGTCGATAATTTGAGTTAATACAGTATTACTTTATCATAGTAAGAGCAATCTGAAAAATAATAACCAGCGTTAAATTTGAACTATACTGGCAGATGCCAGACATTATTCAACGCAAAGATTAATGTATTAAATAGCAAACGATCTCCAATCTCTCTTCACAAAATTGTGAATGAACATAAGTGGAGGTCGGAGTGAATCTATTGCCATTTGTCGTAACCTTAATGTCGATTTTTGTATTGTATCTTGGTTATCCTCTCATGATCTGACAATCATTCAGGAGGAACCCAATGGAGTCCAAAGCAGCTTGCGCTCACTTTGAAGTGACTGAAACTCCGAGTTTCCGTATGTATGTGAGCAAAAGTCTTGCTCCAAAATCATCACCTAAAAATCGCTCCCGAATTTAAAAAGTCATTGGTGAGTTGAGAGAGGAACTGACTACAAAGTATCATCAACCCGCTGGTGACAAAACCATCTTATATGAACTGACTAGGCTCAATGCTCTCAAAGAGTCTGGATACGTCATTCCCACCACAATCCTTACGATTACAGCAATTCTTAACGAGCTGGGATATGTTTATACCTCATAAAAAGAAGAAACGGCGATTGTTGACTTACCTGCCCCAATGGAGGAGTGGGAATCGATTTTGGCATAATTCGATTATCTGATAAGAGCTAGCTTGAATTCTTTCTGGTAGTCGATCCGGGACATTGCGTATCAGAAGGCTGTGATGACTATATCGCTGAGACGGTATTGGAAGCTGTCACACGTTTATTTATTGCTTGAAGGATGCCCAACGTTTGCGCTTTGATCGGGATATCCGCTTTGTCGCCAGTTGGACTAGCGATAGTTATCCGTCGGCTTTGCTTTGCTTTTTACATGTCGGTGGTGTGATACCTGTTGTCTGTACACCTCGCCGTCCAGATCTTAAACCGATGATGGAGCGGACGGTCAAGACGGTGAAAGAGGGGTGATTGATTACACATAGACCAGAAAATCAATCAAATCCGATTTGTAGAAGTAAAATTGATTGGCATCAGCGCGATCTTTTGTATGAACAACTTATCAAGGAGCAATAACAGGTTCTTCGAAATGAAAATAAGAAACCACGACGTATTTCTAAAACATGATTGCTGCGTAACGTTGCTAAGCATACAGATCTTATATTAAATAATATAAGCCAAAGTAAACTTCTCATCACTCAGGATTTACTTGATCAATTAGAAGAGAGCTATTAGGAGTGTGCTATTCGTTGCTTAGAGTGGATAGAGTCATATTTGTTGAACACCCGGACAAGTTCAGAAATATAGAAGACTTGATTAGAGGATCTGCAATTCGCCTGTATATGGAAGCTCCAAATGTCAAGAAACTTGTAGATAAAGCATGGCAAAGGTCATCAGGATTTTAGTTTGTATTTTTGATTGTAGTATGTCAAGGTAAAGATTATAAGTGTAATGGTTGTCTTGGCAAATTCAATACTGTTGTATTTGTACGCTATATTATAAATAGATATCTGCGATGAAACACACAGAATTTATTTCTGATGTTTGATATTATAGACCTAGTAACAAACTCTATTGTATGCTTCAAATTAGATATACTAATTTTAGTAACAAATATAATTGGATAATTGGGTCTCAAAGTTAGCTATTTGGAGCATGTTGGTAACAAACCTAATTGTATACCGACACTAAGGCTAATCTAATTAAAGATGTACTATCAGATTTACTATAGTACATCTTTATCACTACAGAATTAATCTATAACAGCAATTTCACCTACAGGAATCTGGAATTGAGGGGCATTGGGATTTCCTTTAAAACGTTCTTTCACTTTGTCATATCCTACTTGACTAAATGGACAAACCGCTAAACAAATAGCACAAGTGTAATTTTGATCAAAATATTCTCTACAAGCATCATGATCAATACTCTGCATCCCCCCATCACCACGCGGTTTTGGTTGGTCAAAAATTGCATTAACAGGACATTTACGAATACATTTTTTACACATGGCACAAAAATCGCGTACCCACAGATGCTCGTTTTCGCTTTGTACTGGTAGATTCTCGATATTGGTATAAATAACACCGATTCGTAAGCGCGCTCCCTCTGTCGGTGAAATTAATAAACCGTGATAGCCAATAACACCTAATCCAGCGATTTCAGCTAAGTGAACATAATCGGTTGTCCCACCAAGTGCCGTCCCAGGGTACGCACCAACACCTGTATTCCTCATAAAATGTACGAGTTTATTCGCAATCACAGAGATATTCTTGTAACCTTTCATAACTTCATGTAGTGCATCGAAACTAGGGGCTGTACTAATGGGTTCTTTGTCCATTTCTACTGTGAATACAATAGCATATTCATGAGGGATTCCTTTATTCTGAAAAATGGCATTTCGTGGTACTTTGACATACTTTAAATCTTTGACGCCAAGTTCATATGCGTTTTCTTCTAGCGTAGAGATGAATTCATCCGTGACCCGTTGACGTTCAGGAACAAACTTACCATCGTATAAGTTTGAACCACGTTGCATGTTGATTGTCATTGTAAGAGCAGTAGGTAGCATAGTGAAAAGTTCTCTAACATTAAGTAGTGCTGCCCCTCTTTTTTTCCCATCCTTATTTGGGCTACCAAAGGGAGTTCTTGGCTTGGACTCGGGAAGCGGATGGATGAAGTTATCAAAATTATGAATTTTATCATCCATCCGAATCAGCATTGCATCATCAGATGAGATTTCTTGTTCTTGCTTTGTCGAACGAAATTGTTCTTTTATGATGTTACCTAACATACCAAACATAACTTGACTCCAGCGATACCGTTACAAATTTCTCTTTATGTTATGATATTGATCGAATAGTACATAATCGCGTTACTGAACTCACATGTGAATTAAATTCACATAACTGAAGTTAAGAACCCGTGTGTCCTTGCCCAACGATTTGCGTAGGTCATCAACGCACTGATATGTGGAGTGTTGGCTAAGCTAACAAGTTCGACATGTAGCACGATTTTGGGATTGAGATTAATTGAAATTAGGTCATTATGCTGGCTGTTAATCAAGCTTTGGGGCATAACCGAAATTCCAACTTGCTCACGTATCATCGAGAAAATAGTCGGGTATGTATTGACGTGATGTAACATTTTAAATGGTTTTATATCTCGTGCGATTAGCATTTGATTGATGCGTTTGAACTCACTTTCAGGCCCAATAAAGAGTTCATCCACAATATTATGAATTTCAACCTCGTGTTCGTTTGCAAGTGAATGATCTGATGAGACAACTAGTTTAAGATCGTCATCAATAATTGCTACTCTATTGGTCACAGCATCATGATCAGTCATCATAGCGACATCGATTAACCCTTTATTGAGCCATGAGATTAATTCGTTGGGTGTTCCTTCAAACGGTAAAATCTCAATTTGTGGATATTGATATCTCAAGTCTTGGGTAATGCCGTTAATCAAACGAGCGGGTGTATGAGGTACACATCCGAGACGAATTTTAATAGATTGTATCCCCCGAGCATCAATCGTAACCTGACGGATACGTTCGATATCGCCAAGGGCAGACTGTGCATACTTTACAACTTTTTCTCCTATATCTGTAACTGTCGCACCATTACGTCCTCGTTCAACAAGCTGAATGCCAAGTTCATTTTCCAACTTACTCAACGAATAGCTAACTGCTGATTGCGTTAGATTTACAGCATACGAGGCTTCCTTTAGGCTTCCTGTAGTTGCAATGGCTACAAGAACTTCGAGTTGACTGAGATTCATCTATTATGCTCCGTAGTTTAATCATTTCTGATTATAAAGTTTAATTACATGTTGAGTATGGGATAATGAAGGTATATTTAAAATTTACTGCTGTACAAGATGTAATCTAATTAAGATATGAATTGATGGTGGTATGGGTGCTGCTGGCATCTTCGAGAACTTGAACTAAGGCTTTGTTGTATAACAAAGTTCATGAATCAAACGTAAAACCAATATGTGGTAGATCCCTCTGAGTTAAGTTTAGAGGGATTCGTTTTATTAGCGTAAGATGTGTTCTTCAAAAGTTGATGAATATAGGTATTTAATGTAGTTTCAATGAGAGTTTACTGAGTCTATAAAATGATAAATTATAAGAAAAAACCTATATCAGGATAAACTGAATCAAGTGGTAATTGCCGCTAGTAGCTTCTGTTTATCAACAGGCGACATCTCATGTTTAATCGGAGCAATCTTGTCACCTGTAATATAAACGCCAGTTACCTCTGAAAAACGCTCATCGAACCCTGCGTTGTAGATTCGCTGTGTACCTACTTCAGGTTCATTAAAGAAACGACTGAATATGTTTCGAATAATCCATGGTGTTTCGCCACCTTGGGTCATTTTGGTCTTGTTTGGACCTGGGTCAACTGATAAGAATTTTACATCTTTCCAGCTCTCATCTGCTGCCAAATCATTCATTAACAGCATAATGGCCTGTTTTGAGTGCATGTAACCACTCATCATACCTGTCGACCCTTGTTTAAAGAATGGATCAGTATCCAATTTCCGTCCAGACATCCCACCTGTGACTGTTGTGATCACTTTTGCATCGGTTGATTTGAGTAATAATGGTTTGAGCTCTTGGGTTAGTATCAATGGTGCAAGTGTATTGATCTCGAGATGGAGTTCATTTCCTTGCTTAGATTGCTTATTAGCACTGCCAACAATTGCAGCATTGTTAAAAAGTCGATCAATCTGATCCCATTCTTTTTTGATTTCTTGTGCTACCAAACGAACTTGTTCTTGATTACTTAGATCTGCAAAGAAGAAGTCTATATTATCAACTATTTCTTTTGAAGAATTAGTTATTTCAGATAAGAAGTCCTGTTTTCGCGACTCATTGCGGATAATCAAGCCAAGTTTATTTCCCGACTTTAGCAGTTTTTTAGTCACTCCCAGTCCGAGCCCCGAATGTCCGCCAGTCATAAGAATATAATGATTCATTATTTATTCTCCTTTTCGTCGCTCTCAGCTGGAGGGCTAGTTATATTTGAAATACTATCTTTGACCATAGGTATTACTCTTGTACCAATAAGTTCGATTGAATTCATCATTTTTTTGTGTGACATCATCGGGTTATCCATATTGAAAGTTAAACGTGAAATTCCACCAAGTGCTTCACTATGGCGTATGATTTTCTCTGCAACTTCTTCTGGATTTCCGACAAGCAATGCTCCGGTTTTACCCGTTTGCGCCTCAAATCCCTCACGAGTGACTTTTCTCCAACCGCGTTCTTTGCCAACACTATTGAACATAGTTGCGTAACCTGGAAAATAGTCATCATGTGCAGCTTTTGTTGTTTCTGCGACGTATCCTAATGAATGTAAACCAACAATCATGTTCTCAGGAGGGTGTCCTGATTCACTGTAGACCTTACGATAGGTATCAATGCGAGATCGAAAACGGTGTGTTTCTCCACCAATAACGGCTGACATGAGACGTAACCCGAGTTGTCCGGCTCGCACAAAAGATCCTGGTGTTCCTCCAACTCCGAGCCAAATTGGAATTGGATCTTGGATAGGACGCGGATATATTGGTTGATTGTTTAGATTAGGGCGGAATTCCCCAGACCAACTGATATTTTCGTTATCATGCAGTTTGAGCAATAAGTCAAGTTTCTCGGCAAAAATTTCATCGTATTGGTCGAGACTATAACCGAATAAAGGAAAACCATCAGTGAATGACCCACGGCCAACAACTATTTCTGCACGACCTTGAGAAATAATGTCAAGCGTTGCGAAGTTTTGAAACGTTACTATGGGGTCTGCCACACTTAGAACAGTTACTGCACTCGTCAACTTGATACGTTTTGTAAGTACAGCTGCGGCTGTCAAGATAAGTGTCTGGGCAGAATCTAGAAAATCTTTTCGAAAATGTTGTCCAATGCCAAAAATATCTAGACCAACTTGCTCTGTCAGTACCATTCGTTCTAATAGCTCTGACATTGCTTGCATACGTGACTCAGGTGTATCTTTATTGTTTGTTAGAGGATTACCTGCAAAACTATCAATACCAATCTCCATCTCAAACCCTAAAGTTATTATTTCTACTATTAATAATTTAGCTTGTTAGGCAATGTACGTAAACCAGCAAAACTCTAGATCTGTTGTATAAGCAACACGACTAGACAAATGTTGCTTAATCTCTCTGCTGTTTGATGATTTTGTATGTAATCGTTTTGGGGACTTTGAGCTTATTTGGAGTTATAAAAACAAATTCAACTAAATGTCATCAAACGCAGCATGGGCTGTTTCGACCACATCACCTGCACTGAACAGCTTTTTAAATTCGGATAGGGCATATTCTTTTTCACCTTTAGGGCGATGCGGATCATCTACTATCCATGCTGCCCACTCGGCAAATTCTTGTACAACCCACTCATAACGATAGTAGGCAATTGCAACTTTGTTCACATCTATATGTTGATACCCTGCAAAAAAGCCGTTATCAAGAGACATCTCGGTTATATCAAAGAACATTAAATCACGTTCCTTAGGTGCAATGATGACTCCATCCCAATCGACAATGTGAATTTGCCCATTTGTGTCGATCATAATATTGGCTTGGTGTATGTCGGCATGGCAAATAACATGCTTCAGATTTTGACGTTTGATACGATCACCTAATCCAAGATGCCGATTATAAACAAATTCGATCTCGGACATTTTACTGCGCCATTCTTCTGCAAGCGCATCAGCAATTGTGCCCTCATATTTATGATTCATAATCGCCCGATTCATTTGCTTGAATAACGCATCATGAATAGAAATGTACTGTTCTTGCGAGACGAGATTGGCAATTTCTGGCGCTACCTGTGCTTGATGAATACGGCGCATAATATCACCCCAATCCATCATTAGTTTATCTGAGAGCGTTTTCTCCCATGCTGAATCCCCGTCAATCATCGGATACAAAATCAAAGCGTATGTATCCATTGTTACATATAGTTGATCAGTTACTGTGCGAAGTGGTGCAACGACCTCTGGAACGTCTTGGGAAACTAGGTAATCTGGGATCACTAACATACTTTGTGCTGGCATATCACGACGAATCTTTAAAAAGTACGATTTTTCATCTGCATCAATCCGATACGCCCATGCATTGCGATCAGCCCCATACGGCAAAAATTCCGCTCGACGCGCAGAAATCATAAACGAAGCATTAAGATGACTTAAAATGTCGGACTTCGTAATGTTTGGTTGCTCTCGCATATTTGTTACCTTTTATTGACAGTTTTAGAGTGTTCATCGTCGCTGAGATGTCTTATGATACACTGTGAACTTTCTGAAACTTTCTGTGAGAAAACATTTAGATTTCGTTTAAATTTACCATTGAACCCTTGAGGAACTTTAAAAACTCTTTAAAATAAGAGTAATCTCTTGACAACCAAGAGTATATCATGTTAGCTTACAATCCGAAAGGAAATACAATGGCAGACCCACAAAAACTCAATATCGAACCTGGTGCAGTATATAGCCGTCAGGAAGCAGCTGAACTGCTTGGCATTAGCCTAAGTACACTCAAACGACTGATTAAAAAAGGTCACTTACAAGTCAGCAAACCAGAAGGCATGCGACGTGTATTTATCACAGGCGAGAGTATCCAAGCAATGTTGAATGCAACCACTGTCGATAAAAAAGCACAGTAGCCAATTGTAAGACTTTCCGTAATTGACTTACTTGACCTCTTGTGACATACTACTATTGGTCAAAATAAAAAAGACAGTTCGTAACTAGGGTAGTTTATAAACTACTCATCAGAAAAAAGAGAATAACACCAAAACTCTAAGAAAGGAGGATGGGCGCAAGCGGTTTCGCGCTCAAAACATCACATGATGTTACAAAGCCTACATACCCAAAATACCACAACCCAATCATTGCGTCTCTCTGGATTCCTCCGTTCTATGGGTGCATTGTGTAACGCGCTATCGAGTGGCATAAGTGGTCACTTTATTGCTCGTGAACAAGGCAGAAAACCGTCAGGAATCATCTGGTCAGATTCATTATTTAGCGTGGGCAAACGTAATAATGGCAGTTATGCCCCAGCGAATACAAATAATGATGATGCGGAAAGCGCAGATGATGAGATGCGGAAAAGGTGTCGTTCTCACTGTGATAGGTTAAGCACATAAAACGTGTAAACCATAATCACACTAAATCAAGCCGATTAAGGGGCGTGAGACGATACAAAGTCACACGCCCCTTTTTTATTGCAATATTGATTCTATCAAATAGGTGATGAAGCCATGATGAACCTAAATCAAACACCACAAACACAAATTCAGCTTCTACCTCGCAACAGTCGTCTTGATGTAGCATATGAGACGATTGACGAACTGCACACAGCAATCAGTGAGGGTAACCTCGACAATTTAGATGGTTTTGCAAACCGTTTGGAATTGATGAACTGGTTGCGCGATGTCATTTACACGGCACAGGAGACTATTGACGAGTTGGAAAGTAACCAACCTGAAGGTGGTAACATCCTCCGTGTGGCATCAAACAACGACAAGTTAATTGTACTGGAGAAGGCAGATTGAAATCTGAACCCGACCGAGGATCGTCATCGCCTCACAGACTGACAGATGACTTAGGGTTAAGTGCCGTGGATAGTGAATATTCTTGGTACTTAACCACCATTCAAACGTCAAAAGAACTAACGCATTACATCGGCAATTTTTGGGCAGAATACAGTTTTATTGGTAGCAAATTATCACAATCAAAAATAGACCATAAGCTTTCGTTCGGTCTATCAATCAAAAAGAGGTTAAGTCATCAAATGTATTTACTTAACCTCTCTTATAACAATACATTTTTACCT
Source organism: Anaerolineales bacterium UBA6055 (assembly GCA_002428985.1). GTDB lineage: Bacteria > Chloroflexota > Anaerolineae > Aggregatilineales > Phototrophicaceae > UBA6055. The sequence goes on along the minus strand of DIYL01000053.1, from coordinate 266,052 downwards.
GATCCACAGAACTGGTAACTTTTCTATCTCCTCAATTTTGAACATTCTACAATTGAGTCAACTTTGGTTTAACCTAGTAAATCCAACATCTTATTATGTTTGTGACTCACAATAAGCTAGCAAACTATCGATTGTATACACTTTAATATGATCATCCTCATAGTATGGTGGCGGTGTGGTGTCTAAGGTAAAGTCATCCTCAAAAAACTGATACCCACTAATCTGCTTATGTAAAATGATGTAACTGAATTGGTCACTATCTAATTCTTGTAATGCGCTTATGTACTGCGCTGATTCAGCAGATTCACAAGTATAGGTTTTCTTATCTAGCCATGTTGCAAGTGCCGGATTGGATTCGATATAGTCGAATGCATTCTCAGGAACGCGCGTGGGTTTACCTTCGATGTGGGGCAACCCATGCATGGTTTGATGAAATCCATATATCTTTGACCGATCATCCCCAAACGGTAGATTAATAATTGCACCTCGTTCGTGTAGACCATCTGCAAGTTCTTCAAAAAATTGCAATGATTGAGCTGCTCTAATGCGTTCAGGGGTTAAGGGTCGATAATTTTCAATCATACTTAGCCCTAAAACAACTAGCACGATTAACATAGTTACCCAATTATTCAGTTTACGAATAGACAACAATCCGAGTAAACCGTATGACACCATAATCGTGAATGGCAGGGCAACACCAATCTGAAAATGCCCTGAAACATAAAACGTGTCGAATAATACAGGTAGCAGTTGGTCTAAGTAAAATTTAGGAAGGACTACCTGTTCATAGACAATCCCGTTTATATTTAAGAATGAGCCAAGGCGTAGTATGAAGAACACTGCAAAAATCGGCATCCACATAAGAATCTTGATGCTAACAGGCCTACGAAACAGTCCCAAGATAATTAGTAGTATGCCGATGTATCCCAGATAATGGGTAAAGTTAGTTTCGTTGGTATAGTTAAAAAGCTTGCTTTGTTGTTCACCAATGATTGGATTTGAATCGTTCACAAACGAACTAATTAGATCACTAGCTAGTTCAACTTCAATCCCACTCTGCTTAGAAATTGCATTTGACAAGGCTACAGGATTCGTCACCATCGGATAAACTCGCAGTAATCCAACAGCCGATGCCACTACTCCGAATATAACAACTAACTGCCATACGTTAGGATTGCGCCAGTGATTTGCTATGAAAAGTAACACAAAAACACGCCAACTGACAAGAAAGACGAGACAGACAAAAATATACATCCCGATTAATGCAGTGAATCCCACAAAAAATCCTGCAAGCACAGCATTAAGCCGTTGATGTTTCGCATTATCTAAGGCTTTTTCCAGGAAATATAAAGAAAGTGGAATTGTTGCAAGCGTCGATATATCCGGACGATGAATCTCTGAGATTACATGTACACCAAAGGCAAATAAACACGCTCCAAAGAAGCCGATTAAACGATTTTTTGTTAAATGACTGATGTATAGATATGCTCCTAGAGCATTTAACCAGACGATAATCAGGGCTGAGACACTGTAGGCTAGAACACTTGGCATTAGTTGAGTAAAACCTGTCATCAGTGTCATATGCGGTAAACTCAAGTTATGAAATGTCAGGTCAACACCGTTTGGATAAAAAAGCATTGTTGTATAAAAGAAATCCTGACCGTTATTGAGCATTTGTTCAAGATACCAACTATCCCAAAACTTCATCAAAGGATCGTCACCATTTTGATAATGCGGTAAGTGAGTCACCTTGCCTTCCGCAAGATATTGAGTGGTTGGTTGTGTCATTACAACAATTAAAATCGGCACAAATAGAATAAAATGCCAGTGATTTTGTAGAAAAGATTTGAGGTTGATCATATGTTGTTCGTCTGATGATGGCAATTGCGTAGATTATAGTGTTGGCTATATATAGCGTCAACCTCAGCTAAATTGATTGCATGTTCAAGAGTGTCCGGTAGTTTAATACAAAAAATATGTATAGCGATGCTGGCTTAGGTTTGACAATCCAAATTGTAGAGATGAAACAACCAAGTACTTACATACAAAACTAAAATTGTGATTATTTGTAATAAAATGATTAATTTGAACCTTAAAAAGCTTTAAAAATGCTTATTGGCGTGTATAATATAAAATGATTGGATCTATCAATTATAAATGGATCGCTATGATGACTGAGGGCATAATAAACACAATTACCTTCAATAAGATTTGTTTAAACATCTGAAGTGAAAAGCAAAGTGGCTGATTCACGTGTATAATAGATAGGGAACAATTTCACAATATCTTCCTGTAGGTTGAGTTGAGAGGCTCTTGAAATAGTGTCTAGGTCAAACGTGCTACAAAACAGAGTTCTGCTTTTAAATGGCAGTTCTTGGGAACCGTTGGCAGTGATTACGGTTCAGCGTGCGATCAATCTTCTTCTCGCGGAAAAAGCCATTGTCGTTGAACAGACTGGCAAATTCCTGCGTACCGTCCGTACCCAGTTTGAAGTGCCGTCGGTCATTGCACTCAAGACATACATCAATGTCCCACGCCGAAAATCACACTGGAGCCGGAAGGGTGTCCTTGTCCGTGATAACTATACCTGTATCTACTGTGGTGTTACATTAGGATCGAACCAAAAAGGTAAAATCCTAACAAAGAAGGATTTCACCATCGATCATATTATTCCTCGGTCTAAAGGTGGTCGAGATACATGGTCAAACACAGCTTGTGCGTGTGCGAGATGTAATCATCGCAAAAGTGACCGTCTGCATCATCAAGCCGGTATGCGCTTAAGATGGGAACCAAAAACCCCACGCACCAGTTATTTGGTGATTGCACTAGGCTCTGGTCCTGAGGTATGGAAACGCTATGTTGAAATTTAAGGTTCATATCAAACGGCCCATACACAATTACATACGGCAATTTTGATAGGCGATAAACTCACGCACTAATTAGGAGTTTGTCGCCTTTTTTAATTAAATAGTATATTGAACGACCGCCAGATGATGAAATCTGGGAGGCATATACTTATATGCTCTTTTGAAGAAGTTTCATAAATTATTAACTCATTCATTTACGACTGATATTTCGTTTTGCTAAATCAAATTGCTGAATCTATCTTCGAATAAAAACAATAAACTCTATTAAGTCCTGCAACTAAATTTACCGCTCCCCGTATAGACAACTGAATAGCTATTTGTACGTACAAACATATGTGATCGAAAGTAGTATCTATGTCGTTGCCACATCTTATTCTTGGTTTGTTATATCGTAAACCGGATTCAGGCTATGACCTGAATAAACGCTTTGAGCGAACAGTTGCAAACTTTTGGACAACTGATCAAAGTCAAATTTATCGCACTTTGTATAAGTTACGTGATAAAGCGTGGGTAAAAGTCGAAACTGTCCTACAGGAAGACAATCCGAATAAAAAAGTCTACTCAATCACAGATGAGGGTCATAAGGCATTGGTCGAGTGGTTACAGACACCACTCCAAGATGAACTCGTGATACGTGATGCAGATACTGGGCAAGTCTTTTTTGGAGATGCGATCGGTAGCGAGAAATTGATTGAAGTACAGCAATATTACATCCAACAACTCAAGCAAAAAGTTAATGCTTATCGTGGGATCGAAGCGGAATTCTACGGAAAAGTCAATTTTAACGAACAGCCACTCGGATTACTACTATCTCATGCGACGCTTCAATATGGAATTCGTGTCTTGAGCGAAGAAGTTAAATGGAGAGAAGACTTAGTAGAACGAATTCGACAACATCAAAAACATAATAATGGGGAGAACAATATATGAGTATAAAGCACATGATCGAAGTGCGTGGACTTGCCAAGATGTACAAGTCCGGCAATAAAGAAATTCATGCTGTAAAAGGTATTGACCTCGATATTCGGCAAGGCGAGATTTTCAGCCTATTAGGACCGAATGGTGCGGGGAAAACAACAACAATTTCAATGATTAGTGGATTGGTCGCTCCAAGCGAAGGTGACGCCACGATTGGAGGGCATTCAATTCGCACAAATCCGCTTGATGCCAAACGGCTACTTGGTGTTGTGCCACAGGAAATCGCCCTCTATCTGAATCTGTCGGCGCGACAAAATCTGGAATTCTTTGGCAAGATGTATGGTCTACGTGGCAAAGAATTGAGTATGCGTGTAGATGAAGTGCTTGATTTTATTGATTTGCAAGATCGCCAGAATGACAAAGTTGAAAACTTCTCTGGTGGTATGAAGCGACGGGTCAATATTGGGGTTGGGTTGTTACATCGTCCTAAGCTTGTCTATATGGATGAACCGACGGTCGGAATTGATCCGCAAAATCGCCGCCGTATTCTCGATACAGTGTTTCGTTTACGTGATGAGTATGGTATGACAGTTCTCTATACCACACATTTGATGGAAGAAGCTCAAGAGCTCAGTGATCGGGTCGGCATTATTGATCACGGCGAAATTATCGCGCTTGGAACAGTCGGGGAATTAACGGAACAAGTAGGTGAAGAAGATCGGCTGATCTTTAGTATCGGTACACAAACACTAGATGAACCTGTTTTACGACGCATCGAAAATGAAGTCGATGGTGTTGGGTCAGCGCGTTACGATGTTGTTGATCTTGTAAAAGAATCCTCCGATAAAGATGAACTAGTGATTGATAAACGGTCAACAAGCTCGGTTGCAGTTGTGCGTGCAGGACAAACTCGCGAAGGATTGATTACTGTTATGGCACAACGTGGACGTAAAGCTCTGCCAGATATCATCCGTATTGCAAATGAATCGGATGTGGACATATTGTCGGTCGAAATCCGCGAACCTGATCTTGAAGCTGTCTTTCTGCACCTAACTGGACGGGCGCTAAGGGATTAGTTATGTATCAAATTTTTACGATCGCTGTACGTGACCTATACACGACATTTACAGATCGCAACTTAATCCTGATCATGATTGCGACTCCGTTGTTACTTTCAACCATTATCGGGCTTGCTTTTGGTGGTGGCGGTGCACGCGAAATTGATCTGGCTATTGTCAATCAGGATCAAGAAGTTCAACTCGGTGGTAATAGCTTCAACTATGGTAATCAACTGGTAGCTATCTTCCGCAATATTGGCGGTGAAGATGTCGAAATTGTGGCTAATGACAATTTTGATGACGAGTCGTGCGCCATTAATGATGATGAATCTACACTGGATACGACCAATACGGATGAAGATGTTCTATTTGACATCAACATGGTTGTCTCGGAATACGACGACCCCGATTTAGCTCGGCAAGCGGTCGAACAGGGTGATCATGTGGCTGTCTTGATTATCCCTCATAACTTCACCCAAGCCATGTCAGCGGGACAAAATTTTGGTATCAACAGCATACTTGGATTTGACAATATTGATACGGAATCCGCAGAAATTGAACTCTATGCTAATAGTGGATCAACGCTTTCAGCAGGGATTGTCAGAAGCATTCTTGAGGGCATCACCAATCGCATGAATGCTGGTAACATCGTCATACAATCTACATTTGAGAATCTACTGATACAGCCGTCTTTCTTGAGTCGGATTCAAGATGCTGATACAGATGACTTTGCGTCCTTTGCCTGTGCATTTGATGGCACGATTACAAGTATTCGCCTTGATGAAGAACCGCTCAATAGTGTGCAAGATGCCAGCCCGTTTGTACAAATTGTGGTAAGTATTGGGTCAGCGCAGGCAGCGTTTTTTGCGCTCTTTACAGCGGTACAAGCTGTCTTGTTTATCTATGAAGAGAAGAAGCAAGGGACATTTGACCGTCTGTCTGTCGCGCCAATTCCACGCTGGTATCTGTTAGCAGGTAATCTGTTGGGGACAGTCATCACGGTGATTTTCCAACTACTATTGCTGATGGCGGGGCTTATTGCTGTTGCTAGTATTGTCGAAGGCGAACTGACGCTTATTTGGGGGACAAATTTCCTACATCTTATCTTGCTAGTAATGACGATGGCTCTGGCTGTGTCTGGGGTGGGTATCTTTGTCGCTGGTTTGGCAAAAGATGCACAACAAGCCCAAATTATCAGTCCGATTGTCAACATCCTCTTGGCGTTCCTCGGTGGTGCATTTGGGATTCAATTGCCAGGAACATTGCGTCAATTCTCACTAATCTATTGGGGATCGGATGCGTTTGACAAATTATCTATCGGCAACACCGATATTGGGATCAATCTGCTGATCTTGATAGTGCTTGGCGGGGTACTGTTTTCAATCGGTACATGGCTCTTTAGCCGTCGCATCGATATTTAGGAGGAAATGATAATGCGTAATATCTTTGAAATTGCACTCAATGACCTACGGATTTTCTTCTCTGAGCGTGGCAACATCATTAGCTTGACGGTTGTCCCGATTTTTATGTCGATTGCGCTTGGGATTGCTTTTGGGGGGACATTCGGCGGTAATACTAGCATAAGTGACGAACCGATTAAATATCGCATGGATATTGTTGATAACGATAAAAGCTCAATATCGCTAGAATTTATCGATAATCTAAGTGAATCTGAAAACTTGATCGTGTGCCCATTTGATGACAATTGTGCACTTCCCGAGCCAGTTGATGAACTGACCATTGATATGGCAATTGCTCGATTGAATGCTAATGATACCATCTCAGCAGTTGTCATTCCGGAAAACTTTGAAGCAGAGTTGCAAGCATTTAACGAAGTCAGTATGACGTACTATACCAATGAAACCCTACAAACAGGTAATCCAGTTGGGTCGATTGTCTCGGCGACGATTGAGCGTATGAATAGCGCGTTTGTTGCTGGGCGAGTCGGTGTGCTTATTGCTAGCGATCTCGGTGGGTTTGAGAGCGACAGTGAACAGGAAGAATTTCGGCAGAATGTGTACAGTCGTGCAACCGAGTTGATCGACGATAATCCGCTGGTGATCCGTTATATTTTGACGGAAGAAGGTGAGCAGACTGGGTCTGATGTCGGTACAGGGTTTGGGCAGTCGATTCCGGGGATTGGCGCGATGCAAGTATTATTCACTGTGCTGGCTGGATTGGTGACACTCATTCGTGATCGTAAACAATGGACATTGCAACGCTTAACAGTGATGCCGTTGACGCGTTCCGAAATCCTTGGCGGTAAAATCTTGATGTACTTTACTTTAGGCATGATCCAATACGCTATTTTGCTAGCTGTAGGTTTGTTGGTTGGGGTCAATTATGGGGATTCGATCCTTGCACTACTTATTCTCGTTAGTGCATTTGTATTGTGCTCCACGGCTCTGACATTTGCGCTTGCGACACGGGTCACATCAGAAGGTCAAGCCAATAGTCTTGCAACGTTACTCGGTTTAGTTCTTGCGCCTCTGGGTGGGGCATGGTGGCCACTAGCGATCGTGCCGGATTTCATGTATGTCGTCGGACATATTTCACCCGTCGCATGGGTAATGGGTGGCTTTAATGATCTGATTTTCTTTGGTGGTGGACTTGTTGAAATTTTGCCTGAAGTTGGTGTGTTGCTGGTGGCATCAGTAGTGCTGTTTATAATTGGGGTTCGTGGATTCCAATTCGGTGATTAACGGTAATGCATTAAGGGCAGGACTTAAACACTTGCCCTTATACTTTCGCTTTGGCATCTTCTATTTTAAACTGATGATATGTTCAAACATATCTATCAATTCCCACTCACAATCCTCAAGCATATTCGGCTTACTTTAGTTCTGTTTGTGATATTCTGGCTGATTCCGGGCTCAACTGTCAATATGAACGGGTTGTTTAATGCGCTTGCATTTCACATCAGCGATTACAACTTTGACTATATCGGTTGGGAACTTAATGCACTCGGAAGTAAATTCAATCAGACATTATTTGGTAAACATGCGTATTTGAGTCCCGAAGAAGGCTCACAGTATGTCCGTGATTATATGGCTGACCTTGTCCGCGCCCAACAACTTGAGCGCGAAATCCGCCAGATTTATGTTGATCCCGACATTGATGATCCTGATATAGCTTCTGCTGACCTACAGACCGAACGCAATAACCTACGCGATAGCTTGCGAAGTCGTCAACTGACTGCTGAGGCAATCCTTGAGGGGCAAGTTGCCACGATTCTGGTTGAAGAAGGGTTTGGTTTTGCTGGACAATTATTCCCACCGATGTCGATGCATTTTACAGAAGTGCCCAATTTATTGATTGTCTCACCACGCGATAAAATCCGCTTCGAGATTTCACTTAATCTTGTGCCATTGCCTGTTGACGAAGCGACTGAAATCGAAACATTCATTGATGATACTTACGATGTGTCGTCTTTAATTGTGCCGTTAGGTGGGATTGCATTGTATCCGGCAATGATTTTTGAGACGGCATCGATTAGTTATGCTGTGGAAGTGTTTGCGCATGAGTGGGCACATCATTATTTGTTCTTCTATCCGCTGGGACTGAGCTATTTTACAGGTGGTGATGGATTCGCTAGTGAAGCTAGGATTATTAACGAAACAACTGCTGATATATTTGGCAAGGTGATAGCCACTAAAGTCCTTGAACGTTACTATCCGGATCATCCACCACCGCGTTTGCCAGAATTGCCTGACCCTAATGCTGAGCCTGTAACGCCACAGCCGATTGACCCTGATCGCTTTGATTTTGGTGCGACAATGAATGAGACACGGGTGACAGTAGATGAGTTATTAGCAGAGGGCAAGGTCGACGAAGCCGAAGCGTATATGGAATCGCAACGGGCGCTATTTGTAGAAAATGGCTACAACATTCGTAAATTGAATCAAGCGTATTTTGCATTCTTCGGTGGGTATCAATCGGGTGATATTCCGGGTATCGGCGGTACAGATCCGATTGGTCCCAACGTTCGCGCTGTGTTAGAAGCAAGCGATAACCCACAGGAATATTTGCACTATTTGCGGAGTATCACGACGCGCGATGAATTGGCAGAACTTGTAGAGCGCTTGCAATAATCATAAAGAAACAAAGAGCACAAAGGAAAATAAATGTCCAGCTTACTCCTAAAAAATGTCCGCCCAATGGGTAATGACGCCATCGATGTGTTTGTCTCCGATAGCAAAATCGAGAAGATGGAAGCTGATATTACAGCGTCGGATGATGTCCCTATGATTGATGGCGAGGGGCGATTGCTCTTGCCGGGGTTGGTCAATGCTCACGCCCATATTGATAAAAATTTGCTCGGTCTGCCGTGGCGACCGAACTCTGTGCCCGAACCGCGCCGTATCAAAGATTATGTCGATAATGAACGGACTGTCCGCGCTGAGATGAATATTGATGCTGGTAAACAGTCCGCCATTGAAGTCGAAATGGCGATTGCCTGCGGCGTAACACATATTCGCACGCATGTGGATATTGATACGGTTGCTGGACTCAAGCATTGGGAAGGGGTTCTGCAAACAGGCGAAACTTACAAAGATCAGTTGACGTTGCAAACAGTTGCTTTCCCACAAAGTGGCATGCTGATTCGTGAAGGGACGGTTGCGTTACTCGACGAGGCGATCAAAATGGGAGGCACGGCCATTGGCGGACTTGATCCGTCGATTATCGACCGTGATCCAGTTAAGCACATTGATACGGTCTTTGAGATCGCTGACCGTTATGGGGTGGAAGTTGATATCCATCTGCATGAACCTGGCGAACTTGGTGCATTATCCGTTGAGCTAATTGCTGATCGTACCCGCGCGCTTGGTTTACAGGGCAAAGTCACGATTAGCCATGTCTTTTGTCTGGGGATGGTAGGTGAGGCACACCTCGATAAACTAATTGGATTACTCCTCGATAATGATATTGCGATTATGTCGCTTGGATCAGGTACATCCGCATTTCCACCGTTGAAAAAGCTCTACGATGCAGGCGTGAAGCTATGTACAGGCACAGACGGTGTCCATGATTTGTGGGGTATTTATAACAGTGTCAACTTATTAGACCGTGTGCGAATGCTAGGTTATCGCTGTGGATTCCGGCGCGATGAAGATGTTGAATTTTTGCTGGATGTGGCAACGTATGGTGGTGCAACCGTCATGAAAGATGACGACTACGGGCTAGCGATCGGGAAAAATGCAGACTTTCTTGTGATTGATGGCGAAACACCTGCGCAAGCTGTTGTTGACCGTCCCGCACCACGGTATGTCATCAAGGGTGGTCAGATCGTGGTAGAAAATGGTACGTATATAAAAAACTGAACGTCTGGTTTGTCAAAAAGTTAGTTGGTGTTTCGAAGAAAGCTATTGAGATATTGAAGAAATCTCAACCCGATTCTAACCAACAGAAAACGCTCATCTGTGCTATACTAGTCGTGTAACATAACACAAACCAACCTCCCACACCAGAGGTTGTGAATCCATTTCATCACAACATCATAGGAGATTCTTATGCTTAATGGGAACACCATTTCAAGTGGTCAAACCGTGCGTCTAACCACGCCATACTTTGAAGCAGAACGTGGCATCTACACGGTTGTTTATGTGTATTCAAATGGATGGTTAGGGGTAATCTCCTGTAAAAATGGGCAACGTTATGATGTACCATCGTATGTCTGTCGAGTTGTCCAAGCGAACCCTCAAATATCCTAAAATTACTCAGAGTTAGACAACAATCATCTGTACAGTTTGGAAAAATAGCGAGACACCAAGATAAGCGAGAAAAACAGAACACGCTACGTTAATCCAACGATAGACGCGTTGGTTTAGCATGCGTCGTCCATACTCGACGACTGTCGCATAGAAGAAACACCAACAAACTTGTGCAATCATGAAACCTGCAAAAAATACCACGAGATGAATCGGCTCTGGGTCGAGGAAACCCAACCCGATAATCGTACCACTCATACCAAGCCATGCAGTAATGTTTTGTGGGTTGGACAGAGACAACATAGCGCCAGCAATAAAATGATTGCCTTGTGCAGTGTTATTTTCTGCTTGGAAGTCTACATCAGAACGTGAAGCTTGCCATGCCTCCCATGCAAAACGCAACAATAAACCACATCCAAATAATCCTAGCCCAAGGGTAATGACTGGATTCTGAAAGAGGATGGATGCGCCCAGTAGGGCAATCACTGCCCATGCTGCATCGCCGACTAATGAACCAAGCTCAACATTGAGGGCGGCAGACCAACCATGCGATATACCGCGACGCAAGGCCTCGAAACCAATGACACCGGGTTGTAAGGCAAAACTAATAGACATTGCAAATGCTGTAAAAAAGAGAGTCTCCATCTATCATGCTCCTAGTGACGAGGAGCAACGGAATCTCCTCAATCTTCGTCGTTATCCCATATTGTGCCACTTGCATTGAATTCTTTGATCGTCAGCATGGCGATAGACGTAATGGTGCGACAACCCGGTAGATAGCGTCGTATTTCAGCAATTAACGCTTGTAGTTCGAGTGTGTCTTTTACGCGCACCTTGAGAAAATAGCTATCTTCCCCCGCCATATCATGGCATTCCAGAATCATCTGATTATCACGCACATATGTCTCAAACGCATCAAATAAATCTTCTGTTACTGTGGTTTGCACTCGTATATATGCGAGTAATCCTTGTTCAATCGCCTCTGGATTAATCAGCACCGAGTAACCATTGATGATCCCTGTCTCTTCGAGACGTTGGATGCGTGCATGTACCGATGGTCCTGTCAGACCAACTTGTTTTGCAATTGTCGAATGTGCAATACGACCATCATTTTGCAATAGGCGCAATATCTGCATATCAATATTGTCTAACATGATAGACCTTTTATAATTTGAATTTAACGTCAAAATATCCCAAGATAATTTGGTGTTTTTTATAAATTAACTACAAATAAAAAGCCATTACTCAATTTTATATAATAAAACAGGGTAGAAATGCTACCCTGCCTTATATTCTATCTTAAGATTGTTCCCAGTCCATGAGGAGGCCTGCAATCAATGTTGCTTGTCGTGGCAAGCTACTTATAATTACATGTTCGTGTAAGGTATGTGCGCCGTCGCCATGTGCGCCTAAGCCATCTAACGTTGGGATACCCATTGCCGCAGTGAAGTTTCCATCGGATCCACCACCGGATGGGCCTCCATAAATAGACACGCTATAATCTTTACCGATTGCTTCGACTTTTTCAAAAAGTCCGGGGACTTCAACCATTGGCGGACGAGAATGTCCTTTGACACATTCAACTTTTGCACCGGGGATTTTGGGATACAAATTTGTCAATTTATCGTGAACCGCTTCCATTGCTTCTACTGATAAGAAGCGGGTGTCAATGTGGGCTTCGACACGATCTGGAATGACATTGCCAGCGGTACCGCCATTGACCATTGTAACGGATACGGATGTACCATTTTTGAGGTCGTTAAGCTGGTTAATTTCAAGAGCTTGTTGGGCAAATTCAATAATAGCATTAATACCCTGCTGTGGAGCGACACCTGCGTGCGATGCGCGCCCTTCGATCGTCAGGCTATATTTACCGCCGCCTTTACGTGAGGTTTTAATTTCACCTTCAGGGGTTGCCGGCTCTAGCACGAGTACTAGCTCACATCCTTCAGCGATTTCTCTGATGACAGGTTCTGATAATGGACTCCCGATCTCTTCTTCACTGGTAATCAAAAAGTGGATTGGACGATCTGGGAATTTATCGAGTGCTTGCAAACCGCGAATGGCTTCGGTTGCGATAATAAAACCGGCTTTCATATCGAATGCACCGGGACCGTAATATTTACCATCTTCTTGACGGACAGGGAATGTCTCTAACGTACCACTTGGATGCACAGTGTCGATATGCACCATGAAGAGAATTGGCTTTCCATCAGCATTTTCGTTCCACTTTGCCAGTAAAAAATCGCCGACTTCGTCCTGTAGCATGCGTGTTATCGAATCTGCATTGAGTTCTTCGAATTGTTCGACAACATAATCTGCAAGCTTATCGACCATGGCTTTATCACGCGTGAACGATTCATGCTCTACCATCGTCGTCAGACGGTCAATCATCTCATCTTGCTGACCTTTAAAATAGTCCAATAATTCAGACATACACACTTTCTGCTTTCTACAATAATTTGTCTATAAATTTGATTGGTGTAGTAGTAATCCCAATGGATGTCACTGATGATCCAACATTTAAAATGGACATAAATCAGACTCTGTATATTGCGGACTACGACTACCATAACGGTTCAATAACTCAATTGCCTCAGGGCGACTATCAATCACAGCTTGTACTAACGAACAGGCATTTGACAGGTTGTTTGTCGCTTCCCACCCTGAAAGGAACGCATATGCCATCTCGATATAGACAGGGAAATCGGCAGGGTCGGTATCTGCTTCGATAGGATAGGTTTCCTGTAAAGCATTGACCACTGTTTCCCGTGTCTCGAAGTCGCCGCTGAAGCTATATGTCAAAATTAGCCGATACAATAGATAAGCGGTCAAGATTGTCTCGCCATTATTAAACCAATAGCCTAAATCTTCTTCTTCATCGAGGGCTTGCAGATACAAATCGGCTGCTTGGTCGGGTTGTAAGCGTCCAAATAGTCTATCAGCTTGATGCACCAGTTGAATCCGAAAACGGGGTGGATCGAGTTGTATTATGGATAGGGTATATATTGAGCCGTTCCAGTCATAGATATTGATCCCGGTGCGCAACGGACCCGTATCTGATGAACCGCGATTATCTAATGCGACGACAATCTCAGCAACATCGTCATTATCTATGTCATTTAGCGTAGGGATGCTAAAACTTGTGATGCGCCCATCAACCAAGTTTACAAATCGTCCGCGATCACGTTCCCATGTCACCACTTGTGTGGTGTATTCACAGGTATTGTCTTCGTCACAGGCAAGTGCGCTAAAGACCAAATCATTGAGTCCATTCCGATTGAGATCACCTAACCATGTCAAATTAGGTGGGCTTTCTCCTTCGGTCACAATCTGATAACGGGGGATATATTGTCCATTGCTACAGGTGAAAATCCCTAATACACCAAGGTCTGTTGGTCCAGTATACGCAACAACTACATCCGGCATACCTTCGCCAGTTAAATCGGTATCACTGCGAATATAGCCTTCGTCACCGAGTACTTCCCAGTCGTTCAATAATTGATCTTCTAAATCGGTCAGTGTGCCCCCCAATGTCAGATAATTAGCGATGGCATCATTCGCATCTGAGGCGGTATCTGGTAAAACTGCCAACGATAATCCTCCAGATTCTGCTGGGCACGAACGCAGATTCGGCGTTGGTGAGGGGCGGGCGGCATTAGCTTCAATTGTCGCTGGATTTGCCAGTTGTTCATTACTGACGAGAATTTCGTTCGACGGTAAATCGCCAGAGAAAGCACTACCTGCCGTCATTGTCGGAAAGGGAATATCGGTCGGGACAGTCTGTAGCGGTGTTTGTGACTGACACGCCGTAATTAATAAGATAAGTGCGAATATGAAAAAGTTATATCGTGACATAAATGTGAGTATAGTGGATTTCGTAGGCTGTGCAATAGCGTTATCCATTTAAATAGGTGGAAAACCACACGACCAATTCACTAATTAATTCGGTTTGGAATTGTAAGAGGCTTGACCCACGCCCCGAACTTGCTTCGATAAAGCGTGTGTCTCCTTGTGTGGTTTGTGATAAAGCTAACGCGACAGGATACGATTCTGGGTCTTGATTGCTGGCTGCAATTAACAACGGACGTGTACCGTAACTTGGGATCACATTCAATAAAGTATCGCGAGTTAACGGACTTAGTAACGCGACGACATCGCAGAGTTCATCAAATGCACAAGCTACCATGACAATGTCTGCGCCCTGCGCTCCGCCAATTACGCCGACTCTTGCTGGGTCAACACTCCCGAGATTAATAAATGTCTTGAGCATTGTATCAACATGTCCTGCCTGTGGAATTAACCCTGTCTCCATCACCAATACCGTGAAACCAGCTCGCTGTAATTCGACTGGTAAATCTCCCCATGCAGATCGATCAATCCCGACGATGAGGATACCCGCACTTCTAGGTTCTGTGCTTGGATAGAAATCTCCTTGCAAGACACTTCCATCTTCTAATACCACATTGACTACATTACCCAAATCATCATCGACTTGTGGTATAGGTACAGGTTCAGAATCAACAGGTAGGATTGCTTGTGTTGGATTCGTCTGACCGACAAAAACGCCTTCGTCTGTTGGATATAACTCGCCGGATGACCGAATGATAGGCGTCGGGCTGATAACCAGCGTTGGGGCGGATAAGTCCCGCATGGGGGTGAGTGTTGGTGGTGATGGTAACGCACTACAGCTTACTATGATAAATATGATGGGCAACCACAAAAAGCGCATCGTACGCTCCAACTATTTTGAACAAGGCTGGCTTCTATGCTACCCTGATTCTAGAACCTGTCTACACTGAACTTATTTGCGGAGGGATAACGTCGGATGGAATTATTGCGTTTACATGTTGTGATTAATGGTCGCGTACAGGGCGTTAGCTTTCGCTATCATACAAAACTTAAAGCGGATGATTTACAGATCACAGGTTGGGTTTTAAATAGGCGTGATGGTGCAGTTGAGACATTAGCTGAGGGTACAGAAAACCAACTGGCTGTGTTTCAAAAATATCTATGGCAGGTGCCACCATTAGCTAGAGTTGATACTATAGAAAGCTTGAGTAACGCACCTGCGACTGGAGAATTTAGCGGGTTCAACATTCGTTATTACACAAGACCTATGTAAGCGTCGCAAACACAATCATACGCTCTGCACCTTCTTCGAATGGCTCTTCGTCTGTACTGCCATAGATCGCATCGACTTTGAATCCTGATACGCGCAACAATAAGCGAATTTCCGGCTCAAAATAATATCGTAGTTGGTGAGGGGCAATCAGCCGTTTGACAATACCGTCACCATCCATTTCATCGTAAATCCAATCAACATGCAACACTTGTGTGACGCGATCCAAATAACTCACCGATTGTAACATCACTAGATGCCCTGATTCTGGCTCGAGGAATGTCCGTTCCATTAAGATCGAGTCGGTATCTTGACTACCAAAGACATCACCTGCATTGGGTAAATCAATCACCAGAAGACCATCGTCTGCTAACCAATTACGCAATTTCCCCAAGAGTTGAATTTGTGTCTCTTGTTCTTGAAAGTGCATCAGCGCATTATACGTTAGCAGAATGAGACTGAATTTTTTGTCGAGTTCATAGGTTAACACATCGCCATCATAATAGGTGATGTTATTTTGTAGATGTGGCATCATCTCCAGTTTACGATCTAACCGATCTAACATAGCACGATCATTATCAATACCATGAACAGTGTAGCCTTCTTGTGCGAGGTGAATCAACACCCGCCCTGTGCCACATCCGATGTCCAAAATATCGCCTTCGTATTGTTCTGCGAGACGACTGTACATTGCTAAATCATCAGTTTTGTCACCTGTCTCTGCATCATAAAAGCGAGCGACGGTTGTATAAAATACAGACATTTGAGTCTCCCTAATTCACATTCTGTTTTGCACGTTTTTCGGCTTCGTATTCTTCTTGACGAAGGAGAAATTTTTCGACAGCATCGACATGCGCATCACCTGCCCATAGCGGTGGGAAGATGTCACGCTCGATAGTCAGTGCGGTTTCATATGGATTATGTAAACCAGCTTGCAATAATGCCTTGATACCACGCACGGTATCCGGTGGGCTTTGGGCGATATGGCGGGCAAATCTAAGGGCATGGTCGAGGGCGGTGCCTTTGTCAACGACATTCATAGTCAAACCTAATTCTTTGATTTCCGGCGCATGCATCACATGGGAACGTAATAACATCTGCATTGCGCGTGGATACCCGACTAAACGCATAAGTCGTTGTCCTGCACCCCAACCGGGGGTTACACCCATCCGCATCTGCACCATGCCGAGTCGTGCTTTTTCGTCGATAATGCGCATATCACAAGCTAGCGCAATTTCTGCGCCACCACCCAGTGCGTACCCGTTAATCGCACCAATCACTGGAATGGGTAGTTGTTCCATTTTCAATAACGCATCACCCATAATTGTGATGAAATGACGCGCGTCGTCTTCTGTGCTTTTGTCAGCGAGGTCATTCAAGTCACCACCGCTCGAAAATGCGCGGTCTCCTGCGCCTGTCAATATCAGCACACGGGTATCAGTGTTATTAGCAACATTATCTATTGCATCTGCGAACATCTGCATGGTGGGGATGTCCATCGCATTAAGTGCATGCGGGCGATTGAATGTAACTACTTCTATATAGTCATCGTGTCGGTGTTGCAGTAATGTGGATTCGGTCATTCGACATATGTCCCATAAATTGTCAGCAAGAAAGGTATCCTATGTATCCAACGAGGACGTTAGCAAAAAAGTGATTAGATAACAAGTTACGAAGTTTACAAATTCGTTGTGTAGGATGACTGCGAGGAAAAACTTATGTTGGATAGGTAGGATATAGAGTGTATCCCACCTTAACCGTTTGCTTAATGATTAGATTACGCCCACCAGTTGTACCAGTTACGCCGTACATTGTATGATCTACCAACCGAGCGGAACATACCACCATCATAGTAAAGCCATAGCCATAGTAGCATCAAAAAGAAAATGCCACCGACAGCACCAACAACGGCACCCAATAGCCCACCCATTTGTACATCACGGCCTGTCTTTTGGTGGATGAAAGCTGTACCGAATGACCCAACGATTGCTCCAAATGCGGCATACATCAGCCAATAAAACATTGTGTTCCCTCACTGAATAGTTGTCTGTATGATTATTATAATTCATTTGTCGATGATATTAATAAATTGTCTGTCAGCTTTGACAAAAAGAGCACAGATTGGAAGAATACATGTCATTTATCAGAAATAATCTATGATGTTTGGCATCTGTTTTCAAGGTTTCATCGTTGAAAATAATGCGCTTTATATTTGACAAAGAAGTTGAAATATTACTTCCTTGAAATTCTCGAACTTATTCAGTATCTTCAATCTGCATATCAACCGAAGGGTCGCTAGGGTTCCGCTATAGATTAGGTCAGTGACCAAGCGCGACAGAAGGCTACATTAGTTAGCTCGCACCTTTAAGGGATAAAAGCCTGGAGGGGGTAAGTTGGTGTTATTTTTGCTTACCTAACTGCAAAGGTTAATTCCAATGGCTTCACTATCGCGTTTACAAGCACTCTTATTGGCTTTTTTCGTTACCGTTATTTGGTCATTTTCGTGGGTCTTCATCAAAATAGGTCTACAAGATGATATTCCGCCTCTTTTATTTGCAGGACTACGCTATACAATTGCAGCCCTAATCCTACTCGCTATTACACTTCGATCTTCTGAAAACCGTCAAGCATTCATGAGTGTTAGCCGACATAACCTCATTCGGTTGATGATTCTTGGCTTTTTCTATTATACGGCGACACAGGGACTGGTATTCATCAGCCTGAGTTATTTGTCAGCTGCTACATTTTCGTTATTGCTTAACTTTACACCGATTATCGTGACGGTTGGTGGTATTTTTTTGCTCAATGAATATCCGAATCGACTTCAATATATAGGATTGGTGTTATTTCTGCTCGGCACAGTGATTTACTTCTTACCAACCGAGTTACCAGCTCTATTTGGATTAGGGATTGGGCTGATTACCATGATTGTTAATGCAATTAGCTCACTTTTGGGCCGCTCTATCAATCGTAAGCATGATATGACAGGCATCCAAGTAACCGTCATTAGTATGAGCATTGGCTCTGTTGTACTTTTGATAATTGGATTACTTGTTGATGGATGGCAACCTCTTAGCCTTCAAAGTTGGGGGATTATTATATGGCTGGCAATAGTGCATACCGCATTTGCGTTCACACTATGGAACATCTCGCTTCAGGTATTGTCGGCTACAGAATCCAGTATCATCAACAATACAATGCTCGTGCAAACAGCTATCCTCGCATGGGTGTTTCTTGGTGAGGGATTATCTTCACGCCAAATTATTGCACTTGTTATTGCAACAATTGGGATTTTGGTCTTTCAGATACGTCAGACCCAAATGAAGGACAAAAATAGCGCAGTTTCCTGATAAGTAGGACACGGCTTTTGTGTCCCTTACTCCAACCCTTCTAGCTTCGTCATGATATATTGGCGGACTTGATTTAGACCGATAATACGTTGCTCGACTTCGACTAATTTTTGATTGAAGAAATCGCGTTTTTGCTCATTGCTGATTGAATTCTCTTCCCACTCATCAATATAGTCTTGTAATTCGCGCAGAGTAATTCCTGCTTGTTGGGCGGCTCGGATTAATCTGACCCGCTCAATTGCTTTGTCATTGTAGACACGGTAATTATTGCTCTTCCGAGAAAAATGTGACTCCGTCAGTAGATTCTTCCGTTCGTAATAGCGAATCGTACTGACTGGTATGTCTAATGTCTTGGCAAGTTCCTGAATATACATAAGTCCCTCATGAGAAGCTCTTGACCCTGAACCATGGTTCATACTTTACCATTTTACAAATAAACCTTCCATCTATAAAAGTTTACGGACAAATGGAGTAGATACATGCAAACAAAACCAACAGTTCTTGTAACAGGTGCTTCAGGATTTATTGGAGCCCATTGCGTTATAGACTTGCTTAATGCAGGATATGCCATACGAGCATCTGTCCGCTCACAAAAACGCATTAATGAACTGTCGTTGTTATTAAATAAACATATGCCAGATGCACATGTTGAATATCATATTTTGTCATTAGAAAGTGATCACGGCTGGGAGGAAGCCTTAGCAGGTTGTCAATATGTACTACATTTAGCCTCACCATTGCCCATTGTTCAACCTAAAGATCCACAGGATATTATACGTCCAGCTCGAGACGGCGCATTACGTGTAATCAAAGCAGCACAAAAAGCCGGCTTACAGCGTATAGTAATGACCTCCTCTCAAGCTGCTGTATGCGGGTCCCCAATGAAACAATCGGATTATGTCTATACAGAGGCTGATTGGACAGATATTAATGATCCATCGGTATCCCCCTACAATCAGAGTAAAACGATTGCAGAACGTGAAGCACGAGACTATGTAAACAAGGCAGGAGATATTGAACTTGTTACCGTCAATCCCGGACTAGTCTGTGGACCTATGCTTCAACCTATTGTCAATACATCGCTTGAGCTTATTAAGCGGATGTTAGATGGTAGTCTACCCTTTGTTCCACCATTAGGGTATGAGACATCAGATGTGAGGGATGTTGCAGTTCTACATCGGCTTGCCATGGAAAATCCTAACGCAAATGGGGGTCGTTTTATGGCGTCTTCTAATTTCCTGTGGCTACACGATATGGCAAAACTACTACACGAACACTTCAATGAGCGCACCTCGACTATCCCAAGACGGCAAGCTCCTGCATGGATGCTGAGGATGATGAGTATTTTTGATCCATCTATACGAACTATTGTGCCAGATTTAAATCAACATCGTCGAGTTGATAACTCTACATCTAAACGTATTTTAGGGTGGCAACCACGTCCCGCCGAAGAAGCTGTTCTGGCAACCGCAGAGAGTATGTTCGACTTTAACATCATCACGTAATCATAAATTGTCCTAACGCACTTCGACTAAACCACCACTGTGGTTCTAATCATCATTTAATCAGTTTATGTCAATAACTTGAAAGGATAATCTCAATGTCAGATAATGAATCTGTAAACAAATATAAAGAAAGTCGCAAATATAGTCACTATATTTTTACAACTCTTCTCGTGCTTATAGGACTTGTTGTAGTTCTAGTTAGTGTGATATATGTCTACTCAGGATCACTACTCAACCCCGTATCATCTACACCTGTTACATCATCAGTCAATTCGTTTGATGGCGATGCACTATTGGTTTTATCCGATGCCGATATGGTTGGGACTGCTTATGCCAATGGGGTCTTGATGCAAGTGCCAGATGATGTGGATACATTGACGACATTCGATTTACCACTTAATTTTGAGTCACCTGTGATGCAAGAAACCTATGTTTCCAACTCTGTAACTTCATGGCCTCAAGTGATGGATATTTCACTCGATGGAAACCGCGCATATATTGTAGAAACAGCTGGGGAAGTTGAAGACACAGTTGAAGTCTACCCAAACATTATCGCAAACCCACCAACGGGTCGTATTCTCACAGTTGTTGATCTTAATACACAAGAAACTACCACTTACGATGTCGCTGACAATCCGGTTCATTTATCATTGCATCCGCGGGAACAGTTTGTTGCTATTGGAACTGAAGAAGCAGGAAAACAATTGGCTATTTTACCAGTTGTTACTTTAGACGATAGCAGCACATATCAATATTTTTCTCTGAATGATAGTGCGGGTGAACCTGTGCAAGAAGTGACATCTGTTGATTGGCATCCATCAGGAGATTATCTGGCTGTAGGTATTAATCGACGTGAGCTTGTTTTCTTTCAAGTTATCCTAGATGATGATGGCCAAATCAATCTCCAGCAAATTGGCGACTATTTGATACTTGGTAACTCAATCTCATATGGTGAATTTACTGCAGATGGCAACCACTATCTCACAACAGAAATCAATTGGGAAGCTATATCGGGACAACTTGGATTTATTCTCAATCCACGTGGCGAGATGATTGCAATCAAATTTGATGAAGATGGTAATCATACTGTTACATCGCGGGTTGAAGTTGGACAAAGTCCTGAGGGCTTTGCTGTGAATAGTGACAGTACAATAATTGTCACTGTGGATATGCGCCGAACGTATTTGCCTGATGCACTGACATTTATTCCGGGTAGTGATTTAAACTCGTTGACTTTGCTAACTTTTGATAATGCTACTGGTGAGTTAACTTGGGTTAATGATTATGGCTTTGAAGGTGTTTTGCCAGAGCATGCGACCTTTGATGCTGATGATGATGCATTGGCTGTTGTGATCTACAATGAGCGAGAAAATCCAATGAATCCGGGGTATATTGAATTCTGGAATGTCAATACAGATGGTGAAGAACCGTTTTTAGAACGTACGGATCAACAGATTCAAGTTGTGCGTGGTGCTCATTTTATTGAAGTTATTCCATAGAGGATGACTGCTAAGGGGAATTCTTTATATGAGAGTTCCTCAGATTTGATTATATGGATCAATTATTACGGATAGGTAGATTGACGCATAAAAGCGGGAAAATCAATCATTTGGAAAACGTAGCGTTAACGTAGGTAATTCATCAATATGTTTTGAAGAATTCCCTTATAATGGATGATGAATCTATCCGTATAGTGGGGGAATTTTTATGCGAAAAAGGATATTGGTGTTATTACTGGCCCTGTTTGGCTTAATTGCTGTGAGCATTCCGCAGTTGATTGCGCAGGGCAACCGTGTGGCTTTCTTACAAGTAATTGATAGTGAACCGTTTGTTAGTCAGCCATTGGCGCTAGATGAAGCGGTTACCTTTTATTTTGATCGGCGTGTTGACTGTGGCACTGCACAAGCGGCATTTAGCGTTACGCCTTTTGTAGATGGTAACCTCAGTTGTGACGAATATTCGCTGACATTTAGTCCTGTTGCAGATTATGAACGCAATACGGACTATACATTCCAGCTCGCACCGACAATTGAGGCATTAGATGGCACACCCTTACTGGATCCATTTATTGCGACGTATACGAGTGTTGGCTTTTTGGAAGTTGCCGAAGTCTTCCCGACTTCTGAGGGCGGGTTTGTACCTGCTAACTCTGATATTACAATTATTTTTGACCGTCCGGTGATCCCATTATTGATGTCTACTGAGCTGGATGAATTGCCTGATCCGTTGCAGATTTTGCCTGTAACCGAAGGTGTTGGTGAATGGATAAACACATCAATGTATGTGTTCACACCATTACAGCCATTACAAGGTGGTACAACCTATACAGCAAGTGTGATGGCAGGGTTGGAGGCAGTGGATGGTTCAAGATTGGAAACTCCGGTTATATGGACTTTCCAAACATCACCACCAGAAGTTATATCGATTAACCCATCACCAGATCAGACGGATATTCTACTAGATCCTGAAATTCAAGTCCGATTCAGCCAACCGATGAATCAAGAGTCTGTTGAGAGTGCATTTTATCTGCGCTTAGATTCGTTGGCTGTAACGAGTGACCTCACAGGGACATTTGAATGGGCACCTGATGGGCAGGGTTTCCGCTTTACGCCTGATGTCCAACTGGAATTGGCGTCCGTTTATAATGCTGGATTCGATGGTGAAGTGAGTTCGCTTACGGGTAGTACTGATTTGCGGGGGCAGAAAGCATGGTCATATTCAACCTTGCCGTTCCCTGAAATTATCGGAACTGATCCGGTTGATGGTGCAGAAGGGGTGTCACGCGGAGGCTTTACGATTTACTTCGCATCCCCGATGAACCTCGAGACACTACCTGATAAGATCACGATTGAGCCAGAACCACCTGTTGAACCACGCTTTTATTATAGTGATTGGAGTTATCGTTATTCCGTATCCTTTGGTGCACAAGCATCTACGACCTATACGGTAACAATTGCACCGGGGATGGAAGACATCTACGGTAATCCGATTAACTTTGGGCAAGATTTGAGCTTCACTTATGTCACAGCACCCCGTCCGCCGACATTAGGTATGAAAACCCCGGGGGCTGTTGGTTTCTATAATGCATACCGTGAACCAACCCAATTGTATATGTATCATCGCGGTGTAGAGACGGTGGACTTGAATCTGTTCACTGTACCTATTCGTGATTTTATCCTCGCATTAACCGATGAAGATTTTTACGACCCAACTGATGCTTATGACCCTAACCTAGATACGTTACAGCGTGAATGGACAATCAACTCAAATACGCCCGAAAATATTACACGCTATGAATTATTGGCATTGGGTGAGATTGAAGGGCGTGGTGGCATCAGTTGTGATGGTGCACCGCCTTCACGTCTGCGTGTTGGGGATACTGCGATTGTTATAACAGAACCTGATGCATTACGGGCGCGTCCATTGCCGGCTGAGGGCGATCCTGTTGAGTTATTGTATCGCGATTATGTCGTGCCTGTGGTTGGTGGACCTGAATGCATCAATAGTTTTGTGTGGTGGCAAGTTCAGTTACGTGATGAAACGCTGGCATGGGTCGCTGAAGGAGATACAACAGAATACTACCTCGGCTTACGCGATGCTGCGCAAGAAACTGAAATTGTTGTGTCCGATGAAAATAATGGGCAACTTGAACCGGGTCTTTATCTCTTAGATATTGAATCTGACCAGATTGATGAAACACGATATGCTCGTACCGAACATTTCCTAAATGTCGCTACATCAGTCTTGACCGTTAAACAAACTATTGATGAAATGACTGTTTGGGCGACTGATGTTGATTCTGGCAAACCGATTGTTGGTGAACAGATCCACATTTACAATGCGAGTGCGTCTATTGTTGGACAAGGGACAACTGATGAACAGGGGATTGCTCGAATTGAAATCCCACGTACGCGTGATCTCTATACCCGTTTTGTAGCGATCCTTCAATCGGACAATCACTTTGGGGTTGGGTATTCATCATGGACTAATGGGCTGGAACCCTACCAGTTTGGACAAAGTTACTCATTCTATCCACAAAGTTACCAAACTTATCTATATACAGATCGTCCCGTTTATCGGACTGATCAACCTGTGTATTTCCGTGGAATTGTACGTAGTAAAAATGATGTCGAATACACACGCCCACCATTTGAAACTGTCCCTGTACGGATTACGGATGCAAGTGGTGATGTGGTTTACCAAGAAGATGTTGAAGTGACGGAATTTGGTACATTTAGTGATAGTTTTGACATCGCGTCAGAAGCGTCGCTTGGCTCATATCGCATTTCGGTTGATTTACCATCAGAGCATGACTATCGTCGCGAAGGTGGTAGTATCAGCTTCCTTGTTGCAGAATATCGCCTACCAGAATATCAAGTTGAAATGAATGCTGTTACGCCGGAAATTTCTCAGGGTGATACAGGTACATTTGAGCTGGAAGGTAGTTACTTTTTTGGCGGCAAAGTTTCGAATGCAAATGTGAACTACACCGTTACGTCACAACCATACAACTTCCGTTATACGGGTGAAGGCTACTACGACTTTAGAGATTTTAACTATGATGACTATGGTTATGAATACTACGGTAGCTATGGTGGATTTGTGACCGAAGGACAGACAACCACAGATTCTGTCGGGATTGCTACGATTGATGTTGTGGGTGATCTTAGAGATGCGACACAAAGTCAGATATTCCGGATCGAAGCCGGATTACAAGACGAAGCTAGCCAAACCATTTTTGCAAGCAGTAGGATGATCGTCCATAAAGGCTTGGTATATGTTGGAGCACGCGCAGACAGTTATGTCAGCACTGCCAATGAAGAAAGCACGATCAATATCATTGCTGTGGATTGGGATAGTCAACCTGTCGCGAATCAATCCATTGATGTTGAAGTTGTCGAACGCCGTTGGTCGAGCATTCAGGAACAAGACCCGAACTCTGGTGAAACTGTTTGGACATGGGAAGTTGAAGAAATTCCTGTAACGACAGGCGAAGTCATCACTGATGATGAAGGTAAAGCACAATTTGTGTATGTACCACCGAATGGCGGGACATTCAAAATTAAAGTTGCTACCCGTGACAGTGATGGAACTGAGATTCGTTCGGCGACTTTCTCATGGGTGTCGAGCAGTAGTTATGTCTCATGGCGACAAGAAAATGATGATAGTGTCGAACTTGTCCCTGAACAGACCGATTACAATGTCGGTGATACAGCGAAAGTTTTGATTACATCGCCATATCAGGGTGTATCCGAAGCTCTCATTAGTATCGAACGAGGTGGCGTAATCACAGTTGAACACGTCACAATGGAAAGTAATTCACTAATCTACGAATTCGAAATTCTGCCGGAATATGCGCCGAATATCTATGTGAGTGTATTTCTCATCAAAGCTGTTGATGAAACCAATCCGATTGCATCATATCGTATGGGCATCACACGCTTGCAAGTTGAGATTGACCAGAAAGAACTCAATATCGATATTTCCGCCGACCGTGAACAAGCATCACCACAAGAAACAGTCGAATACACTGTTCGCGTAACCGATTACAAAGGCGATCCGGTTGTGGCTGAAGTTGGAGTGGGTGTAACCGATCTAGCGGCATTGTCGCTACGTCCTCGCAATAGTAGGTTGCTGCTCGAAACATTCTATAATCCACAAAGTCTTGCTGTACGTACATCCACCTCACTCGTGTTTAATGGTGATGAAGTCACTGCCGAACTCGCTGAAGAAAAAGGCGGTGGCGGAGGTATCTTTGACTCTGGTATTGTTGATCTTCGTGGTGAGTTTATTGATACGCCGTATTGGAATCCGACTGCGGTGACCAACGAAGATGGCGTGGCTGTATTAGATGTCCGCCTGCCGGATAATTTGACGACATGGCGATTGGATGCGCGTGCGTTGACAGATGGCAGTGATGGTGTGATGTTGCTTGGCGAAGAGACGTTTGATCTGTTGAGTACACGTCCGCTGATTATTCGTCCGGTGACGCCACGTTTCTTTATTGTTGATGATAAAGTGTTACTCTCGGCAGTTGTCAACAATAACACCCTAGAAGAATTATCCGGTCGTGTTTCGATTGAAAATGTCGAAGGTTTAACAGTAGCTGAAGGTACAGAACTTGTCCAAAATGTGACAATCCCGGCACAGGGACGTACACGCGTGAGCTGGGAAGTGACGGTTCAAGATGTCGAATCAATCGCACCGTTCTTTGTGGTACGCTCCGATGACGATGAATATACGGATGCTAGTATTTCTCCGGTAGCACTTGATTTTGACGGCACATTACCAGTTTATCGTTATCAAGCTCCAGAAACAGTCGGGACATCTGGCTCGTTGCGTGATGGTGGTGTTCGAGTAGAAGCGATTCTGATGCCACGTGACTTTGATGTACAGTCGGGTGAATTGGACATCAATATTGATAAATCGCTGGCAGGCGTTACAAATGATAGCTTACGCTATCTTCGCCGGAATACAACAAAATATAGAGAATGTACTGCAACGATTATTCATCGTTTCTTGCCTAATATTGTAACTTTCCGTGCATTGAATGAGCTGGGGTTAGCTGAACCTGAACTCAAAGAAAATCTGGATGATGTTGTTAATGACGGGTTACAGGAACTCTATGCACGCCAACGTTCCGATGGAAGTTGGGGATGGTGTTCACAGACGTATAGTCACCCAACGTCCACAGCATTTGCACTGATTGGTCTGGCTGAGGCACAAAAACAGGGGTATCCCGTATCCGAAAATGTCATCAGTCGTGCCCAAGAGTATCTTAGCTTCCAGATGATTACGCCATCATTGGAGGTGGAACAATGGCGTTTGAATCGTCAAGCCTTCTTACTATATGCGTTGGCATACTCTGGTCAACCTGATGTTGCTCGCAGTGTGACCTTGTTTGATAGCATCGAACGTATGAATCTAGATGCAATCGCCTATCTCGCTAAGACCTTGCATCTCATCAACCCAGAAGACCAGCAACGCCTTGATGTGTTGGCGCAGTATATGCTCAATAACGCTGTAACCCGTGCGACAGGCATTTTCTTTGAAGAGACATATGTTGACCGCTGGAATTGGTCAAGTGATATTCGCTCAACAGCACTTGTCTTGGATGCACTCATAAAGATTCGCCCAGATAGCGAAATTTTACCAAATGTAGTGCGCCATCTTGTCAGTGTGCGTGCAAATCGCGCATGGGGATCGCGTCAGGAAAATACATGGTCGATTATGGCGTTGACTAACTGGATGTTGGCAACAGGTGAACTGAACCCGAATTATGCATTTAATGTGACTGTTAACAACGAATCGAAGCTTGATGAAGTTGCTGTTCCAGCAAATGTGTTGGAGTCGGTCAACTTGCTAGTTGATGTTTCTGAATTAATCCAACGAGAGACAAATCTAATTGAGTTTGGTCGCACAGATGGAGAGGGTGTAATGTACTATACGGCGCATCTAACCCTCGATTTGCCCGTGCCACAGATTGAACCATTTAGCCGTGGGGTCGAAATTTCACGGACATATACCCGTCCAGATGATGAGACTGAGACACCGATTGATAGTGCGATTGTCGGCGAAACTATTCAAGTACGCTTACGGATAGTCGCACCAAGTACATTGCGCTATGTAGTCATTGAGGATTATTTCCCTGCTGGTGCAGAGGCGGTCAATCCGAGCCTCAGCGGAAGTGAACAACTTGGTACGCGTCCTCGTGGCGGTCCGGCGGATAATCCACGTACCTATGGATGGGGATGGTGGTACTTTGATAATGTCCAGTTCCGTGATGAAAAAGCAGTGATTTATGCGAGTTATCTGCCGAAGGGTGTATATGAATATGTTTATACGATTCGCCCCGGTGTCGAAGGCACTTATAATGTGATTCCGCCAATTGCACAGGAGCTCAACTTCCCAGAAGTATACGGTCGTGGTGATGGTATGGCATTTACAATTACTCGATAAACTCAGTGAATAAACCATTTAAAGAGTGTGTCGGTTGATGGCACACTCTTTTTTATGCTTATGATGTTGTTTTTACGGTACGATAAGAAAAAATAATAAGAGTATATTGTGATGGATACCTCATTAAAACCGATTCAAAAATTGATCAAAGACGGTAAGCGAAAAGAAGCAATTCAGCACCTAAAAGTCATTATTAATGAAAATCCATCGGCTGATGCGTGGTATATGATGGCGTTAGCATTAAATGATGATGTCAATAAAATCAAAGCGTTGAAACGTGCAATCAAGATAGATGCGTTACATACACCATCGAATGTGTTATTGGCAAAACTTGAAAAATTTGACGTACCCGGTTCAAACCCAAATCCGAAGCCGGACTCTGCAACTGTTACACCTGAACATGAACAAATCCGCCAACAACGTTTTCAAAAACAACAAGATAAGAAGCAAACACGTCGTCGTCGCCGTGGTTTTGGATGTTTATTCAGTTTGTTGACGGGGGTGATTTTCTCAATCGTAATTTTATCAATAGCAGGTCTGTTACCCGGTGTGATTGGAACAGTTTTGCGTGTAACCAGTGGGGTAGAACCCGTGACACAGGTGAATGATATACCGATTGCGGATACGGTTGATAGTCTGTACCAGATTGAGCCCATCTTCAGCCGTGTTTTGGGTGGGCAAGATTTTGCATTTGTTGACCACGGCTATTTGAATGAATACCGCTTTGAAATGGTTCAGGGTGATTCACAAGTTATTTTCATTCAATTTTTGTCGATGGTCGCCACGAATGTGCAGAATAATGTCGCGATTCTTGATCCAGATGGTAACAATGGCATGGAAAATTGTATATTCCAACCAATTGTGCCTGATTATGATAATGGCGCTGCGTGGGTTTGTTATATGTCTATGTCTGGTGAGTGGTCGTTGCGGGTGCTTGGTGTTGAGGGAGAAACGGTCGGTGGTTATGTCATCGGCAAGCGAGCAGTCGAAGCTGGTGACATACGGTAGTAGAAATTGTCGAGAATGGGAGACGCATATGTCTGAGTCTTTGCAAGCGATAGAAACACTGATCAAAACTGGTCAAAAAAGCGAAGCACGACAAAAACTGAAGACGATACTGCGGGATGATCCATCGGCAGATGCGTGGTATTTAACAGCATTAGCCGTTGACGATGAATCCCATAAAGTGAAGTGCTTACGTGAAGCCCTCAAATTGGATGAATTCCATAGTCCCGCGAACCGCCTACTTTATAAAATTGAAGGTGGGATGCCACAAGCTGAGCGTGAGAAGCGCAAGCGCCATGAAGAAGAGTTGAAGAAGAAAGAGATTGTTCCGCTCGAAAAAATTGAACGTGAGATAAAAAAAGATCGCTTTCAAAAACATCGGGAGCGTCAAAAACAACGATCACGGATGGGGTGTTTGTTTGGGCTGATGTTATCGGTATCGTGTTCGATGTTTTCGTTTAGTGCAATTGGGATGTTACCGGGGTTCATTGGTACGGTCTCCGGATTTTTGGGTGGTCCGCCAGCCGTTTATGACATAGAGGGAACACCAATTGATGAAGTACGTGATGCTGTAGAGATTGTACCCGCATCACAGGTTAAGCCTGCAACGGATCAAGAAGTCGATATTATGGATCATGGTTTTTTGCATGAATATGAATTTAGCGTACGACGTGGGAAATCATATGCTGTGTATGTACAATTCATGTCATTAAATGCAAATGCTGTCAGTAAGAATGTGGTTATCGTCAACGAATCTGACGAATCGGTAATGGACACCTGTGAGCGCGAGAATATTCTCGAAGGCGATTTGGGTGTGGCTTATATATGTAAAGCCAGCTCAAGTGGTGATTGGGCAGTGCGTATCTTGGGTGTGACCGGAGAGAGTATTGGTGCATACTTCGTTGGTGTACAAGCGATGCAATTTTGATAGCATTTTTATGGTTGGCGTTGGCACAATGCACTTAATCATCTTAAGATACAGGTGTAGGAGATATAGAAGCTGAGGCTGATAAATCATGAGCAATAAAACATATGAAATGTTATGGGACTGTCAGTTCTGTGGCACAACCAAGAATTTAGGTGTGACACACCGATTTTGTCCAAATTGTGGCGCCCCGCAAAATCCTGATTCACGCTACTATCCATCAGATGAAGAAAAAGTAGCTGTCGAAGATCACAAGTTTGTTGGCGTGGACGTCACTTGCCCGGCATGTAATCAACTCAATGGCGCGGCAAACGAATTCTGCCAGCAATGTGGTTCCCCTTTAACTGAAGGCGCAAAGGCCATCAGACTGGATGAACAGACTAAAGAGGCGGGTGGTAGCTTTGAATCCAGTGGCTCGCGTGATCTAGTCCAAGAGCAATTTGACGCTCAAATGGAAGAGATCGGCGTTAAACCCAAGACCAAAAATGATGAAAAAAGTGGTAATAATTTAAAAGTTTTTGCGATTATAGGTGTAGTTATTGCCTTATTGGTTGGTGCGTTTGCAGTCTTGAATATGACTGAATCAGCGACCGTTTATGCTGATAGTCATTCATGGGATCGAACTGTTTCAGTCGAGGAATATAGTGAATTCACTACGATGAATTGGCGAGATTCTCGTCCGGCTGGCGATAATATGTCGATTGATTTGGGCTCATGTACGCAAAGACAACGTAGTACCAACCGTATCCCTGATGGTGAAACGTGTCGAACGGTGCGACAGGACAACGGTGATGGTACATTTAGTGAACGCCAAGAATGCACAACTAGATACCGTGAAGAACCTGTTTATGATGATTGGTGTCGTTGGCGTGGTAACCGTTGGGAAGATGCGTTTAATCGACAGACTTCGGGAGAGGGACTGATTCCAGAACCCTACTATGAAGATGTCTCGCTCAATTGTGAGGGGCAGAAACGATTAGGCTGTCAACGGGCAGATTACTCTGGTAACTACAATGTGAATTTTAAAGGTAATGAAAACCGCACCTATACCTGTGGCTTCTCGCAAGAGGTTTGGGCAGAGGTTCCAATTGAGTCCGTCTGGACAATTGAAGTCCGGCGAATTGATGCAGATGCAGGTCTATGTAATACCCTCGAACGACAAAATTAAGCAACAATGGGGCATGTCACTATGCCCCTACTCCTCACTCTATTTAAAAAATTCGGATAGATGCTGATTGACGATGTCAGGTGTATCGTGGGTGATCCAATGTGATGCTTCCGGTACATAATAAATGTCGGCGGTTTTGCAGAGGCGTGTAGCGCGTTCAGCAAGTGGTTTACCAAGAAACGCATCTTGTTCACCCCAGATAATACGGACAGGCATTGTAATCGATTCGTCAGGTGGGAGTTTTCCGGGGAATAGATAGCGCAATGCCGCGCGATACCAATTGATGGTGCTAGTATAGATGCCGTCTTGAGACCATGCTTCCTCAAAGATTTTATAATCTGCTTCGGTGATGGCATCGGGACGATTGCCGACCATAAATTCACGAAAAGAATTGTTACGCCGAATTGACCACTCGGGTAACCTTGGAATCTGGAAGAAAAAGATATACCAGCTTTTCATTATCTGGCTCAGACTGAATTCGCGTAGGTCGGTCAAATTATTGGGATGTGGTGCGTTCAGAATCATCAACTTTTTGTAGTATTGTGGATAGTGGGTGGCAATCCACCAAGCAACAACGCCGCCCCAATCGTGTCCGGCAACGTACATGCTATCGAAACCCATCGCTTCGATTAAACCTGTGATGTCTTTTGCAAGCAAATCAATGTGATAATTTTTAACGCCAATGGGCTTATCACTGAGGTTGTATCCGCGTTGGTCGGGTACGATGACGTAATATCCATTTTGTGCGAGATAGTCGATTTGATGATGCCAGCAATACCAACATTCAGGGAAACCATGCAATAACATGACAGGCTCATCCGACGGATTCCCTGCTGTGACCACATGTAAGGTTATGCCGTTGGTTTCAATATACTGGTGTATTAACTCTACCGTCATTAATGTGTTTGACTTTCGACGATTTCGATCGCTTGCTTACCATCTGCATCTACAAAAATACCGCAGGGTCCACCTTTTTCACTTGCCTCAAGAACAACTTCTTCTCCATCAAATGTCAGCAATGGATTATAGAAATCGGCAACTTTTTCGGCTTCTCCGACAACATAATGTGCAATTAATGACCGACGGAAACGGTCTTGTGTTGTATTGGGGTAGCTACCGTGAATAACCTGCCCGTTGAAAAATAGAACATCACCGGCTTTCATCAGTGCCGGCTGTGGTGATAATCCTTGAGGAACAGGCACCTGTTGCGATGTAAAACTTTGGGTTGTATCTGCATCGATTGTACACAGCTCAGGTAAATCTTGCGTGTAAGGAACGAGTTGCAAACATCCATTGTCTTCGTCGCAGTCATCGACTGCCATCCATGCTGCTAAACAGGTTCCGGGACGGACTGACAGTGGCGCTTGATCTTGATGCAAGGCTTGTCCGCGTGCACCGGGCGGTTTGAAGTAAAACATTGTTTGTGCTGCATACGGTTCAGTGCCATCGAGTAGATTAGTTGTCCACTCACGCAGACGATTATCGAGTAACCAATCTAATGATAACTGATCAACCCGATGCGGATGGACAATGCGCGGAAATGCTTTGAGAGGATCGTGATCACCAAGTATTGACGCTCTATCGCCTTCAAAACCATGTCCTTGTTGATTGAGCTCCATAAAATGTGTTTTGATGGTTTCGACTTCATCCTGTGAAAACAGTGACGGAACGATGACATAGCCTTCAGTCTGGAATTGTTTAATCAGGTCTTGTTTGTTCATTTTGTTTCTCCCATAGTGTCCCTAAAAGTTTAACACGATTAGAGTGGAATTGCCGTAGGTTAGGCATAGTTTGCGCGTTGGGTTTCGAGGATAGTCACGGGCTATAGTAATTATACAACAAGGAGAAACCTGATGATGAAGCGATTATTTTTATTCTGTATTTTGTTCTGTATGGCGTTACCAATTGTTCTTGCGGAAGACGATGACATCCCTTTTGCAGTTGAACGCGCATTGTATCGTGTGAATGGATACCATCCAACGGAATTATCATTTGAAGATGATGACTTAGAGGTGACATGGACACTAGCATACTATGATGAATTGCATACCGATTGTAAATCTATTCCTGATCCATCTATGCCACAGGGGTTGATGATGTATGACATTCAATTCCTGACACCGATTGCTACCTATCATTACCGTGTTGATGGAGAGGGATTGTTTTTGATACGTTGTCATGAATTGTATCCGACTATAGACGGTGTATCGCCATATATCACAGATTCACTCAACGAGATGAATGCACTCTTAGATTCAGCATATACGCTAAACGATGTGGAATGGACATGGGAGGAACGTTGGTTCTCTTTTGAGGAACTGGGGTGTGGACTCTTGAGTGATGATGAACCCCAACATGTACGTGGGTATCGACTATTTTTAACCTTGAATGATCATGTATATGAATATCGCATCTCGGCAGACCGCATGGTATTGATGGCATGTTCAACACAAGGAGCACATGTCAGAGCCAAATTAAGCCTCATAGAAGACAAAAGCAACTATAGCATTGGCGAAACCATTCCGATGCTAGCGACAGTCAGTAACCGTGGTAGTCAGGATACAGAAGCTCCAATTTTATTGACAATCAATATTCCATATGGTTTAGCTCCCACAGAAGTTACAACCGAGGGACGTACAATTGATGTTGTGCCAATGGTTGACCACCTAAGGGATACATCTGATCTACCCAATATGCCAGATGACACGACTCGTGTTGCTGCGGATGGTAGCTTATTGTTGGTTGCAGAAGAAAATAACGACATCACAATGAGTTATACATTCCGCTTAGCACCCTTACCAGCGAATGCATCACGTACCTTTGTATTCTCTTTCAATCTAGTTGGGGAGCGACCCGGTCAGTATACATTATCTGCTGATGCTGAAATTGAAGATGCGTTTTCTAGCGCATCAGATTCAAAATTCGGGGCATAACTTCGGTATAACCCTTATATAGAAGTTGACTAGGGGCGTAATCCCACGCGCCGATGTGACGTACGACTGTGCCACGAAAACCGCGCTTAAATTCATATACGCCCCACATACTGTCGGACTCGTTAAAATGATCGGGTGCGCCCCACATATCATAAATTGCGTAGCCCTGCGATTTTGCCCATTTCATCGCTTCCCATTGCAGTGCATAGTTTGGCATTCGATTACGCTCCTCATTAGAGGATGCGCCATAAAAGTACCAGCATTTTTGCCCGAAGTGAAACAAAATCACATGAGCAATTGGCTTTCCTTCATATTCAGCAATCAAGGCGTGGGCAAGGTCGGCTTCCATGAATCGTTGCCAAGCACGTTTGTAGTAGTCAAAAGGGCGGATGAGGAAATCATCGCGCTCGCCAGTTACTTGATACAAATCGTATAAAATTGGCAAGTCATCGAGAGTAGCTGAACGGATTGTTACATCTTTCTTGGTTGCGGTGCGGACTTTACGGCGCGTATTGCCACTCATTGCCATTAGAATGTCATCTTCGGATTGAGTCAAATCGACACTAATCGTATTACGAAATTGCACCTGAGAATCCGAAAATGACCATCCGCGTGATTCGAGTGAAGATTGAATACTTGTACCAACCGAATTTGGTGTGTCATCTTCACTATCGGGTAAACCTGTGGCAAAAATGACATCGGGGTCAATTTTTAGCCAGATCGCATTTTGTTGTTTGGCACGTTGCTCTAGTTGTATGATGACTTCATCAAATAAATCTGTATCACGATAGTCAAGCGCCGGACCTTTACTGATATATATCACTTTCAATGGACCTACCTTGCGCACACCAACACTTGCCATCGCTACTACCTGATTATCTCGATAAAAAGCGAGGCGTTGCGGTTGCCACCCTGTGGTTGCTTGCTTAAAATCTCCCCATTCCCAAGATTGCAGGATATGCGCATAGGGCAGTTGACGTAGGATATTATTCCAAGTGTCGCGGTCGGTTATTTCTTGAAAGGTGATAATGATGTGTGTCCTTCGGATTGCTTATGTTGGTAAAGTATATTCTACTTCATAAATTTTGCGCGCCGAACCCACGTTAAGACACAGTCTTTATGGATTCGGTTTGTGCGAAATTATGAGTTTATTGTGGGATGATACATTGTGTCAATCGTCCCGGAGTTGCTGCGGGGCATGTATGAACCTGTCCTGAATTTGCACTTTCGATTTCAAAATCTGTGAGCCAGAAGGTATTTTGTGCACTCTGGGCTTGTTGAGCAATCGGAACACAATCTTGAGGTAAAGGCGCATCGACTGCTGTTGAACTCGTCATGAATAAACATTGCTGTGGTGCTAAACGGGTAAGATCACCAATTGGCACAGTGAATCCTTCTCCCCATGTGACAACATCGCCAAGAATAATTGGGCTCATGGCTGGATTATTGCTCAAAATTGTAGTGCGATCCGTTGGCATCCACTTGTCATCAGTTGGGTTGTATAGAATGAGAGCATCGGTAGTGTATGCAAAATAATAATAGAATGTTGCATCTTCACCTGCTTGTGCGCCTTCCAAATAGAATGCACAGCGTAATGGATTATCTTGTGTTTCAGGGCCGGCGGCTGGACAATTAATCCGTTGGATTCCGCCATCAACGACCGCAAATTCTTGCACACCACTTGTTTGTGTCCAGAAGTGCTCGCCTGTGCTGTTGGTGGTTATCCAATTTTGAATGTCTTCACAGCCACTAACGGCTTTCGAGTTATTTCGCCGAATTGACCAAACTTGTGTACATTTTTGTTCGCCGACATTGGATGCCCAGCGACTTGCTGCAAATGATGCGGGTGACCCGGCAATGGATGCAAAACGGAGAGCAGTTAAATCGGTTGTGTTTGGTGTTGTGTTGACGAGTGTAAGGTCGTTGTCATCATAAATCAGAACCATATTGGGCGATCTTAAAACACTTATATCAATGCTTGTGGTTCGGTCAACAGTTGTGTTGGGTGCTATTGATTGTGTACTGATTGTATCCTCAGCCAAGCCCGAGGCTGCATCCCAATCAACGGCTAATTCTGTCCCTAAATTTAGACCAAGTGAGTTTAATAGTGCTGCTGCTTCGGGAATCGTGAGACCTGTTAAGTCTGGCACAGTAACCTGATTATCCTGTGCATATATTGGTGTGATCAAGATCAGTAGGCAAACAAGTGACAATATGCTTGATGTCATCCACGATTTCATAAAAATCCCTCGATTGTTAGACATAGTACATTGGTATGAATATCTCTGCGAGAATATATTGAGATATAAGCGTAATCTCGATTTTAATTGTACACTATAATCAATAATGCAAATAAAATTGCGACACGATTTAGGGGATGTCTATGCCAAGACTTATTGGAAATATACGCCTAGCTATCATTTTGAGCCTTACTCTTGTTTTATCCGTTCCTATGCTGACTTTTGCGCAAGAGACTTCGATTGAATTTCCTGGTGAAATCAATGCGATTGATGGTAATGTTATCATTGTTGGTGGCATTGCAGTTGATACAAGTAACGCAATTTTACCTGCTGATGGCTTATCAGTTGGTATGCAAGTGCAAGTTATCGGGACACGACAGGATCAAACAATTATTGCGACGATCATTGTCATTACAGATTTTGGTGTTTCGCCGACCCCAGTCCCTCCATCACAGGATGCGACTCCGACAATTCCTGCGACTTTACCTCCACCAACTGCTGAAGCAACAGTTGCACCTCCGACACTCGTCCCAACCATTGACGCAACAGTTGCCCCAACCCAAATACCGACTGCGGTCGCGACTGCAGATTCGACTACGGGTGTGCCGATCATTGTAATCGAAGGCCCTGTGCAGGCAATTAATGTAACCTCGATCACAATTTTTGATATTGATATTCAAGTTGATCCTGCATCGACCGTTTTAACACAAATTCGCATCGGCGATACTGTACGTGTCGAAGGGGCAAGTTCGTTTGATAACAACACAATTGTGATTGTCGCAGTTGATATTACGATAATTCAGACAACACTGGTTGTAGTCCAGAATATTATTGTTGATGGTGGCGGCAGTATTGTCTATGTACCGTCTTTACCATCGAATTGTAAACGTACCAGAAATGGCAAAGTCACCTGTCGAAAGAAGACATCAAAGAAGACAAGTTAATAGGATATAACGTTGATGTTCTTCAAATGGACGGCATTACAATGGTGTAATCGACTGATTGTGATGACATTATGTGTGAGTGCAATCAGCATTGTAACCGAATATATTGTCGAAGTGCTTCTGATTGGGTCTACAAATGTGTTGCTTGTGGATTTTCTCAATCTATTCACTGTCAATCTTGAAGAGACAATTCCAACATGGTATGCCACAACATTACTATTTGTGGCAGCCGTGTTATTGGTAATCATTGCTAGTATTAAATGGCGTGATAAAGACATTGATCGTTGGTACTGGTCAATCCTTGCGTTAGGATTTTTCTATCTGTCGATGGATGAAGGCGCACAGATACATGAAATTTTTGTTGACCCGACTCAACAGGCATTTAATCCATCCGGTTTCTTTGCATTTGGATGGCAGATTGTGGCTATTCCGGTTGTGATTGTCGTCGGATTGTTGTTTGCTCGTTTTATCATACGATTGCCATCACGCACACGTATCGGTGTGATTATATCAGGTGGGGTATATCTTGGTGGTGCGCTCATAATTGAAGGCATTAGCGCGAGCCTATGGGATATTAATGATGCAGTGAGTCTTGTTTACTTGGCAGTTGCAACTGTCGAAGAGACATTTGAGATGCTGGGTGTTGTGTTCTTTATCTATACGCTCCTAGATCATATGGAAGGGAATGGATATTCCCTCGTACTGACTCAGGATTCGCAGACTAATGCACCACGCAAGCCACATAATCGTCGCCCTGTTTCGCTCGTGATTCCTGTGCTTGTTGTTCTCAATGTCATGTTGCTAATGTGGCTAGCAACAGCGACACAACCGGTTTTGACTGAAGCTAAAATCCCAGAGACGATTAACATCGGATTTCATAATTTAATTGAAGAAGAGGTCCTCGCAGATGGTGGTGTGATCGTCGAGACGCAGGGGATTTTCGGCATTGATAATCCATTTTCTAGAACGCTTGGTGCGACATTACTAGAACAATATTCGAATGTTTTTGCTGTGTCTCTACCAAATGAAAACAGTACAACACTAGTTGCGACAAATACACTCGGTTTGTCGCGGGATGATATAGTAGACTTACTCCACCAAATTGGTGAGACGAACTTCATTATATTTGACACACCGACTGTACAAGCCATTAGTCAGGTTCTCCAATAGATTTTTAGGTTATTGGGGAGGATTTGGTTTTCCTTCATCCAGCGGGAAACGAAATCCATCATAACCACCCATACGAATTTCTAGCTGACGTTCTGTAACATTACCCCAGTCGATATATTTAGGTGGGCTGAGAAAGTTCTTGTAGGCTAACGACATTTGTCGCGCCGCTTCACGATAGGGTACATGACCCGTTCCCGTTCCTAGTCCTGGGCATAAAATACTTTCGATCTTTTTTTCATATGTTTTGTTGTGTTGATGAACTGCTATTAACATTGCCCACATCGCATTATATACGTTATCTGTATGTGATATATCCATTGGTATTCGCATAGTTGGTGTGTGTGCAACATAAGGATGCTTTGGATTGTCTGTCTCAACAATGATGCTGGTACCGATAGGCTGTTCACCACGAAAATCATCAATGATGCGTTCTTGTACACGCCTCATTAAATCCCATCCAAAATATTGACTGATGGCTAAATCTACGCCACCATCCATTAGTCCAAATGAATTAGCTGCACTTACCATACAATCGTATGTATCGACTTTCTCAAAGTAGGTGTTGTGAATCTCGACATTAGATTGACCATCAAAATATTCACGCCAAGCATCGCATAAAGTTGGGTTTGGATCGACGAGTTTGAGTGTTATCATGTTTTGTGCTTCTTTTCATCACTATCGTAGGATCCGAAAGTGTAGTGTATCTCATCTTTATCTATTAGGTACTGTATGGTTTCGAGAATGGTTTCTTCTTTTAAATCTCTCATGATAACCATATCTGATGCCCACAAATATTGACCGGAATTGTACTCGCCTGTATCTATATTTTTCTGCATTAATTTCTGAAGATTTGCGATTGTAAATAGTGAACCGATATAATGCTCACCGCTATCAAGTTTGACATGTACATCTATATTGTCATTTTCTGTATCTTCGATTTCATGGATAATCACAACAGTGTATCCAGTTTTTCGAATCTCTTTCGGATACATAATTTGAATTCTAGCCTCGTAACTTCAATGCAGTGCGATAAGCAGTATAAATTAACGGATTAAATACCTTATCCCATGTACCCATCGATCGCACGACCTCACCACCCCAGCCACGCTTAAATCCATATACACCCCACAGCCCATCGGAACGTTCTTTAAAGTGTGCTTCGAGTGTTTCTTCGGATTCGTCGGGAATGCCCCACATATCATAGTAGGTACAACCGCGTGCCTTCGCCCATTGGATGGCTTGCCACTGAATCCCATAAGTTGCATATAAATTGCTTTTCTCGCGTGAAGATGCGCCGTAAAGATACCAAGCTGTATCACCGAGTGCGAACACCATAATCCCGACGAGTGGTGTATCCTCATGTTTTGCCATGAGCATCGTACCGTGTTCTGGAATGAATAAATCATAGACTTTTTCATAATAGGTGTCGGTATGTACACCAAATTCGTTGCGGTCACCTGTTTCTTGGATGAGTGCATTAAAATCTACGAGGTCTTCGCGTGTTCCTTCATAATACATGATGTCGTTTTTCAGGCTCTTACGGATTTTACGTCGCGTGCCTTGATTCATCCGTTTCATGATGGCATCGTCGTCGGCTGTTACATCAATATAGATGGTGTTGGGTGGTTGAACCGTTTGTGGACTTTCGGTAAATCCCATACTTGCTAAATCGGGGTCATCTTTGCCAACAAAAAATCCGGCTTCGAGCTTGAGGAAGGCTGCGCCTGTTTCTGATTTAATTGCGTCCCAGAGGGCAGGGTAGAGACTGTCATCACTGACATAACCGCCCATCGGTACATATGCCATTTTACCGAGCCGCAAGGGCAATGGTTTGAGTAATACGAGTGCGCCAGCTACGATCTCATCATTTTGTGTCAGGGCGACACGTTGTGCCTCCCAACCAAATTGTGATTTTAGATCCCCCCAACCTGAAAGTTGGAGGAGATGCGCGCGGGGATGACTCAGTACAAAATTGTCCCAGCCATCAGGTGTTGGGTTGATTGTCAAGGTCGTTTGTGTTGGTTTAGTCGTTGATTGTGTCATATCTCTATTGTGTGATGAGTTGATTTAGATTCATAGGCTTAGTTTGACCTATAAAAACCGTTTTGACCTGACGTTTAACACTCGTTAGCTTAATGTTTCACTAACGTTCTCAGATTAGCGACTACACTGTGGGTTTTTACTAACCTGTATGTTAAAATCCGATACATCACACGGCTTTGTTTAATCTATCTAATCCGTTGCACTTGTCACATGGTGATGCTATACTAGTGCAGTTTGTGATAAAAGGCGCAATCAAACAGGATTGTGTTCAATTTTCTTGTAATTTTATGCTTACTTTAGCGAATTCGGGGGTGTGCTCCGATGAATGTTTTGAACGAATGGGCTTTCATTGGGTTATTTGCAGTGCTGGCACCGGTCTTCCCAGCATTGCCAATTGCGATTGCATGGATTTTCCGTCCTCGCAAACCAAACGTACTCAAAAGTGCAACTTATGAGTGTGGTGTGGAAACCGTCGGGGATACATGGGTTCAGTTCCGCGTGCAGTATTATATTTACGGTCTGATCTTCCTTGTATTCGATGTGGAGATGGTATTCCTCTTCCCGTGGGCAGTAGCCTACAACGAGATGGACTTGTTTGGTTTCGTGGCGGGTTTCCTCTTCATTTTCTTGTTGACGGATGCTTTGTTCTACGCATGGAACAAGAACGCATTGGAGTGGAAATAAGCACGAGGTAGACGGTAGCGGGAGCGTATTATGGAAATTTGTACAGGTTTATGTGCGGCAATGGTGGAGTCGGGTGCTAACGCTGGGTTAGCACAATTTGTGTCTCTACTACTTGGCGTTTTGTTGGTGAGCGGTGTACCGCTTGTCACAGTTATTGTGTTGATTTGGGCGGAACGTAAAGTTGCAGCGCGTATTCAAGACCGTGTAGGACCCAATCGCGTCGGTCCTTTGGGTTTGATGCAGACCTTTGCGGACTTGCTAAAATTATTGGGTAAAGAAGATATTACCCCAACAGCGGCTGATCGTGTTCTTTATAATGCATCGCCGCTGGTTTCATTTGCGTCAGTTGTATTGATCTGGGCGGTTATTCCGTTTACACCATTCCATTATGGTGTTGACCTAGAGATTGGTG
This sequence comes from Anaerolineales bacterium UBA6055, assembly GCA_002428985.1. Lineage (GTDB taxonomy): Bacteria > Chloroflexota > Anaerolineae > Aggregatilineales > Phototrophicaceae > UBA6055. The sequence continues at coordinate 224,041 of DIYL01000053.1, read as the reverse complement.
CATTGTACTTTGTGGCAATTGCTTCATTCGGCACATTGTCAATTATGACAGCTGGATGGGCAAGTAACAACAAATATGCATTACTTGGGGCGTTCCGTGTGGTTGCGCTCTTGGTTAGTTACGAAGTGCCTCTTGTGTTCGCACTGCTTGTACCTGTGATGTTCGCGGGTAGCATGAGCATGGTTGATATTGTGTTCGCACAGAGTGGTATGTGGTTTATTGTGTTATCACCGCTGGCATTCATCATTTTCTATATTTCGTCACAAGCCGAGACCGGACGCGCGCCGTTTGACTTGATCGAAGCGGAATCTGAGTTGATTGCAGGCTTCAATATCGAATACTCAGGTATGAAGTTCGGGATGTTCTTCGCGGCAGAATTCTTGCATGTATTCACAAATGGTATCTTGATGGCATTGTTGTTCTTTGGTGGTTGGATGGGACCGCTATATTATGAATCACCGTTGATTGCATTTGCTTGGCTGGGTCTTAAAGGGACACTAATTTATCTAACGACCTTATGGTTGCGTAACACCGTTCCACGGTTACGTATTGACCAAGTGATGGCGTTTAACTGGAAGTTCCTTGTGCCTCTATCAATTGCCAACGTGGTTGTTATTTCTGCTGTATTAAAAGTCATGCAAGTTATCGAGCTGACACCACGTGACTTTATTGGCGCGAGTATTGCCGAGATGTTGCCGACTACTATTGCGATGTTGATTGTGAACCTCGGATTTGCTTCATATCTGTTGGGTATGTTGCGTCGACGTGGTGCAGAAGCCCGCGAACAAGATGCAAACGCACAACGTGCATTTGTCCAAGCTAGTACAGCTGTTGGCGACTAAGGAGAGAGAGACATGCTTGAATTAAATGCAATAACCATTGGCTTTTTTGTCTTTTCCATTCTCACGCTTGGTGGTGCAGTCGGTGTTGTGACAACCCGTAACCTGTTTCGGGGAACGATCTGGCTGATGGTGAGTTTGTTCGGTGTCGCTGGATTTATGGTATTGCTCAGTGCGCCATTTTTGGCCGCTGTCCAAATTTTGGTTTACATCGGGGCGATTGCGATTCTCATCACCTTTGCGGTGATGTTGACGCGTAGTGTGACCCGTTTGGAAAACCGTTATATTCGTATCATTCCAAGTTTAGTTGTGTCATTGGTATTGTTTATCATCTTGATTGCAGGGGTTACGATTCCTGTATTCGGTGGACAATCACCAGATACTGCGCCAGTTGTTGTCAAAACAACGCGTGATCTAGGCTTGGCATTGGTCGATGGTAATGGGTATGTGGTGCCGTTTATGTTGGCATCACTCTTGCTGACTGCTGCGATGATTGGTGCAATCTACATCGCACGCGATGAGGAAGTTTAGGGAGGAAGGGACGCACATGATACCTCTTTGGATGTATCTGGCAGTTTCCGCAGGATTATTTTCTATCGGTGTGTTTGGTGTTTTGGCACGGCGCAACGGTGTTGCAATCCTCATGGCTGTCGAATTAATGCTTAATGCAGTAAATATTAACTTAGTTGCAATCTGGCGATACAGCGAAACCAGTACCGACCTCCTGCTGAACGGTTACGTCTTCACCGCATTTACTTTGATCGTAGCGGCGGCAGAAGCGGCAGTTGGTTTGGCGATTGTTATATCAGTTTATCGCAATCGGCGTTCGGTTATTCCAGAAGAAGCTGATACGCTGAAAGGATAAGGGCGACTATGGATTTTTTGACACCTGATTTCTTACCATGGTTGATTCCGGTTGGTCCGTTGCTAGCGTTTTTAATTATTGCGTTTGCGACCAATCGTTCAAAAATGGTTCCAGCGACTGACCATCATGAATATGGTGGGCATCATCCAGATTATGATGGGATGGAAGTCCCAGTTGTAACTGGGCGCAGTCGTGTATTCAGTATTACCGTTGGCTTGAGTGGGATTATTTCTGCTCTGCTGATTAGTTGGCGTGTTATCTGGGAGGCTTTTCAAGTTGATCACTTCGGTGAGAATGTACTAGAAAGTTCTCTTGCATGGATGGATACAGGTTTGAGCACCTTTAATATGGGTGTTCTGGTTGATCCTGCAACCGTGGCGATGTTGCTTATGGTGCCGTTAGCGGTGCTTATGATCTTCATCTACTCGATTGGATACATGGCACACGATCCTCGCCAATCACGCTTTTTTGCGCTGATCTCGCTTTTTGCGGGCGCGATGCTCACACTGGTTGTAGCTGATAATATCTTACTGCTGTTTGTCGGTTGGGAGATTATGGGTGTGTGTTCGTATCTGTTGATCGGCTTTTGGTTTGAAAAAGAATCAGCCTACAAAGCGGCGATCAAAGCGTTTACGACAACCCGTGTTGCAGATGTTGTGATGCTTCTTGGTATCGCTTATCTCTACTCAATTACGGGAACACTTAGCTTCCGCGAAATTACATACAACCCCGAAATGCTCAACCTATTGGCATCAACGACCCCGATCATCTTCGGTGGATTTGCGGTCAGTGCGTCAAGCATCATCGGTATTTTCTTGATTATCGGTACGGTCGGTAAATCGGCACAATTTCCATTACATGTCTGGTTGCCAGACGCGATGGAAGGTCCAACACCTGTTAGCGCGATGATTCACGCGGCAGCAATGGTTTCCGCTGGTATCTTTGCGCTGCTCCGTATGTATCCTGTATTTGCGGCAGGCGGTGATCCACATCACGGTATCTTAACTGAACCACTCGCATTTATGGCAGTAACCGGGGCATTTACGGCACTGTTTGCAGCGACGATGGCAGTGGCACAAAGTGATGTGAAAGCTGTGCTGGCATACTCCACAATTTCGCAGCTAGGCTTTATGATGGCGGCGATTGGGATGGGTGCCTATGTAGCAGCATTCTTCCACCTGATTACACATGCATTCTTTAAAGCATTGCTCTTTATGGCAGCAGGCTCTGTGATTCACGGTATGGAGCATGGTGAGCATCATGTACATGAGCACGGACATCATGGGCACGGTGATCATGATCATGATGAACATGACCACCACCATACAGATCATCACGATGAACACGGACATCACTTCGATCCACAAGATATGTTCAATATGGGTGGGTTACGCAAAACCATGCCTGTCACCTTCTGGACATTTATGATTGGTGGGTTGTCTCTGTCCGGTTTCCCAATTATCACAGCAGGCTTCTGGTCTAAGGATGAGATTCTAGCTGATGCGTGGTTGGTGACGGCTGAATATGGTAGTGGCGCACATGCGATGGTCTTCTTTGTCCTCGCACTTGCAGCATTTATGACAGCATTCTATACCATGCGCCAATTGGCATTAACCTTCGCTGGTGAACCTCGTACTGAAGAGGCGAAACATGCTAACTTAGGACAGGGTATCATTGCAGGGTCAATGACAACCCCACTTGTGATTCTGGCATTCTTTGCGGTTTTTGCTGGATTTATCGGTGTACCAAAGGATTTCCCACTGTTTGGACCACTGCTCTCACCGGAGCATAACCGCTTCAAACACTTTATCATTGAATCACAACCACTTCCTGAAACGACTGAAGCGTTCGCGCTCTTACCGGATTATCATCCGTCTGCACCACCGTTCAATATCATCCCTGTTGGTACATCAATTCTTGTAGCATTGGGTGGTCTTGGTCTTGGCTGGTGGATGTACTGGCGCAAACCGCTCGAAGCGGGTGAACAAGACCCGATGGAGCGAATACTCGGTCCGTTACATCCGATATTAAAGAATCGATATTACTTTGATGAGTTATATATATGGCTCTTTGTCAAGCCGTCGCAGTGGCTCGGTAAACAGGTCATTGTGTTCTTAGATAAAGGTATTATCGATACGATTTTGCATGTAACCGCTCGTGTCTTCACATGGTTGGGTGACTTCGTAAAAGTAATGAATATGTGGCTAATTGACGGCGTTGGTGACGGTATTCCTGTCGCAATTTACAACTTCGGTGGTTGGTTACGTCGCATTCAAACTGGACGTGTTCAACAGTATATGCTGTTGGTACTGATTGCGGCTGTATTGATTGGCATTGTGCTAGTCGTGTCCACAGGCGCGGCAGGACAATAGGGAGACGCATATGTTTGATATTTTTGGGATAGACGCGCTCTCAGTTTTGGTCTTTGGTCCGGCGGTTGCTGCATTTATTGTGGCAGCACTGGCACAACTTACGCCGAGTAAAGCGGTAGGGCGATGGACAGCCTTCATCCTATCGTTACTCATTGGGGTTGTTGCTGTCGGTGTTTTCCTTGTCTACCAACAAGCAACACCGGCTATCGGTCAAGATCAATTTCTGGTAACGCAAGATGTTGAATGGTTTGAAGTTCTTGGCGCACGTTGGACGCTAGGGGTTGATGGCATTAGCGCTGTGATGGTTCTGTTGACAGGGCTACTCACACCGTTAGCAATCCTCGCAAGTTGGAACGTGAAAGATCGTTCAAATATGCACCTTGCTCTCCTTCTCTTCTTTGAGACAGGTTGTATGGGTGTGTTCGTTGCGATGGACTTGATGGTCTTCTTCTTGTTCTACGAGCTAAGTTTGGTGCCAATGTATTTCCTCATTAATCAATGGGGTAGCTTGCCAAAAGAAGGCGCAAAATACAGTGGTCGCTACTACGCATCGACTAAGTTTATGATTTACTCGATCGGCGGTACGCTCGGTATGTTGCTGGCAACACAACTTATCGGTTGGTCAGCAGGTACATACAGTATCTCCGCATTAGCAGAAGCATGGCCTATGTTCCGACAAGGTGACCTTTTGCTAGGAGTTGATGCGACAACAGTTAAAGCACTGGCTTTCCTCGGTTTCTTTATCGCATTTAGTATTAAAGTGCCGATTTGGCCCTTCCATACATGGCTACCCGATGCTCATGGTGAAGCACCAACCGCAGGGTCAATGTTGTTGGCTGGTGTCATGCTCAAGTTGGGTGCATATGGTTTCATCCGCCTCGTAATTCCACTCTTCCCAGATGTGTGGATTTCACAAGTAGCAATCATCGGTGTGAACGTCGCGACACTATTTGCGATACTATCGGTACTAGGGATTGTGCTTGGTGCATTTGCAGCATTCGGGCAAGATGATATTAAGCGGCTTGTTGCATACAGTTCTGTGAATCATATGGGATTTGTCGGGCTCGGTTTGGCTGTGATGGCACAGGTTTATGGCCAAATTTGGGCAGATGCGCAGTCGATGACAACAGCACAAATTGTGCTTGGTGATGCGTTTGCGAGTCAGGGGGCGTTTGACATACAAAGCGCGATTCTGGCAACGAACGGTACAGTATTGCAGATGTTTAACCACGGTCTCAGCTCGGCTGGTATGTTCTTGCTCGCAGGTGGTTTATATCACAAGACCCATACCCGTGAATTATCGGCTTATGGTGGTCTGTGGGTAAAAGCTCCGGTCATGGGTGCAATCTTCATCTTCACTAGTATGGCAAGTCTTGGTTTGCCGGGTCTAAACGGCTTCGTTAGTGAGTTCTTGATTGTACGTGGTGCTTGGCCTGTCTTCACTGGTCTGACAGTTATCTCTATGATTGGTCTACTCTTCACGGGTAGTTACATTCTTAAGGGAATACGTGCTGTATTACACGGACCGTTTAACTTACATTGGAAAGATTATAATTTGGAATTAACACGCGCAGAATTTATTGCTATCGCGCCGTTGATGGTGCTGATGCTGTTTACAGGGGTTTACCCTAACTGGATTCTGCCGATGATTAATTCGACTGTAACTACATTATTTGCGGGATTAGCGGGGTAGGAATGGCATTATGGATGTAACTGGATTTTCGCCACTCACTGCCATCGTCTTTATTCCCATCATCGCGGGCATCGTTATCCTGTTTATGGATAGCAAGAATCGTGACTTCATTCGTGGGGTTGCGATTACGGCGGCGTTCTCGGTGTTGGCTTTATCTGCGCTGGTTTATTTTGGTTATAACGACTTCGTCCAACAAGAAGGCGGGTTGGCTGACCAACAAATGGCGTTGCTAGAAGCCGGGGGTGAGGGTGTTGGTACGCAGATGTACGCCGAGTCGCTTCAGTTCCAACAGCGAATTGTTTGGATTGAATCGCTTGGGATTTCATATCATGTTGGTGTAGACGGACTATCGGCTCCGATGGTGCTACTGACAGGTATGGTTGCGGTAGCGGGTGTGCTCATATCGTGGAATATTCAAGACCGACTACGCGAGTTCATGGCATTCTTCATGTTGCTCGTTGCCGGGGTTTACGGTGTATTTGTCGCCGTTGACCTATTTATGCTGTTCTTCTTCTACGAGTTAGCGATCTTCCCGATGTACTTGCTGATTGCAGGTTGGGGTTGGGTCAAGCTCCGTGAATACGCAGCGATGAAACTGACACTATACATTCTTATTGGGTCGGTTGTAGCGATTGTCGGCGCGGTTGCGATGTACTTTGCCGCTTGGGACTTCTTCCTGAATGACGGTGCTGCTATCTTCCAAGCAGCGGTTGAATCGGGATTGTTGCCAGCTGGTAGTACGGAAAATAGTTGGAGTATTATCCATCTCACACTCGCAGCCGAAAATGGTGCATTTAGCTTCGATATCCTCGGTATTGATGGCATGAACTTCGCTAAGTTCTGGTTCCCGATGATGTTCATTGGTTTTGCTGTTTTGGCGGGTGTTTTCCCCTTCCACAACTGGTCACCAGATGGACACGTTGCGGCTCCAACTGCTGTCTCTATGATTCACGCAGGTGTTCTGATGAAAGTTGGTGCATTTGCTGCATTGCGCGTTGGTGTTCAACTCTTACCAGAAGGCGCATTAACACATCTACCTTGGATTGTATTCTTAACATTTATCAACGTCGTCTACGGTGCATTGATTGCATTCCGACAACGTGACTTTAAATATGTCATCGGTTTCTCGTCTGTTAGCCATATGGGGCTAGTTAGTATGGGATTCGCAACGATGAACTTGACGGGTATGACTGGTGCGGGACTACAGATGTTCAGCCACGGTGCGATGACTGCACTATTCTTCGGCTGTGTCGGTATGGTATACGATCGTGCGCATACGCGGGATATTCCGAGTCTCGGTGGATTTATGAAGAAGATGCCGTGGGTCGGGGTGGCGTTTGTCATCGGTGGTCTAACGAGTATGGGTATGCCCGGTTTAAGTGGGTTTATCGCAGAGTTCCCGATCTTCCAAGGCATGTGGGAAGCATCAGAACAAGTTGTCTTACAAATTGGTAGTTTTGAATTAACGAATTACTACTCGATTTTGGTTGTCTTCTCTGCATTAGGTATTGTGATCACAGCGGCATATGTATTGCGTGTGGCGAGCCAGGTCTTCTTCGGTGAATTTGACGCTGATAAATATCCTGATGTTGGCGACATCGCGATTACAGATCGCATCATCTTGATTCTGTTGGGTGCGCCGCTCATTATTCTCGGTATCTATCCGCCAATCATGGCTCCGATGATTGAATCTGGTATTCAACCCGTTATCGCGCTATTGGGAGGTGGCTAATGGAATTCGATTTACTCGCATACTTGCCTTCTGTCATGCCTGAGTTAGGCTTGATGGCATTGGCTGTCATTGTGTTGTTTGCCGATGTATATGGATCGCCTGCGACACGTCGTAGTGTTGTGTTTATCTCGGCAATCGGTATGGCAGTCTTGGCAATTTTCCCGTTACTGTTTGCACCTGATCCGAGTGTCTACGAAAATGGTGAATTGCTGTGGGGTGGGATGATTAACTATGATCCGCTCTCACAGATATTTAAAGTGATGCTCTTGCTATCTGGTGCGATTACGTGTTTGATGGCAATTGCTGATGATGGCGTTGGCGACAAAGGTGAGTTCTATCTGATTATCATTATTGCGACCCTCGGTGGCGTAATGATGTCGAGTGCGGCTGATTTGATTATGGTCTTCGTTGCACTAGAAACACTCTCGATTCCTTTGTATATGCTAGCAAGCTTCAAACGCAACAGCTTGAAATCTGTTGAAAGTGGTCTGAAATACTTCCTATATGGGTCATTTGCTTCGGCAATTATGCTCTATGGTTTCAGTCTACTTTATGGCTTTGCAGGCACTACTAGTCTTGATGGGATCGCAGCTGCACTAGCTGACGGTGTCAATGGTTCCATTGTTGCTGTGATGGTCGCGCTTGTCATGGTGGTCGTCGGCTTTGGCTTTAAGATTAGTGCTGTACCCTTCCACTTTTGGACTCCAGATGTGTATGAAGGTGCGCCTACACCTGTTACTGCGTTTGTGAGTGTATCCAGTAAAGCGGCAAGTTTTGCGCTGATGGTACGGTTCTTTGCTGAGGTATTCCCTGCAGATGTTGTTGTTAGCGGTGTTGTTGTTCAAGATTTCTGGGTAAGCTTGCTGGTTGTAATTGCTATCATTACGATGACATTCGGTAATGTTGTTGCACTGCGACAGACCAATATTAAACGTCTGCTTGCGTATTCTTCGATCGCACAAGCTGGATATACACTCATTGGTATTGCAGCGTTGCAAGCTAATACAGTATTAGAACCGGGCATTGACCCACGGAGCTTTGCTGTTGCATCGGTGTCGTTCTATATGTTTATGTACATCTTCACGAACCTACTCGCATTTGGTGGTTTGATTCTATTTATCTCAGTCACAGACAAAGAAGAAATCAAAGACCTTGCAGGACTTAATCGTCGTAGCCCATGGTTGGCACTTGGCATTACGATTGCACTATTGTCATTGGCAGGTATTCCCCCTGCGGCAGGTTTCTTTGGTAAATTCTTCCTGTTCCAAGCAGCGGTTGATGCAAACCTCGTCGGCCTTGCACTCATTGCTGTGGTAAATGCAATCATCGCTTTGTACTACTATTTGGTTGTTGTGAAGGTCATGTATGTTGATGTCGGTCCCGATGATGATAAACCGATTAATATTCCACGACCTTATGCATGGGCATTAGGCATCACTACCATAGTGGTTGTATTGCTTGGTACTATTGCCGTTACACCAATTTATGATTGGGCTGCATTAGGTGCGAATGGGCTATAACCATCGTAGTAATCAAAAGTTGTTTGTGATAGAATGCACAGCTAATTCTGGTGGTGGGTGATATGTCAAAACAAGATCACTCGCCACGCACGAAAAACCTTACATTCGCGGGATTGTCCGCATTAACTGGCTGTGTATCTTTAATTGTAGTAATAATTGCACTGTTAGTTGGACTCTACATTGATAGCCTTATTGGACAACGGGGTCCGGCAACAATCTGCCTAGTTATTTTGAGTGTGCCTGTCAGTTTATTTCTAATGGTGAAAATTGCACTCACACTAATTGGGCAAATTCAGCCTGCAAACTTTAATGAAAACGAGGCGCAGTCTCAGTCTAAGGAGGATTAATCCCTTGTCAGTAAGTTACTATTTGTTTAGGAGAGGAGGTACTCGATGACCACAAATCAACGCGGTTGTCTGACTCTTCTTGGTATGGTTTTGTTCGGTGTCTTTATTTGTGCCGGCATCCCATTCATCTTGTTACCAAGTGTCAGTGCAGGTGTAACGCTTCCTGTTATTACTGTACCGGGTGAGCCACTACATGTTTGGCTTCCGATTATCGGTACAATTGATACGGTTAACACAGTGTTTGGTATGCTCCTTGCCGATTTCATTGTATTGCTATTTGCAGTCTTAGCATGGCGGGCATCTAAAGGTTGGACAAAAGAAGTACCAGGACGCGGTCAAAGTGCTATGGAAGTTTTGGTAGACGGCTTGTGGGGCCTCACCAAATCAATGGCACCAAATACACCCCCTGTACGCAATATCCTATTCCCGTTGATGGCAACAATTTTTATTTTCTTGCTTGCGGCGAACTGGGGTAAGTTGATACCGGGTGTGGAAAGTGTCGGTTTTATGCACTGTGGGTATGAAGGATTTACCGGATTCCCTCGTGATGAAATCGCATTCCAGAATTCATTTGGCGGGTATCAGTTACGTGTCGAAGACCCATTGAATGGCGGTTATCCATCGACATATGAAACCTACACACAATGTAATTCTTTCAAGAAAGCTGAATATGCAGCGTATATCGTTACAGAACTTGATCCGTTCTTGGACAAGAAGCAGGTTCATGTAACTGCTGAAGGTGATACCCTAGCGAGCATTGCTGAAGCATGGAATGCTGAAGTCGATGAAATTATGGCTGGTGACTTACCTGAAGGCGAAAAATACGCGCAGTACCAAGGTTACCGTGATGTTGAATTTACCGCAGATGCACTATTGGCATTAAACCCAAGTGTTGCAGGCGAGTCTGAAGACGATCATGGTGCTACTGTTAGTGCTGAAACACCACTTGTCGCAGGACAGGAACTTGTTGTACGTGATACATTAATTGGTGTTGATGCAACAACAGTTGATAATCAGGTTTATGCTGTTACACCATTTGTTCGTGGTGCTGCAACCGATCTGAACCTCACAATTGGTCTTTCGATCATTTCCTTTATTGCAATTCAAGCATTTGGTATCGGTACATTGGGGTTGAACTACTTCCAGAAGTTCGTAAACGTCCATGCACTCGGTACATTGAGCAAGAATCCGCTCGGAGCAATCGACTTTATTGCGGGTCTGTTCGAAATTGTTTCTGAGATTGGTAAGCTCGTCAGTTTGTCGTTCCGTCTCTTTGGTGCGATCTTTGCGGGTGGTCTGTTGTATGCAGTGTTCCTGTTCCTCTTTGGTGCAGTGATTCCGGTTGTGATTCTCGGTCTAGAAATCATCGTCGGTGGTGCACAGGCAGCAGTCTTCTCAGTTTTGACATTAATTTTCTGTGCTCAAGCGATGGTCAGCCACGTCCATGACGATGACCACGGCGACGGGCATCACTAAATTGTAACTAACGAATATATAGATAGATTCTAAACGAAATCCCTAGGAGGAACACTCAAGATGGAACTCGAAATTGGTTTAAAAGCTGTTGGTGCTGGACTTGCGATGATTGGTGCACTAGGTCCTGGTATCGGTATTGGTATGATGGTACAAGGCGCGATGCAAGGTATTGGTCGTAACCCAGATGCAGCAGGGCAAATCCAAACAAACATGATTCTCGGTATCGTGTTTGCGGAAGCTGTTGCGATTTATGCTCTTGTGGTTGCGCTGATTATCCTCTTCGTGCTTTAGTCTGTTGCGCGAAAAGGAGAGCGTTATGCAAAAAAGTACACTAATTAAACGCCTTCTCGTACTCCTCATGCTTCTGTCGCTGGTATTTGCAGCATTGCCTGCAATGGCACAGGACGAAGAGGGTGGCGAAGGTGAAGAAACCACAACCGAAGAAGTAACCGACGATCATAGCGACGATGCCGTTGCTGAAGAAGGTGGCAGCCCACTTGATCCACTTGGTATCAACACTGGTTTGCTCTCCGTTCAAATTCTCAACTTCTTGATTTTGCTCGGTATCCTTGTACCGATGCTATGGCGACCAGCAGTTAACATGTTGGATGCACGCGCTGAGAAAATCAAGAAAGGTATCGAAGATGCCGCTGCTGCTGCTAAAGCACGTGAAAATGCAGAAGCTGAAGCAGAAAAGATTTTGGCACAGGCTCGTACCGAAGCTCAGAAAGTTATTGAAGATGCACGTGGACGTGGTGAAGACGTTGCTAAAGGCATCGAACAAGGCGCACGTCAAGCTGCTGAAAAGATTCAAGCTGACGCACAAGCAGATGCTGTTACAGCACGTGACGCACAACTTGGCGACCTACGTGAACAAGTTCTTGCAATCTCTACTGCAGTTGCAGGTCGTATCCTTGGTGAACAATTGGATGCAGGCAAGCAAAAAGCATTGGTTGACGGCTTCATTGCTGATCTTCCAGAAGATGCAAAAGGCTTGGGTGGCGACGTAGAAGTTGTCAGTGCTATGCCATTGTCCGATGACGAACAAGCAAGCGTTAAGAGTGCAACCGGTGCGGATAATGCTACATTCTCCGTTGACCCAGCCATCCTTGGCGGTCTGATTGTACGTTCTGCTGACCGCGTCATTGACGGTAGCGTTCGTAGCAACCTAAACAAATTGACAGGTAGCTTGAGCTAACTTGTCGTAAGTGCACGATCTATCGTGTCCCAACAATCGAAACTAAAACAAACGCGCTGGAGCAATCCGGCGCGTTTGTGTTTTCAACCTATAGATATAGATAATATTGTGTAAGGCGCGTACCGATGTGTTGCGCTGTCTGTATTTTAGCGGGCAGACTATAGGGCTATATGTCAATATTACTATCGCTGAGATTTGGTTTGTTAGAAAGATTTATCGATGTATTTTCTATCAGTTATGCCAAAAAAGATACATTAGCTCATTGTAAAACTTATAGCGAAAGGCTACCTACGGAGAGGTTATTCTAACATGTGTTTATATTTTCCTCTCCATTAAACATAGTTATCATGATATAACCTTGCATGGTAATTTGTAGAAACGGATGAACACACGGGTTCATCCCTACGGTTAGATGTAGAGGCATGTATGTTTAAGACTTTATCACAATTATTATCTGAAATTCCCGACGACAAAATCACCAAAAAACAAGGTGATATGAATACCCTTGTCACCGCACCGATAGTCGAATCGAGCTTGGATGTCGAACAGGGTGGTGTGTTTGTTGCGCGCAGGGGTTTATCTACCGATGGGCACAAATATGTCCAAAATGCGATTGATACGGGTGCCAGCGCGATTGTGGGCGAGATTCCTCAAGATGATTTGTCTGTGCCATATGTGCAGGTTACCGATGCGCAAGATGTATTGGGTTTACTGGCAGCGGCGTATCATGATTTTCCATCGCGTAAATTGGTCGTTATCGGTGTGACGGGAACAGATGGTAAAACGACAACCAGTCATATTTTGCACAGCATTCTAAAACGTGCCGAGGGCATCAAAGCTGGATTTATTAGTACAATTTCTGCGGATTTTGGTGACGATGTGGCAGATACAGGTCTACATGTGACGACACCGGGTGCTCCGCAAGTACAAGCGTATCTAGCGCGGATGGTAGATGCGAGTTTGACCCACTGCATTTTGGAAATGACAAGTCATGGGTTAGCACAAGGTCGATTAAATGGTGTGGATATTGATGTTGCAGTTTATACCAACGTCATGCACGAACATCTTGACTTTCATGGTAGTTGGGAAAATTATCGCGATGCAAAAGCGCTTATGTTCCGTAAATTAGCTGGTGCATATCGCAAACCAAATCAGCCGAAAATTAGTGTGGTCAATGCGGATGATCCATCAGCAGATTATTTCGGCGCGATTCCAGCAGATAAAGTCGTGGGTTATGGGATTCACAACGGCGCATATTATCATGCGATAGACATTGATTATCAACCGAATCAAACGAAATTTACTGTGCAGGGCATACAGATCGAGATGCAATTGCTCGGTGAATTTAATATCTCAAATATGCTGGCAGGGATTAGTGTTGCACGGGAAATTGATGTGTCTTGGGAGGCGATTCAGCAAGGGATTGCTGACGTAACATTGATTTCGGGTCGGATGGAACGCATTGATGAAAGGCAAGATTTTGTTGCGATAGTTGATTTTGCGCATACACCAAACGCACTCAAACGCGCATTAGAAGCCGGACGAACGATGTTACCCGACGGAAAGAAACTGATCTGTGTGTTTGGCAGTGCGGGATTACGTGATGTTGAAAAACGACGCATGATGGCGGAGACATCGGCACAATTTGCAGATATGACAATCTTAACAGCTGAAGACCCGCGTACCGAATCGTTAGATGATATTTTGGAGATGATGGCACAGGGGTGTGTCGCGCAAGGTGGTGTTGAGGGTGAGACGTTTATCCGTGTGCGGGATCGTGGTGAGGCGATTTATCAAGCATGTCAAATGGCAGAAGCCGGTGATATTGTCATGGCATGTGGCAAGGGGCACGAACAAAGCATGTGTTTTGGCGTTATTGAGCATCCTTGGGATGACCGCGATGCGATGCGGTCGGCATTAAGGGGGCAACCGTTGGCGACACTCCCAACAGCAACAGGCGCATATTAGACATCTTAAGTATTAAAACGGTGATGTGTGTATAACACGATAATTTAAGAGTGGTTGATTTTGTGGTAGAATTTGCCGTTGTAAACTAAGAGGTGGATATGCAGGATTTAGGGATTGTTATAGTTAACTGGAATACAAGTGACTATCTCCAAAAGTGTCTAGAAACAGTCTTTGCAAGCGAGGGAGACTTTACATATACCGTAGTTGTTGTTGATAACGATTCCGAGGATGACAGCGCAGAGATGGTGCGCAAACAGTTCCCACAAGCTGAACTGATTGTCACCGAAGAAAATATAGGTTATCCGCGTGGAAATAACGTCGGGTTGCGTCATCTCGGTTATGATGATGAACACGTTGCGATTTCTGCACCACGGTATGCATTGCTTCTAAACCCTGATACTGAGTTACCTCCGACTGCACTTTATGACATGATACAATTCATGGATTCCCGCCCTGATGTGGGTGTTGCTGGCCCTAAGCTTGTTCTGACGGATGGCAGCTTAGATAAAGCGTGTCGGCGCGGATTTCCGACTCCGCTGGTGAGCTTTTACCACTACTCAGGTTTGGCGAAATTGTTCCCTAATAATAAAACCTTCGGACGTTATAACATGACCTTTGCTGACGAAGATGAAGAATTAGAAGTTGATTCGGTTGTTGGTGCCTATATGCAAGTCCGTAAAGAAGCAATTGAAAAAGCTGGCTTATTAGATGAAATCTTCTTTATGTATGGCGAAGACTTGGATTGGGCATATCGTGTTAAGGACGCGGGCTATAAAGTCTGGTATTATCCAAGCGTAGTTGTCCATCATGTGAAACGTGCTGCCAGCCGCAAGAGTAAAAAAGCGCAGTTTGAATTTTGGCGGGCGATGTTAATTTTTTATCGTAAACATTTTCGGCGGACTACAATTTTTCCTGTGCATGTGATGATTTTGAGCGCACTATTGGTGAAAGGAGGTCCCGACTTATGGCAAGAAATCCGGCATCCGACGGTCTCCAATTAGAATCGCATCAAAACCATTTTCTGACGAGTAAACGGATCAAAGCGTTATCCAATGCCTCACTGGTCTTAGTTGATATTGTGATGTTGGTATTGGCATTTGTCCTCGGTTACGAAGCCCGTGAATATTTACCATTTTTTGCTCGACCAGAAGGGCAACCTCCTCTAAATAGTTATGGTCCCACGATATTTTTGCATGTCGCCACGATTATTATTATGTTTTATTTTTCGCGTTTATATCATCTCAAACGGGCGTTTAGTCGATTCGATCAAATCCGCAATGTCATTGGGGTTGTGACACTTGGCTCGTTGTTAGCAAATGGGACGCTGGAATTTTTCTTACAGAATACCCCGTTAGAAGTATCGTACCCGCGTAGTCTATTTTTCTATGTTTGGATTATTAGCCTTGTGTTGACTGGTACCGGACGAGAATTGCATCGGAAGTTCTGGGTTTCTCTACGCAAACGTGGGATTGCACGCGACAATTTGCTTATTGTGGGTGAAGGACGGATTGCAGAAGACATCACCAAAAAGATCCGCAATAAACCTGACCTTGGTTACAATATCGTCGGCATTGTAAGTAGTGGCAAACAACGTGGACGACGCATGTTGGGATTTCCGTATATTGGAAATTACGATGATATACCGCGTTTGATTGATGAGTTGGAAGTTGAACAGGTCATCGTTGCTCTATCTGATGCGAAACGCACAAAACTTGTCGAGTTGATTACACTTTGCCAGCGTGGACAAGTCGATATTAAAGTCTATCCTGATATTTTCTCGTATATGGCAGGTGATTTAAATGTCGATGATCTCGGTGGTACGCCGCTATTGACTGTTCGCGATATTGCACTACGTGGATGGAAACTTAGCCTTAAACGTGCGCTGGACTTATTTGGTGCGGGATTAGGCTTGATATTGTTGTCACCTTTTATGATGTTGACCGTACTTTTGATTCGCTTGGAATCGAAAGGTTCGGTATTTTATTCACAGGTACGTATGGGGTTGGATGGTCGTCCTTTCCCAATGATCAAATTTCGTTCAATGCGCTTTGATGCTGAATCAAGTGGGCGTACATGGACTGTGGAAAATGACCCGCGTGTTACCAGAATTGGGCGGTTTATGCGCCGGACAAATTGGGATGAAATCCCCCAATTGATCAATGTATTACTAGGGCATATGAGCCTTGTTGGTCCGCGTCCAGAGCGCCCCATGTATGTACAACAGTTTCGAGGACAGATACCACGATATATGGAACGCCATCGCGAAAAAGCTGGAATGACCGGGTGGGCACAAGTCAATGGTCTACGTGGTGATACATCAATCGCTCATCGGACACAACACGATCTGTGGTATGTAGAAAATTGGTCACTATGGCTCGATATTAAGATCATTATTCGCACAATTTTACAGACGATTACGGGTTCTAGCCCGAATGCATATTAAGCTATGACTAAGACATCAACGGATTTAGAAAAATTAACCGAGGCGATGCACAAGTTTGTCGAAAGCAAGGGATGGTATGCTGAAGACTCCCCTAAACCACAAACACCAAAAAATCTGGCGATTTCTCTAGTTTTGGAAGCAGGTGAGGTGTTGGAGCATTTCCAGTGGGATGATGATACCCAGAATAAAGACGAACTTGCGGGCGAATTAGCTGATGTGATGCTTTATTTAATGCAATTGGCAAGTATCAGTGATATAGATCTCGGTGAAGCAGTTATGAATAAACTGGAGAAAAATTATAAACGTACATGGTCAACTGATAACAACTCAACCACACCCTCACAAGATTAACCCATGATATTCAATATATTACCTCATATCCCCATTCAACAATATTGGCGCGCACTGTCACTACTGCAAGTGAGTCTAATCGGGCATCTCGTATTGTATACCCTGACACCGGATGTCGGTGAGAGCACACAATTTCGTATATTAGCTGTTGGGCTAGGTATCCAAGCGCTTGTAACAATTGGGATCACATTACAGCTATCAACGTTTATCAAATGGTTGCATAGACTGAGTGGCTTGCGACTGTTGTATTTACTGTTATCGTTGAGCCTATTGTTTTTGTTTGGTGTGTTGATGCGTCATGAGTGGGTGTATGCCCATGCGGGTTTGGCATTAAGCGCGACATTTGGTCTAGGGTATCTCACTTTTTTTGCTGATGAACAACTTGATGTGCAATCAAAATGGATGGTTGTGATCGCTGGCGTAATTGCTATTATCTTGTTGGCATTGCGAGTCAATGCGATTGCTGTTTATCCGAATCATATTCCAACTGATGAATCTTGGTTGCTAGGTTGGCCTGTTGCATGGGTGCGCGGACTCTATCCAAATGATTTGCTATTTTTTAACGGTGGCGAGGATGTATTTCATTATTTCATCCCCATGGGCATTTGGATGCAATTTGTAGGTACCGGATTTGTCCAAGCACGCGTTTATCAAATTTTGATGACGCTTGTTTTAATGGTGATCACTTATCCACTGGTAAAACGACTATATGATCGACAAATAGCATGGCTCACAGTGCTCATGTTATTTAGTGGGTCAGTGATTGTTTTGGCAAGTACAGTCCGACATGATATTGGTTTAGGTATTTTGTTGACAGTATCATTTTTTGTGCATCGAATTGCTGTTGAGAAAGAGGCAACTCGGCTTCATTTTGTGGCAGGTGTGATTGTTGGGTTTGGATTATTCACACACTATCATTCGATTACATTTGGACCAGCATTGATGCTGGCACTATATGCTCCAGATTATATTGCGCGTTTTCGTAAATATGGCTGGCGACCACAACGTGAGCTGGTCTACTATGCGGTTGGTGGATTGTTGGGTGCAATTTTTGTCTTTCTAGTACAGATATTGCCTCAACTTGATGCTGTGCTAGGTGCACGACAATTGCGTTCTGAGGGTGGGATTGGACTGATTACATCCTATTTTGAGTATTTTGTTGTGCTCGCTGAATTATCACAGTTTGAGTTTGTGTTGATCATCGCTGGAATGATCGGACTTTTGATTCGACGAACTAAAACGGATGTACAAATTCTATTGATTATTGTGCTTGGCCATTTAGGATTAGCGATTTTAGCTGCGCAAATTACCTTAGAGTATTATGTCATTCCACTCGCTCCTTTTTATGCAATTGCGATTGTGACATTATTTACGCGGGGTTTCCAAATTATCCCGCAGAAAATCCTAGGCTGGGTCGTGCTGTGTTTTATCATCGTAAATCTAGGTTTTGTAATGAGTACACCGATACAATATGCGTTGCGCGGACAAACAATTGAAACTGCGCCAATGCCACAGGGGGCACAGTGGATTCTTGATAATGTGCCGGAGGGATCGCGGATCATTGGGGATTTATATTATTTCTTGTGGCTGACGGATTATGAATTTTATGGTGCTACAAGTGACCGTTATATTTCGTCGGAATATCGGGCAATTTATCAAGACCCACGTGATATATGGGATGATGCTGATCCCGACTATATTGTATTTGACCCTAACATCTCCACATATGATATGCAGAGGGTGTTGGATACAGGATTTTTAGATGATAATCCGAATTACGAGGTTGTTGAAACAATCGCTGGTCCACGTGCTGAGATTACGATTTATGGACGCACACAACCTGATTAAATTGTTGAATAATAATTTGTTTTGATCTATAATGACCCTTAAAGGTCTAAAAGAAAGGATAGACGATGAGAGTTAGCCAGTTGTTTGGCTCTACATTACGAGAAGCACCCTCCGAGGCTGATACTGTCGGTCATGGATTATTGATGCGGGCAGGATATATCCGCCAGTTAGCGGCTGGTATTTTTACCAATATGCCGTTAGCACAACGAACACTGCGTAAAATTGAGAATATCATCCGTGAAGAAATGGATGCCATTGGTGGTCAAGAAATGACAATGCCGGTTGTTCACCCTGCCGATATCTGGAAAGAAACCAATCGTTGGTATGAAATTGGCGATGAGTTGACCCGTTTTAATGATCGTAGTGAGCGTGATATGGTGCTGGCAATGACTCACGAAGAAGTCGTTGCAGATTTGATTCGTAAAGACATCAGCTCTTATCGTCAATTACCTAAACTGGTATATCAAATCCAAACAAAGTGGCGTGATGAACCACGTCCACGTGCTGGATTGATCCGTACCCGCGAGTTTGTCATGAAAGATAGCTATAGCCTTGATATTGATGATGATGGACTTGATAAACAGTATAAAGCACATTATCAAGCCTACTACAATATTTTTCATCGCTGTGGCTTGAAGGTAATTTCCGTTGCATCAGATACCGGCATGATGGGTGGGAAGCTTGCCCATGAATTTATGTATTTGACTGACATCGGTGAAGATACGCTTATGATTGATGAAGACAGCCACTATTATGCTAATGCAGAAGTTGCGGTCTTTACAAAATCTGTGCCAGAAGCAGAAGATGCAAAACCTTTGGAAGAAGTTGAGACACCTGATACAAAAACGATTGAAGACCTTGCAGAATTTTTGAAAATTCCTAGGTCAAAAACTGCTAAAGCTGTCTTTATGATTGCTACAGTAGTTGAAGGTAAGGAGGAAGTCGAGAAGTTTGTATTTGCGGTTGTACGCGGTGATATGGAAGTCAACCTCGTGAAACTAACTAATGCAATCAAAGCAAAGGCTCTGCGTCCTGCTACAGATGATGAAATTCGTGGTATTGGTGCCGAACCTGGTTATGGCTCACCGATTGGTGTGAAGGACTGTGTCATTGTTGTTGATGATGTGATTCCACAATCACCTAATTTGGTAGCAGGTGCCAATAAAGAAGGTTATCACTATCTGAACACCAATGTCGGGCGTGATTATGAGGCTGATATTGTCGATGATATTGCGCTTGCAGAAGATGGTTTTGTTGCTCCTGATGGCAAAGGTACACTTAAATCTGTACGTGGGGTTGAAGTCGGCAATATCTTTAAACTGGGTACACGTTATACGGCAAGTATGAATGCGTCTTACGCTGCACAAGATCAAAAACTTGTGCCTGTTGTAATGGGGTCGTATGGGATTGGTGTTGGACGATTGCTCGCTTGTGTTGCTGAAGAATTCCATGATGATAACGGGTTGAGCTTGCCAATTGTGATTGCTCCTTACCAAGTCCACCTAGTCGGATTGCGTGGCGCAGATGAAGAAGTTGAACAACTGTATGCGGACTTACAAAAGAGCGGGATTGAAGTTCTGTTTGATGATCGCAATGAACGTCCCGGTGTCAAATTTAACGATGCTGATTTGATAGGTATTCCGATTCGTTTGACAGTTAGTAAACGGTCGCTTGAAAACGGCGGTGTTGAATACAAACTGCGCCGTGATGATGATCGCGAGATTGTGTCAATGGATAATATCATTCAGAAAATCAAAGATGATATTACATCGCTAGAAAACGAAATCCGAGAGATGGTTGTTGATGTAGAATACCGTGTCTAGTCGATTTTAATCAAATTCATGTATCACATGGATTAGCTTAACGCTTTATGTAACATATGTCGTATACAATAGAAGTGCGTATGACTCAAATCAACGCACTTTTGTTATTTAATTGACAAAGTTATGCGATATGATAACATTTCCTTAAAGTCTGTGTGGTAAATTGTGAAAATCGGCACAAAATAGGCTATAATAGGGTAAAACAAACAGTTAATCGATTAACTTTTGTTCAATATAACAATTATAACAATATATTTTTATAAAGTTGGTTACTTTAAACGGTTGATGAGACATTATTCGAGTGCTAGACTAAATCATAAGTTCTACTTATTTTTATTAAAAAACACGATGATTTTTTGTACTAGATTTTACAAAAATTTGAATCGTTCATGTGCAAACATGAATTTTACCTATTTACCACCAGCCTTTATTTGTTTGGGTCATGGTGGTTTAGTTTTTAGGAATAGATAATGGCGGCTTATTTAGTAGTTGATGTGGATGATTTACTGCGACGGTTTAGGTCGCAAAATGTAAACATTGACTTGCAGGAGCTTGCCGTCGGTTTACGTGGTGCGGCGGCTCTTGCGGCGGGTCTGGTTAACCCCAGTACGCTTAAAGCAATTGCGGTTGCACATTGGGATGACTATCATGATACTTTACGAGTTGACCCACAAACAATTTTCCGTAGTGTTGGATATGAAGTATTTGACGCTCCGAACCGGGAAGACCTCGCAGACATCCTAATTATTCACTATTTTTCGTATGATCCTGACCCTGTTGATGAGTTAATTTTAGCGACTACTAGCCGAGATTTACTCCCGCTAATTCGACGCATCAAAACGACACGTAGCGCGCGGATTCGTATGTGGGGGTCTGAGGATGTGTTGCAAGGGACACAGTTCGCTGATGAAATCATCTTCCAGCCACTGGAAACATTACTCGGTATCCAAACTAAAAATGTTTGGGTTTATATCGATTTCGAAAACATTTCTATCAGCCTGAACGAACAAGGATTCATGGTAAACCTCGATCATCTGATTGAACGGTTTGTCTCGCAGGCACAGGCGCACGGGAATGTTGTAAAAATGTCGGCATATGCGCCATGGGGACAACGGGGCACATTACCGCCGCTTGTTGATTATTCAGGACGTGAGGTTGCTGATGATGCGCCATCTCGTTTAATGATGGCAAATATTGATCCGGTATTTAACTTGCCGGGTAAAAACAGTGCAGATATTCGTATTGCCCGTGATGTTATGACCGATGCTGGACATCCTGAGGCGGGGGATGTGATTATCCTCGCTAGTGGTGATCGTGACTTTAATGATGTGATTAATGCATTGGTACAACGCAATAAAACTGTGATTGTATGGGGTGTGCGCGGGAGTACCAGCCGTCAGCTAGAAAATCATCCATCCATTCAACTTGAATATATTGATGCGTTTACTGATCTACAGACACATGAATCATTGAGCACACTAGAAGTTGATGATGAAGATATTGATAGCTTTATCCCATCACAATGGTCGAGTGTAGTGATTCAGTATTATCGCCTTGATGCAGTGCGAGAAGATCAGGATATTACAATCCGCGATCTAATTCGCCAGCTTGAAGATGTTGGGGCAGTTGTATCTGCTGATCGGGGTGAAGATCTTGTATCACAGTCTATTTCACTAGGCATACTCAAACAAGTATCGGCGAATGGTGTAATTGAACTTAATCGGCAGCATCCAATTGTGGAAAAAACCTTGCTCATCACCGATCGGATTGCACGACGCGTTGCGAATACCCTACAGGTTCGTAATTGGGCGTATGTCAATTACGGCTTCTTGCTGAAGGGCTTAGAGATGGAGCGTGATATTGATCGCCCCGGTATGAATGATAGCGACCAATGGCGGTCACACTGGATTGATTGTTTGGTACGCGAACATGTGTTACAACGCGAGCTTGTGCCACATCGCCATAATCCGGATGATCTTGTCCCTGTAATTCGAATTCCTGATGAAAACGACCATCCGGTATTAAGTGCGCCGGAAGTTAGTATCAATAGTGCAGAAGAAATTGCGCAGGAGTGGCAGGGTATCCCGCCACATAAATTATACGATCATGATAAAGATGCTGCTCAAATGGTCTCTCGGATTGTAGTAAGTGTCGAGCAATTTACGAGTTTCCGTAATTTTGCGTGGTGTCCTCTGGGGAGTTTACACAGACGTTTGCGCGATCATGATACGGGTGTGGTGTTCCAGCGTGCGGTTGAATACTTGCTCGTGAATGATATGGCGAGCGTCAATGAATACAAAAACCCGCAAAGTGATTACAACACCAAAGGGATTGAACTGGTTGAAAATAATGCGTTTGTCGCGGTGATCTTAGCTGAGCGTGATGAGTTCATCCGGGTTTTGCTGGAGATGTACAAGAACAGCGAAACTATCACCAATGCGAACTTGGATAAAAAGCTTGAAGGTGAATGGGATATTCCACTGTGGATTTCGATCATGCAGACAGAAAATGTTCTCAATCCACTACCGGGGCGCTCAGATCAATATAGTTTATTCCGCACGCACCATACCGTGAAGCTTGTCGCAAACGATGACATGGATGCGGATGACTCATAGGATGAGCCGTTGTGTTCATCCGTAATATTGAGTTTTCGGAGTGATATGTAAGTCACTCGATGAGGTTAATTGTGTGATCTGTTGTAGGGATGAGCCTGTGTGCTCATCCGCAGAACCATTACGAGCGGGAAATACGAAAACCGCCGTAGTAGTTGTCCCTGGCGTAGGGAGTGCCCCAGTTACGGTCGGCGGCACGGAAAAAATCTAAATAGTTGTCGCTCCACGAACCGCCCCGAAGGACGCGAATATTAGCATTTGATTCTACAACATTAGTTTTGTTATCGTAATCTGTCAGACACCATTCCCACACATTGCCCGCCATATCGACAATTCCAAAAGGACTATCTCCCTTGCCTTCGTATTGTGTGACAGGTGCTGTTTTACCAATCCCTTTTTCGTCCACATTATTATTGCACAGGTCACTATTCCAATCATTCCCCCAAGGATAAGTACGTCCATCATAACCTTGTGCTGCATATTGCCATTGGTCTTCAGTGGGCAACATAATGTCTTCATCTGTTACATCATTCAACCACAGGCAAAATGCCACTGCCTCAAACCATGACACCCCAACCACAGGTTGATTATTGTCATTATACTGACTATCTGTCCAATAGCGTGGTTCTGTCCAGTTTTTATTGTTTCGATATTTTAAGCCTTCTTTTGTCCACCACTTATCCGTTTTGTAGCCACCCGCTTCAATGAATTTGCGAAATTGGGCATTGGTCACAGGATATTTTGCAAGTTGAAAGCAATCTATTTTGAATGTCTGTCCGACACTATGGGCTTTTTCAGCCCAAGCTTTGCCTAATGTAACTTGACCAGCAGGGATCTCAATCCACTCAAAGGGTTCGGGCATCAGGGAAATACTACTTACAAACTGTTGCATCAGGTTTTGCGGATCACCATAATCGGGGTAAGCATCCATGAACCGCTTAATGGCTTTCATCGCTGATTTGGGTTTAGCAGTTACTACATAGTGTGCTAAATCATCATACTCACCCCGAATTTGCTTCATTCGTTGACGCTGACGTTCTTCTTCCGCATAGTGTTCCTCAGCGACACGGAGTTCTGTGTTTTCCTCATCCACGTCAAAAAAGATGGGTATGTCACCACGTTCGGAAATTTCATTCAGTAAGTCGCGGGCAAGCTGGATGTTATTCGTCTTTTCCTCACTGTAACGTCTCATCAAATTACGGGTTGAAGTTTGTTCATTTGTATCTGTTTCAATGACTTGCTGGTTATTTATAACATCTTCTTCGGGTGGCGGAGATACTTTGGGTTTCGTAGTAATTGGTTTTACTTTCAGTTTTTGCGCTATTTGATTGGGGTCAAAAATTCCTTCCATAAAGTCTTTTGGGAATTTTGTTGTGTATATTGTCCACTGTCCTTGTGCTACTTTACGCATACTACGGCGTGTTGCCATATTGTTGAGACGTGCATACTCCTCAATCAGATGTATCCATTCGAGTGATATAGTTCCCAAAATAGGATCATTGCGATTAACGAGTTTACGAAACAATTTCTTGGCGTGTTCTAATTCTCCTTTATATGCAAAATCATAGGCTTCGTCGTATATCACAGTGACATTATTGGTTTCATCTGTGATTTTGCGTGGGTCAGGTGGTGGGCTGGCGGGAAGGCGAGGCAGATTTTTTGCGAGTAGGGCTTTGATGCCATCTTGCAACTTTTCTACAAAACTGACACCTTCATAAAATAAGAATTGTGCCCTTGAGTCAATAAGTTCGTCTGGAACATCATCCCAGAAGATAATGTCGTGTTTTCCACCATCGTTATATTCCCATTCACCTTTAATCACAAATGGAATGATCGGCAAATTTAATGCATGGGCATAGCTCAGTTCCGCAAGACATGGAATACTCTTGACACTTTCTTCTGACACCATAAATATGAAAATATCTGATTTTTGGATGCCTTCGCAGATGGCTTGCCACCAGTCTTGTCCAACGGGAATACTGTCTTTATCCTGCCAGACTTCATATTCTAGTGAGCGCAAACGATGAACAATCGGATCTACTTCTGATGAGTTAGCACTACGATAACTGACAAATAATTTCATATGATGTAATCTACTCTAATATTCACAACACGTACTAAATAATATCTAATAGTATGCCGTTTCAAATGGGTTTGTGCAAGCTCACCAATGCTTAAAATAGCTCCCTATTGTTGCACCCAAAATGCAATGCTATAATCTTCATGTTAAATAGACCGATGGGTTAACTGTCCAACCCATCTGGTGGCTAGCGAAAGGACGGTATATTATGCCATTAGATAAAGCCACAAAAGATCAAATTATCGCGGACTTCGGACGTAAAGAGGGTGACACAGGGTCACCAGAAGTTCAAATTGCACTACTTTCTGCACGGATTCGTCAATTGACAGAACATCTCAAACAACACAGCCATGATGAACACTCACGCCGTGGGTTGCTCAAGTTGGTGGGTCAACGTCGCCGTCAGTTGAAGTATGTTGCTAAGCACGATCCAGACACCTACCGTGATTTACTTAAGCGTCTTGGCTTGCGCCGTTAGTTGAGTAGATCAAATATCGGTAAGTTTAAGCTTAATGATAATCCCACGCGGTCTAGGCAGTTTAGCGCCTCGTGGGTTACATATAGAAGTATCTGTTGGGATACTCATTAAATGAATGTTGATGCGTCGCGTGTGGCAGGTATTGGGATTTGACATTAGATGCCCTCTAGTGTTTTGTCCCAATCCCTTCCACTAAGACGCATTTTGTGTATATATGGAGAATTATATGACACTTGATATACGTACTTATACGGGCACTGTCGGTGATAAGGAAATCATTATCGAAACCGGACGTTATGCTCAACAAGCCGGTGCTGCAGTGACCGTTCGCATGGGTGATACCATGCTGTTTTGCTCGACTACAATGGGCTCACCCCGCCAAGGGCTCGATTTCTTCCCATTGAGTGTGGATTATGAAGAGAAAATGTATGCGGCAGGGCGTGTACCCGGTGGTTTCTTCCGCCGTGAAGGTCGCCCATCTGAAAGTGCGATTTTGACCTCGCGTGTAATTGATCGTACATTGCGCCCGCTCTTCCCGAAAAATATGCGGAATGATGTTCAGATCATTTTGATGTCATTATCGCATGACAAAGAACATCAAGTCGATATGATGGGCATCATCGCTGCGAGTGCTGCTTTGATGATTTCCGACATCCCGTGGGCGGGTCCGGTAGCAGGTGCGCGTGTCGGTCTAATCGACGGCGAATTAAAAGTGAACCCAACCTATTCTGAAATGACAAAAAGTACACTCGATTTGCGGGTGTCTGGTACAGCTGATGCGATCAATATGGTTGAATGTAACGCCGAAGAAGTTGACGAAGACATCATGCTCGAAGCCTTGTTTATGGCGCACGATGCCATTCAAGATATTATCGCATTACAGAATCAAATTCGTGAAGAAATTGGTAAAGAAAAACAAGAAGCGATTGAAGATAATATCCCTGAATCACTGCTTGAAGAGATCATGGCAAAGACAGAAGAACAGGTCAAAGCGATTGTCGTAGAACACACCGATCGCCATGATCGTAGTGAACCGATGGATGCCATCAAAGAAAGCCTTGTTGAAGAATATACAGCCAAGAACGAAACTATCGAGGACGAAGAAGAACAATATAACATCAAACATGTTCTCGGTGCATACAGTGCTGTCATCAAGAAGGTCGTTCGTGGCCGGATTGTTCATGATGGTGTACGCCCAGATGGACGTGACTATACCACGATTCGCCCGTTGTTCTCGGATGTTGATCTTGTACCACGTGTTCATGGCTCGGGTATGTTTATGCGTGGGGAAACACAAGTCCTGACAATTGCGACATTGGGTACGCCCGGTGATTCACAATTTATGGATGGCTTGAGCCCAGAAGATGATAAACGGTACATTCACCACTATAACTTCCCACCATACAGTACCGGTGAAACCTACCCAATGCGTGGACCAAAACGCCGTGAAATCGGTCATGGTGCACTAGCAGAAAAAGCTTTGGTTGCCGTCATTCCTGATGAAAAAGAATTCCCATATGTGCTTCGCCTTGTTAGTGAGGTGATGAGTTCAAATGGTAGTACATCTATGGCGAGTGTGTGCGGTAGTACATTGGCGTTGATGGATGCTGGTGTTCCGATCAAAAATCCTGTTGGTGGTATTGCGATGGGTCTGATTAAAGAAGGTGACAAAGTCGCTGTTTTGACTGATATTCAAGGTCTAGAAGATCACCTCGGTGATATGGACTTCAAAGTTGCGGGTACAGTTACTGGTATTACAGCACTCCAGATGGACATTAAAATTTCTGGTGTAACACGCGAAGTAATGAGCCAAGCATTGGCACAAGCGCGTGATGCTCGTCTAGAAATTTTGGATGTGATTCAGGGCGCAATTGATGCACCACGTGATACCTTGAGTGAACATGCACCTCGCATGGAAAGCTTCAAGATCAATCCAGAAAAAATCGGTGCGGTTATTGGACCCGGCGGTAAAAATGTTCGTGCTATCCAAGATGAATTTGGTGTCAAAGTCGAAATTCAGGAAGATGGTCTGGTTTATGTTTCGGGGGATACCGGTGCAACAGTCCTCCCTGCGATTGATAAAATCCGCGGGATGGTTGAAGAGCCAGAAGTCGGGCAAATTTACACGGGTAAAGTCACCCGTACCGAAAACTACGGTGCGTTTGTCGAATTCTTACCCGGCAACGAAGGCATGGTTCATGTATCACAACTGGCAGATTACCGCGTAAAAAGTGTGGAAGAAGAAGTGAGTATTGGTGACGAAATCATGGTGATGGTCACTGCAGTTGAAGGTAACGGTCGTGTTCGCCTCAGTCGTCAAGCTGTGCTTGAAGGATGGGATGTCGAAGAAGCTATCAAACGTGATAGCGGCGGCAACAAAGGCGGTGGACGTGGAGGAAATCGTGGCGGTGGTCGCGGTGGTAACCGTGGCGGTGGAAATCGTGGTGGTAACCGCGGTGATAATCGTGGCGGTGGAAATCGTGGTGGTAACCGCGAATAATTGTAATTTGAAATTCAACAAAGGCGTGTCACAGTGTGACACGTTTTTTGTTTTAAACCCCTATATTTTGTTATTGGTTGTGCGATCGGTAACCGATACAATGTATATCTAAATTGAGAAGATGTCTGAAAGAGGATGTATATAATGCCAGACCAAACTTTACCAACTAAAGCCATTGCTGAGACTGAAAATTATATTGTGTGGGAAGTTGAAGAACCCGATGGTGAAATTACTTACCATGTGGAACTCGGCACGGTTACGATGCACTTTTTCCGTGAAGAATGGGAAGAATTCCGCAATTTAATTAAAGATGCTGATAAAAACACCTAATGTCTGTTGATCGTCTAAAACGTCATTATATTGAGGCAATGGCGAAGCATCTACCACCAAGCGCCTCTGACTTACAATTGGTTGATATTGATGGTCATGCTGGTGATATTTTATTAGAGCGTCGAGCAGACCTCTCTGTGCAAGTTATATCAAACGATAATCTGACTGAATCGACACTGTCCGATGATAGTATTGATTCTGTTGTTGCCTACAATATCGACCTTACGACGCCGCTACTCAATCGGATCTTAAATATGATGCGTGCAGGTGGGCGATTTATCGTTGTTTTGTCGAAGGGAGATGTGTCGTCCGAATATGTCGATTTGCTCGAAAATCATGGATATGTGCGTATTTTAGTTGAGTCGGCTGTAGATGACCTTGGCGTATTAATTCGTGGTGAAAAAGCCCATACAACTGACGATACTCTAGCGCGTATTCAGCAGGTCGCTACATCTGATGCTGACATGTTAGATTTATCGACATTCAAAGGACGTTATGTTCATTTGCTTGTTCGTCAGACTCCCAATAAACCTGTCTGGAAATTACAACCAGACGAAAAAATTCAATGGCAAGCTGTAACAGTTCAACGGAATGGTCAGTCGATAATTCTAGGGTTTAGTAGTTTGCCAAAAGCAGTTGGGTTTATGCAACCTGCGGTAGTCGAAGGTGTGATTCAAGATATTAATAAAGTCGGGAAGTTTAGTAAGCAGACTGCCTCAGACTGGACATGGGATGTTTTATTAAACCCGACGATAGATGCGATTCGTGATGATGAGATTGTACTGATTGAGATTGATCCGGATACAGCTGAAGCTCCTGATGAATAAGATAACGCATGACCTTATCCTTAGATGATATACAATTTCTACAGTCTGATATTGGTGCACAGTATTTAAGTTTGTACGCATCAGCTGATGTGTCGGAAAAACAGACGTTAAAGCTGATTACTGAATTGCGTAAATCACTGATGTTAGCGCAAGCATCGGCAATTTTGACGACTATCAAATTACGACAGAATGCCGTCGATAAATTCCCTCACTTTGCCGACCAATTGCTTTTCACAGATGATAGCTTACAACAGGCAAGTGACTATGCCATTCGGCAATATCGTGCTGGATTGTTCGCAGATAAGTCCGTTTTGGATATATGTTGTAGCATCGGGTCTGATGCACTGTCGTTTGCTGATGCTGGGTGTGATGTGGTTGGCTGGGATATTGATCCAGTTCGGATTGCGATAGCGCGGCATAATGCCGCTGTGCTGAATCTCTCAGCAGAGTTTGAAATACGTGATGTTACTGTAGGACAGTTTAAACAATCGGATGTGGTGTTTTATGATCCGGCACGGCGTACCACAGACGGTAATCGAATTTTCCATGTGGAACAGTATATACCGCCATTATCGCTTGTACATCAATTCAATGCAGATACGATTGCGGTAAAATTATCGCCAGCGGTCGATCTCGATCAACTAGATGACTATGGTGGTCAAGTTGAATTTATATCTGTGAATGGTGACCTAAAAGAAGCTGTATTGTGGTATAACCGCGTACCAACGCCTCCAATTGCGACGCTGATACAAAATAATCAAATTTATCATCTCCAACACGAAAATGACACATATACAGATATTGCAGAACCGCGTGGTTGGTTATTCGAACCTGATCCATCTATTTTGCGGGCAGGGCTTGTTGAGACGTTGGCACAGCAATTACATGCGACACGATTAGATGAAACAATTGCGTATCTAACAATGGATGAGCGGGTGGATACCGTTTGGGGACGTTACTGGCAGATATTAGATTGGATGCCATTTAATTTGAAAAAGCTCAAACGCTATTTGGTTGAACGCAACGTCGGACAAGTGACGGTCAAAAAACGTGGATTCCCTATGTTGCCCGAAGAGGTTATCCGCAAGTTGAAACTCAAACGAGGTGATGAATCTCGCGTATTGGTTATGACACGACATCAAGGTGAACCGATTGTCTTGATTTGTGTAAGATCGTAGTTTGGGCAACTTGAACAAATTCTGTATAATGAATGTCTACTTTTTGTAATTTTTAAGCAACCAGAAGGATGACGTGTCATGATGCGTCCAGATGATAGAGGACCTCGGCGAACTGATCTCATTACATGGGACGAGGTAGATAAATTAGTTGATGCACTTGTCCCACAAATTCAAGCAATGGGCTCATTTGGGGCAATGGTGATGATTACCCGCGGCGGTGTGATTCCGGGTGGGTTATTAGCCGAAGCCCTTGATATACAGCATATGTTAACAGCCGCGGTCGATTTTCCATCAACCGAAGCATCCGGTATGATGGCTTGGCCGACATTTCTACAATTTCCAGACCCAGCTTTAATGCGTGGACGACGAACATTGATTGTGGATGATGTCTGGGGAAGTGGGCGGACGAGTATTACCGTACGTGAGCGAGTGAGTTCTGCTGGCGGACGACCTTACAACTGTGTATTTCACTTTAATCCTTATCGTTCGCTATTTTCTAATATCAAACCTGACTTCTATGGGGATGTTACCGATGCTTATGTTGTATATCCCTGGGAGGTTGATCGTGGGTTGCGTGGCATGGGTTTTGGAGAAGCACAGCCCGATATTTAATTGGTTAGGAAATAATTCTACTTAGCAAATATTTAGACATTGGTAGCCGACTATAATGCCAATCTAATGAGATTAGGTTATAATGGTTCTATAAATGTCTATTTTGCTTTGTTTTGTTGTATCTGAATGGGTAATATATAAATTCAAAGGCAATAATCTCTGCAAGAAATGTTTAACAACTGTACTATAAAGTAAAAGAGCTAAGGTAATTGATTCATACTTGCTCTTGTTTGTTGATTATTACGCTATCATCAGTGAGGCGTTGAGGCGTAAACAAAACCTGCCTATGCAGGAGGCGTGCTGAACCTTATGAGTGAAGAAAATAACCCCATGTTTGATGAAAACTTCGAGGAGATGTTAGCATCATCCTTTGAAGAGTACACCCCACCCCGTCGTGGTGAAATCCGCGAGGCGATTATTTTACAGGTCGCTGAACGTGAGATCATTGTCGATTTGGGTGCAAAACAGGACGGAATTGTGCCGTTGCAAGATTTAGAGCGGATGGACGATACTTTCCGTGATAGCTTAGAGGCAGGGGCAAATGTACCTGTATATGTTGTCAACCCTCGTGACCAGAATGACAACTTGATTGTGTCTATCAACATGGGCATGCAACGTTATGACTGGGAAAAAGCACGTGAATTACTAAAATCACAAGACCCCGTTGATGT
Organism: Anaerolineales bacterium UBA6055; assembly: GCA_002428985.1. GTDB lineage: Bacteria > Chloroflexota > Anaerolineae > Aggregatilineales > Phototrophicaceae > UBA6055. The sequence continues at coordinate 192,278 of DIYL01000053.1, read as the reverse complement.
TAAAGTCAGTGGTTATAACAAAGGTGGTGTTCTTGTTCGTTGGAACCGCCTAGAAGGCTTTATCCCTAGTTCGCATCTTGTGTCTGCAAGTGTAACGATGGAACGAAGAGATGCGATGAATGACTTGATTGGTAAAGCACTCGGCGTAAAAGTAATTGAAGTTGATCAAGACCGCCGTCGTTTGATTTTTAGTGAACGTGAAGCACAAAAAGAATGGCGTGCGCAACGTAAAGCTAAATTGTTAGCAGAACTAAACGTTAGCGATATTGTTGAAGGTGTTGTGACAGGGTTGCGAGACTTCGGTGCATTCGTCAATATTGGTGGTGCAGATGGTCTCATTCATGTTAGCGAACTTGCTTGGCATCGTGTTGATCACCCACGTGATATTTTGTCGATCGGTGATGAGATTAAAGTTTATGTCCTGAGCCTTGATCGCGATACTAATCGTATTGCATTAAGTCGTAAAAGATTACTGAATGACCCATGGGATGATGCGCAAAAACGGTATCATGAAGGGCAACTTGTAGACGGACATGTGACAAATGTTGTTGATTTTGGTGCATTTGTTGCTTTAAATGACGGACTAGAAGGTTTGTTGCACTTGAGTGAAATGGGCGATGGTTCACTGAAAGAACCCTACTCCTATGTGCAAAAAGGTGATGAGTTGTCATTACGTATCAGTCACTTAGAGCCAGAAAAACGCCGTGTTGGCTTTACACAGCGTTGGGGAACAGAGGCTGGCGAAGATGACGAAAATGCTGCACTTGCTCCACAAGCTTCTTCCGAGGAGGCTTCAGAAACGACTTCCGAAGAACCAACTGAATCACCAGAATCTCAGGAAGAATCGGCTGATTCTGACGAATAAAGTTAATCGAAATCTTTTTAATTAGAAGTGCCTACACGAGTTGTAGGCATTTTTCGATTATTTTATGTTGATTTGTTGACAAATATTAACCGACTCTGTATAATCCCCAACGATTTTCGGTACAGGTACATTGTTTGTAAGCATGGTGTTGTGATTATGAACAGATACTATCCGAACTCGGTTGTTCAGCCCACGGGTTGAGGTCACCGGGTTTTATTTTGCCTAGTGCCGGAGGTCAAATCTAAACGTTCGGGGAGATTAATTAATTATGCAAACAGATACTGTAATTGACGTGTCTGCCGAGGAATTTGATTTTGCGGCACTTCTAGAAGAATCCCTTGCGGGAAGCCAAATTGAACGTGGTGACATTGTAAGCGGTACGGTGCTTTCGATTGATAGTCAAGGTTTGATTGTTGATGTGGGTTGGAAGCAAGATGGTATCGTAACACGCAATGACATCGAACGGATGGGCATGAGTCCATTTGACTTCGAATTGGAAACAGAAATTGATGTCGCAATTGTTCGCTTGAACGATAAAGAAGGTAACCTCGTTCTATCTGCTTCACAAGCACGCCAAAATGAAGACTGGAAACAAGCAGAAGCTATCATGAATACCGAAGAGGTATGGCGTGGCGAAATCACCGATGCAAATAAAGGTGGTTTGATTATGCCATTTGGTCATCTGCGTGGATTTATTCCAGCGAGTCATGTTGTTGATTTACCACGTGGCTTGAACGAGGATGATCGCCTGACTTATCTACAAAAACTTGTCGGTGAAGAAATTGGTGTCAAAGTGATTGAAGTAAATCGCAAACGCCGCCGCTTAGTCTTTAGCCAACGAGATGCAGAACAAGAAAATCGCTCGGCACGTAAAGAAGCCTTACTGTCTGAATTGGGCGAAGGTAGTACACGCAAAGGTGTCGTTAGCGGTTTGTGTGACTTTGGTGCATTTGTTGATCTTGGTGGGGCTGATGGTTTGGTTCATATTTCAGAATTGGCTTGGCACCGTGTCCGCCACCCAAGTGAAGTGGTTAACATCGGCGATAAAGTTGAAGTTTATATCTTGCACCTTGATGATCAAGGTAAACGGATTGGCTTAAGCCTCAAACGCCTACAACCGAACCCATGGGCATTGGTTGACGAAATGTATCATATCGGTCAACTGGTTGAAGGTACAATTAGTCGCGTTGAACCATTTGGTGCGTTTATTAGTCTCAACCCTGGTATCGAAGCGCTATTGCATGTCAGCCAAATGAGCAAGAATCCAGAAGAAGATCCAATTCGTCACTTGTATGAAGGTCAGAAATTGTTGATGCGTATTATTAGCATCGAGTCTGATAAACAACGTTTGGGTCTGAGCTTGACCGAAGTAACCAATGCAGAACTTGAGCAATGGGAAGAACGTCAGCAAGAAGAAATTGCTGCTGCTGTTGCCGAAGCTGAAGCACAGGCAGAAGCTGAAGAACAAGCGGAAGTACACGCATAAACTAATATAGATACAGGGTGATCCAGTGTAGATAAAACAAGGATTGCCCTGTATAATGATAGACCGCAGTTGTTATTGGAATAACTGTATATCGTAAATTTATCACACAAAAAGGTGGTGATTTGACCATGGCTTCAGTTAAACTTAAGCCGGGCGAAGGTCAAGAGCAATTGTTACGTCGTTTTCGTAAACGTGTGACAAATGCTGGCATTCTCAGTACAGTTCGTCGTAAACGCTGGCACATTTCCAAAAGCGAATTACGTCGTATTGAGAAGAAAAAAGCGATTCGTCGCTCACGCCGTCGTCAACGTAAGGGCTAAATTCGTTTCTTGCGTCGATTAACATAAAGTAAGATGAGACCGTTGTATGCAATCATAGCGTACAGCGGCTTATTGCGTTATAATAGTAATGTCGTATAGTCAAATGCCAAAGGAGACACATGGCTAAGAAAGAAGAAAAAATCGAAGTAGAGGGTACTGTTGTTGAGGCGTTGCCAAATACACAGTTCATGGTTGAACTTGAAAATGGACATCAAGTATTAGCATATTTGTCTGGTAAGATGCGTAAATTTTATATCCGCATTCTATTGGGCGACCGTGTTAAAGTTGAAATGAGTCCATATGATATGAACCGTGGACGCATCGTATACCGTCACAAAGACAACGTGCGCCCTTAATTCGCCTGTTAGTTTGCCTATGAGTTTCTCATAGTGTAATTGCTAATACATTATCGTTGAATCAGGCGATGCTACCATAAGGAGAGAATCGCATGTTTCAGTCTAATCACTAAAAACGAGTCATAAAAATGGCTCGTTTTTGCTTTAAGCTTGTTCTAGTTCTTCGGCTTTGTTCCCCAATGAACAGCCATCGTGCCGAACATGAATGTCTTAAATGATACATCCTCAAAGCCAGCTTGTTCGATGAGTGTGGCGAGTTCTTCCGGTGTTTTGAATGATTGTGTCGATTCAGGTAAGTAGGTATACGCATCACTGGCGTCTTTACCTGCGATCAAACGACCTAACAATGGAATGCCATATTTTAAATGCATTAGGATGAATGGCTTGAGTATGTTGTTTGGCGGCGGTGACGTATCAAGGATAACAATACGCCCACCGGGCTTTAAGATACGGCGTTGTTCACTTAATGACTGTGGGATGTCGATGACATTACGGACGAGATAGCCTGATACCGCTGCATGGAATGATTCATCGGAGAATGGTAAGTAGAGTGCGTCTGCACCTGCCCAACCCACTTGGCTACCATATTGTGGTTGACGTTGTCCAACGTGCATCATTTGTAGAGCAAAATCTGCACCAACGACTTCTGCTGATGGTGTTTTGCGAAGTGCTTCGAACGCGATGTCACCCGTTCCGGTTGCAAGATCAAGCAGTTTGCCATTTGTTGGTAGCTCTGCTTTTTCGATGACAAAGCGTCGCCACTTCATATCTTGCCCGCCTGTCATGATACGGTTCATGATGTTGTAGCGCTCGGCAATCCGATCAAACATATTTTGTACATATTGAGAACGTTCGCTACCTGTAAGATGTGCCATAGAATGTCCTGTTTACCTAATTTGGATTGTTCTGAATAGTTTAAATTATACTGAACAATTATGAATTTTAGTTAGGGGAAACCTGAGCATTTGGCGTGATTATGGACGTAACACTATACTTATCTATATTATTTGTTATTGAGGTGTTTTATGACGAACTTATGGTTTCATGAAATTGCAGAGAGCGAACATCGCATCCAAAATCCAGTGTCACTAGCAAAAGTGATGCGCTTGGCGCAAATTTGCGATGTTGATGAGTTTACCCGTGTGCTTGACCTTGGATGTGGTAAGGGTGAGATGTTGTGTCAGTGGGCGTTGCATTATGGGATGAAAGGCACAGGCGTAGACATCAGCGAGACTTTCATCCAAGAAGCGAAGGAACGATCTGACGAACTCAAGGTGTGGTCACAACTTCACTTTGATGTAAGCGATGCGAAGGATTATGTGCAGCCGTTTCATGCATATGACATTGTCAGTTGCATCGGTGCGACATGGATCGGTGGTGGGCTAGTTGGTACGCTAAAGATGATGCAAGAGGCGTTAAAAGACCCTGAAGATGGATATTTGCTGGTGGGTGATGTCTACTGGAAAAAAGAACCAACCCCGCTTGTCTGTAGTGAACTCGGTATTCAAAAGGACTATATCCCGAATTTAGCGGGTATCCTCGACCGTTTTGATGAGGCAGGTGTCGAGCTATTGGAAATGCTGATTTCGAATGAGGATGAGTGGGACGATTATTACACGACGCAGTGGATGACGGTACACCACTTTTTACGTCGAAATCCTGAATTTGAGAAAGCCGAAGAACTGCGTGAATGGATTGACCACCAACGCCGGATTTACCTGACCTACGACCGAGAATATTTGGGTTGGGGTATGTTTGTGACGCGGGTGCTTGATGAGTGATGTGGATCGAGCAAACCTACAGAAGTTATTAGAGCAGGTATTTTCTGAGATGTCGCTGGAGCCGGCAAGTATGCTGGTGGTGTCAAATGACGGGTTGAAATTGGCTGAAGTTGGTACATTAGCTACATTACCAGTGCACATAAAAGAACTACATAGACCTCAGATACTAACAGATGCAATGTTTAGGCTCACAGATCGTATTTCTAAAGAAATACATGGAAGACCTTTTAACGATTTATTTATAGAATCACGTCAAGGTGTTATATATTTGAGACCTCTTTGGGACAAGGCTATTGTCTTTATTGATTGGACAAATGATATTGAACTCAAGACTGTTATGAATCAATGGGAAGATGTTCAGGTAAGTCTTAAACCTTTAGAGGAGGCTTTCAATAAAATCTGATGCCAAGTTATCAACAGATTTTGACTAGACTCATCGACTATATACCGCTTCATCCTGAACATTGCCAGATTATTTCTATTGACGGTTTAATCGTGGCTGGATTAATCTTCGCAAATGGGGTGTGGAAGTTTCCTATTGAAAAGTGGTATGAAGAAGATCGACTTCCTGCGTTGTCTACTGCAGCGCTTTCTCTTGGTGAGCGTATTGCCCACGAGATACATGATGAATTGTACACTTCTAGTTTGATACATAATGAAAAAGGTATAATTTATCAATTAGTTTTGGACGATGAACTGGTTATCTACATTGTTTGGTCAAATGGTTTGACGATACCAAAACTATATCAGAAATGGGATGAACTACAGAATTTTTTTGTACGACTCAAGCAGGCGTTAAAGGAATCAGAATGAAAATCCTACTAACAGGCTTTGAAGCATTTGGTGATGTGAAAGAAAATCCGACGCAGGTAATCGTTGAAGAATTTGCAACGTTGTCTAATCCGATAGAGGAGGTGGACTTAATCTGTGAGGTTATTCCGGTGGAGTATGATCTCAGTGGACAGCGTATCCGTGAGTTGATCGACAAGCATCAACCGGATGCTGTGGTCATGACGGGTGTTGCGGCCGGACGACAAAAAATTAACGTGGAATTTTGGGCGCGGAACAATCGTACAGCGACAATCCCTGACAATAGTGGTGTCTTGCTGAAAGATATGCCGATTAACTCCGATGAATCAATCGAGCATTTTCTGCCATCAACATTACCCGTATCAAAACTTCACTATGCTTTGAAAAATGCAGATATTCCGGTGGAACGCTCAAATAATGCAGGTGGCTATATTTGTAACAATATCTTCTATAGCGCAGTTGAGTATCTACAACAATGCGGAAGTGATGATGTGCTGGCAGGGTTTATTCATATCCCGACATTTGAAGCAATTGACAAAGACACGATGACAGAAGCGTATAACGTCATTCTGCGGAAGGTTGCTGAGTCAAAACCGATGCAGCAGCTTGAGGCGCATCTGTATATGAATCCAGCGATTGAAAGAGTATTGCAGACTATTCTAGAGAAACTCCCTGATAATGCATCGTGGATAGGGTTATTTACAACTGATGGACTAAATCTAGGATATGCAGGTGAATTATGGGAAATTGATCGTGCTTCAGTTATGACTGCTGCTATTGAAGCATTATCTCAGCGTGTGTCTGAAGAAATAAATCATAGTTTGTTTTCTTCGACTGTTGTTTCTGCTGAGAAGGGCATTTATTTTGTTGTTGAACTCAGTGAACTATACACTCTTGCCATCAACTGGAGTAATGCAACCTCACTCGGCACGCCATATATGGCATCGAAAGCATTTCCTCAGTTGCTCCAACCATTGCGTGATTTGTTAGACTAGCCATCTAATAATCGGATGAACACACTGGGTCGCCTTTACACATTCTTTGTGACTCAGTGGTGAAAACCCTTTGTGTTCTTCGTGCGCTTTGCGGTTATCTTTATTTTTCTAATACCTCATTTAGTAGTTTTTCCATGCGATCATAATGTGAGCCTTTCCAGAAGATTTGCTCACAGCTATCGCATTGGTGGAATGCATCATAAAATTCGGCAGTGCGCTCTGGCAGTTGATCAATAATATCAGCCTTATCCACCTCATGCAGATTACCATTACAGCGCAAACAGAATTTAAACGGCTCAACTTGTTCTGCGAGATTGTAGCGCTCTGTAATTTCATGAAGACGTTCGCGCGGGTTGGTGTTGCGCACATAATACCCATGTACAACCAAACTACGCTTAAGTAAGCCGACATCACGCGTGAGTAGAATACGCTCCTCAGCATTCGAGACTTCGGCTAATTCATCATCTGGATAATCGTTGCGATAGAGTGTATCGAACCCCATCATCCGGAGATAACTGGCGAGTCGCCCGAGATGGGTGTCCAGAATAAAGCGGGAACGGTCGTTAATTTCTGGAATGAGTTGGATTTTATTATCGTGTGGATGCGTTTGATAGTAAGGCATGGGGTAGACATGCACATCATCACCATCTTGCATGATGTAATCAAAATCAACCGACACATCGTTTACGAGTAAGAGATCAATCTCTGGATGCGGAACACCTAGCGATTCGATCATATCTTTAATCGAGGCTTTCCAATCCCATTGATGCGTGATTGGTTTATTCTTTTGTTTTCGTGACAGGAAAAAGTTTAGGTCGTCGTAGATTGTAAATGTGGCAGTGTACATGGTGTTTTTGTCGTTAGTTTATAGTTTTTGTTAGATGTATTGTCGGGAAGAGGCATGCCTCTTCCCTAACGATAATGCGGATATTTGATATTACTCGGTGGGATGTTTGGCTTCGATCAGAATCCAATCGCCTTGCTGACGTTGAGCGTATGGTTCTAGCCCTGTTTTGCGTAATGCTGCTTCGACTTCTTCGACCTGTGACTCGATAATCCCGCTGAAGATCGCCGTGCCGCCCGGACGCACTGTATCGCCGAGGTTTTGTTCGGTCATTTTAAGGATAATTTTCGCCAGAATATTGACGACAACAAAATCATAGCGACGCGCTGAGGTAATCACATTTTCAAGGCTACCTTGCTCAACTATGATCTTATCGGCAACCTCATTAAATTCTGCGTTTTCCTTAGTGGCATCAACTGCGAGTTGATCAATATCAAGTCCGACGATTTTTCGTGCCCCAAGCTTTGCACAAGCAATGGACAGGATACCACTACCACAACCAAGGTCGAGCACCTCTTGTGTTGGTTGGAGAAGGTCTTCTAATGCTTCGAGGCACAATTGGGTGGTCGGGTGTGTGCCTGTACCAAATGCCATGCCGGGGTCGAGTGCGATTTCGATGTCATCGTCTGCGAGGTCTACATCAATCCATAACGGACGAATCAGTAGGCGTTTACCAACGCGTAGAGGATGATAATGGGCTTTCCATGCTTCTGCCCAATCATCTTCTTTGACGAGACGATAAACTGGATCTGGCATAGGATACATCATCCGCATATGCCCAAGTGCTGTCTCGAGTTGTTTCTTGATTTTATCGGTTTTGTCATCATCTGGGAAGTAAGCGCGGACAATGAGATTTTCAGCAGGTGGTACTTCATCTTCATCCCATACATCGGGCTGGATACCATCTTGTTCGACAGATACACCTTGATGTCCATAGCGCTGTAGGACTTCAGCGACGGCTTCGGCACTTTCGCCATCGACTTTCATTGTGACTTCAATCCAATTGGTCATGTTGATTTTTCGCTTCACATTTTAGTTCTATCAAGTAAGTTTAAAGTTTATTGTAGAAAGTTGAAAGTGGTGGTTGTCACCTAAAATCAAAACGAGCGAAGTGATTAGACTCCGCCCGTTGCACTCACTCTATCATGTTTTAGTGTGTGATTTACGGCTTGGCTTCGCCACCGAGGAAGTCCATCACTTTATCAAAGAAGCCACGTCCACTGGGTTGTGGGGTAATCTCGCTACCAAATGTGTCGGCTAGTTGCTCGAATAAGGCGCGTTGCTCCTCACTCAGTTGAGTTGGCGTTTCAACTTGAACATAGACCAACTGATCACCGCGACCAGAATTGCTACCATCGCTACGCAACCGTGGAATACCTTTTCCACGCAACCGGAAGACTTTACCAGTTTGTGTTCCTGGTGGGACAGTTAATTCAACCGCACCATCGACAGTATCCACGCGGATTTTATCACCGAGTGTCGCTTGCGCAATATTGATGCTAATGTCGAGGATGATGTCGTTGTCTTTGCGTTTGAAGAATTGATGATCTTTAACATGGACAACAACATATAAATTACCTGCTGGCGCTTGACGTTCACCTGCATCGCCTTCGCCACGGACTTGAATTTGCAAGCCTTCGCGGACACCTGCTGGAATTTTCACATTGAGCACTGTTTTTTGTCGTCTACGTCCAGATCCATCGCAGTTATTACATGGGTTAGAAATGATCGTGCCTTTACCACCACAATTTGGACAGGTGGCGACACGCACCATTGACCCAAGGAAGGTCTGTTGGACTTGGCGGACTTCACCTGTACCGCTGCAGGTTGGACAGGTCGTTGGATGTGATCCCTCTTCCGCCCCAGACCCGTCACAGACTTCACAAGTTTCGAGACGTTGGAATTCAATTTCTTTTTCAATACCAAAGACTGCTTCTTCGAAGTCGATTGTCACATCAACACGACGATCACTGCCAGCACCAGGAGTACGACGACGAGCTGATCCCGGGGCGTTTCCACCAAATGTGCTATTGAAGATGTCAAAAATATCTTCAAAGCCAAATCCTGCGGCACTACTTGCGCCATAGCCGCCACCTGCTGCACCATTGACACCTGCATGACCAAATCGATCATACCGCGCACGTTTCTCATCATTCGAGAGAACTTCGTAGGCTTCATTGATTTCTTTGAATTTATCTTCAGCATCTGGTTCTTGGCTTACATCGGGATGATATTTACGCGCGAGTTTGCGGAAAGCGCTCTTTACTTCTTTGCTATCGGCTCCCTTTGATACACCGAGTACTTCATAGTAGTCTCTTGGCATATATGAATTCCTGTGGTCATCGTCTCATGTTTACAAATTGTGTTATGTGTTGATGGTGAATTGCGGAGCATAGCATACCTACACCCCGCGTTAATTTCAAGTTTGGGCTATGCCGATTTAGGTTTCGGTGAACTCTGCATCGATGACATCTTCATCATCGTCTGCAGGTTTTTTAGCTGCATCTGGACCTGCACCTGCTGGTGGTGCTGTATCTTCATACATTTGCGCACCAAGCGATTGTAATTGTTGCGCTAGTGCTTCGGTTGCAGCTTTGATTTCGCCGATGTTGTTATCCGCTTGTGCTTTACGAACACCTTCGATTTTTTCTTCTGTTTGTTTAACTGCATCTTCTGGCAATTTATCTTTGTAATCGGCGATCAACTTTTCAGCTTGGAAGATGGTGCTTTCAGCTTGGTTAAGAACCTCAGCTTGTTCTTTACGTTCAGCATCTTCGCTAGCGAATTTTTCTGCTTCTTGTACCATTTGATCGACTTCGTCATCGGATAGACCACTGCTTGCCGTAATAGTGATGGTTTGTTCTTTACCTGTTGCTTTGTCTTTTGCACCAACGTTCAAGATACCGTTTGCATCAATATCAAAGGTAACTTCCACTTGTGGAACACCACGCGGTGCAGGTGGGATGCCATCAAGGATAAATTTACCCAGTGATTTGTTATCGCCAGCCATTGGGCGTTCACCTTGTACAATGTGAATTTCAACCTGTGTTTGGTTGTCTGCCGCAGTTGAATAAACCTGTGATTTCTTGGTTGGAATAGTTGTGTTACGTTCAATCATTGGAGTTGATACACCACCCAATGTTTCGACACCGAGTGTCAATGGGGTAACATCCAACAATAGAATACCTGTTTCGTCACCGCTCAATACAGCTGCTTGAATCGCTGCGCCGAGGGCAACCACTTCATCAGGATTTACACCTTTGGTTGGTTCTTTGCCGAAGAAGCTTTTAACTGCCTCTTGAATTGCTGGCATACGGGTCATACCACCAACAAGCAAAACTGCATCAACATCACTTGTAGAAAGACCTGCATCGTCGAGAGCCTTTTTACATGGGTTGATAGACTTGCGGACAAGGTCATCTACAAGGCTTTCTAACTTAGCACGGGTTAGTGTCATGTTGAGGTGCTTCGGCCCACTTGCATCAGCTGTGATGAAGGGTAAGTTGATTTCTGCACTAAGCGTTGCTGATAGTTCAATCTTCGCTTTTTCCGCTGCTTCTTTCAGGCGTTGCAGTGCTTGACGGTCACCACGGAGGTCAATGCCGTTTTCTTGTTTGAATTCATCAGCAATGTAGTTGATGATTTTTTCGTCAAAGTTGTCACCACCGAGGTAGGTGTCACCATTGGTGGATTTTACTTCGAATACACCGTCAGCAACTTCAAGGATGGATACATCGAATGTACCACCACCAAGATCGTATACTGCAAGAATACCTTCGTTACGGTCACCAAAACCATAGGATAAGCTGGATGCAGTTGGTTCGTTGATAATACGTAAGACTTCGAGACCTGCGATTTTACCTGCATCTTTGGTCGCATTACGTTGGGTATCGTTAAAGTAAGCTGGTACTGTGATGACTGCACGGTCTACGGTGTCGCCAAGGTATGCTTCAGCATCAGCTTTGATTTTCTGCAAAATCATTGCTGAAATTTCTGGTGCACTATAATCGCGATCATTCATACGAACACGCACATCACCGTTGTCTGCTTGTTTAACTTCATATGGAACAAGACGCGTTGCATCTTTTACTTCTGCATCTGTAAATTTGCGTCCCATAAAGCGTTTGACAGAGAAGATGGTGTTTTCTGGATTAACAACTGCCTGATTACGCGCCACACGCCCAACCAAACGTTCACCAGTTTTTGTATTAATTGCGACCACAGATGGAATTAGATTACCACCTTCTGATGATGGAATAACTGTAGGTTCTCCACCTTCCATCACTGCAACAACCGAGTTTGTTGTCCCAAGGTCAATGCCGATAATTCGTCCCATAATTGCTCTTTCTCCTGATATGTGTACTTAGTCGATCTTATGATATGGATTGCCTACCTTGGAGACAACCACAGAATGAATTTAGCTGGCAACCTTTACCATTGCCGGACGTAGAACATATTCTCCTGCTTTATACCCCTTTTGTAAGGTCACAGTAACATGACCACTTTCTACATCGTCACTGTCTTCGGTACCGACAGCTTCATGATAATTGGGGTCGAAAATTTCACCGGTTGGATCAATTGGCTCAATCTCGTATTTTTCGAGTAATGTGTCGAATTTACGCTGAATCATAGAAACGCCACTAATCCACGGATTGTCATTGATTTCGTCCGGAATATTGTCGAAAGCGCGGTCAAAATCATCGATAACGGGTAGAAGTGCCTTGAGTGTATCCAGCGATGCACGCTGGAACATTTCAGTTTTTTCGCGTTCGACACGTTTCTTATAATTGGTGAATTCAGCACGGGCACGTTGCCAACCATCTTTGTTGGCTTCTGCTTCTTTTTGTGCGTCAATCAATGCTTGCATTAAGTTTGTACCTTCTGGAATGTCTGCTACTTGATCATTGCCTGTCGCACTGGCTTCTGCAGCCTGAGTTTCGTCAGGTTCTGTCGTAGTTTTTCCTTCCACAACAGCGTCTTTTTCAAGTTCATCTGGTGTGTTATTTACGTCACTCATAATATGATTCCTGTGTTTGATAAAGTTAATACTGGTGCGCGCTAATACGGCAGATGATATACTGTCATGAAGTTTAGCGCATGATTGATAGAATTATATTAGCAAATGCATGTTTTGCATTAACGTTTATATTTTTTATATATCGGCGACTGAATTCTCATCGTCTTCTAAATTATCTTGATACAAGTTTGAGAGGACATCCGTCATCAAACTTGAAACATAACGTACAGTACTAATGGCTCTACCGTAGTTAATATGGGTTGGGCCTAATACACCGATGGCGCCACTCATTTTCCCCGGTTCACCATAACGCCCCAAGATCATACTCAGGCGGTTCAGATCATCATATCGCCCGTCACCGGCGATAACAACTTGCACACCTTTGACATCGTCTGGATTTTTGGCTGGTAAGGACTCCATTAGCTCATTTACGAGTGCATTAAGGACGGTATGTTCCTCTAAGACACGGATGGCTTGCTGTGCACCCTGTTCATCCGAAAAATTATCAATGATTTTACTCATGCCATCTCTATAGATAACACGCACGATGTTATTGTCTGCATATTCCATAAGCTCGGCAACGAGTTCAGCGACTTCACGTTCAAGCATCGGTAGATTAATACTTTTCAGACTGACCTGACGGGCATCAAAATCGGCACAGAGTTCATTGATGCGTTTGGCGGCTTCTGCAAGTTTCAGTTGGGGAACTGCTTCTGCGAGGGTTAACATCCGTTGATGGACACTACCACTGTTTAAAACGAGTACCATCAGCACCAATCGCCCTTGTATTGAAATTAATTCGATGTGTTTAAAGGTATTCGTTTGTGAAATCGGTGGTGTGACAATCGAAGCCGATTGGACAGTCCGTGCGAGTAGGGTAGCCGTACGTCGCATCCATTGCTCCATACCGGAATGTAATGTACCAACACGTTCTGAAATGTGATTTTGCTCACCCATCGTTAAACTGCGCGTCTCCATCAATCGACGCACAAAATAACGAAATCCATTTGCAGTTGGAACACGTCCAGCCGATGTATGTGGGGCGACAATATATCCCATCTCTTCTAGTTGAGACATTTCGTTGCGAACTGTCGCTGAGCTAATGTTTAAATCGAAGGTATCAACAAGATACTTAGAGCTGATTGGCTCAGGTTTATCCGAATAGGCTTGGACAATGCAGGTCAGGATGTCTTCCTGTCGGTTGGTTAAGTCTGGGAGTTGTGTGCTCTCGCTCATAATTGCTACCAGTAAAATAAGTTTATGATAAGTGATTGAATGCTAGCATGAGCAAAACGGTGCGTCAAACGAAAATTCGTCGTAAGATGTAAATAGATGATCGCGTCCTAATAACACGTGACTGAAAAACATAGCATGGGACCATGATAATTGAGTCCCTACAATTCGATAATCTTAGAGGAGATAGTAATGGGCTTAAAAACATTCGATGTCAATAAAGAAGAATTCCAAACAGAAGTACTAGATAGCGATACACCAGTTTTGGTTGACTTCTGGGCAGAATGGTGTGGTCCTTGTAAGATGATTGCGCCAATCGTTGACGAAATTGCTGACGAATATGAAGGCAAATTGCGTGTTGCAAAAGTTGATGCTGACGCAAACCAAGAAATCTTGATGAACTACGGCATCATGGGTATTCCAACCTTGATTCTGTTCAAAGGTGGCGAAGCAGTTGAACGTATCACTGGCTTCAAACCAAAGAACAAAATTGTTGGTAAGATTGAATCCCATATCTAAGCCGACCAAAAACATTGACACACAAAAACGCTCATCTAATGCAGATGGGCGTTTTTTGTTTTGGTGCTAGATTTTAGCCATTATCGATCAGATATAGTGAGCTGTTTGTATTTTTCGTCGAAAATGATTTTTAACAAATCAGGTGTTAATCTGTCAACTGGTAGTACGAAGTAATGAACAAGACAATGTGCCATAACACTAAAAATAAATGCGGATGAGTCGGTTGTTGAGTAGGCGCGGTAATCAAATGTAAGTTTACCATCCACTTTAAGATGACAGGATTGCGAAGCCTCCAAAGACCGAATTAAGCTGATCGGATAGTCATCTTCAAAATATAGATCGTCACATGATTGTGGAAACTCAAAAGGTGTATTGTCTTCGTGAGGGTATAATGTAGCACCCAGAATACCAAAATGAGCATATTGACTTGTCTGCATCATGACTTGCAAGCGGAGATGATTATACTGTTCAGCCTTGTCTCGATTTATATCTATCGCTTCCGTAAAACGTTCAAAATCTTCTTGTTTAGGATTTATCCATAGAATGCCATACTTAAATTTTATTTCTTTACTTTGCATTTCCTCTCCTAAATCAAAAAGAGTATGCCATTTTGACATACTCTCGAATATCTGAGTTGATGTATTAAGTTAATCAGAGGCTGGTTCGGTTGCTGGAAGCTGTTCCTCTGGTTCAGTCTCTGGTTCATCAGGTGCGAGTGGTATCACGATATTAAATGTCGATCCTTCACCGAGTTCACTTTCCACCCAGATCTCGCCATTGTGCAATTGTATGATGGAGTAGGTAATCATCATACCGAGACCTGTACCGGGTTGGGCATGGGCAACTGGATTTTCGCTACGGAAATATTTCTCATTAAAGAGACGGGCCAGATCCTCAGGGCTCATACCAAAACCTTCATCTTTGAGCGAAACATGAAGCACCGTACCTAGGTTTTGTTCCCGTTTATTCATGAAACGCTCTTTGACTTCTGCAGTAATATGAACATTCGTATCAGCTTCGCTATATTTGCTTGCATTCGACAGAATGTTAATAATCACCTGCGTCAAACGTGTTGCATCTGCCATGATATATGGCGTGTTTTCTGGCAAATCGATGTGAACTTTTTGTTGTTTATCATCAAATTGCTTTTGTAGTGATCGAACAGACTCTAGAATAATTGGACGTAAATCAATGGATGAAAGTTCAACATTAAGCTGACCCGCTTCTAAACGCGCGAAGTCACGTAGATCGGTGATGATCGTTTCCATACGTCCAGCGTTACTACTAATGATGTTCCAAAATCCGAGTTGTTGTTCATCGACGTTGGTGCCAATGCCTTTAGTCATCAAATCAGAGTAACCGATGATGGATGTCAATGGATTCTTCAGCTCATGCGCTGCAAAGCCCATAAATTCGGATTTAGATTCGTTGGCACGGGTGAGCTCTGCATAGAGTTGAGCGTTTGCAATCGCAATGCTAGCATGTTCGGCTAGACGCTGACTAAATGCCCACTGCCCGAGATTAAAGGGCGGAGACTCGTTTGTTTCTAGGATTAGAATCGCATTGATTTCGTCAGCAGAGAGCATTGGAACTGTAATCTGACTGATACTACCGCGTAGTGATGTCTCATAATCAGGGTCAATGCTGGTATCGTAAACAATATCAGCCTGACGTGAACGCATCACACGTTGCAAAACACCACGTTCAAGTGACCATTGTAAGCCATTTGCACCAGCCGGATAATCTTCTTCTTCATAGCCTTCAAATGCCACAATTTGTAAGTAAGCTGGATTGCCTTGAACAATACCAAGTGCACCCGCTTGTGCATTAGTGTTGTCCATCGCCGCACGAACAGTGATTCTTGCGACCTGGCTGAGGTCCTGGGTACGGTTCAACTGGCTATCAATATTTTCTAAGATTTCAAGCTCAGCAACACGTTGTGCTAGCTGTTGATCGGTCATTTCGAAGAGTCGCGCATTTTCGATAGCAACACCCGCTTGCCCAGCAAATGTTGAAAGAAGATCCACATCATCCTGAACAAATAATGTTTTATCGACTTTGTTAATGACCTCGAGCACACCAATGACACGTTCCTTAGCGATGAGCGGAACAGCGAGTAGGGATTGCGTTGAGAAATCTTTATCAACATCTTTGTGTTGTTTGCTGTGGGCGACATCATTTTCAATTACTGGTAAAGCGGTTTGGGCGACTTGTCCAACAACGCCTTGACCTTTTTCAAGGCGCGATCCGATAAGTTCATCGCCACTACCACCGACGACAACTTTGAATTCGAGTTCGTTCTCATTATCTTCGGGTACGAGCAGGAGTGATCCTGCTTCTGTGTTTAGAATTTCTACAGCACTCGACATAATGACTTCGAGCAACCCATCAACATCAAGTTCAGATGCCGATAACTGACGACTAATATCATTGAGTGCTTGGAGCTGACGCGCGCGCATATTGGTCTCATTAAAGAGGCGTAGACGATCGAGCGAAGATGCCGCAAGTGCGCCAATATCATCCAGAATCTTGAATTGCTCGTCGGTATAAATTTCACCCAGTTTTGTTTTACCGACCGCAAGCACACCTAATTTACGTGTACCAGAAACAAGCGGAACAGCCATCCATGCTTTGAGGTGAGGTGTCTCTAAAGACATTTTGGCGTTTCGTTTTGCCATTTGCTGACCATAATCAGGAATGTTCATAGATTGCGATTCGTTGAAAACGTAATGAATCAGATCATCTTGAGACGACCACCGAACATTTTCTTTATCATTTAGACGGTCATTATTTTCTAGGAAAAACGCATAATACATCTGATTTGCATTGGCATCATGTAATGTAATGTAAAAGTTGGTTGTATCAATGAGTCGATAGGTTTGTGCATAGATCAACTCAAGTAGATCGTCAAACTGAATGGTAAAGTTGACGGCTTGACCAACTTGGCTGAGAACATCAAGTTTCTTCAATTCACGTTGCAGTGAATCAATCACTTGGGCACGTTCAATAGCGATAGCCAATTGCGAAATGAGATTGTTAAGGAAGCGTGTTTCTTCGAAACTATAATCACCGACTGTCGATTGTGGCAGACCAATAGATACAAAACCATTGAGCTGTCCACTACCTGATAAGCCTGCTAAAATCGCTGGGTTAAGTATATTGAGCCGTGATTGATCGACCAATAATTCTTTAGGAAGAGGTTTACCCTGTTCAAGAATGAGTAATCCTTCGGTATGTTCCAGTAACTTTACAACCCCACTTGCTGGGCTGAAGCGAATATCTGTGGGTGTTTCTCCTGTCCCAAATGCCTCATAGTCCCCTGTCTCATACCGTGGTAGGAAGATGAATAATGAACTAGGAGCAATAGATTCTTTTAGAACCTCTTCAAATTCCCCGATGATGTCATTAAAGTTCACCAAGGATGTTAGCTTTTGGTTGAAACGCTCTACACTTTGTTGATAGTTATATCGTGTCTTGTAGTAAATATTATCAATTTGCTGTTGTAACGAGTTGCGTAAAGGTGAGAAGAACATCACCATACCGAACATGGTCACTGCAATGAGAATCGGGTTATTGGCACTGATTGCGTCTTGAGTTGCAAATGCTAAACCGGTAACAAGCAAGAAATACCCTACAACCAAAATCCCAAGCATGATGCTATAGGTAATACTCTGGCTGATGATTTTATCTGTGTTAAATTGCCGATATTGTAAAATAGCATAGGCAATGGCTAATGATGATGTGATGTAGAAGGGCATTGTCGCTTCTATGCTGATCCCAAGTGCGGCTTCTGGGTTCATCAACCCAATAATACGTGACAAGATATACAGAGCGGCTGGAACAATGACTAGAGAAATACCAACAAGCAATGTATTAGCTTGATCCCGTCGAGCCAATGTGATCGATGCTGGCCGTTGGATACCAATGATGATAGCACCGAAGATTACCATTGTCCCAATGAGGTAGAAGCTTACAACTTGTAAGGCAATGTTTGATCCAGCAGGTGTTTCTGGTGCAAAATATGCGTAGAGTGCTGTTGCTGAAAGCAGAGCTGTAACGATAATCGGCACATAAACAATCCAGGGTTGTTTATAAGTGATAGGTAACCGGTTAGGGAATTTGAGACCGAAGACGATTAATAATCCGCCGATCCAAAGTGTTGATAACAACCAGACTGGAATGAGCATATGAGATGTTCCGACATCAAAAATGCCGATTGTATGCAACGCAGTAAACATACATACATTGGTTGCTAGTAAGGCAATATTCTGGTTACGACGCAGATATATAATACCAACACCCACACCAAACACAACTAAACCTGTGATAAATGGTAATCCAAAGAATGCAAAAAAGTCACTCCAAGGGAATTCTTGTAGGGTAACCGTGTAATCACAGGTTGTTATCCCGTTGACGATACCATTACATTCTGAGGCGGATACATGACTACTAGATGCTTCTGATCGTTGAACGGTAACGACAACCTCGTCGTCGATGTCCAAATTACTGATTGTATCAGCAAGTGTTGTACGCGCGGTGATAAAGTCGAGTGGATCTTCAGATAATGTATTGCCGTTGATCGCACGGATGACATCACCTTGTTGTATGCCGACTTCCAATCCATTCCAGATGACGTTGCCCGCTGGGCGACCCGCATTGACAACGACACCGTGTGTTGTGTACAAGCCTAGAAACGGATTCGATTGCCAATTTAATGCCAAAAATAGATATGCCAGCATTACAAGGGCAGTTAGTCCAATAATCCCCAGTGTCACACGATACCATACCATACTGGTTGATTTGGTTGTTTCATCGTTTCCAGTTGCGGAAATATTATTTTTTGTTGCGGAGGTTACGCTCATGCCGAGTTCCCGACCTAAATATCACACAAACCATAGAATTATTCTATCACAAGGCAAAACTTCCACAGATTGCGTTTTGGTTTGATTTGTGTTGGGTTTGCCAAAGTTGATAATTACACATTACTATACTATTCATTTTAACCGAGAATTATAAATATAAACTATAATTTGTAGAACATAGTTAAACATTTACAAATATACGGGAGCGGGAGGGATGATATGTTTGCAAGACCCCCCAAAGTTCTAATTGCAAAACCCGGCTTGGACGGGCATGATCGCGGAGCGAAAGTTATTGCCCGAGCCTTGCGTGATTCTGGTATGGAAGTGATTTATACGGGATTACGTCAGACACCGGAAATGATTGCAGAATCCGCATTGCAGGAAGATGTTGATGTCGTTGGCTTGAGTATTTTGAGTGGGTCTCATATGACCTTAGTACCAGCGGTACGTCAGGCAATGAATCGATCTGATTTGTCTGATATACCAATTGTAGTGGGTGGCATTATTCCTGATGGCGATAAAGCTGAATTACTTACAAGTGGTGTTTATGCAATATTTGGACCGGGCACAAGTCTTGATAACATTATCACCGAAATTCGGGATATTGTTAAACGAAAAGACGGTGATGCTTGATTGTACAGGACATTCTCGATGGGAATCGACGGGCTTTATCGCGTTTTCTGACATCTGTAGAAAATCGACGCGAGCTCGTGCAAGCTGAATTAACCGAGCTTTATCAGCATTCCGGTAATAGTCATATTATTGGTGTTACAGGGGCACCCGGCACTGGTAAAAGCTCTCTAGTAACTGCATTGGTCAAGCAGTTGCGCATGCAAGACCAGACTGTAGCTGTAATTGCAGTTGACCCGACCAGCCCGTTTTCCGGTGGGGCAATTTTAGGCGATCGGATACGGATGCGCGACCTATCAGGTGATAAAGGCGTATACATCCGTAGTATGGCAACACGTGGAAACCTAGGCGGGTTGGCGATTGCTACCCAAGATATGGCACGGGTATTGTCTGCCGCAGGTTATGATATTGTGCTAATTGAGACGGTTGGCGCAGGACAAAGTGAAGTTGATATTGTGCGCTTGGCACACACAACACTTGTTGTAGAAGCTCCTAATCTAGGGGATGATGTACAAGCGATTAAAGCTGGGATATTGGAAACGGCTGATATACTGGTTGTAAATAAGTGTGATTTGGCTGGTGCTGAAAAAACGAAACGTGCTTTAAATGCAATGTTAGAATTAGGACATCCGACCAAACACCATGATGATATAGAAATCATGTGGATTCCACCCATTGTAGAGACATCAACAAAAACAAAAAGCGGTATAGATCAACTTGTTGCGTCTATTCATGACCATCGTGCTTACTTGTCGGATCATAATGTTCTGACACAGGTACGCACTCAAAACTTAAGTGATGAATTTTATCAGCGATTACAGGTGAGTTTATTTAAACGTTTCGTAGCAACCATTGATGACAATCGGATAGCTGGTATCATCAATCGTATGGCAAAGTATGAGATTGAACCTCAGCAGGGGGTCGATAAATTGCTAGCTGAAATTGATTTCATACAGTCACAAGAATAACACCAAATTATTTCACAGATGTGAGGTCATTGTGGAAAAAGTCCCCGGTGCAAAAAATACTCATAACAATTCAAAAGTAGAAGAAGAGGTTATGTCGTCAACGATGCGGTTTGGCTCGATGAAACTGTTCTGTGGAAGCGCTTCACAGGGTCTTGGTAAAGAAATTGCCGATTACATTTGTAAAGTATCGCCTTATTCAATTCAACCTGGTGCATATTCTCGCGATGTATTTTCGAACGAAAATATCTTCATCAAATTAGAAGAGAGTGTGCGTGGGAAAGATGTGTATCTAGTGCAAACAATGGCATCTCCTGTGCATGATAACTTTATGGAAATGCTGATTATGATTGATGCGCTCAAGCGTGATTCTGCATGGCGTATTAATCTGGTTGTTCCGTATATGAGTTACACACGCTCGGATAAAAAAGATCAACCTCGTGTACCGATTACGGCACGACTTGTTGCCAATATTATGGAGACAGCTGGTGTTGATCGTTACATCACGGTGGATTTGCATTCCGGTCAAATTCAAGGATTTTTCAATATTCCGGGTGATGCGTTAACTGCATTTCACTTATTAAGTGATTACGTCAAATCACAGTTAAATGACGGTGACTTAGAGAATCTTGTTGTTGTTGCGACTGATTTAGGGTTTGCTAAGCAAGGGCGTAACTGGGCAGAGAAACTTGGTGTACCCCTAGCTTTTGTTGAAAAACGTCGCGTAGATAATGCCGAAAGTCCAAGAGCCTTATCATTGATTGGTGATGTAAAAGATAAGAATGTCTTGCTAGTTGATGATGAAGTAAATACAGCAGGTAGTATCGTTAATGCTGTGAATGTCGTGCGTGATTATGGTGCAAAGGATGTATCGTTTGCCTTTACCCATCCATTCTTCTCGCCAGAAGCTTATAAACGACTTGCTAAGCTCGAACTACGCGAGATTATTTTCACCAATACATTACCATTACCCAATAATCGTAAACTCCCCAATATGACGGTGTTATCAATCGCGCCGTTGCTTGGTGAAGTGATCTTACGCGCACATGAAGGGCGTAGCGTGGGTGAACTCTTTGATGAATAATGACGATAATCTTTCAGAATCAGAACTGGCAACAGATGACGAGGAAAAAGATACGCAACTAGGTGAGGGTACAGGGGAAATTTCTACACGCAGTTTATTGCTAGGCGGCGTTGGTTTTCTAGCATTACTGACTGCACTATATGCTATTGTACAAGCGATCGGTATTGATAATTTACAGCAGACAATTGCAGATGCAGGTGCACTGGGTCCACTTATTTTTATTGCCATTAAAGCATTGACCTTTACATTTGCACCACTGTCGGCTGGCCCCATACAATTTGCATCAGGTATCTTGTTTGGCGTAGAAGCGGGTACATTTTATTCAGTCTTGGGTGAATTAATTGGTGGCTGTGTCAACTTTATGATTGCACGTCACTTTGGGCGTAAACTGGTTGAAAAGTTTGTCGGCAAAGGCGCGATGAAACGTGTTGATGAATTCTATGAACGTTTCCTTGATGATTGGAAGTCGTTACTAGTAGCGCGGGTCTTTCTGTTTTCAGTTTATGATTTTATCAGCTATGCTGTTGGTTTCAGCCGTATTCGTTTTTCCGTCTATGTTGTTGTATCGTTCATCGGGGGATTGTTGCCGACCTATATATTTGTACGGGTCGGTTCTGAAGCATCGCAAAACCAAGATGTATTGTTGTTCTTCTTTGTGGCGGTTGGTATTGTTTTCTTTACATTTGTTATCTTCCGTCGCCCAATCACCAATGTTATCAACCGATTACATAGTAAAACAGGCCTTTAAAAACAATTTATATTGCGGGTGGCTAGGTCATAACTAGCCACTTGGATAGTTGATGATGCCTAGATAGCTCTAGTACAATAGTACAAGTTGATTGTATCTTAATGTAAATTAATTTATAATCAATGTATATTTGTAATAAAAATGCTGGAGTGTTATGTCAACTGTCTTGGTGGTAGATGATAAGCCATCACAAACTGAAGTAATGTGTATCCTTATCGGGCAATTGGGGTTGGATTGCCTTGCTGCGCATTCAGGCATAGAAGCCGTTCAGTCTGCGAAACAATTTCAACCCGATATTATATTGATGGATTGGGTGATGCCTTCCGAAACATGGACGGGTATGGATGCTGTGCAGCAATTAATATCTGATCCTTCTACACAGCATATCCCGATCATTGCATTTTCTGCTGTTGCCGACCTTAGTTCAGCTATACAAATAGGTTGTGCCGATTACTTCAATAAACCCTTTGGCAAGGACATCTTACTTCAGAAGTTACGTCCGTTCATCTAGAACATTGCTGTAGCTGCATCTAAACGCTCTATTTCATTTCCCGTTAGTTCTACATTAACCGAACCAATTGTCCCATCTAATTGTTCAACTGTTCGTGCACCAATAATTGGTGCTGTAATTGTTGGCTTGGATAACATCCATGCAAGCGCAACCTGAGCAATAGTAACTTGATGAGCTTTGGAGATTTCTGTCATTACATCGAGCGCAATGTAGGCATTTTCATCGTTTATCAGGCGTTGAATAAGACCTCCACCTGCACGACTATTATCCGGCGATTTGTTTTCTCGAGTATATTTGCCAGTGGCGAATCCGGCAGCTAATGGACTGTAAGGGATGACAGCAATGTGTTGGTCGGCACAGACATCTGCAAGTTCTTGTTCATATTCTTTACGATTAAATAAACTATAATGTGGTTGCAATGATTCATAACGAACAAAATTGTTGATATCACTGACCCACATTGATTTCATTAATCGCCATGCCTGATGGTTGCTTGCACCAATGTAACGAACTTTACCAGACTGTACCAATGAATCTAACGCTGATAATGTTTCTTCCATTGGTGTGTTTTCGTCGTACCAATGTGTTTGATACAGGTCGATGTAATCTGTCTGTAAGCGTTTGAGGCTATCCTCGACTGCATGGATGATATGATGACGACTCAGTCCTTCACCGTTTGCTCCTTGCCACATCGTTCCACGGACTTTAGTCGCGACGATGATTTCACGGCGATTTTTAGTTTTGAGCCAGTTGCCAATCACAATTTCGGACTCGCCACCAACATGTCCATCTACCCAACTTGAGTAGATATTGGCGGTGTCAATAAAGTTAATGCCACCATTAATGGCACGGTCAAGTATATTGAATGCGTTTGTTTCATCAGCACTCGCACCAAAGTTCATTGTACCTAAGCAAAGACGACTGACCTTTAACCCTGTACGACCCAAGCGTGTATACTGCATAATTTAGTCCTTATTTTGCAACTTTGTAGTGGTTTGTAACGAATAATCATTAATGTGATTCTATCATAGCTGACGTATGTTCTTACGAACTGCCTACATCTATGTGATATAATCGCAGACAGCGACGTAAGCTGAGATAATGTGAGGTTTTATGTTTCGTAACATCGTAAAGACAATATTTGGTGACCCGATGGAGCGTGCAATTTCTGTCTATCGGGAAACTGTTGAAGAGATAAATGCACTTGAGCCTGAGATGCAGAAGTTGAGTGATGAACAGCTCAAAGCTAAAACACAAGAATTTAGAGATCGCCTTGCCAATGGCGAAACTGAAGATGACATTTTGCCGGAAGCGTTTGCTGTCGTCCGTGAAGCATCTGTTCGTACAACAACGCTACGCCATTATGATGTCCAATTAATTGGCGGTATGGTGTTACACGAAGGCAAGATCGGTGAACAGAAGACAGGTGAAGGTAAGACACTCGTTGCGACACTTGCACTTTATCTTAATTCCTTGAGTGGTCTTGGAGCACACCTCGTTACACCGAACGATTACCTGAGTAAACATGGTCTACAAACAATGGGGGCAGTCTATACTTTCCTCGGATTATCTGCTGCTGTAATTCAAAACACTGGTGGTCAGCCTGATAGTGGCTCGTTTATGTTTGACCCTGAGTACATTTCTGATGATGCACGGTATCAGAACTTGCGCCCGATTACACGTCGTGAAGCCTATCATGCTGATATTACATATGGGACGAATAACGAATTCGGGTTCGATTATCTGCGTGATAATATGGCAATGACACCGCAGCGATTGGTACAGCGTGAATTGCACTATGCCATTGTGGATGAGGTCGATAGTATCCTCATTGATGAATCCCGTACACCATTGATTATTTCTGGCCCTTCGGATCAACCCTCTGATTATTATCGCCAATTTGCGGCAATCGTAAAGAAGTTCAAAATCAGCTCCGAACAGAGTGTTGAAGATGAAGAACCCGATGGCGATTATGTTGTGGATATTAAAGATCGTATTGCATATTTGACCGAACAGGGTGTCGAAAAAGTGGAAGAAACCCTCGGTATTGAGCAATTGTATAATCCCGCTAATTCCGAGATGTTACCCTACCTTGATAACTGCCTGCGTGCTCATGCTCTCTATGAACGTGACAAAGCCTATATCGTACAAAATAGTGAAGTTGTGATCGTTGATGACTTCACCGGCCGTCCGATGCCAGGTCGTCGTTTCTCGGAAGGGTTGCATCAAGCGATTGAAGCAAAAGAGGGTGTCGAAATTCGTCGTGAAAATATCACCATGGCGACAATTACATTCCAAAACTTCTTCCGTATGTACGAAAAATTAGCAGGTATGACGGGTACAGCTCTGACTGAAGCGGAAGAGTTCGAAAAGACATACGGACTTGATGTTATTCCAATTCCAACGCATCGACCTGTGATCCGCGCTGATGTTGATGATTTGATTTATGTGAACGAAACAGCTAAGTGGAGTGCGATCGTTGATGAGATCAGACGGCGTAATGAGAAAAACCAACCTGTATTGGTCGGTACAGTTGCAGTTGAAACCTCTGAGCGACTTGGTAAATATTTGACTAAAGCCAACATCAAGCATGATGTATTGAACGCAAAGCAACATGAGCGTGAGGCAGAAGTTATTACACAAGCTGGTCGTCCGGGTGCAGTAACAATTGCAACCAATATGGCGGGGCGTGGTGTTGATATTCTATTGGGTGGTAATCCTGATGGTTTGGCACGTCAAACGTTGCGTCGGCAAGGTATAGATCTCACTGAAGCTACAAAAGAACAATGGGAAAAAGCATTAAGCGAAGCACAAGCACAAGTCGAACGCGATCGTGAAATCGTGCTTGAAGCGGGTGGCCTTTTTGTTATGGGTACAGAACGTCATGATGCGCGTCGTATTGACAACCAGTTGCGTGGGCGTTCGGGTCGTCAAGGTGACCCCGGTGAGTCACGGTTCTACCTCAGCCTTGATGATGATCTGATGAAGCGCTTTGCTAATGATAACGTCAAACGATTGATGCAGACTGCTGGTTTTGCCGAAGATGAACCAATTCAACACGGTATGATTAGTAAGTCGATTGAGCAAGCCCAAATTCGCGTCGAGGGGCATAACTTTGATATTCGTAAAAAATTGGTTGAATATGACGATGTTGTCAATCGTCAGCGCGAAATCATCTACAGTCAACGGCTTGATTGGCTAAAGAAAGATGCTCAAGAAATCCATACAGATTATATGGAGATGATTCGGGAACAGATTGAACACGTCGTTGATGAAGTTTTCACAACAGATGAATCTGGTAATTATCTTGAATCAGAAGTGATGTATCAACAATTGGTCAGTGCCGGGCTTCCTATTCCCGAAGACATCACAGCAGATACACTTGATGTTATCGAAATAGAAGACCTTGTTGAACAGATGTATGATCACGCTGAAAAGATGATGGCTGAGAAGAAAACACTCTTGGAAGAAGCGCGTGAAGGACTGATGGAAATTGCTGAACGCCAAACAGTGATTCGTTCGCTTGACCATTATTGGCAACGGCATCTGACGGACCTTGATATTCTCCGCGAGGGTATCGGGTTGAATGCAATTGCACAACGCGACCCACTTGTTGAATATCAACGGGCTGGTTTCCAGATGTTCCGTAATATTGAAGATACCTATCGTCGTATTGCATCGCGTAATATTTTCCTTGTTCAACCTGCTGTTGTACAAAATCCGCAAACACAGCGTCGAACCCGTGAATATCGCCCTGATATGGCAGCGGGCAATGGAAAAGCACCAAAACAACAGACTGTCCGGAAAAATAAAAAACGTCCAAAGCGTAACGAGGCATGTTGGTGCGGTAGTGGTAAGAAATATAAGCACTGCCATATGCGTGAAGATCAGCAATCTAACAAATGGCAAGAAGCCTAATATGTTGTATAATGTATAAAATATCTCGATAAGACGGAGCTTATTTCCGTCTTTCATCCTAACTTGGGGGGAATAACAAAAACTAAATACAATGCTGTCCCAACTTAATCAGTGATTTTGTGCAGTATAACTAGATTCACATGAAGCAACCACGCAAGAACTAGTCAATGTTTAGGTTTTTTGTTATTAATAGAATAAATTTCTGTTAAACGTACGCCTTGAGTTCCAACAGGAGAAAGTTGAATGGTACAGAGCCAGCCATCCCCATCGGTGAATATGACCCCAGAGTGGCAAGCCTTTATCGAGAAAAAGGTCAATTCCTTTATCAAGTGGGACTTAATCCGGTTTTTTCATGATAACCCCCACATACAGGACACTGCTGAGAATATAGCTGGATATATTGGTAGAGATACCAAAACAATCATACGTGAGCTTGACGGATTGGTAAAAGCCGATGTGTTGCTCGTGAATGAACAAAATGGTATGAAGATTTATCAATTTACAAATCATATAGAAACACGTGCTTTAATTCGTGATTTTGTATCTGCTTGTTTTGATCGTAACTTCCGTGTGAAAGCGATCCATCATGTTATTCATGGCATAGGATATAAAGCGAATTGACTAGCACTTAATCTGGATATACAGCAGTGGATAACCTTGCATTGTCACAGTTTTTATCATTATTTAGTTGGTTTGCCATTGCTGCCCTCTTATTTTTCCTTCTCCTCATTGCACGCTTTTTCCAAAAGTTTTCAGGTGAACAAACACGTTATGTCCTCTTTGGCGTTGTAATTATCATATTCGGTATTTCAACTGTCCGCTACACAAGTTTGCATCGTGTTTCAGGTGATATGATTGCGGATGTCCTATCATTTGTAGGAGGCATACTATTATTGGTTATCACGGCTCAACTCTACCGCAAAATGATGCGCTCCAAGAATCAAGCAAACCGAAATTAAAGTGAGATTTTTATGCTAACTGATGTTACGTCTGTTTTGAGTTTGTTCGGTCAGGTGTCTCTGGGCATTGTGATGGTTTTGCTGGCACGGCTTAGTAATCGGCTTGGCCAGGTGACGCATGCGCGACAACATTATATTTGGCTTTATGTATCCGCTTTATTACTATGGATAAGTGTAGGTATTCAATTTGCTTTGTTAGTACGAGGTGTGGATGGTCTTCAACAGTTGCAACAAGATGTACTCTGGGTATTATTAATAAAGGGACTACCGACACTTGGGATTACAATTTCGGTTGTTGTAGCTTGGCATTATTGGAGCTGGCTACTGGCAGAACGGGATTAGAGGCAAAATACCTGTCGGATATATTTACTGGTTAAGAATAGGATCATAGCTGAGCATGGACGCTACATATCAAAAGTTAAAGGACTTACCGAAGGTCGAATTACATCGACATTGGGAAGCATCC
Source organism: Anaerolineales bacterium UBA6055 (assembly GCA_002428985.1). Taxonomy (GTDB): domain Bacteria; phylum Chloroflexota; class Anaerolineae; order Aggregatilineales; family Phototrophicaceae; genus UBA6055. Next base: position 163,909 of record DIYL01000053.1, on the reverse strand, counting down.
ATGCGTTTAGAGACTTTGCTCGATGTTGCGCTGGAATACGGTATAGAAATGCCGGAATATGAGGTAGAAACCTTGCGCCCGTTTGTGCAAATAATGCCGGACGAGCCACATTCTATGCAGCACTTTCTCGGTAAATTTGCTATGTTGCGCCAATTTTACCGTTCACCAGATGTCATTAAACGCATCACGCGCGAGATAGTTGAAGATGCAGCTGCTGACAATGTCCAATATATGGAGTTACGATTCACACCAAAGGCATTGTGCAATATCTTGCAATCGGAAGTACAACAAGTTGTCAAACTAGTGTGTGAAACAACACAAGAAGCTGCCAGAGACTGTGATATTACGGTGCGTTTAATTGCGTCAATGAACCGACACGAATCTGTTCAATTTGGTGAGCGAGTGTTGCGGGCGGCAGTTGATAACAAAAAACTTGGTATTGTTGGTCTTGATCTCGCTGGTAACGAAGAACGCTCTGCATTGCCATTCCGTGAGATTTTCCGCGAGGCAAAAGAAGAGGGTTTAGGCGTAACAATTCATGCCGGCGAATGGAATGGTGCAAATAGTGTATGGGATGCTGTCGGGATGTTGAAGGCAGATCGTGTTGGGCATGGTGTACGGGTATTAGAAGATGATGCCATTGTAAATATCCTCGTCGAACGCGAAATTGTCTTAGAAGTATGCCCAAGTAGCAATGTACTGAGTGGTATTGTCTCTTCTCTAGGTGAACATCCAATACGTGATTTGATGCAGCGGCAACTACTGATTACAATCAATACAGATGATCCGATTATCTGTAACATTAACCTCACTGATGAAATTTATAACGCTGTTAAGTATATGAATTTATCAATGGATGAGGTCCGAGATAGTATTATAAGAGGGGCGCGTGCCTCCTTTTTACCTGATGAAGAACGCAAGAAACTTGTGAGTCAATTCCAGACTTGGTTATCCGAAGCTTAAGCCATGAAGAAAAATACTGATATTGCTCCTGAACCGCTTATGCCTAAGGGGTATTTTGCTATCAATACCCTTTTGATTGTGTTGGGGTTAGCTGTTGTATTGGCATATTGGGGAATTGGTGAATTGATTCGAGGCTTACCCCCTTATGACTACTTACATTTGATGAGTAGTTCTCAACAGTTTTGTTTTGGACAAGATTCATTTGAATTCGGTTGGCCCCATCTCTATCCAGCGACGTTCTATACGACATTTTGCCTCTTATATCAACAAGTAGCCCCTGTTCTTAGTTTTGTCTGGCTAATTATCCCATTTTTTATGGTACTAGGGTTGGCCGGTCGGCGGTCGGCAGTGCTCGTTTTTCCGCCGTTTATTGTTTTGATTATTCTTGGTCAGAGTACATGGCTGATTATCCCGATTTATGCCCTGATTGTGTTTGTGGTTGAGCAGGGCAAACCTCTAAAATGGTGGTACGGATTTTTACTGATTGGCATGGTATTCAAACCACATATCGCAGGGCTTGGGGTGGTTTGGTTGCTGTATCGTGGTTATCGTTACATCGGTTTTTGGATGACAGCAACCCTGACATGGTTTGTTGTATTTATTCCCGGGTTTATCATGCGACCGACTTGGTTAATCGAGTGGTTGCCGAGCGGACGTGGATTTGAGCCTATTAGCCTGGGTAGTATAGCTATTGTGCCTGTTCGGATTCTAGGATTAGATGTTAGCCGTGTCGTTGGTATGGATCCGGGGGTTATGAATCAAGCAATTGTCTGGGGATTTTGTGGGTTAACCGCAATTCTATTGCTCGGCGTGTTATATTGGCGGCGTAAAACATTGACTGTTTATGATTGGGTACTTGTATTTTGTTTTGCGAATCCCCTGTTGAATGATTATGATCTTGTGATTATCTTGCCGTTTATTGCGCTTTTCCCGCGCCGACTTTTGTTGGCATTAGTCGCTAGTCTGGCTGTGTGGGTGTATGTGCTAATGACAGGGTATACAGAGGGAAATCTAGGACAATACAATGCGGTGTTGTTGATAACGACTGTGTTGTTATTCGATAGACTTTATCGGCTTAGACCCCATGAACGAATGGGTCGAATCATGAAATGGTAGTGTAATGATGATAACAATTGGTGACATCAAAGTATATGTGTTCAACGATGCAGAGACATGGAGTGACCCCGGTGGACCATTCGGACTTGTCCCACGTGTTTTATGGTCACGGTATGTCGACCCTGATGAGCGTCATCTAGTGCCAATGGCAACACATAATTTGCTGATTCAGGCTAATGGTAAAAATATTATTGTAGATACTGGTTTCGGCAACATGTTAAGTGACGAAATACAGAAACGCTACAATATGACCTATACCGATGGAACACATAAAGGACTTGCAGAACTTGGATTGTCTGCGGATGACATTGATATTGTGATTGATACACATTTGCATAGTGATCATTGTACTGGGAATCATCGAATTGATGCCTCTGGTGACATTGTGCCAGCATTCCCGAATGCTGAATATGTTGTGCAACGCCGGGAATATGAAGATGCGCTCAAACCGAATGAACGCACACGGGCAACGTATATCCTACCCAATTATGTCCCATTAGTTGAATCAGGTCAGATGCGCCTATTGGATGGCGACACTGAAATAGTATCCGGTGTAACAGGTGTTGTGACACCGGGGCATACTCCTGCCCATATGAGTGTGCGGATTGAAAGTAACGGAGAGCACGGCGCTTTTTTGTGTGATTTATCAACGTATGCCGTTCATATTGAACGACTTGGCTGGATGACTTCGTATGATGTTGAACCCCTCATTACACTCGAAACTAAGCGCGAATGGCAACAATGGGGATTAGAGACAAATGCTGTACTGATCTTTCCGCATGACTCGATTAAACCTGCGGGACGATTGACGCTCAACGAAAAGCGGCGGCATATCGTTGAACCAATCGTTGATTTTGCTTACGATGGATTTATGGGATAAGTCTGCCAACCGAATTCTTCTATAGCACGATCAACTGTTGGATGTGGATTTAGATAGAGTGTGAGCAAATCATGGGTCCTATTAATTGGTATCACAAGATAAACAGCATCCTGCGGTAAAGTTTCTGGTGTAATCTCCACATGGAAAAGACCTAAATCATCTGTCGAATACACCTGTTCAGTTGTATTTGGAATCAGTTTAGGTTGATCGATCAGAACATTAACATTTTGTTCAAGTAGATAATCAAAGGTACTGATTTGCTCATGGGCTGCCAGATTGAGATAAGGAACACCATTTTCTGCGATCCAGCGATCGTTTAACCCTAACATGTCAATTGTTCTACTTCGTGCATAAAAGGGAATAAACCCTGCCGGATTTACTGCAATGGTTACCGTTCGGTCATAATCAAACGAAGCTCCCAGAACTTGACCGACAGTATCCCAATCATATCTATTTAATTGACTGCTGTATTGCATGGATACCAAACTTTCTTGCATGACAGAATAGAATAAGCGGTCAAATGTGAAATAATGCCATACATTACCCATCAAGATAGCGATAACTAAGCCTAATTGTAGAGCAGATTTATCAATGCGGTTTGCGATCGTGTTGACGATAGTTAGCATCAATAGGGGTAAGATCGGCACCATAAACCGAAATTCCATAAAATCGCCACCGATATACAGAATATACAACGTCCAAATGCCGAGAATGAATAATAGGATGGAATCAAATAGCGTGACTTTACGGCGAAAGATATTGGCGACGAATATGAACGGGAATGGGATTAGCCAGTAAGATAGGTAAAATCCGGCGATATACAATAACCCACGCACCAATAAAAATATTGGATTACCGCCAACCTTCGCATAAAAGGTATTCGGCAAAATATCACCGTAAAAAGCTAACTTCCATAGCAACCATACCCCAACCAGACTGATCACAGGAATACTCAATATGATAAATTGGATGAGTTTGGTTTTACTATCTGATGATACTTGCATGAGGTGATATAGTGTTGCCAATCCCAGTATACCGACGACAATGGCAGAGTCTAGACGTGTTAATAAGGCAATCGCAAATAAAATGCTCAATAAAAATAGCTGGGAGTTTTTGAGTTTTTGGTGGCTAATAATCTGATGAACAAGATATGTAGATGAAACGAATAGCATTGCTTGCAGTTGCGTCTCGAGTCCACTGGTCGCGAATGCGCTAAATGTGTAGTTTGTTCCTAGAAAAACTACAGTGATGAGAGACCATATCTTATTTTTTATGTACTGTTGGGCTAACGCATATGTTGCTAGTAGAGATACAACAAAACATCCAAGGCTTACAACCCATGAAAAGATAACAGGATCGATTGCAATTACAAAGGCAATGCTCATTAGGATTGTCCATAGAAAGTTGGTATACCCCTCAATTGGGGTTTCACCAATATTCCAGACGAGTCCATGCCCTTCGGCTAAATGTTGTGCATAGCGGAAGGATATAAATGCGTCATCATAGACAAAGCGATTCGTCCATGCTACGAGCAAAAGTCCAAAAATGAGTACGGACGCTATTTTGTTTGTGTGCTGTATCAGTATTGCTGGCATCGTTTACTGACGATCTTGCCATTCCGCGATTGTTGACTGCAGGAACGCACGAACATTAGCATCTGCAACTTCATCAACGAAGTCATAGTAATCGGAATCTACTTGAATTCGAATTGTACCACTAGGTGTACCGTGAATATGGATATTGCGTCCAGCATACTCTGGTGTATGTTGTAATTTATACTGTAAGTAAGTTTCAATTGCGGCAGCAAGGTCTAGTTCAGGTACAGGCTCCGCTTCTGTTTTAGAGCTAAAACGACCGGTTTTCTCTGTTTTCAGTGGGTTGTCGTCCAACCGATAACTAGGTAAGTCACCGGGCATTGCACCATCAGCGAGTGGTGGTGGCGGAGTGGTAGATTTTGGTTTGACTGCTGGAGTTGGCGTGTTATCTGTTTCTGCTTCATCAACCAATAAATCACGCAGAGACGAGATACTTGTATCAGGCTGTGGTGTGGGTTCGGACTTAGGTGTTGGTTTCGGTTGAGCTTTTGGCTGTTCGGGTTGACCAACAACGTAGCGTTTACGTGCAGGTGGGGTGCTATCCGGTTGTGTAATGGTGCCTGCAAGTTCTTTCATCACCTTAGTAAATAGGCGCTTGACTTCAGCATTGTCTGCGAGTGTCCGATAGGCTGTATCTCCGACTTGAATAATCAATTTACCGTCATCTTCATCCCGTAGAATTGTGATGATTTCTTGTGCTGGCGCAATTTGGCCAGAGTTTAATTGCACATGTTGAACGCCCTTCGACATTTTACGTAACTGGACGACTTGTGGTGGTTCGTTAATGATTGGTACCGGCTCTGGTTCTGGCTCTTCATCTAATGCACCCAAGAGCATATCCAATGGTGGTAGTTCACTTGTATCAATTTTTTTTGATTGTGTACTTGGCTTCTGTTCAGGTTGTTGGTTGCTCATCGGATTTTCCTCTGTTTGACTAGATAAATCAGATTCATTGAAGAAGTCGATAGGGGGTAAGTTATCAATCTCATTATAGGTGACTGGGTCAGGGTCTACTGTGCTGATTGTTTCGATAGGCGGTAATGGATTATGTGTTTGTTCTGTGGTTGATTCGGTTTTTGCTTCAGGCTGATTTTTACGCGGTACATAATAATTTTTATAGGCATAGTATCCGATGCCAACAGCAACAGGTAACCCAATAATCTGTAAAAACAGAGGGAGAACTTGTGCCAGAAATTCGCCTGTACCGGGCATGGTTTAGAGTAACCTCTCTGGCTGACAATTCGGGCAATAGTGTGTGCCACGTTGTGCAACACGTATTTTGTTGATAACTGTGCCACAAACTTGGCAAGGTGTGCCATCTTTACCATAGACATAAAAATGGTCTTGTGAATTCCCCTTTGTCCCATCTGGCTTACGATACCAGTTAATGCTCGCGCCTTCGTGCTGTATACCCGCGTTTAGTGCATCTTGAATTGTCTGGTGTAGCAAAACAATGTCGTCGTCGGTAAGTTGCTCGACTTTGGTTGTCGGATGAATGCCAGCTCGAAATAGTGCTTCATCAGCGTAAATATTGCCAAGCCCTGCCACAAAGGTCTGATCGAGTAACAATGCTTTCATTTGTTTGTTGCGTTTGGATAAACGCTCGCGGAAGACTTCTAATGTGAAATCATCACTTAATGGCTCTGGCCCGAGGTGTCCCAATAATTTTTCGGTGTCATCGGTCAGATAAACTTTCCCAAATTTTCGACTATCTGAGAAACGTAATTGTTTGTCATCGTCTAATCCAAAGCGGACATGTACCCATTTATCAGCATGTTGGACTTCGTCTACATCAGCAACGTATAAGCGACCAGTCATTTTCAGGTGCACTAACAATACATCTGTATCCAGTTCGATCAGGATATATTTGGCACGGCGGTTGACGGCTTTTACTGTTTGCCCGACAATGCGCGCTGAAAATTCAGCGGCATATGGGGAATGGATCGTGTTTTCCCAGTCGTACCACATGCTATGAATGGTATGTCCAATTAATGGTTTACGTAGTCCACGGACTACAGTTTCTACTTCTGGTAATTCTGGCATGATTATAGTGTAAACAATTTCTGCTAATTCGTTTGTATAGATATGGTAAGTTTTCTCTAATTTATGCTGACTCTGGCTGTTTGACAACCGTAATTTAGAATTCATAGGAAAAGCCATCATCATACGGTGATGGCTTTGGTTATTGAAGAGGTTATAGGGATTTCAAAAATGCGATGAGGTCAGCTTTTTGGCTTGCGCTTAGTTCAGCAAATGCGTTACGGCTGGCTTCCGCTTCGCCACCATGCCACATAATAGCTTCTTCAAGGGTTCGAGCCCGTCCATCATGGAGGTAGAACGCGTAACCATTCACTTCTTCCAGTAGTCCGATGCCCCACAATGGTGCAGTTCGCCACTCTCGACCTGAGGCTTGGAAATCGAGTTGTCCATCGGCTAAGCCTTCTCCCATATCGTGTAAGAGCAAATCTGTGTATGGGTGGATTGTCTGATTACTCAATGCCGCGATTTCATGTGATCCTGTCTCTAAGTTTGATACATGGCAGCCTGAACAATTGATACTCTCAAAAATCGCTTGCCCTTGCATGACTTGTGGATCCTCAGGATTACGTTGAGCTGGTACAGATAACGTTGAGGAATAGAATGCGACTAGTTCAAGCTCTTCATCACTGATTTCAATCCGATTAGTGTTTCTACCACGGTTGGGTGGTGGCGGACGATTTCCGCGACGCCCATCTGATGGTCTCATACCGTCACGACCGCCTCCGCGTCCATTACGACCACGATTAGGTGTGTCATTAAAACATCCAATTTGATTCTCTGTGCATGGTTGTAGCGGATTGATACTACTCGTGACACCAATGTCTCCGTTGAATGCACCAGCCGTTTGTTGCAACAGATTCGGTTGATTAGCTTTCCATCCAAAACGTCCAATTGCTAAAGTCTCTGCGATGGAATCCCATACATAGTTGACGCGCCCGGAAATACCATCCCCATCAGCGTCATCTGGGTCAGCCAAAGACAATAAGGTCTGGTCAGGTATTGCTTCTAGTAAACCAAGTCCGATCATTTGATTGGCTAACCGCGGCGATAAAGTTGTATCGCTGTGGAGTTCACCATAATTCAAATCGACAAGATTGTATGTTGGTTGATAGAGTGTGTATGATGTGCCATCTGGATATGTTCCGACAATAGGTTGATAGGTGATGCTGACTGTACCCTCTGGATCAGATCGACGGGTTGAATCATCCTGAAATTGACCACCATAGACAGGATCGGGCAATGTGATGCCGTTTTCGTCTTGTTGGTTGATGGCCAGTCGAATTAACAATCCTGTGCCTGTTTCGCCTGTAAATGATGGTGGACGACCGCGACCATCTTCTATATGACATCCTTCGCAACTGGTTGCATTAAATATTGGACCCAAACCATTATTTCCACGCCATATCTCTTCGAAGAGTTCATCCCCCTCTTCAAATTGTTCGAGTTGTGCTTCTGTGAGTAGAGGCAGTGGATTTGTAAATGCTTCCGATGAGGTGTCGTGAACTGTGTTATCGCCGCCTAATAGTGCAGATGGTGGTATATTTTGAGCAACAATTACAGTTGCCGCTACCCCCACTATACAGAGACCGATAATTGTGAAAAATCGTCTCATCAAATGACCTCCTAGATAAGTATTTAACATGCAATGACAAATGGCTTGCCTTGCATCTTTTACATTAGGATATGAAGGTCATAAAAATTCTTGCTATACGTAAATAGACTGTAAATTCTTTGCAATGCCTTGTACATATTATGTTGTGGCGCTTGCCGATATTTTGGGTTAATTTTTCCAGATTTTAGTGTTTGGGTGCGCTATTTTTGAATGCTTGATGGTATAATACAATTGTTCTACAAATAAATTGTTGTTGGTTTTATCTGGATGATTTTCATATCATTTTTTAGCTTGATAATAAATAATCCTGAACCCTATGAATCAACTTCATTAGAGCCAATGACCACAATCTTATAATCAAAAAAAGTATTGAAAACACACAATTATGTCTAGCGATTTTGTGCATTTACACGTTCATACAGAATTTTCCTTGCTTGATGGGCAGAGTAAGATAAAAAGCCTTGTCGCCCGTGCAAAAGAACTTGAAATGGGTGCAATTGGCATCACAGATCACGGTGTTATGTTTGGTGTGATTGATTTTTATCGCGCCTGCATTGATGCTGATATTACGCCTGTGGTCGGTATGGAAGCGTATCTCGCTCCGCGTAAGATGACGGATAAAGACCCTCGCTTGGATAAGCGACCCTATCATATGCTATTACTGGCAAAAAATATGACAGGGTATCAAAATCTGCTCCAGATGGCATCTGTTGCTCAGTTAGATGGCTATTACTATCGCCCACGTATCGACAAAGACTTTATGGAGGCGCACTCCGAGGGCATTATTGCAACAAGTGGTTGTTTGGCAGCAGAAATTCCACGTATGGTCGAACAGGGTGATGATAGCCAAGCGCGTGAATTGATCGGGTGGTATCAAGAGGTCTTTGGGCAAGATAACTTTTATCTTGAATTGCAGAATCATAATATTGATCAGCTTGATATCTTAAACAAATGGTTATATGACTATCGTCAGAGTGGGCACTCAAAAGTCGAGTTGTTGGCGACAAATGATGTACATTATGTCAACAAAGATGACTGGAATGCACATGATACGCTTCTATGTATTCAGACGGGGGCGTTAAAATCCGAAGATAATCGCTTGAAGATGTCGCCACATGATAGTTACTATCTCAAGACATCTGAAGAAATGCGTCGTGAATTTGGCAACGCACCGAAAGAAATGATCGACGAGGCATTTGCGAACTCGCTCAAGATTGCTGATATGACCGATGTTGACCTTTCGCCAAAAGGCTATCACTTACCTATTTTCCCAACACCTGAACCGTATGACGAATACACCTACCTCAAATATCTGGTCGAGATTGGGATGGAATGGCGGTTTGGGGCGGATTGGCGTGATAACAATGTCTTTGTCGAACGTATTGATCGTGAGTTGGGCATTATTCACTCGATGGGGTTTGATACCTACTTTTTGATCGTGTGGGATTTATGCGAGTTTGCTCGCCATGCGGATATTTGGTGGAATGTGCGTGGGTCTGGTGCGGGTAGTTTGGTCGCATATAGTCTCGGCATTACCAATATTGATCCGATTCAAAACAGTCTGCTGTTCGAGCGTTTTCTCAATCCGGGACGTGTCAGCATGCCCGATATTGACCTTGATTATCCTGATGATCGTCGTGGTGAGATGATCGCCTATACAGCGAAAAAATACGGCGAAGATAAAGTTGCCGCGATTATTACGTTTGGGACGATGGGAGCAAAAGCAGCTGTACGTGATGTTGGACGTGCGTTGAATGTTGACCTCGGCAAAATCAATAAAGCTGTGGCAATGATCCCGCAAGAAGCCCGTCAAAAGAAAATCCGCGAATATGTGGATATGAATCCTGAACTGACGCAACTATATGAGAGTGATGTCGAACTTCAGCAGGTAATTGATACTGCGATCATATTACAAGGGATGACGCGTCATGCGTCTACACATGCGGCGGGTGTGATTGTCGCTGATAAGCCGCTAGTGGATTATCTCCCTTTGCATCGTATTACAGGGAAAGACCCATCGGGTGGTGCACTAAAAGCGGTGACTCAATTCCCAATGGAAACCGCTGAGTCGATTGGGTTGTTGAAAGTCGATTTCTTGGGATTATCGACGTTGACCATTCTACGTAAAGCCTGTGAGTTGATTCTACGGCATCAGGACATCAACTATACGATGGATACCATCCCTTATCGCCATGATTCACCGATTAGCGATGAAGAACGTGAGATGCTGACCGAAGCTTTTGAGATGATGGGGCGTGGTGAGACGGTTGGTGTATTCCAAGTCGAATCCGGTGGTATGCAACAGATGCTGCGTGGAATGCGCCCGAAAGTCTTTGAAAATATCATTGCGGGGATTTCCCTGTATCGTCCGGGACCGATGGACTTTATCCCGACGTACAATAATCGCTTGCATGGGTCAGAAGAGACCGAATATCATCATGAAAAGCTCGCACCAATTCTTGAAGAGACATACGGGATCATGGTTTATCAGGAACAGATCATGCAAATTGCGGGCGAGTTATTCGGGTACGAGCTTGGTGAAGCCGACTTAATGCGCCGTGCGGTATCTAAGAAAAAGCAGAAAGCTCTACTTGAACATAAGTCAATTTTCATTGAGCGCGGACCTAAGAATGACATTCCTGCTGATGTCGCAGAAGCCATTTTTGACGATATCGAGTTCTTTGCTAACTATGGATTTAATAAGTGTGTGACAGCGGATACAATTATTTACAATGCTGAGAACGGTAAGCCTGTTAGAGTTGGCACGCTACTTCATGTTAAACATCGCGCACCAACTACTTTGACATTTGATGAAGATGATAAGACTGTAAAATCTGGTCGTGTGACAGATGTCATATCTAATGGGCAACGTCAAGTATTTAAACTAATCACTGAATCTGGTCGTGAAATTACAGCAACGGGTAATCATCCATTCCTTACCACGTTCGGATGGGAAAATTTAGACGAGCTTACAAAAGACTCAAAGATTGCTGTTCCACATTATATGCCTCTCAAAGGCACAAAAGATCTTTCATATAGTAAGCTAAATGTTCTCGCTCGGATCGTTGGGTCGGGTAACACATGGGGATTCCAACGTCTTTTAGAAAACAAAACAGTAGCTGATGTTCACGAAAACGAATCTTTAAAGGCTTATAAGGGCTTGGGAGATTTAATCCCAAGTGTTGAATCAGGTATAGTCTTAGAAATCCCCGAGATTATATTTGAGTTAAGTAATAATAGCTTGCGGATATTCTTGGCTTGTTTATGGTTGTATAAAGGTATAATTGTATCTGATGAAGGGTACTTACGTGTTAGTATTCATTCACTGGATATCGCCCATCAACTACAACATTTATTCCTACGTTTAGGAATTGCCTTTAAAATCTGCGAATATCAAGAAACTCCTCAGAGTTTTCCGATATACGATTTAGTCATTGGCGATGATTACAATATTAAACTCTTCTATAAAACAATATATGATTCGATTTATGATGTAATAACGGACTTACGATCACCATCTAATCGTTTTTTTGAAATGTCTGAATCTATGAATCTAATCTTAGATGTAATTGGGCGAGGTGACGATGATGGAGATTTACCTACACCACGTAAATGGATGTTTTGGGATAAAATTCGCTCTATAGAACATATAGGTATTGAAGAGACGTTTGATCTCACGATTGAACACACTCATAACTTTGTTGCTAATGACATTATCGTTCATAATTCACATGCGTCGGATTATGCGGTCATAACAGTTCAAACTGCATATTTGAAATGTCATTATCCTGAAGAATATATGACGGCATTGCTGATTGTTCAACGCGATGACTCGACCAAAGTAGCGACCTTCCTTGAAGAGTGTCGACGGTTGAATATCCCTGTGTTACCACCTGATGTCAATTACAGTCAATTAGATTTTGATATTGAGACACTAGAGAATGGTCAGCGCGGGATTCGTTTTGGGTTAGCAGCGGTAAAGAATGCAGGTGTTCATGCATTAGAAGGATTGATTGAACAACGGGGCAGTGAACCATTTGAAAACCTCAAGGATTTTTGCCAGCGTGTGAATTTGAAAGATGTCGGCAAGCGCACTCTCGAAAGTTTGATTAAAGTGGGTGCGCTCGTAAAATTCGGTACACGCTCTACTTTATTGGCGGCGATGGAGCGGATTGTGAGTTACAGTGCCAACTACCACAAAGACAAAGAAATCGGCCAGATGAATATGTTCGGTGAGACGATGGAAGTTGATGATGGTCTCTTACAAAACTTGCCGGATTTTGATGAAGTAAAAAATCGTGAGATGCTCAAGTGGGAGAAAGAATTACTTGGCTTGTATGTCACGGGTCGTCCGGTTGACCGTCATAAGAAAATTTTCCAATCTCAGCTCCTGCATAAAATTGTTGACCTAAAAGATCCAACACTCAATAAACCTGAACAAGTGCGTGTTGCTGGGGAGTTGACAGAAGTACGGAAGATCACCACCAAAAACAACGATTTGATGGCGATTTTGACAGTGGAAGATTGGCATGATAGTGCCGGGTCAATTAGTGTTGTATTGTTTCCGCGTGCCTACACCAAAGTGATGAATTACTTTGCGGAGAAGAATGAAGAACGCGAGGATGGATCAGAAATTGGACTATTTGATGGTGAGATTGTCGCAATTGCTGGGAAATATGATGACAGTCGTGGGGATCCACAGATTATCGCTGACGAAGTGAGTGTCGATTTCCAGACATTCTCCGCGGTTGGTGAACAACCTGTGTTTGACGATAGTGTACCGGTTTGGGCATTAGCAGAGGAACCACCACAAGATAGTGCGCCTTCGCCGGAATTCGATGATGAAACCGGTGAAGTCCAAGATGAAAAACCCAAAAATGATGCTGTTGACAATGGGGTTATCGCGCCAACCGCATTAGACTCTGTATCGGTGACGACTGATCATCAGAATAATGGCGTAAATGGATATCATCCGACAAATGGAAACGGCGCAAACGGGTATCATGGTGATGCTGATGAATCGGAGCCTGAGTGGGCGAAACATACTGATGCACCTTCATTGCAGTTACCTGATGTTGAGACGATGGGTGATGAGATACCGCCTCGTACAATTTATGTTGCATTTGATGCGTCGAATGATACCAATAAAGATCGTCTACGATTAAAGCGCATTCATGGATGTTTGATGAAATTTCCAGGTAAAGATAGCTTCAAAATTGTGATTAACCGTCACAGGGGTAAACCGTTGGTTATTAAATTCCCTAATGATACGACCGATATTTGTGATGAACTATTTGAAGACCTGGAAGAAATCGTAGGTACACGTGAAAATATTATGATTGATGACGTCTAAGCAAAAGCTTTACAGAGATTTAAACGGATTATATTTGTAACCCGCTAAAATAACGTTTAAAATACACTTTCGTTTAAACGATTAATTCATTATGCTGGTACCGCATCTCAAACCGATGGGTGAGTGTTAGGGTATGCAGAGATGACTATATTAGACTTTAGGAGCAAAAGATGAAACGTATCGCCGTAATGACGAGTGGGGGTGATGCGCCGGGTATGAATGCAGCAATTCGTGCTGTTGTCCGTGCTGGGATGGATAGAAATGTAGAAGTATACGGAATTCGCCAAGCTTATGCAGGTTTATTAGCTGGTGACATGGAATTATTGACCAGCCGTGAAGTGAGTGGTATTTTGCAACGTGGCGGTACAATTTTGCAGACTGCCCGTAATGAGGAATTTAAAACCCCGCAAGGACACAAAAAAGCACTCCGTCGCTTAAATGAGCATGGTATTGAAGGTGTTGTAGTTGTCGGCGGTGATGGTAGTTTGCGTGGCGCATTGCAGTTACACAAATTAGGTGTGCCAGTAGTGGGTGTACCTGCCAGTATCGATAATGATATTTGGGGTACAGATATGAGTATCGGTGTAGATACTGCCTTGAATACCATTCTTGATGCAATTGACCGCTTGCGTGATACAGCCACCTCACATAACCGTGCATTTTTAATCGAAGTGATGGGACGCGATTGTGGCTACCTCGCACTAATGGGCGGTATCCTCGGTGGTGCAGAAATTGTGATTACACCTGAAAATGGTATTACGATGGAAGAGATCGCTGCATCTCTAGAAGATTCGTATGTGCGTGGCAAAACCCACGCGATTGCAATGATTGCTGAAGGCGCACCTTATCCCGTGACTGATTTGGCTAAATTCTTGGAACAGAAGCACATCGGTTTTGAAATACGATTGACTATTCTAGGACATACTCAACGCGGTGGTAGTCCGACAGCCTTTGATCGTTTGCTGGCAACACGGTTGGGTGTCCATGCTGTGAATGGGTTGCTTGAAGGGGAAAATGGGTCGATGGTTGCCCAAGTTGGACGTGAACAGAAGTTTTTACCCTTAGTCGATTGCACATCAAAAACACGTGCTATCAGCACTCAATACTTTGAATTAGCAAAGATGTTATCGCGCTAATATCTGTCGAGATGGGTGTGTCATACGTTAAACACACCCTGAAACCATTTATTTTCTAGCTAACAGGTTGTCTCGGCATTTTAAAAGCCATTGAATGCCGTCATCCCGTTTGTTTACCGAGAGTGATTTACGAATATCTTTATTACTTGTATAGTGCGCTCCGATAAGTGTGTTATCAGTGATACGATCAGTCAGATAAAGAATAAATGCGGGTGGTATGGCAGGGTATTTTTCTATCATCTTCTGGAAATAAGCAGCTTGTAGACGTAACGGAAAAATCTCTGCCATTTCTAGATTCCATATGATAAGCGCGCACGGTTTATTCTCATTAATAGTTTGAGGAATAATGCGATCTAAGATTTCAATGTAGGGAGTAATGATTTCTCGTTTTGAGGTATACGGTTTAAATTCATGAATATCAAGCTCTTCATGATACAGATAGTCGAGTATTTTATTGTGCATAACCAAGTCCGACACTAGATGTAAATAGATATATGACAAATAATACCAGATATTGAATCAATTGACCTTAATTAATTTGTCTGAATTGTTATGTTAGTCTTCCTCTACGTCTTCTGCGACATCGACAATCCTGCATCGTAGTAACTGAATCAATGATAATGTCGCTAAACGAATTTGTGTTCCACGTTGCCCCGCACTGATGACGATATTTTGTAGTTCGTTCCCTCGTGAATCGAGATAGACAACCCAATTTTTCTGCATTAATGCAAGCGCACTAATCCCACCAACTTGCAAGCCAGTCATTTTTTCGGCATCTGCATGAGAGGCTAGAGCAATTTTTTTCTCGCCGAGTACTTTTGCGAACTTCTTCAGGTTCAACTGTGTATTCGATGGGAGCATGATTAATACAGGTTTTTTGCTTGATGGAGGTTGGACTACGAGTGTTTTAAAGACCGTCCATTCAGGAAACCCGACTGATTCTGCGACAAGTTGTGCATCTTTAATACTTGCATCGTAGGTGAAGACTTCATATGGAATATCATTGGCTTCTAGCACGCGCATCGAATTGAGTTTGTTATTCTTTTTTGCCATTAAATTATGTCCTGCTTGTTCAATATGTAGTTAGTCTACCGCAGGAGAAATCCATTTGGCAGGCTGTCTTTGGGGTCAAATACGAAGGTGTGCATCCCTGTCAAATGGGCCCTTCCACTAATATGTGGTGTGATGAATTGTAATTGTTCATTGTGGATTGTGATCAGTTTACCCGTAAATGTTGCTCCGGTGATACTTGCGACAACGATTTGATCACCTTCTTTAATCTCTTTATTACGAGCATGAACAGCTAATCGTGCGGATAATCCTGTACCGGTTGGACTGCGGTCAATTGATCCATTGCCAAAGACATTTACATTTCGGCTATGTATGTGAGTGCTACTTAATGTCTCGACAAATAGCACACCGTATAAATTGATCGAGTCAGTGGATAAGACATGCTGTTTGATAATCTGTCCGAGATGTACAAATTTACTGGCGTTAGATGGGATGATAGTTAAGTTAACTTGCCGGGCATCCAGTATGGCATATAATTCACCACCGAACGCAATATCACAGATGAGCTTACCGATTTTTGGAATATTCAATTCCCTTGACTTAGGCTCTGCATATGATGTGACACCTGTAAATCCGACTTGGGTCACCTGTTGATTGTCTATTGTTGCTTTGGCAAGGATGGGGCCTGCTGGTGTATCGTAGCGTACTCTGTACGTGGTCGTGTTAGGGCGATTTAGCATGGCTAAATAGGTTGTTAGTGCAATAATGCCGTGTCCACACATGGATGTATAGTCGTGTGTATCCATAAAGATGACACTGTAGTCTGTGTTTTTCCTGCGTGGTGGCAGTAGAACGGCTCCATACATTTCAGCATGCCCACGAGGTTCTTCTAAGAGGCGTGTGCGAAATTGTTGATGATTTTTCTGAGCATCCTTGAGCATGTCTTGTGTGTCGTGCCCAAGAAAGTCAGGTGCACCCGATGTCACAATACGCAATGGCTCACCGCCGACATGCATATCGACAGTTGTTACTGTTTGCCAATAATCTGGTATGTGAAGTGGATTCGCCATGACAAAGTCTAATCGGACTGAATACGCAATGATGCTGTTGCTTGCTGTGTTTGATTGGGCTTAAGCACAAATACGCCCGTATTGGTTATGCCTTTATCATAAAGATTAAACCCATCGTTCGCATTGGTGACTGGTTCTAACGCAAAAAAGGATTTGTTTTCTGGTGTAAAGAATACAAAGTGTTTAAATAGCTCATCCGCATGAAAGTCGAGTTTAAGGTTCCACTCTGGATAATAAATCTGTGCAGGCTGTGTATCGATGCGATTGGTAAATACATCATCAATTTCTTGTTCATCAAGCGAACGAAGTTGCTGAAAATCTAGATGATCCGGTAATGATTGTGGGATACCTGTGGTCGGTAGTGCGTTGGCTAGTTCATAATGCATATCACACGCGATTTCGACTTGTGGGGTGTTATCGCCATCAGGGCGGACAAAATATGGATGTAACCCAAAGCCAGCGGGGAAATCACGGGTATCGGTACTTTTCAATGCGATCGTCATCATAAAGTCTGCATCTTGCAACTTGTATTCAACTTCCGCCTGAAAACTGAATGGGAAATTCACATCATCGTGCTCGGTTGAATCAAATGTTAGTCTAATTCCTGTATCATCAGCATGGTCGATATGCCATTGTCGATGACGGACATCACCGTGCATAGCTGTACCATCAGCTTTAAGATTACCGAGTTGATGCGATGTATTGTTGAAATTGAATTTCCCATCACGGATGCGGTTCGACCACGGTATCATCAGGAAAGATGAAGATAAGCTTGGGTTGTGATAATCACTTTCGGCTGTTGGGCGCATAACATCCAACCAAATACCACGATAGCGCACACGTCCATATGCGATAGACGCACCGATTTGTGGCAAAATACCGACTTGCCAGTGTTTATTTTGTAATTGATGGATTTTGATTTCGCTCATAATTTAGCATCTCTGCATGAGTCAGATAAGATAGAAAAAACGAAATTGAGCCAACAGTATAAATCAATATCTCTATGGTTATTTGTACTGCCGCTTAGCGAGACGTGCAAGTAACCACGGGGTAAAAATGCCACCCCAGACAATCAAGCGATCAAATAGACGTAAAATGACACGCTTTCGGTTGGTAGTCGTCGTATTGACAATTGCCTGTGCAACTTGGTCTACATCCATAGTTGGTAACCCTCCACCTGATCGTTTACCTGAACCAAGTCGGTTACTGTCAAATTCAGTTTCGGTGCGTCCAACTAGAAAATCTGTGACTTTAATATTATCCGCCTCTAGCTCTAGGCGAACTGATCCGGTGATACTAGAGACAAATGCTTTGCTGGCGGCATAAATAGCGGCATATGGTGATGAGATGTTGGCTGCAACAGACGAGACAATCATAATATGTCCGCTACCACTTTGACGCATCGCTGGCACACAAGCACGGATGCTATGTAATACACCGTCGATATTGGTACGCAGCAATGTTTGCATATCATCCCATTCGGAATCAACAATTGCACCACGATGCCCAACGCCTGCATTGGCTACCAGTATATCAAGCCGACCAAATGTATCTAATGTGTGTTGGACGGCATCCGATAGTGTATCGGGTTGTGTGACATCCCCTTGTGCTGGTAAAAAAGTGCCATGCGGTGATGGAAGCGCTTCTACTTCGTTTTTTAGTGTTTGCAAGCGTTCGATCCGTCGGGCTGTACCCGTCACATTATAACCAGCGCGGATAAACAGCAGTGTAGTTGCTCGCCCGATACCACTGGATGCACCTGTGATAAAAACGACTTTGTCTGTCATTGAGTATCGGTTTGTTGGGTCGCTGGTTGTTGAGCCTGTTGTTGTTGGGCTTGTTGTTGCTGACGATAATATGCAGCATATTGTTCTTGTTGGCGTTTTTGTGCTTCTTCATCAACAACTGCGACAACGGGCATCGCTGAATCGGGCAGACGGCGTTTAAACACACAGAAGTAAATAGCTGTCCATTTACGCCCTTCTCCTGCAATTAGGATGTCTTCTTTGCCACCTACATCGGCGACAGGCTCCATATTGATTAGTTCCCAACCGTCTTGACCAAGTTTGTTCAAGTCCGGAATCATGGCTTCAGGTGAGTGTTTGCGTGGTTTTTTGTCGAAATTATCTTTGATGTAATTGCGGATGTCTTTGTTATTCACCCGTGCTTCGACAAATGTTGTTAAATATTCCCATTTTTCATTCATGATGTGCAATCCTTGTGTACGAGATGGTAAGTACCAGCTTGTGTTTGAAGACCGTATGTCACAAGTATAGCACGGATAGGTTTTCCGTCGATTAACATTCCGTCGATTTTGTTAGTGTAAGAGTAACTTGTTGACAGATATTAATTTGAGGGAGACCAATCATGAAAAAATTTGCCGTTATATTACTTACAATTATCGCGGGGCTGGCAATTGCCATGCCGTTGTTTGCACAAGATGAATTAACACCTGCTGCTACTGGAACGGGTGTGAATGTCCGTAGTGGTCCGGGGACAGACTATTCATTGCGTGGTGGTTTGATTCGAGGTAGTTTGACGATTACGGGACGCAACACATTTGACACAGGTCGTATTTGTACGGGATTTTTCGAACAAGACTTAGATATGTGGCTACGAGTGGATTACAACGGTGTTGAAGGCTGGGTTGCACGCTGTACTGTCGATGTTAATGCAGATTTAGCTAGTGTACCCGTTGCATCTGCTAGCTTTCCTATTTTGATTGAAGACATTAATTATGCGCAAAATCCATCAGCAGTGGCATTAGGTGAGCGTCCAGAAACATTTGTCTTCGGTGCAACTCGTGCCCGCGTCAATATGCGTATAGGGGCAGGATTGGATAATCAAATTATCACGGAACTTCGGGGTGGTGAGACTGTTTACGTGACTGACCATAATGAGGATGCGAGTTGGGTCAAAGTTCAAGTTGATGGCCAAACAGGTTGGGTCGCACGTTATCTGATGAACCTACCGAAAGATTGGGAAGATACATTTGCAGAAGCCGAAAGCTAGACTGCAGGATACAAATACAACTATGGAGGGCTTCCGAGTCCTCTTTTCTTTGCCATAAATGGAGTTGTATTCAAATGATCGTCTATATTTTAATTGCGTAAAAACTAGTCTGAGTTCATGATATGGTTATATCTTGTTATTAACCGAGGTCTAAAAATGAACCCCATCAAATATTGCATTTTGATTGCACTGCTGATCTTAGTCGTACCGATACATGCACAAGATTCGACAGTATCAGAAAATGAGGATTATCAATTTACTCGAACCGTGTGTGTCGAGCAAGTCGGTTGTATTCTGACATTACTATCAGATGATCAGCTAGATGACTTCTTTGGTGATCGAGAACGATTTGTTGGTCAAGATGTAGATATACATCGTTATTGGACAGTTGTTCAACGTGACTTGGTACAAGATTGCACAAATCCATCAGAAGACTCTTTTGATGCAGAGCCGTTTCAGATGGATTTAAGAATCGAATCACCTGTTATTCTGGGCGACGATTATATTTTGGTATCGGGCATAAATCCTTTCACAGAATATCTTGTTTTTAAACAGATTGCATCTGGCGTGTATCTTGGCGAAAACGATGAAGCTGGTTTCGAGACAATCTACTATATCATCACACCAGATGATGCATCACTTCAAATGATTATGTTGCAAAATGCTGATGGTCTAATCCCCCTTGGTGCATGTTTTAACAACAGTATCTTTGATGGTGAAATGCAAGATGGCTTTTAGAGACATCAAATAAACAGCGGTTCTTCATGTGCAGAAGCCGATAGCTAGAATTATGGAACACAAATACAACTACAGGGGGCTTCCAAGTCCTCTTTTGTTTTGAAAGGGAAAACTGATGAAAAAAGTGATGATTTTGCTAGGCTTTATGCTGTTACTAGATACAAGCATTCTAGCGCAAGAAACAGAAAATTATGTGGTGATTGAAGAGCCAACCAATGTACGATCTGCTCCGCTAACTGGGTATTATCAGCCGAAACCGATTGTACGCGCTGTTGTGTCAAATGTCAGATTGCCTGTTATAGGACGTAATTTTGATGATGACAGTCTTTGTGGTAGAGGATATTATCATAATAATAATATGTGGTTTCAAGTTGAAGTGGATGGTGTCGAAGGATGGGTGAGAGTATGTAACAATGATTTTGTTGGTGATCTATTGACCGTTCCTCAAGCACAACCAATAAATGCTGAATATCGTTTGTGTGCGAAAGCTTCTCGGCTACACGATGAATTTGGAGAAGTACCGATACAAGATGAGCTTGGAGAGGCACCTACACAATCACATGTTGTTGCGCAAACAAATGCTTATCGAATTAATGTGCGTAAACTTCCTGATATTGGAGCTGAACGTATTGAGTTGTTAACAAGTGATGAAGTCTACATAATCGGACGGTCAGCAGATAACATATGGTTCAAGGTTACATATAATGCGATGGTTGCGACGTGTGGCTATCGAAATTATTGGGAACGGCAACAATTTACAGGTTGGGTCGCAGGTTTCTTACTCGATTTGCCAGACAATTGGCACGACATTATTCCAGTCATAGAAAGTTGATTTTACGATTAGGCGGGTAAAATCAAACCTGCCTAACTCAGCCCTCAGTACTAAATAAACAAAGGCTCTTCATAAATGCCAAATACTTCGCGCATGACATCAACTGTTTCACCGAGTGTTGCGTAGGCAGTGGCGCAGTCAATTAAATATGGCATGACATTGTCATCATTTTCGCAGGCTTGTTTAAGTGCTGACAAGCTTTGTGATGTTTTTTCATTGTCGCGTTCGAGGCGCAAGCTTTCGAGTCGGGTAAGTTGCCGATCATATCCTTGTGGATCCATCTGTAAAATTGGAATCTGAACGGCTTCATCGGGGTCGGCATATTTGTTGACACCGACAATTACCCGTTCATCGCTATCAACCTCACGCATATGTCGATAGCTTGCATCTGAGATTTCTTGTTGAAAGAAGCCTGCATCTATCGCTGGTAATACCCCGCCTAAATCATCAACACGTTGGAAGTAGGCATAAGCTTCGGCTTCGATTTCGTTTGTCAATGTCTCTAGATAATAGCTCCCGCCTAGCGGATCGACGGTATTGGCAACACCTGATTCTTCTAAGAGAATTTGCTGGGTTCGCATCGCTAGTGTAACAGCTTGTTCAGATGGAAGAGCGAGGGCTTCGTCCATACTATTGGTGTGTAGGGATTGTGTACCACCAAGCACACCTGCAAGGGCTTGGATTGCGACTCGGATCAAATTAATTTCGGGTTGTTGAGCTGTTAAGCTGACGCCAGCCGTTTGGGTATGGAAGCGCATCAACCAACTTCGCGGATTTTTTGCACCGAATGTCTCGCGCATTCGTTTCGCCCAGATGCGACGAGCAGCACGATATTTTGCAATTTCCTCAAAAAAGTCGTTATGCGCATTAAAGAAAAAGCTAATGCGTGGCGCGAAGTCATCAACATCGAGTCCACGTTCAATCCCCCAGCGAACATATTCCATGCCATCAAGGAGTGTAAATGCAAGTTCTTGCCCAGCGGTACTGCCTGCTTCCCGAATGTGATACCCACTAACGCTAATGCTGTTCCACTGTGGCATATGTTCGGTAGCGAATTCAATTGTATCGGTGACGAGACGCATTGACGGCTCCGGTGGAAAGATATACTCTTTCTGGGCGATATATTCTTTGAGAATGTCATTCTGGAGTGTCCCGCGTAGATTTTCCCTCGGAACACCTTGTTTCTGTGCAGTAGCAATATAATATGCCCAGATAATGGGGGCTGGACTATTGATGGTCATACTGGTCGAGATTTTATCAAGTGGGATTCCATCAAACAGAATTTCCATATCTTTTAGAGAGCTTATTGCTACACCACATTTGCCGAATTCTCCTAACGCTTCGGGTGCATCGGTATCGTATCCCATTAACGTTGGTAGATCGAAAGCGACTGATAAGCCCATATTGCCTTGTTCAATCAGATATTTATAACGTGCATTGGTCTCTTCAGCTGTGCCGAATCCAGCAAAAATACGCATTGTCCATGGCTTCCCACGATACCCAGTGGCATGAATACCGCGTGTATATGGAAACGCACCGGGGTTACCGAGATCATGTTCATAGTCCATCTCTGCGGTGTCAAGCGGGGTGTAGAGGCGTTTAACCGATTTACCTGATAGTGATGTGAAATCAGCTTTACGCTCTGGACGTTTATTGAGAATCGGATTTAGTGTTTCAGTTTCCCATTGGGATTGATAATCGTTGAGGGCTTGTATCGCTTTATCGTCTAACATAAAAAAGTCTCCAAAAAATCTACTTTGACACAGTATAGCGTGAAAATGAGATTTAATAATGCAAAAATACGATTCATCATCAGCTATTAAGCATCACACACTTTGACAAGTATTGTCCTTACAGATTAAGATTGATCTAAACATACTTATTTTAGATTTTGTTTGCTAAGTTTATTTGGAGAAATATTATGTCACCCTCAATTGATTTCCTACGCTTACGCAACTACGCAATTTTTAAAGATTTGCCTGACGAGGCACTCATGGAGATGGCGAAACATTGCCAATATCTTGAATTATCGGCTGGCGAAACGCTTTTTGAACAAGATGATGCAGGCGATAAACTATATTTGTTGGAAGACGGACAAGTTCACATTATTCGCCAATATCCTGATGGCGAGCAAGTGATTTTAGTTACGGAACAGCCATATTATATTATTGGTGAATTATCGGCAGTGGTCGGGTATCCGCGTACAGGTGCTGTTGTGGCAGTTGCCGACTGTACACTATTTATGATTGAGCGTGATGTGTTTTTTGATACGTGTAATAAGGTCGAGGGTGTAGCAGCTAAAACAATTGAATATCTTGCTAAGCGACTATATCAACTAAACCTGAAAGTCCGTGAATATGCAATTAGTAATGTAGGCGCACGGATTGCGAGCGTGTTGTGGTTATTGTCTGATGGCGGTTCTGATGACATTACTGCACGGATTCGGGCGAGCCGTGTCGCACGGGCAATTGCAACAGATGCTGATACTGTTCAACGTGTGCTTAACGAATGGCATAACGCGGGTTATATCTCATATGATGGTCGATATGTCAGCATTCTGGATAGCGACATGATACGTGATATTGCAGGTTAATCGATAGCATTGTTGTTGTTTGATGGTTGTGTTGCCGATCGACTACATCGTGAAGATACTTGGACATTTGCGTAATTCAGATTACTATTTGAATGGACTATGCTAACGATGAGGACTGTCTGTTCATGAGTGAGCAACCACAAGAGCAAAACTTCACCCATATGTTTTTGGCGCGGGTCAAACTTTCCGACGAAAGCCGACTCGAACGCTATTTAATCCCTGTATTGTTGGGCATTGGTATTGGAAGTAGCGGATTATTATTTCTGGCGGGGGATGTCGTACGGTTTACAATGTCGCTGATTGTGGTTGGCTTGCTACTAGCTTTTACCGTATCAAAAACCTTACAGGAGCGTATTCTACAACATGATATGACGACCGGACACGCATTCTATCTCGCGGTGTTCTGGATATACAGTCAGGGGTGGATTGAGTTACTGCGACAGGTGCAAACACTGCCTCAAGTTGGCAAGGATAGCACGGATTTTTACATCCTGTTTGTGTTTTTCTTGATGGTGACCTATCGGGCGATATTTGCGCTGTTTGGTATCACACAGACAGGTTACAAAATATTGTTCACAAAGACACCGTTTTGGGAGCGTGTGTCGATAGCTTTGAACGAACTGATTGCCGGAGCGCTACTCGCGGTGTTCTTGGGTGGCTTGTTGGCACGATGGACACAACCCACTGTCTTTACACTCCAGATTGAACCAACATATACTGTCGGTGTTTTGGGGGCACTGCTTGGCTATTATTTTGTTATTCAATTAATGTGGACGCGCTATTGGAATCTCGTTTTATCACGCAAGCGTAGTTGGTTGCGTCTGGCTCGTTTTTTTGCGCCATTAGCTTTAATTATTGCTACTGTTGTTATTGTAAGACATTTCACACGCTTAAGTGATCCTCGTACGGCTGATTTACTTGGCCGGGCAAATCTTGATCAAACCATTTTAGCGGTTTCTCCGGTGGTATGGTTGCTGATTTTGGCGATTGTTGTACTGGTTTATACAAGCCAACGGGGGCTTAGTCAGCGTTTTTTTCCACAATCATTGCTTGAGCAATTACCAACACGCATCAGTAATGTTCTCTCAAAAATCTCTGATATGGATATGCTGTTGTTGATTGGCATCCTCACAACTTGGATTCCAATACAAGTGCTACTCACAGATACCGGTCAAATTGGTGTATTAGAAGCATTGCGCACCCAAATTACTCAACAAAATGCGTTGATTGACACGAGTGAACAAGCCTTAGCGCTTATTTTTGCATTGCCATTTTATATCTTTGCTGTTGGTATTTTAGCGATTTATGCGTATGTTTTTGCTAAGTCTGACTTGTCGGCAAAAGATCGCGATACGTTAGTCGATCAATTGCCAATTGGTCTAATCATTATGTTTATCATCACGCTCTACCTATGTTCAATCCCATTTAGTCAGGTGTTATCTGAGGGACGCTTGCCTCAACTACCGCAAGACTTAGGGCGAATTTTGGCATTTGATGTTTTGATCCCATTGGTGTTGTTATATGGGCATTATTTTATACTGATTCGCTTTCCTTATGGGCGCGGGCAAAAACTCTGGCGTATCCAACATGCCGAATATCTACAATATGAAGAGTTACGCGTGCAACAGCGTATCAAAACACTTGATACAGAGATTAACCGCATCGAAAAACGTTGGATGCGTATCAAAAGTGAAGATGATAAGATTGATACACTATATAAGTTTGTCGAACTCAATAGCAACCGTGATAGCCAAAACATGGATTTATTGCGCCTTATCCGTGAGCGACAAGAGCTTGACGAAGTATCGGAAACACCGGTTTCGGTGACGATTGCGCGATTACCTACACGCATAATCAGTCTAGGGATTCCATTGTTACTAGCGTTCAAAATTTATGAATGGGCGGTGGTGAATAATGGTCTGCGTGAGATTGCAAATAATCCAAACATTGGCGTAATTGAGTTTTTTCAAATCATCTTACAGCAAACACAATTTTAATCTACTTAACCTTACCTTAACAAATTGGTATCGTATAGTTATAATCTCTGTAATTAATACAGATGGTATGTACAAAGGTATAACTATGGTGCTGGCAGACCAAAACGAAACAATACATCACAATAATATGCTTGTTACCGATGCACTGGCAGAAGCTGGACGAAAGATATTTGCTGTACAACTCGAAAAAATGTTGTTCCATGAGGCGGGTAGCCGTACTGGTGAGGATATCGAGTCAGTACATCAAATGCGTGTTGCAACCCGACGCATGCGTAGTTTGTTCAAGCTTGTGGGTCATGTTTATACCCCAAAAACAGTCAAAAAATATAATCGCTCATTACGTCAGATCGCACGCACTCTTGGTTCAATCCGAGACTTGGATGTTCTCATCGAAGATTTGGAAGCTTTTGGCAACACATTATCTAAAGCTGATAAGCTCGTTTTACAGAGTGTCATCAAGAAATTGAATAAACGACGCAAGAAGCATCGTATTGTATTAAATACATTATTTGATTCTACGTTTTATGAAGGATTTGTCAGCAAATTTGGTAAGTTTACGCAGAATACTGGCAAAGGTGCAATAACAATCGAACAATATGAAACACCACATCAAGTCCGTCATGTGTTGCCTATTTTGTTGCATGAACGTCTGGCGACGGTTCGTGCATATGATACTGTATTGATGAACGCAGCAGATGAAACACTGCACGCTTTACGCGTAGAATGCAAACAGTTACGATATGCTGTTGAATTCTTTAAACCGATATTAGGTACATCCGCAGGTAAATTTATCAAAGAAGTAAAATCATTGCAGGATGTGCTCGGGCGGTTTAATGATATTTCTGTTTTTACAGAGTACATACAGACAATCAAACGATTATCACCTGAACAAAAAACACTCATGCAAACTTATATAGACGTTCGTCAAGAGGAATTAGGCGACCTGCGAATAAAGTTTTCTGAGCAATGGCAATCATTTAATCAACGGACTGTGCAACGTTATTTTGCGGACTCGCTGTTGATTTTGCGTTAAATGGTGCTCTATTTGTATGGGAACTCAGCTTGTATCTTATAGTAGTTCCCAACATATTCGCCGTCAATCGTAACGGGAAGGAAGCGATTATTGGCTGTGTCCAGCAAATACAAATTAAATGTGTAGCGTTCACCCGACGCGAGTAAATCACTATCTGGCAGAATCACAATGCGATCATCTTGAACTAACTCACGTACATCCCATAATGTTGATGCGTAATTGCCGTGATCATGAGGTGCAAAAGGTTGTACCCAATGATAATCTGGCTTCCACCACTTTTTATGGGCAAACTCAACGACAACCACATAATCTTGCGTTAGTGGTTTTAGGGATTCCCATAAAGATGCAATGTAGATGTCTGTTCCTTTAAATAGGCGTTCATCGGTGACAATATCAGCAGCATGTAACCGGATGCTATCTCCGAAGAAAATATCCTGACCACGCAGGTCGAACGCATAATCTCTCGAAAAATCGAACCGATCCCCTTGATATTCATACATCTCATAGGCAAAGGTTGCATCATCATGAGATTTAACGAGATCAAAAATATCCTCACGACCCAAAGCTGAAATCATTTGTGTCTCAGTCGGAACAATGCCTGTTCGTTCATATGACCACCGTGCCTGTGTCCCATACAGATAATGTGTTGGACTGAGTGCATCGAACTCATCGAGTGTTGTAACAGGTTGATCAATAATTTGGGTTTGTGGAAAGAAAAAATGTAAACGTTGTTCACCGGGTGCGACAATTACTGGGTCATTTCCTGTTGACTCGATGTATTCAGCGATTTCGAAATACATCTCCATCAGAGATGGGTTGAACACTTGGTATTTGCGGTTGTCTGTATCGAGTGTCTCATCAGCCAGCCAGATGCGCGACCAAGTAATATCGACTGTGACTGCGAGTATACCGGGTAACCCTAAAGCAATCAGTAATACGGCATAGCTGATGCGTAAGCTCGTTGCCCAGTTTTTCATCCGTTCTAGAGTAAACCACTTGCCCAAGATGATAGCAGTCGGCAAAATCATCAGTGGAACAATTGCAAACCCGAGCCTATAGTGATAACTATACGAGTAGAACCATGTCATGAAATAGGGCAGTGCTAATAAGAGCGACCATCCGACAACTCCCATACTATGAGACGGGCGATGGACGATTTTCTTATGTAAGTATGGCAATAAGCTAAAACCAATAATGCCTAAACCCAGTATTATCCAGATTGCTTCGACCAATGTGATATAGCTCATTGGAGGGTCAAATCTATCGGGTGAAATGAATGGATTTGACGGTAAAACGCCCATCAGCAATAAGACAATACCGACAATGCCAATCGTAAAGCGTTGAATTGGCATTTTACGAAGAACCCCATAGGCTAGGAAACTGACGATAACCGCCAGAACAATCCAATTAAAATGATCACCGCTACGTCGCGCTAATGTCAGCCACAAATCTGGAGGGAATGTGATTGCATCATGTCCAAGAGCAATATTCCGGAGATACCAGATTGCACCCAATGGGATAGATGCCAACCCTGTCCAGAAGGCGACCATAAAGCGCGGTAGCCATTGTTGTATGTTGAAGCGTGTGCGAATAATTTCAACAGCAACCATCAAAACGACGCCCCAGATAAACCCGCCTGCTGTCGGCTTGGTATACATCGCGATACCTAGCATGAGTCCAGCAATTAATGCAGAATTGCGGCGTAATTGCACGTCATCTTTTTCCATCCACGCACTAAGGAAAAATGCTGCTGCCATCGTGAAGCTGAATGTCACTGGAATTTCTAAATCACCAATAACAGACCACTGCCCAACATACGGATGTAGACTCCAGAGTGCTGTGACGAATAACCCTGTACGACGATTGAACAACCGTTTTCCGAGCAAATAAGCTGCAAGAATACTGCCGATGTGCATCATCGGAATAACCATACGTGCCGCGTGGTCATTAATTTCGCCGATGAGAACTTGTACATAGGTGTATTGTAGTTGTAGAAATTGAGGGTAATAGTCGATGCTATTCGGGATAAAACCTTCTAAAAAGAATAAACGCCCCTGAAACCCATAAACCCATAGGGCATCATATGCTGTAAATGACCAGAAGGCTGTATGAACCCAACGGATTATGACGGCAATCACAATCATACTAATGATGAGTTTTTCGTCGAAGGCTAGCGGTAAATTGTCCAATGGTTTATGAACGGCATATTTACGTTTGCGCCATGCTAAGCCGACCCCAATGCCTGCAATGACAATATTGCCAGATATAATAGGGATCGGTGTAAATAAGGGTTGGTTCAGTTGCGCCCCGATGACACCCAAAGCTAGCATCCACGTAGTCATCCACGCTGGACCAATTGCTAATGCAACTGCGCCAATTGTGACGCGTGACTGCCACTGTGTAGTTGATAAAATTGTGTATGCCCACGGCAATCCTAATCCTAATGTCATCCATAGGGTGGGCAAAATGCCGAGCAATGCGTCTTCAATCCAGTAGAGTGAAACCATAATTTTAAACTGTGTATCGTTTCCAGATAGTTGCTGTTAGGGTATATACAGCATATGCAAGGTAGAATCCCACAAATGGGAAAATCGGTAGATAGTAACGCCCCCATGTAAGTGGGGTCAAGATAAATGTGATAATACAGATGCCGCCCCCAACAACTGTTAATAGCCAGCGGTGCTCTAGGGAGAATTGTGTGTTGCGGGCAAAATGGATTAACCCAAAAACGGTGAGTAACATAACCACTAGTCCGCCAATTATAGACCCACCAACGGCAACTCCTGATAATATTGATTGCTCGTATACCCCGATTTGTGCCGAGATGACAGGATAAGTTGCCCATTGGTCAACTTCGAAATATTGAGGCGTTGCCACAAATATAAAATCAAAGAATCCGCTCAATCGCTCCCCTAGAGAAGTATAGCTATTAAATGCATTGGATTGTAACTGTAACAAATCATTGCGTAACGATAGGGATTCTTGGATACCTGCGATAGGCTTTCTCCATAAGGCGGGATTCAGTAACCAGAATATGCCAACTGTGAACAATCCTGCAATACATAGATCAACCATAGTACGTGTGGTTTGGGCGATTATAGACGCTTTTGAACGAATCGCTTGCCAGCCAACAAATGTAAAAATACTAATGAAGATAAGCCCATTGATGATTGCATTCGGATGTTTTGATGCAACTGCAAATCCGGCAATAATGCCAAGTAAAATATACTGCCACCACTTACGTTCACGGATTGTCCAGACGGCTATCAAGACGAGCAAGGCTAACCCTAAAATGTGGCTACCTTCCATCATCGCGCGTCGGGTATTGATCAGTAGGTTGGGATTGAGAAAAATATATAATGTCGCCATATAAGCGATAGGTCGATTAAATATGATTCGTCCAACTGCAAATAAGGCGATGAGGGCTAGTGCGAATTGTATAGATGATACGATGCGGCTAGCGGATAATAACTGTTCATCTGGGAGACGATTTGTATCTTGATTATAGATATAATCTGCACCCCAATCCCACTGTTCATTGATTTCTTCGATAGTATAGCCATTATTAATCGCAACAAAGCCATAAATATATTTGGGGATTGTGCCGTTGATGAGCCGAAGTTGTTGCTCGGTAGGGCTGACTGTTCCAGTATCGTCATAATAAATTTTCGATATGTCACGGTCGATAAACTGATAATAGCTATCGCGTCCCATGTAGATTAGTGTAGATTCATCACCGTGGAATGGAACAAGGTTTGCTCCTGCGATTACATAAACTGCAAGCAGAACACACCACATTGCATCTATCCAGTTGTATAGGAATTGCAATCTTTGCATAGCCATTCGCATCATTATCGAACAATCAGCAGGCTACTTTAAAAGATTTCGGGGCAAATGTGTAGGGAAAGCTCGGGTACAGCCAATGACCGTACCCGAAGCGTAGGGTTATTCTTCTTCTGATGCTGGTGGTTCGATTTCTAGTAGTAACGCATTTTTATCGACTGTTTGACTTGCTTCAACTTTGATATTGGTTACTGTACCATCAATCGGTGCTTTGAGTTCATTCTGCATTTTCATGGATTCAAGAATGACGACAGTTTGACCCTGTGCGACTTCTTCTCCATCTTCAACGACAACCTTAACGATTAAGCCCGGCATCGGTGCATTGACTTCACCAGAGCTACCACCAAGACCACCACGACGTTGTGCCATAAGCAGTGCACGTTCATCGAGAACTTGGGTCTCATATAAACGGCCCGACATCATGACCTCAATTTTATCGTCTTCGTCATCAATGACGACTTCGAGGGATTTGTTCTGGGTGATAACAGAGTATAGTGAGCCACCTAGATTAAGAAAATCAACATCACGGGACTCGCCATTGATCAGAATACCACCGTCTTTATCAATTTCGATCTCATATTGTTCGTTGTTGATAATGGTTACATATTTCATTATCGGTGC
This sequence comes from Anaerolineales bacterium UBA6055, assembly GCA_002428985.1. Lineage (GTDB taxonomy): Bacteria > Chloroflexota > Anaerolineae > Aggregatilineales > Phototrophicaceae > UBA6055. Next base: position 132,464 of record DIYL01000053.1, on the reverse strand, counting down.
ATCCTTTCAAAGCGTCCCATCCATTTCCAGTTGCTGGCATCGCGTTTGGCTGGTGCAACAACTTGTGACGCAAGTTGACGTTTCCGATGAGCGTAAAGTGTCGCGGCAATTGCTGCTGTTTCGAGTTCTGTATTTGTTGGATCCTCTTCATATGTGTTCATATTGAAGCGTTGTTCGACAAAGTTTGTGTCGATTTGACCCGCAATAAAGCTGAAACTATTGAGCAAATTAATGTGGAATGGGATGTTATGTTTCAAACCCATGATTGTATATTCGGATAGTGCACGACGCATTCTTAGCATTGCTTCTGAACGGGTTTCACCCCAAGTAATCAGCTTCGCAATCATGCTGTCATAGTATGGTGTAATTTCTGAACCGGGATAAACACCACTATCAACACGGACACCTGGGCCAGTTGGGACAATCATTGTCGAGATTTGTCCGGTCGATGGCATAAAGTTTGCATAAGGGTCTTCCGCATTAATACGACATTCAATCGCCCAACCTTTAGGGTTGAGGACACTTTCTGTTGGCCCCATACGGCGACCACGTGCGATACGGATTTGTTCTTTAGCAAGGTCAATACCGGTGACCAACTCTGTTACAGGATGTTCAACCTGTAGGCGGGTGTTCATTTCAAGGAAGTAGTAGTTCTTATCCTTGTCGACCATACATTCGATTGTTCCGGCGTTAACATAACCGACGGATTCTGCTGCTGCAATCGCCATCTTACCCATGCGTTCGCGTAGGTCATCATCTACGAAGACACTTGGTGCTTCTTCGACGAGTTTTTGATGCCGACGTTGAATCGAACATTCGCGTTCACCGAGGTGAATGGTATTGCCGTGTGTATCGGCAAGAATCTGGAATTCGATATGGCGTGCGCCGACGAGTAATTTTTCGACGTAGACATCACCATTACCGAAGGCACTTTCGGCTTCGCGACGGGCAGTTTGGAGTGCTTCTTCAAAATCTTCTTCTTTATGGACAGGGCGCATACCCTTACCACCACCACCAGCGACCGCTTTAATCAGAACAGGGAATCCTATTTGTTTAGCGGCATGTACGAGTTCGTCATCTGGCAAGCCTGCTTCTGTACCGGGGATGAGTGGTACATTGTTCTTGATAACAGCCGTACGAGCAGCTTGCTTGTCACCCATTGTTGCGATTGCGTTGGGCGGTGGTCCAATCCAAACCAGACCAGAATCAGTTACTTGACCTGCGAAGTCTGCATTCTCGGATAAGAACCCATAACCCGGATGAATGGCATCTGCGCCTGTTTTCTTTGCTACATCAATAATGGTATCCATCTTGAGGTAACTTTCGGCAGGACGTGGACCGCCAATATGAACTGCTTCATCTGCATAGCGGACATGGAGTGCTGCACGATCTGCATCAGAGTAAACTGCGACGGTTGGAATACCGAGGTCGCGGGCAGCACGGATAACACGTACTGCGATTTCGCCACGATTGGCGACCAATATTTTGTTAATTCGAGTTGTTTGTTCAGCCATGTAATCGCCCCTTATAGCGGAATGTTTCCGTGCTTCTTAGGTGGATTTTCGTCACGTTTGTTTTGGAATACTTGCAAGGCATTAATCAAACGTGGGCGTGTATTGCGTGGTTCGATGACATCATCAATATAACCGCGAGATGCAGCAACATATGGATTTGCGAATTTTTCGCGGTATTCGTCTGCGAGTTCCTTCTTCTTCGCAACTGGATCATCAGCTGCTTTTAGTTCACGACGGTAGATGATTTCGACAGCACCTTCAGGACCCATCACTGCGATTTCGCCTGTTGGCCATGAAATGTTCAGGTCAGCGCGGATGTGTTTACTATTCATAACACAGTAAGCACCACCATATGATTTGCGTGTAATGACTGTCAATTTTGGTACAGTCGCTTCACAATATGCGTAGAGCAATTTCGCGCCACTCATGATAATACCGTTGTGTTCTTGATCGGTGCCGGGTAGATAACCAGGGACATCGACAAATGTGATAATTGGAACATTGAAGGCGTCACATGTACGAACAAAGCGAGCTGCTTTTTCACTAGCTTTGATGTCGAGAACACCTGCAAGAACCATCGGTTGGTTTGCAACGATACCGACAGATTGACCGCCTAAACGGGCATATCCACAGACGATATTGGCTGCAAATTCTTCATGAACTTCGAAGAAAATACCATCATCAACGACTAACTCAATCACATCTTTGATGTCGTAGGGTTGGTTTGGATTTTCAGGTACGATAGAGTCCAATGCTTCTTCAGCACGCAGTGGATCGTCAGTCGCTGGCACAAATGGAGAATCTTCCATGTTATTTTGTGGTAGGTAACTGAGGAGTTCACGTGCCATCATCAATGATTGTGTTTCATCATCAGCGACGAAATGGCAAACACCGCTCTTGCTTGCATGGACGGATGCACCACCGAGGTCTTCAAAAGTGACATCTTCGTTCAACACTTGCTTAACTACATCAGGACCAGTGATAAACATATAGCTTGTGTCTTTGACCATGATCGTAAAGTCAGTTAAGGCAGGGCTGTACACTGCGCCACCTGCACATGGACCCATAATCACACTGATTTGTGGGATCACACCACTAGCGAGGGTATTTCTCAAGAAAATATCAGCATAACCACCGAGGCTTTCAACACCTTCTTGGATTCTTGCGCCACCACTATCGTTTAGACCGATAACAGGTGCGCCAACTTTCATCGCCATATCCATGATTTTGATGATTTTGTTAGCATGTGCTTCACTCAAGCTACCACCCATAACAGTGAAATCTTGAGAGTACACATAAACGAGACGACCATCGACTGTACCCCAACCGGTCACGACGCTGTCACTGAGTGGCTTGTTTTTGTCGAGTCCGAAGTTGTTGTTGTGATGATGGACAAATGCGTCAACCTCACGGAATGTACCGGGGTCAAGTAAGATATCGAGACGCTCACGCGCTGTCTTTTTGCCTTTTTCGTGTTGGCGTTGGATACGAGCCTCGCCTCCACCATTTTGACTTTGGGCGCGCATATCGCGCAATTGCTCAATCTTAGGGGTTAGGGTCATACGAATTTGCTCCCTTAGTTGAATTATGTATGGTTTTGTATAAAATCGGCACGCAGACCAAGCCCCCTATAATGACAAATGTCATGATTAGAAATGGTAAGCGTTGCCGATCATAATCAGCTTCTGTAAAGATTATCAGTCGTAATAGGATGGTACCCCATAGGATGCCAATTCCTACTAAAGTATAGCGGAATGCCCACCTACGCATTAATATCAAAGCGCGTAATCCAATGGTGAAGAATGTCACAATTATCCCACTAATTACAACTTCAAATGGAACAGATAAGCTAATTTGGTTTTTTAAATCGTCTGGTAGTTGTAACACCGATGCTAACCAAACGATTTGATATAGCAAAATAAAACATGAGATAATAATAAACCAGAGAGGGCGTTTTTGCATAGGAGTCCTCGGGGATACACTACGTATAATATATAAATTTGTAATTTAATCTTTCCAAATCGCTCGGAAATGGGCTGTCATGTCGTCAAAAGTATAGAGGATTGCTTCGTCGATTTCATGGTCGTGGTCAATTGCTCTGAAGGCGATCTTTGTAAAAAGTCTATCGAAAGTATCTTCCCATAGCGTCATCTCTGGATCACTGTCCGGTTGAATAGCTGTAAATGCTTTAAATTGTGACTCATACTTATTATAAAGTTCGTCAGGTATTATAGTTGCTTTGATCCAGAACATTTCAGGGAAGTCTATAGCCCTTAGTATGCAGATTGTCTTTTCCGATGATCTTTCGATTACCTTCCATTCTTTCCCCAACAATGACGGCATTAGCTGTTACTTCCCAATTGCTTGCGAATATCAGCTAGCATGGTATTAATTTTCTGTTGGTCTGTATTAGTGTAAGTATCGAAGTCTGTTGGAGTATCAGCGTAATCCAAATGTCTCTGAAAACTGCGCGTTGTTTCATAAGTGTAGTTATATACAGTTGCTAAGTCCATAATAACTTGATCTGTTTGCAATAGTGGAATCGGAAACGTTGGAAACAGTGCATCAACATGCCATGCATAGATCATGGTTTTACCATCTGTTAGGGTCGGAAGTGGATTACTGACCAGCACATAATAAGGATAAGCGTCATCTTTCTTGTCGAAGTAGCTTGGCAAATTAGGAATGACTGGACGACTGGCATGGAGATAATCAATCTCGACCAAAACAAGTCCAGCTTCTAACGTTTTTAGACGCTTATTCGCGTAGGTCTTATAATAAGATCCGCTTATCTTATTTGCAGGTGACAAGAGTTCAATCCGTGCAACGGGTTGGTCTTTCCCTATGTGGTTGTCAATTTTATAAATGATAAGCCCAAGCGGATCATCTTCATCAAGATCGACAGTTTCTATAATGTTTAATATTTCTGTGGGTGATGTGTAAGCATCCGTACTCTGAGTAGTTTGTTGATCAAGATTCTTCTCATGAAGGATATTGATGTCTGGACGAAGTTTCTCTTGGATGTCTTCGCCTGTGCCTGCATCAAAACCGCCAATCTGTAATGAACTTTCAGATTTTGCATAGTAGTTTTCGGGTAGATTTCTATCCAGATATTCTCGTAGGTTTGTCAAATGGCCTGAGTGAAAGCTGACCCATTCGTCCGGATATGCTTGCAAAAAACTATTCAAATGAATGTTAATACCCGGATACGGATTGGTTCGTGAGCGTAATACCATGAGCAGACCTGCCTAACATATACTTTCTATCAGTATACAGCAGGTTTATAGATCTTGGCTTGGATAGAGCGCTTGCTCTGATACATCAATCCCCTCAAAATTGTTGAAGCTTAAATCAGTAAAATCTAAATTCAGGTGATGTTTCACATGCTCAAAAATAACAGTATAGCTATCTGTAAAACGTGGTCGTTCTCCTAAATCAAGTTGTTCGATGATAGTTTCAATCTGATTGACTGTACCCTCGATTTCTGTGAAATTCCCATAAGGCATTTCGTCTAGGACAATTTCTGCATCATCATAAATATAGGTCGTTCGATATTTTTCATAAACCATATAAGGCTCAAATCCGAGCAACTTTAACATGGTGTCCATCGTATCAAAATCGCTGACGACAACTTCGGCTTCAAGGCGACTGACGATGCCGTTTGTTATACCTTTACCTGTTTTATAGGTCAGTTTTGCTTGGTTATCCTGTCGTAGGCGAAGCACAATCCCTTGGGTTTGAAATGTATTTTCTTGGTTTTCATAACGTACATTACGTTCAAAGACTCTGGGTTTTTCCAATGTCGCGCCGAGTTTTTCTAAGGCTGTATGTACTACTACGAGGTAGGGGGTGTATAGTTTAACTTCAGTTTCTTCCAATTTGTTGTTACTCATTATTGGGTCGTTCCTTAGGTCAATGGTATTTCGCGGATTGCTTCAGGTAAGTAATCGTCAATAGCATTTGCAATTGCTGAGTAGGGCAGAACAGGTACATCTGGTGATAGAATCAAATTCTTGAGATATGTTCCGTATGCCTGCTGGATTAGCCACAAGCTATGGTCTTTGTAGGAGATGTCGGGTTGGTCATCTAGTTTGGTGAATTTGTTTTGCAACAACACATTTAGGAGGTTGTCATAGGCTTCTTTTGCGACAGTTAATTTGACTGGTTTATGACCATAAAATCCTTCGTAAACAATTTCCATATCTCGCCGATTTTGATGGCGTTCAGCCAAAGTCGCAACCGAGTGACGTGTGCGACGTTCAGGATAGTATGCGGTGATACGTAACACGCTAATCACGCCGGGTTGTTTGACGACTGTTTTGATATGTGATGCCCCTAGATTATCAGCTACCTCGTATAGTGACGAACCCGTAAACGCCATACCTGCATCCTAACTATAATTGGATGAAATGGGCATGATATATCATGCCCTACAAATCTGCTTATACTTCGACGACGACTTTGCCGAAGACCCGATTTTCTTCGAGTGTATTTTGTGCTTCTACCATGTCTTCTAACGGGAATCTCGCGCCGATTACTGGTTTGATGTTGCCCGAAAATACTTGGTTCATGAACGCCATATAATCGCGATGTGGTCCCATCGTGCTACCAATGAGTGCAATTTGACGCGAGAAAATTTGCGCGACATTCAAATCAACTTGGAATCCACTGGTTCCGCCAACAATTAAGATACGCCCACCAATTCGACAAGCACGAATACTTCTATTGAGTGTGGCTGAACCGACATTATCAACGATGACATCAACACCACGTTTATTGGTCATTTTATAGATGATACGTGACCAATCTGGGTTTTCTTCACGATTAATCGTGATGTCTGCACCCAGCGATTCGGCTTCTTGACATTTTTCGGCATTACTTCCGACGACATAAACTTTGGCACCTGCAAGTTTTGCGATTTGAATGCTGATGCTATTGACGCCACCACCTGCGCCGACAATCAACACACTCTCTCCGGGGAGCAAATTCCCACGTGTAATGAGTGAATGCCAAGCTGTCACACCGACTAATCCAACTGCTGCAGCCTCGCCGTAATTGAACCCATCCGGCATTTTCATCAGTTGACGTTGAGGCAAGACAACATATTCTGTGGCGTTACCGGGGTGATGCTCTCCTAGAATAGCGATCCGTGATTGATTTTCGAGTCCTGTATGGAGGGCTGGATCATCAGGTTTGACATAGGTTGGGTCAATGCTTACACTATCGCCAACTGTATATTCTGTTACACCGTCGCCTACTGCATCCACAACACCGGCACCATCGGCACAAACAACATGTGGAAAATCAAGGTTTAAGCCTTTCCAACCTGCTCGCACAAACAAGTCGAGTCGATTGAGGGCAGCCGCTTTAATCGCAATGCGGACCTCGCCATAAGCTGGCTCGGGGATAGGTAAATTGTCGATAACATCGATAACTTCGGGACCACCATGTGCTGTTAAGACTGCGCCACGCATTATCGAATCCCCAATTCATTACGAGCGATTACCATCCGTTGGATTTCGCTTGTACCTTCGTAAATGCGGGTAATCCGTGCATCACGATAGTAACGTTCAACAGGCATCTCCTTGCTGTAACCCATCCCGCCATGAATCTGTACAGCTTCATCCGTGACAAAGGCGGCTGTTTCGCTACAGAACAATTTTGCCATACTGGCTTCTGTAGTGTAGCGTCCCTTATCTGCCATTGTGTTTTCTTTGGCTTGGATCGCCATATATAATAAGCCACGGCTGGCTTCGATGCGGGTTTTCATATCCGCGATTTTTTGTTGGATCATTTGGAATTTGCCGATTGGCCCGCCGAACGCTTCCCGTTCACGCGCATAATTTAACGATGCTTCGTAAGCTGCCTCAGCGATACCGAGTGCTTGGGCTGCGATACCAATACGTCCGGCATCCAATACTGTCATTGCAATTTTAAAACCTTGACCAACTTGCCCCAGAATGTTTTCAACCGGACATTCATAATTTTCGAAGATAATTTCACTGGTTGCACTGGCACGGATACCGAGCTTCGGTTCTTTTTTACCGCGAATAAATCCGGGTTTGTCGGTTTCGATCAAAAACGCAGTGATGCCTTTATGACCTTCGTCAGCATCAGTCATCGTAAACAACACAATACGGTCTGCGACAGGACCACTGGTAACCCAACTTTTGCGTCCGTTAATGATGTAATGTGTACCTGCCTCGTTGAGGACTGCACGACTTGCCATTGTACCTGCATCGCTACCAGACATCGGCTCTGTGAGGCTATATGCACCAACTTGTTCACCGGACGCGATTGGGGTGACCCACTCTTGTTTTTGTTCTTCTGTGCCGAAAATAAGGATACCATTGCAATAAAGGGAATTATTTACACTTAAAATTGTACTATGGCTCGCATCTGCTTTTGCGATTTCTACCATTGTCAGAGCATAGGCGAGAGTATCCATCCCTGCTCCACCATATTCTTCCGGAACTTCAATTCCCATTAGTCCCATTTCACCCATTTTATGAACTGTATCTACTGGAAAGTCGCCGGATTCGTCAAATTCTTCTGCAATCGGGACGATCTCGCGCTGGGCGAAGTCGCGGACAGCTTGTACCAGCATGTCGTGTTCATCTGTCATTGTGAGTGTCAGGGGACGAGATTGGTCTGTCATTACCATTAGGATATTCCTCCATAACAAATATTATTTCTATCATATTGTATCGTTTGAAGGGTATTATAACATTGATGGATAAGAGTTTATCAAATCAGTTTGGAGAGAATGACGAATGTCAGATATTAAAATTAATCACCTTGCAGTTGTTGTCGAAGATGTTGAAAAATCGTTAGCATTTTGGCGCGATGGACTTGGATTGGATTTGGGTGGCGAAATTGAAGATGTGCCTTCGGAAGAAGTCAAAATTGCATTTTTACACCTTGGCGACGCTCACATTGAATTAGTTCAACCAACAACCGAAGATAGTGGCATAGCGAAGTATCTCGCAAAACGTGGACAGGGGATGCACCATATTTGTGTTGAAGTGTCTGACATCGAAGCAAAAATGCAAGAACTGACAGACAAAGGCTATGACATGATTAATGAGACCCCGCGTGAACGTGATGGGAAACGATACGCGTTTGTACATCCAAAAAGCACGGGTGGTGTTTTGCTAGAATTGTACGAAGTAAGTTAATACACCTATAAGATCAAGGTTGATGTATACTAAAAGCGGTGTCCACTAAACTAAGTACGACTCATGCTCATCAACCTTGTACCTGTACCCATTCAACTACAATCTTATGTAGAGTGCATTCGTATCATTGAACACAACAGTGATCAGATGTCTACAATAAATGTCTATCTTAATGGTTTGCCAGGGATTGTCTTCCAACATCTAAACGGTAAGTCACCATTACAGAAAATTTCTACGCGTTTAGGACAAACAAAAAATATATCAACTTTATACATATATGGTCAAATAACAAATCCCGGAAAAATGACTTATTATACCGGGGAATTTACGACGATACAGTTTGTGATGAAACCGGACGCGTTGTATACGTTGATAGGAATAAATGCCTCTTTGCTGACTAATCGTACAGTTGATTTAAGTGAGTTTTCAGCTGGCGACCTCAATGCGTGTCTGCTAGATGTCGCCTCTGCTGAACAGTGTGTGCAACTATTAAATCAGTTTATGACTTCTCAACTGACTTCTAAAAGATTATCTGATGATTTAGTAAAGGAGAGTTTATATCTTATTTCTCGTAATAAAAATCAAGAACGTATTGGTAGTTTGATTGACAAGTTAAATGTTTCGGAACGTCAATTTGAACGTCGATTCAAACAAGCTGTTGGTGTGACCCCTAAATTTTATATTCGGGTCAAGCGTTTTAATACAGCGATTCGATTAATAAATAGTAGCCGATTCGACTCACTGACCGACATTGCTCATTATTTGAATTATTATGACCAATCACACTTTATTCGCGATGTAAGAGCATTTGCAGATTTATCTCCTAAGCAATTAAGCCAAAGACTAGACATCTCGCATCCTGAACAAAAAGTATTCTCATATCAGACAATATGACGGTTTTTTCCAATTTTTTTGATTCAGACGCAACTATAGTATGTGTGGATAGAAATCAAGTTGGAGCGACAAATGAGAAAAATTGTGATGATGAATCGAATTACTTTAGATGGATACTATACAACTGAAAATCGGGAAATTGACTGGTTTATTCATGATCAGGAAGTTGATATTGCTGCTCATGAAATGATGAATCCTGATACGCTACTGATGGGACGGTATACTTACAAGATGTTTGAGCGGGTATGGCGACCAGTTCTGGAAGATCCCAATGTTGATGCTCATAGACAAAGACTGGCGACCGAACTACGAGATTTGGATAAGATTGTATTCTCTAGAACATTAAATGAAGTTACATGGGAAAATTCAACAATTGCTACTGACGATATTGTAATGACTGCGAAAAATTTAAAGCAGAACAAAGGCAGAGATATTGCAATGTTTGGTAGTGGTGAGATAGCTAAAGTCTTGATTAATGCAAACCTTTTAGATGAATATATACTTGTTATCACACCGATTATTATAGGTAGAGGTAAATCATTTCTGAATGATGTAAAACGACACCCTCTCCAATTATTAGATTGTCGTCATTTTTCGTCGGGTAATATAATTGTGCATTATAAGCAAATATGATCGTAAAGAATTGTCAATGTAAATGGATAATTTACAGATTGCTTACAGTTAGACGCACTTCCTATCGTATTATGGAAATATAGACATATATGATGGGAAGTGCTCTATGAAGAAACGTCTACGCTTAACTTGGATAACACTATGTACCGGATTACTGTCGATTGCAGTTGTTGCGCAATCTACAGATTGCCCAGCGTTGGTGCAAACAGCACTTGATTCAGTAGATGCGACTTGTGCCGAAACAGGACGTAACCAAGCATGTTATGGTAATGTGTCGATTGACTTGGAAGCCCAAGCTGATACAGAAATCGGTTCGTTTGAAACCCCCGGTGATACGATTGATCTGAATGCAATTGATACAATGACACTCGCACCCCTAGACAAAACGACTGAAACATGGGGCGTTGCTCTGATGAAATTACAGGCAAATGTCCCCGATACATTGCCCGGACAAAACGTGACCTTTTTGTTGTTTGGTGATGTTGTGATTGAAAATGCAGTCGATGATGAGTCTGAATTTACACCGATGCAAGCTTTTTATTTCCAGAGTGGAATTGGTGATGCTGGCTGTGAAGAAGCCCCTGAAAGTGGTCTGATGATACAAACACCGGATGGTGTTGAAGAAATCTTGTTGAATGTAAATGGGGCCAACATGTCACTCGGTTCAACGGCATTTTTGCAAGCCGGTCCTGTTGAAGACTCTGAAGATGAATTTGAAATAACAATTAGTGTGATCGAAGGAGAAGGGACGATTGAATCGTTTGGCGATGTTCAACCTATTCCTGCTGGATCATGGGTGCGTCTGCCCGCCGACCGCAACTTCAATGTTACGGGTAGACCAGGTGCTCCCCGTCCATATCAAGAAAACCGTCATGATCGGTTGCCGATTCGTAACCTAGAGCGTCAGTTTGAACCACAACGGTCATTGAATCAGGAACAGATCGACCAACGGTTAGCAGACTTTGACCCTGATATGGCTCGTGAAAGACTACAAGGTATGGGCGCTAACTTAAATGAACAGCGTGTTCGCGATCGGGTTGGTAACTTGCGTGATCGTAATAATCAATTGGACCCACAGAACCAACCACAACAGGACAATGAGGAACTACCACAAGGGATCGAACAACCAGATGGACAAGCTCCGGAGGTAACCGAACCACCACCTCAGGATAATGATCCATCATCGGCAAATAATGGAACGCTACCTGCAGCTGATGAGCCACGGCGTGAAGAAGCGACACGTCGCCCTCAAGGTGGAGGATAGGTTGCATTCATCCGAATTATCCCTACAATACAATCAATATAACGCTATTTGATGCGATGGAGAATTACATGATAAAGCGGAGCTTAGTTCTGGCGATATTGAGCGTATTGACGAGTGTGAGTATGGTCATGGCACAGGATGTGTGCCCTGATGTTGTTGGCGAAGCATTGACGACGACAAACGCAGTCTGTTCGGGTATTGGACGTAATGAAGCGTGCTATGGCAATATCAATATTACTGCGACCCTAGCTGATGATTCCCTTATATTTCAAAGTCAGGGTGATATTGTTGAGGTGACTGAAATTGAACGCTTGACATTGTCCCCATATGTTGAAGATTCTCAGATATGGGGTGTTGCGCTGATGAATGTACAAGCGAATATTCCTGATACGACACCGGGACAGGGCGTGACTTTCTTGTTGTTCGGTGATGTTGATATTGAAAATGCTGGCGATGCAATGGAAGCCTTCTACTTTAGTAGCGGTGTTGGTACGGCTGGCTGTAATGAAGCCCAAAGCGGAATTATCATCAATACACCAGAAGGTGTTGGCACTGTATCACTCATTGCTAATGATGTCACAATTGATTTAGGATCTACCGCTGTATTAACAGCACAACCGGATGATGTCATGACGATTGCGCTAACTGAGGGCAATGCGACTGTCACTGCTGACGGTGAATCACAGACATTTGAAGGTGGTTTTCAGGTAACTGTTCCGATTGATGAAAACTTACAAGCGATTGGTGTACCAAGCGAACCTGAACCAATTCCTGAAGAAAATACAGAAGATTTGCCAGATGTCATGGAATTTGTCGAAGAAGCCGATGATGGCACAAGTGAAGATAGCGACGCCAGTCCCGAAGCTACAGAAGCTGTTGGTGGTGCCGTTATTGGCGGTAACATTGTTCCACAATCCGGTATATGGACATCATCACCAGCGTCCATAACTGCATCTGCTGGATGCCCTCCGGGTATGGGCGCTATGATTGCACCATCAATCGAAACGACAACAATTGATTTTGGCAATTCATTTGACTTGGAACAATTCATTTCGCTTGTCACTGCCGAAGGGTCGTTACCCGGTATGGTCTACACCAATCCTGAACCTAATGTGTTTGAGATGTCCTATAGTGAAGAGGGCGCAAGCCTTACTTGGACAATGACGATTCAATCAGATACAGAAATGACCGCTGACTTTGTCATGGATATGTCTGGTATGGGTGTTTCGTGTGTAATTGATATTGATTTTACGATGCAACTATCTGAGTAATTTGTCCTGACATAACAGAAAACATCTAATAGAATGCCACTATTCTGTTTTGAGTAGTGGCATTTTTGTTGAATATGGAGAACACGATGATAAAACATTGGATTTGGATGATTACGCTGATGACCATTGGGATATCGGTAAGCGCGCAGAGTATGACTTGCCCGATGTTACAAGAGCAGGCGTTGGCAAATATTGATGAATTTTGTGCGACACAGTCTGCGAATACATTATGCTATGGGCATCCAACTGTGTCTGTAGTATATAACGATGTCGCAGAAGAAATCTTGCAACTGACTGAACCCGGCAACAGCATCCCATTGACGAGCGTTGATTGGTTTAGTACGAGCAATGAAGCTGATACTTGGGGGACTGCGCGAGCATTTTTCCAAGTTTTCTCGACAGATGCGATTGCACCAAAGCCTGCGACACTGGTTGCATTCGGAAATACTGTATTATTCAATAAAGGCACAGACGGTATTACCATTCAGACTGTGGATATAGAAATTACGTCTACTCAGGGGGCAAATATCCGAGCATTACCAACGACTGAAGGACGAATTATTGAACCTGTTTTGCGTGGAACAACTTTGACAGCCGTTGGAATCAGCGAAAATGGTGCGTGGGTTCAAGTTTATTCTAATCGTGGCGAATTGGGATGGGTGACGATTAGTGCAGTCGCGGGGGATGTCGATGCATTATCGACTGCATCACCTGATGATGAGCCGCAAGAATTGATTTTGCCACTACAAGGCGTAAATTTACAAACAGGGGTTGCTGATGCTGGTTGCACCGATGTACCCGAGAGTGGTGTCTTGATACAAACTGCGATGGATGGAAGTCCATCGGTTTTATTCATTAATGGGGTCACATTGGCATTAAACGGTACGGTTTTCCTACAAGCACAACCTGATAGTGGAATGCTTGTGCATGTTATTGATGGTACAGGGACTGTGAGTGCCGTTGACGGTGAGCAAACTATCGATACAGGGTATGTTAGCCGGATATTTATGAGTTTAGATGATGATGGATTTTTAGTACCAACAGAAGCGCCAGCTACACCACTTGTTTATGACTATAATGTATTGAGTAGCCTACCGATTGACTTATTGCCTGCACCATCGCGGGTCGGCTTAGATATATATACCTTGATTACACCACGCCCGATTGGTGGCGAGAGCCCAATTGCTGGGATGGCGTTGGATGCACCGTGTAAATTTACAACCGGACAAACAGGCGCAAATATTCGTTCAGAACCTTCGCCGAATGCTCCGATTATTGCTGTGATGGCATTTCGGGAAAGTGCTGAACCCATTGGTCGTGCGGTTGGTTTAGATGGACTCCCATGGTGGAAACTGGCTGATGATGTCTGGATTCGGATTGATACAACGGTGACAGGTGGGGATTGCGCCTCAGTCGAACGTCTCACTTATGACGGATAATCCGCTTGCCATTAATACAAACCAGATCAACTGTGTATGAATTAATGTCCATGGATAGTGATCTAACAAGCCTATTGTTGTGTAGGCGATGATAATACCTAATATGGCGATACGCTCTCTTCGTTGATGGTCGTATCGCCATATATTTCTCGCAGTTTCGAGGATTGCTATGACTATATTTGTTCCGATTAATAGTAACCCGACCAACCCATATTCTGACCAGATGCCTAATGCAACCATATGCACATTGTCACCACGTAAATCGTAATCTGTATAATTATGTAGATAATGCGCGGCATACCATGGAAAATTACCTGCTCCAATACCAATATACGGACTGAGTTCAATTGCGGAAAATGCGATCTCGTTGAAGACAATCCGATCAGCGACTGAGCGCATCTCAATTGATTCTGTACTAATGCCTACACGGGATGCCATCAATGGACGATACGTCCATAAAAACACGAACCCTATGACAATTGTACATAGCGCAACGACTATAAAACGGCGTTTGATACCAAAATAACGAATCACAAAAAAGAGGGAGGCCAGCACACCGATACCAAAACTTCCCCATGCACCCCGCGAAAACGTTAGCAGGAATACCCACATGCCCACCAGAAAACATACCCCCCCTACTATCTGAATGCGACGATTGTCATTGAGAATCAGTCCTGCTGACGCGAATATCCCGAAGAGTATCAATCCAGCGAATATATTAGGATGAGGCAGGAGACCATACGGACGTAACCAGCGTAATTCACCTGCTTGTATTACACTGACACCGGACTGTGCAGGGTCAAGTCTAAACTCGCCAAGCGTGCGTAAACCGATAGACGTTTGATTTGTAACTTGCAGACTGCCAATGATGCCTTGTGTGATGAGCATCAAAACCCCGATGATTAGTATCCACTTTAATTTGGGCGGGTGACAAAAAACAATAAGAGCGAAGGTCAATACCAACACAATTTGCAAGCTCGCATTATGGGCGACTCCGGAACGATTATCAGATACAAAATCCCAATGTTGACTCAACACTGCCCAACCGGCAAATGCGATTAATGTTAAAAACCACAGTATGTTTGTTTTACTGTTATAGACTTTTTGTATTCCTTGAAATCCGGTCAAAACCCATAGGATAATCGATACACATAGGGGTATCACTATCACAAATCCAGTGACATAAGTGGCTGTGAATGGGGCAGGTGAATCAGGTAACTTCAACCATGATTGTGATAGAAATAGCGTCACCAGAATACTTAAGTGGAGTAGATTAGATGCGATTGTTCGAATATGTATCATGAGGGCAGTATAGCATGATTTAATTGACTAGATGTGATATTTGTCATGGGAATTCTTATGTGATTTTATCTTGTCAATTCTGGCAGCTATATGATATACCTATAGGGGTAGGGGTATATTTAAGGATATAGCATGGAACAAAAATTATCACTCGATGATCAAGTACAAGGTGAACGCTGTGAATATAACAAGAAAACACTTAATCGTATCCGGCGTATTAAAGGGCAACTCAATGCGCTCGAGCGTCTAATTGAAGCCGATGAGGGCTCATGCGAAGATCGTGTGATTCGAGCACGCACAATCGAAAAAGGTATGACAAGCCTGATTACACATCTGGTTGATTGTTATATAGAAAATACTGTGCAATACGAGATGCAATCCAACCCCGATGAGGCTGTAAAAGATTTGCAGAAAATCCTCAAATTGATGAACAATTAACTCTATAAGGCGAGAAAATGTCTACAAAAGAGATCACTATTCCAATTACAGGCATGACCTGCGCGATGTGCGTCAAAAATGTCGAGCGTACATTGAATAAAGCTGATGGCGTAACTGAGGTTGCCGTCAATCTTGCGACAGAAAAAGCGACAATCAATTATGATGGCGACAAGCTCCAAACAAGCGATCTTGTCTCACAAGTTGAAAAATCAGGTTATGGTGTAGCCACCGCATCTATTGACCTGCCCATAACTGGGATGACCTGCGCGATGTGTGTAAAAAATGTGGATCGTGCGTTGCGTAAACCAGAGGGTGTATTAGATGTTACGGTCAATCTAGCGACAGAAAAAGCAACAATCAGTTATTTGCCGGGTGTCGCACGGCGCAATGATCTAATTCAGGCGGTCGAAAATGCAGGATATGGTGTAATTGATACTGCTGATATGGATTCGCCGGAAGATGCAGAAGCGCAAGCCCGCCAAGCTGAAATTGACCGTCAGGCACGTTTGGTGATGATTGGGGCGCTTTTTACTATACCCCTCACCGTATTGAGTATGTCACGTCACTTCATGCATCAGATACCATTTATTATGGAGTCATTTCCGTGGTTAATGAATGATATTTGGTTGTTTATTTTTGGTGCGATGGCAACACCTGTGGTTCTGATTCTTGGACGACAATATTTAGTCGGTGCTGTCAAATCCCTACGTAATGGTACAGCCAATATGGATGTACTAGTGGCTATGGGGTCGTTTGCAGCATATATCTATGGCTTGATTGTATTGGCAGGGATAGTGTTTGGTTTTTCCGATGTTGTTGGGAAGTCGGACTATTTTGAATCGGCAGCTGTCATTTTAACATTGATTACCTTGGGTAAATTGCTGGAAGCACGCGCAAAAGGCCGTACTAGCGATGCGATTAAAAGATTGATGGGGCTTACACCTAAGACTGCGACTGTCTTGCGTAATGGCGAAGAGGTATCTATACGGATTGATGATGTTTTACCCGGTGAGTTGATTGTAGTCAAACCCGGTGAACGTATTCCTGTTGATGCGATTGTGAATGACGGCCGGTCATCCTTGGACGAGTCGATGCTGACTGGCGAAAGTATGCCAGTGAATAAAGTAGTTGGCGATGAGGTGATTGCAGGAACAATCAATAAACAAGGACGCTTGATTGTTGAAGCGCAACGAGTAGGACGTGATACTGTACTGGCGCAAATTATCAAATTAGTGGAACAAGCACAAGCGACAAAAGCGCCGATTCAACGGGTTGCTGATCGTGTTTCATCTTACTTTGTGCCTATTGTTATTGTACTGGCTGCGATTACATTTATTGGGTGGATGACAATCGGTGGTGCACCATTCCCGCAGGCAATACTGAATATGATTGCTGTACTTGTGATTGCATGTCCGTGTGCGTTGGGTTTAGCGACTCCGACAGCGATTATGGTTGGTACAGGGCGTGGCGCAGAGATGGGCATCTTATTCCGAAATAGTGAATCATTGGAAAAGACTCATGCACTGAATACTGTGTTGCTCGATAAAACAGGCACAATAACTGAAGGAAAGCCAGCTGTGACCGATGTTGTTACAGTAAATAAAGTGTCTAGTCAGGCTGTGTTGCAATGGAGTGCATCAGCCGAGCAAGCTAGTGAACATCCACTTGGTGATGCGATCGTTGATAAAGCTAAAGCTGAGAATATCACATTACACAAAGTCGAATCATTTGAAGCAATGTCGGGACGCGGCATTAGAGCTGTAATTGATGCTCAAACTGTACTCGTCGGTAGTCCCTGTTATATGACCGAAAATGATATTGATATATCGTCAATCGCAGGTGAGATTAATCGTCTGCAAGGTAATGCACGGACTGCTGTACTTGTTGTAAAAGATAACCAATTACTTGGTGCGATTGGGATTGCAGATACTGTCAAAGCTGAGTCTAAACAGGCTATTGCCAACCTAAAATCACAGGGGCTACAAGTTGCGATGGTGACTGGCGATAATCAACTGACAGCTGATGCGATTGCACGTGAAGTTGGGATTGAAACTGTTTTCGCGGATGTGTTGCCAGCAGATAAATCGGATACAGTGAAGTCGTTGCAAAGTAAAGGTGAAACGGTGGCTATGGTCGGTGATGGCATTAACGATGCCCCAGCATTAGCACAAGCAGATATTGGCTTTGCGATTGGCACAGGCACTGATGTTGCTATGGAAGCGAGCGATGTAACGTTGGTGCGCGGTGATTTGAATGGGGTCGCAACTGCGATTGAGTTGAGTAAGATTACAATGCGGACGATTTATCAAAATTTGTTCTGGGCATTTATCTACAATATCATCCTGATCCCTGTTGCAATGCTAGGTGGGTTGATTCCGATGTTTGCAGCCGCTGCAATGGCATTCTCCTCTATCTTTGTTATTACAAATAGCCTTCGATTACGTACCAAAGAAATAAGTTGAATTTGATAGATAACTAAATTCTAGTCAGTATTACGTTAGTACATACTGAATCTTAAACATTACCCTGTACTTACTATTGAAAGTTGTGGTTAGGAAAATTTCTGACTCTTGTTTGTTTTGTACTGCCTCGATGCTTGTCGATTACTTTCTGTTAAAAATCATAATTGAGTATAGATTAAGTATTCATATATTTTGATCATATATTATATTATTTTGTTATAATCCAATAATATTGTTGTTGAGAAGGTGGGATTATGCTAACAAATGATCAGAAAAAAGAAGTAGCGCAACTATCAGACAAAGAAATAATATATCTGAAATATAAATTGGATAAAGAGAATTCAGACAGAGAAAACCGGAGATGGTGGCTTACAGTTGTGACAATTTTTATACCAATTGTTATTGCGGGCATTGGTATTTGGAACGACATCCTGACAGAAAATAGGCAAGCAGAGAATGCGCTAAGACTGGAAATAGTCAAAGATGTATTGGATTTGGAGACATTCCAAGGTGTTAGAGAAAGAATACTACTAGCCAATTTCGTTGCCGATGAAGAGGTCATACCTTTTGATAATGAAGAGTTTCAGACTCTGGTTGAAGAGTTGATTCAACTACGTGATGATGACCCACCTGAAATCCCAGGATTAGCTATCTTGTTTACTGGTGCATCATTTGATACTTGTAATGAGCTGAATCCTGAAGATTACAATTTTGATAAGGGAAGTTTGCTGAATCGTTATGGTAATCAAGGTGACGAGTGGACAAATGCTGTTCTTGCAAGTGAACAGTTCTTCGAGTCAGATCCAGATAGTCTTACAGGTGATGTGTTAGCTGGAATCTATATTGCATATTGTAGTGAGGTGATTCAGAATGGCTCGTAAAATTCTTGTTTTTATTTATGTTATAGTTGGTGGATTGTTAGGAACTTTTTCTTTGTCTGCACAAAATATGCCTGTCGAGGTTGCATCGGATATTCAAAGATCAGTGGCACGCCTATTTGTATATACTGATCATCCTGAACTGCCTGAGCGAATTGGAACAGGCTTTTTATGGCTAGACTCTCAACATGTTGTAACCGCTTATCACGTTGTTGTTAACGCAACGTCAATATCTGTAGATTTTGAAAGAGGGACACCAAATGTTGTTTCAAAAACGGGTACTGTCATTGCTACATTGCGAAGGCATGACTTGGCACTTATTCGCTTGAATGAACCTGTTGATATACCGCCATTATCCACAGGTACTATAACAGATGGTATGAACGTTTTTGTGTTTGGCTACCCATTATCCATTAAAGAGCTATACTTGCGTCGTCTTGAGACGAGTTTGGTAGCTCCAAATGTTCTGCGAATCAACTTGGATCCAGAGGCTCGACAAACACTTAGTGAGTTAGACTTTCCGTCACTTGACACTTTGGTTACGCCAGTCGTTGGTCCCCTATTGCCTGGTGATTCTGGTGCACCAATTACGAATGCACAAGGACAGGTTATTGGTATAGGAAATGGTGGTCTTAGAAATGGCAATATTGGTCTGGGATGGATTGTTCCTGTAAGTTATCTGCCAGTACTTTTGGATACAGGACCTGAAAATGTCGATGAAGTTTCGGATTTAAATTCCTTGGCAGCAGTGTCTAACTTGTTTTTTGATGATTCAGTACCTATAACGAATATTGTGTATCCAATACGGGCGACAAAATTTGTGGCAACAGGCAGTGCAACTTGGGAAATGAGCAGTACAGGTATCTATACTGCTACACTCGATATTGAACACAAAGCATGCACAGGCTCGACTCGACTTGTAAGCTTTATGGTACTTGCTGATGCAGCAGGTAACATATTGTGGATTTCACCTTCTCAAACGCTTACAGCTGGACCCGATCAGGGCAATTTTTTAGACAGCTGTAAAAACCCAAAAGATGAAATATTTGTTTTTGATCAAAATCGACCTCCGTTGGAAGTTTTGGAACAGGCGACTGAAATCTGGGTTATTGCTGAAAGAGATGCTGATTATGTTGGACTAGATGGCGAGCAGTTGCGTGATCTATTTTGGAGGTGGCTAGCTGGTAATTCATCCGAAATATCAAGAAGCCTTATTGAACGGGTAGTTCCGTGATTAAGTATGAGCATGGCAACATTCCGACGATCCAGACGACGGTATTTGTGATGATTAACTCTTTACGATTGCGACAGTCGTCGATAATGAAAGCTAATGCTTCTACTCGAGACACTGTGCAACCATCTCAGGTCGCCTCGTCTGTACCATCAACTTAATAACGCCCTAGTTCTTTATCGGAGTTGGGTAGTTCCTCTCAGGACTTTACCCAACTTCGATGTTATTCAGTTGTTATGAGAGACGATTAGATTCCACATAAATCTATAGGTTCAATGTTGAGACGCTGTTCCCATGAACAACGTCTCGATGTGCAATAACTTGTTCTAACAATTTGCGTCAATCTCGGATTAGTACACCGTAACTATGCTAAAATATGCTGTGTATACAACCGTCCTCTATTTATTCCTCTTCTACGGGCTTGTTATTCCAAACTTGCCGAGCAATCTTCCATTCACCGTCTTCATTACGTAGGATCCAGATAGCGCGGAAGTGAATGTTCATAGGATCTCCACCGTCATGCGGTGTCAATACGCCGATCAAGGAACCCACTACATAAGCTGTATCCCCAAGAACCTCAACTTCATCTGTCTCTGGTTCAACATCGAACTCAAAGGTATCAAATAGACGCTGTACTGCAGCTTGGATTCCTTCAGCATCAGTTTGGTCGGGACCATTAGGTGGTGCCCAAAGCACGTCTTCTGTGTACAAAGTTACATAGCTTTCTGCATCATGATTGTTCACATATTCTCCATAGTCGTCAATGATGACTGATGTGACGGCGGCGACAGCTTCTTCGTCTACCATATCATCGTCTTGAGCGATGACGGAACCAATAATGATGATGAGAATCAATACACTAAGTAATCTAACAGTAAGCTTAAACACGATTTTTTCCTTGTCTCTAATTTAGGTAGTGGAAAAGTTGGTATTTGAATGTATATCTTTTTTGTTTCTTATCAGCTGACTTATTGCAAGTCTATTAGATTAAAGGAATTTTGTTACCCTCCGGGGGGGAGGGGATTAGAGGAAAAGTTGACAGAGTGGGTCAAATCTTTTGTCATTCTTCCCCTCAATTTGAATTTCAGCTTAGTTTGCGTTACAAGGCGCGGAGCATCATAGCCATAACAACCGCATATTCTGGTATGGACGAAATTTCTCCATTCAATTACCAGTTGGTAACTGATCCATCACGACGTTTGAGGTGAGGAGCCTCCCAGTATTTCATTTGGCTTCCTTGTGCTCGTTCTTCATTGAATTCGACACCCAATCCAGGAACATCAGGTACAAGTAACCTTGATTCGTCTTGTGTGGGTTGAACAGGAAACCAGTCTTCATCAGAAAAACTGAGTTGTTCAGTTGGTGAAGAGCGCACCTCCTGCCATGCAAAATTCGGTACAGATGCTGCAAGATGAACAGTCGCTGCAGTACAGATTGCCCCTAGTGGATTATGAGGCATCAGGTCAATATAGTGTGCTTCCGCGAGGGCAGCGACCTTTTTGGCTTCGGTTAATCCACCGACATTACAGACATCTACCCGTGCAAATTGTGTGATGTCTTGCTCTAGATAGGGCAAGAATTGCCATTTGCTGGCGAACTCTTCACCGATGGCAAATGGAACATCCGTCATTTGTCGCAACGCCTGATAGGTAGATGGTGTCTCGTCCCGAATCGGCTCTTCTATAAAATCTAACGTTCCCGATGGCATTCGCTGGCAAAAGGAGGCTGCTTCAGCTACAGATAGCCGATGGTGATAATCGATGCCGAGGACAGGATCTGGTCCCACTTCTTCACGTAAGCGAGTTAACCACTTTGCTGTTTGCCCGATAGATTCACGTGGCTCGAAAACTGACTCATCATCTTCGGCTGTCCGCCCCGGATGAGAACCTGTTCGAATGACAGTCCACCCCCGTTCGATGAGTAGCTTTGCCTGTTCAATAAATTCTTGTTCGTTACTACCCTGAATTGTGGCAAAACACGGTATCCAGTCACGTTGTTTACCACCGAGAAGCTGATAAACAGGTACTCCCAGAGCCTTACCCGTGATGTCATAGAAGGCAATGTCTAGCGCAGACATCGCTGCCGTTAGTACACGTCCGCCTTCAAAATACTGGCTGCGATACAACTCTTGCCATAACGCCTCGATATTCATCGGATTACGACCAATTAGCCATTCACGGTAATGATTAATTGCACCAATAACTGCTTCTTCTCTGCCAGATAGGCCCGATTCACCCCAACCATGGATGCCTTCGTCAGTTTCTACCTTGATGATGAGTTGATTTCGCCGTCCAATCCATGTTGGGTACGTTTTAATGTCTGTAATTTTCATTATGTCTCCGTTAATCGTATTAAGTAGTCAATTGATGAATATCCTCGTTTGAGCTGTGATTCGACTAGATCGCCAATATAGTGATATAGACGCAACCACTGTTCCCGTGTCATTATTGCAAGGCTCGGAGCATCGCAGCCATGACAGCCGCACGTTCTGGCATGGATGAAATTTCTCCATACTCATGAATACTATGCCCGCCTTCACCTACAATTCCCATGCCATCAAGTGTTGGTAACCCAATGGCAGCTGTTCTATTTCCATCAGAGCCGCCACCCGTACTACCTTCATCAATATCTAGTCCCATGTCTTTTGCTAATGCTTGCGCTTGTTTAAACAACCCAGCAATTTCTTCTGTACGTTCCATCGGCGGGACAGTGACACCACCTTCTACAATCACCTGCGCTTCAGGATGGACCGGGGTCAAGCTCATCATTTTTTCGTGAATGAGTTCCGCATTTTTGCGCGTTTTCACACGTACATTCACAACTACAGATGCTTCCGCAGGGACAACATTAGGACGCGTACCGCCTGTTACTGTTCCAACATTTGTAGTCGTACCGATGTCGTAATCTGTAAATGACTGAATCTTAATAATTTGATGGGAAAGCTCCTCAATCGCGTTGATACCATGTTGATGATCCGCACCGGAGTGGGCAGCGCGACCAATTGCTTTTACCGTATATGTGCTGACACCTTTACGAGCAGTTTTGTATTTACCATCTTGCGGTGGTTCGGTAACAAATACCGTGTTATGTTGATGTGCTTCTTCTTCAATTGTTGCGCCCGAATGTGGACTTCCGATTTCTTCATCAGAATTAAATAGATACGTAATGGGAAAATCTGGGAATAAGTCAAGCTCGCGTAGAGCACGTAATGCCCATAATGCGATGACAATACCACCCTTCATGTCCATCGAGCCAACACCATAGAGACGATCGCCATCAATTTGTGTCGGTCTACCGGCGACTGTCCCAACATCCCAGACTGTGTCCATATGGCTGAGGATCAGCACACCACCATCACCTGCATTCCAACGTCCCCGTACAAGGTCGCCAACTTCTTCTTGTGGGATCTTGCTAATATCTCCACCAAGCTCTTTTAATTCTTTGGCGAGCACCTCACCAAGTTTATCAACAGCGGGTTTACTGCTTGTCGGAGATTCTAGCTCAATGAGTTGTTTTAGATGCTCAACCATATCGTCTTGATGGTCGCGTAAGTATTGTAGAATTTGTTTGTTATCTTCAGTTGCCATTAAGTTAACCTATCTAAATTTTTTCATAAGTATAGCCATGCTTGATGTAAAAAAACAAAATCTCATTTGTGTGAGATTAATTCCCCTATTGAACGTCACCAAGATTGAAAAACAAGTGAATCGCAATATCTACGGCAGTTTGCAGATCATCGAAATAGATAAATTCATTCGGTGCATGAGAGTGATCACCAGAACCATAGCCTAGCATGGTCGTAGGGATACCCAACTCACGCTGTAAGATACCGCCTATGGGTAAAGATCCACCATGCCGCAATAGCAACGCTTGCTTGTTTACAACGGATTGAAACGCAGATTGTATCGCTTCAATTTCCTGCCCTGTATCAGACATCGTAAATGGGTAAGCATAGCTTAACAGCTTGGTTTCTATAGATACTGTCTCACCTGCAAATGTCATCACATGGTTAACAAAGTGATCCCAAATAACTTCTGGTTTTTGATCTGGAACAAGGCGAATAGTAACTTTAAAATTTGCCTGCGATGGAATAATGGCTTTGTTGCCTTCACCGTTGTGCCCACCTGTTATCCCATTAACATCTAACGTCGGCATTGATGTTGTCCGTTCTGCATAAGTACCCATCGACTGCCCCCAAAATGTCTTGACACCTGCGCCATCTTCGACAGACTTTCCGATTGTTTCCCAAACTCTATTTAGATTGGCTCGCTGGCGTTCTGTCATTTTTAGGATATCATCATAGAATCCTTCGATAGCGACGTATCCATCATCATCATGCAATGAACTGATAATATCTGCGATATGATGAATTGGATTACGGACTGCTCCGCCATAACGACCTGAATGCAGATCATGTGGTGGGCCGGATACGATGACTTCACCCATGATAGTGCCACGCACAGAATACCCGATAATAGGTTGTTTTGGAGAAAAAGGACCATCGCAGATAATTAATGAATCTGCTGATAGCAAATCTTTGTGCTGCTTGACAAAGGTTTGTACATTTGGCGAGCCGAGCTCTTCTTCACCCTCAAAAAATAATTTTATGTTGATGGGTAATTCATCTGTGACTGATAAGATAGATTCGATAGCAGTTAGGTTAACCCATATACCGCACTTGTCATCTACAGTGCCTCGCGCGATAAGTTTCCCCGCTAAGACGGTTGGTTCAAAAGGCTCAGTGTTCCATAAGGTTTGATCGCCAATAGGTTGAACATCATAATGTGCATAGATAAGCAATGTTGGCTGGTTATCTCCAGCATTGAGCCAATCTCCATAGACAATTGGATGACCATTAGTCTCTATTTTTTGACAGTTTTCGAGTCCGATACGTTGCATCTTTAACACAAGCCAATCAGCGCATGCCTCTAGTTGTTTTTGATATGCCTTGTCTTGGCTAATTGAGGGGTAGCGCAAGAATGTTTTAAATGTATCAACATGTTGTTCATGATTCCGATGGGCGTAGTCTACTACTGTTTGAATAACCTTATTCACAAAGAATTTGTCCAAATTCACTATATTTCACTAAAATTTTGTAGTCATTTTACTCGAATTTCTGAGTTAGGCATTAAATCTTTTGACAAATGTTTCGTAACTCGTTACACTTGATTCAAAATTATATAACTGAGTTATACTGAGTATAACTATTGGGAAGTAGTATTATTTGACTGATTACACTATTACGGTTGTAAAAGATGCACTCATTGTGTTGGGATTAGTTGGTGAATCCAAAAGAGGTATTACACTGACTGAAATCACTAGTCGCACCGGGTTGGTGAAGAATAAGGTGTTTCGTATTCTCCATACACTCCAAGAAGAACGCATGGTTTATCGAGACGAAAATAGCCGTTTCCACCTCGGGTTGCGCATCGTAGAACTAGCTGAAAATGTTCACAGTCATGATGTACTGCTTACAATTGCTAATCCAGTTATGGATCAACTCGTTGAGGATACTCAGGAAAGTATTTTTCTTGGTGTTGTTTTGGATACAAACGCGTTGTGTATCGCCGCACGAGAGTCTCCACAATCGATGCGTTTGTTTGCTCAAGTCGGGATTCAATCTCCATTGTTTAAGGGTGGTGTGCCCAAGGTACTACTTGCCAATATGAATCGCCAAGAGCGTGAAAACCATTTAGTCAACTTTGCAAAAGATCATACGTCAGTTGATTGGGATGCATTACGTGAGCGACTGGCGAAAATCCGTGAGCAGGGCTATTCAATTACAATTGATGAATTAGATGATGGCGCACATTCAATCACAGCACCCATATTCAATGCTAATGGCAAAATACTTGCTGCTATGTCTATCGCAGGTCCATCGGTACGATTTTCCGATACAACAATCGAAAGATATATTGAGCTAATTTTGAAATCTACATCGCACGTTTCGTCAGAATTAGGCTACAAAACCAAAGATTACGAAGAATCAATAAAAGAATTACTTATTTGATCGCAAAATTTAGGGGTATATATGCAAACTTTATATGAATCCAAAAAAGCTTCTTTAGAAGAAAGTCTGTTGAACGAATTATCATCAGATGAACCGTGGTCACTGATCGAACGGTATACAACCTTGGTACGGGAATCGGCATCTGAAGATGAACGGGTTGCCTTCCAATATATTGCAGATCGACTCGAAGCATTAGGTGTAGACCATACGGTTTATACCCCTGAGTTGTTTTTGAGTGTTCCTGTTAAGTCTTCTCTTGAATTTGGCGGTCAAACTTATCGCGCGAAAAGCCCTGCATTTTCGATCACGACACCAGCAGAAGGCATTACAGGCGAGACCGTCCGTATTGAAAAGTTTGCGGCAGGTCGTAGTGTAGATTTCTTCGATTTTACACCAGCTACAGATATTGATGTTACAGGCAAAATCGTTGTCGTTGATGGTTTTGGTGGTCCGCCTCCTGTCTGGCATTTTGAAAATGCAGGCGCACTTGGCTGTATCTTTGTGAATCCTGGAGTAGACATCCATTGGGGTATCTGCACGACGATTTGGGGTGCTCCTGATCTCGATAATTACGAACGTCAACCAACATTACCAGTTGTCTCAATTAATCGTCCAGATGGCGAAGCACTGATGAAAGCAATGGAAGAGGGCACTGTTGAAGTAACCCTTCATGCTGAAATGAAGGAAGGTTGGTTTGAATGTCCAGTTGTCGTAGCTGAAGTTAAAGGGAATGTTGATCCCGATAAATTTGTACTTGTACACGGGCATGTTGACTCATGGGATATTGGGATTGGAGATAATGCCGTTGGCGATGCGACACTCTTAGAACTCGCACGTATCTTCCACAACAATAAAGACAATATGGCACGTAGTTTGAGGGTTGCGTGGTGGTCAGGACACTCGACTGGACGCTATGGTTCTTCAACATGGTTTGCCGATGAATTTGGTTTAGACCTCGCACGAAATTGTGTTGCCCAGATGAATATTGATTCTCCAGGATGTCGATGGGCAACAGAATATTATGATGTTACGGTCATGACTGAAGTCGAAGATTTCGCGAAGCAAACTGTCAACGACTCAACAGGTAAAACCATGACAGGTGCGCGTCCTCATCAAGCAGGTGATTATTCTTTCAACAATATTGGGATTTCTAGCTTGTTCATGTTGTTGTCATCGATGCCACAAGATTTAATTGAAGAGAAAGGCTACTACCCTGTCGGTGGTTGTGGATCAAATATTGCATGGCATACAGAAAATGACACGATTGAAATTGCCGATAAAGACAACCTCATGCGTGACCTTCGTGTCTATACAGCATCTGTACAACGTCTGCTTAATAATGCGCTTCATCCATTTGACTTCCGTAATTTGACTGCCGAGTTTAAAGATACACTCGGCCAATATGCGGAAGCTGCGGGTGACGATGCTAACTTTGCACCAGCATATGATGCGCTTAGTGATTTAAATACTGCATTAGATCAGCTATACAGTAAGACAGAAAGTCTAGCAAACGAGGCGGTAGATAACGCATCAGTTAAAGCTTACAACGACGCGTTACTCGGGATGGGGCGTGAGCTTGTACTCATTAACTATACACGTAAAGGTCGCTTCCGTAACGAACCTGCTGTTCGTGTACCACAATTGCCAGACCTTGCGCCAGCGCTTGGCATCAAAGACGCTGATGAACACTTACGTCGGGTGACACGTACACATCTTGTTCGTGGTGTTAATCGCGTTACATGGGCATTCGAGACATCCGCAAATATGGTGCGTGCCGCACTTGAAAAAATTGACGCATAAGTGATTCAGATCTTTTTAAGCAGTGTAACGTTTCTCGTAGATATTTGGAGGTGATGCAATGAAGTTAATCTATCTTGTTTCAGGCCCAATGGGGCGTACGCCTGAAGGGCAAGCCGAAATGCAACACCGCAAGGAGTACTTGCAACGTTATGCTGCCCCCGGTACAGAAGTTGATATTACGGATATTCCCAAAGGTCCGGGGTCAATTGAAAGCATGTATGAAGAATATCTTTCAATTCCCGAAACAGTAAAGTCGGCACATGCTTTACAAGAAGAGGGCTGGGACGGTATTTTACTAGGTTGTTATGGGGATCCTGGCTTGGATGCATTACGCGAAATGGTCGAAATCCCAGTCGCGGGCGCTGGAGAATCCACGGCATTGATGGCAGCATCAGTGTCTCACCGGTTCTCAATCATTACAGTGACAGATAGTGTGATCCCAATGCTAGAACGTATGGTGCGGAATAGCGGAGTAAGTGAAAAGCTGGCAAGTGTTCGCGCAGTGGATATGCCTGTTTTGGAATTGCATAAAGACCGCGAACAAGCTATTGAAATGACGATTGAAGAAGGTCGTAAAGCAATTCAAGAGGATCGTGCAGATGCGTTAATCGTGGGATGTATGAGTATGGGCTTTCTAGAGATTCCTGAAGCTTGTCAAGAGGAATTGGGTGTGCCGTTTTTGAATCCTGCGCGGGTTCAACTGAAATTTATGGAAGCACTGATCGGCTCTGGAATTAGTCATTCGAAGCGTGCCTATATGACACCGCCTAAGATTGCATCTGGTATCGCAAAGACACCAGCTGATCTGTATCACGAAAAGAATTAAAACATTATTCATGATGAACTAGTTTTTGATTTTTGAGAAAGGTTTAGATATGGAATTTGTACTAACCGGAGCAACACTCATTGATGGTACTGGCGCTGACCCTATAGAAGCGTCAGCGGTTTATGTAAAAGATGGGAAAATCGAATGGGTTGGTAGTGCAAGTGACTTACCAGAAGAAGCAAGTAATGCGCCCCAAGAAGATATTTCTGGCAAAACCCTAATGCCAGGTCTTATTGATGCGCATATTCATGTCTGTTACAACGGTGAAGAAAGTGTCTTTGTGCTTTTGGAGAAAGATCGTGATGATCTGCTACTTGAAGCCGTGCATACAGTCGGCAAAATCTTGTCACATGGTGTGACAACAGTGCGCGACATCGGTGGCGAGAAATATATTGAAATGTCTCTCCGCAAGGCGATCAACGCGGGTTGGATCAAAGGCCCCCGCATGAAAACGTCAGGGCGTGTTATTGCAATGACAGGTGGTCATGCGCACTTTATTGCACGTGAAGCCGATGGTCCTGATGAAGTACGTAAAGCTGCCCGCGAGCAAATCAAAGCTGGAGCTGACACCATCAAACTGATGGCAACTGGCGGTAGCGCAACACCCGGTCAGGACATCATGGCAGCTCAGTTTACGGTTGACGAGATGAAAGCCGCAGTTGATGCGGCGCATGCGATGGGACGTACCGTTGCCGCACACTGTCATGGTACAGGTGGCATCAAGAATTGTATGTTAGCGGGTGTCGATTCGATTGAGCATGGCACATATCTCGATGAAGAAACTGCCAATATGATGGTTGAAAACGGCGCATCACTGGTACTGACATTAGGTGTTGGTAATCCAGATTTGGAAAGCCATCCGTTAACACCTGTCCAACAAGCTGATGCCAAACGTCGTAAACCGATGATTGAAAAAGGTGTGGTTCAAATCCGTAAGACAATTGATCTGGCACGCTCCAAAGGTATTTTCCTCGGATGTGGCACAGATGCTGGCGGTAATCCACTTGCGCCACATCGTCATAGCATGGCGCGGGAAGTTGAATTATTAGTAGCTAACGGCATACCGGAAATAGAAGCAATTACGATTGCAACTTCTCATAACGCCAAAATTCTTAAGTGGGATCATGAGATTGGAACAGTAGAGGCCGGTAAACTAGCAGATTTGCTTGTGATTGACGGCGACCCTCTCGCAGACATCACAACACTGCGCAATGTTGTCAGTGTATATAAAGGCGGCGAAAAAGTCTAAGACAATTACACGCGACATATCCACGAGTAACGTAAATAGCCTATCACCACCTATTCAGTGGGGCAAGCTATACGTTTTGTTAGGCGAGACCAAGGAGGTTTTATTGAACGAGTGCAAATTTTTTCGGTCAATTTTTAAATCACTGTAAGTTATTTTATGGAGCGATTACCTAATGAAGAAATTTTCTAGAATTTTGGGACTAGTATTGGTACTTTCAATGGTCATGGCAATTTTTGCTGTGCCCGTATCATCACAAGAAGCTGGCGAAATGGTTCCGCCAATCGTCGTTCATTCGGTGACACAAGCAGAACGTCCAGTTGAATTTGAAGCAACACGCCTTGTTGTCGAAAATATGAAGGGACTGGGTCTAACAGTTGAGCATCGTGCAATTCCATGGGCACAATTGATTGACGAAGTTTGGTTTACCCGTGAAGGCGAAGACGCATGGCAAATGACTGCATGGCGTATGGTTGGTCGTCCAGAACGTTCTGATCCAGATGAATTTGCGTTCAATCTGTTCCATTCATCCGGTATGGCTGAAGGCTACAACTTCGTTGGCTACAGTAACCCTGAATATGACGCCCTTGCAGAAGCACAACGTGGCGAGCTTGATCTTGAGGCACGTCAAGGACTTCTCTTTGAAGCACAACAAATCATTGCTGAAGATGTTCCAAATGTATACTACGTTCACCCAAGTACCCCACAATTGGTTCGTACTGATGTTTGGGATGAAAGCACCGTTGTAACGCAAGCGGGTATCGGTATCCAAAACTACTGGACATGGACAGGTTTGACCCCATTGGGTGACCAAACAGACATCATCACCAGCACAACTTCTTTCTTGGAAGCATTCAACCCACTTTATATTGCAGGTGATGCACCATCCCGTGTGACAGAACTTATCTGGGATCGTTTGATGCGTATTGGACCAGATGGTTTGCCACAACCTTGGGCTGCTGAAACTGTAGAATGGCAAAGTGATACAGAAGTTATGGTGACACTCCGTGAAGGTATGATGTGGCACGATGGCGAACCTGTAACATCTGAAGATACTGCATATTCAATTGAAGCAATCCAAACAGGTGAAGCACCACAATACTCTGGTTTTGTGAGCGCAGTTGAATCTATTGAAATCATTGACGAACTCAGCGTCATGATTACCTTGAATGCACCATCTGCGGCATTTGAAACATCAACACTTGCTAAAATCAATTTGATCCCAGAACATGTTTGGCGACCACTCATTGATGATCTCTTAACACAAGAAGATGCAAATGCAGAAAGTATTCAAGAAGAAATTCCTGTTGGTAGCGGTCCATACAAAATGGTCGCATATGATGTAAACGAATTCGTTATCCTAGAAGCCAATACAGATTACTTTGCACCACCTGTTGCCTCACGGTGGATTATGAACGTATTGCCAAATGCAGAAGCAACCCTTGGTCAAATTACAACTGGCGAAATCAACTTCCTATGGGAATGGGCAGGCGATTCACAGATTCTTGCAGAAGTTGCAGAAGCTGATCCAAATGTAGCATTGTTCTCCAGCCCAAGCCTCGGTATGCAATACTTCGCGTTTAACGTCCGCTACGAACCATTTGATAATGTTGCGTTCCGCCAAGCGATTGCACACGTTGTTCCAACCCAATCGATTATCGACAACATCTTCAAAGGCTTTGGTGTAGTTGCTGATTCTTATGTTTCCACACCAATCGAATTCTGGCACAACCCTGATCTTCCAAGCTATGAATTTAGTGTAGAAGAAGGTCGTGCTGTTCTCGAAGCTGCAGGATACTCATGGGATGCTGATGGCAACCTGCTCTATCCTTCAGACAGCTAATTAATTGCAATATACGATAGGGTAGGCATTGGCTTGCCCTTCAAAAATCTAAGTAATGATTCTTCAGCCTCTAGCAGTTGAATTTAAGGGGAGTAACTCCGGTTACTCCTCGACAACCAAAAGGACTTATTCATGAATCGCGGCATTCTAACTTATATTATTGGTCGCTTATTACAAAGTTTGCTCGTACTCTGGGTGATTACCACCATTTTATTTTTGCTATTCCGTCTAGGACCTGGTAACCCACTGGCATCATATATTGATACAACATTTACAGCTGAACAAGAAGCCGCACTGCTTGCACGTTTCGGCTTGGATCGCCCACTCGGGGAGCAATACTTGATCTACCTCGGTAACTTAATAACGGGTGATCTTGGCGATTCCTTTGCATATGCAAACAAACCTGTCGTCGAGATTCTTGCTGACGACTTACCCAATACACTCTATTTGACGTTAACATCGTTGGTTGTTGCATATCTGATTGGTGTTGTTGGCGGTGTGATTCTAGCAGCAAAACGCGGTTCAAATTTCGAGAAAGCTGGCATCGTTTTCACGCTAATTACTCGGTCGGCACCACAATTTTGGGTTGGGATGATCGCGTTGGCGATATTTGCATTCCAACTGAGGTGGTTTCCATCATCGGGCATCGCAGGTGCAGGGGTAATTTATGAGAGTGAGTGGGATAAATTATCTTCTCCTGAATTCTGGCGCCATATGGTTTTACCGACATTTACGCTTGCACTGTATTTGTTCGGGCTACCTCTATTGCTCATGCGGTCAAATATGCTCGAAGTGCTCGATCAAGATTATGTCACGATGAGCCGACTAGCGGGATATTCTGAATGGCGCGTGATGATCCAGACTGCTGCACGAAATGCTATGTTGCCAGTTCTAACGGCGTTAACGTTGGGTATTGGATATTCAATAGGTGGCAATGTTGTTATTGAAAATGTGTTTGCGTGGCCGGGTCTAGGGCGTACGCTTGTCAGGGCTGTCTCTACATCTGACTATCCGTTGGCGCAGGGTGCATTCTTCATTATTGCTGTCATCATCGTATTGTTAAACTTTTTGGCTGACTTGCTCTATACCCTTTTGGATCCGCGTATAGGTGCATCGTCCCGCGCACAATCTTCGTAAATTTAGACACGATTGAGGTATTGTCATGCAACAGGAATCAAGTATTCGCGCTGGACTCGAGAAAAATCAGCCCCGCAACTATACCAAGAGCTTGCCAATGCAACTCTGGGAGACAAATTTAGAAGTATTCCAACGTGATCGCTTTGCCCTCGTCGGGTTATTCATTTTTATATTCTTTTTTATTGTCGCTGTCTTTGCACCAGTCATCGCACCTTACGATCCACTTGAAGTCGTTGAAAAAGACGGAATCTGGTTGTCAAACGAAAAACCGTCAGCAGACTTTTTGCTTGGTACAACGAACGTCGGACGCGACATCTTTTCACAGTTGGTACATGGTTCACGCTCGGCATTATTAGTCGGATTTTCAGCCGCAGCGATTGTTGCTGTGATCGGCACGATTGTCGGGTTACTAGCAGGTTATTATGGTGGTTGGGTTGATGCTGTATTAATGCGCATTGCTGATGTCGCATTTGGCATCCCATTTATCCCGTTCATTATTGTCCTGTCTGCATTCTTAGACCCTAATATTTGGAATGTTGTCGTTGCAATGGCGTTACTCCTGTGGCGTGATACAGGACGGGTGATTCGGTCACAGGTGATGGTTATCAAAGAGCAAGCCTTTGTTAGTGCGGCTAAAGTTTCGGGTGCGAGTGATTTGCGTATTATCTTTGTGTACATTGCACCGAGTATACTCCCGCTAACATTCTTATATGGCTCGTTTGCGATTGCCTGGGCAATTCTCACAGAAGCTAGTGTAAGTTTCCTCGGATTTAGTGACCCCAATACTGTGAGCTGGGGCTTTATGCTACAAGATGCCTTCTTATCATTGGCGTTGACGCGGGGTGCATTTTACTGGTTTATCCCTCCGGGACTGTGCATTATGTTAACTGTAATGGCAGGTTTTTTCATCGGTCGGGGCTACGAGGAAGTCTTATTCCCTCGTTTGCGTCGCATGTAAGCTTAAGGTAGATTTTTACAATGACAATATTGTCGATACGAGACTTAAAAGTAAATTACGAAACACAAAATGGAACAGTACAGGCTGTAGATGGTGTATCGCTTAATATTGAAGAAGCACAACATCTCGGTATTATTGGTGAGTCCGGCTGTGGTAAGACGACATTACTGAAATCAATTGTACAGGTGCTTCCACGTAACGGGAGCATCCCGCAGGGGCAAATTCTGTACAAAGGCACAGATCTACTAAGCTTGTCGGCACGTGAAATGCGTGAACTCCGTTGGCGTGAAATTGCGACTGTACCCCAAGCATCTATGGATTCACTTAATCCTGTGCATCGTGTCGGTAGCCAATTGACAAAGCTATTGACTGTACGGGGCGGATATGATCGTAAAGCAGCTAAACGGCGTGCAGTTGATCTCTTCGATCTTGTTGGGTTGGACTCTGAACGGCTCACACATTATCCACACGAATTTTCTGGTGGTATGAAGCAACGTGCTGTCATTGCAATGGCATTGGCTCTTAAACCCAATTTATTGATAGCCGATGAACCTGTTACCGCGTTGGATGTGA
The DNA here is from genome assembly GCA_002428985.1 of Anaerolineales bacterium UBA6055. Taxonomy (GTDB): domain Bacteria; phylum Chloroflexota; class Anaerolineae; order Aggregatilineales; family Phototrophicaceae; genus UBA6055. The sequence goes on along the minus strand of DIYL01000053.1, from coordinate 97,567 downwards.
TTGTTCAGCATCAAATTCTTGAGGTATTGCGACGCTTACAGGATGAATTGAACCTAACCGTAATGCTTATCACACACGATATATCGGTTGTGGCGCAGGTTTGTGATTCGGTATCGGTTATGTATGCCGGGCGAATTGTCGAACAAGCTGAAGGAAAACCATTCTTCGCCCAACCCGGCCATCCCTACAGCCTTGGTTTACAGCAGGCGTTCCCGAATCTTGTGCGTCCGCGTGATGTTTTGGTATCTATCGAAGGCTACCCGCCGGACTTGAGACATCCCCCGTCAGGATGTCGTTTTGCTGAGCGTTGTCCATTCGTGCAAGAGCGTTGTCATCAGGTTGATCCAGAGCTTGAACAAGTCGGTGATAAACATGCGGTTGCCTGTTTACGCTTTGATGAAATGGATGCGTTGCGTATAGAGGCCGAAGACCCAACATTATGGCAACATGTTGAAGTGACAAGCCATTTAGATGATAATCTGCACGAAGAGGCTGAGGTCGCGTCCGTCGATCATAACAACGAGATTTTAGTTGAAGTGCGTGATGTCTCTAAACGCTTCAAAGTCGGTGGTGGTTTGGCTGGTATCGTTCGTGGTGAACCTGAGCAAACGGTCTATGCAGTCAATAACATTTCATTTAAGTTGAAACGGGGAGAAAGCCTCGGATTGGCTGGTGAATCGGGATGCGGTAAATCGACAACAGGTAAATTATTAGTCAAACTAATTGATTCTAGCGAAGGTAATATTATTTTTGATGGTGTTGATGTGTCGACACTGGGTGATAAAGCCTTACTCGATTTTCGTCGTCGTGTACAACTGATGTTCCAAAATCCATTCGAAGCACTGAATCCGAGATTTACATTGTATCGGTCGTTGACTGAGCCACTTATCATTCATGGTTGGAAAGATGAACAGAAGCGATTAGATCGTGTTATTGAGACACTCGACCGTGTCAATTTACGTCCAGCAGAGATGTTCCTCGATAAATATCCGCATCAACTTTCTGGTGGTCAGTTACAACGGGTTGTACTCGCGCGGTCGCTTGTTCTGCATCCTGACTTTCTAGTAGCGGATGAACCTGTCTCGATGTTAGATGTGTCGGTGCGGGCGGGTATTTTGAATACAACGAAAAAACTCACGAAGGAATTAGGGTTGGCAACAGTCTATATCTCGCATGATTTATCTCTGTTACAGTATACTTGTGACCGTATTGCAATCATGTATCTTGGTGAAATTGTTGAAATGGGACCAAGCCATGACGTGATACAGAATCCGAAACATCCATATACACAGGCATTGATTTCTGCTGTGCCTGTTCCCGATCCAACATTGCCGAATCCGCCACTTAAAGTTCGTGAAGGTATTCCACGCCCTACAGAGCAATTCAAAGGGTGCCCTTTTGCGCAACGGTGCCCAGAGGCAATGGAAGCATGCCTCAATATAGCTCCGCCAAATGTTATCTTTGATAATGAACACTCAGCACAATGCCATTTATATGGTGAGCATAAAGACTCTCCAAAGCTTAGATCTGAGATGGCAGGCGAACCAGCATGAGCATGATGAAAGCTGCCATTATCTATGAACATGGTGGGCGTGATGTTGTAAAGTTAGAGCAAATCCCTATACCACAGCCCAGTGCAGATGAGGTTCGTATTCGGGTCAATGCTTGTGGACTGAATTGGCTGGACGTTGGTATTCGGCGTGGCCCGAAATTTGGTGCTATACCATTGCCGATAATTACTGGAAGCGACATTTCCGGGACGATTGATGCACTTGGTAATGATGTCCTAGATTGGAACGAAGGCGATGAGGTTACAGTTTATCCGCTTTTGACATGTGGGAAATGTGAGTTTTGTCGCCAAGGTGAATTGACAGTTTGCCCTGAACATCAGATCATTGGCGAACATGTTAACGGTGGTTTAGCAGAGTATGTCATTGTTCCAGCGCATAATCTCATACAGAAACCCAAGAAGCTGACCCATGTTCAAGTTGCATCACTGCCAGTTGTCACTATGACTGCGTGGCATATGCTCATTACAGTCGCAAATTTACAGGCAGGTGAAACAGTCTTCATCCCGGGTGCTGGTGGCGGTGTCGCGTCAATGGGAATCCAAATGGCTAAACATGCTGGTGCGGTTGTGTATACGACAACATCGACGCAAGAAAAAATGCAAGCTGCAAAGGAGTTAGGCGCGGATTTTGTCTTCAATTACCATGATGATGATTGGGTTGAGCAGGTCGTTGGGGCGACAGATGGTCGTGGTGTAGACCTTGCACAAGATAATGTGGGTGCGGCTACATGGGCAAACACATTAAAAACACTTGCCCAAAATGGTCGCATGGTTGTCTGTGGCTCACATTCTGGGACTAACTTCGATTTAGCAATTCCTCAGATTTACCATAAGCAGTTGAGTATTCTCGGGGCAAATGGCGGGACATATAACGAATTATCGCGTGCTCTCGATATTATCAATGAAGGACACATCCGGTCTGTGGTTGATACTATGCTCTCACTAGATCAAATTCATGAAGGACACCGTATCCTTGAAGATCACGATCATTTTGGTAAGGTCGTTATTGAAATTGCTTAAGCTGTGTGGGCTTGGGGGTTTGTCCCAAGCCTCACACTTTCGCATTTACTTATGAATCAGCTTGATTGCCAACCACATCAATAAATTTGATTGTTGCTTGAATACCATTGTAGAAATTCTGTAAGTAGATATTCTCATTGGGGCCATGAGCACGACCACTTTTCAAACCATAACTCATGATGACTACTTCGTCAGCCACTTTCATACACTCAAATGTGATCGGAACACTACCACCAGATCGTTCAAAGACGGGTTCTACACCCCAAGCATGTGTATACGCTTCGGCAGCAGATTGCATCGCAACCCCATCGACATCTAATAAGGCTGCTTCTGCTTTAGGATCACTCGGACGTACTTCGACGTTCACACTGGAAGGTGCGATCTCATTGATGTAATCAACGATACATTGTGTCACACGCTCAGGGTCTTGACGGGGAACTAGACGACAGGTGATTTTTGCACTCGCTTTAGCAGGTAATACTGTTTTGATGCCTTTACCTGTATAACCACCTGTAATCCCATTGATTTCGAGAGTCGGGCGTGCGCCAAGTCGTTCTGGTAGATTGTATTCGGATTCTCCCCAAACTTCGGGTGCGTTGACCACATCTTTCCATTCATTTAGTAGATAGGGTTCTACCTGTTTTAATAGTTCACGGTCTTTTTCTGTGACGTCACTGACATCATCATAAAAACCCGGAACTGTGACTGTGCCGTTTGTATCATGTAGTTGCGACAAGATTTCGGTTAATGCTTGTATCGGATTATGGACTGAGCCACCCCAGTGCCCACTATGTAGGTCGCTAACAGGTGCACTGACATGGACTTCCATCGCTGCAATACCACGCAAACCATAGGTCAAGCTAGGTTGTGTTGGCTCTAAGATTGCACCATCAGAAATCATGGCAATATCAGCTGAAAGACGTTCAGGATGTTTAGCAATAAATGCATTGATATTTTCGCTACCGGATTCTTCTTCACCCTCTAGAACCACTTTAATATTGACCTTTGGTTTTTCGTCTTGTGCTAACCACGACTCGACAGCTTTTAGATTCGACATGACATGTAGTTTGCTATCGACTGCGCCACGACAAAACAGCCGCCCATCTTTGATAGTTGGCTCAAATGGCTCTGTGTCCCAACCATCTTCAATTTCTGCGGGTTGCACATCATAATGGCAATAAATCAAAATCGTCGGGGCATGATCTATCCCGCATTGCCATTCGCCCAAGACCAACGGGCAACGGCCTTCTGGCATTAAAATAACTTCAGCCGTGTCCATCCCGATGTTAAGCATCATCGATTTGAGCCATTTCGCGGCTTCTGCGACATCATCGGCATGTTCTGCTTGTGTACTGATGGTTTGTATCTTCAAGAGATGGATATATTCTTCAAGAAATCTATCTTGATTATCTAATGCATACTGATATGGAGTACTCATCATTTGCCTTTCAAAAGAAACTAAAACAAGAACAACATCTAAGCAAGACGTTGACTTATAGACTCCGTATTCAGAAGTTATGCTTTGGCGCAATAAACTTCCATAATTGTATTGGAGAATGTATATTATGTTGATGACCTATTGTAACTAAACCAAAGTCCCAGTACCAGTAATGTGAGTAAACCAATAAACTATTGATTATGCTTTGCCAAGATAGAAAAAAATAATATATGCGATCATTGATAATGATTGGGTCGGACAAATTTGATAGCGTAATATGTTATGCAGTATGCTTTGTTATGAAATTTGAACCTCGTGAATACTAAGGCTGTATTGACTTCCTTCTGGGTCGCCAACTGCACTTTTTTCATCCCAGTTTGCGGAATAGATAATCCAGAATGTTTTGCCATCTTCAGAAATAAATTTGGTTGGAATGTTGACAAAGTATGCCGTTGGTCCAAATTGTTCATAATATCGGATCAAGCGCCATTCACCAGTGAGACTATCGGCTTCTAGGAACATGGTGTCGTAATATTTTGGTTTGTGCCCACAAGAGATTGCCATGATGTATTTTTTTAGTGGGGCATTGTATGTAATTGTGACACAACCAAGATGTCCTTCCCATTCCAGAATCGGTTTGATATCGGCAAAATCATTTGACCAGATTGCAGTGCTATTACCATCATGCCCAGCGAAGAATTCCCAAGCACTCACATCATTGATGGTTTCGATAGATGGTGTCACTCGCGCCATATAAATCTGATCGCCACGAATCCATGTGTTATCAGCATCCTCACGGACTGAACCATGACCAACAAAGTAAGCCTTGCCATCGGGAGAGTGTTCCATATTTTTCCCGAAGTCTACAAAATGTGGCGTTCCCATTTTAACTTTTGCTTTGTAAGGATTTTCACCGAATAAGGGTTTGTCAGGCGGTAAAGGGGATTCTTCCCATGTCATGCCATAGTCGTGAGAAATTCGGAAACCGACTAATGGCCCGAGTGTTACCCAATCTGGCAATGTTGGGTGCCCGTCACTGTCCACACAGTACGTGCCGTAATACCAGACACCATTGTAAACGAGTGAACCTGCTGGATACCGCCCTTCATAGGGTTTAGGAGAGGCTTCAATACGTGGTTTCAGGTTAATTACTTCGAGATTCATCGGATCATCACCGATAATTTTACCTTGAGCAGTTGCGGCTTTACGTCCAAATATATCTAATGAATTACAAGGATAACCTTCTTCAACTTTGTCATCATCAAATGGGATATACTCTGGCTCGTCAAGAATATACCCATCTGTCCAAGGTGAATACAGATTGTCATCATCTGCCCACGTTGGATACCATGTATCAGCATTAGTATAATTCTTAAAACGTCCAGTTAGTTTAAATGAGGTAATACTATCAGATTTAGGAAATGGTGGGATTTTCATGCGTTATTTTCCATAAATGATCTAATTATGTCCATTTCTAATATAATGTAGTCTACTTCATATGGACAGACTAGTCAGATTCATCTTAAAATATGAACGGATATTCCTGACATATTATATGTTACAGTCAGGTTAAATGTTACGTGAAGAAAAAAAGAATAAATTTTATTAGGTGAGTTATGATCGACTGGCGAAAACTTACGCCGATTTATGATGATACAGTTAGCGTTGCATCGCTCATTCAACGCAAAAAGTTATATGAGATTGCACAGGTTCCGTTACGTTCCGTTGATTTGAATGCGCCACACTGGCACGAAAGCTATGAATTGGGTTATGTTCTAGGTGGATCTGGGTTTCACGTGTTTGGTGATCGCGAGTATCGCATGGAGGCTGGGCAAGTCTATGTAATTAATGACTACTCACCCCATATGGGATATGCTGATCCTACTGGGGCAGAGCTTTTTGTTGTCCATTTTCACCCTGGTTTATTAGATAACCGTGCTCTAAGTCAATTCTGGCTAGAAGCCCATGCGCCGTTTTCCCCAGAATACTCATTTAAAGGCAGTCCTCTAATCCCTTTGAATGATCCAGTTACAGAGCCGGTGCGTCATCTACTCGAACAAATTCGCATTGAGCATCAAGACCAACAACAGTCATGGGAGATTGTTGTTGCTGGGTTGTTGTTACAGGCTATAGGATTATTGTCGCGCCGCCAACTATCCACACGTCCCGAATTAATTCAGGATTTATCGCACCGTAATGCACTCATTCGGATAAAACCAATTATGGAAATGATTGAACATCGGTATATGGAACCGCTTACATTAGATGAAATCGCCGATACCATGAATCTCAGTCGTTCACGGTGTTCTGCTCTTTTTAAAATTGCTCTGAATACATCCCCGATTGCTTACCGCAATACACGTCGCCTTGCAGAAGCAAAACGGCTATTACAATTCACAGATATGAATGTTAATGAAATCGGATATGCTGTTGGTTTCAGTAGCCCACAGGAGTTGAACCGCTTGTTTAATCGCGAGTATGATCTAACTCCGACACAATTCCGTGCGCAGATTTTGAAGTAATAATAGGAAAATTAGTTCATTGTTTGCGACAATATAACATGGTTGAATATTCCTGTAAGTAGTCGTTTGATCTAAGCGAGATGTTTGGCTTTTATATCGATGATCTCAATTATCAAGAGTGCTGAAACAACATTATAAGATTCTTTAGAAAATAGCATAAACATATTTTAGAAGGTGATGATATGACAAATTTTGATGGTAAGCGCGTCTTTGTAACTGGAGCAGGTGTTGGTATCGGCTATGCGATTTGCCATGAATTTGCAAAAGCTGGTGCTATTGTTGCCTTAAATGATATGGATGCGGATTTAGCACAATCGTCTGCTACATCAATCAATGCGGATGTTGGGCGCGAGGCTGTCTTGGCATATGGGTTCGATATTGCTGATATTCCGGTGTTGCAACAGACAATCCAATCATTCGCTAACCAATATGGTGGGCTAGATATATTTGTCGCCAACGCTGGTATTACAAATTATGGAAGCTTCCTCGAATATACACCAGAAGCATTTGACCGCATTCTACAAGTCAATTTGCAAGGGAGTTATTTTTCAGCGCAGGCAGTCGCCAAAGCTATGATTGCTCAGAACATATTTGGGCGAATTATGTTGATGTCTTCCGTGACCGGAGAGCAGGCATTTCTAAATCTTGGAGCATACGGTATCACCAAAGCAGGCATTCGAATGATGGCACGTTCTCTTGCTTTAGAACTAGGCGAATACGGGATTACGGTTAATGCGATTAGCCCCGGTGCGATATTAACTGAACGTACGCTTGCAGACGATCCAAAATTCGAGGCGAATTGGTCGAGTGTTACGCCTGTTGGACGGGGTGGTTATGTGGAAGATATAACAGCAACGGTGCTATTTCTTGCGTCGGAAGGGGCACGTCATATCACAGGACAGACGCTACAGGTTGATGGTGGCTGGACGCTACATAGCCCATTACCCGATGGCCATCCTGAACAACCCGAAGAATCATCGAAACTCAAATAATGCAGTAGCACAACCATAAACATTTCTTGATAGAACAATAGGCGTGCCCGAGTATCATTTGAATGATATACAGAGGTTGTAACCTCATATGCCGACTTCTAGCCAATCGAATGATGTAACAAATCTGCTACAATCTTTGCCCGAAATTAATATGTAAACTTGGCATCTGTTTTGACTATCAATTTTAAGTAAGTGTGAGGCGTTTTACTTGTTAATGTAGCTATGCCGCTTAGTTAATGGAAGTTTGAGATGCTTTAATCGTTGGTTGTTGATACCAGACTCTCAAACTTCGATTCAGATTATTGAGGTTAAGGGTGTATGGCTATAACCTTCGATCCAATTGCGTCAAGTTTCTTGGATAATGTTTGAAGCATTGCGTTATCTGTATATGTGCCGACGATTGCACCCCCTGATCCTGCAAATTTTGCACTGGCACCACAACGCCGTGCTGTCTCGACCATATCGACTTGCCACTGGGGTAATTGTGCAATGTCTTGCCGAGTATTGAAATTAGCATCAATCATTTTGGATAATTGGGATAGGTCATTTGACAGAATCGCATCGCGCCCATCTTCTGCATATTGCGCAAACTGCTGCATTGCACCAACGACATCACTATCACCACGATTAAATCGACCCCGTAGATCATTGTGGAAGACCTCGGTCGGTTCACCTAAGCGTGTATGATATGCAATATATAAGGGTAAATCAGGTGACCAATCTAATGATTCATAGTGATAATGCGTAATGCTATGTTGAACCTGTTCCTGCGATTTGTTGAAATCCATGTAAACCATGCCTTCATAAATTTGAATCACACGGTCTTGTAAACCTGCTGTGATGCCAAGCTCGTCCTGTTCTACCGACAACACAAACGAGGGTTGTATCTCAAGAGGCATATCAATTTCATAGAACTCCAATAGACAGCGTAGCATCGCGGTAATGATCGAACTTGATCCTGCGAGTCCGACTTGTCTCGGGATATGGCTATCATAACGTACAGAAAAATTCTGGGAATGCAGTTGAATATCTTGTGCATTACAATAATCGACAAAACGCTTGATAGTGGCTTTTAATAGCCGGATGCCTCCATAATAGCCGTGAGACGTGACATCATCTGCTAACTCATAAATTGATCGGAAGCGTCCATGATCGTATTGTGACGGTAAAATTTCGAGTGTATGCCAATCATATAGTGAAACTTCTGACCAGAAATCTTTGACACTGAACGCAATCGTTTTGCCATTGTAACCATCTGATGGATTACCGAGGAGTCCGGCTCTAGCGTAAGCTCGTTTTCGGATAATGCGCATTATGATGACCCCTTAAGTAGCTCGCTCACATATTGGCGTAAATCGTCACCATAGGTTGGATCACTCAATGCAAAATCGACAAATGCACGATAATATGATGCATAGTTGCCAATATCGAAACGGCGTTCATCATCTGTCAGGCGTACACCATAGACGGTATGACCCTCTTTAATTAGCAAACGAATTGCATCCGTTAATTGGAGTTCACCACCTGCACCGGGGGTAATACGTTCCAACGCATCAAATATAGCTGGCGTAAATATATAACGCGCCGCGACTGCCAATTGGCTTGGAGCATTTTCTACTGATGGCTTTTCAACAATATCCTCTAATTCGAAAACATCATCGCCTGTCTTTGGATGTGCAATCCCATAACGGAAAACTTCAGATTTTGGGACAGATTCGAATGCCACAACAGCGGCACAAGCGTTGTCATCGAAACAAGTTTGCATGCGCGACAGCAATTTAGCATCGCCACCTTGGATAATAGAATCACCAAGTGCAACAACAAACGATTCGTCAGTGATAAAATCACTTGCGCATTGTACGGCGTGACCTAATCCGAGCAGTTGACGTTGGCGGGTAAAGTAGTATTTCACAGGGGCGTAATCTAGCTGAAGGTCAGCGAGTAAATCTTCTTTACCGCGCTCTCTTAGCATATTGACTAGGGTCTCATCAAGATCAAAGTAATTTTCGATTGATGCTTTACTCGCCCCTGTGATGAATAATATTTGATCAATGTCATTTTCAATGAGTTCTTCGACAATATGATGAACCACCGGCTTACGTCCGACGGGTAACATTTCTTTGGGTTGTGTTTTGGTTAACGGTAATAAGCGTGTCCCAAGTCCTGCAACAGGTACAACTGCGATTCCCATAAGTATGATAGTCCTTTGGTTGGGGATTTAGTAATTAATCAGTCTAAATGGACAATTATTCACGTATTGTATTCATGAGATTCTTGATTGACAAGTTCGTTACATATCAATCTTGAGTTGAATTGTAACAATGTCATCTTCGTTGATGTTTTCGGCTTTGCGAACAGCCGCTTTAATTGGCACCAGATATAATCCGTCTTTCGGAAATAGCGATGTCGTAAATTCAGTTTCTCCAATGTGAACCAAGACAGGAATGACACCCCACCCATAGGTGACTTGATTGGCAATGTCCCTGATTTCATCACTTTCTGCTTTAGGTATCGTCACAAAATACCATGGGGCAGGTCCACGCCAATAAATAACTTTACCGTCTATTGTTATGTTCATTGCTATCTCATGCCCATGCCTCATTAAATTTACGAATCCAATTACCAGAGAAAATTGCTGTGATGTCTGCATCGGAATAGCCACGATCTGATAATAGTGGTTTGAAGTTTTGTAGATCGGCAATGGTATTGAGGTCTGATGGAGATTGTTCACGTCCGAAACCACCATCTAAATCGGACCCGAAACCGACGTGGTCTGTATTACCTGCGAGTTGGCAGATATGGTCGATGTGATCTGCGACGGTGGCTAAGGTGACAGATTTATTGCTCGTCACTTCTTTAATCCAGCCTTCTTGTAACATCCAAGCATCAAAGGCGACTCCGATTACACCATCACGCTCAATAATCGCTTTGAGCTGGTCGTCACTAAATTGGCGTTGATGTGGGACAAGCGCGCGACAGTTGTTGTGGCTAGCGATGATATGCCCGTTAAAATTATCAAGTGCTTGCCAGAAGGCTTTGTCAGATAGATGCGTGACATCCAGAATAATATTATGTTGCTCCATCTGCTTGAGAAGGGCAAAGCCGATGTCAGTGAAACCGTCTTCGACACCTGTTCCCCCCGCATAACGTCCCATACCATAGTGAGCTGGACCAATTAACCGAACACCTGCATCATACCATTCACTGACTTGTTCTGGGTCAAGAATTGCATCTGCACTTTCCATGCTGATGATAAATCCGGCGGTTTGGTCATTAGTGTCTAGTGCTGTCAGATGGTTATTGAGTTGTTCTAGGTCAGTGATAATGCGAGCATAACCTGCATGTTCCAATGCACGATAGTATGCAAGATGCCCTTGCGCTACACCATAGGTTTGCATTCTAGATGCAAAATCTAAGTGTGGTACAGGATTACCTGTATTGCGTCCCATAAGCGTGGCGATACATAGGCTGATGTTACCCGCTTGCATTTCGGGTAGGGCAACGGTGTTGACGGCACGTCCTTTGCCTTCAATATTTGTCTCTCTAGTGCGAATTGTGTAGACACTCTGTGTAATGTCCCGATTCCATTGAATCGCGTTCCATGCTAAATCAAGGTGGGCATCTATAATCAGTTCAGGTTGCATATATCGCCTCAATTAGGGTAAAAGTCTATCAATAAATGTCCAATAACGTGTTGGGAATAACCGTGTGATAAAAGCGATTAGTTTGGCATCATTACCAACAAGGATGCGGTCTTTACGATTAACAACACCGTCTACTATGATTTCTCCAGCTTGTTCGGGGGGCATAACCAATACTTTTTTGTACTCTTCTTGTTGCTGTTTAATTACTTCTGGTGATAAACCTGTGTCTGCCGTGCGCGAGTTATCAACAATATTGGTGTTAATACCACCGGGATGTACCACAGTGACGCCGATGTTGCTCCCGACCATTTCATGACGAAGTGCTTCGGAAAAACCGCGCACTGCAAATTTTGCTGATGAGTAGGCAACTTGCCCGGGCGGGGCAATGATCCCAAATAAGCTAGAGATGTTGACAATGCGTGCATCGGGACTCTGCTTGAGTAAGGGCAAGAATGCACGTGTCATCCACACCACACCATGAAAATTGATAGTAAACAACCAATTAAAATCGGCTTCACTGACTTCTTCAAATGTACCACCCAGCGCGACCCCTGCATTATTAAACAATAGGTCGATCTGACCATATTGTGCTTGTATGGTGTCGGCAATTTGATGAATACTTTCACGGTCAGAGACATCAAGTATATGCTGAGTGACTTGGACATTGTGGGGCTCAATTATTGAGCCTGTTTCGATTAAGTTCTCATTGTTGATGTCCGTAATAATGACATTACATCCACGTTTAGCGAGTGCTTGTGTAATCCCTCGCCCAATCCCGCTACCTGCACCTGTAATCAGAGCAGTCTTATTGGATAACTGCATCTGGCTCATGGATACGTTGCTCCTTTTGTGACGTTGCTGGTTTTATTGCAGTACGAGGCATGAATTCCATTGCACCATCATCAAGGCGACTAAAGCGAGTATTGAGCATATCTTTGATGTAATTCTGGTAAACACGCCATGGTTTTTCTGCCCCTTGTTTAGGTAACTCGGCTAGCGCACGATTGATGTACCCTGAATTCAGAGGAATGATCGGATCATCGTCTACATCAGTGTTGAGGCGTGGTGTCACAGCGACATAATCATGTTTATCCATATAATTAATCAGACGGCAGACATATTCTGCGATTAGCTCGGCTTTGAGTGTCCATGATGCATTACTATAACCGACTGTATTGGCTGTGTTCGGGATGTCACTGACCATAAACCCTTTATAACTGACTTTTTCCCCAAATTTGATGGGTTCATCATCAACAATGACTTGCATCCCACCGGCAAGTTTGACCTTAAGACCTGTTGCGGTGACAATCAAGTCTGCATCAAGCTTTTCACCGGATTGCAACTGAATTCCGTCTTCAACAAATGTATCAATATGATCGGTGACAATGGAGACATCTCCGGCACTAATTGCATGAAATAAATCTGAATCTGGGATAAGGCATAACCGCTGATCCCACGGATTATAGGTTGGATTCAGGTGGGTATGGACATCAAAATCATCTGGTAATTCTTCGGCAGCCATTTTAAGGATTTCTTCTTTGACTGTATCGGGCTTCCAACGGGCTAGACCGAATGAATAGATTTGATACAAAATAGATTTCCAACGCGCTAGGGTGTGCGCCATTTGTGATGGGAAAACCCGCCCCAAAAATTGAGAAGTTTTGTCTTCCGATGCCATCGATACAATATAAGTTGGGGATCTTTGAAGCATTGTGACATGTTTGGCTCTGTCGGACATCGCGGGGGCAAGTGTGACAGCTGTTGCACCGCTACCGATAATGACGACATTTTTGTCGGTGTATTCTACACTGTCATCCCAATGTTGTGGGTGAATGATTTGACCCTGAAATTGATCTTCACCTGCAAATTCGGGACGATAGGGATTGTCATAGTCATAATATCCACTGCACAAATGCAAGAAGTTGCAGGTAAATGTGACAGGGGTTTTATCGCTACCTGTCTCTACAGTAACTGTCCAAGTAGCAGTTTCGCTTGACCACTCTGCTTTAACAACGTAGTGATTGAAACGAATATGACGTTTAATGTCGAATTTATCGGCAGTTGTACGAACATAGTTGAGGATCGTTTCACCATCAGAAATAGATTTGCCGTCTAGCCACGGGTTAAAGCTAAAGCCAAGAGTATACATATCGGAATCTGAGCGTATCCCCGGATAACGAAATAAGTCCCACGTCCCGCCTATTGCATTACGACCTTCAAGGATTGTGTAAGTTTTGTTTGGACATTTGGTTTGTAAATAATAAGCGGCGCAAATACCTGAGATACCTGCTCCAACAACTAACACATCAACATGTTCAGGTGTCATAATTTGCTCTTTAAATCTAATTTAATCCTAATTTGATTATGTTTCTTATTATACATGTTTTGCGGTCAGTTGAGGTAATTTCTGCATAATTTGTACAGCCTAGCTATACTCAGAGGGTGACATCAAAATATATAGGGAGATTTTATGAAAATTACAAATATTACAGTTTATTTGGCAACGGAGTGGCGCACGTTCTGTTTTGTGGTGATTGATACGGACGAAGGGATCTCAGGTCTTGGGGAGGCAGGGATCACGGGTCGAGAACTGGCGGTTAAGGGTGCGATTGAGCACATGAAACCGTTGCTTATCGGTCTTGATCCATTTCGTATTGAGCATATCTGGCAATTGCTATTTCGGGGTGGGTTCTTTCCCGCACAACGTATTCAGACTGCGGCGATGGCGGCAATTGATATTGCACTATGGGATATTAAGGGTAAAGCATTGGGTGTGCCCATCTATGAATTGTTAGGTGGGCGTGTGCGGGATAAAGTCCTGACCTATAATCATAATGGGGGCGAAACACCCGAAGAATTAGCTGATAAGTGCCAGCAATCAGTTGACGAAGGATGGAAAGTTTTACGCTGGGGATTAGGGCATCAGAAGAGTAATTTGATTGAACCTCGAAAAGCTGTGCGTCGTGCAATCAAAGAATTTGAGGTTGTCCGCGAGGCAGTTGGTGATGACATTGAATTGGCAATGGATGTACACACGCGTGTTAATCTATCCGATGCAGTCTTATTATGCCGCGAAGTTGAACAATATCGACCATATTTTATTGAAGACCCATTGCGTGTCGAAAATTCGCAATCTTATCGTAACTTACGTAATCGTGTGCATGTGCCAATCGCAGCTGGAGAACAATATAATTCCAAGTGGGAGTTCCGGCAGGTAATTGAAGAGGAACTGATTGATTACGCTCGTATTGATTTGTGTATTTGTGCAGGATTGACAGAATCCAAGAAGATCGCTGGATGGTGTGAGACACACTATATTGATCTTGCTGTTCATAATCCAATCGGACCTGTTGCGACATCTGCATTTTTACACCTGAGTTTATCGACACCCAATTTTGCAGTGCAAGAATTACCGCGTCGCCCAAATGAAAGTATGCCTGATGTTGTGCTAAATCAACCCGAATGGGAAGATGGCTACTTATTACCACCGACTGCACCCGGTTTGGGTATTGAACTTGACCGTGATGCAATCGAGAAAAAATACCCCTTCACGATGCAAGCTTTACCAAAACTACACCGTGAAGATGGCTCATTTACGAATTGGTAAAATCGCCTTGTAAACCGAGCTTTTTACATAAACGCGCTAACTCCTCTTGTTCATCTGGGGTTAGCGCACTCATTTCCTCAACAATGATGCGAACATGCTCGGGAAAATAATTCGCAATCAATTGTTTGCCGCTGTCCGTTAAGTTGACTTCCATGTAACGATTATCGACCTCCGAGCGTTCCCGTTGAATCAGACCTCGCTTTTCCATACCTTTGAGCACGGATGTCATATTGCCAGTACTCTTTAGTAATTTATGGGCGAGATCAACCTGTGACATCTGACCTAGATGGTAGAGTGCTTCCAAGACAGCGAACTGACTAAGTGTCAGTTTATGATCAGATAGTAGGCGCGTCGTTCTATTGATATTTGTCTCGGCGGCGCGCTGTAATTTGATATATGAATTTAGTGCGCGGATTTCTTCTTCTGTACCTTGATATTTAGTCCCCATTTCATATCCCTCTCACCAAGTGAATCTAAGATAGTTCTTATATTAAATGATTGACTTTTGTCATCATATCATATTTAATAGTTTTATATCAAACTATTTTAATTTAAATTATAAAAATGCGATAATTTAATGACTCAGGAGATGACAATGAACTTGCATGGACTACATCACGTAACAGCAGTATCTAGCAAAATTGGCAAAAATGCAGATTTCTATACCCGTGTTCTCGGACTTCGTTTGGTCAAGAAAACAGTTAACCAAGACGATACCAGTGCATACCATTTGTTCTATGCAGACAAAGTAGGCACTGCTGGCACCGATATGACCTTCTTTGATTGGCCTGCACCACCCGAACGTCGTGGAACTGATAGCGTTGTGAACACAGCATTTCGTGTAAATGGCGAAGAAGCCCTCGAATATTGGTTAAAACGTTTTGAAACCGAGGGCGTACAGCATCACGGGGTTGAAGACTTTGATGGTCGCAAAATCGTCCGTTTTGAAGACCATGAAGGTCAACGCCTGTCACTGGTAGATGATGGCGGGATTGATTACGCAGGTGAAATTTGGGATGCGTCCGATGTTCCAGAAGCATTTGCACTGCGTGGCTTCTACTCGGTAACACTATCCATCCCACAATTGGACTGGATTGAGCCGATTATGACCAAAGTTCTTAACTGGGAAGAATCCCGTAGCGTACAACATCCTGATGGTAACGAAGTTGTGATCTACACAATGGATGGTGGTGGTCCTGGTAAAGAAGTCTGGGTAATCGTTGAACCTGATAAAGGTGGTGCACGTCAAGGTGCTGGTGCAGTTCATCACGTTGCATTCCGTGTAAACGACTTCGATGAACAAAAAGAATGGAACACCCGTATTAATGCATCGGGTTTGCGCACCTCGGGCTATGTTGATCGCTTCTGGTTCAAATCCATCTACTTCCGTATCTCCAATGGTATTCTATTTGAGATTGCGACTGATGGACCGGGCTTTGGCATTGACGAAGATATGGATGCACTCGGCGAAAAACTGATTCTACCTCCATTCCTTGAATCACGCCGTGAACAAATTGAATCACGACTCAAGCCGATTGAGCCAACCAAGGCATAAAGTATGCAAACTACGTGGTTAGCTTGATTAGGCAACGCTAATGTTGATCTATCATTAACTCTGATATCTAGTGGATTAAATCATTGGGTATCAGAGTTATGTGGCAATAATATGTTTCTCACATAATCAGACTAAATTTCCAATTACATCATCAGAGCCTAATGGAATATTATAATCAAAAATAGTTGGAGTAATATCAAATGGCCTTAGAAATGCTTGTTGGACTTAATGTATCAGATGATGAAAAATATCAACAATATCGCGAGCATATGTCTCCTATACTCATTGAATATGGTGGTGATTTTGGTTATGACTTTCGCGTATCAGAGGTTCTTCGTAATCAAACTGATGTTCCGATCAATCGTGTGTTTACAATTCACTTCCCCAGCCAAGATGTGATGGATGATTTTTTTAATAATGAGCAATATCTTGCAATAAAAGCAGAATACTATGAAACATCTGTCGGCCATACATCCATCTTAGCAACATACGAGACTCAGGATACATAATGCATAAGCGTAAAATTGTAAATTTAAATGCATGGTTTGTATCCTTTTGCTTTCTTAATAAGCCGTGGGAATTAAACAGAGACTATATGAATAAATATTGGAGAGTATCTTATGCCTGAACAAATTCATGAAACACAACCGTTGTTGACACATGGTGTAGATCTTGCTGATGCCAAGAAAGCCGTCATTCTGATTCATGGACGGGGTGCGAGTGCCGAAGATATTATGAAAACAGGAAGACTCTTGCCTCAGGGAGATATTGCATATCTTGCACCTCAGGCAGATAATAATCGCTGGTATCCACGTTCGGGATTCGGACCACTTGATGCCAATGAACCCTATCTGTCATCTGCTATACAAACCATTACCAACCTCATCGATAAAGTCAAAGACAGTGGTATTGCTATTGAGAACATATTCATCGGTGGATTTTCGCAAGGAGGGTGTCTCACATCTGAGTATGTCGCACGGAATCCTCAGAACTATGGTGGTGTATTTGTGCTGAGTGGCGCGATCTTAGGGCCAATGGATAGAAAATTCGATTTTTCAGGGTCACTATCAGATGTTCCCATATTCATCGGTGGGATAGATAATGATTCGTGGGTCAATCCACCACAATTTGAGCGGACTCGCGATGTGTTAGCGGATCTTGGTGCGAATGTGACCTTACAGATATTAGCAGGTAGCGAGCATACAATCCGCAAATCTGAAATTGAACATATTAGCAACATGATAACTGGTTGAATCAAATGAGCCGGAGAGTTGATGTATCCGGCTCCCTAAGCCCAAATATGACTAGCTATTTATCATCATTTCCTGCAATCTGGTCAAGCAATGTACTAACAAGCCCGGTCCATCCCGTTTGATGACTTGCACCTAAACCCGCACCGTTATCACCATGAAAATACTCATAAAACAAAATGTGATCAACCCAATTCGGATCATTTTGAAAACGCTCAATACCTCCAAAAACAGCGCGTTTCCCTTCGTCATCTTTAAGGAAAATATTGAGTAGGCGACGACTCAGCTCGTCTGCAACTTCATCGAGTGTCATCATGTTACCGCTACCTGTCGGGCATTCGACGCGCATATCCTCTTTGTAGAAGCGATGATATTTCCTTAGAGATTCGATGAGGAGATAGTTGATCGGAAACCAGATTGGACCACGCCAATTACTGTTGCCACCAAATAGACCACTTAGGCTTTCTGCTGGTACATAAGAAATACTAAATGCTTCACCACCAAAATTTAATGTATACGGATTGTCTTCATGGAATTTTGATAACGAACGTATGCCATACTCCGACAAAAATTCAGACTCATCCAACATATATGAGAGAAGTTGTTTTAAGCGTTCTGGTGTAGGGATAGAAAAGATGTGTGCATCACCATAATCGGGTATATGTTCACTGTATAGATTTTCTGTCTCGTCAGGACGGTGTGACATCATCCATCTCATACTACGAGCAAGATCAGGCAATGCATCCAATGTTGGCTGACCAATTGTTTCAATCGCAATGAGTGGCATCAACCCAACCAATGAACGGACTTTGAGCGGAACCGTTGCACCATCTGGTAGTCGCAAAACATCATAAAAGAATCCGTCCTCTTGATCCCACAATCCAACTTCACCTGAATGTACTTCATCACTCATTGCATCAGCGATTTGCAAGAAATGCTGGAAGAATTTAATCGCCATGTCCTCATAAGATGAATCATCGTGTGCCAATTCAATCGCGATATTCATCATCGTTAAGCTATAGAATCCCATCCATGATGTGCCGTCACTCTGGTCGATATATCCACCTGTTGGCAAGGCTGAGCTACGATCGAAGAGACTGATATTATCTAGACCAAGAAAACCGCCCTGAAATACATTACGTCCGTTGGCATCTTTTCGGTTGACCCACCACGTAAAGTTAATGAGCATTTTATTGAAGATGCGCTTGAGGAAGACTTTGTCCTGTTTGCCGTCCATCTCGTAGACACGCCATGCTGCCCATGCATGAACAGGTGGGTTTACATCGCCGAACTTCCATTCATATGCAGGCAGTTGACCATTCGGATGCATGTACCATTCGCGTGTGAACAATAGCAATTGCTTTTTAGCAAAATCCACATCAATCATAGCAAGCGGAATACAATGGAATGCTGAATCCCAGACTGCATACCATGGATACTCCCATTTATCTGGCATCGAGACAATATCAGCGTTATTCAGATGTCGCCACTCACTATTTCGCCCGTTTTTACGTTCTTCTGGTGGTGTAAAGACAGGGTCACCATCGAGCCATTGTTCAACATCATAATAAAAGAACTGTTTCGTCCACATCATACCCGCGAATGCCTGACGCTGAAGCCGTTTTTGATCTTCATTCATTCCTTGATGGTGGATAGATTCATAGAATTCGTCAGCTTCTTCCTGACGTGTTGATAGCTTTTTGACAAAGGTTGTAAACGGTTCATTCTGTTCGATATTGCTTAAACGTAAATGGATTGTTTCAACTGCACCACCCTTGATGGTAAGGCGATAGACAGGCGATGCTTTTGTACCGATTTGGTCTGGATGAATGGTATCCTCTTCACCATTAACGATGTAACGGTGGAAACCATCTTTAACATAAGGTGACTCATTCTTCGTGTTATGTAGCCGTTCGTGGTTTGTTTCATTCTCGGTGAAGATAAATTCTTCAGTATCATTTGCATAGAGATAATAAGTACCGAGTGTCGGGTGGTCGGTTACAATCGTCGTCTGGTTGAGGTGCATCTGTGGTTTGGACGGTACATCTTGTAACGGGCCAGCCTCGTAACCCCATGACCACGTATTACGAAACCAGAGTTGGGGTAGGACGGTGAGTGTTGCATTGTCTTGCGCATGATTTGTGATCTGAATTTGTATCAAGATGTCATCGGCAGTATCTTTTGCATATTCGACTTGTACATCAAAATAACGATCCTCGTCAAAGATACCTGTGTCCAGTAGTTCGTATTCGTAATCATGGTAACCACGGCGTTGATTTTCTTGGATGAGATTCGCATAGGGATAGGTGTTTTGTGGATATTTATAGAGCATTTTCATATAACTATGGGTCGGAGTACTATCAAGGTAATAATAGTATTCTTTGACATCCTCCGCATGATTCCCTTGATTGCCAGTGAGCCCGAACATACGCTCTTTGAGGATAGGGTCATTACCATTCCACAATGCCAACCCAAAACATAAATACTGCTCATAATCCGAAATGCCTGCAAGCCCGTCTTCACCCCAGCGATACGCTTTGCTACGGGCGTGATCATGTGGGAAATAATCCCATGCTTCACCATCAGCACTGTAATCCTCTCGGACTGTTCCCCATGCTCGTTCACTAAGGTACGGACCCCAATTACGCCATGGCGTGACATCTGTCAGACGCTTTCCTTCTTTTGTGTTTTTTGTCATTAACGTCTCCCTTTATAGACTGTTACGGGTTTGATTTTGCTTCATGAATCTAAATAGGGCATTATGATTTTGTATATGTAAGTCTAAAATTTCTGAAAAACTTTTAAGAGACAGCGATCATCTACCATATACGTACAATATCGCTTTGCTCAAAGATATGACCAACTGTTAGATTCAAAGAGGGGATGCTGTAAAGTTGTGGTGGTACACTCAAGTCGCCGAGATATAGTTCGCCAACTTGATTGGCAACACCGTCTGCTCGTAAACCTTCTTTAGGGAGTGCTAGGGTTAGTGTGGCAGTTGCTTGTATGGCTGGGTCGTAAACCGTACCGGTTGTTGTATCAACTCCGGATGGTGCATCCAACGATAGTACAGACGCATCAGTTTCATTTGCCCAGCGAATCATGTCTCTAGCCGTATTGCGTGGTGCACCGTTTAAGCTATAACCAATCACACCATCTACAATCAAATTGGGAGTCGGTAGATTGTTTAAGTCATCTGCTTGTGATACAGGAATATTCAGTCGATGAATAATATCTAGTTGATGAGCAGGAATCGGAGTAAATGCATTATCTGCTTTGGTAATGACAACACGAATTGTTGCACCGTAGTTATGCAACCGTCGTGCACACACCAATGCGCCCCCACCGTTCCCACCTGTACCTGCTAATACAACCACAGTCTTATTAGAAACGTTCCCGTCGAAAAAGCGATTACGCGCAAGATGTGCTAAATTACGCCCCGCGTTTTCCATCATTTGTATCAGCTCAATATGAAAATCTTCGATCATGGCGCGGTCTACTTCCCGCATTTGATCAGTGGTTAGATACGGAATGTCACCATCATATGTTGGGTAAGTGTTCATAATATGTCTCCCTATTTGTCGATTGATAGCCGTACTTTAACATGTGGATTGTCACGATACTTCAATACTGTATGAGAAATAGCGTTCTGCATGTGTTTTTGCGTTACCATGAGGGCATTATTATTGTTTTTTGCAGGAGTTTTTATGACAGACACAAACGAAAATCCGATTACAGTCGAACATCTCGCATCTGCTGAAACATTGCTTGGAATGGAGTTTACACCCGAAGAACGTGAGCAAATGTTAGATGGCATCAATGGGCGATTAGCGCAATACTATGCGATTCGAAATACACCCTTGGATAATAGCATTCCAATGTCATTGCGCTTTGACGTGAATATCAGTGACCCGAATCCACCAGCTGTCCCCCGTGGTTATGCTATGAGCGCACAAGATAATGTGACACGCCCTGATAACCTTGAGGATGTCGCATTTTATACAGTTACACAATTGGCGCATCTCATACGCACACGTCAAGTCACATCCGTCGAACTAACAGAGATGTATCTCTCACGACTCAAAAAATATAACGAAGTTTTAGAGTGTGTTGTGACATTTACCGAAGAGTTGGCGATGGAGCAGGCAAAACGTGCTGATGCCGAAATTGCTAATGGGCACTATCGTGGACCATTACATGGTATACCGTGGGGTGCAAAAGACCTACTAGCAACCAAGGACTATAAGACGACATGGGGGGCGATGCCGTACAAAGATCAACTCATTGATCTTGATTCTACTGTTGTTAAACGCTTGGAAGATGCTGGTGCAGTCTTGATCGCTAAACTGACATTAGGCGCATTGGCATATAATGACATCTGGTTTGGTGGTAAAACCAAAAACCCATGGGATTTAAGCGAAGGCAGTAGTGGATCATCGGCCGGACCGGGCTCGGCGACGGCAGCAGGTCTAGTAGGTTTTTCCATTGGTACAGAAACGATGGGGTCGATAGTATCACCATCAACGCGTTGTGGTATCACAGGGTTGCGTCCGACTTTTGGTCGTGTGAGTCGTCATGGTGCGATGGCTCTCAGTTGGAGCATGGACAAGATCGGTCCAATGTGTCGGAGTGTGGAAGACTGTGCGCTCGTTTTTAGCGCAATATATGGACCTGATGGACACGATATGACCATTACACCGCACTCATTTACTTGGAATCCTGCACTTAATCCGAAAACTTTGCGTGTGGGGTATATCCCGTCTGCTTTTGAATCGGCTGATGCTGGCGAAAGTGACTCGGATAAACCGTTAGAGGCAATGGATGAATTAGAAACAACAAACCGTGTGAATAGCTCGGCGGTGTTGGATGTTATGCGTGAACAAGGGTTTGACCTGATTCCAATCGACTTGCCTGAGACAGATATGAACGCCTTGTTTATCATCCTAGTTGCTGAAGCTGCTGCGGCATTTGACGGAATTACACGTGATAATTCTGATGATACGATGCAATGGCAAGATGCTGAAGCATGGCCTAACATGTTCCGGTCAGCTCGATTCATCACTGCTGTTGAGTATATCAATGCGGGGCGGATACGGTCACAACTTATGTATGATATGGCGCAAGTCATGAATGATGTCGATGTATTTGTTGTCCCGAGTTTTGGCGCTAATGCACTACAAATTACCAATTATACTGGGCATCCAACTGTCGTTGTACCAAATGGCTTTACACCAAAACATACGCCGACGAGTATTTCATTTATCGGCGGATTGTACAAAGAAGCGGAAACATTAGCAGTTGCCAAAGCTTACCAAGATGCGACTGATTGGCATCTGCAATACCCTGATGTGCCTTTAGATTAGTCGAGTAGATTTTCAATTTCAGTACAGACTTGCTCATCGTTCTCGCGATTATAGAGATCGGTGAGCAGTTTACTACTATCGAGTCCCATTGTTTGCCATAATGCCCATGCCGCGTGTCCACGAATCAAAGGACTGTCATCATAGAGCAACTGGATCAAATGTGGGATAGCTCTGCCATTTGCCCAATTACCTGCTGCAATACATGCATTACGGACGATTCGCTCACGTTTAATACGTTCGAGAGGTGTTCGGCGAAACAGGTCCTTAAAACTCTCATTTGTTGTCATGAGAATATCAACGAGTTTAGGAGCGACTTGATTTTCATGCATGGGTAAAAATGCAACTTCATCAGTTTCTGTTGTAAAGCGTTGAAACGGGCAAACATCCTGACAAATATCGCATCCAAAAATCCAGTTGCCAAATTGAGAACGTAACGCAGGGTCTATCCACCCTTTATTTTCAATCGTGTGATAACTAATGCAACGACGTGCATCTAGGACAAAGGGCTCAGGAAATGCATCAGTTGGGCAGGCGCTTAGGCAACGTGTACATGTCCCACACATATTCTCGCGGTGCGCTGTATCATAGTCATCAAATTCTAGTGACGTGATAATTTCACCGAGGAAAAAGTAACTCCCACGCCGTGGGTGGATCAGCATCGTATTTTTGCCGATGAAACCCATACCAGCTTGTTGTGCGTGACTACGCTCTAAAATCGCACCGGTATCGACATAAATTTTGTTATCAATGGTATCGCTTGTCTCTTCTAAGAGCCATTCGGTAAACATCTGCAAGCGGACTTCAATCACGTTATGATAGTCTAACCCCCATGCGTAAGATGCAATACGCCCACGCGATGGATCAGTCAAAATCTCGGCGTCCGCATATGTGCTACGATAATCTAATCCAATGATAATGAGTGATTTGGCTGTGGGCATGATTTGTTGTAAATCTTGTCGGCGTATGACACGATCTGAACGCGATAAATATCCCATTGCACCGTGCATCCCTTTTTTTATCCATTGCATATAGGCTGATAGGGTAGGCGAAGGTTGTGCGGGTGTAATGCCACAGAGATTGAATCCAAGATCTTTGGCTTTTTGTTTGATGTTTTTTACCGTTAAGGGCATAATAGCTTTCGTCTTGTGATAATTAGTAACTTACCTACAATGGATTTTACCCAACATAAGAAAATAATGTTACATCTGGTGGGTATAGACAATGTAAAGCATATTAATGATGCGAATTAGAATTGTCATGAACGTTAGGGGTATTTTATGTGTTTGCATATTTTGCACAGAATAGTCTACTATTGTAACTAGCAGTCTAATGCGGACTTGACTCTGCAGGATGCTGTTGTAACTGAACAGAAAGAGGTATGAATGGACAAAGCAGGGTGGCATAAGCTGATTGACAATAATTACCAATTAGATACAACTGATGATTTAGATACGCTAACAACTGAGCTAATTCAATATCTCAAATCTCCAGATTTAGAACTGCGCGATACGATCGCATACAATATGTTTGCGCGTTGGATCATCTCTCATCAGTATTACGATACGCAACAACTCATACGCTTGATTGAGCAACTCATCCCGATGTTAAGTCATGAATTAGGTAACCATGACGATGATACCGTATTTGGGCGATCTTATGCTGCACTTGTACTGTCTCTACTAGCCTATCAAAATGACCGTTCCAATTTTATGTCTGAATCATTAGTCCATTCATTACTCGATGAAGCGCGGAATTATCTAATCGGTGAACGAGATCGTCGTGCCTATGTTGATGGCAAGGGATGGGCCAATGCCTGTGCTAATACTGCTGACTTACTGAAGTTCATGGTACGGAATCCGATTATACAATTGGCTGATGCTCAACGCGTGATTGATACGATTGCTGAAAAAGTAGTGATGCAAACTAAGTATGTCTTTCATCATGATGAGGATGAACGGCTGGCACAAGTGTTGCTGTCCGTAATGGATTTGGATTTACTGTCAACTTATGAACTTGAAGACTGGCTTAAGCACTTTACTGATTGGAAGTCTGCGCATACATTGGATGGTGATTATAACCCGACGGTTCACGCAACCTATCAGAATATCAAATATTTCTTGCGGAGCGTATATATGCAGATGCAACTTGCGGATTCGATTCCGGTTGCGGCTGCAGACTTTGAACCAACGTTACTTGATGCAATTGGTGAATTTTCACTCTAACGGATAGGGTATATTTTGCCCTGATTTAAATCTCTAACAAACAAAATTTAGGAAATAGCATGGATAAAGCATTTTGGCACGGTATTGCTGAAGACGATTATAATGTCCCTGATGGGCATGATTTACTGGATTTAACTGACGAATTGTTGGGGTATCTAGGCGAGACTGACAGTGAATTGCGCGATGTCGTTGCTTATCGCACATTGTTTCACTGGATCAACAAAAAGAAAGTCTATTCTCCGGAAATTTTACGGAGTATGCGCGATGCCCTCATGAATAATCTGTTTGTTGGGTTGCGCAATGAAGACGATGAATCGGTGTTATTGCGTTCATTTTCTGCATTGGTGCTCAGTTTGATTATTTTCTACGACACGACTGATCCTTTCCTTGAACAAGATGAATTCGATGAGATGTTAGAAGGGATTTTGCGCTACTTTGAAGCCGAGAAAGATATGCGCGGTCATGATCCTGAACTGGGATGGGTGCATGCGATTGCCCATACGGCGGACTTACTCAAATTCATGATTCGTAATAAAAAGTCCGAAGATGAAAACCATGAGTATATTCTACAGTCGATTACAAATAAGCTGATGGAACCATCGGATGTGATTTTCATCCATGATGAAGATGAGCGACTGGCATTAACAGCACTTGAAATTGTGCGCCGAGGCGAAATTGATTTTGAGGCGATTGTCGCGATTTTGCACCAGCTCGAACACTGGAAAAAACACAATGACAGCAAAGAGTTTGATCCGCAAATTTTTGCTGCGCATCAAAATGTCAAACATTTCTTGCGTAGTTGGTATTTTCAGATCACAAAAATCGAAAAAGAGAAGTTACCCGAAGACTATCAAGAGGGTTTAGTCGGTGTGCTTGAACGCACGGTGCGAGAGTATAATTTTTAGCGTGTAAGTGAATTCTATAGAAGGTTTAGTATACCTTCTATAGTCTTAGTAATATTCATATTAGGTCACAACATCCATAATCAATTTTGCTGCACGATCAACACCACCGAGTTGCGCCATGCTCACCGCAAACTTCTTTGCCGTCTTCTGTACCCATTCAGCCTCCATAATCGCATGAACACCTTCAGCTAATTGCCCTTGCCGTACATCATGCGCGGTTAGATTGAGTCCAATTTTAACTTCCGTAACCCGTCTTGCTTGGATGCGCTGGTCGGCGGCGTGTGGTACAACTATCTGCGGTACACCATGTACAACGGCATAATGAGTTGTGCCCATCCCGCCATGATGAATCATGATTTTACTACGTGGTAGGACATGATCGTAAGGTGCCCATGTGAGCAATCGAGTTCCGCGCGGTAAAGCCCGCTTGAGTTCAGCTTTCTTTTCTGGCTCAATCGGATTCCAGCCCACAGTTATAATCGGGATCATACCTTCACGAGCAACAGCTTGTGCCGACCAACTATAAAATCCAAGATCTCCTGTAAATATCGTGCCGAGTGTAATAAGTCCCAGTGGTTTGTCTTCCGGTATATCTTGCAACCATTGAGGCGGTTCGCTTGTTGGTATACCAGCCTTACCACCAACGAATTGTGTCTGAGGTAAGATTGTCGCCATCTCCGACATATACCATTCTGGCGTAAAATAGCAGATATGCAGATGCTCACTGACAATCGATGGGGTTGATCCTTTGGTAAAGTTATCACCGTTTACACCAAATTCATCACATAATCTTTGAATGCGTTGTTGACTATCACTACTTAGGTCACGTTGTACTGGGAAGAGTAAACTAGAATCGAGTGTGCCTTGCGCGGGCCACCCACAGATAATCAGCGGGATATCGAGTTTTTCGGCGGCAATAGCTGATGCACTCAAAAATGGATCCGATACAATCGCATCGGGCAAACCAATTTGCTCTGCTGTTGCTAGGATAGAGCGTACACCCTCGGCGACCAAATCTTCACTTAACCATGTATCGAGCGCACGACGATAGCGCAACATAACGGCTTCTTGCGGTGGGATACTAGTGAGGTCTGGTGGCGGTGGTGGTGGCCAAAGCCAACCCGTTTTATCGAGTATTTGGAACGGAATGCCGTTTTGTTTTATTGCACCCTCAAGTGGTGCTTCGCTTAACCATAGAATGTCATGCCCTTGTTTTTGTAGAGCTTTTGCTGTTTTGAGAAACCCACCCCAATCTGTGTGACTATAGAGTGGTGCAGAGATAAACCAGAAGCTTGCCATTGTTTGCTTTTCTATATGCTTTAACTTGTTTACATCTTAGCGAATTAAGATATACTGTAAAGTAGAAATTTTGTTCTGATTGTGGGGAAGGGTAAAAATAGCATGATTCAATCGTTGTTTCGTATAATCTTATATGTTGAAGATATGGACAAGATGGTCACTTTTTATCGTGATGTGATGGGCTTAACCGTGAAAAATCCGAGTCCAAGTGGATATAAGGATGCATTTTGGGTCGAGTTTGAGACTGGTGGATGTATACTCGTGTTACATGGTGGCGGTAAGGGGCGACTAGACAAAGATACGCCGAAGATGAGTTTTCTGGTTGATGATATTGAATCTGCGCGTAATTTTCTCATCAGCAAAGATGTTTATATGGATGAGATTTTTTCGCCTGTATCAGGTAGCAAAGTCTGTAATGGACTTGATCCTGAAGGTTTTCCGTTTTCTCTAGATTGGCACAATAGCTAACTATCTGATGGCAGATGCAACCAATTTGGATTTGAAGCTGGCATCTGTAATAGATTGAGCAACTTCTCTGCAGATTGCCATGTGGCTATAGCTGTATCTTTATCGCCGAGCTTAGCTTGAATCTGGCTTTGTAAAACAAGTGACTTGGCCAGTAGCCGTTGCCGATAACCTGATTTCGCTTGTGTAATTGCCTGAGCAAGCTGCTGTTGGGCAGTCTCTAGGTCTTCGATATAGAAATAATAACGTGCTGATGTCAGATAATGCTGAATGCGAATGTCGATGGTATCCGTATGTAATTCACGTAAATGATACTCTGCATCTTCAGGTCGATCGAGATCAAGATATGTCTCAACGAAGTTTAAATGATTTAGATGTATCCAATCGGGTGCATCAAGTTCTTTAAATCGCTTTTCTGCGAGCATATGCTGCGTTAATGCTTTGTCTGGTTTATCTAAACTACGGAATGCTATGCCGAGGTTATCTGCAAAGAGGGCGCGTTGCAAATCTGTGTTATGATCATCTAGCAATTTTTGGGCATGTTCAATCGAGATAATCGCACGTTGTGCTTGCCCAATGTCGATAAGGAACATTGCATAGTTGTTACGGCGCATGGCCTCAGCGATTGGGTTTTCAAGCGTATTTGCAATCTCAATTGCTTCGGTAAAGAATGCTTCTGTAGTTGGTAAATCACCTTTATCTGTATAAGCGATTGCAACATTTGCCATAACAATCCCACGCGTCTCTTTATCCACAGAATTGAGCAGCATCAAAGCACGCTCATAATCTACGAGTGCCCGTTTGCCATTCCCTAACGCATATCTTGCCTGAGCTATATCTACAATCAGGCGGGCAACCAAACTATGCTCTGAGGCATTTTCATGGATTTTGAGTGCAATCATCCATTGTTTAATCGCTTGCTCCAAATCGCCCTGTTGTTTATATGTATTGCCAAGTCCTGTATGGGTGCGTGGGAGGTGCTCACTATCGTTACTTAATTGCTTGAGGAGATCTTGATAGGTTGTTTGGGCTTGATCTAGATGACCTGTTGTCGCATGAGTTTGTGCAATTTCAAGTGTGAGTCGTAGAGATTGATCTGGTGTGGCTGTGGTTTTTGCTTGCTCAAAATAATGGAGAGCACCGTCATAATCTTGATTGGCGCGCATCGCTAGACCAATCGTCAGCATGGCTTGGCTGGACAGAGTCACTGATTCTAGCTGACTGAGAATTTTTTCAGCTTCAATTGCATAGTCTAGTGCTTCCTGTTGTCGACCAAGATACCGTGCAGTTTCGCTCATGTTGCTGAGAGCGAGTCCATATTGCTCAGTAATCGGAAATGGGGTCGGTGATAGTCCAAGAAAATCGAGATAATGCTGATATGCAACTTGATAATCCTCTTTATCCAATTTGCGTTGAGCAATAACCTGATTCCAATGGCGGATTTGTTGTTGATGATTAATGCGTTGTGCTCGTTGGAGAGCCGTATCTAAGAGTCTGTCTCCATCAACTTCATGTCCTAGTTCGAGCATAGTGAGTGCATATTGTCCAACGAAGTGACTCGCTAGTTCAATGTCATCGGTTTTATCAAGTAGGGGTAAGGCTTCTCGCAAGAGATGTTCAGCATAAGTTGCATTGCCCTCATGCAAATAAGTGTCTGCTAGATGTCCTTTTGCACGTCCTAATGCACCTTCGGCATTATTACGCTCGGCAATTGCCAGTGCACGATTATAGTAGGTACGTCCTAACTCCCAGTTATCTTGCGCCTGATGTAAATAGCCCATCAAACATAAGGTATAAGCTAGTGGGGTGTGGTGTTGACGTTGCTCGGTATCGTTTTCCATATCAATCAATAAGTCTTCGGCATCGTCAAACTGTTGCATATTAATCAATGTGTCGGCGATATTGAGACGGGCGATAACCAATGCAGTAGAGTCACGGCGCGATTCAGCCAATTCTTCTGCGTTCCTGAAAATTTCAAGCGCATTATCATAATGTTCGGTGTAGCGTGCTTGCCGTCCAAGCTCTAATAAATCTTTGAGGGCGGTCATTTCGGCTTTTTGCTTTGGTGGGGTTATACCCAATAAATCCCCAATACGCTTGAAAACATTCATTCGGTCACTCCAATGCCTTGATTAGACTAATGGTGTGACGGATTGTACCAAAAAACAAGGGCGCACTTACACTAAGCACGCCCTACATATCTTGTTCTCATTTAGTTTTGATTTATGGATACACACCGCGTGTTATGATTGCGTCCGATACCCGTTTGATGGCTTTGACTTGTGCAGCTGTCCGCATATCAATGCGATGCTCTTTGGCGGTTGCACTGGTTTCATCATATGCGCGTTTTAGGATTCGTTCAAGTTGTGCGAAAATTTCATCTTCATTCCAGAAGAATGCTTGCAAATCTTGTACCCACTCGAAATACGAGACAATCACACCACCCGCGTTTGCAAGGATGTCCGGTACAACATAGATACCACGATCATTAAGGATGTCATCTGCATCTGGTGTTGTTGGGCCATTTGCGCCCTCAATAACAAATTTTGCCCTGATGTCCCGGGCGTTATTGCGTGTAATTTGCCCTTCCATAGCGGCAGGGATCAAGACATCACAATCGAGGGTAAGTAACTCGGCATTGGTAACATAGTCGCCGTGTGGATAACCTTCGATTGTGCCACCGTTGACTTGGGTGTAATCCATCAGATCTGGAATATCTAGACCGTTGGCATTATAAAGCCCACCAGTCACATCACTGACAGCAACAACCCGATACCCTAAATTATGTGCATACAGTGCTGCATTGGATCCGACGTTACCAAACCCTTGGATCACGATACTGACGTCGGTTGGATTGGTGATATTGTGGTCTTCGAGTGCCGATACCATACAAATAATCACACCACGTCCGGTTGCTTGTGTACGCCCTTCACTACCACCAATGTGACGGGGCTTGCCTGTAACAATCGCTGGAACCGAGTAGCCCATAGTCATACTATACGTATCCATCATCCATGCCATGACTTGTGAGTTGGTTCCCATATCTGGGGCAGGAATATCTGAATGTGGACTGATCAGTGGAACGAGTTCGGATGCATAACGGCGGGTTAAACGCTCTAGCTCACTTTGGGTTAGAGCATGCGGATCAACGACAACACCACCTTTTGCACCACCATAGGGGAGGTTGACCAGTGCACATTTCCACGTCATCCACATTGCCAGCGCACGGACTTCATCTGGTGTCACTGCAAGGCTGTAACGTAGTCCACCTTTAGATGGTCCGAGTGCGGTACTGTGGTGTACACGATAGCCCGTAAACATTTCGATTGTCCCGTTATCACGACGAACAGGAAAGTTGACACTAAACTCCCGACGAGGATAACGCATATATTCAATTAAATCTTCGCGGATGTTGACGTACCGTGATGCACGATCGTATTGTGCTAAGGCTGTTTGATACGGTCCATCATGTTCTTCAATTTGAGGGTTGAGTGCAACCACCATAGGGTCGTCTCCTTATTGTATGAATCAAGAACTTACACACTTGGCTACAGTATATGACAAATTCTAAATATTAAAAGTAAACATTGTATAACATGCATATTTATATTCGTTTTTAATTGTGCAATATGACTAGTTAAACGGATAACCTAGTGTGATAATGGATGATTTGTGAAATTGTGACAAAAAGCACAAAACAAAAAACAGCTAGTTGGTTTGCTAGCTGTTTTGTTGCATTTTATTAGATAATGTGAGAACTATAGACTGTCTCGAATATTATTTATACAGGTTGTGGTTGCTCTAAATATGGTTTGAGATAGTGTCCCGTGTAACTACCTTCGACGCTAGCGACCTCTTCTGGTGTACCTTCGGCGATAATCATACCACCGCCAGCACCGCCCTCAGGGCCAATATCGATGATGTGATCAGCGACCTTGATGATGTCGAGATTGTGCTCAATTACAACGATGGTATTGCCTTGGTCCGCGAGCTCGTGTAAGACGTTAATTAATTTTTCAACATCGACCGCATGTAATCCAGTTGAAGGTTCGTCTAAAATATACAAGGTTTGCCCAGTCGACCGCTTGGATAATTCACGACTGAGTTTGATACGCTGTGCCTCACCACCACTTAACGTAGTTGCCGGCTGACCAATACGAATATAACTCAATCCAACCGCCATCAGGGTATCGAGTTTACGTTTAATCTTCGGAATATTCTCGAAGAATTCAGATGCCTCACTGACTGTCATATTCAAGACATCAGAAATGGATTTACCCTTATAGTGAACTTGTAGTGTTTCGCGGTTGTAGCGTGTACCGCGACAGACCTCACATTGGACGTATACATCGGGTAAAAACTGCATCTCGATCTTGATAAGCCCCTGACCTTCACAGTTTTCGCAGCGTCCACCTTTAACATTAAAGCTGAAGCGTCCCGCTTTATACCCACGAATTTTACTTTCGGGTAATTCTGCGAATAATTTGCGGATTTCATCAAACATTTTGGTATATGTACCCGGATTACTGCGCGGGGTACGACCAATTGGACTCTGATCAATGTTGATAATTTTATCAATTTGTTCAACACCAATGATGTCATCATGTGCGCCAGCTCGTTCACGACTGCCGTTAATGAGTTGTGCGAGGCGTTTATAGAGTGTCTCAACGACGAGTGATGATTTACCACTCCCACTTACGCCTGTTACACAGACGAGCTTTCCAAGTGGAATATCAACATCTACTTTTTTGAGATTGTTTTCTTGTGCACCTTTAATTGTTAAAACTTGCCCGTTACCTTGTCGGCGTATCTCTGGTAAATCGATTTTGAAGCGTCCCGATAGATATGCACCTGTTTTGCTCTCTTCAACTTGCATGACCTCTTCGGGTGTTCCGGCTGCAATCACATTTCCGCCGTGTTCACCGGCACCGGGCCCAAGGTCAATCAACCAGTCTGATGAGCGCATGGTATCTTCATCATGCTCGACGACTAGAACAGTATTACCGATGTCACGCAATCCGGTTAACGTTTGAATCAAACGACTGTTATCGCGTTGATGTAAACCAATAGATGGCTCATCGAGTACGTAGAGTACGCCTGTCAACTGACTCCCAACTTGTGTTGCAAGCCGAATACGTTGTGATTCACCACCGCTAAGGGTTGCGGCTGTCCGCGATAGTGACAAGTAATCTAGTCCGACATTATTCAAAAAACCGACACGGGATTCTAGTTCTCGTAGAATCTGTTTGGCAATTTCTTGGTCGCGCTCCGATAAGATTGCATCTTCACCGCGTAATGTATCGACCCACCCATTGAGTTCATCGATCGGCAAAGTGGTGATGTCGTGAATCGTCATTCCATGAATCGTGACCGCGAGTGCTTCAGGGCGTAAGCGTTGCCCTTTACAGGAACGGCAGGGTGTTTCGCGCATATATTCTTGAATCTTACCACGGATATAATCAGACTCTGTCTGTTCAAACCGACGTTCAAGGTTACTAATCACACCTTCAAAACGTGTATTATAGGTTCGCTCGTAGCCATTATTGTTGACATAGTTGACTTTAATCTTTTTGCCTTTGACACCATACAAGATGATATCTTGTTGCTTTTTGCTCAGGTCTTTCCACGGTGTATCAAGCGAAAAGCCATACTGGGCGGAAACTGCTGTGAGCATATTCCATGTCCAGCTTTCTTTATCATCCACATTCCAGCCATTGGCATTGATTGCCCCATCTGCAATGCTCATTTCCTTGTTCGGGACGACCATATCACGGTCGATCTCTAGGCTAAACCCTAAGCCCTGACAGACCGGACAAGCTCCACTGGGTGTATTGAAACTGAACAGCCGAGGTTCAGGTTCTGGGACACTCCCATGACCATTTGGACAAGCAAGATCCTCACTATAAAGATGATCAACTGGATTCTCACGGTCGGTCACATCTTGAATAATCATCAAACCATCACCTAGTTCAAGTGCTGTTTCGATAGCATCAGTCAGACGGGTTTCGAAACCTTGTGCTTCTTCGGATTGGTCATCTTCATAACGACGAATAATCAGACGGTCAATCACAATTTCGATATCATGAATGACGTAACGGTCAAGTTCTATTGTTTCGTCAAGATCACGTATATCGCCATCAACACGGACACGCGCAAACCCTTGTTTGCGGATGTCATCAAGTACTTTCGTATGATTTCCCTTTTTACGATGAATAATTGGCGCAAGTACCTGAATGCGTGTATCTTCGGGCATCGCTAAGACTTGGTCAACAATTTGTTGTGCGCTTTGTGCTGAAACTGGTTCGCCACAGGTGGGGCAATGTGGCACGCCGACACGAGCATAGAGTAGGCGCAGATAATCATAAATCTCGGTGACTGTGCCGACAGTCGAACGCGGATTATGGCTGACACTTTTCTGGTCAATCGATACTGCTGGACTCAAGCCTTCGATTTGGTCAACATCTGGTTTCTCCATCAAACCGAGGAATTGCCGTGCATATGAACTCAGACTTTCAACGTAACGCCGTTGTCCTTCGGCAAAGATGGTATCGAATGCTAATGATGATTTACCTGAACCGGATAAACCTGTGATTACAATCAGCTTATCGCGTGGGATTTCAACATCAATATTCTTCAGGTTATGTTCACGCGCACCACGTACAATAATTTTATCTTGTTGAGTCATATGCTATCCATTTGTTAGGTTCGGGACATTTGTTCTATATTATAGTAGATTCTCTAGCTTAAACAATGCCATACCTATATTAGAATCAGAGTAAATTTCATGCCTGAATTGATGAGTATAGAGAACCATATGAACATATCGAGTGATTTATATGGTGAAACCACACTATATATCTACATATGGTGATATGAATACATGTATGATTTGATGATATTGGATTTGAGACGTTAGCCTATTTTTTCAGATGCTCACAATAATCTAAATCAGCATTCCTAGATGATGCGAATCGCAAGTAAAATTGCTCTAATTGTGTAAATGGAGCAATAAGATCTGGTGCGTCATCTATACGCTCCAACTCAACACGCTCGCCTTCAAATTCATAAATGATTGATTTATCAGCATTGTATGCCATTTGGGTAAATTCAAGGAACTCATAATATGGCAAGACCTTACCTGTTTCATTTGTAATAGGAATATTTTCAGAAGATGTCTCTATCACACAAACTTGCTTTAAATAATCAAAAACTTGGGTCTCTACCGGGATAAAAAAATGATTTGTGTAATTACCCTCTACTTTGAGATTACTGTACATCGCGAAAGAATTTGCTGTACGTAAACCTAAGTATGGAGATAATGAAACAAACACAAATAATAAAGGTAGCCATGCCAAGCTCAATGGATGGTTACGAAGAATATTAAATTCTTCTGATTTCGGTATACGTAGTCTCGTTTTGAATAAGACAAACACAGCAATAGTTACATAAATTATGATATAGATTGACCAGTGAACTGCCTTAACATCTGCATCTGTGAAAGACTCTAAAGTATTTTCAGTATGATGGCTTAGACGCAAAGCCTCAACTATACTGGGGATAAAAATAATGCATAGTAAGAGGAATGGCAGAACAAATTTGTACATAATACTAAATAATTGACTATTCAAAATTTTATTGATCGGTCTATCTAGAATGTCTTTACTTGTGTTGTAATAGAACAGTACATACACTGCACCAACGACGGTTGGAAAATCTGTACCTGGGGCAAATTCACGAATTGACAACGTTACATGAAATAAAAAACCGAAAATAATCGTAATAATACGTGTACGTTTGAATAAGAAACCTGCAGGTATAAGGAGTTCAATGATCAATGTAAGGTGAGGAATGATATTTATAAAAGTCTGATCGCGTGGCAAGAATTCCAACAGAACGCCAAGATGTTGAGCGTTAAGCATTTTATCATATAGACGTATTGCCCAACTAGCTTCTGAGAAGAAACCTGCATTTAACTTATGTAACACAGCAAATAGATACAGGAATATAAGAGTCAGAGCGACAACGGGTCTAAATACTGTAAACCATTCTTTCGATGTTATGACTAAGCGACGCTCTTTAATTATCAAATAAATATAGCTAGAGAAGAGAGCTACATTTACAAATAATTGATAGGTATAGTGATTGGAATTAAATGGAGGTGTAATCAAGATTATGAGAATATGGGAGAAAGATAATACAAGAAGCCCCCAAACACGGTGAGGACGTAGCATAACTACAAAACCAGACAATATAACTAGCAGATGTGGCTCATCCAAATTGTAGAGGTTTGGATTACGCGTATAATGCCAGACCATACTCATTGCCCACAAGAAAGCAAATACGGAGTAGATCGAAAGATTATCTTTAAATGTTTCAACAAACGAATTAGGATTATGCCTAGTTGATTGATTCATTATTTACTCATAATTTATTCACTGGATTTGATCAAAGGCCTCTTGCAGTCAGCATTATAGCTTAGTGGTATTTTACTATCAAGCCAGTATGCCATATATCATATATGATATTTTTACGTTAACGTCAGCTTTGGATAAGAGGAACAATTGTTAAAGTGATCATTGGCTTTCAAATTATAGTTGTTTTTTGTTGTGGAGATTTGTTATTGATAAAACAATGTGATTGTCTTTCTCAATTATCTACAACTAACCAGTAGACTTATATGTCAATATCTCCTATACGTCACGTGTTTTGATTGAACCGTTAAGTAAAACTCAGATTAAATTAACTATAACTAATAGTGTTGGTAATCTGTATCGGTATAAAAAACATAATCTGCATTTCACGTTACAATATCTAAAAATTATTGCTCGATGATAAAATACGAGTATAAATTCGCTTATATTTGGATACAAAATGACAAATACCTCACAGCAACAAGTCAGTGTATGGCGTAAATATCGTAATCAGATTTTCCTCGGACTGATTATGATTCTCGGTGTGTATATAGTTCTTCTGCTTCTCCTTGATAATCAGGGACAATTATCAGACTCGGAAGGGGTATTAGAGACACTCCAAAATTTCCCTGTGCTTTATCTGATACCGGTGATGTTGTGTCAGGTGTTGGTGATGTTTTTCCGATTTGTCGAGTGGCATTACCTAATCGGTGTGATTGGTGCACATGGCAAAATTAGTGTGTTTGATAGTGCAGTGATTCATGTGTCCGGTTTTACAATGGTCGTGAGTCCCGGCAAAGCGGCTGAATTACTGAAGGCTGTTTTTCTCAAAGCGAAGACTGGGATTCCAATTGCTAGTGGTATGCCAGTTGTCATTGCTGAACGCATTGTTGATGGGATCGCTGTGATCGCGATTATGGCGTTAACATTATTGCTTGCGGGGGATTCACTTTTTCTTGGTGATTATGATGCTGCCAGTCGGGTGATCATTTTTGGATCATCGGCAGTCATAATTGCGGGGCTGATTGTCGTGCAAATTCAACCCCTTGCCTATTTCTTCCTCAATCTCATCAAGCGATTGCCTATCATTAATCGTATTCACGAACCCTTAGTAACATTTTATGAAAGTAGTCGTGAAATCTTCAAGTTGAAGCATGTTATCCCAATGAGTATCGTTGGTGTAGGAATTTATGCATCAAGCTCACTCGGTTTCGTGGTTGTTCTGATGGGGCTTGGCTTTGATCTATCATGGCAACTTTTCTTACAGACGACATTTATCCTTGGCGTAACATCGGCAATTGCTGCTTTGAGTTTTGTGCCAAATGGTGCTGGTATTGCCGAAGCCTCAAATACAGTTATGCTGACAGGTATTATTGGAGCGGTAAACCCGTTAATGACACTGGCTGTGGCAACATCAGCGGCGATTATTCAAGGATTCTTCCATAAATGGTTTCGTGTATTGGTTGGTTTAGCAGTTGCGATTATCTTCCGTAACCGTTTATTTGACGAAAATTTTGAACAAGAATTGATGTCTTACGAACAAGAAAAAACTATTCATGAGACAATGCCAGAGCCTGCCTAATTGTGCAAATTGGATAGACTTTGCCATTTGCTAGATTTCACAAAGATAAGGCTGATCAAGTTTGTGATAGTGTATCGTGAGGTCTGTTGATAGCTCGGACATAATTCTACGTTTCTTTTGTGTTGTGGACTTTGTATCATAGGGCAAATGATGTTAGATAAACTGTAACGAGGAACATATGACTCAAGCAACAATAAAACAAGCGAAACCTACATTTCAATGGGATGATCCATTTTTGCTGAATGATCAGCTCGATGACGAAGAGCGTATGGTGCGTGATGCGGCGAATGATTATTGCCAAGATAAACTGATGTCACGCGTTCTAGAAGGCAATCGTAACGAGACATTTGATCGCGAGATTATGAATGAGATGGGGCAGATGGGTATGCTCGGCTCAACCATTCCTGAAGAATATGGCGGGTCAGGTCTCAATTATGTCTCTTATGGTCTGATTGCGCGTGAAGTTGAACGCGTTGATAGTGGCTATCGTAGTGCGATGAGTGTTCAGAGCTCACTTGTCATGCATCCAATTTATACATATGGGACGGAAGAACAACGCAATAAATATCTACCTAAATTGGCAACAGGCGAATGGGTGGGTTGTTTTGGTCTGACAGAACCAGATCATGGTAGTGATCCCGGTGGTATGGAAACTCGTGCAACCAAGGTCGATGGTGGTTGGACACTACACGGTACAAAGATGTGGATCACCAATTCACCAATTGCAGATGTATTTATTGTTTGGGCGAAAGCTTATGGGCATGAGGATACTAGCGATGGTGATATTCGTGGATTTATCCTTGATAAAGGCATGGGAGGATTATCAGCCCCAAAGATTGACGGCAAATTTAGCCTGCGTGCGAGCATCACTGGTGAAATTGTGATGGATGAAGTATTTGTCCCTGATGAAAACTTTATGCCGAATGTGCGCGGGCTAAAAGGTCCATTTGGATGTTTAAATAAAGCGCGTTATGGTATCGCATGGGGAACACTTGGTGCTGCGGAATTTTGTTGGCACGCAGCCCGTCAATATACCCTCGATCGTGAACAATTTGGTCGTCCATTAGCTGCAACGCAACTTATTCAATTTAAGCTAGCCAACATGATGACTGATATTTCATTAGGCTTGCAAGGTGCTTTACGCGTTGGACGGTTGATGGATGAAGACAAAGTGACACCAGAAATGATCTCGTTAGTCAAACGTAATTCATGTGGCAAAGCGTTGGATATTGCGCGTATGTCGCGTGATATGCACGGGGGTAACGGTATATCGGATGAATTCCATGTGATCCGCCATGTCATGAACCTTGAAGCCGTCAATACATATGAAGGTACCAGCGACATCCACGCATTGATTCTTGGTCGTGCACAGACCGGTATCCAAGCCTTTATGTAAGATTTGACTTCCTGGATAGGTCAAATTATCAGATTAAGAAGGAGAAATTTTAATGACAACAAAAACATTTGAAGTGCCTAATATTGGGTGTGCAGGGTGTGTCGCCGCCATCAAAGGTGAACTCGGGGAGCTTGAAGGGGTAGCCAAAGTCGACGGTGATGTTGATACCCGTATGGTTACAGTGGAATGGGATGATCCTGCATCATGGCAGAAAATCTCAACAACGCTTGAAGCGATCGAATACCCACCCGCAGAAAGTTAAGCATATATAGCTGTACAGGGCGTGTGACGACCCACGTCCTTTTTATATCTACTGACGTAACTTGTCAATTTCGGGCAAAAATTGTGCACCAAGCGAAGATGCTTGTGTCCAATCTTCATTCGCTCGGATTTGTTCCCCGTTCATATAGTGTAGGTAACCCCGTATCATATAATATGTGCCCACATCTGGATTTTCTGTGATGACATTGCTAATGTCCGTTGTAGCAAGGTCTATGATGTTGGTGTCGGGATAGGGTGGATTGTTGAGTTGAATATCAACCATCATTTGATAATCGGCAAATGCTGACTCTAGTTGTCCTTGCACCAGATATATTAATCCACGATTGCCAAGTGCAAACACTTCATCAGGTATAGCACTCAGTACGCGGTTATTATTTTCGAGAGCACGTTCAAGGTCCCCCAGTTTGAAATATGCCCACCCCTGATTGATGACTGCTGTGACATTCATAAGCCCTTCTGCTGTGAGTTCGTTCATGATGTAATCATAGTCCGCTAGTGCCAAGTCATAAAGTCCTGCATCGGTATATGCCACACCACGTAAATCGTATCCACCGGGATCTTCAGGATTCATTTCAATATAACGAGTAAAGTCAGTGATTGCACTTTCAGGTTGTTCCAAATTAAGGTAGAGCAATCCACGTGCCAGAAATTGTGATGTGTTGGGCGGAGATTCTAACTCCATGGCACGATTTAAATCCGCTAGTGCACTGTCCAAATCGCCAAGATTTTGATAGACAAATGATCGATTGTTATAGTAGTTTGCTTGTTGTGGTTCGAGCTCGATCGCACGATTGAGGTCAGCAAGTGCAAGATCATACTCTGCGCGATGAGAATAAATATTGGCGCGACTGTTGTAGGCGTTTGTATTGTTTGGATTTAATTCGATCGCTGTTGTATAGTCCACAAATGCATCATCTACACGCTCTAAATTACTGTAGATACCGGCACGCGTCACAAAGTTATTGTCGTTTTCAGGGCTTAACGTAATCGCATAATTAATGTCTATCAGAGCAAGCTCGTAGTTACCTAAAGTGGAGTAAAAACTGCTTCGATTAGTATAGTAATGAGCAGAATCAGGTTCGAGATCAATCGCCTTATTTAGGTCATTTTCGGCTTCGTCTACCTGTCCGAGATCTCTAAGGACAAATGAACGCACATTATATGTTTCAGCACGGTCTGGTACTAACTCAATCGCTGTTGTGTAGTCGGCGTACGCATTTTCACTTTGACCTATTTGACGGTATATATAAGCTCGCTCAAGATAGGCGTTCACTTCATTAGGATATTTTTGTACAAGATTGTTCATAATAATGAGGGCTTCCCCTACAAAACCACTTCGCACCCTTTGTAAAGCTTGTGCTGACTGATTCGAAATATCAAGCTCGTTTTGGGTTTTTTGGACGACTTGTGCAACGGCAGTTAGCGTTGGTGGAACAGGTGTAAGTGTTTCGCCTGCAATAATGACTTGTTCTGCTATAGCGGTCACCTCTGCTATTGCATCATCTTGGGCATCAATTGCACCTGATAATGCTGTGGCGACAGCCGTTAGAGTAGGCGCAATTGGTGTAAGTGTTTCACCTGCAACAACAATCTGCTCTTGGGCATCTATAAGATTTGCATCACTCGTAGCGACTTGCTCGGCTATTATGGTAACCTCAGCAACGGCTTGTGCTTGAGAATCTAATGCGACCGATAAATCGCCAGCAACTGATGTTAATGTTGGGGCAATTGGTGTGAGTGTCTCTCCAGCGATTGCAACCTGTTCTTGTGCATCTGCAAGATTTGCGTCGCTCGTTTCGACTTGTTGGGCAATACTGGTTACTTGTGATAAAGTATCTTCTTGGGCTTCAACTGCGTTAGCTAAATTAGCATTGCCTGTTGCCACTTGTTCTGCAACCGATGTTGATGTCACGAGGATATTTGATGCAGTCGATATTTGCGCGATCGATGTAGCATTACTATTTTGAGCATTAATACTTGTTGGAATTGCAACGAGTGTGGCAATAATAGCAATCCCCCCAATTATAGCAAGCACAACCGATGCTAATCGAAGTTGTTTTACCCGCTGTTCACGCGATCGCTCTCTTTGCTGTTCTGCATCCTCTAATCGTCGACTACTTTCAATATAATGTTGGTGTAGATCTGTAGGGTGGGGTGTTTTGTCTTCTTGTTTGGCAGTTTCTAGCCACTTTTCGGCAAAAATTAGGTCATCACCGAGTAGTAGAAAACTTGGATTTTCATTACTGCGTTTCCATTCAAGTGCACGTCGTTGATAACGTGTATGGGCTTTAAGATGAGGTTGATCTTCGTCAATTGCAGCGAGTAATCTGGTGAACCCTGTTTTAAATGAATCGTCGGAATCTACAAATATCCAATTTAATTGGCGGATTTGGTCCCAGTTCGAGCGTGCCAATTGCTCATAGGGCTTATCCATCCAATCGCCTTTAACACGCTTTTCAATATCTCCATCAACTTGTTGATGAATAAGCGGAATGACTCGTTTGTTGTTGTGTAGGGCATGTTCGAGCTCTTGATGACAAATTTCACTTGTTAACCAGTTGCTACTGATGACAGTAACAAATGTCTCGGCATTTTCGATGCCATGTATGATTTCCACCCACCAGTCTTCGCCAGCAGGAATGCCTTGCCAATCAACCCACACAACACGGTTTTCTTCAACGAGTGCTGTGTTAAGTTGCTGGACAAATTGCCCGTCTTTACGTGAATATGAAATAAACACATCCGACATTACGTTACCTATCCCCACACATTGATGTCTGCAATCTCATGGGTGATTATACAATATTTGAAGTTAGATTGTTTGAATTTATAACGAGGATAGCGTGTTAACATGTGGGAACAGTGAGCCACATTGATGACCCACTGTTTAAATTATTGGTGTACGTCTATTTATTGATAATACCCCACGTATAGAGTCATTAGTTGTGTCTGCCGAATCTAAAAATCATCGCCATCAAAATCATTTTCACTGCCCGGAAGATTTTCCCATCCGAGATCCCGTTCACTGAAGTCTTTTTCCCGATTGTCTACACGACGCTCTTCAACTACGATGCCTTTTTCAATTTTGATATGGTTCTCGAATTCGTATACCGACCCGAAGCCCATATGCACATAATGAAGTAGTTCACCGCTGGTGATCCGTAACACGCATGTCACCCAATCAGCGAATATCGGTTGATCGCTGGTTTTCTTAAATCGCCCTTTCACATCCACGAGATAAAATTTCCCATCTTTTAATTCCCAAGTTCCAATATATTGTCGCCAACATGCCGTTGAGAAGATGATACTGGGAATATCTTTTTCTGCTTTAATATCGTCGTCGCTTAATAACTTTATGTCGGAATGGTCTTTTGGCAGTGGTGGACAGAATGCCATAGACGTTTTCTGACCTTCAATAATCAGCATTTCATGAGCTTGTGCTGTCATATTACCCTCCTCAATTAGTATCTTTTGATAAATATTCTATCATTATTCGATAGTTTTTGTATCAACTAAAGTTGGTGATTTTCATATCATTTCCACGTGAGGATTGGAAATTCGCTAGATATGTATGATTCGCGTTACAATAAGTGGCGATAGAAAATTTTTATCAAGGGAAAACAATATGTTAAATGTGAATTTAGAGGGTATTGCACGATGGCGTTGCATCGGTCCATTTCGTGGTGGACGTGTCGTAGCTGTTGCAGGTGATCCGCGTGATGTCGGGACATTTTATTTTGGTGCATGTGCTGGCGGTGTCTGGAAAACCGAAGATGTAGGACAATATTGGGAATGCGTGTCCGATGGATTCTTCAAAACAAGCTCGGTAGGTGCGCTAGCGGTGTCTCATGCTGATCCAAATGTGATTTATGCAGGCATGGGCGAAGCAACGATCCGGATTGATGTATCGCATGGTGATGGTGTTTATAAATCCACAGATGCAGGTCGTACATGGCAACATATGGGGCTAGAGGATACTCGCCATATTGGCGAAATTGTGATCCATCCGAACGACCCTGACACGGTTTGGGTGGCGGCGTTGGGGCATGCGTTTGGCAATAATCAACAACGCGGCGTGTTTAAATCGACTGATGGCGGGCAGACATGGCAACAAACCCTGTTTGTGAGTGAAAAAGCTGGAGCGATTGACATCACGATTGATGAAACGAATCCGCGTATTTTATATGCGACGATGTGGGAAGCATATCGTAGCTTCTACCAAATTAGCAGTGGTGGCGAAGATAGTGGCATTTGGCGGTCAATGGATGGTGGCGAGACATGGGAAAATATCTCGACAAATAAAGGCTTACCAGAAGGCATTCTCGGTAAAATTGGTATTTCGGCATCGCCAGCACAATCAGGGCGTGTCTATGCGATTGTTGAGCATGATGAAGGCGGTATGTATCGTACTGATGATTATGGTGATACATGGGAATTCGTCGGACCGAATAAGGATATTATCTCTCGTGCTTGGTATTACATGCATGTCCATGCCGACCCACAAGATCCTGATACCGTGTATGTCAATAACTTGCGCTTCTGGAAATCTATTGATGGTGGTCGCACCTATGGCATGATT
Source organism: Anaerolineales bacterium UBA6055 (assembly GCA_002428985.1). Classification (GTDB taxonomy): domain Bacteria; phylum Chloroflexota; class Anaerolineae; order Aggregatilineales; family Phototrophicaceae; genus UBA6055. The sequence continues at coordinate 53,465 of DIYL01000053.1, read as the reverse complement.
GGTACACCACACGGTGATAATCATGATTTGTGGATTGATCCCCAAAATACACAAATTATGGTGCAAGGTAATGACGGCGGTGCGAATGTATCTGTGAATGGTGGGGCATCTTGGTCAACTATTTTCAATCAACCAACAGCTCAGTTCTATCACATCACAACTGATAATCGCGATCCATATTATGTTTATGGGACGCAACAGGATAACAGTAGTGTTGCAGTTCCTAGCCGGAATAATAAAAATTCGCTGATGTGGATGGATGGGTTTATCGCTGCCACTGGTGAAAGTGGTTATTTGGCTGTTAAACCTGACAATGACGATGTGATTTTTGTTGGTGCAATTGGGAGTTCACCCGGTGGTGGTAACTCACTTCAACGCTATGATCATAGCACGATGCAGTTGCGTTTGGTCACGACATGGCCGGAACTTATGTCTGGTGAGGCAGCGATTGATTCAGATTATCGATTTGCATGGACATATCCGATATTATTCTCGCCTCATGATACCGATACGCTATATGCCGCAGGTAATATTATCTTTAAATCGACCAACGAAGGTCAAAGCTGGGAGCCGATAAGTCCAGATTTAACGCGTGCTGATCCTGATACATTGCAACTGACAGGCGGAACGATTAATCGTGATTCTGTCGGGGCTGAAATGTACGCGACGGTATTTGCACTTGCCGAATCGCCACTTGAGCAAGGACTATTATGGGCAGGGTCTGATGATGGTCTTGTTCATATCTCAAAAAATGGTGGTGAAACATGGGATAATATCACGCCAGAACAATTGCCTGAGTGGTCGATGGTCAGTATGTTAGAGCCCTCGCCATTTGATGCGGGGACGTGTTATATGGCGACGACCCGTTATAAACTCGATGATTATAGTCCGTATCTATACAAAACCACGGACTACGGTCAGACATGGACAAAAATAGATAATGGTATGTCGGAAGATGATTTTACACGTGTAATCCGTTGTGATCCTGCGCGTGAGGGTTTGCTCTATTCGGGTACAGAACAAGGTGTCTTTGTCTCCTTTGATGATGGTGCAAATTGGATGCCATTCCAACTCAATTTACCAGTCACACCTATCCATGACTTACTTGTTAAAGGAACTGATTTGATTGCAGGTACTCATGGGCGGTCAATCTGGATTCTGGATGATCTGACGATTATTCATCAATTACATGATGATATTGCCAGTAAACAAGCTGTGTTGCTCCAACCACGGGATACACAACGCGTATTGCCAAGTATTGATGCACGTCGTTTGATTGACCAACCGGGTAAGACTTATATGAGCTCAACAGGTGTCATGGCACCATATACGTTTACAGTTACGCCTGAAAATGTGAAGGAACGCAAATTCCTTGATTCCGGTGAAAATGCACCACGCGGTGTGATTGTGACTTATCATTTGTCTGATGTACCAGCTGATAAAATCACGCTGGTTTTCAATGACAACGCCGACAATGAGCTGCGGGTGTTCACCAGTATGGACGATGAAGACCGAAAGGCTCTCAAAGAAAAGAAAGACATGACACGTGTCTACCTTACTGCAAACAAAGGTTGGAACCGCTTTGTCTGGGATATGCGACTGGATGTGTCGCCTGCATTGAATGGTTCTGATGTCCAGTTTAGCCGGATGGAAGGACCAACTGTCGCACCCGGTGACTATCAAGTGTCGTTGACTGTTGGCGATGAGACTCTGACACAACCTGTCAAACTGGTGAAAGAATCTACATCAACTGCATCCGACGAAGATTTACAAAAACAGTTTGATCTGCTCATGGATATTTACAAAACCTATAGCGAAGCGACTGAGATGTTGAATTCGATGCGTCGGTATCGCTCTCAGTTAGGCGATATTGCTGAACGTCTAGGTAAATCTGACGATACATCGGATTTGGCAGAACGAGCCACTGCACTCAAAGATAGTATTCTCGAAATCGAAAAAGTGATCTTAATCCCTGATTTGCCGGGTGGTTGGGCAGGTCGTTTGAATCAGGGGACACAGGCGCTTAATCGACTGGTGGCGTTACCAGCTGTTGTTAGCTTAGGTGAATTCCCTCCGACCGATCAATCGTACGCTGTTTACGAAAAACTATCGGGCATTATCAACAAACAAATCAGTGCATTTACTGCATTGGTTGATGGTGATCTGGCACAGTTTAATAAAGACCTTGCTGATCGCGATGTGTCTGTGATCGGTTAAGCAGACTATAAATTATCGGACTCCTCAGTTATTTGGGGAGTCTAACTATAATCCTCCTACTTTTAATCTTAAGAATGAATTTCTTGACTTTGACCTAGCGTCAAACTTTAGACTATGTGCGTTGTTGATTATGTGAGTAAATACGATGTTCCAAATTGGTGAATTTTCAAAAATAGCACAAGTTTCTGGGAGGTTATTACGCTACTATGACAAACGTGGGTTGCTTAAGCCACGATATACAGATCCATTCTCCGGGTATCGTTATTATACGATTGATCAATTGGCACAACTTAATCAAATTTTAGCACTCAAAGAACTTGGTTTATCCCTTGAACAGATAAAGCGGTTGTTAAACGATGACGTTTCGACAGAAGAAATTCGTGGCATGCTAACACTCAGAATGGCACAAGTTGAGCAAACATTGGTGCAGGAAATGGCACGTTTTCGCTATATTGAATCGCGGATTGAACAAATTGATAGAGACGGCAAGCTAGAGAATTATGATATTGTTCTGAAGTCTATACCAGCACAACGATACCTTTCTATTCGACAAACATTTGCGGATTTGTATGATGTGCAACTTATGGGCGAGAAGCTATATAAACAGCTTCCAGAAAAAGTTGGTAAAATCAATCTAAGTCATATAATGGTCATTATTCATTCTGATGTTTGGGAAGATGAAGACTTAGACATGGAAGTTGGTTTCCTTGTATCTGATCGGGTACAAGGTGTAACGCTTGAAAACTACAGTATGACCCTCACACAACTTGCACCTGTTAATCATATGTTGACTTTAGTTCGGATAGGTAGACCAAGTCTCGGGCATGGCAATTATAGTGCTTTAGGCGATTGGGTGAGTGCTAATGGATATCAGTTTGCTGGCGCTGGTCGTGAGGTATTTTATCGATTTCCGTTTATTGATAGAGAACACCAAGCTATTGCTGAGATTCAATTCCCCGTTGAAAAAAAACAACAATCATACCCACCTTTACGGTCATCATGATTTACCCATAGTTCAACAACATCTATCAACTTTTTTATGGAGGTTATGATGTCAGATTATCACTTATCTCGTAGAGATATCCTCAAGAGTATTGGTGCTGGTGCTTTTATGCTCAGTTTAGGCAATATCGCTTCACAAGTTAAGGCACAGGAAGTCGAGAGCAATCTTATGACAATTACAGTAAATGATGTTGAAATCCACTATGAAACACGTGGGACAGGGAAGCCATTGTTGATCTTACATGGATTCCCTCTTGACCATGAAGTTATGCTAGGTGCTTATGAGCCGTTATTTGAGACACGAACGGGCTTTCAACGAATTTATCCAGATATGCCGGGGATGGGGCGTTCACCATCAAATCCTAATGTGAACAACTCCGATGATATATTACGCGTCATGAATGACTTTATGAGTGTTATTGTACCTGACCAGAACTTTGTATTAGTGGGATTTTCTTATGGTGGGTATATTGCACAGGGTATGGTGAAGCAAACTCCCGATATAATTGATGGAGTAATGTTAATGGCTCCTGTTGTGAATCCTGATGATAACGAACGGGAGTTACCTGAGCATGTTGTCTTTGCTTATGATGAAGAAGCTATTGCTATGATACCAGAAGGGGCAGAGCCACTTATATTGGGGAATACTGTTGTCCAGACAAAGCCTGTTATTGAACGGATTTTGAATGAGTTTGGTAATTCGTTAAGTCGTGGTGATGCTGAATTTTTGAGTCAATTGCGCCAACCCGAAAATTATAGTTTTTCTTTTGATGTACGAGAATTAGAAACGCCATATACAAAGCCATCTCTTATTGTTACAGGGCGACAAGATTCTACCGTTGGGTATGCTGAAGCATTTGGTGTATCTCAGAATTACAGTCGTGCAACATATGCAGTTTTAGACCGTGCTGGACATGGCGTATACATTGAACAAGACCTGCTCTTTAAACAACTTGTTCATGAATGGCTAGATCGTGTTGAAGAGAGTTTAGAGATTTAAAAACTATTAAGTGGAGGTGTCTTTGGCACCTCCATCATTTATTGTGCGGGTGCTGTCATTACACGCTTGGCTTTAGTACGTTGTTGATATAGCATAATCAGGAAAAATCCGAATGCACCGATGAGCGCCATCCCACTTGCACCAATCCACATAGCAACTGGCGAAAAGTTATCATTTAAAAATCCACCTATAATCGGACCGATACCTGCTGCTAGTGGCCAGCCTAAACCAAAAATTCCCATATAACGTGCTCGTAATTCGGTTGGTGCGATGTTGGCGATAAATGTTAAAGCTGTCGGCATCAGCATGAGTTCTCCGATGGTGACGATAATCATGCTAACTGCAAATGTTGGTAGATCATACCCAACTGCTACAGTACCTAATCCAATCGCATAAATAATCGCTGACCATGCCATTACAGGGAGCGGCTTATACCGATCCGTAAATTTGGTCAGTGCATATTGGAATAATACGACCATGGTTGCATTAATCGTCAGGAGTAGGCTATATTGGCTTTCTACTAAACCAAAGTTCTCTTTTGCATAAACGGGGAGCAGAACAAAAATCTGCGTATTACCAAACATCACCAGCATGAACATCGCAAACATACCCATAAATACGGTATCACGCAGGATATAACCGTATCCTTTGGTTGTTTCGGTTTCGTCGTCTTCAGCTTCGAGGGTATCCGGAATCGTTTCTTGGATCATCGTTATGATGAATATGGTTAGCAATCCATACGCTATGGCAATTGTATAATAGACAGCTTCAAATGACATCAGAGTGACCAATGCTCCACCCATAACCGGACCAATGGCGATACCTGCATTACTAATCATACGAATCAGGGCATATGCTGGAGAACGGTTTTCTGGGGCAACGATGTCAGCAACCATGGTGTTGACCCCGATATTAAATACCGGCACAAAAAGCCCATAGATTGCCATCAAAACCGCCCATTGCTCGAATGTATTTGCAGTTGCCATAGCTGCTAAAGCTAATGCACCACCGATTAAGCTAATCACAATCGGTAATTTACGCCCAACTTTATCCATAATGCTACTGACGACAATTGTAGACAGTAAACTTGTAATGGATTGAATAGTTAAGAGAAAAGCTGCTGTTGTCAGCGCGATGTCGAGTCGCTCACGAATGATAACGGTGACAAAGGGCCAGATCATACTAATGCTGGAGCGCGTAAAAAATGATCCCCAAAACAGTAACCAGAATTGACGTGAATAGGTGATTTTGTTTTTGCGTTTACCGCGAAGAAGGTTGAGCATAATCTACCATTCGTTGAAAGGTTTTTCCCAACGCATTGTAGCAGAACTTTAGCTGAAACTGCCTAACGAATTGATGAGATTTTGTGCAGTTTAATAAATAGTGGAGAGAACCTGCCGATCATTGATAGACAGGTCTGTTTGAGATTGCTAGATTATGGTTTATTCGTCTTCGTCACCACCATCATCTTCATCATCGAAGTCTTCGTCGTCTTCGAAATCCTCGTCAAAGTCTTCCTCAAAATCTTCATCAAATTCGTCGAACTC
>DIYL01000053.1:0-47571 GCA_002428985.1 Anaerolineales bacterium UBA6055 | reverse complement strand
TCAAATTCGTCGAACTCGTCAAAATCTTCATCAAACTCGTCGCCGTCAAAATCTTCATCAAATTCGTCGAACTCATCAAAATCTTCATCATCCTCGAAGCCTTCAATATCAAAGTCGAGTTCTTCTTCAAAGAATTCGGCTGTTTCGCCATCAAAATATTCGATGTCGAGTTCTTCTTGCAGATATTCGATGAGATCATCATCACCAAATTCATCAATATAATCAAGAAGTTCATCAGTATCATCAATATCAACCACATCGAATAATTCACCATATTCTTCTAGAATCTCTAATTCCTCGTCAGAAATTTCTTCGTATTCTTCGTCGTCAATCTCACGGTCTAGATTTTCAAATGGTAATTCATCGATTTCATCAAATTCAAGGCGCTCAGTCTGACTGACTTCCTCGATAAATCCTTCATCATCGTAGATTACTTCAAACTGTGATCCACCAGTTGCGACCTGTGTCCGACCATTAATGCGGGTGATAGCTGTGCCTTCGATTGTCTTAATTTCCATCGAGTTTACATTGATACCATCTTCATCATCGTCTTCATCACGTGTAGCAGTCAGGAAAACTGTTGACCCCATACTGATCTCAACTTCGTTAACCAATAGGTTAATCTCACCGACACCTTTTGGTGTTTGTACAAGTAGACCATTTTCGGGCGCTTCGTTACAGGATGGCTGACCAATGCCTGTACTCAGATAGAATGCTTGCATCGGTCCGAATTGTGGTTGCCCTGGTTGGATAACATTAAGTGTACTCGTATCATCAGATGGGATAAGTAGTTGGCGTGAAATCCATCCAGTTTGATCATTATTGCTAGTTGGCAAGAGAATCCGTACCCATTCACCATTGGGTGAGATACCTGTAGCTGTCACAGTTGTTCCATTTGGAATAGATGCTAGGACTGCCATGGTCGTATTGGGTCCGACGCGTACGTTGGCGTCAATTGATGAACTGACTTGTGCTTCAAGCGTCGGAGGATTTTGATCTTCTATCGATGTCGCGGCGTTGCGTAATTCTGTATCACCGAACAGCATAAATGTCACATTTTGACCGGGGGTTGAGTTCGGTAGGTTGGCTTGGATACGCATGAGTACAACACCCCATGCGCCTGCTGATGAATCTAATGTGCTGAGGCGTAATGTACGAATGGATGCTACATCGACAATATCACCAACTTCAATAAATTCAAAATTGACGGCATCGGGCTGGCCTTCTGCGGTTAGATTCACATGACCGAAACAAGCTTGATTACGCCCTGTTTCTGAACAAAATTCATCCGTGGATTGTAATGCGAAATCAACTAACGCGGGGCATGTTGCTTGAGCGATTGATGTGAAAGAAATTGCGAAAACAAGATAGCATATGATAAACGGTAAAGATTTTTTCATAATTCCCTCGTTTGACTATTATGATTGGGATGACACGGTATCTTCTATTATCACCTGAATTAACGTTTTCCCTGCTGAGATAATCGTTTGAATATCCTTTGTATCTTCTAAGAGTATCACAAATGCAATTCGTGTGCCTTGTTCGTGGCGTACAAATCCGATGAGCCATGATTGTGTTTCTGTACCGGATTGGGATGTTGCAACTGTCGCACCAACTGAAATGGCTTCAGGATATGTATCTGTCTGTATCGTTTGCCAGACGTCGCGTAAGGTTGTTTGCAATTGTCGCGCAGTTGCCGAAGTCATCATCGGTGTACTGGGTTGGCGATCATTTACCGGTTCCCAAATATCACTATCAGGTTGCCGAATCGCTTTTAAGATTGTGGGGGCTTGTGCATTGCCGTTATGGACAATTGCAGATAAGACACCTGCAATATGCAGCGGGGTAACGGTGATATTGCCTTGTCCTAAGGTATCACGTAAACCGAGTAAGATTGGGTCAATTTCTACTTGTGTACCTGATGTTGGACTAATTGTTTCGGGGATGGGAAATCTATCTAAGACGAGTGCGTTATCTAATGAGAAATTTTGTACAAGATCATCAAACGTACGATCAGACGTTGTCCGACTATAAACTGCAAATGGAACCGGACAACCATAGACATATCCTTGCAATAAATTCAAATTACTTTCAGGCGGATCGATGGCACACGACATAAGTGTATCTGCACCAAGTGCAACGGTATCATCGGCATTTGCAATAAGTTGTGTGGTGTCATATTCGGTGAGTAGTGCTTGCGCCATCCATAAAGTATACATTACGCCACCGGGCTGATATTGTCCTTGTAAGGCACGATTGAAAAATGGATCGCCTATCGCTTGAGTGAGTGAATCCCAATTATCATCAAGTGTATTAGGGTCATATGTTGGCAAACTGGCTAATGCGAGTATTTCCCCTGTTTGTGCATCGAGGACAACACCTGCGCCTTGTTGATTGATCAGACTATCGGTAAGAGCCGTTTGAATTTTGAGGTCAAGCGTAAGTTGGATGTCTGCACCAGTTGTAGGTACATTCAGGATGCTTTGCTCAAAATAATCTGACAGATTTTCTTCACTAATCGTACGTGCTAATGTATCGTTGAACGCAAATTCTGCGCCACCCTCACCATACCTCAGGCTGTAGTAACCGAGTGTGCTGTAGGTAGACTCATGCAGATAACGACGTGATGTGACACCATTTTCAGTTTCTGTTTGGACGAGCAATTCCTCATCGCGATCGTAGATACTACCGCGTTGAATACGAGCAATTTCTTCTATGATACGCGGGTTATCGTCTCTCAGTAAAATTGTGTCTCGTCCAGTAATTGCCCAATAGGTCGCAGACAGTCCAACGATAGCGAAAGCGATGAGTGTACCAAGGAAGAGATGTTGGATTTCGTTGGCGAACTGCATTTAACGCTCTCCCGATGACAATCGTAATAGCAGACCAATCATAACGTAGCTGATAAGAAGTGAACTCCCGCCATAACTCATAAATGGCAATGTAACGCCAGTGAGGGGAAGTAATTTGAGGACACCACCCATAATTAATAACGCCTGTACTGCAAGCATCATGGTTAGCCCAACAGAAAGCAAGGTATGGAAGGGACGACCTGTGTGGGACATACCAATATGTAAACCACGCATGACCAATACAGCAAAGCAACTTAGAACTGTGATTACTCCCAGTAATCCCCATTCCTCAGCTAATGCTGAAAACACAAAGTCTGAATGAACAACGGGAATATAATTCGGATAACCTAATCCTGCACCTGTTCCAAAGATACCACCTGATCCAAATGCCATTAGGCTTTGTACAATTTGGTAGGCACGACCATCAGCTTCTGCCCACGGGTTAATCCATATGTCGATGCGGAGTTGAACGACTGCAAAAAGCTGGTAGGCGACAAAACCGGCGATGATAACCAGTGTGAACCCACCGATGAGTAGGCGTATGTCACCACTTGTGATGTATAACAATAGCATAAATACGATGAAAAATAGCATCGCTGTACCAAGGTCACGTTGCCAGACAAGTACAACCACTGATAATCCCCACATCAAAATGATAGGACCGATTAATCTTAGTGACAAACCAAGGCGAGGACTATTAGCATCAAGATTTGTTGTATTGCGTGATCGTAAAGTTGTGGCTTGTTCACCTAAGTAACTGGCAAGAAATGCGGTTACGATAAGCTTCATAACTTCTGATGGTTGGAAATAGATTGATCCGATTCCTAACCATAGTTGTGGTGCAAACGCATTACCGGATGGATTACGCCCGAATATAATTGTGCTAGCAAGCAGAAGTAGAGTTAGTGCAAGCAAGATATAACGATACGTGCGTAGCCATCGCAGAAGATGGGGAAAAATTGCACTAACCAGCATGGCTCCAACACTGACTAGCAACCAAATTGCTTGCCGATCTGCAAAGTTGGGGGCAAGCCGTTCGATAAGTACCAACCCCCAACCACTTAATAACATAACAATTGGAAAAAGGAGTGTGTCACGTTCCGGCAGATAGCGGTTGAGAATCATATTCCCGCCGATTGCACATGCACCCCATACAAGAAAGATCAACCAATAGGTAATCGTAACATCACGAGTAAGCCCAACAGTCATCAACCCGAGCATGACAAACAGCCCTGCTAAAATTAACAGAAGCCCTTCGTGTGGGTGTGTTGTGCGCGGTGATGGTAGATTGGGTTGCAACGAGAACTCCAGATTATTGATCTAATTTGAGTGTACGAGCGACAATTGGGCGCAACTTTTCAATCACATCGGCAGGCATCGCTTCACGCGCTGTTGCTAAGGCTGCATCCAATGTTGTATGCGCTGGCACGACATGGTCTTCATCAATATGTTTAATGGCTTCTGCCAATGCTTTCTGGACAACTTTGATATTTTCGACAAGTGTCTGAATGACCATCTCTGACGTAACTGCTTCTTCTTCCTCATGCCAACTATCATAATCTGTGATGTGTGCCATAGACATATAGTCAATTTCGGCTTCGCGTGCAAGGAATGCTTCCGGCGCGGTTGTCATTCCGATGAGGTCACAACCCAGATTGCGGAACATATGACTTTCTGCACGGGTCGCAAAACGCGGACCATCTTCTATTAAAAATGTGCCTTCACGATGCACTGTTCCACCAACGGTTTCGACTGCATCACCAACAATCTGACGTAAATAGTCGCTGAATGGATCAGCAACAGAGACATGGGCTACAATACCATTTTCGAAGAACGACCGTGCACGGGTATGAATTGTATAGTCGATGATTTGGTCGGGCGTAATGATATGACCCGGTTCAAAGTGTTCGCGTAATGAACCAGATGCGTTAACTGCGATGATGAAACGTACACCTAATTTTTTAAGTGCGAAGATATTGGCACGATAGGGTAGTGTTGAGGGTGAATAGACATGTCCTTCTCCGTGACGTGGGACGAATGCGACTCGTTTTCCACTAAGTGTACCGATACGAATTGCACCACTGGGTTTGCCGAATGGTGTATCGATCTCGACGCTTGTTACATCACTAATATCAGGCATATTATATAAGCCGGATCCGCCTATAACCCCAATTTTTACTGTTTCCATCATACTTTTCCTTTACGGAGATTAAAAATCTTAATATCAGTCATTATGTCAGGTTCATATAATCTCATCAACTGTATTCAATATTACAACGTTGCTCGTATCCATCCACCGTCCACGGGTAATGCAACACCGTTTATGAATCCACCAGCGGGAGAACACATCATAACAGCAACATTGGCAAATTCTTCTGGCGAGCCAATCCGTCCCAATGGAATACCATCGGACATACTGGCTTGTACATCCTCGACAGGTAAGTTATTGATTTCTGCGCGAGCTTTGGCCAAGTCTTGAATGCGTTCTGTATCGGTAATACCTGGCAAAATACTGTTGACACGGATATTGTCTTGTCCCAATTCTAGAGAAAGTGATTTAGTCAACCCAATGACTGCTGGACGTAATGTGTTGGATAAGATGAGATTATCAACAGGTTGTTTTGCGCTAATGCTTGTAATTGTCAAAATTGCGGCACGCGTTGATTTTTTCAGATAGGGGAGGCTATGCTTAATCAGTGCAACAGCACTTAATAAGGTCAATTGGGTTGACGATTGCCATACGTCCATATCAAATGCATCAAAGTTTCCGGCAGGTGGCCCCCCCGCATTGGTCACAATGATGTCTAGACCGCCAACCATATCAGCGGAGTTTTTGACGAGGCGTTCAACTTGTGTGAAGTCTGTTACATCGCAGGCTTGTGTAAATACGGCGTTACCTGTTTCTTCAACGATGCTTGATGCTGTGTCTTGAAGTGATTCCAAATTGCGACTAGAAATAACAACAATGGCGCCTTCACGACTAAATTGACGAGCTGTTGCTGCGCCGAGTCCACGACTAGCTGCTGTTACTAAAACCCGTGCTCCTCTAAGACCTAAATCCATCATGCACTCCTATTTATTGAGTTCGAGTTTATAGGCAAAGTTGCCGATTCCGACAATATCTCCATCAGTTAGAATAATGCGAGTCCCAATGGCTTCATCATTCAGTAATGTACCATTCCGACTATCGCGATCTTCTAACCACCACTGCCCATGTTCTAATATAATACGGGCGTGTTCACCACTTGCAAATGTATCATTAACGATAATTGTGTTGGTTGCTGATCGTCCGAGGGTTGTGATAGGCATTAGTGGATGTTTATCGCCAACTTGCCTGTATTGTCCATCAAATTCGACAATAGAAACAAGGTAACCATAAGTTGTGCGGGTTGATTGGAGTTGCTCATTGGTTTGTCTGAATTCGCGCCAGATAAGCCAATATAATGCCCCAAGGAAACCGAGCAACATCAGGCCTGCCAAGAATCGCAAAAAGAATAAGACAAGTTCAAAACTCACGGGTGATTATCCTAGATGGGGTCGAGTGTCTGTGTTGTGCCATTATTAAATGAATGTGTCGTGTCATCTGTGTAAATGATGCGTGTATGTCCGATATGGATCACATCACCATTTTGTAGAATATGTTCACGAACCTGTATATTGTTTACCTTTGTGCCGCCACTGCTATCAACATCAAATAACATGTATGCTCCAAATCGTTTGCGAAGTTGTAAGTGATGACGTGAGATATAGGCATCATCGACCACAATATCATTATCGGTTTCACGCCCGATGTTGATGATCGATTTTGTCAGTTCATAGTTATTATGATCGCCGATTTGTAAACGCGGATTATGAACTGAGGATTGTGTTTCGGATACATGAATTGGTTGCATGGCTTCTGTACTGACACCAGACTCTGTGCCATGCCGTGCAGTGACGATAGCTTTATGTGGTGTAAGCTGACTATCGGCTAGTAATTTGACTGTTGGTTTATTGTGTAGACGGTAACCAGATTGTGTGCCGAGTTCAACGATGAGAGTTGATAGGCGTTTAGATAAATCTGGATATGTTTTGAGAAAATTTTTGATGGTTTGATCATTAAGATAGATTGTGTAAGTGTCTGGTGCGATTGAGCGTGGATCATCTTCTTGTGGGTCGATGAGATGATTTTCCATCTCACGCACAAGTAATACCGCTACATCTCGTGCATTGATAGTACGTTGGAATAGACGTGCAAATGCACCTTCGATTAGTGTTTCTAGTTGTGTTTCTAGCTTGTCAATTGGTTTTTCACTCATGTCTGCATTATAGTCGAGTCATGAGTATGGGCATAGTGCAAACGGCGATAATTTAGTAATCGTATGAAAAAAGCAGGTTAAGGCACCTGCTTCTTCTCGTTTAATGTTTGAATGCAACAAGCTGATTTAAGCTCTACCTGCTACATGATGTTTTTAATATTAACCACGTGGGACGTAATCAATCCAGTTATCAAAGATTTCGATATTGGCCTCGTTGGCTTCACGTAGTTCTTCAAGATAACGACCAAACTCTTGTTGTTTCGCTATTTCGAGTTCACTTTCAATCTCTTCGCCGCCACGTTCTTCTTTGCTACGTACTTGAATGATGTGGAAGCCGAACTCTGTTTCCACAGGGCCAACAATCGCACCAATTTCTGCATTTTCAATAGCTTCAGCAAATTCTGGTACAAAGTTACCAACGTAGCTTTCGCCTAGCTCACCACCACGCGAGCCACTACCTGGATCGGTTGATAGCGCTCGGGCGAGATCTGCAAAGGATTCACCATTTTGAAGTGCATCAACAATTTCTAGGGCTGTCTCTTCGGTTTCGACTAGGATATGACGGGTGTCTGCATATAACAAAGTCTCACCATCTTCGCTGAAAATGTCATCCGCGAGCAAGGCTTCGAGCGCGAGGCGTTCAAAGTATGCATCGACTGTACCACTACCAATCCCAGCTCGTGAGAACGCATCAATATAGTTCTGTTGACTTGTGTCAAAGTTAGCGTTGACTTCTTCCGCACTTAAAGTGGGTTGTACAATTGTTGGTTGTGGTGTGATGGTTGGTTCACCGGGTTCTTCTGTTTCATCTGGACCCAATGTCGCAGTTGCTGTCGGAGTTGGTGATGGGGTCGGTGAAACAAATGGGGTTGGTGTCTCTGTTGGAACATCAGTTGCAGTCGGCTCAACACCGATTAATGCGACTTCGGTAGGATCATAACCGAAGAATTCGTTGACTTCTTGTGCCACAGCATCTTCATTGACGGTGATATTGCGTTGGTCTGCTTCTTGTTGGATCAAAACATCCTCGACCATATCGTTCAACACACGCAAACCAAGTTGATCAGGAACATTTAATTCACTAATCCATGTACGATATGGCTCTTGTTGAGACAGTTGGTTCAGGTCAATGCCAGCTGCTTGGATTTGGGTTATTTGTAATGATAGGCGATTCCGTTCAAAATTCACCTCTTCACGGAATTGTCCAACTGTGATGCTCTCACCATTGACTGTAGCAACTACTTGATTCGGTACAATCACTTGGTCTACAATTGCTGCGATAGCTAACACTGCCACTAGAATACCAATTGTAATAACAACACCACGGACAACAAGCGACTGGACTTCCTCTTCTTGTTCGGCACGACTACGATATGACGACCCAGAGTCTTGTTGTTCGACGTTTTCTGTCCCATCGACAGCAGCGTTAGACGCACGACGCTTACGACGTTTGGGTTGTCCTGTCGTTTGACTTTTCTTTGACATAAATGAATTAACTCCTAAACCTGTAACAAATTCATCTTAACGACACGAGGGCATAGTATTACCACTATGCCCCCATGCTCTCATATTCAAGTCGTGTCTCAAGCCGATTTAGTCAGCAGAGACAAAGGGCAATAATGCTAGGTGGCGTGCACGTTTAATTTCACGCGCGAGTTCACGTTGGCAACGTGAGCAGTTTCCTGTCTGACGACGGGGTTTAATTTTACCGCTTTCATTGACATAACGGGAGAGTGCATCAATATCTTTATAGTCAAAGCATTTGCCTTTAGGGCAGTAGTAGCTCTTGCCACGACGACGGCGACGACCACCACCGCGACGGCCACCGCCACCGCCACGAGCATTGCGACGTTGTCCACCGCGCTCGCCACGAGATTCACTATTATTAGACTCTTGGTTATTCTCTTTTACTTCGTTTTCTTTGTCGCTCACGACTTATTTCTCCATTTTCGTTCAAACATCTTGCGATATGTTTACAGACAGTGTCTGTGAAGCGTGATGGCAATTAGAACGCATAATCGTCCGTATTGTTGTCATCATCACTGTAATGATGGGTGCTATTCTGGCGATCACCTAATAAAATCATTTCATTAGCGACCAATTCCGTACGGAAATGTTTTTTCCCGCTGTCATCTTCCCATCCACGTGTTTGCAATCGTCCTTCGACGTAGACTTGCTGACCTTTGCTCAGATGCGTGTTACAGATTTCGGCAAGATTGCCCCATGCAACCACATTGAACCATTCGGTTTCTTCATGTCGCTCACCTTCTGCCGATGTCCATGTCCGGCTAGTAGCAACACTAAAGCTAGTGACTGGACGCCCACTGGGGGTATACCGCATTTCTGGGTCTCGTCCAACATTCCCGATAATCATGACTTTGTTTAGTCCACGTCCCATGGTTCTCCCTCAAGTAATGACAATAAACGACTCCTCAATCGTTATTATATTACCCTTCGGCACGAACAAGCAAATACCGTAGAACTGGGTCGTACAGTTTAAGCTCGGTTTCTAATTCCAAAATGTGGTCTGGTTCGATTCCCGCGAGGATGATGACGTAATGTCCTTCGCGTTGTCCATCAATTTCATAAGCGAGGCGACGGCGACCAAATGTTTTGCGGTCTACACTGTTAACTTTACCATTATCATCTTGCTCGACATAAGCGATGATTTGGTCAATTGCTTGGTTTACTTCTTCGTCGGACGCGAGGGTGCGCACGACAACAACGAGTTCGTAGTCTCTCATACAAGTCCTTTCCTCGGATAATAAAGCCACGCAATTATTGCGAAGCGGAAAGCTAATATTCAATTTAGCGGACGATATCATATCGTAAATTGCGGGCTGTGGCAATAGTGTTTTTAAGTATTGATAGTTAAACTAAGGGCTGGATATACACCAAATCGTGTGAGTATCAATAGGTGGGAGACCACATCATCTACAGTGTCTTCACAGTTTTGTTTTACCCACCAAGAAATCGCACCAATATATGCAGAACTATAAAAATCGACAATCAGGTTTCTTGGCACTTGAAGCTTGAGGGTATTTTGTTGTTCTAGTGTGTGTAAACGGTCATGAATAATTTGCCTTAGTATATCGTGCAGGTGATTAGTGAATGAAGGTGTCTCGGCATGTGTCAACATAACACGATAGAATTTGGCATGCGCAAGGACGTGATTGAGCATGAGCGATAGGTTAGCCGTTGGCGCATTCATGTTAATGACACCTGCTTCTATCAGTGATGGCTGTAGTTGCTTTTTGATGTCCTCAAGTACATCATCCATCCCATTTATTAATAAGTCGTTTTTATCGTAAAAATGTCTGTAGAATGTAGCACGGTTAATCATAGCTCGTTCTGCAATGTCACGAATCGTAATTGCTTTGAACTCTTTTTCTTGGATGAGTTCGACCAAGGCATCACGAAGAAGTTTGCGCGTTCGTCGAACACGTAAGTCAATGTTGGATGAGTTTTGCGACATATTACTCCCTTTCATTGTGTATGCAACATAGTGAATCAAGTGCTTGTTGACTGTATTGATGGGTTTCACTATCCTGAGATTAGCAACATATGTTAATTTATGCAACATTTGTTGTGTAACTTTAGACAATAGGAGTAAATATGATAATCTTCAATGTGCTTTTGATTATTACGCTTGTCACAGCGAGTTTTTTTGTTGGGATCATTGCGGCAATGTTTGGTGTGATACAACATGTGTTAAATCAGCTTGATTACGCGACATACACCCAGATGATGCAGGGCATTATTGAGTCAGGACGCAAATCTATTGTAATTTGGTCATTGTTGTTGATACCTGTTGCCTCAGCGAGCATTGGACTTTTTATATTACAGTACGAGATGGGAACACCAACATTTAAATGGCTGTTGATAGGTCTTTCACTCTTCATTTTGGGACCAATTTTAGTATCTCGTTACTATAATGAACCCTACTATAATGATTTAATGGGATGGTCTACCGATGTACCAGTAAACGGTTGGCAACATAAACGAAGCCGTTGGTTTCGATTGAACTTGATTCGATTCACGATTGGAGCTCTGGCATGCACTGCTTTCGCTCTTGCTCTATCCAGCTACACTTAATTTCTCTTTTGTGATTAATTCACTGCAATTTAATTGAGAATCTCGCATTTTCCCTGTTTCACCAGATATTTCGATTCAATTGAATGGCTCATACCAGTGTGATTGTGATGTGTCCGCCATCGCTGTACGTTGCTTATTGATTTGTCCTGAATTTTTCCAGTACTAACCGTGAACTTGCAAGACATAGCGCGACAATCAACCAGAACCATGTGATTGACGAATGGAAGTCGAGGCGGAAGAAGTACAAATCCGCGACAGCATTAACCAGCGCAGTAAAGAGGGCGGCATGATAACCCAGATGAATGGCAGCATATTCGGGATCATCTTTGGCATATTGCCACGCATGAATCCCATATGCAAAAATACCCAACATCGTTGTTAAGAAGAGTGCGACACCTGCCAGCCCAATTTGATTCGCCATAATGAGATACATATTGGCGACATCGGTATAAATATCGATTTCTGGTGTACCCGTAAAGCCAACGCCAAAAATAGGATAGCGTCCGATCAATGTTAGCGAATCTGTCCATTCTCCGATACGCATTTGGGTAGCGAGGTCTTCGCCACGAAACGCTTGGAAGATGCGGTCAACATAATTCTGTGTCTGCGGCAAAAGCAGTAAGAGCAAGCCTGCGATAATCATAACAGGGATGACACGGCGATAACGGATGAATGCGATAACAGTTAGTCCTGCACCAAATGCCAGAAATGATGCGCGTGAGTTGCTCAAGAATAGAGCAAGTCCAACCGCTGCAAAAATGCTAAATGTCAGCCAGCGATACGGAATAACAGGTTTTTTGCTCACAATTTGTGGGGCGATCATAACCGCCGAAATAGCTAAAAGACCACCAAGTGCATTCGGATCAACCCATGTACCAATTGCGCGTTCGCCGAGTGCTGGATTGTCTTCGATATAACGGATGACACCGCCGTTCGGGTATCCGATACGAGCTAGACGGACAAGGATATTTTCTGCGAGTGTATCCGGTGCAATATAGAGGCCAATTGCGATGAGCGCCTGCGTGCCGACAGCTAACAGGATGACTAAAATTAAGCGACGGAGCATTTGAGGATCACGAAGGAGATCCGATAAGATGAATACCATGCCGATACTTAACAAAGTCTCTGCGAATTGGCGAATATTGGTCGAGGTTGGCATTGCCCAGCGTAAACCAAGCGCAAATGTCAGCAGTAACCACATAATGTAGGCTAAGACTAACGCATGTACAGGTGTCAGTTGCAGTTGTCGTCTGCGGCCAGTCATCCATTGGAAAAGATAGACCAACAAAAACCCTGCCATCGCTAGATCAAGTAGGGTCGGTGTGATCGCAATTCGAACAGGGAATGTACCAAATGGCAGCAATACAAGTGTCCCAATAATGCCGTAGAGTGCAACATTGACATCGGTTAGGATGTATAAACCGATTAACGCACCTAGGATGGCAGCAAGTGTTAACCATGGACCCAGTAACGCAATCATCAGACCGAGGGTTGTGCCAATTATCCCGATTGTAAGCCCGACGCCGATGCCATATGTGCGACGGTCAAGTTGACTAATCCATGTTTGCAGTTCATTTGCGCTCTGCATAATTACGATCTCCGAATGATTGTGATGATTGCAAGTAGTCCGAGACCAAGCCATGTGATCAGACTCATTAGCGCGCCTATAGTATAACTCATCGGGGCAAAGTAAAGGCTCAGTTGATGGTCACCCGCCGGAATTTCTACTGCGCTTAACCCACCATAAGCCCTTATAATCTCAATTGTTTCGCCATTTAAGTCTGCATTCCATCCATTATAATCTGGTAAAGATAGAGATAGAATCGCATTCTCGGATGTACTGATATCGATGATAA
This sequence comes from Anaerolineales bacterium UBA6055, assembly GCA_002428985.1. Classification (GTDB taxonomy): domain Bacteria; phylum Chloroflexota; class Anaerolineae; order Aggregatilineales; family Phototrophicaceae; genus UBA6055. The sequence goes on along the minus strand of DIYL01000053.1, from coordinate 34,470 downwards.
TTTGCTCTGGTTTAAATGTCGTGATGGTTGCTGTACCATCAGATGCTGGTTCCGATTGTAATTCGAGCGTTGGTTCTTGATGTAAGGCGATACTTTGACGTTCGTCAAAATTAGGATCATCCATGAGAGCATTGGAGAAATCATCACTGTCGACCACGCCGACGTTATACACAAGATGGGCAAATGGGCGTGAATCATCGAGTTGATGTAGATAAACAAATCCATCACGATCACTATCTTCAGCGATAACAGTTGATGGTACCGATAAACTGTCGGATTCGCTATATACATATTTGACGGCATATAATTCCCATGCCAGCGGGTTATTGACATAGTTACGGTAAATCACCCGTTGTGGACCTTCTAAAAATAGCGGACTAATCCCACGCATGTCCATCACACTGTATAAACTGCCAAAGTTGTCTTGTAAACCACGAAATCCATCAACGCGGAAGGGTTGATCGTTATCATCCTGTAGGACAGCTTCAACTAATGTTGGAGCAGTCATACTGAGTTGCTCTGTATATGGTACAGGGTCGTATGTACCATCGCTATCCATCGTGACTGTGAATAATTCAAAAACGATAACCACTGTTAAGGCGACTAAAACCAACGGACGATAGGGTTGATTGAGAAATGTCTGAATAATAAATAAACTGACGACTGCTACTAGTGTGCTCAGTACGGCAATATCGGCAAAGTCTCCAAAATTTAGATTTTCCGCTCGTGAGCCAACAAACACCCCGATTGTTATTAGGACAAGGAACCCTGTCAGCCATCGCCACCATTTAAGCGCATTTGATTTATGTGCTTGGTTTGCCCAGACTGAGGCAGACAAGATACCTAATCCAGTCAGAATAGCAAGGCTATTAGCGACAACAAAAGCTGCTCGTTCTTGACCGCGGAAAAAGCGCAATCCTGGTACAAGGTTATAGGTCAAGTAGTAAAAGGACGAGTTCACCCCGACACTATGGATCAAGCCAACGATAGCGACGACTAACCAAAATCGACTTTCAGACTCGTTACGTAAAATGGCGACGCCGACAAAAAACAGAGCTGGAATGCCAATATATAGTGGTGACCACAAACTCACCGAACCGGGGAAGACAAACTGTGCGATATCTTTGAAGGGGAAGCCGTTTCCTTTAGCATCAAATCCAAGTCCTTCGCGTGATGTTTGCAACAGGTATTCAATACCCGGTAGAAAGGTGACAGCGGTTACGCCTAACGTAGTCACACCAAATCCTGCGAGGCTCAATACAAAATTACGCCAGCCAATTTTTTGCTTATAACCGCGATATGCCAGATAGGCGACTAGTATATAGGTCATGAACCAACTGGTTTGTGGATGTCCAGCAAGCCATGATAAACCAAGTCCAAATCCTGCTAATCCAATCCAACGCCAGTTAAGTGTTACATTGCGAGTAGCTTCAAGGATGCCGAGTGCACCGAGTGGGAACCAAACTGCTGCTTCGAGCACCGCGAGCTGAAGTGGTGGGTAACTGGTTGTATAACCGCCATAGCCGATGATAATGGATGCGATAAATGAGGCAAAATGCGATTGTTTATGCCCGAGTGTCAGGCGACGCATGAACAGATACATCAGCAGAGTGTAGAGTAGTACATGGAAAGTCATTTCCAGTTGGAGGGCGTTATAGCTCCATTCGCCTGCGAGCGAACTCAGTCCCATGGTGATCCAGCGAGGAGGATAGAAAACGGCAGCTTGTGTGTCGGCAATGAATGGTAACCCACCATTATTATACGGATTCCATAAGGGGATTTCGCCTTGTGACATACGCTCATATTGATACGCAGCAAATGCGACAAACTGTCCCGAAAAGTCGCCATTTTTGAGAGATGCTTGATCTTCAGCTATGGGTGTGAATAATCGCCAGAAGAAGATAAACCAGAGGATGATTAGGGTGATAATAGCGAGAGAGTCTTTGTTACGGAATCGAGTCACTGATCACCTCGGTTGCTTTCATCTGATATGACCAGCATGCCTTTTTCTGCCATGGCGTGGAATTTTTCACTATATACAAGAAGCCCAATTGTTTCTGTAGTCATCGCCTGAGACATCATGTCAATGCTACTAATCGTTGCTGTGATCATGGGTTTCTGAGCTGTTGACATAAGGGTGACTTTGTCTCCCTTTTTGATGCTGCCTGCTTCAATAATGCCGACGACAACTGTACCCCGCCCTTTAATCAGAAAAGTATCCTCTATAATCATCCGAAATGATGCATCGCTCAACGTGTTGTGTCCTTTTCCGTTTATTGTCTATCTAAAACTGTTTGATAGAATTTTATAGTCTCACTGGCTATCATATCCCAATCGAATTCCTGACGCAGTTGTAATGCGCCCTCACGTAAATCAGTCAGATGATAATCATGTTCGAGTAGATGTAAGACACCCTGTTCGATTTGAATCGCAGAATAGGTCGGGACTAGCCATAGGTTAATCTCATGCTTGAAAGTTGGGATTTTGACTTGTGGTTGCGTAGTTAAAATCGCGCAACCATATTGTATTGCTGCCATAAGACTCCCACGCCGATATGATGCACCATCCAAAAAAGGTAGCGTCACTAAATCAACCGCGCTTAAATATTGGGCGACTTCATCTTCTTCGACAAACCCTGTCCAATGTACAAAATCTGTTAATCCAATTTGTTGAATGCGTTTGTCAACTTGGGTCACATAAGGATCATCGCTACCACCATCGACTGTGTTGCTCCGTCCACCAATAAAGACGAGTTTGAGTTTAATCCCTCGGTCGATTAACTTAGATGCTGCTTCTAGCAAGTAGTCGATGCCTTTGACCTCTTTGATAAATCCAAAGTGTCCCAGCAAGAGTGTATCACTGTCTGCACCGACTTTTTCTCGCCATTGTTTCGGATCATAATCAGCAGGTAGGTCGGTCATGATGTTACTGCCGATTGGAATGACAGTACTATACGGTAGATACGCGAGTTGGTCGCCGTCTTCGTGATTTGTTGCAATGACACCGTCCGATTTGTTGGCAAGGTGTTGCACAATCCAATCTCGTAGTGGTCCAGCTTTCGGGAATAAATAGGGAAAACGCAAATCATGAAATGTCGTGACAAACGGCGTATGAATCATTTGAGGCAAGAAATGTACTGTTGCTGACATATCAAAGGCAGCTGTTTGAAATTGTAAATTGATGACATCAAATTGGTGTTTATTGACCCACTCTTGGATCGGCGCGACAGTACTTAAGCCCCATCGACTGACTGTGCTGATGGGTAATGTATCGCTTACTGTACCGTGCCGACTCAGGACATGTACCTCATGACCCTGTCCTTGCATCGTTTCGGCTAAAATGCTCGAAAATGCACCAACCCCGCCGGGCATGGGTGGAAATTCACCTGTGATGATACCTATTTTCATACGGTTGCCTTGAGTCCGTTTCGTAAAACTTGCCAATAAACTTTGACACGATTGCGTCGTATATCGCGTTTATGCCCGATGAGTCCTTTCGCACCTTCAAGCAGAAGTTGCCACGCGAATTGTAACAGGGTAATTATGCGTAGGGTAAAATAGGTAGTGTAACCATGATGTTTGCGGAAATAGCGCAGTTTACTGGTATGGAATTGTATTTGTTTGAAGGCGGCAACTTGGTCGCTACTACCCCCACCATGATGTGTGATAAAAGATTCACCATGATAGACGACACGCCATCCGGCATCTTTAGTGCGTTTGCACCAGTCCATTTCCTCGGAATACATAACATACCCCTCATCAAGTCCACCGAGTTGCTCATAAATGTCACACCTGACAAGCATCGCTGATCCTTGTACCCAATCGACGTCCAAAATCGCATTGTCGTCACTATCAAGCATTTTGTAGTGTGTCTCGACGGATTTAGGTGCGAATGAAGCGAACCATGTGCTCTCAAATATACCGGTTGTTAAGGTCGGGAAGCGACGACGGGTCGATTGGTGTGTGCCATCGGTATTGAGGGTGTGCGGTCCTATAATGCCGACTTCGGCATTCTGTTCCATGTAGGTAAATAGCTGTCGAAGGATATCATCGATAATTTCAGTATCTGGGTTCAACAGTAACAAATATCGTCCGGTTGCTTCAGCAAACCCGATATTATTGCCGCGTGTAAAGCCTACATTGTCAGTTTGTGCCAAAAGCTTCACATCAGGATATTTTTCTCGCACCATTGCCACACTATCATCGGAACTTGCCGAATCTACGACAATAATTTCAACAACAGGACGTTCGCCATCTGTTTTATTTATGGCGACTGTACCATTCTGCAGGCTGGCAAGGCATTTATCCAGTAAATCCTTGACATTCCAATTGACGATAACGATCGAAATATCAATCATGATTGATTTTCCTTTTACATTTACTGACAGAGAGTTTACCAACGTTTTACAGAAATCGAGAGATTTGATTACAGGTTTCGTTCAATATACAGATAACACAAGCAAATTTCTCAAACAAATATACTGTGGAGGTATAGGTACATGAAACGCTTTGGATTGATTTTGACGATTTTCTCGATTTTGATGGTGATGGTCGGTGTTGTAGGTGCACAAGATGATGACACATCCCGTTCAGATGTGCGCGGTGGACTCATCCGTGCGGTTATTCAGGCGACCTCCGCTGAAACAGGTTTACAACCGAGTCAGATTTTAGCGCAACTTGCACCTGATGGTGCGACACTCGCTGACGTAATTGTCGCTAACGGCGGAAGTGTTGATGCTGTTGTATCAACTGCTGTAACGAATGCAACTGAACGTGCCAATGAAGCCGTTGCTAACAACACAATTACGCAGGATCAGGCTGATCGTATTCTGGAAAATCTTGAACAAGTCATAACTGATGGTGTAAATGGCGAATTGTCACTGATTAGTGACGCCAATCCTCGCGATGGCATTGAACGTGCGCTAGCTGTTGCTGTGACAGAATTGACTGAACTTGAGGCAAGTGACATTATCCAACAAGTGCGCGATGGCAGTACATTAGCGGATATCATCACAGATAATGGCAGTACCGTTGAAGATGTGACTGCACGGGCGATGGCAATTGCAACCGAACGCGTAACCAAATGGATCGAAAATGATCGCATTACACAAGAGCAGGGTGATGAACTCTTATCGACATTAGAAGGGACATTCACAGATATTTTGAATGGTGAATTCCGCCCTAATCGTCCTGACTTGGGTGAACGCGGAGAGCGTGGGCTTGGGATTTTACGCCAAATTGCAGAAGAAACAGGATTGACCCCACGTGAACTACTACCACAATTGCGTGACGGTGTGACGCCTGCTCAAATTTTGACAGATGAGGGTGTTGATGTAGATACATTTGTGAGTGGTCTACTGGTTGATACAGAAGAGCGGTTGGCGAATGCCGTTGAGAATGGTCGGTTGACACAAGAACAAGCAGATGAACGACTCGAGACCATTCGCACTACCCTGACAGATCGCCTTGATCAACCTGTTAATCGTGACAATATGATGCCACCCGAGAGTGAATCTGGTAACTAAAATCAACCGCATATAAGTTCTCGAAAGGGTAGACCATATCTGCCCTTTTTTGATTACAAGTCGAAGAGTCGAACAGCATTATCTGTGGTATATTTTGCCATTTCCTCATATGAAACGTTATGTAACTCAGCTAATTTTTCAGTCATATATTGAACGTAAGCTGGTTCGTTGCGCTTACCCCGATAGGGGTGTGGGGTGAGGAATGGTCCATCCGTTTCAACAAGGATACGATCAAGTGGGACTGTTTCAGCAACATCACGCAAATCCTGAGCTTTTTTGAATGTAATGGGTCCTGTGAATCCGAGATAAAAGCCGATGGCTAAGGCGCGTTCTGCAATATCTGGTGCTGCAGAAAAAGAATGTAAAACACCCGGGCGTTGCTTAAGGCTATCTGGTAAATCACTTGCCCATGTTTCTAATACATCGAGTGTGTCTACACTGGCTTCACGATTATGGATAATGACAGGTAATTCAAGGTCTGAGGCAAGCTCTAGTTGTTGCTCAAAACTTTTTCGCTGAATATCTTTTGGGCTTTTATCCCAATAATAGTCAAGCCCAATTTCCCCGATGGATATGACCTTGCTGTGTTTTGCGCAGTCGCGCACAGCATCCAAGGTATCATCGGAAAAATCTGTTGTGCTGTTGGGATGGATACCGACCGCTACATAGATTTCCTCGTATTGGTCAGCCAGCGTAAGCGCTTCTTGACATGTATCAAGGTCAATTGCAGGGATAATAATTCGGTGTACCCCTGCATCGTGTGCACGTTGGATGACCTCATCATGGTCATCATTATACTTGTGGAAATTTAGGTGACAATGTGTATCGATGAGTTCTACTTTAGGCATTAGATAACCGATTCTGGATTTTCTTTGAGTTTTTTAAGATCACCCTCTACCATCATGCCGATGAGTTCTTCAAAGCTGACTTCGGGTTCCCAACCGAGTTTATCTTTCGCTTTCTTAGGATCACCAACGAGTAAATCAACCTCTGCTGGGCGCATGAAACGCGGGTCTTGTACTGCGTAATCTTTCCAATTGAGATCGACACAATTAAAAGCAACCTCTAGTAGGCGTTCAACAGAATGTGTCTCTCCAGTTGCAACAACATAGTCATCAGCTTTTTCTTGTTGTAGCATCATCCACATAGCTCGTACATAATCACCAGCAAATCCCCAATCGCGTTTGGCATCCGTATTGCCGATACGGATTTCATCAGCAAGTCCCAATTTGATCTTTGCCGCATGATAGGTGACTTTACGGGTTACAAATTCCATCCCGCGGCGTGGTGATTCATGGTTGAAGAGAATGCCACTACAGGCATACATATCATAACTTTCACGATAGTTGACTGTAATCCAATGCCCATATACTTTTGCAACACCATATGGGCTACGTGGGTAAAATGGTGTGGTTTCTTTTTGTGGTACTTCTTGTACTTTTCCAAACATCTCGCTACTCGATGCTTGATAGAAACGAATCTTGGGATTTACTGTACGAATCGCATCTAGTATGCGGGTCACACCAAGTCCAGTAATATCACCTGTAAAAACAGGTTGATTCCACGACGTTGGGACGAAACTCTGGGCGGCGAGGTTATAGACTTCGTCGGGTTCAATTGTGCTGATTGCGGTAATTAAACTGGATAAATCCCCCATATCACCCTGAATGATATTGAGTTGATTTTGTATATGTTCAATACGTTCGTAGCGTACTGTACTAGTACGACGAACCATACCGTAAACTTCATAGCCCTTTTCGAGCAAGAATTCAGCAAGATATGAACCGTCTTGCCCGGTGATGCCGGTAATTAATGCTTTCTTTGCCATATGATAATTGCTCCTTAGGTGTTTTTGATGCGCTGGCGACAATCGTTTAGCACATCCTTGAGTGTTTCTTCAAATGTTAGGGTCGGTTGCCAGCCTGTATCAGTTGTCAATTTGGTGATGTCTCCCCGAATCTCTGGTACATCAACTGGACGTAAACGGTCTGGATCAATACGAACATCGATATCAATGTCAGTGTAGCTCAGTAAGGTGTCAAGTAGATACTGAATGCTATAAGCCTTGCCAGATGCGACATTATATGCCTCACCGGGGTTGCCTGTTGTCAAGATCATGTGGTAAGCACGAACAATATCACGCACATCTGTAAAGTCGCGTTTTGCTTCTAGATTGCCAACATATATAAACGGTTCTTGAGCAGATGTCTCAATTTTTGCAATTTGCGTGGCGAATGCTGGCGCGACAAAGCGCGGATTTTGTCCAGGGCCGATGTGATTGAACGCACGAGCGCGCATAATCGGTAATTTGTGGCTGAGATAATACTGCAAGCCAAGTAGATCCTGCGTGACTTTGCTCACACTATATGGATTGGTTGGACGCATCGGCGTGTTTTCATCCATCGGCATGTTCTCGCTTTTGACTGAGCCATAGACTTCTGCCGAGCTGATGACGAGCATGCGTGGTTGAATATCGAGCGCTAGACATGCCTGAATAATATTCAGTTGTGAGCGGATGTTGTTATCTAGTGTTTCCCATGGGTCTTCAAACGAACGTGGCACAAATGCTTGCGCTGCCAGATGATAAATATAATCTGGCTTACAATTCACTAGTAATGTATGAACGGCTGTAGAATCCCGTAAATCAATCGGATGATATGTAATAATATCATTCTTCGGTGTTTGCTCGTGTTCTAATGTTGTCCCATAAAGGGTTATATTATTATCTGTTGTATGGAGATGCGTGGCGAGATGTTGTCCTACAAAGCCGCTTGCTCCGGTTATCAATACGCGCAAAGTAACTTATCCTAATGTGTGCATTGGAAAACTTGCCAGCGACATTATAGCGAATCCCGCCACATCTTCTAGCCTTATTGTGACGAATGGGGCACGATAATAGTTGTTGTCTGACGTGTCCTCGGATTCTCCCATAAAAATACGTTATACAGAATTGCTGGCTCTAATACGACTTCTGTATGGGTAAACGATAGCTTTGCTTCACGATTGTCTATAATACGGATATTGTGAGGGCCTGTGGGTAGACGCTGTATGGTCGACGCATTGAACTCTGGAACATCCCGAACAATTTGCTCAATACCAACGGGTATTGACCGACGGAAATCTTCTTCTGCGTTGGGTTGTGTCAGCTGGTCTGATGGGAGGGAATAGCCGAGACCATAACGTGAGTCAAGAGCTGCTTCTAAGACAATAAGGCGGATAGCACTAGAAACAGTTGTGAGATTTGCATTAGTCTCATCAATGAGAAGGATGTCGCCTTCTAATTCGTCATCAAATAAATTATTGAAGATTACAACAAAGTAATCGTTGCCTTCTTCAAATGTTTCAGTAATCTCTACTAATTCAAAATCACCATCAATGTCCGAGAATAAGATGTTGCGTTCACCGGCTTCAATCACTAACGGATTCGTCACATTACCATAATCTAACCCTTCGGCAACGACCGTACCATCAACCCGTACATTTACTTGACGACCTTCCCAGATATTGAGTAATCGCACTTCTGTTGGCTGTGATATGATAACAGGCTCTAGCTCTTCTTCTTCCTCTACTATAACTGTTTCAAAACCCAGCGTACCAACCTCGTATGATAATAAAATTGGCTCATCAAATCCGCGTCCAGCAAAGATATACAGATAATTTAGACCAGCTTCCAGTGAAAAATCTGTAAGGGTCTCTAAAGCAATATCTTGTGAATCCGGTAATTGTTGTATCCATGTGAAACTTAGCGCATCTCCGGTGAGGAGCTCGACACTATTTGTTACACGACCATAACTCAGACGTTGATCGAGTTGTTCGTTGTTGGATTGCAATAAAATATTAGGGATACTTTGAAGCGAATTTAGGAACGCAATGCGCGTTTGATTATCGTAGGTGGGTTGTGGATTACTTCTGTATGTCGCAAAACGCAAGGCGTTGGGTTCGCCAATGAGAACCAAGGCAATCAATTCATCTGGGTTCGCGATAAATTGCGTACCCGTAATTGGGGTAACATCGTCAGGATTCGCACCTTCTGCATAGACACTTACATCATATATTCCGGATAAAATTTGCTGTGGCACACTGTTCTCACCATATGATGCACCATTGACAATGAGCTCGTCTCCAAAATAAATATCAACTAGTCCGATAGATGGTGCCGCATTGACTAGGCTTATGGACGTAATTCCGGGTGCACTACTTTGAAGGATAAGTAACCGAATATCCTCTGGTTGGGTAACATCGCCAACGACAGCTATTGTGTAATTCTCACGCTCGCGTAAGTCAAGGAGTTGTTCCGCCACGATAGCGCCAGCATTACGGAAGGTCAGTGTAACGCGTCTGGATTGGCTTGTTGTGACTTCAGAAATTTGTAGGTATGGGGTAATCGCTGTTTGTGGAACATCATTTAAAAGCATGACTAAATCGTCCCCACCAGTCAAGGCGTTGACCATCATTAACCTGCTGGTATCGTTGGGTAGGGGCTCATTGGATTCGTTCAGGCGGGTAAAAGTGACATTTTCAGGTGTCCCTGTAATCACAAATATAAGTGATTCTCCCCCGAAGATATTGAGGGTTTCTTCATACAATGGCTCATCTGTGACAAAACTACCTGACGGTAAAATCCGAACCGTGTAACGCCCACTCGCAATTTCTTCACGCTCATTGAGCACACCGTAGCTGAGATTAGTGGCAAGCGCGAGCGCTTCGACATAGACATCTACCACATCTAATTCAGGAGCCGCATTGATAATGCGCATATAGGCTTGTTCATCTGGGTTATCAGCGACAGTTTTTGGGATGATAAATTCAGTCGGGATTGGAGCTGGGGTATTTGTTGGTTCGGCAGTTTGTGTTGGCGCGAGGGTTGGTTCTGCTGTCGGTAGGTTTACTTCTGTTGGAATAATTTCTTCTGGCGCACCACCACACCCTGTAATAACCAAGCCGATGAGTAGAAGAAGGCTGAATAGATGTTTTGTCACAATCATGTCCCCACTGTATTTATTGTTCACGTTTTTATTATCAATTGATTTTGGATGACATGCAAGGATTCAAAAGTCCTACGCGATGGTAGGACTCTTGATACAAATTAAATTTTTGTGGTTCAGGTTAGACGATTAGTCGCCACTATTGCTGAAACGCTCAATTTCTTCTGTGATTTCGTCTAATTCAACAAATTCGCCGTTGAATGATAGAACGAGATATTGTGATGATACCCAACCTTCAGTTTCTTCGAAGGTGACGAGTAACCAGTCGTTATTGCGGGTGTAACCATCAACGATGACGCTGGTACCTGCTGGAATAAGATCAAGGGATTCACCATCAATATCTGGTGTACGACGCAATTGCAAGCTAGCGCCTGGATCAAGGAAGATTTCACCAACGACTACATCTTCGAGTGGATCAGGGGTTGGCAATGCAGGACGTTCGCCGTCACCAATGATTTCACCACGTTCGTCTTCGTCGATAATTGCGAAGAGTTCTTCAACTTCTTCAATTTCTTCTAGTGTTGATAATTCGCCGTTAAGTTGGTATTGAACATATTGTTCACTGACCCAACCAGTTACTGCGCCACCATCAGGAGCGAGATATTCTACAAATACCCATTCGCCATCTTCATCAATACCGATAAAGCTCATGACTGTACCTGTGTCAATCCGAGCGATAACTTCACCAGCTGTACCGAGTGTACGGCGAATGTTAAGTTGAACACCGGGGTCGAGGTTAAAGACAACAACAGATGCACGGTCAACGGGTTCGGATGGTGGTGTAACAGATGTCGCGATTGCTTCACCAGCTTCGTTTTGACGAACAAGTTCGAGGTCTGCAAGGCGTGCTGTAGCACCTTCTGCATCAATAACTTGTAGGTAAAGTGCATTTACCCATGCATTGATTGCACCGCTATCGGGTGTGGTGTAGGTGACGAAAAGCCATGTATCTTCGGCATCTAAGTCTTCATCTTCTTCAAGACCTTCTGCTGGATCTTCATCAAAGTCGGTCAAATCAACGGGTTCATCTGCAGGTTCACCTTGGAAGTATTCGGATGGACCGCGACGACCAATAACCTCGAGAATTGCGCCAGATGGTGCTAGACCAAGTGAGAGTGCTTCACCAGATGGATATTGACGCAAGTGCAGATTTGCACCAGGTGCTAGGTTAACATTTGCGATGGCAGGACCATCTTCGCCGTCGCTTACGGTTACTGGGGCAGGGGTTGCTGCAACTGCAACTTCTGTACTACTTGTATCGGATGCGGCTACAACATCAGCTGTGCCACCGAGCCCACGTAAAATCGAGGTTTCTGCAGCGAATAATTGTGGACCCGTAAATGCATTACCGGGAAGTAGCAACACGTTGTAGTAGGAACCACCATATAATTGGGTTGCAGGAATTTCAACAACACCAGCGTCAGCACCTAGGGTGAGATCGAGTGTAAAGGATTGGCTACCTGCTGCTACAGAGGTTGAACCACTTGTATTATCAAATGCAAGGTCTGCTGCAAGGCTTGTACCATCACTGGTAGTTAAACTATTGATGGTACTGTCAGGAATTGCATTAATGACGCTAACAAGTGCGTCATCAGCAGTCAAACCACTGAGGTCGTCTGCAAATGCGGAAACACTAATGCTGTCAGCATTGCCAAGTGCAACAACTGTCTGTGCTTCGCCTGCGACAACGTCTAATGGAACTGTCGCAATATCCGTGCCGCCTACACTCAGGACAACTTCGTGTGAACCAGCTGGTAATGCAATGTGCTCTGATGGTACACCGAAAGCAACCATTGGAGCAATCAAGCTACCATTAATTGTAATATCTACTGGATCTGCACCGAGAACACCATGGGCGAAACGAACAAGACCACTATCTGCATTGACAGCAGTCGGAGCAGTTGCAGTGAGTACTTGTGGAGCATCAGCTGTGCCATAAACGAGCACAACATTGGTTGTACCTGCGGTTAATGGTAATGATAAATCTGCGATAGAAGCACTGGTATCACTTCCGGTTGGAACGACAGCCAATTCATAGACTGCTGCAGGCACATCAAATGTACCAAATGTATCACCATAGGATAAATTCTCGGCAATGACTGTGCCGTCTTCTAAGAAAACAACATCAACTGCTGGTGCGCCTTCGATACCATGTACGACTGAAAAGCGGGTATTGCCAAATGAAAGCTCACGGCGGTCATCAACAACTGCGTCAAATTGTGGTGCGCTAGGTGATGTGGCAACCATGGAGATCACTGCACCGTCGCTAACACTTGCTGTCTGACTGAATGCGACGTCAGCGGTACCTGCTACATTAGCTACTACAGCAAGTTCACCTGCTGGAACAGTCAAATATGTTGAAGCCGTACCAAACGATAGATTTGCGACTGCAAGCTGATTATTGACATAAACATCAACTGTTGGTGCACCAGGAACTGCGTGAATAAAGCGTACACTTGCATTCCCCTGTGCAAAAACTGTGCCTGTTAATGTTAATGCCATAAGAATCACAGGCACAAAAAGTGTGAAGAGTCTTTTGAAATTCATATTTCTCCCATTCCCTTATTACATAAATACATTTAAATCTCAATTATAAAGCAAGTAGGATGAACATCGCCATTCATCCTACTTTTTACTAACCGAGAATTAGGTACCTTCTTGCCATTGGTTGAGATAGGTTTCTTGTTCTTCAGTCAAGGTGTCAATGTCAATTCCCATTGCAACAAGTTTAAGACGAGCGATTTCCATATCGACATCTTCTGGGATTGTGTAGACACTGTTTTCGAGAGTTTCTGCATTACGCATCATATATTCTGCGCCAAGTGCTTGGTTTGCAAAACTCATGTCCATGACTGATGCAGGGTGTCCCTCTGCTGCAGCAAGATTAATCAAGCGACCTTCACCGAGAACATAGATGGAGCGTCCACTAACTTTGTATTCTTCAACAAATGGACGAACAAGTGTTGGCTCACTCTCAGACATGTCTGCAAGACCTTGGAGGTTCAGTTCAACATTGAAGTGACCTGAGTTAGATACGATTGCACCATGTTTCATAGCTTCAAAGTGATGGGTATCGATAACATTGATGTCGCCTGTTGCAGTTACGAAGATGTCCCCAATTTTGGCGGCTTCTTGCATTGGCATCACACGATAGCCATCCATCACAGCTTCAAGTGCACGCATTGGGTTAATTTCGGTGACGATAACATTTGCACCCATACCTTCTGCACGGGATGCAATACCACGACTACACCAGCCATAACCTGCAACGACTACAACACGACCTGCCAGCAGGATGTTGGTTGCACGGATAATGCCATCGAGTGTACTTTGTCCTGTACCATAACGGTTGTCAAAAAGGTGTTTTGTGTCGCTGTCGTTAACGGCGATTACAGGGAATTCAAGTGCACCATCATTTGCCATTGCGCGTAGACGAATGACACCTGTTGTGGTTTCTTCTGTACCACCAACAATGGTTTCAAGAATTTCACGGCGGTCTTTGTGGATTGTACCCACAAGGTCAGCACCATCATCCATTGTAATATGAGGTTTGTGATCAAGTGACGCGTGAATATGTTTGTAGTACGTTTCGTTGTCTTCACCTTTGATCGCATACACAGGGATTTCGTTATGTGCAACAAGGGAAGCTGCCACATCATCCTGTGTTGATAGTGGGTTAGATGCCGTCAAAACAACATCTGCACCACCAGCCTGTAGGGTTTGCATCAAGTTTGCTGTTTCGGTTGTAACATGCAAACATGCAGAGATACGAACACCTTTGAGGGGTTTTTCTTTTTCAAAACGTTCACGGATTTGTTTCAAGACAGGCATTTCTTGTCCTGCCCATTCGATACGATACCGACCGCCAGTAGCGAGTTCGACATCTTTAATATCATGTTCTATAGTCATTTTTTCTCCTGTAAATCACCTATGTCTGTGTGATTCTATGCACAAACGGGCGCATTGTAACATATCTTACTAAAGTTGTCGCCACTTGGAATGTTGCACAAACCATACACTTACATTACTCATAAAGGGCGTCGAGTTGGCCGTTATCATCTAGATGTTGACGGAAACGTCTAATGAAGTCTTCAATTCTAAAATCGTGATTTTGTGTACCAACAAATTCAAGCGCATACGTAGCACATAATGCACCCATTTGGGCTGATAAATCAAGCGGTAATTCTCTAATGATGCCGGATAATAAACCGGCACGATAAGCATCACCCGCACCAGTTGGATCTTTGATTTCACCAATAGAAAAGGCTGGGATTTCGAGAATATCTCCGTTGGTATAAATCTTTGAACCTTTTTCGCCTTCGGTGATAATCAAAAATTCAATTTCTTTGCGTAGATCATCAAGCGATAAGCCTGTTTTTTCTGATATGACACTGGCTTCGTAAGTATTGACCACCATTAAATATGCGCCTTCCATCCCGCGCTTAAGCTCTTCACCGCTCAGACGGGGGACTTGTTGGCTTGGATCGTAGATAAAGCGGATTCCCCGATCTCGACATTCTTGGGTAAGGTTGACCATTGCAACTGGATCGTTTGGTGACACAACTACCATATCAGGGGTGGTGTTCATGGCGTCAGAGAGTTTGTAATTGCGGGCGAGGTTCATCGCACCACCATAGAAAAATGCAAGCTGATTATTGTCATTGTCGGTGTTAGCAAAGAATGATGCCGTAAACACCTCATCAATCTGAATGACTGTACTACAGTCGACACCGTGGCTTTCTAACCAGTCGCGATAATCGCCAAAATCTCGCCCTACTGTTCCCATTAATTTGGGATTCGTTCCAAGTTTTGCCAT
Organism: Anaerolineales bacterium UBA6055; assembly: GCA_002428985.1. GTDB lineage: Bacteria > Chloroflexota > Anaerolineae > Aggregatilineales > Phototrophicaceae > UBA6055. The sequence continues at coordinate 19,145 of DIYL01000053.1, read as the reverse complement.
AGTGAATGCGATATTTGCTGCTACACCACCCCAATGCTTTGTCATATCATCAACAAGGAAGCTTAAGCTGATGTTTTCTAGTGCATCTGCGATGAAATGCTCTTTAAAGTGTCCGGGGAAGCGCATCAGGTAGTCGTATGCGATTGATCCGGTTATAACAGTTTCCATAGAGTTTTTTCCGTTAATTATCTGTTTATTTGACAGTCGGCAAGTATATAACAGATATGAGATTGAGTGTACATAAGAAATTATCAATTGTTTGTTCTTAGACACAGGCATGATGCTATACTGGTAATGAGTTTATGCACATCATGGAGGCATTTCCATGTCCATATTTGACAAGAAACGTCTTAAAACCGAAAATTTTGGATTACACATTGATGGTTTACGGCGTGGTTATTACGCTGATAAATATTTTGCCAATATCACCCGTATTCTCGAAGCACTTAATGCTGAAGACTATACCTATGCGGGGCAAAATCCACGTAACATCACAGGCGCAAATGAGTTGCCGATAGGTGATATTGAAGTAGAGGCGCAGATTTTTAATCGTCGCTCGCCGATGGCATTAATTGCTGGTGTGGATAATGCACTCGCTCAATTACGTCATGCGACAGGGTATTTTAATGAGCAAGACGAATGGGTAGAAACATGGCAAGATCTTGAGATTGATGCCGTACAAGATGGTGTCGTGACATATTATGATGGTGACCCCGAAAATGTACTAACTGTTATTGAGGTGCGTGGACGCTACCGTGATTTTGCACTGCTGGAAACCACCATTTTAGGTGTGCTATCGCGTGCGAGTCGGATTGCGACAAATGTTTATGAAGTGGTTGAAGTTGCAAATGGCAAATCGGTATTATTTTTCCCCGCACGATTTGATGTTCCAGAAGTTCAAGCGATGGATGGTTACGCCTACTGGCTGGCTCTACGCCGTTATCATCAAGATACGGGTAAAGACCTAACCCCACTTGTGAGTACCGATGCACAAGCAGCATGGTGGGGCGGAAAAGGTGGTGGAACATTACCTCATGCTATGATTGCTTGTTTCCTTGCAGATAGTACCGAGACGATGATACAGTTCGCACGTCATATACCAATTGAAACTCCCCGTATTTTGCTTGCAGATTTCAATAATAATATTGTGACGTCAATCCGCCACACATTGGTGACTTATTGGGAACAGTACCAACAAGCTTATAAGAATAATGATGCTGATGCTATGAAACGCTGGACATTAAATGGTGTGCGTCTTGATACAAGTGGGAAACTTCGTGATGTATCCCAACCTGATGGTGCAGAGCGTGGTGTCAGCCCGCAGTTGGTGTTTACTGCACGTGAGGCGATTAACACCACATGGGAAGGTTGGGATGTAGCATCGGATATGCAAGATGTTGCCCGTGATTTTTGTCGGAATACACAAATTGTGGTATCGGGTGGTTTTAATCGTGAGAAAGTTGCCCGATTTGAGCGTGAAGGTGTACCAGTTGACAGTTATGGCGTCGGCTCGACATTTTTAACAAATGATAAGCGTACGAACTCTGACTTTACGATGGATGTGGTGCGTGTGAAAATGAATGACGAGTGGGTGAATATGCCAAAAGTGGGTCGTCGCCCTTGTGATAATCCTGATCTAGAACGCATTAATTTGAGTGAGATATAAATTATGACTGATAATAATCATCAAGATGAACAACCCCAAGTCAAATCGGTATATGAACGCCGTCAGCCGAAAATATTAGAATCAAAGACAGGGGCACGTATCTCTGTTGAGGCGATACTTGAGCGTATTGTCGAGCAATTTAATATGGAACATGACCATGACTCAGATGCATTCAAAGCGGCTGAAACCCGCACACAACGGATGCAATTGGTTGGCGATTCTGCAAAGTACATTTTTGCAGTCGAGTCGCTCAATTTAATGCCCGGTGAACAAGCTGATATTATTCATCGCGTCTACGGTGAAATTTATGGTTACGGTCCACTTGATCCTTTATTGGCTGACGAACGTATCACAACCATTTCGATTGAAGGGGTGGATAAAGCATCGGTGCGCTATGGACCCGGTGAGGAGTTAACTGTACTTGATTCACTGTTTACTGATAATCTGCATCTTAATGAAATTATTCGACGTATTTTGCGCGATGCGCGGGCGACCTATGTTGATGGCATGGCGTTTATGGAATGTGGCTTGACTTACAACAGGCGTAAAGTCAGCTTTAATATTGCATTTCCGCCGTTTACGATGGAGACGACTGTTGATATTCGGGTGCATCCAACCGTAATGCCGACATTAGACGATCTCGTTGAATCTGACTTTATGACGGAAGATGCGGCGACATTGCTCCGTGCTTTGGTGAAATCGAACCACGGTATTGTGATTATGGGCGAACCAGAAAGTGGTAAGACCACACTATTATCGGCACTCACACAAGAAATGCTCGATATTGGGCAAGTTGTGACGATTGAACGTACCGGTGAAATTTGCCCACCTGAAAGTATACAACAACGTGTCGTGCGTTGGGGGTATGGCGATGATGAGCCTATCTGGTATGAGGAACATGTGCGCCAAGCTTTGCTCGAAAAACCCGATTCTATTATTCTCGATGAAATCACAGCAGATCAAGCCATTGCAACTCGTCTACCGTTAACCATGAACAATGCACCCCGACAAATTTGGGCGTTTCGCGGTGGGACAATCCTCAAGCGTATTCGGAGTGCGTTGACGATTCTGGCACAACGGGCGAACCCGGGTGCGCCTAGTCAGATGGAAAAAGCAGTCTACGAGCGTCTACCATTTATCGTATTGACGAAGCGTAACAAAGCCAAGAAAAAGCTCCAACTCATGGAAATCATCGAGTGGCAGAACATCAATGGAAGCGAAATCCCTGACCTGATTAGTTTGATGGAGCAAGGCTGGTACGGCATTGAAGTATCCGGTCGTAAACCTCAACGTGAGATCGATTTACCAGAGACTTTCTGGGAGAAAGACTGATAAATATGAGACACAAAAAACAGCTTAATACGTAGAAGCAAAGAGTTGGAGATACGGTGAGGATTCGCGCAAGTTGTGCGGATATGAATCGCTTATTCTGATTGCGATTGCAGGCGATTCGTACAGATTTTGCAATTGCACCAGAAAACCTTTTTGTGTAGAAAATAATTTTCTCTCTCCCATTTTGTAAGACTACGTTTGACGTTGTTAAGATGCATGATTCACTAAAGCGTTCAGCAATCTGTTATACCGATTCGCTGATGTCGTCACAATAGCTGTATATGATGAATGTTGAGGTGATAAAATTGGGAAACCCTGACTATGCTATTAAATTAGTTGTGTTTGCAGGTGTTATCTTGCTGATAACCACCTTTGGCATACCACTTATATCAGATTATCCACTCGAAACATCGATCCAGTCATGTTGTCTTGTAGTCACAATCATAATTGGACCTATGATATTATTCTGGTACGTACTTATGCCGATATATGCTTTGTTACGCTATTATTATGACCGCCTCACAGGAAAAAGTAACTCGAATGATGACATGTCTGATACGATCTAATGGTCTTTATTTGAACTGCTCTGATCGTCCGTGAAAGAAGCATTCAATTACCATATAATTAACGAAAGTTCATGATTACCCGAACCACTTTCTCATGAAAATGTGGCGATACCTGCTCTCAGTACAATCAGAATGATGATAGCATGAGCTAAAATGCTGATAAAAGCCGAGATGAGGAAACGTGTGGTATTCATACCGAGAACTTTTGCTGTGACTGACATCACCCAGATGCCTGTCCATGGCGTGCCAAGTAACACAAACCAGATCCCCCATTTGTTGATGCGAGATTTGACCTTTTCTGAAATCAGGCTAGCAAACCATTTGTTGATTCGTGGATTTTTCATCATCCATTGATAAGCTGTATTGATGAGTAGGGCTGGTGTGAAATTGCCAAACGTACACCAAACGATGACGGATATGTCATCAAGTCCAAGTGCGATAGCGGAAGGAATTGCGACGTAGATTTCTGCTAATGGGAAAAACCCTACAAACCATGCACTTGCTGCTTTAAAGAGATAATCCATATATGCTTTTGACCTTATTGTTTGACTTCGTTGTCGATTAACTTAAGTAGACTTGTCTTCAATTGATCCTGAGAGGGATTGTTCCAAAAGATACGTTCCAGCCAGATGCCACTTGTCGCTGCAATAACGATTTGAGCGACCTCTGTAGAGAATCCGTCACGTGTTGCATATTCAATCCAGCTATCTGATTGTTTTTGAAGTGGTTCGAGCAACTCTGGTTGATCTGTAATTGCACCGGCAATCGCAACAAAAATTTGTGGCGAAATATCATCTTTAAAACTCGCTTCTACAAATGCCTGTAACCAGCGACCTTTTCCTGCTGGTAACGTGTTGTAAATTGACTCGAGGCGATTATCAAAATCTTCAATCGTTTGATTGATCATGCCTGCGATTAAGGCATCTTTACTTGGGAAGTGATAGAGTAGTCCGCCTTTACTGACACCCGCAAGGCTTGCAACTGCCTCCAATGTTAGGTGTGATGCGCCTTTATCTAATACGAGATTGTTTGCTGCTATAAGTACCTGATGTCGTTTCGAAATTTTCTTGGTCATAACTGTACCGTCCAGACGGTTTTTATTTGTTGATATACTATACCGTCCGGACGGTTTTTTCAAGATATGCTCTATTAATGTTTGATGACAGAGACTTTAGATATTAGACCAAGGGAAGTGGTTTGCCAGTTTCTATGTCGAATAGCTCAAAGTTTATATCCGGCAGAGAGAGAAGCCCACATGTACGTTCTTTACGGTCGCGATTACCGTAGATTGACCCCGGATTTACCAAAGTTGTGTCTTTTTAGTCGACGCGCATGGGATGATGTGTGTGTCCCATAATGACAAGATCAACGGTTACAGTTTTGAGAACTTCATCAAATAAGAAGGTCGGACAGTCAGGATAGAGGTAATACGATGCATCGTGCCACGGATTAGCATGACAGACATGCACCGTTTTGCCTTCCCATTCATAATCTAATGATTGTGGGAGATTGCTCAGGTATTCAATTGCAGTTGGTTTTAATGGCTCAGCGTGAGATAGCCAAGTGAATTGGGCTTTTTTATCATGATTGCCTTGCACACAGGGAATCTCCCGTTGGATGAATTCATCAACAACTTCGTTGCTATAATTGCCTTTATCGACCAAATCACCACAGCAAACCAGTGTATCCACCTTTAATGACTCGAACAACTTGAGGGTCATATGCAGTTCGTCTAAGTGGCCATGTACGTCGGAGAATATGCCGATTTTCATATTTAATCACACGAGTAAACAATGATGTGAAATTGTCGAGGAACGATACATATATCATCCCTCGGATGTTTTAGAAATTGTTGAAGCCAGATCTAGACCTGTTCGCCTGCGACGGCTTTTGCGAGTGTCTCGATAAACGGCGGGCGGACAATGCCATTTTCCGTAACGATACCACTTAGATATTTGTGCGGTGTGACATCAAATGCTGGATTCCGCGCATTAAAATTTTCCGGCACGATCGGGTTGCCATAAGGTGTCGTGACTTCTGATGGGTCGCGTTGTTCGATTGGAATTTCGTCTCCACTTTTTAGAGCGAGATCGATGGTAGAGGTCGGAGCGACGGTATAAAACGGGATACCATGTTCCTTCGCCATGATTGCTAGTTGATAGGTGCCGATTTTGTTGGCGAAGTCACCATTGGCTGCGACACGATCGGCCCCGACGAGGATAATATCGACTTCACCTTTTTGCATATAATATCCAGCAGCGGTATCAGGGATGATGTCATAACTCACGCCCAGTTGTTCCATCTCCCATGCGCTGAGGCGTGATCCCTGCAAACGAGGTCGGGTTTCGTCTAATAGGACGTGAATATTTTTACCCTGTTCGAACGCAGCGCGGACGACTCCCAATGCTGTACCATAATCGACAGTAGCTAATGCGCCTGTATTGCAATGATGGAGAATGGTCGCACCATCTTTGACAAGTGTTGCGCCATTTGCGCCCATTGTGCTATTGATGTCAACATCATCATCTGCGATCTTTTGCGCTTCTTGAAGAAGGACATCACGTAAATCATCAGGTGAGTTAAATTCACCACTTTCAGCAATTGCCATGAGTTTATCGACGGCCCACGCGAGATTGACAGCAGTTGGTCGGGCTTTTTTGAGGAGCTCACCGTGTGCACGTAAATCGTTGAGTAGGTCATTGATATTGTCGGCATTGCTCTGATATGATGCGAGTGCCATACCAAATCCGGCTGATGCGCCGATGGCAGGGGCACCTCGTACTGTCATGTTGGTGATGCTCTCGGCAACTTCTTCTACTGTTTTGAGTGTCGCAAATTCAAGTTTCCACGGCAAAGCGCGCTGGTCAATCATTTTAACCGCGCCATTATCCCATTCAACTGTTCGCATGGTATTTTATCCTAAATCATCCTGTGTGGTTATCAGTTTGAGCCCATTACTAACATGACTATCTAAGGCTTCATCTGCTAGATTATCGAAGTCAATCTCGGGATGGTCAACCGACGACATGGCATCTTCCATCAATCGTAACTTGCCGATCAAATCTTTGTCTTCTTTAAAATATCGCATTATGGAGTTAATAGTTTCGAGTACACAATGGCTCTTCGCCTCACCTGCGATATAGATAAGATCGAATGTTTTGAGTTCATCAAGGAATTGGAAATTGAGCACACCCTTTGGATCATCAGGGACTTTGACTTCTGGCTCAAGCATTGAATAATGCTCGGTTTTTGCAATTTCGCCTTTTGTGATGAAGGTTGGTTGCGATTGGCGAGCAGCTGTATGATAGCTTATGGCTTCGTATAGTGATGGGGTGATGTCATGACCGGGCGTGCCTATAAGGGTGTGATAGGGCCAGATCATGAGTTGTTTTTTATGCTGATTTTCTAACTCAGTGACGTAGTCTTTTGACCATGCTGGCTCGTAAATTGCTTTCCATCTGCCCCATTGGACATCTTCTTCTGTGATGACCGTGTACGGGAATGGATGCTTACCATCTCTATCTTGCCACCATGTTGGTGAAAAAATCTGGATTGGATAATGGCTATCTAGAGACGCATAGATTTTCGTAAGATCACCAACATGATGATAGATCCACTCCACAACACGTTTACTATCCTCAACAGCTCCTGGAACATATAACGCACCATCAGGATGGACAAAATCAACCTGCATATCAACAAGTACCAGTGCAATACGGTATGTATCACCTGTAGAGGATTCTAGGTTGAGGTTACGCCCAGCATCAACTGCACTGTTGACATCTGGCATGAAAGAACTGCCAACATCATTTGGATTGTAAAACTTAGGTAATGCCATAGATTTGATCTCCCATGAGCTAGCGTCTAATGGGGTTATTTTACACCGAACTGCTATTTTAGACATACGTTCAACGTTATAGATTGATAACTTAGTCAAAACAAAAAACGAGTGACACTAAGATCACCCGTTTTAAATAGATTCAAATTTGTATCAAATGTTACTGAGAAGCAGTTTCGACGAGAATGCTGAGTTGTTCGAAGGTTGGTTGTTGACCAAATTGGCTGAACTGTGGACGGCTATCACCATATTGCACAAAAACAGTCGGTGTACCCGTTACTCCAAGTTGATCAGCCAGTCGGGTATCGGAAAGGTATTGATCAGCTTCGGGCAAGCATTCTAGAATTTCTGCATAGGAGATATCCATGCGGTCAGCGAAGTCACGAGCACTACTATTGTTGAAGCGTACTGATGATGCAATATCAAAGATAACATCGTGTGCTTGCCAGAATGAACCTGGTTGGATGATTTCGGCACATTCAGCGAGTTGGGCACTTTGTGGTGAATAGATTGCATCTACCGACGGCAAGAAACGATATTCAAAACGTGCCATGCCAGTTACAACATATTGTTCAATGAACTGGTCAACAGTGGACTTATAGCGTTGGCAGTGTGGACAAAGGAAATCCTCAAATGCAACAATCGTAATAGGTGCATCTGGATTACCTAGAACAAAACCACCATCAGCTTGTCGCGCTTGGGGAATTTCTGAATAATCAACAGAGACCGTGCTAATTGAACTCTGGCTCGACATGATAATAAATACAGCAGCAACAATTATTGCAGCAGCAACAACACCACCAATAATCAGCATCGTTTGTTTATCTGAATTTTTACGTTTTGTTTTTTGTGTCACGGAAATACCTCTCATATATTAAAAAGTACAAAATAGCCTATCTTACACATCCTGAATACTCAAGAGTTCTTACCGATTTCTTTCGAGAAATCCAAGAATTTACCGAAATTTTACAAATGGAATAAGCCAAGGTACAGATTCTTGATAGTTGACATAATCTTGCCCAAATGCATTAACCATACGTTGCTCTTCCCATCTTGAGCCAATAATGAAATATGCAGTCGCCAACACAGTAAATAACAGTTGTAAATCGGTCATAACTGGCACAAACCACAGCGACAATAATGCGAAAAAATACAGTGGGTGACGTACCCATTCATACAACCCTTTGCGCTGTAAAGGTTCTTCACGTAAGGGTAATTCATCACCCGATAGATATGCCCAAACTTGTTTGATACCTGCGAATCGTAGTAGATCAATCTGTATAAGTGAAATGAGCATGCCAACTGCGCCGATCGTACTAATCGCAACAAAAAGTGTGATAAACCCCTGTTGCGATTCTGGGATTTGCCATACGATGGTGTCGCTCATTCCAATAGCGAAGGTCACTGGAGCAAGACTGATCAATGCAACAATATTATAGATTGCACGGTAAAATCCATGGTAAGCTCTGTCACTAAACCGTTGACGAATTTGTTGTTTGAATGATTGGCTGGCAGTCAATGTATGTAACCCTGCGAAAATAACCATGCCTAGTAGTATAATAATCCATTCATTCATAATTACTGCACCATTTAGGAGATTGAGTTAACCATGCGTATTGTTGATCTTATTGCGAAAAAGCGCGACGGTCAATCACTATCGACTGACGAGATTCGCTGGTTCATTACAAATTATACAAATGATACCATTCCAGATTACCAAGTGTCGGCATTACTCATGGCAATCTTATTAAAAGGGATGGAGCGTGAAGAGATTGTCACTTTAACATTAGCGATGGCAGAGTCTGGGGATATGCTCGATCTATCGGATATTGTGGATTATGCCATTGATAAACATTCCTCGGGTGGTGTCGGTGACAAAACCTCACTTGTTGTGTTACCACTGGTTGCATCGTTTAATGTGCCAATTGCGAAGATGAGTGGACGTGGACTTGGATTTTCTGGTGGGACATTAGATAAACTTGAAGCAATTGCTGGGTTCAATGTCAATCTCGGCGAATCACAGTTTCGTCACTTAGCAAAAGAGACGGGTTTAGTCTTGGCGGGGCAGACCAAATCACTAGCTCCGGCTGACGGTAAATTATACGCGTTGCGTGATGTGACAGGAACAGTTGAAAGTCTTCCGTTGATTGCCAGTAGTATTATGAGCAAAAAATTGGCGGCTGGTGCTAATGGAATTGTCCTAGATGTGAAATTGGGACATGGTGCATTTATGAAAACGCTCGATTCTGCCCGTGAGTTGGCGACTATTATGGTACAGATTGGGGTGGATGCAGGACGTGATATGGTTGCATTATTGTCGGATATGAATCAGCCGCTAGGAGTGGCTGTTGGTAATGCACTTGAAGTTGCTGAGGCTGTTCGGACATTGCAAGGCGATGGTCCTGCAGATTTCCATGCGCATTGTGTGGATGTTGCTGCCTACATGCTTCAGTTGGCTGGACAGGGTGACAAATGGGCGGATATTGAGGAAACACGCAACGAGGTTGAAGTTGCCCTGAAGAGTGGTCGTGGTTTTGATCGTTTCCGTCAGATGACTGAAGCACAAAGTGGTGATGTCTCGCAATTAGATAATCTAGCGAAATTGCCTAAAGCTGACATTATTGAAACAGTCACTGCAACACAATCTGGTTATATTCGAGAGGTTCTAGCCGATAAAGTCGGGTTGACTTCGCTGGCATTAGGTGCTGGACGCGCTAAAAAGGAAGACTCGATTGATTTTGCTGTCGGTATCGAAGTTCATGCGTCAGTCGGTGATAAAGTCGAAACAGGTGATGTGCTTATGACGGTTCATGCCAATAGTGCCGCATCACTTAAGGATGCCAAAAAATTGATTGAAACAGGTGTGACTTATAGTGAAACTCAAGTTGAACCACTACCATTATTCTATGGTGTGATTGAAGGTACTGATGTTTAATCTATTTGTATCCATCCGCCTTCAACATAACGATAACGATAAATAGGTGCATTTGACCAATAGCCATCGGAAAATGATATATTTCCATTGATGCCCTCGTAGGATACATCTGCGGGGGTGTTTTGATTTGCAATCGCTTTAAGGATGAGCCCTGTGACATCATAAGTCAGAGTTGCGAGTAAATTAGGCTCTGGTACATATAAGTCACTGTCGATGTACCGTTGATAGAATTCATCGCTCGGCTTTATGCTACTACTAAGGACGATGAGGTTATTTTGATTTGTATGGATGTCCGCCATTTGTTCGAGCATATATAAGTCACCACCAACCGTTTGTGATCCTAAGTCAATGATTGTTATGGCGGCGTTTGTTGTCACTTGCTCAGCTATATCAGGATGAGTCGCTACTAGGGTATCAGGATCTGATTGGGTGTGTCCCCAAAAGCCTACAATTAGGAGCGGTTTATCATTTGCTTGTTGAACTGTTGGATGCGAAGCAGATTGACCCAATACGATTATTGCTTCAACTGCTGGATCACGGTTAAGTGCCTCAATCCGATCAACTGCTGTTTCGATACTGCCACCATCATCAACTGCCAATAAGTGAATATCCTGTATATTTTGATCTGACATAGCAAGCTGTACGGAATACAAGGCATTGTAGCCAATTTCACGGTAACGTCCTTCGAATGGTGCTAGTAGAGCAATTTTGACGATGTCATTGCTACGTATAACATTGCAACCAGAAAATATTAGCGTTAGAAAAAGTAGATAAGAGCCTACACGAACCGTTTTAAAATTAACAGCCATTTTGCTGATGCTCATCATAGGTGGCGGCAAAATTGTGATAGTTGGAGCGGTCACATTTAGCTCGAAAATAAAAGTAACTACTTTCGGCTGGATAGATTGCTGCACGAATGGCTGATAGGCTTGGGCTAGCAATTGGACCTGGTGGTAAACCGTTATAGAGATAAGTGTTATATGGCGAATCTATCCCACGATAATCTGCACGGGTGATACGAGGCCACCAACTGCCACGTAGACCCTGAATGCCATATTGCACCGTCGGGTCAGCTTGTAGGAGCATATCAATATCCAACCGATTACGATATACACTAGATATTAGAGGATGTTCGTCTGCATGGACAGCTTCACGTTCAATGATTGATGCTAGCGAGACCATATCCCGAATCGTGTAACCATCAAGAGCGGCATCATCACGCAATCGATCACCGACACGTTCACGAAATGTTTCGAGTAGGGTATCTCGTAATTCTTCGGCGGTGATAGATGGTGGCAATTGATACGTATCTGGGAACATAAACCCTTCCAGTGATACACCTGCTGGAATGCCAGCCCATTCTGCAAATTCAGCGGGTATAGGTGTTCCCCCGTTGACCAATGCTAGGAACTCATCTCCAGTGAAACTGAATAGGTTGTTACCGTCAATAAGATTGGCGACTTCTTCAATCCGTGAGCCTTCTAATGTACGGAAGGGAATAAAACTCTTGCTTGAATCTGTCAGAATTAAAGCAATTTCTGGGATTGTCTGGGTTTGGTTGAGGAAATAGACACCTGCTTCAAAGCGTCGATCAAACCCTTGGACACGCGCATAATCCACGAACAGTTCAGCGTCAGTGATGAGGTTGGCTGATACAAGGGCTTCGCTGATGGCGATTGTTGATGTACCAAGCGGAATTTCGAAACGGGTGACTTCTTCATTTGTCCCAAAAGGCGTATCTAGTTCACCCTGCCGTCCAGCAAGCGAGAGACTAATATAAGCTGTCCGTGCCATATTGACAATATCACCGCCTGTGACGATAAACAAGAATCCACCAACAACAGCAAGCGAAAATGTAAAGACAATAAAACCGAGAAAAAATCCTTGGATTGCGCGCTTCAACGCCAACTCCTCAATATACAATTACAGACTTCCAACTATGGTAAGTGTTATTGTGGTGCGGGTCAACAGCATCCTATGGTTGTTTGGACTACGATTGATCTACGGAATCGTCGCTTAAAATACGATTGCAAGCATCCTGTAATTCTATTAGCAAGTTGATATAGTTTGCTTGCTCTTCTTCGGATAATCTCGCCCATGAGGAGAAAAATAGTGCATCGGTTTGCTCTTCAATTGATTTACGGATAGTTTTTCCTAGTTCGGTGGATATGTATGTTTCGCCTAATCGTGTGATCCATCCAAGTTGACAGAGTCTATCAAGTGCATGTTGCCATTCATTCACTGTCCAACCGCGATATCCCAACGCATCAAATAATGTCCCCGCTGTTTGTGTTTGTTCTTTATCGACAAATGTGAATGCTTCCCATGTCATCCCATCTACATGTTGTGCCGTGTAGGCTTGCATATGGCAATCATCACGCCACGCATTGTAATCACTAGAGACATGGATCAATTGACCGATCTCCGATCCATTGATTGGTTTACGATTTTGTGAATGGCGTAAACACCAAGTAGCTTGCTCTGAATTTTTGTCGATTGCATAGTCAAAGATGCGATTGCTGTACTCTAATATTTGGGTGAGTTTGTCTTTGGTTAGTGGGTAGAAATTTTGAAATGTTTCACTGCGTCGATTTAGTAAACTCTGTATAAAATTGAGTCCTGTATCCGTAAGTGTATAGGCTTCTCCATCGCGGTTTGCCCACCCTTCGGATGCTATCAATTCTAAGAGTGCTTGTGATAAACGCGGTGCGGAGTAAACAGCGCGTACCCGAAATTTTTCGACTGTCAGCGGCTCCGGATGAAATTCATACAGTTGTACCATCATCCAACCGACACTTTCAGCATATCCCTGACGTATGTTCATAATGGGTGGATAGTCTAATTGAGGCGATTTTTGGTCATCTGGTTTAGTTTGAGCATAATGCTTCATGCCTGCTTGGTATATCACGCCTTGTAGCGTTTGCGTGAAATCATATAATTCCGAATTCTTTTTCATGATAGTCTCCTCATGAGTGATGGCTATAGTTTTAGCCTATGAGGTGGCGTGTATCTGTGCCATGTCCAATCCGGAAAAATTGGATATAAAAACAGCACCCGTTCTGGATGCTGTTCTGTAAAATTTTGTGGTTTGTGGTGTGAATAGCTAATCTGATGATTGCGGAATTGGTGTTAAGGTTGGGGTTTGGGCGATGGCTGTCATTGTTGCTGGCATATCCAAGAGTTCATCGCTAATAAGGGAATCGCCTAAGAAACGGGTGACAGCTAACCATGTACGTCCCGGTTTGAGCATAATCGGTGTATTGTCACCAAAGATAAGTTGTAAAGCTTCACCGGGTTCCATATTCCGTCTACGCCAGAAACCAACGTAATATTCGCCATCACGGATAACATAGGCGCGACCTTGATCCCATAGGGCAACTTCGAGTGATTCATAATTTACCCCTGGTGCAAACAAGTCGGGACGACGGTTGTGTGGAACTTCTAAAATCACAAGGTTATCTGTCCATAATTGTTCGCCATCAGCCGCATCAAAATGAGCGATGCTATCGGTGTAGCGTAGATAACGTCCGGTTTCTTCGTCAAATTGCCAGCGTGCATCAGTTTGACCAAACCAGTTGATGAAAATATCGGTTGCTGGTGTACCGCCTTCGCTCGGCTCGTCATTAAATGCAAACCCTAGGGCACGATAACCTGTGTTAACATTACGACGGGTTGCGACCTCCCACATTTTAGTTGTATCGCCGAATAGTGTGTGCTCGAATGCGCGTTCGTCAATTAATGAATTATCTCGACAGAAGCCTGCATTTTCACAGTTATCACCGATGGACGGCGAGATCAGTTGGAATTTGAAGTCTGAGTCGAGTAAGAGCTCTTGAATAGGTTCGCTAGTACCCGAATATGCGAGTAGGGCTTCATACATTGTGACGAGTTCCATATCCAATAGACGCGCACTACGGATAGATCCGACGCGTTCCGGAGCATTATTGCGGTAAATCGCTGCGAAACGGGTTACACCACCTTCTGCCTCATATTCAAAGACAATATCCGCTTCATTGACGCCATGTTGTGGACGGACAACTGGTGGGAAATTAGAAATTTTTACAATCAAGTTGCGTCGTGCTACTGCTTCTTCATTAGGGTACATTTGCCCAGTCAGTGGATTAATGCCCTCAGGATAGAAAAACGGTCCGATGGGTGTTGGTGTTGGTGTCGGTGTATTGGTCGGTGTAAACGTTGCAGTCGGTGTAAATGTTGGTGTAAAGGTTTCCGTCGGCGTGGGTGTATTAGATGGTGTAATTGTAGGCGACGGGGTCACTGTTAGTGATGGGGTGACTGTTGGTGAAGGTGTCACCGTATGGGTTGGTGTATTTGTTGGTGTATTAGATGCTGTTGCTGTTTCAGTCGGCGTTGGTGTTTCACTTGGTAATTCAGGTGTATTGGTAGTGAACGAGTTGGAATTGGTATCGTTGTCACTATTATCTTCTTCAGTCTCTTCGGCCGATTCAGTTGGGGTGTTAGGTGCAAGTTGGTCAGTTGCTGTATCAGCTGATTCAGTTGGTGTGTTGGGTGCGGACTGATTAACAGGATTATCAGGTTCGGTTGTTGGAGTATTCGGGGCAGGTTGTTCAACAGAATTGTTTGTATCACCTACAGGTGTATTGGTGGCAAAAATACTTTGTCCTGTGACCGCGCTTGACCAAAATAGGCTGGTGAGGCTGAGGATAATAAATAGACTACCTAAAATTCGACGCATGAATTCCTCAATTACTGTTCATCTTTTGCAAAACACGCCATAGTATATTGAACACATGACGACTTACACAAGGGACACTCTGAATAATTGGTAAATCGTAGGGTATCTGATTCAGGTGTTGAGATTCATTAGCTTGTGATGGTAGCCTAGAACACTATTGATTGTTGATAGGAAACATACCTGAAGTAGTAAACATGTAAGATTTATGTATAGATTGACTCAGGACATGAACGTTACGATCTATGGAATTCGACTAAGAAAGTACAAGTTGGGAGAAGAATATGGCAAATCGCCGATTATTAATTAGTTTTGCACACCCCGATGATGAAAGCTTTGGCTTGGGTGCGGCAATTGGTAAATGGGTTGAAGAAGGGGTAGAGGTTTACTTAATTTGTGCTACAAATGGTGATGTGGGTACTGTACCGGAAAGCATGAAAGATAAGTACAGTAGTGTGGCAGAACTACGTTTAAGTGAGTTGCATTGCGCAAATAAGGTTCTAAAGTTTAAGGAGATGTTTTTGCTTGGCTATCGTGACAGTGGCATGATGGGTAGTGAAACATCTAAGCATCCTGAATCACTCTGGACACAATGGGAGACCAATCCTGAAAAAGTGACTCGCGATGTGACAAGAGTCATCCGTCAAATACGCCCACACGTTGTCGTGACATTCAATAAATATGGTGGATATGGACATCCTGATCATATTGCTATTCAGCGGGCGACTGAGAAAGCCTTTGAATGTGCTAATGATAGCCAGTTTGATGTGGATGGACTTGCACCCTATCGACCTCAAAAATTATACTATAATTCGTTCCCCAAAATTACATTACAAATGCGAATCTGGCACACAAGATTAAAAGGACAAGACCCACGCCGTATGGGGCGGAATCATGATATTGATATGGTCAAAATTCTTGATCATATTGAGCCCGTACATACACGGATTCCAATCTCTGATTATATGGATATTTGGGAAGCATCTAGCATCTGCCACGAAAGTCAGGGTGGTGGTCGCATCACGCGTACCGCCAAATGGTTGCAAAATATCTTATATACTAAACAGGGATTTACCCGAGTTTATCCTGTTCCAGATCGTGATATAGTGGATGAAGACAGTGTATTTGCAGGTGTGATGGTCGATTAGGACATGCCATTATGACAGATTATGTTGCGACTGATCGTGTGGAACGACTTTTGGATGCTATCGAATTAATCAAAACAAATGAGACAGATGAAGCCCGCCGCTTACTAAAGAGTATTATACGTGAAGATAGCGATTCAGAGGACGCATGGTTATGGATGAGTGTGGTGGTCGATAACTTGGATCAGAGTATTGTCTGTTTGGATAATGTCTTACGCATCAATCCGAATAATTGGCAGGCAGCTGGTGCATTGCATCGCTTGCGTGAGTCGGAGTTATTGATGCAAAAGCGACGGTCGCAATTACGGTTCTATCGTGATTTGTCGTATATCGGTATGATGGCTTTAGCATTTTTCTGGTTGTTATCTTATTTTCTGGTTTAGCTCTAGGGTAAGGGTATATATTCTTGCCCCAAAGCTTGTTGCCCTTCTAGACTTTGAACCCAACTAAAAAATGCTCGAAAGGTTGGTGGTGGTTCGTGTCTCCCTACAACAAAAATTGTTGTTCGTAGCGGATAAATATGCTCAATTAAATTCGATCTTGTGGGCATAATGCCATTAATACTTAATGATCGCACACTGTCCATATGATAACTGAATGGGATATATCCGATAGCATTCGGTATCGAATTAACTTGCTCAATCATTGCTGAGATATTGGGGACAACTTGAGCATTACTTGTAATCTGTTGTCGTCCCATGACGAGTCGATGAAATTCATGATAAATATCGTTAGACTCTGGGTAGGTTAGTGGAATAATGGGTTGTGCGTTACCATTTATTGTATTCCATTGTGGAAGTTGCCCGTTAAATATCCCTCGTACTTGTTCGTCAGATAGATCATCAACCGGATTCCTCTGATTGACAATCAATATTAAACCATCTTGTGCCATAGGCGCTGCCCATACATTATCTTGTACAGGCACATAATGACTCATGAAGTAATCAATCTGTCCATTTTCTAGCTGGTCTATCAGTGTGTTGTAGGATTGTGTGTTGATCTCAATGTGAAATTCAGGGCGCGTATCTGTAAATTTATGGGTCAATTCACGGGTGAGGGGGTGTGTTGTGTGGGTTGTTTCTAGCATGAGGTCAATTTGCTCGATTGTTGGGGTTGATGCAGGAGATTCTACAGCACATCCAAAGAGTGTTGTAAATGCGAGAACTGCGAGGGTGTTGCGTACCCGTTTCATAGATGGTATCGCCTAACTATCAGTTGAGTCACTTTGTAGATAACGTGACAGAAATGTATCGGCATACTCTTGTAATCGACCATCAATAATCGCTTGACGCATTTTGTGCGTATGACTAATGAGAAAGTCTATGTTGTGTATGCTGATGAGGTAATGTGCGAGTAATTCTTTAGCGACAACAAGATGTCGTATATAACCACGTGAGAAGTTTGTTGCGTAATTGTCGAGCTCTGAATCAATTGGTTCTTCTTGCATTTTGAATTTGGCATTACGCAGGTTAATCCGCCCATCATGGGTGAATGCCGCACCATGTCGCGCTAGTCGGGTTGGTATCACACAATCAAATATGTCAATGCCGCGCATAATCGCTTCGACGAGGTCATCAGGGTCACCAACGCCCATCAAATAACGCGGTTTCTCGTTTGGCATATATGGCATAGTATGGTCGAGCGTAGCATACATTTCAGGTTTAGTTTCGCCCACTGCTAGACCGCCAATAGCATACCCTTTGAGGTCGATATTAGTCACGAACTTAGCCGATTTTTCGCGAAGATCAGGATAAATACCACCCTGTACGATCCCAAATAAAGCTTGGGTTTCGTCATCCGGATGTGCTTCACGACAACGCTCTAACCAACGATGGGTACGATCAACTGCTTGTTCGACAGTCGCTCGGTCTTTTGGTGGTGGGCAGTGGTCAAATGCCATGATTATGTCTGCACCAAGATTTTGTTGAATTTTCATTGATACTTCCGGTGTTAGTCGTTTCATACTGCCGTCGAGATGACTCTTGAACGTAACACCATCTTCATCAATTTTGTTGATGTCAGTTAAGCTAAAAACTTGGAAACCACCAGAATCTGTTAGGATTGGTCCGTTCCAGCGCATGAAGTTGTGTAGCCCGCCCATGTCGTGAACGAGTTCATCACCTGGACGTAGGAACAAATGATATGTATTGGAGAGAACAAGGCTTGCATTTAACTCTTCAAGGTCACGTGGTGGGACAGCTTTGACGGTGGCTAATGTTCCAACAGGTGCAAAGATTGGTGTGGGGATGTCACCGTGGGGAGTATGTAAAATCCCTGCGCGTGCGTTACCATCTGTTGCAATTACTTCAAATTCAAATGCCATGTGCTTTCCTTTTCAACGGTGCATATTATAACACAAGATTGATGACTGCGTATTATCTTACAAATCTAGTGATCACGGTAATCGGATCAAATCTGGCTAAGTAGCTTGAGCATAAAAGAATCATCTAGTCCAGCACGAAAGCGTTTCTGTCTCAAACTACTTTTGGTGTTATCTTGTTTGAGGATATTGAGAGCTATATGTCTCAATACCGCCATATTCTGTGGGCTATCACCTTGTCGAATACGTGATTCATCTTCTCGAAAAGTCATATCAAGCACCCAATGAAAGCTATTCTCAATTGCCCAGTGGTGTCGTGTGGCTTCTAAAATGCACTGCGCATCGTTGGATAGACTACTGATATAGTATGCTATATCGTGAGAAACCGTGTCATTCACATGAGTTTCGCGCTCAATTCGGATAATTGTTTGTAAATCAGCCCACCCCTCATAGTGTCGGATATGCGCCATTGCTATGGGATCAGCAATAGCCCAACATCTACGGATTTCAACCCGCCCACTGGTTTTACTCACTTGCGTGTCCTGGTCACAATTCATCTGGTTAAAGTCGTGTTGGTCGCCATAAGCAAACCAATCTTCAATGTCTTAGCGTAATTTCAGTTGATTATCTTT
>DIYL01000035.1 GCA_002428985.1 Anaerolineales bacterium UBA6055 | reverse complement strand
TTTTGCTTAACTTGATGCTTATGCCCCCGTCAGTTGACAGGGGCTTCTGTAGAAAATTCTATGTGGATGTGACTTAGGATGTTGCTACACGTAGAACTACATCAAGTTCGATAATTTCACCGTTGCGGAGAATTTCGAGTGTCACTTGTTGACCTGGTTGGTGTGTGTAAATTACATTACGGAGGTCAAGTTCCATTGTGGTGTTTACACCGTCAATTGCGATGATGATATCACCAGCTTGTACACCAGCTTGTGCTGCTGGGAGTCCTGCGATGGTTTCGACAATATATGCACCATTGGTTACACTTGTGCCTGCGAAGTATGGGCTGTTAGGCTCAAGTTGCATATAACGAACGCCAAGTGTGACTTGTTTTTCATGTAGACCAAGCCATTCACCAGCTTCTTGTGTTTGTGGGGCATCGAGACCAAACATCAAGAGTGGAGCAATTGAAGTTGGAACATTAAAGAAATATACACCATCAGTCCGTTCAACTGTCAAATTGATTCCGTCACTTGCAAAGATATTGCTGAGTTCGTTGACAGGGTCACCATTTACAGTTGTGATGATGTCATTAGGACGCAAACCAATTTCGTAAAGTGTATGACTGCCACTCAATGTCTGAACTTGGATCACATCTTCAGCATAACCGAGGGTGATACCTTCGCCTTGGTAGGTTGAGGTGATTTCAAACTGACGAGGCGTGGTGTTCATATCTCTGATGATGATGCGAATGATAATACGACGATTTTCGCGCATGACTTGGAAGACTGCTTCATCACCATAGTCAAGGTCAGACATTGCAACAGCAGCTTCACCAATTGTGTCTACGTAATCACCATCAACACGGGTGACAAAATCACCAACTTGGAAACCTGCATCATCTGCTTGTGAACCAGCGACTGTATCAACAACCATAATATCGCCATCAACACTGCTGACAACTAAACCAATTGTAGAGAGGTCAAATGGGATATCGTAGAGTGGGTTGCTGAATAGATCGTAAGGGCGTTCCATTAATGTGATGTCTTGTTCAAAAGTATCGCCATCACGGTCTACACTAAGGGTAACTGTATCAGTAGCATCATAACGCCAGACAACTTCTTGGACGGATAGTGCATCAACTGCATCATCATTAACAGCCGTAATAACATCGCCTGCTGTTAAATCAATAGTTGCCGCAGGTGTGTTACCAATAATGCCTGTGACCAGAACACCGTCGTTAGCTTCGAAAAAACGAACACCGATGAATGGAATCGCCGTGGAGGAATCTTCGGTTTCATCTTGTGCGAATGCAACAACCGAAGTGAGTGCTAATGCCAACACGACGAGAAGGCGAATTGCAATGTGACTTTTATGTTTCATGTTTGAGAGCCTCCTCAACTTACAATAACGATTGGGGTCTTTTACCTAAAAATTTAGGAAAATAACTTTTTCATGTATCAACTTTATACGATTTGTTGGCATGGGTCAAACAATTTGCATTAGAAATTTTAGATTGGCTATAGTTATCAGCAGATTTTGACAATCCTTACGCTGATTCTAAGTAAACCCAACGATTTCCCAACGATTCATTGTGCTATTTCGACAAGTAAATAGGAACTGTTTTGTCATGTTATTTCGTGAAATTGTTAATGTTTAAATTCAACGGAACCATAACACCACAAATTATTGATTTTGTTGCGGTAAAAGCAGATATGTTCCAACTGCTACGATAATGAGACCGAGAATGCGTTGTCTATCGAGTGGGAGAGGTTCTCCACCTGCTAATGCAAACGTATCAACGATCAAGGCAATACTTAATTGCGCGATGATAATGGAGGCTTGTCCGGCGACTTGACCAATGCGCGGGAACGAAAACGCAACACCCATCACAATTAACATGCCAAATAATCCAGCAATTAAACTATAGAATATGATGCTTGGTGTGATTTGTAACGCTTTAAAATTGGGGTTAGTCAACATCACAAAGCCAATCATCACTGCCCCAACAATCGCGCCACTAAAATGTACTGCAAATCCACCACGTAGCGGACTCATGCTCTGACCGAGTAAATTAATGAATGTCCCTTGGATACCGATAGCCATTCCTGCACCCAGTGCGACCAACAACCCAATTGTTATACTTGAATTCATTTTTTGACCTATATCTGTGTAGTGTATATGAAGTCAGTGTATGGGAAATTGCTATGTGAGGACAGGACATTTGTCCCAAATATAAAATTATGAGATAGCCACCCATAGTAGGATGACTATCTGATTTACGTGATTACTTGTCGTCTTTGTTACTAAAGAGACGTTTAGTTATTGATCCACCGAGTAGATTACCTGCAATCGAATTTTCGATTTTGAGGTTGCTGTTGGGTTTATCTTCCCATTCACTATTGTGGCGTTTGTTAATCCATACTTGATAATCATCGGAGGCTTCGATAATAAATGCTTCGATAGCGTCAGAATCTTTTTCTGCGAGGCGTTCACGGACTTCTCTAAGTGTCGCCATCATATCATCAATCGCGCGGGTGAGATTATCACTGTTGGCTATCCACTCATCACGCAGGGCATCGGGATGATGCGTGAGTAGATAACGTGTTAGCACATTAAACGGTGGATTTGTCAGGCGTTGTGCATCTTGCCAAGCGTTGTGCTTCATTGCACTATAATAAGTCGCAATACTCAGAAGTTGGGGCATTTCCTCAGTGAGTGTTGTCAAGCTATCATGCTCTGCTGGATCGAGAAAATGCGGTTTCCCACCGAGTATAATTGAAAAATTGACAGCTAGATCGACCGCTTCTCTAATGCTCGAAACTGATGGCGTCAAATAGATGGTGCTGTTGTGGAAATAATCTTCAGATCCATCTTCAGGACTGAGTGAGTGTTCCAGCATATAGTCGGCATTAATCAGTGGGGTAAAGCCAATCACATGATGCTCTTCGGTCAGATATTTCTTTGCCCAACCGAGGGAAGGTTGTTTGATAACAGATGTATCAAGGACGACCACACCATCGCGTAAGTCATCTTTTATGATTTCGTACCCAACTTTTACATCTTCATAGGGTAGGTTCATAATAACAACATCAGCATCACGCACCGCATCGAAAGGCTTACGTTCGACCTTATCGATTACGTTTTGTTTGCGGGCAGGTTTTTCGTAATCATCACGGTTATCATAGCCCACAATCGTAAACTGGTGTTGCCCGCCTTTTTCCATATAATTTTTGAGGCGCATTGCAACCGATATACCGAGTCTGTCTAATCCTAAAATGGCAACTAAAAGTTCTGCCATCATTATCTCCTTATTAAATACTTCCAATTGCAAAATCTAACTATAGCTTAGGGTATTATATTGTTTCCATAGCCAACTCTGTCCGCTCCTAGTTAAGCATAATCAGATTATGAAGGCATTAATTTGCATTGTCTGCTTGTTGTAAGCGCACAAGTAAGGGGTAATTAGGGTGATTCTGATATATTTTTGCAGATTCTTGATGATGTAAAACAAGCCAAGTGGCTATTGGGTCAGATTCACAGGTTTCTAGAATGTCCGCACTCCATTGGGGATGTTTTTCTCTGACAATGAAGGGTGCGCTCCAGAAAGTTAATCTTTCACTTTGATTGATACGAGCGACAAGAGTGGGTGCGAATTGTTTCATCAGGACGGATATGGTCTTTTGCCAGACAGCTAAGTGATACCGAGACTTACCAACATCATGAAGTAACGCTGCAACGGCCAATGGGTCAGGTGTTTCTTCTAATTGGGCTAGCACATCTCGTAAGACATTCAAACTATGGAGTTGTTCTGCACGCGCCATTTGTTGGAATGCATCAAATTCCGCTGGAGATAAATACTGTTGGGCAAGGTCTGAGTCTAGAGGGGTTGCAAATGCCAGCAAGGCACGAACGCCCTGCTGGATTCGTTGTGTTGTTGAAGTCACGATTTAACCAAGAAGCGCACCGATTATAGCGAATGTTGGTTGCGTAATGATGATTCCAAGTGGTGATGGGAATCCCGGAATTGGTACGAAGGATAGTAGAATCAAACCAAAGAATACATAGTAACTGATTTGTCGCCAATCACTCCATTTGAATGCGGGGCGAGCGAGAAATGCTGCTAATGGACGCATATTTTGTTGAATAAATACAGGAATCTGCATCCGGTTAAGCCATGTACCTGGTAGTAGTGTTAAGACAATATGCCAGCCATCAATCGGGAACAAAGGAATAAGATTGAAGACAAACAATAATACATTCCAAAATACCATCGCAAATAAAAATGCTGAAATTACGGACGCAAAACCAGCTGTAAAACCTGATGAAATATAGGCTTGTGCGCCAAGTCCGCTCCAGTTAAAGATGCGTAAAAGTATCGCACTTACAATGGCTAATCCGAGATTAGAGAATGGGCCTGCAGCAACTGCTGCTAAATACCCCCAACGTGGGTCGCGCATACGTTGTGCTGAAATTGGTGCTGAACCTAACGGACCAAAACCAATAATCACAAACATTAGAAAACCAACCCAGTTGATGTGGACAAGTGGGTTGAGTGTCAACCGACCTTGTGACTTAGGAACGGGGTCGCCCATTTTCCAGCCGACATAATTATGAGCAAATTCGTGGACGGACATACCGAGACCAACCACAAGTAAAGTTATGAGGAAGGAGATTGGGTGGAAATTACCAAACAGTAGCATAGGTTATTTTCTCGCTATTTACATTCAACTCCTCTCAATATACACCATATTGCAGATGTATGAGAAGATAGTGTGTTTGTTTAACGATTGCTATGATACTTACAGTTACACTATGTTGTGTTAGAATGACAGAAATTTGTCAATTATTTTATGAACAATTAATGATAAAGTAGAGTTGTTCAGGTTTTACCATCAACAACAATCTGTAATTAGGGGGAATGCACAATCTGCGGAAGTGGATATTGTTGATGTATATAACTCTATCCTGACTCAGATTAAATAAGTAAAGGGAAGACATAGCGTGACTAAGCGAGTATTGTTTTTATTCTCGGATACCGGTGGGGGACATCGTTCCTCATTTCAGGCGATACGGGATGCCATGCGCATAAAATATGGCGATCAAGTTGAGTTTGATGATGTTGATGTATTCCGTGAATGTAAATGGCCTCTCAATAAACAACCAGAAATTTATCCGATGGTCGTCAATAATTCGAAGAAATTGTGGGGATTACTTTACCATAGTACGGATGGTAAACGACGATCACAAATTATTCGGCAAATTATTTACATGAACAACAAGAAGAATCTACAACGAATTGTGCGCGAACATCCTGCTGATGTTGTAGTTTGTACGCATTCTGTCATTGCCAATCCCACTTTTCGTGCATTCTTAAGTTTTGAAGAGCGCCCGCCATTCTTGACCGTTGTCACCGACTTAGTAACGACACCCTCCCTCTGGTATGACACTCGTGTAGATTATTGTTTTGTCCCGACCGAAGAAGCATATCGCCGTGGGGTTAAGCTAGGTATGTCACCTGATCAGATGCAAATCACAGGGCTACCTGTTAATCCTCATTTTATCGACTCGATGACGACCCGTCAGGAAGCGCGTGCCGAATTTGGATTTGATCCTGATTTGCCTGCTGTGATGATGGTAGCGGGTAGTGATGGTATGGGATCTATCTTTAAAATGGTTCAAGCACTTGATGCAAAACAGATGAATGCGCAAATTATCGTCATTGCCGGACGTAACGAAGACCTCAAGGACAAGCTTGAAGCCCGTGACTGGCAAACCTCACACAAAATATTTGGATATGTAAGCAATCATTATGAAATGCCACGAATCATGGCGGCATCAGACATCATTGTGACGAAAGCCGGACCGTCGACAATTATGGAAGCTGCTATCGCTGGATTGCCTATGATTATTAGCGATCGCATTCCTGGTCAGGAAGTTGGTAATGTCAAGCTTGTGGTCGAAAACGATGCTGGGGTATTCGAACCAAAGCCTGAAAAAGTTGCTGAAACTGTCGCCCAATGGTTATCTGAATCCCCTGAAAATCTAGCTCAGCGAACTGAGAATGCACGGCGAATTGCTCGCCCTAATGCCGTTTGGGAAATTGCCGAAGCTGTCTGGGAATGGGCACACAAACCCGCAATCGAAACATCACCTGCATAACCTCTAATCGGTCAGGTTGCGAAGACGACCAATGTATGTGGCATTCGCAACCTTGACCAAACGTCCATCATCAAGATTAATTTTCCATGTACCATTTTGTTGATTGCTGGTGAATAGAAGTGCTGTATTATCCTCTGTCCATGCGACTGGATGAACGAAGGTTGTGATGGGGTTGTTGATAATTTCTTGTTCTAAAGTTAGCAAATCGACAAGAATAAAAACTGTACGTACGATTTGCTCAACTGTACCAAATCCACCCACTTGTGATAGAGCATATACTGCATAATTGCCATCATCGCTGACAAGTACATCACCAGCTTGTGTGTAATTACGGCGGGTAATTGCAGAGATTGTACGCGGTTCGCCTCCATCCACGCTATAAACATTGACATCAAAGCCGTCTAGATTGCTGTTAAGTGACAATCGCAATAACATGCCGGAACCAAATCCCGCACCACAAAAACAGGCTGGTTCGCCCGGTAAGGCTGCGATTTCGCCTGTAATGAGGTCTAAGGAGAATAGTCCCGCGTATTGTGTATAGGGGGCAAATTGGCTGATGCCATCGGGATGGGTATCCATATATAACACACTGTTATCATCACTGAAAGCAATGGGCATTGCACGAACATTTTCACGTGGACCATCAACGAGTACCTCATCGATGTTACTGCCTGTACTATCAGCAAGGAATGTTGTGGTTGTGAGTATTGTGTCTTGTACCCATGTGACCGTCCATGCAACCCATTTATAGTCTTTGGAAACGACCCAATCGATACGTTGAGCATCAGCTGGCAGTGTGATAAATGGATGATTTTGAGGCGTACGCTCTGGGTCGGTGATTTTGACTTGATTTTCTACAACATCAAAGTAAATAACACTGTTATTTAATGGTGTGTACCGTTCCCCTTGCGTTTCCACTGATATAGTTTCTCCCGTTAAGATATCAACAAATAGCAGTGTATCTGTATTCTCGGTAGGGGTATCACGTTCGATGAAAATGTTCCATGTATTGGTGTTAAAGTCTGGTTGTGTTGTCTCTTGTGCTGAAGCAATCGGAGATAAAGAGAGACACGCAATTACACAGAACATCAAGGTTAGTTGTTTCATTGGTTATACATCCGTTTTATAGATGCCTCGCATTATAGGGGGGATATGCTTGAACAGCAAATAGAATTAAGGACTAACTGCCTATCAGGAAAAGTTTATTTTCGGTTATAATAGTTTGTAGATTGAGATAAAAATGAGGCGATATGCGGTCAATTAATCTAGTGGAAATCGAGCAACTTATTTGGCAAGCCAGTAAATCAAAACGTAAACGAGCAATTCTACGTCTACACCAACATGAAGAACCTGTACAACGTATGGTGAATGCTGTCTTACCGGGGACTTATGTGCCACCCCATAAACACGAAGATCCAGACAAAGTAGAGCTATTTAGTATTCTAAAAGGGCAGGTTGCTGTCTTACGATTTAATCAGATTGGTGAAATTGATTCTGTACTACCGTTAGACGAAAATGGACCGATTAAGATTGTGGAGATTCCTCCACGCACTTATCATTCCATTGTTGCGTTAAAACCATCTGCTTTATTAGAGATTATCCAAGGACCTTATGTTGCTGAAACCCATAAGCAACGTGCCGTCTGGGCACCACCGGAAGATTCACCGAAAGCACGTGATTACCTGATTTATATGAACTCGATTGTTGATAATTGGCAGGCGAAACAGAGCTAGAATCAAAAGAGCCCCGCAAAATGCGAGGCTCTCAATAGTTAGTTTTGTCCGTTATTTGTTTTTGCGGTTACGACGAAGACGACGTTGCAGCCAATCTTTTTCGTCACGATTTTTCTTATCTTGGAGGAAACGCTCAATGCGAGCTTCTTCTTGAAGATCATGAGCACGTTGCTTATGTACAATATCTGCGGTGAAGTTCATATTCTCCACGATGTTACTCCTTATTTAGTTAACGCCACACAGAAATACTATATCATGCTTTAGGTATTTCACACAACAACCAATTTAATTTCTTTATATATTTTATACATGTTTTTATGTTTCATTCATAAAGATTGTTGTTTTCGTAAAAATCTATAGGCTTGACTTAATTTCATCGTTACAATTAAGTTTTTAACGGTTGATTGCATAAGGAGTTCTATTTTGAAGTCGGTCACAATTAAAGACATTAAATATCATGTAATTGCTTTACCACTTGTTGAGTTACTCAAAACAAGTTTTGGTGCTGAACCATATAAGTCAGCTATCATTATAGAGGTGGTGACCGAGTCTGGTCTTACGGGATGGGGGGAAACTGCTCTCAAAACTAAGCCCTCTTACGGAGCAGAGACGGTACTGACGGCACTCCATATCACTCGTGACTTCTTGATTCCTAAGTTGATTGGCAAAACAATTTCATCTCCCACTGAAGTGCATGCACTCGTTGAATCTGTTCGTGGTAATCACCATGCCCATGCAGGAATTGAGTCAGCTATTTGGGATGTGTTAGCCAAGGCAAATGATATGCGCCTTGCTGATTATTTTGCTCATCATTTACCGGAGGGACACACGCCTCGCGACTCAATTGTTGCAGGTGTTAGTATTGGTATTCAGGATACAATTGAAGAACAAATTGCGATCATAAAAAAACGTGTCGACGAGGGCTACAAACGGATCAAACTCAAGATTGCACCAGGTTGGGATATTGAAGTTGCACAGG
Source organism: Anaerolineales bacterium UBA6055 (assembly GCA_002428985.1). GTDB lineage: Bacteria > Chloroflexota > Anaerolineae > Aggregatilineales > Phototrophicaceae > UBA6055. The sequence continues at coordinate 6,445 of DIYL01000035.1, read as the reverse complement.
CTGTCCGTGAGCACTTTCCTGATATTATGCTGATGCTGGATGCAAATAGTGCTTATACCTTAGAAGATACTGAGCATTTGAAAAAACTTGATCAGTTTAATCTCATTATGATTGAACAACCACTGTCTTATGATGACATTTATGAACACAGTAAATTACAACCTCAAATCGAGACCCCTATCTGTTTAGATGAAAGTATCTATTCCGCTCATGACTGGCAAATTGCGCTTGCATTAGGTGCGGGGAAAATCCTCAATCTTAAACCAACTCGTGTGGGTGGTTATGCTGAAAGTCTTAAATTGTACGAATTATGTGTCGAAAATGATAATCCGCTCTGGGTTGGAGGCATGCTGGAAACGGGTATTGGGCGTGCAGCAAATGTTGCGTTTGCATCGTTACCGGGCGTGACGTTACCCAGTGATATTTCTGCGACAAATCGCTACTTTGATCCTGATATTACCGAACCACCATTTGTGCTTAACGACGATAGTACGTTATCTGTTCCTGATGGTATTGGCATTGGTGTTGACGTGCAGCGGGATCGTATTGAAGAAGCAAAAGCGCTATGGAACGAAAATAATCCATTCACGCCATTGTGGGATAAATAAATGTGGGGGCATATAAGCCCCTTCTTAATGACCTATTTTAGTATGGGCGGATGTAACTGGTTGATGGGCGAACCTTACGTGGCGAATCTGTCAACGTAAAAGTCATAATCGATGCTGTTGCTGGATAGGCTTCAGGCAAATTATAGGTTGCTAGGGTGTCTTTCATTTCTGCTTGTGGCGTATCAACCCCGTGTGCATGCAACCATGGGAATACGAGAATATCGCCATGCGCAACTGCAATAACTGCTTCATCGGGATGTTTTTCTAGGAGATACTCAAAGAAGTTATGGACACGGTCTAGAACAGTTTCAGGTATTTCATAGGGTGGTTCGTTACCATCGTATATCGCCCAATTGATCGCTTCCAATTCCGCTATTGGGCGACCTTCGTGGGGAGTCATAATTTCGATGATGCGCTCATCAACTTCGGGGGTTAGGTCTGTTTGATATTCAGCGACGATACCAGCTGTTTGTTTAGTACGATCCATCGGGCTGCAGTAGATGTGGCTGATATTTTTATCTTTTAACCACTCTCCAGCAGCGTGTGCTTGTCGAATACCTTCGTCACTCAGAAAAAAATCGGGTAATCGACCGTACAAAATTTGTGTTGGATTATGGACTTCGCCGTGTCGCATGAGATAAAGTGTGGTTGCCATGTTGATCTACTCCATGATGATGATTCAATATCGGCACAGTGTAACATTGGATACGTGCAATGATAAGTTGTTATTCCTATGGTGATTCCAAAATTGCTGACATCAATGCATTTTGATAGGCTTGCGGACGCTCTAACATTGGTAAATGACCACTGCCATCGATCCATGTCAACGTGTTATTAGACAAATTTGTGTGCAGATGCTCTGCATGACTTGGTAGAATGATGCCATCCTCTGTCCCATGAATGATATTGACAGGTTTATTAATTGAACTAAGCCAGTTTGTAATATCCGTGGATGGCATCACCCGATAGTAATGTTCCAAGCTGCTGGCATTGTGTTGGCTAGCATACTCAAATGATTCGCGTGCATGGGCTTCAAAATCAGGAAAGGCTTTGACTGCTTTTTTGTCAGTTGCATAAGATAGGTATACTGCCTTGAAAATAGAATAATTGAACGTGCCTAGCCAGAAATTGAGGCGAAATAATTCATGTGCAAATACTGGTAAATTGGCGATCATCTGAGATATTCGTAACGTTCCACGCCAATACCCGTTCACAAACCCATCAACAATGACCAATTGTTTTACTAGATTTGGTGCATGATGAGCGATACAAAATGCTGCAAATCCACCCGTTGAATGCCCTATAATAATTGCTGCTTCGTCGCCGAGGAGTTGCTGCAAAGCCTGCGACAGAATATTCCCAATCATCTCGGGCGTTAGTTGTTCCTGAAAGTCATCTGGTAGTGATGCAGGATAATGTCCGGGTAAACTCAAGGTGAACCAGTTATACTCCTGCAAAATCGTGGGTGGTTGCATCGGTTTCCAGAAGTAGATGATACCGTTGATTCCATGAATAAACACCAAAGGTACAGTCTTGGCATCAGGGTTATACTCATGTGCGACAATTGTATGACCATCTATAGTCAGATAATGATCTTTCATGTAATGACCTCAATGTAAATTTGCAACGACTATAGCACCTGTTTACATGAGCTTTCATAAACGTTTGGTATTGAATTACAAATTAAAAGAATCCCAACTGTAAACTTTGGATATTTGGCGTATCATTATCGTCTGTTTCCCAAAAAGATAAGGCTATTCTATTTTGATTAATCGTCTTCGTACCATGGATCGTCGTCTATTGACGATTCTCCTGATTGTTTTTGTCCAATTGGTCGGGGCTTCTATGGTCAATCCAATTCTGCCGTTGTATGCACAAAGTGAGTTTAGTATGCAACCGCAAGAAATTACCTTGCTGTTGACAGCCTTCTTTGCCGCACAATTTATTGCTGGCCCTTTCATCGGACGTTTATCAGATAACTATGGCCGTTTACCGATTCTAATTATTAGCCAAATTGGCACGGTAATTGCATTTGCACTGATTGGTCTTGCCGATTCAGTTGCGTTACTATTTTTTGCGCGGGTTCTTGATGGGATTACAGGTGGGAACATTATTGTGGCACAAGCCTATATCACGGACATCTTCCCAGAAGAAAAGCGAACACAAGCATTGGGATATATCTTCGCAGCCTTTGGTCTAGGTTTTATCGTCGGTCCTGCTATCGGCGGTGTGCTGGCAGGTTTGTTCGGTCCACAAATCCCATTTCTGCTAGCCGCTGTTGCTGCTTTCTTTACTGTCTTGTTGACACAATTTACACTTGAAGAAACAGTGACCCCAGAAGATCGTGAACGCAACAAAAATGCACCGAAGGGAAGCCTCAACCCTATACAACTTATGACCAACGTACCACTTGTCGCAGTATTGAGTGTGACATTTATTGCACAATTCGGGTTTGGTATGTTGATTGGTGTATTTGCACTTTACAGTGAAGCGGTTCTTTTTGTGGGATCAGATGCCGCAACGGTGAATTTTGGTGTCGGTTTCTTATTGACCTTTTTTGGTGTAGCGCAATTCATCACGCAAATTTTTGTTTTGCCACGAGCATTGGAACGCTTTAGTGATCCGATGATTGTGGTGATTGGATTGGTTTTAAGAGCTGTCAGTATGGCACTGTATTTTATTGCACTAGGGCCAGTTTTAGCAGCTATTGGCAATGTATTCTTTGCATTAGGTAGCGGCCTTATGATGCCCCCGTTGCAGTCGCTGACAACCAAAACGGTTGATCCTAAACTTAAGGGTGGTATCTTGGGGATTTATCAGTCGGTGATTAGTTTATCCGTTATTATTTCGACGGCAATTGCGGGCGGTATTTTTGAGGTAAGTCCAATTATGCCGTTCTTTATTGGTGGTGTATTATTTATGTTGGCTCTTGTTCCAGCAGTATTTTTATGGAACTGGGCACGCCATCATGTTGGGGCATTAACAGATGATCTGGCAGCTAAACCCAGCTAAATCATATTAGATTGGCATTGTATATGTGATTAATGATGTCGGAGCAGCGGGAGTTGAACCCGCGACCTCATTGACCGGAATGGTGTGTACTAATGGACTGTGCCATGGCCCGATGAGGTCTCTAGTAGTATATCGATCGTGTAAAGAGGCGATAAGGTTAGAATATGAGTGATAAACCCTCCCTAACATTAACCGATAGACTTCGGACAATAACAGCAACCCCACTTAATCAAATTGGTATTTTGTTGGCGAGATTGGGGGTTCACCCTGACTTGATTTCAATCACAGGATTGATTCTCGTTGGTATCGCATCTGTGATGATTGCTGATGGACTGTTTTTAATTGGTGGTGTGGTTCTCTTTCTTAGTTTACCGCTAGATGCGATTGATGGGGCTGTGGCACGAGCGATGAAGCGTACAAGCGTTTTTGGTATGGTGCTCGATTCTACTTTAGATCGTTATGCTGACGGTTTTATTTTTGCATCTTTGAGTTATTATTTTGCAGTACAAGATCGCTTTGATATGATGGCATTCGCGCTGATGGCATTGCTTGGTAGTTTTCTTGTCAGTTATGTGCGTGCCCGTGCTGATGATGCCAAAGTTGGTGTTGCGACAAAAGTTGGTATCTTCACCCGTGTCGAACGTGTGCTTGTTATTTTAGTTATGACCTTAGCGACTGGGCTATTGAACCAGCCCGTAATTCTGGATATTGGTGTGATTATTCTGGCAATCGGAACGAATGTGACAGCCTTCCAGCGCTTAATTTTTGTTTATACTGCTTTAAAAAACAGAGGTGATTAATTATGGAGTTTGAACAAACCCATATTTTGATAGGTAATATACAAATACGCTATTACGGCATCATCATCGTAACGGCGTTGCTAATTGGTGCATATGTCGCATCGGTATTGGCTAAACGTACCGGACGCGACCCCGATCATATCTGGGGTGGTCTGACGTGGGCGATTATCCCCGGTATTCTTGGCGCGAGACTGTGGTTTGTCTTGTTCCCGCCAATTGGTTTGACAGCGGGTTGTGGTATTGAAGGTGAAATCTGCCAGAATACCGCATGGTTTATGGAAAATTTCTTTAATTTAGAAAACGGTGCAATCGCTATTTGGAGTGGTGGACTTAGTATCTTTGGTGCAATCATTGGTGGTGGTTTGGGTGCATACCTCTATGTGAGTAAATGGCATAATCCTGTTGTTAACTTATTCACCACGATTCTCACACCATTAATCTGGGTTGGACAGTTTATTGGCTGGGGTGTACAGAACCTTATTGGGCGCGTGACTGGTAACGATGTTGGCGCATTCGAGTATGAACGTCCGCCGACCGATTTTCCTGATGATGGTATGCGCATGGCACCATGGCTTGATATCGCCGCTGTATCTATCCCGATTGCACAAGCTTTTGGACGTATTGCTAATTACGTTAATCAAGAATTGTATGGTGTGCCAACAACACTACCCTGGGGGATTCAAATCCCGCGTGAAGCCCGTGTGGATCCATTCCAGAGTATGATTGATTTTCCTGCGGATACTTTGTTTCATCCGATTTGGGCGTACGAAGCAATCTGGAGCTTGGTCGCATTTTATGTGCTGTGGCGCATCTATAATCAATACCGCGACCGTTTGTTGACAGGCGACTTGTTCTTGATGTATATCGCACAGTACTCGTTTGTACGCTTCTTACTCGAATTCTTGCGTGTCGAAATTGCAGTGATTGGTGATACAGGTATCAATAGTTCGCAGGCAATTACTGCGTTGGCATTTATCGTAGCGGTAGGCTTACTATTGTATCGTCATCGCCCCGGTAACTTTGAATCTGCTAAAGAGGCTGATCAACAAGCCGAAGCCGAAGAAATGGGTAGGCTCAAGACTCAAGCTGCTGAATAAAATTCAATGACATGACTATGGGGATGAGGTAGATGCATCTCCATTTGACTGAATATGCTTGTTTTGAATCTATAACTTAAGTGTAATACTAGAGGTTTTGGTGGCATTTAATTTTGGTAACTCGCCAGATTATGCAAGAGGAGAAGGTCTTGGATGTTTGGCTATTATAGCACTAGCGATCTTCTCTTGTATTATTATTGCAATTATACCATCGCTTCAATTAGATGACCTTCCTAGTATTTTTTTAACAATACTCACATTGTTCATGTTTTTAACTTCATTACTTATTTTTGCTGTAGCTATTCCCATCGGCCTTTTTTGGTTCTTTGAAAGATATCATAAACGTATTGGTCTATTTACTTCAACTTCTGCAGCAATTATATTACTGATAGTTGGTGGGACTGTATTATATTTTGGAGTTCAAGTACTTTATCTTACTGAATCTGAACCATCACTATTTATAACACTAGTAAATGATCTGTATGCAAATGTTGGAGCAGAACTGCTTAGTATTGCAATAACCGTACTGATTGTTGACAGTTTGAATAAACGTAATTTGATTATAGAACAAAAACAAGACATGATTTTGCAAATGGGTAGCCCGGATAACACGTTTGCTATCGAAGCGACTCGTGTTTTGAGACAGAAAGGGTGGCTGACCGACGGGACTTTACAAAATGCTATCTTGAGTGGGGCAAACCTGCAACAAGCAAATTTGTCCGAGGCTAACTTAAGTAAAGCTATTCTCTCTGATGCAGATTTATCAGAATCTAATTTACATAAGGTTAAGTTAACTGAGGCAACCCTAGACAATGCCAAACTAACACTTGTGGACTTAAAAGGAGCTGAACTTAACAATGCAAGCTTAGTGCGTGTAAATCTAGCTGACGCCAATTTAATAGATACAGATTTGCGCGGTGCAACCCTA
>DIYL01000054.1 GCA_002428985.1 Anaerolineales bacterium UBA6055 | reverse complement strand
GCTTGATTAGCTGTCTCGTATTTATACCCGTATTACAATTACCGGAAACACGCGCCACCCAACAACGCAAATTTAAACCTATTTTTCAACATATGAAACGTGCGATTCAAGATGGAAGCCAGACCCCAGCAATTTGGTTAACAGGGTCATTAGAAGCCATCACATTTATCGCACTATATACACTTAAAGCCTTTTTACCCATCTTCGCTCTTGATGCTGGCGTCAGTATTGTGATGGTCGGCTTATACTTCAGTTTACAAGAAGCTGTGCATATCATCATCAAGCCCTTCTGTGGCAGATTAGGCGATCTATGGGGGCACCTACGCACCATCACTCTCGGCATGCTCATTCTATCAGCAGGGCTTCCTCTCGTCACATTTTTTGATAACGGGATATTGTTTTTGCTGCCCGGTATGATGATGGGCTTTGCACAAGCATTGATTTTTCCATCAGCCATTGCACTTGTGTCACATCACATTGATGACGATAATCTAGGCATAGGTATGGGGCTTATCGGCATGATGCAGAATTTTGGTAAAGTAGCGGGTCCCGTCTTGGGTGGATTAGCTATCCAAACCTTAGGTTATGAATCGACATTGTACCTGTTGACGATTATGTTAATTGTCGGTATGTTTATCATATGGCAGATTTTCACACCTACTACATCATTTAAGTTGCTCACAGAGGAATAAATCTGTATGGTCAGTGGACCGCAGTTTTTTGATGACGACGACATCTTTGAATCTTATTGGGCGCGCCGTAAGCGTCAAGACAACCCCAATGACACCATCGAAAAGCCCATCATGTTAGAGTTAGTTGACAACGTCAAATACATGAATGTATTGGATTTGGGTTGCGGTGGAGGCGATTTTGGAGAATTGTTATTATCAATGGGGTGTCAAACCTACACCGGTATTGACGCATCATCGAAAATGATCGAACGTGCAGGGAAAACGATCTCATCGCCACAAGCAACCGTTATCCATAGTGACATTGCCACCTATGATTATGTCCCCCAACAATATCACTTGATCGTCTCACGACTTACATTGCATTACGTTGAAAATCTAGAGAATTTATTTATCCGATTGAGGTCGGCTCTTAAGCAAGATGGCAAAATAATTTTTAGTGTAGAGCATCCTGTTTTAACATCTAATAACATGGCAACTGAAAAGTTAGATACTTTTCGTGATGTATGGACAGTGAAAGATTATTTCCAAACTGGAGCACGCGACGTGTGGTGGATGGGTAAACAAGTCACCAAATATCATCGCACAATAGAAGACTATTTCAAACTATTCAGTGACACAGGTTTTCAGTTAGTCAATTTACGAGAATCAAAGCCGAGCCCACAGAATTTTAGTAATCCTCATGAATACGAGCGACGATTGAACGTTCCCCTCTTCTTGTTCTTCGTCCTAAAAACTACACCTAACAAATAGTTGCTTGCACAGTATATGATAGTCGTCATTCATTATTGTCTGATAGAACATTCTTAGTTAGAAAAACTATGATGGAAAAAATCACAACATCACATCGCATTGTTCCAATCGCCATGCTACTAGTTTTGATGGTGGCCTTCGCCTTTAGCTTAGATGGTTCGACTCGTTATACAATTCGTCGCGATGAATTGACGACTCTTGGACACATCGGCGCATTAGAAGACGATCTTATGAGTTTTCCAATTACGAAGACTATTGAATCCTTGGCGCTACACAGTGCTGATCATGCGCCCCTTTTCTATATCATCCTGAATGAATGGGGAGAAATTGTAGACTATCATTTTTTTGCACTCAGGATGTTGTCTATTTGGTGTGGTCTACTTGCAGTAGCAGGTACGTATTGGGTTGGTAAAAAGCTAGTTGATCACCAGACAGGGCTCATTGCGGCAACACTATTTGCGACTAACGTGGTGTTTTATAGCAATGTCCATGAAATGCGAGAATGGATGATGTTGACGATGGTCGGGGTACTATCGTGGATGTGTTATTTGCACATCATCAAAAAGGCGACGCCAGTACATAAGTCTCTTTATCTCGTTTTATTTGCTTTAACTGCAATCGGCTTATACACCAACTATCTGATTATTATTTTATGGGCAACGGTTGGACTGTACCATTTGCTTGCTGTAGAACGGGATCGACGTTGGTGGTATGTCTCTATCTCTGTGGTTCTTGGCGGTCTTACATTTATCCCGTGGTTACCCGTATTTGTTGATGGATTGGGCTTTGCACAATCACATATTGACCGCGATAACCCTAAGTTAATCAATAATCTGGAAATCTTCGAGCTGACCTCTTATTTTTGGGGAAATGGGTTGGTGGTTCTATTTGCCCTACTCGTTCTTCTGAGCATCTATATGAGTTGGCGACATTGGGACAAAGCACGTGACCTTGTGTTCTTCTTTGTCATGATGATCGCAGGAATTATTATACTGAATGAAATCTTCCCATTTCTCAAGCGTATTCGCTATTTGATCTTCTTCGTTATCCCATTCTTACTATTTGTCTCATTTGGTTTAACTCGATTTCAACATCATGTACGATTACGATTCTTGCCTGTTTTAGTTGTCGTGGTCTGGATTTTTGCAGGGTATCAATTCACTTATAGTGATACATTCAACAAATACACAACAAAAGACCGCACGTTACTCTATCCTGAATATAATCACATGGTGCCGCTAATACAGTATCTGGATGCCAGACGAGACCTATTTATTCAAGCTCATTATGAATATTCGGCAATACGCGAGAGCAAACAAGGTCTCATGAGCATTGACAATTACTATTTACGTGAGCTGAAAATGACTTGGGTGAACTTACCGCAGTATATTGAATGGAAAGACTCTCAAATCGACGCAACTCCACTTGAATATGCAACCGGACTTCTACCACAATGGGGTAGATTATGGTTTAGCTATCATGAAGACCGTGTTACTGAAGATGTACAAGCATTCATGGATCTCGTCGAAGAAAATTATGACGTATGCATGAGGATAGAATATGGTGAGCGATCTGTGTTGATTCGCTACGTTCAAGAAGTTGATTTTTATAACCGATGTATAACTGAATTCCCGGAGTAATGTGATGGATACACAGCAAATCGAAATAGAAGTTGTTCGCTTACATGATTTTTTCGTAGACTGGATGACAGGTACCATCGAACAGTCCGACGAAAACTTTTTACAATTCGCAAACAGTATGAGTGATGATTTCTATATTGTTGCCCCATCAGGTCAATTAACTGAGCGCGAAGCACTTGTGAGCGGGCTACACAGTACGTATAACAAGCGGGTTGGCTTACGTATTTGGATCGAAAATGTTAAGCTACGTCATATGCTTAACGATACTATTGTTGCTACATACGAAGAATGGCAATCATTAGAGGGTAAAACTACCGCACGGTTGAGCACCGTTATCTTTACACTAGATGATACTGTTCCGAATCAGTTGTTGTGGCGATGTGTTCATGAGACTTGGTTGCCCGATGATGTAATCAATGGGAGATAATCATGAAACAACTTGAACCAACTAATGGTATGATCATCACCGAAGATACTGAACTAATCGCAGGCACATATGTCTTGCCTGACGGCATCACGATTGAAGGCAATGACATCCGAGTGGTTGCTGATGGTGTGCATATTATTGGTGTAAATCATGAGCATGTCGGCATACGTGTCAAAAATACAAATGGTGTCTCTTTGTCTGGTTTGACATGTTCATCATATTATCATGGTGTATACGTGGAACAGTGCAACGATTTAACACTGGACAATTTAACTGTACGGGACACCCATGAAATCAATAACATCACGACCTTTCTTCATCTGTGGCAACCGATAAAAAATGCGTATGGTGGTGCCATAATTTGTCATGATGTCGAACATGGGAAAATACAAAATTGCGATGTACAACATCAGCTCAATGGCATCCAATTGTATGACTGTCATAATATGCTCGTTCAAAACAATAATGGCTCATTCAATAGTGGTTGGGGCATTTACTTAAATGCCAGTAACGATAATACCGTACAGGACAATCAACTCGATTTTTGTAATCGTTTATTCAAACGCACTGAAAATGGATCTGTCCGTGCTGAAGCAGATGCAGCCGGTATTGTGATGGTGCAAGGATCATCACGCAATAAACTTTTACGCAATAGTTGTATTGGTGGTGGAGATGGAATTTTCATCACAGGTTATCAACATCCCAATGTAATCCGATCTTGCAGTAATAATCTAATTGAAGACAATGATTGTCGCCTGAGTCCAAATAATGCAATCGAGTCAACCTTTTGTAAGGGTAATATTTTCCGACAGAACGATGTTAGCCGTAGCAACTATGGTTTATGGATGGGTTACTCATGGGAAAATATAGTAGAAGAGAATCACATCGAGTTTAATCGCTGGGCTGGTATTGCGATTGAACACGGACATGATTTTACCGTAAGAAACAACACAATCCAGAACAATCATGGGGATGGGATGCGCCTCTGGTTGCGCGGTAAGCGTGGAGATGTTCTTCTACAATACTGGGAAGGTTATGAAGTGACTTATAACTTCACAATCGAGCATAATATTTTCAAAGGTAACCATACTGGATTCAACGCCTATACACCTGAACACCTAGCTGATCAAATATGTTATGGGTTTCATCTGAAGCATAACACATTTGATGATAACCGTATTGGTGCTTTATTTGAGCGTGTCAAAGACTGCTCCGTAATTAATAATACATTTAAGCACAATCTACAAACCGGGTTAAAACTTGTCAATGACCCTGATGTAGATGTTCAGGGCAATACAATAATCTCCTAGCTAGCCTAACCACATGGACAGGTTTAAGACTATCCATATGGAGATTGTCTGAAAAGTTTGAATGAAATATGCTGTAATTATCTCAAGTCAACGTCCGAAACAACAGCAAATTACATTTGAATAGGTGTCAACATGTATCGCAAACCATATCCAACAGATATTCCAGATTATGTATGGAATGGAATTCAAATCCATATTCCAGACCAAAAGCCCGGTGGTCGTCCCCGTGATACAAATACACGCGAAGTTATCAACGGTATATTGTATGTACTAAACAACAACTGTAGCTGGCGTAAAATGCCGTCAGACCTTCTTCCATGGCAAACTGTTTATGATTACTATAACAAGTGGCGTAAAAATGGCACATGGGATTCACTCTGTATGGCGTTGGTGGACTATCAAGTATTAGATGAATCATATGCTGGTGAGACAATGATGCAAGCGTCCTAACCTTACAGTTGTCAATAGCCACCGCATCGTAATACCATGTCACATGGTATGATGATAGTATCCTCAATTTAAATAGCGCTTAGCAGGAAAATCGGTTTATGGCAGAACAGATACTTAATGTATTGATGGTTGATGATTCCCCTACACAATACACTCTAGTTGTTGATTTTTTGCATGTTGTAAAAACAGATTCCGTCGAATATGAAGTTACATGGGCTCCTACTTACGAAGAAGGTGTCAATCTCATAGATAACAATTCATATGATGTGTCACTTGTGGACTATGATTTAGGTGATGCTAACGGGTTAGACTTCATTGCGTATGCAACGAAAGAACACCATCAAGTGCCGATGATTTTACTAACTGGCCAAGGGAATTATGAAATCGACCTCAAAGCAATGGAAGCTGGTGCAGTCGATTATCTAGACAAAACAAGCTTGAGACCGAATATTCTCGAGCGTGCCATCCGGTATGCAACAGAAAACCAGAGAATGCTTGAACAAGAGCGTCGACAACGGGTTATCGCCGAGTCTTTACTAGATACTGCATTAACACTCAATAGTTCTTTCGAGCTTGAAGATGTATTAGAGCGCATTCTTCTCAATATGCAGAATGTCATCCCACACGACTCCGCAAATATTATTCTGATCGAAGACAAAGCGGGTCATGTCGTCCGGTATTATGGTTATGCGCAAGAGTTCATTAACGAAACAATTGAATATCTTGAACAGCACGTAGGCGAGATGTATACATTTAAACAAATGTTGAAATCTCACCAACCGCTTGTCATTGACGATATTCAACAGTCTGAGAAGTGGATGCCACTAGATGCGGCACAACATATTCGCTCTTATCTGGGTGTACCGATTATCATCCAAGATGATGTTATCGGATTCCTCAATTTTGATGGGAATCAGGTGAAGATGTTCAATGAGGAGCATATTCACTACGCTCAGATTTTCGCACAACAAGCCGGACAAGCTATCCGGAATACACGCGCCTATCAACAAGCTCAGATATTAGCAGCTACACAAGAACGTCAACGCTTAGCACGAGATTTACACGATGCCGTCTCACAAACACTTTTTTCTGCAAGTGTTATCGCACAAACACTCCCCCGCTTTTTAGATAATAATCCAGATGAAGTAAGTAATGGTCTAAGCGAACTTAATCGATTGAACCGTGGAGCATTAGCAGAAATGCGAACCTTATTAGTTGAATTGCGACCACAAGCCCTTGCCGAAATGGATCTGCCAACACTTATTCGAAATCTGGCACACGCCTTCAATAGTCGCAGTCATGCTCAGGTTGAATCGCGTATCAACTACACCGAGTCATTACCTGAAGATGTCCACATCGCGTTTTACAGAATTGCACAAGAAGCACTCAATAATATCCAAAAATATGCGGATGCTACACGAGTCACAATTGATCTAATTCGGCTAAATAGTCATATAGAATTGCATATTATTGATAATGGCTGTGGGTTTGATCCATCAGCAGTACCCGCGGGTCATATGGGGCTCAACATTATGCAAGAACGCGCTACAAGTATTGGTGGTCAACTAACCGTTGAAAGCAAGATTGGACACGGCACTAAGATTGAACTAATATGGAATATAGTTTAAGGGGTGGGTACAAATGACAAAGAATAAAAAAATTCGCGTTATGATTGTGGATGATCATCAGGTTGTCCGAAAAGGTTTTACAATGTTTTTGAAAGCCTTTGAAGATTTTGAGTTGGTTGGCGAAGCAACCAATGGTGAGGAAGCTGTCAGAAGAAGTGAAGAACTCATGCCAGATGTCATTCTGATGGATATGGTGATGCCCAAAATGACAGGTGATGAAGCAATTACCGTGATCCGTACCAATCAACCACAAACTCAAGTTATTGCGCTAACAAGTTTTAGTGATGACCGCCAACTCGTACAGAAAGCGCTTAAAGCCGGTGCAATTGGTTACTTATTTAAAGATATTTCGATTGATGATCTAGCAGATGCGATACGAACCGCACATCGAGGCGACCCAATACTTGCACCAGAAGCAACTCGTATGTTGATTCAAGCAACCCGTAATCCTCAAAAACTCAATTTCAACCTCAGCGACCGGGAACGTGAGGTATTGACGTTACTCACTGAAGGGTTGAATAATCCACAAATCGGAGAGCGACTTGTGATTAGCCGCTCAACAGTTAAATTTCATGTTAGTAGTATTTTAGGCAAATTAGGCGTTAGCAATCGTGCCGAAGCCGTTGCAATTGCTGTAGAACATAAGTTAGTCTAATTACATCCAACATTCATTGACAATTTCACGATCGAAAGTTACAATTTTTTGCATATTCTGTCCGTCAGCACCTATTGTCATTAGATGATGTCTATTTGGAAATGACGATCGCACAACAAAACTAATTTGAGTTCCATCAGGTGACCACTGTGGAGATGTCGCTCCATTTGGTGTTGTTGTCATCTGAGTAATGTCACTTCCATCAGCACGCATCTTATAGATCTGAGATCCAATTTCCGCTAGTATCCACTGACCATCAGGTGACCAGCTAATGCTACGAATTCTTGAACTGGTTTCATAGATGACCTGAGAATTTACTGCATTTTCATCTGCAATCGTCAGTGTATTTGCATAGCGAACCGATTCATGTCCGGAATGCGTAACATATGCAAGTTGATTATCATCATGTGACAAACTTGGATAATGATAACTTGTATCAATATCCCCTTTAATCAATCTAAATTGATTAGTGGGTATATCACTCCGCATTAAAACGAAATGACTATCCTCTAACTCATCATCACGAATTTCTTTAGACAATATCAAATATTCGCCATCAGGTGAGAAAGCTACATCAGATATACCATGAACAAGTCCATTCGATGGTTGTTCGTGTACAGGATTCGCCCCACCCACGTCCATTGTATAGAAGCCATTGATTTCTAGATTCCCAAATGCCACAGCAAGACGTTGTGATGTGTAATCACAGGCAACATCAGTAATCTGCGAATGTGTAGGTTCTGTTAGCTCTACGGCACGTGCAATTCGTTTAAGTTCAGTACCATCTGTACGAATGCGATAGACTGAGTTTGAGTTGTCACGAATGTCGTCAGAAGTGATGTCAGATGTAACGATGAAATATGTACCGGATAGTTCCTGCTTTACAGTAACAGTCAATTGCCCAACACTAAGAATAGAAATAATAACAACTAAAAACCCAAGTAGAATTTGTCGTGGTTGGTTTGCTTTGTTGGATATATGCGCCATGCTAGGCTATCCCTTATCTATCTTTTTGTTTAGTATAACGTATCTCATAGAGCAGAGCGAAGAATAGTCGCGAGTTCCTCATCCGTCAATTTGATCGGATTACCTTTCATACTGCTTGATCGACTTGATTTCTCAATTATGCTATCGAAGTCTTCTTCTTTGATGCCATGTGTTGCCAGCCCCGGAATCTGGAATATTTTACTCGTTTCATCAATCCAATCCATCGCAATTTGGGCAGTTGCAGTATCATCAGCGAAAATTAGTTGTGCGACTTCATCATATCGAGACACTGCAATATTATTTGGTTCACGAGATTGCAATGCACTAATGTTGGTCTTCATCACATGAGGAAGCAATGCAGCACAAATTGCGCCATGCGGTGCCGAGTACATTCCACCAAGAGGTCCGGCGAACCCATGAACAGCGCCTAACTTCGCATTCGCTAATGCAAGTCCACCTAATACACTCGCCATCGCCATATCTTCCCGTGCCGACACATCATTCGGATTATCATAAACTTGACGCAATGATCTCCCTGCCCGGCGTAGCCCTTCACGACAAAATCCATCAGTGACTGGATTTGCTAAATGTGACACATAGGGTTCGAGTACCTGTGTGAGCGCATCCATCCCTGTACTCGCGGTAATGGATTGAGGCATAGAATAAGTCAGTGCTGGGTCAATTAAGGCAATATCAGGCAGCATGCGATTATCACGCAAACTCACTTTCACTTGATGTTCTGGTGATGCAACCACAGCATTCTTGGTTACTTCTGCACCTGTACCGGCAGTTGTCGGAACCGCGATAAACGGTATAGGTTGACTCTTGAGCTTTTGTCCCTTACCAATTACTTCCAAATAATCAAGAATTTCGCCATCATTCGGGATCAAAGCGGCGATCGCTTTACCACCATCCAATGCACTCCCACCACCAATACTAATGACAAGATCGCACCCAGCATTTAATGCAGTCTCTTTCCCACGATTTACGACATCAATTGTGGGTTCATCTGCTATCGAATAAATTGTATGCTTAACATCGGATGATGAAAGATGTGCAATAACATCGCCGACACGGTCGGGATTACTTCCTGTGACAACCAGAGCATGAGATCCTTTTTCGCTTGCCAATTGTCCTAGTTCAGAAGCGGTCCCTGTACCAAATATGATCCGTGTTGCAGTTGCAAATTCAAATCGCATAACTTTCGTTTCCTTTCATTTATTTTCATCTATTGTCATTTATCATTGTAGCGTTATAATTTAATTATGTCGAAAAATACGGAGAATACACATGCAAAGTATACAGTCTGTCCTTACAGAAGAAGTACAAGCCGGACGAGAACTCGTTGCATATATTGGACGCAAGTTGTTTGAGCGTAATCTCACAGATGCTTGTGGAGGGAATATCAGCTTGCGTGTAGGCGACGTATTCTGCATGTCACCTACCCTTGCTGGACATCTACGCCAATGGCAATTGGATCCTGAGGATGTGTTGGTTGTGAATAAAGACCGTGAAATCCTCGTTGGCGAAGGAACACTAACACGAGAAATTGCCGTCCACTTTGGTTTACATGAAAATTACAGTGAATATGGTACTGGTGTCATCCACTGCCATCCACGTAACTTAATGGTCTTTGCATGTGCGAATATGGAAATGCCACCTATTATGGAAGCAACACGCAAATTTGGGGTAACGCCAGTTATTGAGTATGCCCCTGCTCATAGTCCGAAACTCGGTAAGCGGATTGTAGCAACCATGAAAGGGCGCGAGTCACGAATTGCCAAACATGCAGCAGGTACAATCGCACCATGGCATGGGCTCTTCCTGATGGGCAAACACTTAGAAGCTGCATTCGATGCAGTTGAACGTCTGGATACCAATGCATATGTGATGATGATGTCACAACATCTTGGTGCAAGCCCGATGCTTAAAGAAGAAGCGCAGCAGATGGAAGATGCCATCGCTAACTTTAAAGAAGACTAGACCGATGATCGTGACGCTGACACCTAACACAACAATCGACCTGATTGTATTTATTCCTAAGTTTGTTCCAGATACTACCATTCGGGCAACACAAACATACCACAGCATGGGCGGTAAACCGACTGATGCATCATGGATTTTAGGGAGAATGGGTGTCAGCAGCCACGCACTAGGTTTAGCAGCAGGGGCTATTGGCGGGAAAGTCAAACGCTTACTTGAAGATTTTGATGTAACACATGATTTTGTTGAAGCCGATGGCGAAACACGCATCAATACAGTCGTTGTTGACGAAAATTCTGGTGAGCAAACAACTATCACAACAACATCAATGACTGTCAAAGAAAACCACCTTGAAGCATTGCGTGACAAATATATTGCCGCACTTGATCAAGCCACTGTTGTCATTACAGGTGGTTCACTACCTAACGGTATATCCCCTGATTTTTACGTTGACATCATTAATCTTGCTCATGAACACGATGTTCCTATTATATTTGATGCGTCGCACCCTAATCTATCGGTTGGGTTAGAGGCTAAACCCACTTATATCAAACCAAACCAACATGAGCTCAGTTCACTTGTCAGTTATCCAATTGATACAATTGAGTCAGCTTATGAAGCAGGTCGCGATATTCTCACACAATATGGCACACAATCCATCATTACACTTGGGAAAGATGGTGCATTGGCCATCCTCAAAGATCAAACCTATCGCATTCCCCCTATCAACTTGGATGTAAAAAGTGCAGCAGGTGCAGGTGATGCTGTTCTAGCTGGACTGGCACATGCGATTCATCATGGTCATACCATCGAAAATGGGATTC
Organism: Anaerolineales bacterium UBA6055; assembly: GCA_002428985.1. Taxonomy (GTDB): domain Bacteria; phylum Chloroflexota; class Anaerolineae; order Aggregatilineales; family Phototrophicaceae; genus UBA6055. Next base: position 375,757 of record DIYL01000054.1, on the reverse strand, counting down.
GTCTAGGGATCGCTACAGCCAGTGCTGTTTGCCTCCACCCTGCGACGGCGGCTTATGATATAAAGCATATGCAACAGTTTTTGCCACAGGTCGAACTTCTGCCGTATCCGTAAGTACTATTGAAATGTTGATATGTAACAACAATTCAGGCTGTATTAGCAGTTTAATGCTAAACTACAGTCATAAATTGACCTTGCTTGTTAAGAGGTAATTGATGATGACATTACGATTTAAACGTCAGTATATTATTGGTTTTGCAGTAGTTTTGTTACTCAGTTTAACCAATATCGTAGGCGTGTTAGCACAAACAACAATTACAGCCCCTGTTTCTGGCTCAACAATAAACGGTACACAATATGCGTCATTCCAAGGAAACATCGATGTGACAGGGGGGCTAACCCCTTATCGTTATTCAATCAGTGGAACTTTACCCACGGGTTTAAGCTTAGATGTTGAAGATGACGGCACAGATGCACAAATTATTGGTGCACCATCCGTATCCGGTTCATTTAACGTTGAACTTATCGTTGAAGATTCCAATGAACCACCGAACAATACAAGCGGTACAGTTCCATTTACAATTAACATTGGTGCCTATACCGGAGATATTGTCATTAATGTTCCAGACGTATTCGAAGTTACTGATGGTACAGTCGGTGAAACCTACACAGCTTTACAGTTTTCTACAACAGAAGATGCTACTGAAGGTTCGTATACATGGGATATTGATGTAGACGACTTACCAGATGGTATGATCATGGATCCAGCATCAGGTCAACTCATTGGTATACCAACGGAATCCGGCGAATTTTTCTTCACAGTCGAAGTCACTGACACTGTTTCAGACCCTGATAGGACTGGATCGCGCGATTACAAACTGGTTATTACTGGTGGAGATACGGTAACTGATCTTGAAATAAGCTCTCCGTCAAGCTCACAACTGCCAAGTGGTGTTGTCGGAAGAACCTATACTGTTGATATAGATGCAACCGGTGGTGACGAGCTTTATGAGTTTACAGCATCGGGGCTTCCCTCTGGTCTTGCAATTAGTGAGAGTACGGGTCTCATCACAGGTCAACCGAGTGCATTTGGGACATTTAATGTCAATATCACTGTGACGGATGGAGAAGACAACACGGCTGATCGTGACTATACCCTTACCATCAACGAGACAGGGAATGCAGAGTATGGTTCTATTCCAGCCCCTGGTTCAACAATTACTTTTGGCAATGTTAACATCGGCTCAGCGTTTACAATCGTTATTCTAGTATCCGAAGAAGGGACAGACCAACTTGATGTTTCTGCACCAACTGCAGGTTTAATTCAAGGAGTTGATGCCGATAACTTTACCATTATTACCAACTCTCCACCCTTCAGTATTACGGATGGTGGCTCAGATGTTTCTGTTGGAATCCGTTGTTTACCTGATGCAGCACAAGACTTCAACGCAATTCTACAGTTTGTGACAAACGACGAAGATATACCGACAGCGGTTTATTCATTGTTTTGTACAGGTGTGACCGAGGGCGGTAATAGCGATGTTGATACAGACGATGGCACTGTTGATGGTGGCACAGGTACAACCGATGAACCTGCAGCTACATTTACCCCATCGATTCCAACACAAACCCCACTCCCCCCAACTTACGCAAATGTCGTCGAGGTACGTGGACTTTCTTTACGAACAGGTCCATTCATTGGGTCATCGCGTCGCACTGTACTACGCCCAGACATCAACTACCGCGTCACAGCTAAAAACAATGAAGAAGGCGTGTACATGTGGTACTACATTATTGTAGATAGTGAAGAAGACTTAGCAGGATGGGCATCAGGGCGGTATCTGCAAGTATTTGGTCAAGATGTGCCGATTCAAGGTAGTGTAATTGACAATGTTTTCAATGAGCGAGATCGTGGCGTGCGTCTACGGGCCCTCGACAACCTCAACTTCCGACCACGACCAAGTGACCGGATGCCCCCCTACCCGGACTTGATCCCGTGGGGTGCAGAAATGACACTCTATGCACGTACGGCTAGCGGACGCGGTGATGAGTGGTATGCAGTCGAATATAACGGCATCTTTGGTTGGGTTTATGCGCCAAACACCGTCCTTATTGAAGGGCTTATCGACGCGATTCCTAAATACTAATCAATCAGTCGGGATGTGCTTGCATGTCTCGACTCAACATATCATATGAACATTCGATATATACAATCTAAGAAAATATTGACTCCACAAAAAGGCGGATTTCTTACAGAGGGTGAGTATCCATTTACCCACACTTTATCATGGGCGATTGGTTGTGGGTTTGGTTCAATTTACTGTGGGAAATACTGTTATGCACAGAAGATTCCCAATTGGTATTACTCACGGGAAGAGGGTGAAGAATGGGGTGATGCACTCATCATCAAAGAAAATGCGCCAGACCTATTGCAGAAGCAACTCAGCAATGCGCGCACTCGCCAATCCATGCGCATATTTATGAGTTCTGTCACCGACCCATATCAACCGATTGAACGCAAAATACGTATGACACGGCGTTGTTTAGAGGTTTTCCAGAAATTTGATGATCTGGATTTATTAGTCATACAAACACGCGCCCCTTCTGTTACCGATGATTTGGCACTTATTGCAGATATTCCCTACGCATGGTTGAGTATGACGATCGAGACCGATCGTTATGATTTACCTTATGGACCATCAAAAGCACATATTGAGAAGCGGTTTGATGCAGTGCGTCAAGCAGTTGAGGCTGGTGTAAACACGCAAATTACAGTATCGCCTTGTCTTCCATATTCCCACGACTTTGCAACACATCTCGTAGAAAGTGGTGCCCATCGTATTGTCGTTGATACATTTGTCTTGGGGGACGGTACACAGGGCACGCGTACTGAGAATAGCCCATTTGCAGATACTGTCAATTATGATTGGCGGGATAACAGCATTGCTGAACAACTCTACCAACAGTTACGGCACAAACACGCAAATGTCACATGGAGTTCATCCGGATTTGTCGGAATCCTACCACGCAACCAGAGGTAGTTGGAACAAATCAATGTGTTACAGCGTTGTATAAGTACAAATCAGATACAATTATAAGGAGAAACAGTGCCATAAATGCTAAAAGTCTTATCAGTTATATTAATCTTTGCCCTCGGTCTCGTTCCAACATTCGCACAAGATACCTCAACACCTTTACAACAGTCATTCTATGTGTGTGAATGGGGATTGATTGTCATCCAGTCAAATACAGACGAAGAACTATTTGACATCACTATCACCTCTCCCAATAATTTCACGGGTATTGTTAACACCTTATTTACGGTCAATGGAACAGGTAAAGGGCTGTTTGAGGCAAATCTTGTGGTCGAAGTCATTGATATTACAACGGGGAAGATTCTGTTTACTGAACCGACCCTAGTCAATATAGATGAGCTTGGCGGCGAGGGAGATTGGTCAATTGATATTGACTTAAGCGAGGTAGATAGCGTAACGCCGATAAGAGTTCACGCCTACTCTACAGAACCAGAACAAGGATCAATTATTACTGAAGACGAAATTAATCTAAATTTGAATAGTGAATTTGGATTACCATTTGTCAACATCACCCGCCCCATTAGTTATCAGGGTGTATCTACGTCGCCATTGTTAGTTGAAGGTACAGCTGGTGCACTATTTGAAAATACACTCAATATACAGATACTGAATGAACTCGATGGAGAAATCCTTGCTGAGACATTCGCAACAATCGAAACAGGTGAGCTTGCAGGACAGGGAGGCTGGTCAACAACGATTGACTTAGATATTGATACAGGCGAATCATTTGTTGTTTATGCATTTGAGCCATCAGTTACAGATGACGATACAATTACAGTTGATGACACACAATTTGGTATCGCTAGCCCACTTGCCCTGACATATGAGCGCATTCTTGTACTACAAGCCGGTGATCCAATCACATTCACGGATGATTTGTGTGCTGATACACAAGCTGAATTTGATAATACCAATATCAGCCCACTCATCGTAACTGATGTCAATGGTATCGCAACCATGTCGATGACACCACTTTTAAATCTCACAATCTAAGCACAAAAACCATCTATCTGTAATATGCCAATTCGTGCTCGTATCACAAACAACGACAATACAATCACAGGTGATCTTTATTATGGTGTAGCAGATGAAGTTGTCGCATGTACCCGCGATTTAAAGCCGTTTACGATGCAATTTTCGCTCGGCACACTTGATAATGATATGTTTAGTGTCATTATCAATGATGTTGAACTAGAGTAAATCGTCCACAAAATAGCATCACGGTATACATCGTCTTTCTACCGTGATGTTTTCAACAATTCGTCTATCCATCAAGTACAAGTTTAGTCTTTCTTTGTGGACGTGTCAGACGATAGTGTAACCAGAAGATGACCGTACCTAAAACAGTAAAACCTGCACTGAGAAGGAATAAATCGCGGAATGTAAATAATGCAAGAATAATCCCGCCACCTAATGCCATCATCGAGAAGCTAAAGCCACCCGCCATCTCACCACTACCCGACATAACCGCTTGTTGTTTCTTCGTGACAAGCCCTAGGATATATACCAAAAATGCAGTAAATCGAATCGAGTTCATCGCCGTCACACCAATGAATCCGATTGCAGCCGCCATCCAATGTTCGACTAATGCCAGAGGTAATATAAACATCGCCGTTGCTGTTGCACTCCAGATAATGACATTCACATCACCCCACCGTTTGACAAGATAAGGTGTCAGCAATGCAGTCGGGATACCTGTCAACCGTCCAACAGCAGCAATCGCCCCAATTACACCTGTTGACATCAACAATTGTGTATCCATATAAACATTGAAATAGACGACAATTGTTGCTGAACCAGCTACTTGAAACAGACGAACAAGTGACATAACAGCAATCAGGATGACGATGCGCATCGTCCAAACAGATTTTGTGGGCACAGGGGCATCAGATGACACATCTCCGCTTGCAACTGTATCATCCTTCATTTTGAGTTTTGCAACAGTCAAGATCAAGAAAAATGCAAACACAAGCACAAGCGATGTCAGAATAAATGTGATGCGATATGGCGCAGGATCATCTAATGTGACCCCTTGTATACTGGCAAGAAACTCCGGTAAAACGCCACCAACAAAGCTCCCTAAGAAACCAGCAAAAGCGAGTAATGCTGTTTGCATCGCAAAGGCATCATTTTCCCGACCATCAGCAACACTATTCATTAGGAATGGTGCGCCATTCACAAAGAAGAGTGAGAATCCACCCAGCAATATCCCATAGAAAACCACTAACCATATATCTTGTATATTCGCAGGGACCGATTCGACAAGCGGTAACGCACCACCACCAATTAAGATCACAAGTGCGCCAATTTTTAATAGAAGTGTTGTAGACAAGCGCGACCCGATAATGCCAGCAGGCAAACTCGTCAATGCAAATGACAATAATCCAACAGCATTCACTAGACCAATGAATTCTGTCCCATAACCAAGACGTAGCAAATACAGATTAAGCAATACGGTATATATGCCATCAATCGTGAAGCCGAGTGCAATCACAACAAGGAAAAATGTCTTTGCTTGGCGATTATACGCCTGTAAGGTATTACCGAGTCGTCGCATTCAATACCCTACTATTCAACAATCTCGAAAATTGCTTCAATCTCTACTGCAAAACCAAGTGGTAATGATACAAACCCCAGCGCACTACGGGCGTGTAGTTCACCATCGTATAAATCCCAGAATAACTGTGATGCGCCATTAATGACCAAATGTTGATCTGTAAAATCTGGTGCAGAGTTGACTGCTCCTAATAATTTGCGCAGACGCAAGTTGTTCAGTGTACCCGTGATCGTATATGCTGCTTGCAAGAGTTGTACAGCACATACTTTTGCAGCTTCCTGACCTTGTTCAACTGTTAGGTCTGTACCAAGTTTACCTTTATATCCGCCCGATACATGACCAGATACATAAATGGTATTGCCAATTTTAGTTGCAGGTGCAAGCGTGGTCGATGCGGTATAATCTTCAATATCAATACCGAGTTCTTTTGCTTTTTCGTCCAATGACATGTTAAATCCTCCTACGTTAAAAATAAATTACTATGGGTTGGATGTTAGGCGATAAATCACAAACGTCAATCCCAGACTTGCAGTAAGTATTTGTGCTCTAGTAATTTTATGTAAAATACACCACAATGCATGTCTCCTTTCCTAAAACATACCAGAGAACAAAAAACTACATGACATTTCGTGATTTAATGTTGGATAAAGTCTTGCTCGATAACATCCAACATAAAGGATATACTCGGCCCACCCCAATCCAACGACAAACGATCCCACACATCATCAATGGGCGTGATGTGATTGGCTGTGCCCAAACAGGTACAGGTAAGACGGCTGCATTTGCCTTACCGATTATTCATTCACTTGGTGTAACATCACACACCCGTTATATCCGAGCCCTAGTATTATCACCAACACGCGAACTTGCTGCCCAGATCGGTGATCAATTTGCCGTTTATTCGCGTAATACACCACTCCGGCATACAGTTATTTTTGGTGGAGTGGGACAAAACCCACAAGAAAAAGCTATTCGTAATGGGATCGATATTTTAGTGGCAACACCTGGGCGTTTACTCGATTTGATAAATCAGGGGGTTGTACGGCTCAACAAACTTGAGATATTTGTCTTGGATGAAGCTGACCGTATGCTAGATATGGGGTTTATTCATGATGTGAAGCGTATTATGAAGGTGTTGCCTAAACAGCGGCAAAATTTGTTATTTTCAGCAACAATGCCCCAAGAAATAACAGCCCTCAGCAAACAATTTCTTGTCAAACCTGTTCGTGTCGAAGTTAACCCACAATCAAGCACTGTTGAGAAAATCAACCAGTCGATTTATTTTGTCGACCGTCCCGATAAAAAGAAGCTACTCAAACATATCCTAACAACCGAAGAAATTGAGCGTGTTCTAATATTTACGCGTACAAAGCATCGTGCTAATAATTTAGCGAAGCAACTAACCAAAGCAAATTTACCAGCCGAAGCTATTCATGGTGACAAATCTCAGACAGCTCGTACACGTGCACTAAGTAATTTTAGATCTGGCAAAACCCGTATACTCGTCGCGACGGATATTGCCGCCCGCGGACTAGATGTTGAAGCGGTAAGCCACGTTATTAACTTTGATTTGCCTAATATTCCTGAAAGTTATGTGCATCGGATCGGCCGTACAGCAAGAGCAGGTGCCGACGGTATCGCGTACTCGTTCTGTGATGTAGATGAACGCCCGTATCTAAAAGACATTGAGAAACTTATTGGTGAACGCGTTACTGTGAATAACTCACATCCATATGTGTCGGATGTGCCTAAACCAGAACCAACACCTAAAGAAGAAGAAAAGACGAAGTCAAATAAGAATTCTCGGAACCGACGCAGGCGACGTAATCGGAATCGAAACCGAAATAAGAACCCTCAATAACACGATTTATCGCGACTCACTCAAAAATTGTAACGGTGTTGGTGGTGTCTCAGTCCAGAGTTCATTTAATACGGATGGGAAAAGTTGATATGATCCTACCAACACCATATCGTGTTCAGTGACCCAACCCGACTGTGTGCCATTAGAGATTTCCCACCAGATCACCTCATCATCGCAAACAAAACCGTCCACAACAGAAAATGGCTTGCCCGTCTCATCTTGGATAAGTTCTTCAAAGTCACTCTCTGGATCAGGGAATTCCCACAAATACACTTGTTGATAATCAGTCAAAATTTCGATTTCTGCACCCGGTGTCACGAAAGACAACAACGCATTATCACATAATTGGGATGTCCTGTCTGTGCGTATATCAGGTTCATTAGTTTCACTGGCTATACTGGCGATCCGTAAAGTTGAATCCCCTTGTATACTATAAAGATAGAGGTCAAGATGAGTAGGCGTGACCACAACACTAATTTCAGTTGCGCTTGAGAGTATACTATTCGGTGCATCTTGCTGGTCAATCGTTAATATATACCGCAAGGGATTCTCTGGGTCGCGTTCTAAAAACAAAATTTCAGTCTCGGATCCAGCCACAATATCTAACCAATCTGCAATAACCAATGTTTTACCATCATCCACAAACGATACAACGATCGAACGTACCAAATCTAAGGTATCGTCTTGTAAACGGAAAGTCATATTATCATGTTCAAGTGTGTACACCGGATAATAATTCCAGCGTTGGCTATTGGGAATTTGGATTGTAAATGCGCGGAGTGGTAACCTTGTTTTGAGTTGAGGATCAGCGAGTAAGTCATACATATAATGATCGCGTAATGCACGAACACTGTTATTCAGTTGAAGGTATGTATTACCCCGATAATAAAAAGCAACAGGGTTATAAAATTCTAGATTAAGTGATTTATCAAATTGAATCCGCGCGACATCAGAATTATTAAAGCGAAGATAAAGTACACCCAGCCCCAACTCCAACATATGATGTGGGAAATAGTCCAACGACAGCGTGACATTTTCATAAAGGTCAATTGCAGTTTGATACTCTTGATTCAGATACGCATTTAGACTGTTATTGAGTTGAGTAGTCGAATCCATCATTTGATAGTCAAGTATCGCATCATCAATAGCAATGGTCGTCAAAAGTGCTACATCAACACAAGTATGTGCGTCGAAATTAGTGCATGTCGTAATTAGGCGAATCAATGTATATTCTGTGCAATTTACAATCGCACTATTGAACATACAATTAATATGTACCTCGCACCCAAAGGCGACATCTAGGGGACTCTCGACATGATTACAGTTTTCACGGGAAGTCTCAATCGCGTCGTTATCCGCCGAGATTGGCAATGAAAATATAATAACGATAACAAGCAAAATAGCACCTATCACCCTATTCATTTTCAATTGTCACCCCCAGAAATTCTAACGGTGTCGGTATACCTGCAGTTAGACCTACTTGATTTTCAGTCTGCCATAACGCAAACAAATCACGTGGCATAATTTGATAGACAGAAGACATATCATTCCAGCGTAAATCTTCACGCCATTCATCAGCTTCTACAAACCAACCTGTATTTGTACCATTATAGACCTGCCACCAAACATTCCCATCGAAACACACTGGTCCATCTATAACAACAAATGAGCTTTCACCAAAATCATCATGTTCAAACATAAGCAAACCGTGGTCAATTAGAGGATCATCAATTAGTGTAATTTCCTCACTATAAGAGACCATATCAATCATATCATCTACATTTATAAATGAAAGAGGACTATCGTCACAAACTCGCCGCGGAGATATTGATCTTATATCTTCTTCTGATGTTGGTAGTAAAATTCCCACCCTTGTTGACGAACCATCTAAATGCCAGACCGTCTCATAATATTCAAGATATGTTGGATGAACCGTAACTTTTAGATGATAAGTATCTGGCTTTGCATCGTGAATATCAGGGGCATTTAAATTCAAATAGTAGTTTGTTGGATTATCAGGATCTTGCTCTAGGAACAGAAATTCTGGAGTGTTTTCAGAACGTCGCTCAAAAGATCCCGAAATAACTAAAATTTCATCATTGTTTTGGTAAGAAACAACTATATCCTCGGAATCAGCAAATGTAAGATCACGGTAGCCAAAACCATATAAATGTGTAAAACCATTTAACACAGGATACATCATATATGTTTGTGGATTATCTAAGGTCAAACGAAATGAATTAAGTGGTAATCGTGCTTTGAGTTGATCGGTTACCAATGCATCATAGGTATAGAAGTCCTGTAATGCGCGGTCTTCATTGCCCCACTGACGGTAAATGAGTCCGCGAAAATAATATGAAAGTGGGTTGTCAAATTCAGAAATAATCCGTTCCCATTGACCTATATGACGTGTTCCATTTATCGAGTTATCAAAATGAATGAATGCCTGATCGTAATCCTCGTTGGCGTAATACAAAAGACCATGCGCAATTTCTAAAGTAAAGTATGGAGCATAGTCCTCGGATTGAGTAATGTCCTCAAATTCGAGAATAGCAGTCTCATAATCGCCTGCATCAAATGCAGAGACCGTTGCTAGTAAACTCGGTTGAAAGCCATCAGGATGAAACAGGTTTATTCCATCCCATTGAATATGATGATTCACAATCCAATATAATGTAGATCGCGCCTCACAATTTGATAATCCTACTCCAAAACAGATCGGCAAGATCGATACCACACCCTCTTGAATGCAGTTTACATCAAGGTCATTACACGTTGAAAAATCATCACACAGACGAGAGAGATTGATCGTATTGGTTAAGTCGGAGCAAGTATATTGATAATCTTGTGCATGAATGGTAGCTGTTGATAATACGATGTATCCGAAAACCAGCAGACTAATCATCACACGCATAATGCATCAATTTATGACTCACCACGCAGACGAGGATCAAGGATGTCGCGGAGTCCATCCCCGATGAAGTTGAGTGCCATCACTAAGGTTGCAATGCCAAGACCGGGGAATAACCACATCCACCACTGGTCAAAGAAGTCAATCCCAATACTAACCATACGTCCCCATTCTGGTGAGGATGGATCAGGACCGAGACCGATAAAACTCAAACTTGCAAACACAATAATCGCATTGCCAATGTCGAGGGTCGCCAGAATGACTGCTGGGGCAATACAGTTAGGTAAAATCGTACGGAACAAAATATACATGCCACTCGCACCCACACTATGAGCAGCTTCAACATATTCCTGTGATTTAACCTCTAGCACTAACCCACGCACAACACGAGCATAACTAGGCCACCACACAATGACTAATGCCAAAATCGCATTTTGAATGTCAGGACCTAATGCTGCCGTTACAGCTAATGCAAGAATGATCGTGGGGAATGCCATGAATAACTCAGTGAAACGCATCAGCAATTCATCGGCTAATCCACCGACATATCCGGCAATCGCACCAACAGCGGTTCCTAACAGACTACCAATAATAATGACTGTGAAGCCAGCAGGAATCGTGATTTGCGCACCCCATAAAACACGACTAAAAATATCGCGTCCAAGTTCGTCAGTCCCCATCAAATATGTTTCGTTCGGAGGCTGTAGACGATCAACTAGATTTTGCTGAAGTGGCTCGTAAGGAGAAATCGCTGGAGCAACCAATGCAACCAATATCCATATCGTTACTACCACCAACCCGATAATCACCAAAGGATTACGGCGCAAGTGATAGGCAACAGCACTAGCAGTATTATTCTCCCACTCGGATTCGGGGGTCGAGGAAGTAATAGAGGATATCGACGACAAAATTCACTCCAACATAAATAACAGCAATTAATAAACTCACACCCATGATAGCAGGGAAATCCTGCGAGGTCGAAGCACGGAACATATATCGACCAATTCCGGGATATGCAAAAATAGATTCAATCAGAATCGAACCAACAAGCAAGTTACCATATGATAATCCAATAACTGTGACAACGGGAATCAACGCATTACGAAGGCCGTGAAAATTAATTACATAACGTTCGCGGAATCCTTTTGCGCGTGCAGTCCGCATATAATCCATACCAAGCACTTCTAATAAGGAAGAGCGTGTGATACGGGAAATAATTCCACTAATGTATAATGCAAGTGTAAGCGCAGGCAATATAAGATGAGATAAAGCATTCCAGAAAATATTCCATTGTCCCGCAAGTAATGCATCTACAGTAAACATACCGGTTACCAAGGGGGGATCAGGTAAACGAACATTTAATCGCCCGGGTCCAGCCACAATACCCCAATCAGCATAAAGTACAGTCAAACCAACCAACGCCAACAAGAAAACTGGGAAACTCACCCCAATTAACGCGACAATACGCGCGGAGTAATCAAAAATTGTATTTTTCCATATAGCAGAAATCACCCCAAGTCCCACACCAAGGAATGTTCCAAACACAATACCTAGTGTAGCTAACTCGATTGTTGCAGGCAGGAATTGTGCAATATCTTCAGTAATCGGATTTCGGGTTTTGATAGATACACCCATATCCCCACGCAATAAATTGCCGAGATATGTTAAGTACTGTTCGTGTAGTGGTTTATCTAGACCCCACTTTTCACGAAAGGCTTGTACCATCTCTTCATTGTTGAGTGCATTTGTTGGGAGATTTGCATTGATAGGGTCAGCTGGAACAGCATTGGCAATCAAAAAAGCTACTATGGTAATGCCAAATAGTAGTGGGATGACAAATAGAATGCGACGGATTAAATAACTCAGAAAATTCATAACAACTGACCATCAGGTGTTTTGCTAAAAATAGCTAACAGACTGTAGTGTACCACTAAGTCACAAAATATACGAATAATGTTTCATGACAATAACAAAATATAGAGGCAAGCGAATGCCTACCTCTATACTCATATTTTTATGAAACAGACTTATTCAGCGCGACTCAAGATTGAAACGTCGAGTGTCCATGCTGGATGGAATACATATCCTTGGACAGTTGAGAGATATGCGGTTTGTAGGTCTGGAACATTGAATGGTGCATATGGACCATTTTGTTGTTGGAATTCTTGCAATTGAGCGAAGATTTCCAAACGTGTTTCGGTATCACTTTCGTTGTTTGCCATGTTGATGAGTTCTTGAATTTCTTCAGGTGCATCATCAAAGAACCAGTTGGTGCGTTCTTCAGCAACTTTACCACCAGGCAAGAAGCTTAAGAAGTCCAATGGATCAAGAATATCGGGACCCCAGAACCAGTAAGCAAAACCTTGATCACCGTTACGATATTGTTCGAGTGATACTTGGAGTTCACCAGGTTCGAGTGTCACATTGATACCAGCTTCTGCTAGATCAGATTGAATCTTCTGAGCATTAGTGTTCATGTTAACACCTTGCCATGAGAAGTCAGGGTATTGTAGGGTTACATCAATACCATCTGGATAGCCAGCTTCTGCCAAGAGTTCCATTGCGCGATCAAGATCGCGGGTGAATGCTTGGTCTTCACCGAAATACCCTTGTAGACCAACAGTTAGGTTTGTACCTGGTGTAACACCACCCCAGAGTACTTTGTAGCCTTCGTAATCGAGAGCGTAACGTACAGCCAATTGAACAGTCGGATCACTGAATGGACCACCGATTTCAGGATCTTGGTTCATCAATACAAAGTGAGTGTATGTGCTGGTTTGGCGATAAACTTCGATATCGGGATTTTCTGTGAGGTCAGCCATTTGGTCAGCACTCATATCCAACGCAATGTCAATATCACCACTTTCCAATGCAACTTTTTGGGTTGCAGCTTCTGGGATATTGGTGATGATCACACGGTCGAAGTAAGGTTGTTCACCCCAGTAGTTTGTATTGCGAACCAAAACGGTTTCAACTTGTGGTTCCCATGCTTCAAGAATATATGGACCAGACCCTGCTGATACGCCATTCAAGAAATCTTCGGCAGTATCACTTTCAGCATCAGCTGTACCACCGTTTTCACGGATGAGGTCAGCATGGGTGACACTGAACGCATAGTTGGTCAATTCAGCAAGGAAAGATGGACGTGCATCAGTCAATGTAAATTCAACAGTGTTTTCATCAATTGCAACAACAGATGCGATGTTGTCAGCGAGGAAGGATGGGTTACCATTGAGGTTTTGGAGGCGTTCTACTGAGAATACGACATCATCACTATCGATGTCATCACCATTCCAGAATGTTGCGTCTTCATTCAACATGAAGGTGTAAGTTAGACCATCTTCACTGATTTCCCAGCTGTCTGCGAGCATTGGGAGAATTTCACTTGCATCTAGATCAGGGAATGTTACCAATGTGCTATAGGTCGCACGATTGACAATACCTGTGGTTTGGGTGAATCCGTTTGCAGGATCGAGTGAGTCAGTGCTTTCGGCATGACCGATAACAAGAACTGTTTCGTCTTGTGCGGCAACACCAAATGCGCCAACAGCCAAAACCAACAATGCGATTACAACCATCGCACGTTTAAATTGGTTCATAAAATAGCTCCTTTAATATGAATAAAATAGATTTGTATCTACAAAATGAAATTATATCGAAAACCATTACAGTCTGCAATGTAAGGTTAAGCAATACTGGACATTTGTCAGCAATTTTCGCCCATTATAATCCACCGTTTATCATTAAACTGAGCTTATCACTGGCTTCAGCGTATTCATCGGCAAACGGGCGTACGCCCTCGTATTCCATATAGCGTTTGAGAAAATAATCACCAGCACCTATTTCACGCAACCAACGACGAAGAATCATTGGGACTGTATCGAACGTACTCAAACTATTTTTAACGTAATATTCATACAAGCTCCGCACATACCCTGCCAGATGACGCGACGCGGATATATCATCAAGCCAGGCTTTCCACTGTTTGATATAGTCAGTCACGTCTAAACCAGTGAGTCCAACACCGTGAACAAAAGTATAGGCATTCATGCCCAAGGGCGGATAGTATGTCAGAACGTAATTCCAGAGTGCGGTGAAGTATTCGCGGAGTGCGTCTTGTTCGTCTTGATCCCAAGTGACTAAATGCGTTTTCCCAATTCTCTTAAAGACTGTCATTGTATCTATGGTCTCGTGCTGGAAAGCAATTAACCACAGAAATGATGGTAAATAATGACGATAATCAAGTTGTATGGTGTAGTCGTTTGAAATTTCACTATCAGGAAATTCATCAAAAAGCCGTCGATAAACATGAAGACGGTGCCAATTGTCAATATATTTTGGTTCTTTCCGCTTGTTGTATTTGATACTTTTTAGTTTTTTGTGAAAGGAATTCTTATAAACTTCAATTTGATCCTCGACTTTGAACTTGAGCAAAGTCTTGTTGCCAGTCAACTGTTCACACAGGTTAATAATATGAATAGATTTCAATTTCCACAGTTGATAATCTCTTGTATTCTCAAACATAAAATTTAAGTATCCCCAGCCACTGTCAAATATTTTGGCGTTGTATCGCTCTGATAACTGAAGGTAGTAGTCAGCTGTCTCTCTATCTTTTTCAGACGGGAATATATCTATATCTGCTGGAATTGGATTGGGTAGTGTATCAAGCAATTGATGAAATTGTTCAGCATGTTCTGGGTCAATTGATTTAATATCCCATTGGATTTCAAGGTCAGACAACCAACTTATTTTTAGAATCATCGAAATCGGGTGTGATGATGATTCAGCTAACAACTCATAGTTAACTAAACCTGTATATAAACGCGCAACACAGAGTCCATTTACGATACGGTTATTGAATCCTGCGTCTAAAAAGTGGCGAAAACGTGGAAATCCGTTATATTCTGACTTCCATTGTTCCCATGCAAAGTAGTTGATTTCGATTGGCATAATGATGTCCTCTGTGTGCCGACAACATTATTTTACAGAACACACAAAGGGTTCACAAGAGGTCATAAAATCAATTTTTAGGAGGGAATTGAAAAGGGGCGAAACGATATTCACCCCAGAATTTGTTATTATAGTTAGCCTTCGATGAGGAGGCGTTCAGGGTCTTCGATCAGTTCTTTGACTTTGACTAGGAATTGTACGGATTCGCGTCCATCGACAATTCGGTGGTCATAAGTCAATGCGACGTACATCATCGGGCGTACTGTGATTTCACCATCAATCACGACTGGACGTTCTTTAATCCCATGCAAGCCGAGGATACCAACTTGTGGCGGGTTCAAAATTGGGGTGCTCATCATCGAACCGAAGACTCCCCCATTTGTGATGGTGAATGTTCCACCGCGCAGCGCATCAAGTGAGAGTGTCCCGTCATTAGATGCAATCGCATATTCTTTAACTTGACTTTCGATACCTGCAAAGCTTAGGCGATCACAATCACGAATAACAGGAACAACTAAGCCTTCTTCTGCACCAATCGCAATCCCGATATCATAGTATTTTTTGAGGATGACTTCTTTATCATCAATTTCCGCATTCAAATATGGGAAGGCTTTAAGTGCACCAACGACAGCCTTTACGAAGAAAGACGTAAAACCAAGGCCGACACCATGCGTCTCACGGAAGCGTTCTTTGTGCTTCTTGCGGATGTCCATCACGGGTTTCATATCGATCTCGTTGAAGGTCGTCAACATGGCAGCGGTGGATTGTGCCTCGACTAAGCGCGTCGCAATTGTACGACGACGGCGCGACAACTTAATACGTTCCTCACGGCGCCCAACTGTTGGATCGACCAATGATGGAAATGGTGAGACTTGTCTATTTTGTGCGGCAGGCTTTGGCGCAGGTGCAGGTTTATTCTGGTTTGCAATGAATTGCTCAACATCGTCTTTGGTGATTTTACTACCATCGGATGGAGCGACTTTGCTCAAGTCTACATTATTTGCACTGGCAACCCGTTGAGCAACTGGTGTCACTTTTTGCCCATCACTTGCACTGGCAGTCGCGACAGCTTGTGGTTGGGGTTGTGCCTGCTGTTGAGGTGCTTGTGTGGGCGTTGCAACAGGTGCAGGTACTTCTCCACTCGCATCCATCACACCAAGAACTGCCCCAGCGTTCACATCTTCTTCTTCGCCAGCGATGATTTCAGTAATTGTTCCGGCTTGTTCTGCAGCTACCTCAAGATTGACTTTGTCAGTTTCAAGAACAACCAATATATCACCAACATTGACTGCATCCCCAACACCAACCAGCCATTCAGCTACAGTTGCTTCTACTACAGATTCACTTAATTCGGGTACGACAATATTTACATTTGCCATCAAACATCTCCCTCTTAGTCAAATTTCCAATTAAACGCATATTCAGTAATCATGCCCTGATTGACATTATGTGCTGTTCTTGAGCCTTCTGCGGGACTCGAACTACGGCGACGACCAACATAATTGACAGGCAAATCCATCCCCACCAATTTCTTGAGGCGATAATTCATGAAGTCCCAGCCTCCCATATTCTTGGGTTCTTCTTGTGCCCACACAATTCGCTTGACATTCTTGTATCGCTCAATGATTTCACCCAATTGTTTTGCGGGGAACGGGTAAAGTTGCTCCACACGAACCACTGCGACATTTTTGTGTTGGTCACGCCATTCACTATCGATCAGATCAAAATAGAATTTACCACTCACAAATACAATTCGATCAACTTTTTCAGGATCAGCATATTCATCATCAATAACTGGCATAAATTGTCCACTCGCGAGGTCAAGAAGCGAACTAGCGACATTTGGATTACGCAAGAGGCTCTTTGGCGACATAATGACGAGGGGAAGCGGGTCTTTCTTCAATAGTAATGCCTGTCGTCTAAGCAAGTGATAATATTGTGCCGACGATGTCACATTTGCAAGTCGTAAGTTCGTCTTAGCAGCCATGGCAAGGAAACGTTCTGGTCGTGCACTTGAGTGGTCAGGACCTGCCCCCTCATGTCCATGCGGCAACAACATAACAAGCGATGGAGTTAGTCCCCATTTCTCACGGGCGGATAGAATAAACTCATCAATGATGTTCTGTGCACCATTCACAAAATCGCCATATTGCGCTTCCCAGATCACAAGGCGTTCAGGAGCGGCAACATTATAGCCATATTCAAAACCAAGCGCAGCTTGTTCTGATAGTGGGCTGTTATGAATCTCGAATGCAGCTTTTGCCTGTTTGATGATTTGAAGCGGGACACGCGTCTCACCAGATTTGGAATCATGTAAAACCGCATGGCGATGGCTAAATGTACCACGCTCAATATCTTGTCCAGTCATACGAATCGGGATACCATCTTCGAGAATGGTTGCAAATGCAAATTCTTCTGCACTCGCCCAGTCAATTGTTTTTAGGCTCGGGTCTTTAATTTCACGTCGCGCTAAAATCGTCTTTTTGAAACGTGTCGAGTAGAAGTTAAAGTCCTCTAACGCTGCTTCGATCGCATCATTAATATCATAGAGGCGTTCCATATCGACAGATGTTTCCGTTGCAGAAGCCATACCTTTTGGTGGTACTTCTGGCATAGGATCAGCCAAGTCTTCATTCATTTCTTCATCTAAAATGGCTTGGAGCTTTTCATTATATTTCTGTACCAGTTTGTCTGCATCATCCGCAGTCGCAATACCATCATCCATCAACTTCTGTGACCAAAGTTGACGCGCTGTTTTGTGTTTGCGTACATCGTTATACATGAGAGGTTGTGTAAAACCGGGTTCATCCAGCTCATTATGACCATATCGGCGATAACCAATAAGGTCAATTAAGAAATCTTTCTCAAACTTGTCTTGATAGGCGAACGCAATTCGCGCAACTTCTAGACAAGCGAGTGGATCGTCAGCATTTACATGTAGCACTGGTACGCGGAACCCTTTAGCAAGGTCGCTCGCGTAGAGGGTACTCCGACCATCAATAGGTAGGGTCGTAAAACCAATCTGGTTATTGGCAATAATATGAATCGTTCCCCCTGTCCAATACCCAGGTAAGCGCGACAGATTAAATGTTTCGGCAACGATTCCCTGACCGACAAATGATGCATCACCGTGAATCAATACTTGTAATGTAACATCGGGGTTAAATTTTGCATCACCACCTTGCGAAACATCTGATCCGATTGCCCGAGCCATCCCAACTGCTACTGGGTTAATCACTTCAAGATGACTTGGATTCGGTGGCATCGTGACTGTGACAGATTTTTCACCATCTTCATCGGTAACTTTACGCTCCACACCTTTATGATATTTAACATCACCGGTTGTCCAGCCAATCGCATCACGCGCTTCTTGTAATTTAAGCGGGTCTTTAAAATCAGCTAGAATCTGCTGATAGTCTTTTGCCATGATATGAGCGAGTACGTTTAAGCGTCCACGGTGTGCCATACCAATCGCGACATTTGTAATCTCGGATTGAACCGATCCATTCACGATTTCGTCCAACATCGGCACCATCATATCCAAGCCCTCAATAGAGAACCGATACTTGGTTGGGAAGCTACGTTGTAAGAAAAGCTCAAATGTCTCAATCTGTGTAAGACGTTCTAATAGTTCACGACTTTCAGCATCGCTAAATTGCACCGCATATTGCCGCGACTCAATCACGTTACGTAACCATTGCCGTTCCTCTGGGCTATGCACTTGTTGAAAATCATAGCCAATTGATGAACAGTAGATTTCTTTCAAATATTGAATCGCATTATATGAAGAACCAAGATGTGCGAGGTTCTCCCCGACAAAGCTAGCGGGCATTTCGTGCAAGTCTTGTTCAGTAATGCCGTGAGCTGATGGCGATAAATCTGGGTCGCCATTAATGTCATGCCCAATGGGGTCAAGTGCTGCGTCAAGATGTCCGAGTTGTCGGATTGATTGTGCATAGTTTGCCACGCCAACCGCTTTTTGCATATCAAATTGGGTGGAGGATGTGTCTCCTCCATTTGTCGATGAGGCAGGTTGAGGTGTCCAGTGATCAAAATACTGACGGGTGACAGGATCGACAGAATCTGGTGATTCCATATATCGCTCGTACAAGTCCATCACATACGCGGAATTGGGTCCGTGAAATTCAGGTATAAATGTCATGTGTTTTTCGCCTAACTAGTCCGTTTATGTACAATTTGCACACATACTCTATGTTGAAGATTGTAACATACTAAGAAGTAATTTTGGTGTTAAACTCAAAGCACTCAAACACGGTTAATGTAACAGAAGACAATAATTCAACAGAACAGATATTAAAATAATGTAGATAATAGATCAATTACGAGGAAAAATCTTTTTCGTAGATTAGATTGTCTCGGAGTAGTCTCCATCTTCAACCCGTTTTAGCTCATCAAGTAGTTGCTTTGGCTTCAACATATTATCACTGATCTGGCGAGCCTGTTGAATTGTCACTTTGGTGTCTTTGCCGATGCGCCCCAAAAGACGTGCTTTTTTAAGTAGGGATTCTGTTTCTAAGTAATAACCGCCTTTGCCTTGAATTAATTGAAACTGTTTATCTCGCATGGCAAGGGCTGTTAGTAAATCACCTATTCTTTCATTATATGAACAGATCGCTTCATAATAAGACAACGAAATTGACATGCCCAATTGTGACATATTTTGAGTTGCCACCCGATATAGTGATTGAGCAATGTCTTCTTCGCCATTAATCAAACTAAATAATGCGCGCCAAGCCTGCGCAATGGCAACCAAACTCACCCGCTGATTGTTCCGCGCCATCGCTTCACTTTCAATAATTAGTGTGTGAGCTTTATCGTATTCACCACGAAGATACAAATAATGTACAAGCATTTCATACGCATACATCATATGAAACGTCACCATTTGCTCTGATGAGCGTCGCAAATAGTCAACAGCTAGTTGCATTGCCTCATCGAGTCGCCCGAGTGCAAACTCAAGCTCCGATTCGCGCTTTTTCAGAATACAGTAAGTATCATAATCAATCGGGATTTCAGTATCAGCATAAGCAATGAGTTCACGGATTTTGTCGGCATATCCAACAGGATCACTATAGATATAGGACTCGATAACAATCCGATACCCGCGTGAGATCATCGTACATTTTGCGTATTCAGGCTTACGAATTTCAACAACAGTTTGCATCGCATGTTGCAACCCTTGTTTAAAGTCATTTAGATACAGATTGAGGCATTCACCTAACCAGCTGTCGTAATACAACATCCAGCAGGGTTCGTGTAGCTCTTCAGCAAGGTCACGTGCTTGACGCAATATATGAAGGCTCTGTTGAGGATTTGCTTCGAAATAATTCCATGCTTGTGACTGATATTCAACCAGTTGTAATCTTCGGATGTCACCCTTACGCAAAGCATCCATCTGAAAATCTTGTATCCAGCTATATACATCAACAAACATGCTTAAAGTCCCCACCAATTATCATAGTTACCGGCTTTAATCTGTGCGATCTTATGATGATAAGATGTCGGATGAAGCAACTGATTTCCGGCATTAATCGCATCGGTAATATCAACATCAGTCAACTTACCCATCCGACCTAATAAACGGCAACGCATCAAATAACATTCACACAATTCGTGGACTAACCCACTCGGTTTTAGCGTATCTAATTGCTCGCTACGCAGTTCTAATGCTTCCTCGCTTTTGCCTATTAATTCCAAATAATCACACACAATATCATGATAAGTAAATGTTGGAGTTGTCCCAATTCGTTCACGGTTGTGGAGTGCATGTGCATAATAACGCACCGCCTCAATCGTATCACCTCGAATCTGAGCGAGTAGCGCACGCCATGCTAGCATCTCACAAATAATCAAGCGTCTCCCTGCCTCACGAGCGTTTTGCTCGCCTTCTGCAACATAATCCAATACCCGCTGATAATCTTTACGGATATAACTATACAAAGCGAGTTTGGAATATGCGCTGGCAGAATAATAGGCACGGTGGTTGATACGATCTAGACTCTTTAAAGCCCAATCACGTGCCTCTTCGAGGTGATCTAATGCAAAATGCAAATTGGCACGATTTGCTAAAAGAAGGTATTCAATATCTTCATCAATCTCAACTTCGGATTCAAGATATGCCATCAACTCCATGATGCGACCTTGATAGCCGACAGGATCAACGTATGTAAAAATACTTACTAGCTGATTGTAAATCCGTGGGACAAGTGGATGCCGTTCAAATAGCGGTTTTTTAGCATCGACGGTCATTTGTATACCTAATTTTTGCGCAGTATGAAGGTCATCTAATCGCGCCCAAAGTAAAATACAACGCCAATAATCAAAGAATAGCACCCACCAAGGTTCATTGAGAGCATCTGCATGAGATCGTGCCGACATTAATAACGCATTGCATTGTTGTGGGTCTGTCTCATTTCTATCCCATGCATCATGAAACATATGTGGGAGTTTCCGGACTTCAGGATTTACATGATAATACCCCTCGGCGAACCAATCCCACACATTAACTGCCATGCCGATCCTCCGAAAAATCACCTGATTCGACACGTTTTAGTTTCTCAATAAACATATCGGGTTTTAGTAAGTTATCTATAGATTTTCTTGTTGCTTTTACTTCCTCATCAAGTGATTTTGTCATGCGTCCTAACAACCAACAACGCAATAAACGCACCCAAACTTCGCTATGGAAAAATCCTTTATTCTCAATTTCTGATAACTGACGATCTCGCAATTCCCATGCTTTATCGGATTCACCATCTAACTCATGATAGCGACACATTAGATCATAACTAAAGCTACCACGTTTTGTACCAAGCGACGCTTCATGCGCTAACTTCTGACGATAAAATCTGAGAGCGTTTTCTTCATCGCCACGAATGCGGGCTATGGTTGCCCGAATTTCGTAACCCACAACAATACCACTTTTCTTGCGGGAACGTCTGGATTGTTCATCCATCTCGATAGCAAAGCCGATAGCACGATCATAATCTTCGCGACGATAAGCAAGGTCAGCTAAAATTTCATAGGCATGCATCAAACGAAATGCTGAATGTTGGCTCATTCCAAGGTAGACTTGTGCTTCTTTTTCCGCTTTATCATAATCACCAAGAATATTTGCCATCTGTGATCGACGTGCCTGCAACAAACAACGTGTATCTAAATCTAGAGGAATATCGTGTTCCATTGTGTAAATCGTATCCTTGATTTTATCTTCATAACCAATAGGGTCACGAAAAACATAGGAATCAAGTAAAACACGATACACACGTCCCTTTGCTGGAAAACGATCATATTCTGGTTTACGAATTTCGACAGCTGTGCGGACAGCATTATCAAGCCCTTTGTTCAAATCGCCAACATAAAATACAAATGCTTCTGTCCGCCAATATGTATAGTATATTTCCCACCAAGGCTCATTCATCTGTTTTGCAAGCATCATGCCATCATCTAAGATAGCCATAGCAGCATCAGGATCATGCTCAAATTGTTTCCATGCGTCGTAATGTAGGGTGGCTAAACGCATCTTGTTGGAACTACCTTCGAGGATGGCAGAGCGATAATAATCGTCTATCCATCCCCAAATATCACTTTCGATTGCCATGTGTGCTAATCTTCCAGCAACTTATCAATAGCAACACCGGCATCACGAAATGCTTCAGTGATTTGTAAATTATCAAGCATACGCCCAGAAAACAACTTTGCCATCTGATAAATCAACATCAAGGCAGCATCACGTCCTGTTCCGGGTTCAAGTTTTGCTAATTTGATAATTAGATCATTCGAGGCATTAATATAGAATGTGCCATCTAGGTCATCATCGTGTTCTTGGCTTAGGCGATTGACATAATCATTGACTAATCCAGCTAGTGGTCCGGGAAGCTCGTCAGAATCGAGTGCACTACGAGTTTCCATAATAAATTCAGCATCTTTTGGATAGATCACAATTCCGGGAACATCTTCAGGTTTGAAAGTCACAATTTGTGCTTTAATCTCGCGGTGTTGGAAGAATTCTACAATCCGATCAAATCGCTCGTCATCAATCGGGCGCATCAACTGATTCGACTCTCCGTCGAGCTGGACTAGCTCTACATTACTATCTCGATTTGCAAATTTCTTGAGGAAGGGTGTCACAGCAAACCAGCTTGCATCAATAACCGGTACTCCATGCCCCTCACCTAATAATCGCTCTTGAAGTGATCCCATCTGACGGGTGACATAGTAAATTTTGTTATCGGTTTCTTTTAGATAGTCGCGTAGGCTAATTTGTCCACGGGTAGTCCGAAATGTCACAATATCGGCAACTTGCTCAAAAAATTCATTATCTTGAACAGCCCACCCCATAATCACATCAGCGTGGCCACGTACAATTTGTTTCCATTTAGTCGGATCTTCATCAGCAACACGGCGTAACCCTTTAAGCAATTGTTCTTCAATTGCCTGTTGGATGAACATAAAGTTATCATCTTGATGCAACTCTTCACGTGATGCTGTTGGTTGTAGATATGTACAATCCACAACACCTCGCACAAACCGAGCCCATGATGGCAATAAATCCCGTTGACGTTCACAGATAAACATCCGGCGAATGAATACATTCATATCACCAAATTCTTGCACCGATGCAACTGACCCCGGTGGGATGAAGACAAACCCTTCAAGCGGAATCGTCATACTATCATGACCAAGATCGACAATTTGATCGCTCAATTCAATGACGGCAAGCGGACTACTTACACGGAAAACACGTTGGATATAATCACGAATCGCTTGTTGTGGGTCGAGTGCTTCCCATGGTGGACGTTGCGCATTGATCGGATAAAATGCACTGTTCAAGTAAACAGGAATCGGCAGAAAATCAGCATACTGTGAAATTGTATCGCTTAAAATACCTTCGTTGAGCATAAATGATGCATTCGCTTTGATATGTAGCTCAACCGATGTTCCGATTTCTTCACCTTCAACTTCTTCAAGTTCATAGTGAACATCGCCGTTAGACCGCCAACGTAATGTTGGGCTACCTTCTTTATAAGAACGAGTTGTGAGAACAACTTCTGATGCAACCAGAAATGCACTTAAGAAACCCATCCCAAATTGCCCGATTAACTGTGAGGCTTCATCTGGGTTCAGGAATGATAAGTTTTCACCAAGTTGGCGTGTATAACTCCGTCCGATTGTCGCGAGATAAGTCCGAACATCTTCTTTTGTCAAACCGGAGCCATTATCTTTGATTGTAACGATGTTATTCTCTTCATCTATAGAAACATCAACACGGGGTTTGTAACTTGCTTCTTTTGTTTCAACACGACGGCGAACACAACTATCATGTGCGTTTTGGATTAATTCACGAATTGCAACTTTCTTGGTCGAATAAAGACTCTCTGCGAGTACTTTGAGTAGTCCGGGTAAATATATCTGAAACTCATGCTTGTTTGGGTCTTGTTGCTCAGTCACAGTAATTCCTAATCCTTCGTTTTTTGGCGTACCCTAGTCTAATTTTACAGTATTTTGACAAACAACGTGAACATTTTCCACTACAACCCTGTTATGGACTATCAAATTCTATTTTTTGAACTATAATTTGTCCGTTTCGAATCAGGAGAAAAAAGTATCGCTATGGCGTATACGCAAACAGCAATAACTTCATTGGCAAACACACAACAGGCAAAACCGAACTTTTTCATCGTCGGTGCACCTAAATGTGGAACAACATCGTTACATGAATATCTCCAACGTCATCCTGATGTTTATATGCCATTTTATAAAGAACCCCACTTTTTTGGGTCTGATCTTATCGGATCTCGCTTTATGCAATTCCGAAATAAGCCAGAGAAGTATCTGAGGCTTTTTAAAAGTGCGGAACACGAATCACGGATTGGGGAATCATCACCATGGTATCTTGTGAGTAAAACAGCAGCACAAGAAATCAAAACATATAATCCAGATGCAAAAATCATCATGATTTTACGCAACCCTGTTGATATGATGTACTCAATGTGGTCACAGTTCCGCTATAGTGGAAATGAACAAATCGAAAGTTTTCAAGACGCTTTGTTAGCTGAACCAAAACGTAAACAAGGTCAACTTATTCGTAAAGCAGCCCATTGCATTACAGGTTTGTTTTATCATGAGATGGCGAGCTACTCATCACAAGTCAAACGTTATTTTGAGGTATTTGGTGAAGATAGTGTAAAAGTTATTATATTTGACGACTTCAAATCAGACACAGCGAGTGTCTATCATGATGTGCTTCAGTATTTAGAACTTGACACAAGTTTTACAACATCGTTTGATGTTGTTAATCCAAACAAAGAAGTTCGTTTAGAGTGGTTACAAAAAATGATTCTGAGTACAGGTTTTTCACTCATGTTACTCAAAGATCGTATCACATATATGGCAACCACAAATTCGTTTGTGCCGTATTCATATCGTACAAATGCAGTCAAAGGTGTGATTAATGCGTATACCAAATACGAAAAACGATCACCATTGACACCGGAACTCCGTCAGCAAATTTTGACTGAGTTTGTTGAAGAGATTGATACCTTGAGCAAGTTACTTGATCGTGACTTAACTCACTGGTACAAACACTAACTGTAATATGAGCAGGATTGAATATAACATGACAGAAACAACTCCAGTGTCCATACCAGAGCGAAAACCAATTAACACACGGCAATTAATTTGGCGTGGTTTAAGTATACTTGTCACGGTTATTCTTCTTATCTATTTAATAGGTAATGTAGAGTGGGATGAGTTTGGTGAATTGCTTGGACGTGTCGCCGGCATTAGTCTAATCGGCGCATTTTTATCCTATCTGAGTTTAAATCTTTTCCGTGCAATTCGCTTCCGTGTTTTGCTTGATAAATCTGAGACACCGTTGCGCGTTCTGATACCGATTACACTCTACCATAATTTTCTCGTACGGTTGTTGCCATTCAAACTCGGGGAAATATCGTATATTGTCTTGCTCCGCACACGCCTCAACTATTCAATGGAATCGGGTGTGAGTAGTTTATTTGGTGCGCGGATTTTAGAACTACTCATTATTGTGGTGGTTTTTGCATTTGGGATTGTCATGAGTGGTGAGCAATTTGCGAGCCAGCGAGATGGCCTTTTAGTGGTTGTTGCCGCCGTATTTATCAGTAGTGTAATTGGTCTGTACTACGCGGGTACAATTATCCGACTCTTGCTCCGTATTATGAATAATATGCTTGATCGTGCCACATCAACGGCCCCCAGTTTCATTGAAAAAGTCAATAGCAAGCTAGAAGAAATGGCGGTTGAATTTGATCGGATTCGTCACCCTCGTCTATTCACATCTGCACTATTTATCACATTCTTTACCTATACCAGTTCATTCTTAACTAACTTTATCTTACTGACCGCGATCGGATTAGATGTTGAACTCCCAATTGCCATCACAATTATCAGCATTGGTATGTTTGCATCAGCATTTCCTTTTTCAGTCAGTGGTTTTGGGGTTGTCGAGTTAAGTTGGCTGTTTGGGCTTACACAATTTGCAGGTTTCCCTGAATCCGAAGCTACATCTGTTGGCTTCTTGTTACATGGTTTTCAAGTTGTTGCAGCAACATTATATGGTTTAATCGGATATATTCTGATTCATCTGACTCCCCCCGTCGGCTCGGATACTCAAGTCGCACCTGTACCTGAGCCGATCCAAACAACAGAAGCAGCACCAGAAGCATCATAGTACCTTTGTACTAGTCATCTCACAAAATCACTCGGGCAGGTTAATATCCTGTCCGTTTTGTTTTTAAGCTTTTTGCTAAACTCCCCCCCTCGCACGTATAATTGTATTGTGTAGACATGCTATAGCAGATTTTTATATGACTCATTGCAACTTAGGCAAAGATAGCATATGTCAAAACATGTTTATCGCTTGATACCCATTAAAGAGACAGTTGGTGTTTATGTTTCCATTAGAACACTTTTATTATGGACAGTTGGTTCATCGAGGAAAACCTCAAAAAGAGATGCGTCTACTTGCAAAATCGGCGCAAATTACAGATGAACAAGTTGCAGAAGCCGTCAGGTTTGCGCT
The DNA here is from genome assembly GCA_002428985.1 of Anaerolineales bacterium UBA6055. Lineage (GTDB taxonomy): Bacteria > Chloroflexota > Anaerolineae > Aggregatilineales > Phototrophicaceae > UBA6055. Next base: position 348,302 of record DIYL01000054.1, on the reverse strand, counting down.
AGCCGCAGCATCATATGTTTTACCTGAAGGCACATGGGCGTTGGCTCGTGGGCGACGCACACCGTTTTTCCTTGTTCAGTCCCAAACAGGCAACGCAGGTCAACATATCTTCCATTATATTGTTATCCCCCCCGATGTCTTACGTGGTATGGCTGGTAATATCAAAGCCCTATCAGCTTTGATACAAGATCAACTGCCGATTTATGATCGACTTGGGGATGAGCTAGTCCCGATCACGTTGACGGATGCAGGCACGAGTACAACAGCACAACAAGTTGATGATCTGCTTGATTTGATGACATATTCGAAAAACAAGATGGGAATTATCGAGAATCTAATATCTGCAATTGTAAAAGGTGTATCTTTAGTTGTCATCAACGCGCCAGCAGACATAAAAGAACGTATTAACTTCATCCAAGGTTTATTAACCCTGCTACCTTCGTCTACTCGATATGGTGTGACCTATGCAACATCTGGAGGCAGCCAATCTCAAATAAACTTACAGATTCGCTTTTTGGATGAAGGTAAAGCGCCAAGTGGTTCAGTTGTATACAACTGGGAATCGGGCGAATTTCATGGCGATGTGACAAAAGATGATTATAGTCGGTTCATTATTAGTCAGTTCCGTCTAGATACAGAACTAGTCATCCAGCAAACAGAAGCACTGACTCCGATTGCAGGTTGGCGCTTTCGTAATGGTGACTCACTTGCAAAAGCCCTCGCATACGCCTCCTACCGTACCAAAATTGACAAAGCGGTGACGACCGTGCAACCTGTAGAAGTTGCAGATGTCTCTAAAGTATTGTCAGATGACCCAACGCTGACTCCAGAATTACGCGTTGCATACTCAAAACATCTGATTAATCTCTCGCTGGCAATACGCGATATGACATTCGCAGAACCAGTATCTGTAATGCTCCATAATAACACCAACCTTGCATCCGATATTCATAAACAATTGACAGAGGCGGTTAACGATGGTCAGGGCCATCTCATCTATGAGACATTGCTCAATTGGATGGGGCATCCACTGGGTCCTAAAGGATCCGAATGGATTGATCTCACCTATAAATCGGCATTAAATTATTTAGACGAATTGATTGCAGATGAAGATTATGAAGCAATAGATGACTATATTGATAGCATTCAATCTGCTTCAACAGGGGTCGCGATTGGTCAGGTCGTACCTGATATTGTTGATAAACTCCTTCCACAAGTTGAATATGATGAAGAGATTGCGATGCCTCTTCTAAGCTTGGCAATTCAACATATTCCACGCCAAAGATTAGGGTCTGTATTAACCAATCAGACATTGCGCCAACATATGCCACAGACTATGCTCAATTTCCTAGCGCATCTCTTTAATAACCAAAAACCCCCTGCACCATCAGGAACAATGATGGCAGCAATAGAAACGTTAAGTACCAAAAGTAGGAAAGATGGTCTTATCAAATTTACCGAGATGGCAAAAGAACGTCAACGAATGGATCTAGTTGACAGCGAAAGCTTGGAGGGTTTATTCAACACAACACAAACCAATGCCCCCATCGATCATGCTGGACTCTTGCTTCAATTATGTAATGAGTTACTGGAAAATCATCTCAAAGATCTAGATGATGAAGGTCCACGTTACTTACTTGCCATTTTGTATGCACTTCATCAGTATGATTTATTGGCACGAGGCATGATTCAAGTATCACGCGATTATTTTGGTATTGATCGTCAGTTTGATTATGTCGCAATGGTCCAGAAGCTCTTTGCGAGCGTGAAAATTACAGCCAACGAAGCAACTACAGCACTGGTTGCTATTCGTCGAAACGGAATCAAGGCGCTACCCTATCTGACAGCATCAGTTGGCATCCTCGAGGGCACTGGTTGGTCAAATAACCTAGAGCGTATTGCAGAAGAAGCCATCATTATGCTTGATCAAAACCCACGTTATATAGGTGTGGTTCAACCCGCAACAGTTCTAGGCATTCTGGAGTATTATGCGCGTCAACAAAATGTTGAAAAGATGAATGAAATCGGATTTTATATTCCAGAGGTTGCATCACTGAGAGAAGAAGCGGGTCCTGCAATGGTACGCCGGATGCTTAAGATGATGAACCGTGATAAAGCAACCCGAAGCATGTCGTTCGAATATCTGCGGAATTACATTCGCAAAGCTGATGATACAACTGCCAGAAAAGCTATCCGTCACTTTGGACAAAGTGTTGGTAAAACTGGTCAACGTAAACTCGAAGTTGCTTATGTAATGAGTCGCTTCTTTGGAGGTGTTGATCTGGTTAATTATTCAAGCTTACTTGAATCAGCTGTGATTTTTCTTAAAGATACAGCTGAAGCATACTACAACAATCGACCAACAACCGGGCAACTTTTACACATGTTGGATAACATTCGGATCGGATTTGATGTAGATGACCGCGAATTAATGGGTAAAAATCTAGTCGAGATGGGTAAAGCGCTTGTCAATCTATATGATCAACACAAAGATATATCAACCACAAGAGGTATGACGAAACAACTGAATGCACCGGATAATACACGTACGATTATAGATGTTTATTTTACTATCAGTCGGATAACAGGTGATGGCAAACGCTATCGTCTTAAATTGGAGCGTTCGACAGAAGAATATCCATTTGGAAAACGTACAGGTTTGGATATTCTTGATGAAGCAGATTTAACCAATAACATCCTGCGTTCACCGTTGGTAGCATTTCCGCCCAAGAAATCAATCAAATATAGTGATGCTGAAATTAGCGATGAGATTGAAAGCCAACTTAAATTAATTCCTGAAGAGGATCGTAATGCGACTCGCCAATCCATTAGCGAGAATCTTCAAATACTAATTGGTCTCATTTTACATATTGGTAAAGAAGGGGATTCACGTGCATTAAACGACAGCACTTTATCAAGTCGTTTAGATGAGGCACAACGTCCACATAGTACGATCGAGATGTATCGTTACGTTTATGGCTATTTCAATAGTTAATGCTAGAGGTGACACAGGCCATCTAACTGTGTCACCAAGCTATTTCGCCCTATTTGTGCACAACCAATTTAAAACCAGATTCTTCTTCTAAGCGGTCATTAAGTGCATTAATTTCAGATTCATCAACATCGTTACCTAGCTTGACTGATAATTCGGCACGGTCAGTATGAATGCCAGGTCCTTTTATAATTGACCACCCCTTTTCGCGCAAAAGTTTATTGGCAATTAACATAATTTGATGTTGATTCGGATGAGGATGAATGCGAATCATGTATCCCGTCTCTTTAGATAATTTTTGTATATCATCGATATACCGCTCACCAACTTGAGGAGAGATAAAAGCTAGTACAATTTGTCCTTGTTTGAGGCTAGTTTTGCTCAAGCCTTTAGCATTTAAGCGCGCTCGAATCAACCCATAGGCTGCATTTATCTCCATTTTATTACCAGCTTCTACTTCAATTACTGGCGCATCACTCGTAGCTTGTTCATCGGATTTATTAGTCGCAATCAAGTCGTGCCCTGTGATCTCACGGAATTTTTTACGTAAGTCAGCAAGTTGTTCATCAGTCACATTCGCTAATTCATAATGAACCTGTCGTTTATCCATATGATAAGACGGTCCTTTTTTGACCGTCACACCCTCAGGCATAATTTCCTCAGCGACGATACCTAGCGATTGTTGATTGACCGTAGGCTTAATATGAACATCCCAACCAGTTTGTTCAATGACTTGTTCAATCTGCTCACCAAAACGGCGTTCAATCGTATCAGGAAAGTCAAATGTCAAAATTAGTCGTTTGCGATGAATATCCATACCAACTTTACGTAAGTATGCATCATCAGGTATAAGCGCCATAGCCAGATCACGGGCTTCATTTTGTTCGAGCGGACCATGTTCCCGAGCACGACGTGGCAAAAGCCCTTCGCGCTCCAATGTTGCACCATCTTCTGCCAATGCTATCACAATCGTTGCCAGAGCTGTTTGTAGGTCAATTTCGTCTGGCAATTCATCTGGCATCAACAACTCGGGCAATACTGGGTTTCCATCTTGTGTTAATTTCAACCGTTTACTAAATGGTAATATAATATCTTTATATTTTCGAATTAACTGGGAAACATCAGTTAAATTAGCACGTACCGATTTCTCATCATCAACTTTTTCAAAATCTCCAATAACCCATAACAACGCATCAGCTGGATGATTTGTGCCACGCTGATTATGTACAAGAGCTTTGAATGAATCAACATCAGCACCATTCACAACAGCTAAACGGGGTTGACCATTACTATTGCGCATCACAATCAGTTTTCCAATGATGTCAGGATTTGCGAGCATAATCGCACGAGACCGTTGTGTGCGATTTACCTGCTCCTCAGATTTCACTTTATAACTTTTATTATTGCGCCAATCAGCAGAGAAATATATATTCTTATCGTTATCCAAGTTGGATTGCATCTCATCAATACGATCAGTTGATCCCCACCATACCTGAGCTAACTCACGCACACTGAAAAAGTCATTTGCACGCCCTTTAAGCGATGACCACAATTTGTATAAATCGACATTACCCTGTTCTTTGCCTGATGCGACATTACCAACACCCCATGGACGTGATTTGTAATTTAGGACTTTTGTCTGCCCAATCTTAGGTGTGGTTACAGATTTACCACGTTGTCGTAACGCTGTAGCTAAGCTATGCCTTGCGTTAGGATCCCCATGAACAAGCATAATATCAGTCGCTTTTAGCGCATCAGCATAACTTACTAATTCCATTTCATCAGCATGAGCTGATAGTGAATAGGTTCCAAGCTCACAGCGAACCTTTATAGTAGCGTCATCAAACTTTAGTGTTGGCGTGTCACCATCTTGTTTTTCGCGCATAATGCGTTGAAGAAAGCGCCCAGGTGCTTCCTCATCTTGATAGCCTGTAAGCAAAATTGCATTGCGCTCATCAGGCGCAAAGTGTTTAGCATACACAACGGATGCGCCACCAGTAAGCATCCCACTACTTGCCACAACAACACAAGATGTCTCACTCATTGCGACTTCCATCCGATGCTGATTACTTCTTATAGGTCGTGTACGACCTCGAAAGAAGAGATGCTCATTACCGGCCATTTTGACAGTTTGTTTGGGTAAAATATCAGCAAAAGTCTGATAGGCATCGCAAACTGTTCGTACCATGCCATCAACGTAAATCGGAATATCAAATTCGTCACCGTACGCATGGATGATTTGTACAACCTCTTGAGCACGGCCTAATGCAAATGCAGGAATTAGAACTTTACCACCACGTTCAGTCACTCGTTGGAGTGTTTGCATCAATCGTTTTTCTTCACCTACACGATTAGCATGCAATTTGCCACCATAGGTACTTTCCAAAACGAGCGCATCAGCTTTGATAGGGGGTACAACAACGCTCTGCACAGTACGTTGTTCAGATTTAGAAATATCACCGGACATTACAAGTGTACCTTCACCACTCTCAAAAACTAGAGATGCCGCGCCAGCAATATGACCAGCAGTGTAATATGTGACTTGTAACCCTTCGCCCAGTTTCAAAGGTTTATTAAATTCAATAGTCTGAAATGCGTCCATCAACCGTTGTACAGAAATCTCGTCAAATAAAGGGAGTTCACCCTCTTGCTCTTGACGGCTCTTCATAATCCGTTGCGCATCAAGTTGTAAAACTCGGGTTAACGCTTGGGTAGATTGAGTTGCGATAACAGGAACATGTGGATATTGCTCCAAAATAAGAGGTAAAGCACCAGTATGATCTGTGTGGGCATGTGTAACTAGTATGAAATCTGGCCCACCAACAGCACTAATGGGTTGTAGATCAGGTAATTGACTATTTTGAATACCATGATTTGATTTTGGGGATATCCGAATACCAGCATCCACGAGAATGAGCTTACCAGCAATTTCTATTAAGGAGCAACTTGCGCCAACTTCATCTGCGCCTCCTAAGAAGGTTATCTTCATTTTTCACATCCTTGATTTTGATGAGAGCTAACTTTTGTTTGTGGGGTGACAAAGAACATATGTTTTAATATAGGGTGTATTATAAGATATTTTTAGTATCTAAGTTAATTTAAACATAGCTATGACGAATTTCAAAGAATGAGTTGCTTTTTCTGGAAAGATACAGTAAACTGTATTGATATAGGAAGAAAATAAAAAGTACTCCCGAGGGAGCACCTTTGATTGAAATCCCTGCGCCAGTAGGGAAGTCAAAGTCATAAAATCCTATTGATAGTGTACCATATATTTGGTGATATGTCACCCTTAAATCAGTGGGAAAAGTTTCCTATTTGGTTAAGATTGTTTAATGAGTTTCCCAAATGCTCTTAGTATAATTTCTAACCAAAATGAAAAGAGGCTGGCGCCTCTCTCATCATAACTACCTATAGTTAGGCGTACAATACTGATGGTCTCAGTGTTAAGCCGATTTTGTGTACGCGCAATAACCGACTTTAGTAGAGTTTGGTATGTTCCCTATTCCCAATTTTTAATATAGGGCGCAACCAATTACAGACTAATAGTAACGAATTTAACACCTAAACGCAAGTGTTTACATGTTAAATTTGTCAATTTGATTATGAAAAAATTAGATTGTTTTGATAGAAAATCCCTAAAAAATGCAGCATATCACCTTATTTCACAAGGGTTTTCAGTCATTCCTGTTCATGGTGATAGTCATTCAACAAATCCTAAAAAACCTGCAACAAGCTGGAGAAAATTCCAAAAACAGCTTGCTTCACCTGCTGAAATTGATGAATGGTTTGATAAAAATATCACTGGGATTGGAATTGTATGTGGGCAAGTTTCTAAACTCTTGGTAATTGATTTTGATGATGAATATACTTATCGTCAATTTACTAAAAGATTTCCTCAATATGTTGATACATTTACTGTGAAAACCAAACGTGGTTATCATCTCTATTATGAAATTGATCAATATATACCAACTTTCAAATTTATTGGTGGTGATATCAAAGCTGAAAAGTCATTTGTGATCACATCCCCATCAATGATAAATGGCTATGTTTATAAAACCATCAAGTCAAATAATCGCAAAACTTTAAATCCTGCTGATGCTGATTTAATTCTAAATTACTTTCAAATCACATCAAATACGAAGACTTTAAATCAGCAAAACAACACAGTTGATATAACCAATCTGATAAATATTTATGATAGGTTAATGCCACAAATTGGACGTAATAATGCTTTGTACCGAACAGCATCTATTGCTAGGTCATTTAGTATTCAACAAAAGCATGCAGAGGATGTATTAATCCCTCACCATATCAAACAACCTGCACCCATTGATCATAAACATGAATCACTAGACAACCGCTTTTATGAGGCTACTCGAACAATTACTAGTGCATACCACAACCACAGCATCACATATTCAAAATCTAGAGGATTACCAAATTCCATACGAGAATCGTTGCTACAGATACAGCACTCGACGATACTTTCTCGTGTATTAGATATCATGATGCTAAATGATTGGAAACCAGGAAATTATTTCTCCATGTCGCAACTGATTCAACTCACTAAACAGTATGGGATGAATCATAAAAGTGTCTTGTCAGTTTTGACTGGTGATCTGGCAATCATCAATGGACAGTGGATAATATATAGAGAATATGTAGAATACCCTGACATTTATGGACTAAACTCATTACAAGGTGGACGACCTATAGAATTTATCTATCGTGTTCCGTCTACCCATGACCTGTTAAAAGTACTTGATGTAAAACAAACCCCCTCTGATTTGATCACAGAAAATGATGTTAAAACAGCTCATGCTTATCGCTTAGCATTGCATCGCGAATATATCAAACGAGAGTCGCCAGAAGTGCCTTTATGGTGTCTAGCTAAGCGCTTAGGTGTAAGTATACGAACAATTCAACGCTTCAACACTGAATTAAATGTCCAAAAAACGCAAAATTTCGCATTTTTTACGCTTTCAAAATCGAATCTCGACTCTTTACCCAAACGAACATCTAAAACCTCAAAAAACACGACAAATGGATTTTGGCTAGAGAGTCAGAATGGTACACGCTACCCAGCGTGGAGACATGTTGGATCGCACTTGCTTAAAGATCAGGTTGATGAAATCAGAGTTGTTGTACAGAAACCTTCAAAACTGAATTTAGATACTTGTAAATCTAGTAGTCAGTCTGATGTTGTATGGCGATCTATTACACCTGAACAATTTGTGAAATTACAAGTGTTTCGTGAATATGCAACAGAGCAGCCATCTGTTCAAGTTGCAGTAAATAGACTTTTTCAATATGTCAAAGCCCGAGTAAATCGTGTGCGATATTATGATATGCAATTGCATTTTGATTCTGTTATTTCACATATTGCGAAAGACAAGGTTGCTGAAACAATTTCAGGTTATTTGTATGCATATGATAGTAATGGCGAAGTCGTTAAGCGACCAGCTCGACGTGGTATTGCATTTCGTATGCTAAAAGAATTTGGCAATGGAAATGTTTATCTTGCATTGTTAGATTCTCATACAGAGATGTTTTTTACTTTAGCTAGACATGCACTCCGCTTCAAACAAGTTCCAGCTGCAATGAAATTTCTACTCTCTGCCTTAGATTAAGTTTCCCTCAAAAATACAAAATTTGATGCATAATTTTGATTTGAAGCGATGTTTAGAATAACTAGACCGTAATCCGATTTATGTGAAAAAATTAGGTTATTTGATGTTATACCGTTACACCTGTAACGGTATAAAGTGGTGAGTTATCTAATTTACTTTATCAATTTTTTATTTTGCTCAAAGAATTACGTTTTTGAAAATAGATTTTATAGTTTTGTAGGTAAACTATATTTATATTGAGACTGAACTTTTGATAGACAAGTAGTTTTAGATAATCTATACATGATCCTATAGCGTTACACCTGTAACGGTATGGTATATAAAAAGATCAAGTGAGTTTCAAAATCTTTGCATGGTTTGAAAAATATTTGACCTCATTTCAAAATAATAGATTATAGCGTTACACCTGTAACGGTATAGCAAACATCTGTCTGATTTTACTCAAGATAGATTTGCTATAATTTTGATTGTAGTGTGATATTTAACTTTGTTAATAAAAATGTAATATAAAAATTTTTGTCAAGTGTTTCTGAAGATTATGTCTGCTTATTAATCAAATAGATAATCGGCTTATACCGTTACACCTGTAACGGTATATTCAAATAAACAACAAAAAAGACACATTATTAATGTGCCTTCTGATTGTATTAACTATGATTATGTGACTCACACTAGACATTATCTAGCTCATCTATCATATTTTGAAGTTCTGTAATTTCCTCAGTAATAAGGTTACGGAGCTCTACACGTGTTTTTTGATCAGTTGTTGACATCTCTTGACGGAGTTTAGTGCGCCAATTACTTGCATCTTTTGCTAATTTTTTGACTGGATCAGATTCATTTGTTGATAGTGATCTGTTAGCTAGATTTTGATGTGATTTCAACCGTTTTCTCAATTCACCTTCAGAAATATCCTCATCGTCTCCCTGTTGCCAATCATCTGATGATAAGCGCAAGAGACGACGATATTGACGCAACTGACTGGCATTAGAGAATCCCATTGCATTCAATAAGCGTTCGCCTTGTCCTCTCGGAATACGCCATTGTTCTCCATCTGCAACCTGAGCATAAAAGTCCTGCTCATTTTCAAATTCGTTGAATGGAATGAACTTATCCCATCCATGCAGATCCATCAACAAAAGAGCAAGCTGACGTGCACGACTGATTGCATTGAGATTATCACGGGCATTATTTTCTGATGCTTGACGCCACACATCAATTTCGCGAACAACTCGTGCAGGAATACGCGACCAATTTCGTTTCTGTTGACTTGGTAGTAAATCATCTTCACCAAATTGCCAATAAAGCAAATGATAAGCTATCCATCGACGCTCACCAGTTTCAATCTCATAGAGATTATCATGACGAACAAGACTAACTGGGTTCGATAGACCATCACGGCGGATGCTAGCCGCCAGATCAACAATTTTCATGAACGATTTTTCAAAACTTGCACCTGAATTATTTGTGATTGCTGGAATAGCTTTATCTTCAACTTCATAGGCATCTTTACTTCGATCTGTATCTTTGCCTAATAAATGTGCCTCAAGATCAAATTCATCATGACGGCCAGATAAGCTCATCTCAATTTGAATTTCTTCTATCCAATGCTTAAAAATATCTACCATATTTTTAGCTTCAACTTGAAACCTATTGGTTAAGGTGTGTGGTACAGCATAACGTGGTTGAAGTATGTTAGGGACAATATTCTGAATACTAATAGCTTCAATTGCTTGAAACTCACTATCTGCTGCAGCAATATCTAATGCTAATTCGCCTAAACCAAATCCAATAGCATCTGCCGTTTTAGGGTCAAGCGTGTTAGGTGTATTAGGATTTGAGAATAGCAGGTTTTCTTCTTCTCTAATTTTTTTGCGCCGTTTACTCGTGCTCATAAATCTGCGCCTCCAATTGATCAACAAGACCCCAAGCATCAGCTTCTGTTGCTGTACCTGGTGCTAAGGAAAAGACTGTGCGACGTGCACTCGCAACCTCTGCCCAAATTGTACGAACAGGTAGTGGCTTCCAAACAAGATCGCCAAAGGTTTCACGAAGTCGACGTAAATTATCCTGATGCTCTAATGTCTTTTTGCGAAACATTGTAGGTACAATACCCAATACACGAATATCACTTAGATTATATTGCTGACGAATTGGACTAAATTGATCTTTGTGATTAAAGCTCTCTCGTAATCCATCAAAACTCCATGCTTCGCATTTTGTTGGATAGATAATCCCATCTGTTGCCATGTAAATTGACGAATGTAAAAGAGAAGGCGTTGGTGATGTATCAAAAATGATGTAATCAATTGCATTGCGAAGTTGTGTAAATCGTTTGAGGACTGTAAATGCGTCAGAAATATTTCCAGCAATACTACGCGTTTCTATATTAGATGGTACAAGTAATAATTGACCTTTTGTATCTTTGGCTTCGTCAGGAACATTAAATTTTTCTGGAGGTACTGGACGTAGAACATCTTGAAATGGAGCATTACGGACTATTAAGTCGTAGAATCCTGGTTCTTTTGATAAACCAAATGCAATGGTTGCGTGACCTTGTGGATCGGCATCAACTAAAATGACACGATTACCTCGAATGGCTAAACCAGCTGCAATATGGGTTGCAACAGTAGTCTTACCTACCCCACCTTTTTCATTTAGTAGTGTGATAATTTTCATGATTAGACTCTCTATTCGTGGACGTATTCTTTGGCAAGTGAGTAAACATATCCGCTGACACCATTATGAAATGTCACAACATCACGACTAAAAATCCCTTCATCAACGAGGGCATCCATCATGTTGATGAGGTGTGGTGTTTTCTTCCGATTTAAGCCGCTGACAATTTGTGTACGGGTGAGCGGATTTTCACTTTCAGCGACAATCTCAATCATTAGGCGGCGAGTTTCTGTACGGGGACGGTGATCTTGAGGCATAATATAATATTCTCCAAAATTTTGACAGTATAGATACTGTGATAGTATATCTTATTTTCAAGGGAGATGCAACTGTGAGTAGGGGAGGTTGGGTTATCCCAAATCAAAATTTTGTATCGCTTGGGATAACAATTATCATGAGTAATAAAAACTTGTAAAAATGGTCAAAATAAAAATCCTGATAAGTTGCACAGTCATCTGTGTAAAACACTTATCAGGATATATTCTTGATGCTAATGAAGTTGCAAAATGATGTTACTGTAACATCTTTTCGCGACGTTTGCGTTCCTTGATACGTTGCTCAGGGTTCAAAATTCGTTTACGAATACGCAAACTTTCTGGAGTAACTTCGAGCAACTCATCAGACGCAAGAAATTCGATAAAGTCATCTAGGCTCATTTGACGAGGTGCTTTTAAACGCACATCATCTGCATAATTTTTGGTACGAACAGCAGACAAATTTTTGGCTTTTGTGACATTCATGTCAAGATCGCCCATGCGAATATGTTCACCAACAACCATACCAGGATAGACTTCAATGTTAGGTTCAATGAAAAATGTACCACGGGCTTGCAAATTGGTTAGAGCATATGCCATTGCGGTGCCTTGTTCCATCGCAACTAAGCTACCAAACTGACGTTGTGGTGGCTCTGATTTAATCAGTGGGGAATAATTATGAAACAAGGTGTTAAATTGTCCCATGCCACTTGTGGCACGCATAAAATGTGACTGAAAACCAATCAGAAAGCGAGTTGGTACAATATATGTGAGAAAGGTCGTACCATTTTCACTCTTCATATTGGTCATTTCGGCTTTGCGTTCGCCCATCATTTCTAGAACAGTGCCTGAGACATCATCTGCAACTTCGATATGAACTTCTTCAATTGGCTCTAGTGTTTTGCCTGTGTTCGGGTCTGTTTTATAGATGACTTCAGGTTTACTGACCTCAAATTCATACCCTTCGCGTCGCATAGTTTCAATCAAAATACCAAGATGAAGTTCACCGCGACCACTGACAATAAAACGTTCTGCTGATTCTCCATCTTCAACACGCAAGGCGACATTGCTACGAGTTTCATTAAGAAGACGTTCTCTTATACGACGTGATGTGCCAAGACCAGTTTTGCCTTCGCGTCCAGCAAATGGAGAAGTGTTGACACCAAATGTCATACGTACTGTTGGTTCTTCAACAGTAATGACTGGAAGACCTTCTTCAACACTTGGGTCTGCAATTGTGTCACTGATATGAATGTTATCAAAGCCGCCAAATGCGATAATTTCACCAGCTTCAACTTCGTTTACTTCTTCTTTATCTAGATTATGATAGGTGAAAAGATAGTCTAATTTACCTTTGATACGATCACCCTCAGGTGTGATACGTACGACAGGCATACCCTTAGTTAACTTACCAGAGAGCAGTCGACCAACACCAATTTGCCCCTTATATGTGTCGTATTCTAGTGTCGTGACAAGTAGTTTTGGTGGTTCATCAACTTCTACAACTGGTGCAGGAATTTCTTCAACGATTGTTTCAAATAGTGGGGCAAGATCATCAGCCATATCATCAGGGGAATGACCTGCAACACCTGTTAATCCAATTGCATATATGATGGGAAAATCTGCTTGTTCATCAGATGCACCTAATTCAACAAAAAGGTCAAATGTCTCATCAAGTGCTTCATCTAGACGAGCATGCGGACGATCAACTTTATTGATTACGACAATAATACGTAAACCTAGCTCTAGAGCTTTACGTAATACAAATCGGGTCTGAGGCATTGGTCCTTCGACTGCATCAATCAGCAGAAGTGCACCATCAACCATATTCAAAACCCGTTCAACTTCACCACCAAAATCGGCGTGTCCAGGAGTATCAACGATATTTATTTTGACATCATCCCAAGTAATTGCTGTGTTTTTAGCAAGAATTGTGATGCCACGTTCTTTTTCCAGTGCATTTGAATCTAAGATACGTTCACCAGTATCCGCACCTTCACGAAAGACGTTTGACTGTTTGAGCATTCCATCAACGAGAGTTGTTTTCCCATGATCGACGTGAGCGATAATAGCAATATTACGAAGATTATTACGCGTGTTGGGCAATTTGCACCTCTATAGGCTATGATTTTATGAGCAACAACCTATTGTAACCGTATTGACAGGGTTAAAGAAGTGCCTAAATACAATCATAATCAAACTTTAACTTATCGTTAGTAATAGCTTGAATATATAAAGCCTCTTCTACGAGGAGGCTTCATTTTCCAATTTGTCAGTTAGTAACCAAGCTTGAGTGTAACTTGTTGTAGACTTGTTGGCCGTCCGATTAGTGTCATTTCATCGCGACGTCGTAACATAGTATTACCGTGTGGCACAATATTTGAATCACCGCGATTAATTTCTAGTACCAATACATCTGATGGTAAACGAAGATCCCGTAAGAATAATCCATCTAGCTCATCGTCTGTAACTGTAATCTGAATGATGTCGTAGTCTGGGTCTTGATGCATCATCAATGCAGTTGTTTGTGGTGCGCGTACTGCTTGATCCATCAAATTAACTAATGCTGATGTTGGGTCAACAACAATTGCTTTGAACTGCTCGAATCGAGGTGCATTCACTATGTCATTCAGTCGAACAACAATACGACCAATACCATATTCTTCATATGCAATCTGACATACTTCAAAATTCAAGTCATCATTATCGAGCATTGCAATGATTGCATCTGTTTGAGCATTAAGGTGTTCCTTAAACGAATCAATCTTTTCAGGATCAGCTATGTAATAAGATATTGATTCATCTTTATCTTTGTCTGTCTGGAATTCTTTAATATCAACCATGGTCACAGCCCATCCCTCTGAGTGTAATTGACGCGATAACGTGACAGATTGACCTTCAACTCCAAAAATAACCGCATCCCGATCCATATCTGGCTCTGCTTTGTTTGGCTCGTGACTTTCACCTACACGACGCAAAACATGTTTGAGGAATAGTGGTCCAAACATTTCATTCAACACGACAACTGAGACGATCATCGTTGCGAATGAATCACCGAGGATTGGAAATTCAGCAGCTACTTCACGAGCAAGCCCTAGAGCGATTCCCGCCTGAGTAATAAGACCCATCCATGCATAACGACGAATCTGTGGTTCTTCGCCTGCGATATAACCACCCGCATAAGAACCAACTGCAATACTCAAAATTCGAACCGTGAATAGAACTAGTGCGATGCCAATGGTCGCAAATAGAATATCCAGTTTAAGACCGACACCCGTTAATGTGAAGAAGGCTACATAAATAAAAGGGCTGATATCTTGGAGAAGATGTTCAAACTCGGACCGACGCGGTGTGAAATTGGTAATATAGAAACCTGCAATCATACAGAAGAGTAATGCTTCCAAGTGAATTTCAAAGCCAAGTGATTTTGTAAATGCTGTCACCTGTGCCGACGCAACAAATACACTTGTACCCAACATAAGCATGACTGCGATTTTGATAAATTTAGGCAGATGAGTACCAATTACCCAAGCAATGACTTGTCCAAGTGCAACCCCGCCAACAACAGCTACTGTGAGGTCAATTACGAGTTGTAAAGCAAATGTCAGATCAAGTGTCGCATCGGGTGCAAGAAGGGTAGCTGCTAAAGCCGCAACAATAGCAAATAAAATAATGACGACAACATCCATAACAACTGTCATGCTTAATACCGTCTTGCTGAATGGACCACGTGCACGAACTTCTTGAAGTACCGCAATTGTTGAAGCAGGAGATAATGCTAGAAGAATTGTACTACCAAGTACCGCTGCTGCTATACGACCTGCTACAGATAATCCCTGTGTAAATGGAATAATCTCGGTTAGCAAAAAGAATGCAACGCTGTTAATGAGGATGCCTGCAACGACGACACCACCGGTATTCATTAGAATTGGACCTAAACGCGAGCGGAGTTCTTTTAAAAATAATTCGCTACCTGCAATAAATGCGATAACTGCAAGCGAGAGTTGATCGATGATGATTAATTGCTCAGTGCTTCCTTTTGGCATGAGATTAAGCACAAAAGGACCAACAATCATTCCTGTTAAGAGGTAGCCTGTGATATGTGGGAGGTTGTATTTTCCAAGAAAGTGTCCAATTTCACGCGATGCGACTGCTAAAACAAAAAAGCTAGCAAAGAGGGCAATTGTTTCTAGCATAGAGTGACCTTTAAAGTTGATTTCTCATAGGTAGTTTGTGTCGAGCAGATTACATATCGACAGATGATGATTTTATTAAGTAATAGTATAAGAATAAATGTTGACCGTTAGTTACATATAAGAATAAAGAAGACATCATTGTAACACTTTAATAACGAAACAACCAATTAGTCAACAAATCAAAAAGCGGATACAAAATGTGTATCCGCTTTTGAGGTGATAGAATTTAGTGATTAGTCGTTGATTGTTGGGTCAAATGCGTCACGAATACCATCCCCAAGAACATATAGGCACAGTACCGTGATGAAGATCATAAAGCCGGGCCAAAATACAAGATGGGGGCCGAAGCGGAAGAACTGTTGCGAGTTCGTCAACATATTACCCCAAGTTGGTGTTGGTGGTTTGACCCCAACTGCTAGGAAGCTCAAGCTAGCTTCAATCAGAATCAGAACACCAATATCAATTGCCAAGTTAATCACAATGACTGAAATCAAGTTGGGCAAAATATGACGTGACATAATACGGAAGTTTGATGCTCCCATAGCGCGTGCACTGACAATGTACTCGCGTTCTCGTAATGAAATTGTTTCACCTCGTACTAGACGTGTCGTTCCTGTCCATCCGAGGAAACCTAAGACTAATATTAAGCTGTTTTCATCAGGACTGAGAATTGCCGCTACAATCAAGATCGTGAAGAAAAATGGAATCGAATTGATTGTCGAAATCAACCAAATGGTAATATCATCAACGATGCCGCCAAAATAACCTGTTAGTACGCCGAGACTAATCCCAATGATAATTGACAAGAAACCCGCCAGGAAACCAATTTTTAGGGAAATCCGACCTGCATACAGCAGACGTGCAAGTTGGTCGCGCCCTAAATCGTCAGCACCAAGTGGATAAAAATGTGTCTTTTCAGGTGTGTGCACTGTACGGCTGAAGTCAATATTGGTTGTCGTTGCCGAGTCGGCTACAGTAATCGGAACAATATAGGTAATGTCATTGTTGAAGCAGACATTATCGCGTTCGACTTCACAGTATGACGTCTTTGTTTCGATCTCGATAGTTGTTTCACCTGCAACAACATTCATTGGTACAGAGAGCGAGTATGTGCCAAGCGTTAGATTATCACTTGAAATGCGCTCCATTTTTACCTGTAAGTCACGCTTACTGTCAGTAACAACATCTTCGTTGGCTTCTTCGGCTATTAATACAGCTATAGTTGCCGCGCGTTTGTTGTTATAGGTATATCCTTCAGGTATATTGAATTCCAAATTAATTGTCGTCTGACCAACTGCTAGTGTCATTGGGTCAATTTGTTCGTCGATACGGACATCAAGTTGTTGATTTGGACCATAACCGTACGAGAACATAGGGACAAACGCGTCTCGAATGACTGTCTTGGTGAAGTCAACATTTGGTAAAATGTTGTAACTGATAAAGTCTGCACCCAGCGCGAGTAGGGTGATAAGTAAAATTGTACCCCCTGCGATGAGTGTTAATGTATCTCTACGTAAGCGCAGAAGTGCTTTATCAAGAAGAGAGCGACTAACAATTTCTTCCTGTTCATCTGGGCTCATTTGTGCAACTTTGTCGTTCATTGCCATGATTGTCTCTCCCTGTTTAGCTTAGACGGATACGTGGGTCAATCCACGCATACATAATATCGGATAGGATATAACCCAAGATGGTTAAAATGGCGACAAACATCGTAGTTGCCATAACAATGGGGTAGTCTTGCTGTGTCACAGAGTTGACAACCAAACGTCCTAAACCGGGCCAAGCAAAGATTGTTTCTGTAATGGCTGCACCTGTTAGAACACCTGTTAGTGCTGGACCGAGGAAGGTTGCAATTGGGATCAATGCATTACGTGCACCATGTTGGAACCATACAGCTCGTGAACTCAGACCTTTGGATTTTGCTGTACGCATATAATCTTGACTGATGACATCTAGCATCGACGCACGCATAAATCGCGAGAACCCTGCAATACCGCCTGTGGCAATTGTAAAGGTTGGTAGTATCAGATACTCTAAGCGCTGATAAATGGGAGGACATCCACCAGATAATACCGCCTCACACCTGTTGCCCATTGGCAAAAGATCAAGCCCATTACCTCCAAATATCAAAATTAATAACAGACCAAGCCAAAATACAGGTAGGGCGTTAAAAACAACTGCTGAAACACGCGTGAAGTTATCAAATATTCCACCACGTCCAACGGCTGCCAAAATACCAATTGGTACACCAATTGCTAATCCCATAAAGAGTGAGGCAACCCCAAGTTCTAACGTCGGACCAAGGCGTTCTAAAATAATTGGGAGTACTTGTCGTCGCCCTTGATAGAAAGAACGTCCAAAGTCTCCGCGTAAAATACCATAGTTGGTGCCAGGTGGGAGTGGCTCCATGACAACTTCACCATTGTCATCCAGTATTGGTTGATATCTATTATCTCGGGCTGTACCCATCAGTGGGATTAAGAAGGAACCGTCAGATAGTCCATCGCCGTCACTATCCCACCGCATCCAATCGTCACCAGCTAGCCAGCGCAGATATTGTACAAACGGCGGATCATTGACGCCTAGACGCTCTGCAAGAGCTTCTCGCTCGGCAGGTGTAATATTAGGTGCAAATGTTAGGGCTGCAACTGGACCACCGGGTGCTGCCAACATCAGCATATAAGATAGGACTGAGATACCAAATAATGTGGGTATTGCTTGTAAGAGTCGCCGAACTATATATTTAATCATAATTTCGTCACCAGACTGTTCATATTAACTGAACACCCCCCGACAAGTGTCGGGGGATGTGGTATTGCATTAGATTATTAGTGCAAAAGCACTAGTTAGCGGAACGTACTGACCATGTTTCAATGTTCCAGTAAAGTTGTGATGGGAATGGATCGAAACCATCTACAGTGCTACGGGTTGCATAGAAACCATTGCGAACGAACATAAAGATATATGGTGTATCTTCTTGTGCAATACGTTGCATTTCGTGATAAATTTCGCTACGTTCATCAATATCACAGCCAGGCAAAGCACGAGCTTGTTCATTCAGTTCGATGAATTCTGGGTTTGCATAAGAACCAGCGTTTGAAGAGCTACCAACAACATCACCAGCTGGGGTGAGGATTTGGGTCATATCTGGGCTATCTGGATAGCCGTTACGCCAACCAAGTACGTAAGCATCCCATTCTTGTGCATCCATCAAGTCAAGCATGGTGAAGAATTCAATTGTTGAAATTTCTGCTTGAACGCCGATTTGTGCCCATTGATCTTGTGCAATGGTGATGATTGCTGTACGGCGAGCATTTTCTTCGTTGGTCATCAAGTTAAAGACCATTTCTGTACCGTCGTCAGCTGTACCACAACCGTCACAAATACGGAGGCTTGTTGGGTCTGCTGGATCACTGTTTACCCAACCTGCTTCTGTAAGCATTTCAGCTGCCATTTCTGGATCGTATGGAATTGCTTCGAGTTCGTCATCATATGCCCATGAAGATGGAACTGCGTAGGATGGCATACGGGTACCTTCACCAAATGTTGCACCTTCGATGATTTCATCGATGTTGAGTGCAAGGTTTAGTGCGCGACGAACTTCTTTACCAGTTTCTGTGTTACCAAAGATTGGGTGAATACCTTGGTCAATGATGTTACCGTCTTCATCGTAACCGTTTTGTGGGTTAGTTGGGTCTGCAAGGTTGAATGCAAGGTAGTCCCATGAGTTACCTGGATAGGTGTAAACGTTAACTTCGCCAGCATCAGCTGCTGAATAGATTTCTTCACGAGCTGATTCTTGTGGTCCATCAATAACACTCAATTCACCTGCTAAGAAGCGTTCTACAGCAACTGTTAAGTCAGGAACCGACAAGTAAATCCAACCATCGCTTTGTACTTCGCCATCAGCATATGCATCGTTTGCGACCAAGCTGATAGATTGTGCTGGAAGGAATTCACTGAAGTTGAATACACCAGCGGTTACAGTTGGATTGAGGTTGTATTCTTGATCAGGGAAGGTTGCAAGATCTTCTGGGATTGTGTGTGATGGATATGGCGCGATTGAAGCAATTGCATCACCAATAGCATCGCATGCTGTGTCAGTCATTGTGACAGAGAAGGTGAAGTCATCAATTTGTTCAACTGAATCAATTTGATCAACAATAAAGGACAGTGGGCTAATTTCTGCATCAGAAGATATCACTTCCCATGAGCCAATAACATCATCAGTTGTGATTTGCTCACCGTCTGTCCAGAACATATCTTCTTTTAGGGTAAAGGTATAAGTCAAGCCATCTTCACTAATTTCCCAACCATTGACGATACTATCTTCGTATGGTCCATTGACAAATGTTGCAGTTGAAGGATCAACGCCAACGAGGCTAGGGTAGATAAATGTTTCCACACGACTGGATGTAGTGTCGTTAGATAGCAATGGATTGATTAAAGTTGGATCGCCACCGGCTTGTCCTTCAATAATCACACCGCCACCTTCTTGTGCGCTGATGGGGAGTACCAACGCAACTAATGCTACCAGCATGATGCTAAGGGTAGCAAAACGAGTTACTTTATTCATTTGTATACTTCTCCTTAAAAAGTAAAAACGATATTTGCAGTTAAGGACTGCGCCCTTATTTTAACAATGATTAAGTGATACACCAGTGACGATAGTACCAATTAAAAGAGGTCATTTAGTAGTATGGTAGGCTAATTTATGAATGCCTTATGGTGATTGGTTATAGTTGGTCATATATTTGTAGGTGTTAACAGTTCTTTAAAGGTTTTGTTTCGTATAGTCATGTATGAAGAGTTATAATTACTCTCAGTTTAAATTCCTTAAAAAAATCAAATGCCGTTGAGTGATCAGGAAATTTTATGCAAAATATACCAAGACTTTTCAGAATCTCGCCAGAAATCAACTGCTGCATAGCCACTTTTAAAATAATATGTAAAAGCATTTCGAATAGCTTGTTGCCATTTTTTTGCAAGGGCAGGTTGGTCTGCTTTTAATTTATCAAGGTCAAGTGGAATTTCTATCTTTACTTGCGGACTCGTAACATGATGTTCTTGAATCTTAAGTCCATCAATTTTAACTGCGAATAGACTTGTTGGGTTGAGGTCGAACGATTTAATTGTATCCTCGCTGGTACGCCAGATCGCTTCGAGGCGATCTGCTGGTAGACCACGGTTAATGTCATCACTCATTTCACCATAAAATGCATTATGATATTGATAGCTTGTGACACCTAATTTATGAAAATTGAAAGCTGCATTACCGCTCCGCATGGGATCAAATGTCCATCGGATTTCTGGGTAGCCTTGTTCATATGCCGAACTTTTTTGTTTTTGTTTAAGTGAATAACCAATCCCTTGCCCTTGGTAATCTGGATGGATACCTGCCATATCTGACCATAGAACCCATTGATTATCGCGCTTACCGACTGATGCAATACAAAATCCGATCATTTTGTCATCATCCCACGCACCGATGAGTAAACCGCCAATATGTATCATCCAGCGCATTGTTGTGGCACCTAATGTATCTTCTGGTGTCATTCCCCACACCACTTGTTGTAAATGCTCGGCTTGTTGTAAGTCTTCCATTGAATCGGTAATACGGTAGGTTATCGCGCTCATGAGTTTCTCGTTCTATAATGAAGATCATTAGTCCGTGCGTGATTATAACGCAGAACAGAAGAATATGAAGTTAATCCAATGGAATTAAATGCACAACAATTGGCACTTATTCAACAACCTAACAACAAAAAAATTTGGCTAGAAGGAATTGCAGGCTCTGGCAAAACAACAGCAGGTGTTCAACGATTGTTATATCTGTTGGATAGTGGAGTATCTACCGATTCCATCCTAGTTTATGTCCCTCAAAAAACCTTAGCACAGCCATATTACACTGCACTTCGTGCTGATACATCGCGACGTGGCGGGCAGGTAACAATTCATACGATTGGTAGCCTTGCTTTGAGAACGGTTGAGATGTTTTGGTTGTTGGTTTCTAAGGAAGCTGGATTTAAGAAGCCGGATGACTTGCCGAATTTTCTTAGTTTAGAACTGGTTCAATATTTTATGACACGCAAAATTGAACCACTCGTTAATAAGCATGATTATTTTACAAGTGTGCGCATTGATCGTGCAAGATTGTATAGCCAGATTGTTGATAACCTCAATAAATCTGCCATTGTTGGTTTTCCAGTGGAGGATATTTCAGAACGATTAAAATCGGCATTAGGTGGCGATGTTGAACAACAACATATTTATGATGATGCGCAAATCTGCGCCGAAGCATTCCGCCAATATTGTTTTGATCATAATTTGCTTGATTTCTCTTTGCAAGTGGATGTGTTTTTGAATCATCTATGGACAAAACCACAACCACGCGATTATTTGACAGGGCGATATAAGCATTTGATTGTCGATAATATAGAAGAAGATAACCCTGCATCACACCGTATTTTGATGGACTGGGTAAAGGAATGTGAATCCGCTTTTATTATATATGATTCAAGTGCGGGTTTTCGGCGGTTTCTTGGTGCTGATGGTGATAATGCTTATCGTTTGAAAGAGTTATGTGATATGCAAGAGCAGTTCACAGAAACATTAGTGATGGACGACTCAGTTGAATCACTTGGGTTAAATTTAGCAGTGCGTTTGGGTGAAGATTATCAGCTTGAGAGTCTTCCAAGTCCACGCCCTGCATTAATTACCGAAGCACATCGTTATCATCCCCAGATGATTGACTGGATTGTCGAGCAGATTGCTTCACTGGTTCATGATTATGGCGTATCTCCAAATGAAATTGTTGTACTTGCTCCATATTTATCCGATTCATTACGGTTTGGATTGGTGGAAGGGCTAAAAGCACAAGATATTGAAGCCCGTTCGCATCGACCATCGCGAGCACTACAAGATGAACCTGCAGCACGAACGTTGCTAACACTGGCAAGACTTGCACATCCGGTATGGGGGATGCCACCGACAGATTTTGACGTAGCTTATGCATTGATGACAACAATTGATGGACTTGATTTTATCCGTGCAAAATTGCTGACAGACATAGTCTATAGGAAGGGGACGCTATTTCCCTTCGCAAATATCAATGATGCTATGCAAAATCGAATTACATTTCAGTATGGCGAAAAGTTTGATCATTTGCGCGATTGGCTGAATGAGTATATTGAAAATGAATCTGCGGAGCCGATTGATATTTTCTTCCGGCAGATTTTTGGTGAAGTGCTCTCCCAAGAAGGCTATGGCTTCCAAACAAGTGAGGTGGTTAGCACGACGTCAAATTTAGTTGACTCGGCGCGAAACTTCCGTTGGGCACTTGATTTTTTGCGTGATGAAGATAACAAGATTGATTTATCTCACGAATACATCAAGATGGTAGATCGTGGTGTAATCGCTAACTTTTATCTACGCGACTGGACGATGGATACTGAAGATAGTGTACTGATCGCGCCCGCCTATACGTTTTTGCTTAACAACCGCCCAGTAGATTATCAATTCTGGTTGAATATCGGTAGTGAAGGGTGGTCACGTCGTTTGTATCAGCCACTAACACATCCCTATGTGTTGAGTCGTCAATGGCAATTCGGTGAGACATGGGATGATGAAGATGAACAACGGACAAACCGTGAAGCCTTGAGTCGATTGGTGTTAGGATTAACCCGCCGATGTCGACAAGCAGTTTACCTGGGTTATAGCGAACTTAGCGAAAGTGGTTACGAACAACGCGGTTTATTATTAGACACAATTCAAGGGATGTTGAGGCGTGTAGCACAGGAGAGTGACAATGTTTAAGCCACGTCCAAAACAACAAGAAGTCCTCGATTATACAGGCGGTAAGATGGGAGTGGCAGCGGTTCCTGGAAGTGGTAAGACTGCGACTTTATCTTATCTCGCAGCGCAACTGGTTGCAAACACTGACTTAGATGATGGTCAAGAAATTTTGATTGTCACACTAGTCAACTCGGCTGTATCAAATTTTGCTCGGCAAGTCAACGAATATGTCAAGGAAAGTGGATTGTTACCGGGCTTTGGGTATCGGGTGAGAACATTACATGGGCTAGCTAATGACATTGTCCGACAAAAACCGACCGTTGCGCAAGTTGGCGAAAACTTCACGATTGTGGATGATCGCGAGAGTAACGAAATTCTACAAGATGCTACCGAGGCATGGGTGCGTAATCATCCATTGGCGGCAGATAATTATCTTGCTAGCGAGTATATTGATAATCAGCATTATCGTAATCACCATTGGCAACGCATCGTGACAGATGTCGCGGGTGTCTTTATACGGCAGGCAAAAGATTATTTGTTGCGTCCAGATGACATCCGAAAATTACTTAAGGACTATGATGGCGATTTGAAGTTGGCGGAGATGTGTGTCGATATTTTTGCAGACTACGAACGTGGACTGTCATATCGCGGGGCAGTTGATTTTCAAGATTTGATTCGATTGGCATTGCAAGTGTTACGTCAAGATGAAGGGTATCTCGAGTCATTACAAAAAAAATGGGTTTACATCTTGGAGGATGAAGCGCAGGATAGTAGTAAATTGCAAGAAGATATTTTACGGTTGTTGGCAGGGGATGATGGTAACTGGGTGCGAGTCGGAGATCCGAATCAAGCAATTTTTGAAACCTTTACAACTGCGAATCCAGCATATTTACGTGAGTTTATTCAGTCTAATGATGTCATTGGACGTGAGTTGCCAAACTCCGGACGGAGTACCCGAAGCATTCAAAAGTTAGCAAATTATCTTATTAAGTGGTCGCTCAAACATCCATATGATGCAATTCGTGAAAAGACTCCGCTGACGAAACCGTTTATTCAACCAACACCCAAAGGTGACCCTCAGCCGAATCCACCAGATAACGTACGTGGTGTAATTTTTTATCCTGAAACATTTAACCCAACGCAAGAAGCTCTGACTGTGATCGAATCGGCACGTCGATGGTTAGAGGACAACCCTGATCAAACTGTTGCGATTCTTGTACCACGTAACACACGCGGATCAGAAATTGTGTCTATGTTACGGGAACGGGAAATTGCCTATGTCGAAAATCTCAATAGCACATCATCAACACGTGCAGTGGTAGGGTCTTTGACACGCATCTTAACTTATCTGGCAGACCCTAAAGATGCCTCACGGTTATCAGGTGTATATCAAGTATGGATGCGCGACTATCGAGATGATCCAGAGGCAGCAGTTGGCATTGCATCTGTAATGAAGGAACTCAAGAAAATCCGAAACGTTGAAGATTATGTCGCACCACGTGTGACCGATTGGCTTGAGGATCATGCGCCAACAGAAGATAACGCTGCTTTACATCAACAGTTATTGGAATTTAGAGAGCTAGTCGGACAATGGACACGCGCCAGCGAGTTACCAATTGACCAATTAATCCTCACAATTGCAGGGGATATTTTTACAGATGCAGGAGATATCGCAACGGCGTATATGGTGGCGTTGCTATTATTGCGAGAAGGCGAGACTCATCCTGATATGCGCTTACCAGAATTTGCTGATGTCTTGCGTGAGATTGCAACCAATAAGCGGAAGTTTTCAGGTCTGACCGATGATGATAGTCGCTTTGACCCTGATGCACATAAAGGTAAAGTGACGGTCACAACAATGCATAAGGCAAAAGGTTTAGAGTGGGATCGGGTCTATTTGCTGTCTGTCAATAATTATGATTTCCCATCAGGTGACCCGAATGACAGCTTTATTGGTGAGCGGTGGTTTATTCGAGATAATCTTAATCTCGCTGAAGAATGCCTCGCACAACTGGATGTATTGCAAACAGGGGATTACTATAATGAAGGTAATGCATCACTTTCCTCGCGAACGGAGTATGTTGCAGAGCGATTACGTTTGTTATATGTTGGGATTACTCGAGCACGAAAAGACTTGATTATTAGTTGGAATACCGGACGTGGCGAGGCTACAGAAGCAACACCTTTGGTTGCTTTGCGAACATTTTGGGAAAAGGAACGTAGAAAATGAAACTACCCAATGACTTTGTATTTAGCCAGAGTAGTTTGCAGGATTTTGTTGATTGTCCAAGTCGTTTTGAACTGCGCTATATTGAAAAGATGCGTTATCCTTCACTCGAGGCAAATCCACCACTGATGTTTGAAGAACATATGCGACAGGGAGCTCGCTTTCATACGATGGTGCAACAACATGTTGCTGGTGTGCCTGCTGACGCACTTGCAAAATCAGTAGTAAATGATGAGACCTTAAGCGCATGGTGGGCTACATTTATCGCACATGGTTTAGATGGGTTGCCATCACAACGACACGTTGAAACGACCTTACAAACATCAATTAATGAATATCGTCTGATAGCAAAATATGACTTGATTACTGTTGATCCTGACGGACGAGTGACCATCATTGATTGGAAGACATCACGTAATGTGACACGCAAAACGACTTTAGAAAAGCGACTGCAGACGATTGTCTATCGTTATGTGTTGGCGCAGGCTGGAGCCTATCTCTACAATAATAATTTGATTCCACCCGAACACATCAAAATGGTTTATTGGTTTGTTGCTAATGATGGAGAGACTGTTGAATTCGATTATTCTACTGAGCAGATGCAAGCTGACAAAGAGTACTTATCGGGACTAATTTCTGATATTGCCGATGCGAACTTATTCCCATTGACGGCAGATACCAACAAATGTCGCTTCTGTTCCTATCGTTCATTATGTAATCGCGGTGATAAAGCGGGCGACTGGGATGATTTTGATGCAGACGAACCGGATACCGTTGATAGTTTTGATGTTGATTTTGATCAAATAGCAGAAATTGAATTCTAATGCGTGAGTGGATTGATCCCAAATCTGTAACTGTTTCAGATGATTTGCGCGAAGTTGTTGGTGGCCATCAGTTGATCGCTGAGCACTTGATGCGGAAGGGCATAACGAGCGTAAGTGAAGCAAAACGCTTTTTATCTCCGGACTTCTATACACCCTCATCTTCAAATGAACTACCTGATATTGATAAAGCGGTTGATCGGCTTGAAAAGGCAATTAAGAACAACGAAAAAATTTTAGTGTGGGGTGACTTTGATGTTGATGGACAAACATCAACTGCATTATTAGTCGAGGGATTACGTCGGCGAGGAGGGCAGGTCCATTATCATGTTCCGAATCGCTTCCGTGAAGGACATGGGGTGCACTTAGAAACGCTAAAGGGATATTTGGATGGTGGGATTGATTTAGTTGTCACATGCGATACGGGTGTGACCGCATATGAAGCGATTGATTATGCCAATGCTCAGCTTGTTGATGTGATTGTTACTGATCATCACGCATTGCCTAAAAAGTTACCTGATGCGCATGCCGTAATTAACCCTCGACGTTTGCCAGAAGGACATCCTCTAATCGAATTGCCCGGTGTTGGCACAGCTTATAAGTTGATGGAAGCATTATATAAAGAAGATGATACGACTTTCCTTCGTGATTTGGTCGCAATGGGGATTGTTGCTGATGTTATGGTGCAGGTTGATGATACACGTTATCTCCTGCAAAAGGGGCTCGATGTTTTGCGGGATAATAATCGGCTTGGGTTACGAGCAATGCTCGAACGGGCCGAGATACAACCACCTGACTTAAATGAAGGTCATATTGGCTTCACACTTGCGCCACGATTGAATGCATTAGGGCGATTGGATGATGCTAATCCGTCGGTAGAATTGTTAATTACAGATGATTGGGAGCGTGCCCGCATTCTTGCGAATAATCTTGAAGGGCTTAATTCTCAACGGAAATTCTTATCAAATCAAGTGTATCAGTCTGCAGTTTCACAGATCGAAAGTGATCCTGCGCTTCTAGAATATGCTGTGATTGTTTTGAGTCATCCTGATTGGCACACTGGTGTGATTGGGATTGTTGCCAGTCGATTAGTCGAACAATATGGGATGCCTGTCGTATTATTGGCAACTCCAGATGATACAGCAAGAGGGTCGGCGCGGTCTGTTGCAGGTGTTGATATAACAGCTGCAATTGGGAAGGTCAGTGAACATGTGATTCGATTTGGTGGTCACACGATGGCGGCGGGGATGAGTTTGCCAGCAGATAAAATCTTCGAATTTCGACGGGCTTTATCAGGTGTTGTACGACAGATGTTGGGTGAAGTTGATATTAAACCGATGTTGACGATAGATGGCTACTTGAATTTATCTGATATATCTTTAGAACTGACTCAAGACATCGAACGACTCGCACCGTTTGGCAATGGTAATCCGCCACTGACTCTCGTGACGCGGGATGTGAAGATTGCGAGTCGAGCGCAACTTGGACGGCGGGGTGATCACTTACAATTACGTATCGAGGATAAAGACGGCAATCGTCAAAAGGTTGTTTGGTGGCGTGGTGCAGGGCAGGATATTCCGATGGGACAATTTGATCTTGCATATACTGTCCGAACAAGCACGTATAAAGGTAATCGTGAAGCGATGGTTGAGTGGCTCGATTATCGGCAGCTAACGACAGATACGATAGATCTTGATAAATCGTCAGATGTATTTAAGGTTTCAGACTATCGTCAAAGTGACAATCCATTAGCCGATTTTGAGACAGTAATCACACAATATCCTAATGCAATCGTCTGGTCAGAAGTAGATAAGTCGGTCAACGGCATTGGACGATTGGCATTATCCGAAACCGATATGCTAGTGGTCTGGACGATCCCGCCAGAGTCTGCAATTTGGTTGGCGGGGTTGGATACAGTGAGTCCGTCACGTGTGATTCTATTTGCCACACAACCTGATGTCGATACTGCTAGCCAATTTATGGCTCGCTTGGTCGGGTTAGTAAAATATGCACTGAATAAAAGGGCGGGGCAGGCACGACTCGAAGAACTGGCAACGGCGATGGGACATCGTGACCTGACGGTGCAAGTTGGTTTGCAGGTTTTACGGGCTATGGGTAAACTCGATTACAAGCTAACAGCAACAGGTGAATATACACTTATACAGACAAACCAAGGTGTATCCGATAACTTGGAAATGCTTCAACACCGTCTTGATTTGCTATTAGGGGAGACAAGAGCATATCGTAATTATTGGACAAAAATGACAATCTAAAAAGGGTGGCAACACATGACATTTAAACAATCTGTTTCGTGGTGGTGTTTTGAACGCGATGATATTGATGAATTAGAATTAATTGAAACAATTAAAGCAATTGGTTATCCGGCAGTCGAGCTTGTGCCTGAAGATAAGTTCCAGTTAGTGACGGATCATGGATTAAAGATCGCCACACATGGGTTGCATCGGCCTCTTGAACAGGGTGTGGCGCATACAAAGTACTGGGATGACATTAAGCGCCAATCCGATGAAAATCTGGAAATGGCAGTGAAATGGAACATTCCTAACTTGATTGCATTCAGTGGTAATCGGGAAGGGCTGGATGACCAGACTGGTGCAGAAAATGCCATTAAACAGCTTGAAATATTAGCAAAAGATGCAGAATCTGCTGGAGTGACGTTAATCTTAGAATTACTCAACAGTAAAGTTGATCATCCTGATTATATGTGTGATAAAACAGAGTGGGGTGTTCAAGTTGTATCGGCTGTCGACTCACCCAATCTGAAATTACTCTATGACATTTACCATATGCAAATTATGGAAGGTGATATCATTCAAACTATTCGTGATAATCATCAGTGGTTTGGACATTATCATACAGCCGGTGTACCGGGTCGTAACGAAATCGATGAATCGCAAGAACTTAACTATGAACCAATCTGTATAGCCATTGCTGAAACTAGATATGATGGCTACTTTGGTCAAGAATTTATCCCGACCAAAGATTGGAAACAGTCGCTTAAACAAGCATTTGATATTTGCGATGTTTAACCAGTTTGAGCTTGTGGTTTAACAACAACTTCTTCTGTTTCCTCTGTTTCGGATTGTTTGCCATATTCTTGGAGTAGGGCAATGCCGGAGATGATGACGACCATACCGATAAGCATTGTTGTTGTGAATTCTTCGCCGAGTACGATTACACCACCAATACCTGCAACGATCGGGATAATATAAGATGTCATCGTTGCAGGTGTTGCACCAAAGCGTTTGATTGTATAGAACGACAGCATCAAACCCATGAATGTTCCAATAATTGCTGCATAAAACAGTGCTAAGTAGCCTTGTCCGGTTACAGCAGACATATCGAAACCTACAGTAATAAGTGAGAATGGCATAATGACTAGACCAGCAGTAAATATCCGGATGCTGGCAACATCAAATGAATCGTAACCTTTAAGATATTTCCTAGCATAGATGGTCATCACTGAGCTGAATATGATAGCAACACCGACGAGAATATAACCCGTAGGTACTGTTTGTACCATATCAGGGAGTCCGTCTTCACCATTTACTGTCAACATGATTGCGCCACCAAGTGCGAGAGTAACACCAATACTTTTACGAATACTGAGAGATTCATCCGGTAGGGCAAAATGTGCGAGTATAACAGTGAGCGCAGGAACAGTTGTTAATAGCAGTGAGGTAACACCGCTTGATTGAAATTGTAGCGACGCAACAACCGAAGTCATCGGGATTGCAGTACCGAATACACCCATGAGTGAAGCCCGTTTCCATAATTCAATATCTCGTGGGAATCGTCTGCCACTTATTAACCAATAGACGAAAAGATGAGCAAAGCTAGCGATGACCATCCGTAATCCAATGTAAGTGGTTGGGTCATACTGTCCAACACTAAACCGTGAGACGACCAATGTAGACCCATAGAAGAACCCAAGAACAATGATGTAGGGAAGGGCTTGAATATTCAAATGACTACTCCATATGTTGCGATGTGAGTCTGCAAGTATATAACAAATTATGAGGTGCTGTTACCGCAAAAACTTTTTTTCAACGTTACTCATCTTATGATAACGTTGAGAGAAATGATTGAGTATGCAAAATTTAGATATAATGAATGCAAATATAATGACAGAAATCGAAGTGATCGCATCAACATACCAATGAAACCTTTTATATGGTAGTGATTTAGGGTAGGGGAAGTAATTTCAAAGAGTGGACTATGCTAAATTTAACCCTACAGAAATGAATCTCATATATGAGTGAATTTGTTCCGTATTAATCATCTAACCAGTAAATCCAAACATGCGTCTAGAACAATATGCTCTTCACCTTTATTCAAGGTCATCGGATTCAAATGAAATTGCTTTGCATCAAGTGGAGAAACTGCTATTGCAGGGTCGTGATCTAAAAATTGCTGCACAATAATATTGCAATCCTTGCCTAATATATCGGGATCAATAGTCACTCGACACCACGGCAGAGGTTGCAGTGCTTCATTTGGGAAGTCTCGTACAGCCGAGACACCTTGTAAATCGTTCAATCGCTGACACCACATTTGTACGGTATCTTCGCAATACTTTGATCGCGCATCATGATCAATTTTCAGATAACGTTCGACTGCTGCCAATGTTCCCATTAGCTCTTCTTTGCCAACTTTTGCAATCCGTCCCACACCATGATGTGGATTACTCATTCTTTGTATGGTCTCTAAAATATCACGTTGTCCTAGAATTAGCCCTGATGATTGTGGACCACGCAAATCCTTACCTCCACTGAATATTGCTAATGCAGCTCCCATTTGTGTGTAACGCCATAAGTTGTCTACTGGTGGTAGTTGTGCCGCTGCATCAACAATTACCGGAATTGCATGATCTTGTGCGATGTCGATGACTTGCTCTAAATGCATTTCAGTATCATTGGTTTGAGCATTTTGAAACCAGAAAAAAGCAGATGTGTTCTGGTTAATTGCTTGCTTAAGATCAGTTGGTGTCGGTTCAATCTCAATAACTGTAAAACCGGCCTGATTAATACCATAATCATAACCGTTACGATGGGATCGATAAATTATAATTTCTTTATTCGTACTAGCTTGTGGAAAAAGTGGTTGCTCACCGTCTGATTGAATCGCAACACATGCGGCTGCAGACAACATTACACCAGCGGCAGCACCTGACGTTACGTATGCCGCTTCGTTATGGGTCAATGTTGCAATTTGTTGCCCGACCGCTTCCTGTAGTTTTACCAAATCAACAAAAGATTGACTGGCTTCTTTCATCGCTTGCATGACTTCTTCTGGCATCAGCGACCCACCATATTTGGTCACAGTCGCAAACGCATTGATGACAGGGCGAATACCTAATGATGCATAGTCAGTCATTATTATTATCCTTGATTTTCTGGATAGCGAATTTGCCAGTATGAATCTGGAGCATCTTCCCACAATAGGGCAGTACGACCGGAAACATCGTAAACAATTTCCCCAGCTCTAACAGTCAATTCACAGGTTAGTCGTTGATTCCCGATGATTTTCCCTTGACCACAGTCAACATAACCGAATTGTCCTTCTTGTAATTGTAAAACTGCAATGTCGGCTTCTGCACCAATGCTCAGATGGCCTAATTCAGGGCGAGCAATTTCGTTAGCTGGAGCGTATGTCGATCTGTAGATCACTTCTTGTAATGGCATACCCATCACCAATAATTTTGACATCGTTGTGATCATGTCATGAACAACGCCGTTGATATTGCCAATATGTAAATCCGTGCTGATAGAATCTGGAGCAAACCCACCTTCATATGCTGGGATTGCCTGACGAAACCAGAAACTTCCTGCACCATGACCGAGATCAAAGTTAATTCCGCGCTCCCGTGCTTCGAACAAGAAATCGTTAGGTTTGTTGTGTTCATCCAGTATCGGGAATTGTTGAGCGTAGACATGGGTATGAATATCACCGGGTTGCATTTTTTGTAAAAGCTCTTGATAGGTGCGGTCAGGGCGATGCCAGAAATCGACCATCATTGGTTTCTTGCAAATATCGGATGCCTCCAACGCACGATCAACAGCTTCCCATGGGGGATGTTCATCATCCCAAGGTTTTGTCACCCAATAATGTGCAGTTTTAATACCCACACAAAATTCTGGATAAGCTAACACAATTGAAGCGGCTAGCTCTGCATCCATCTCATTAATGTCTTGTTCAAATGGACCCAACATTCCAGATTTGACGATATTGACAAACGCTAGTATACGCGTTTTGGATGTATCCATCACTGTTCGTTTAAAGTGTAGGAAATGTTTTGCACCAGCGGTTCCTGTATCAACCATTGTTGTAACGCCTGACCGAAACGAATGGTGATCTGCAATGACACTCAATGTTTCTGGTTCTCTGGTATGATACACATGAACATGCATATCTATGAGACCAGGTGTTAGATATAAGCCGTCAATATCGATAACTTGAGTCGCAGTATCATTTTCAATACGGGATGCGACTTGTGCAATCCGACCATCTTTAATCGCAATATCCATGACTTGGTTGATGTTGTTCTTAGGGTCGATGATGTGCCCTTTGGTAAACAATAGATCAAACTCTTTCATGATTTGTTCTCCTTACGATATAGCGGTTTCCAACCTAAAATGAGATTTGCTTTGGTCATATTGAGTTGTTGATGTTGATAATCTCCGCTGATCATAAAGGTCTGAAAGCGTCCCTGATATGACAACGCGGCTGATATTGCTTTTGCTACATCACTGGCGGCAGTCGCCAATAATTGATGTTCTGGCTCAACATCGTCCATCTTATCGTCTGGTGTTGGGAAACATAACCGAAGTACGTTGACGTTCAGTCCCCAGTTTAATACCGCATTCAGACAGACTTCTTCTCCCAACCGTTTAGTAAAACCATATAAATCATATGCATCAGGGGTAAGGTTCTCTTCGGGAAAATATCGTTTCATCAAATCTGAATAGACTGACATACTGCTGGTATATACAATTTGAGTGATAGAGGCTTCATGGGCAGCTTTTAGTGCAAGGTGTATTCCTTTGACATTTATATCATAAGCAGTTTGTATGCCATGAATAGTTTCCCAGTGTAAACTGCCCATCGCCATATAGATGAGTGCATCATGTCCTTTTGCTGCCTGAGCGAGACTTTCATAGTCCATGATGTCTCCTTGTATGTAAGATAGGGCAGGATCCGATGGAGCTTGAAGATCAAATATCGTTAGTGCATGATCTTGTTTAAGATAAGGTGTGATGATATTGCCAACTAATCCGCTCCCACCGATGACAAGCACGCGCATGAAAAAATCCTCAAATAACAATCTATTTTACACTCAGATACTATCGCAAATTGTGATATGTTCCAAATATCTTTTAGCGCATGATTTTGTCATGCGGCAAAAGTCGATAAAGTAGTGAAAATTTAGGGTAGGGGGAGTGATTTTGGGATGCGGTTTTTGTCTATTTTAGCTCTATAGAAATACACGTATTTGGGGTTAAATTCGCCTACGGCGACCGCGAGCACGTCAGTTCTCGCTATTTGAACCCCAAATACGAAGCGTTCTACTATGGTTATTTGCTCTATTAGTTTCTGCATTGTAGGTTTATAGTGTCATCACGCAAGACGACAATTTGTTATCGTGATGTATGTAAGCTATCAATATCAAAATGGATACCTGAAAATATATATCTTATTCAGTCTGGGTGTTTGACTTGTTGTCATCTGTGTTGAAAAAACGTCGCCGAACTAACCATCCAATCAATACCAGATCAATCAGATGCTCAATTGGTGCGAAAATAGTTGCATAGTGGTCGATATCCCAATAACTGACTGGACTACTGAAGCGCCATGTCCAGTTCAACGGGAAGAGCAATAAGGGGCCATCATCATGATGAGTAAAAATATCAAGAAAGCTATGTAATCCTGCCCCAACTGCAAACCAGAATAGCAAACGCGCCCAAGTTTGTCCCTTTCGCAATCCGAACCAGTAACCGATTGCGGCATAGACTGCAATCATGATTGGAGAATGAAATAACGAATGCCCTACAATCCAAAAGAAGTCGTTAAAATACAGCGCATCGTATGTCGCACCAAAAATCTCAGGTGTTGCTACGAAATCACCTGAAAAAACACCTTGCTCCACAAAGTATATCAGGCTCAAAATAAACAGCGGAATATCAGGGAGGAATGACCCTAAAAGTAACGCCCACGAATCAACTTTGATGTGGTATTTTTTTTCGATACCATGCTTGTTGGCAACATCAAGTGCGGCCGTGATAATCAAATGTGAATAGGTCTGCATTTACAATCCTCTCAACTTATGGACAGTGTAAGTTGCTGCAGCAAATAGATAGATGAGGTATCAAAGAGATTTAGACGTGAATTGTATTTTTACCTCAACAGCCTCGTATTGCGCAAGTCGTTTTTCTTCCTCATAGCTTTAATGAGTTGTGTTTGTGTCACAATGGATAAATTCTGCAGCCGAGGAAATTTGTGATTTGTAATCAATTCTGGTCTTTGTATGCTTTTGAAGATGTTGCTCCTCATTCGTGTGGATAATCTAAAGATTCCGTACACATTATCCTCATGACCTGAATAAGTCTGTGTTGAATTCAAGTAGTAAGGGTATTTAGTTTGTTTTAGGCAAGACATCGAGTATATGCTTAACCAGAACATCAGTAATAGATTCATAATCTGAAATCAGTTTTTCACCACGTTCTTTGAACTGTTGACGTCGATTTGGCAGGCTCATAATTTCTTGAATCTTTTCAATGATTTGTTTACCGTCCAGTAGTTGGAACATTAGACCACGATCTTGTAGGTCTCTAGAGTACCCTAAATCCATAGGGTTCGAGCGAATAGATGGTATACCTAACGTTGCTGACTCGGCTGCCATGGTATTACCTTCACCAATATACATAGCAGCATGTGCCTGTAAATCTAGTATACTCTCTCGTGGAAAGTCCGTAATCAAGTGCTGGAATTCACTTGGGATATCATCTTCTTCACTAGAGAGGATAATTTTTCCATATTTGCTAAGTTCATTCACTATAGCATGCTTATCTTCTATTGTTAGACCGCTCTTCCCAAAGTCATGTGTGGCGTTCCAGGCAACAAAACGTATCATGAAATAAGGTTCATCTTGGGACAATCCTAGCTCTGCCAATATAGATGGATTTGGTGTGTATACATCAGGGTGTAAATAAGCAAGTTCCTTTAAACCCGCATAGCGGATATGTTTGGGGCCATAATCATCATAGAATGATTCTGGGGTCAAGAAACGTCTAGAAAAAGGTATAGCTGTGCGAATCTGATTATAAGCTTCTTCTGTATCAGAGATAGAAATGTATGGTTTACGCGAGAGCCACATTGGAACCCCTACGGTTATATTCGTAACACCAATTCCAACATCAATAGATTGCTGGCGAATTATCTTCCAGACATTCCATGTGCGGAGTGGAATTTCTTTGGCAAGGTTAAAACCGTTTTTTCGTGACGCAATAATTGTGTATGGAAACTGATGTTTATCAAGTAATTCTATGATCATATCTCTATCAACAGCAGCCATATGTACGCGATGCCCATCTTCAGTTAATCGCTCTGTTGTCTTACGAAAGATATGAACATCAGATGGATGGCCAATTTCAATTAGTATATTTGCCATAATTCTATCCTTTGGTAAAGCATCTAGTTGGTTGATTGACTTAATTAGATGATATGCAGTGTAGAGTTTGCTTTAGAACACGATATAATTCGCTCATAGCATGAATATCATTATCAATATGTTCCAAAACATGACTACAAAGAATGGTATCAAAGGTATTATCATCGTATGGTATATTGGTATATTGATGTGCATTGTGGACATTGCGAGAAGTGAAGAAATATCCGCACTGAGACAACCTAGATTAGGTTGTGATTGAAATAACTTCTGGAAGATAAATACTGGCGAAAAATGCAAGACTTTAAGAGAATCCGTGAAAAAATTAGTTTTGTTTTGTAAATACAGATAAACTAATCGATGTCGACTAGAACTCAAGCATCTTGGACACATAACATTATCTAAGTTTATTGTGAAGTTTCGTGCGAATCGTGACAACTTTGTTCCACAACAGGGGCATTGAACAACACTTCCGCGATACCGTAACATATGAAGATACAGTACCCACCAGCCCACCATAATTCGCAAACGAAGAGGTAACATCATCGAGAGCTGTTTGATGGATTTTACAAATCTTGCTCGAAACTGCATAGAATTACTAGATTCCCAAGAGTTATAATTAGTGGGCGAAGTATAACTCTGGTCTATTGCAAGGTAAACAGTTGATTTAACCTGTACATCAAGGTAACTTTTGAATATATCTATTCAAGTTAATTGCGTTTTGCGGATGAATGTAGAAACAAGTGATAATATAATTGGGTCTCAAACTTTTAGTATAACACTAGTATATCGCAGACAAGTTGTTTGAGACTATAGCTCACTTAGTCAATTAAAAGTGTGGATGATATTACAGATTACTTGTATCGACAATCTAAAGCGACCGCACAAGAATAAATAGAGGTTGTGCACAACATTATGCATTCGAATTCACGTCAGTTTGTACTATCACTACTAGTTTTATTGTTGTCAACTAGCATTATTGCAGCATTTGCTTCCCAACCTCATGTCTTGTATCATGCTGAAGCAGATTCGTATATAGATATTTGGATCACGCCTGCTGTCATTTTTTCTGGTGATACTGCCTACGAATTGCAATGGACATCTCAACGAATTACAGGTGTTTTTCTTAATGAGCAAGGTAAGATCGGTGCCTTTCAAGAGACGATAAGTAACACATGCGAAGTAAATGAGTTCTTGGTCAATTTTGAAAATGGGGAGCAGGTATCTTTAACAGCACAACCCTTTAGTTTATTACACCCCCATATCATCGCACTTTTTATAGTTAGCCTGATCAGCATTAGTATCATATTGACACCACTTAAAATTCCAATATTCAAATCTATTGGTCATTATTTCGCACCGCTCTATGATTGGGGTGCTGAAAAATTTTGGCATAGATGGATTGGGCTAATCTTATTTAACACCTGCTTGTTTACTGGATTTCTATATTTGACAGATACTTGTCACAGTCAAGCAGTTCACTCAGTTGGGTCGCATTTTTTGTTATCGCATATTGTGTTAGTCAGCACAAGTCTGATCACATTTTTTGTACTTGTTTTAGGTATCAGTCGTTCATCCGTACTTTTGAGAATTAAACAGCTTATCAAATCGATACCCTACCCTCTTGTCATTGTGGGCATTTTCGCATATTGGGGTGTTTGTTTTTATCTGTTATTGATCTTCAATCTATCAATTACTGAGGGCATTATCATACCTCTGGCACTATTTATTTTTATTATTGGTGCAACGATCATTCATATCAGGCTGCAACCCAATAAAATCTTGTCTACAGATCACTCTTTAAGACAACCTGTCAATCCAGCCTTTATGATTGTTACGAGTGTCCTTTGGATTTTGGCATACCAAATCGAATGGGTTGCGCTGATTCAGAATGATGTGTTACAAGCATTTGTAGGCATCATTTTATATATGCTACCTGGCGTTTTGTTCGCTCTTATACTCAAGCCAACAATTACTCATTGGTCGTCGTTATTAACAACGGGGTTTATCTTAAGTTTTGTGTTGGCAGTCATTCTGTGGCTAATTGTCCTAATTCTGGGTAGTTCCGCAACAGTCTTACAATGGCTGTATACACTTGTTGGCTTGATCTTTTTAGTACGTCTATCATACCAACAATTCCCCTCTCAGTTATTTCATCTTGAGCTTGAATGGAAAATAAGTCATACGTTGCTATTGTCGTTAGGCATCCTCTCTATTTTAGTTGTTTTATCGCAACTTGCTGAGCCTGGTTTTGGTAATCTCGGAGGTGATTACCGTGCCTATAATCCCCTTGTGTCACTATATGCACAGGCGGAGACTTTTACATTGCTAGACCCTTATCTTGGTAGCGATATCACCATGCAATATCGCATGTGGTTAGCTGTTTGGACAGTTCCACAAGCTCTGATTATCAATTTTTCACAATTGCATATCCTAACTTCATTTCACCTCTTGTCCTTTTATTTGGCAATTTTTGTATTTATTACTTCATTTGACGTTGTTAGACGCTTTGATATACCACAATCATTTTGTTTTATCGCTTTTCCGATCTTAGCTTTTCTCATTATCACGCATTTACATCCTGACCAATTCGGTCTACGTTTCTTGCGGACGATCTCACAAGATAAGCTGATGGTATCTTTTGTGCTCGCGCCACTTGCTGTTGTCACAACCCTTGAATACTTGAAGCAACCCTCCCGAATCAATCTGTTCTTAGTTATTCTGTCAATTTTAGCCGTGATGTTGGGACATCCAACTAAGTTTTTCAACACCAGTTTGATAATCGGTGCGATGACGTGCCTTTACGTTATCATAAGATCACATCATTGGAGGCACATCATCATTATTGCCGTGATTTGTGGTACGTGGATGACCATTCCATTTGGTATACGAATTGTTTCTGAGGCAGAGGGTGTTGAGTTATGGACCGGTGATGTTGAGTATATGCTCGAATTGCGATCCGCACACGTGCCAAGTAATGAATCAGAAACAGGAGAATATCTTGGGATTGACCCGGATTTGATTAACGACGAAGTATATGTCATGCTGGGGCTTGCAGTTATCTTATCCCTTTTCTATATTCGCCAAAACAATGCCTTCTTGTTTATTGTACCATTTGTTTTACTGTTATTAGTAGCACTCCAACCGTTCACATCAATAATACTTGGAAGAATTATCAGCCATTCTCAATTGTGGCGCATACCATGGATGTTATCCTATGGAGTAATAGGAGCCATGACGCTATGGATGTGTTACCTGAGCATTCGTCGCTTGTCTCCGATGCTATCTTCGTTATTCCACTGGAGTATGATTATTCTGGCGTCTGTTTTGTTTATTGTGTCATTTAGCATCGCATTATCGCCGCCTTATGGTGAGTGGGATATTCGAGCTGCTCGATTACAAGATCGCTTGATGCGCACACAAACCCAGCCCGCAACACAACTATCCCAAATTTACAGGGATGCGGCGGAAATTGGTGACTATATTCGGTTATCTGCCGATCATAAAGTTTATATTCTAGCTGATCAGCGTGGCAATATACATCATTTAATTCCATCAATGGGGGCAGGTTTACACGGCATTACATGGTACTCCCCACTATTCCCCCGTATCAGTTATGACGAATTCAATATCAGGAATAGAAAATACAACGCCTTATTTAGTGACTCATTGACGGTCGAGGCATTTATCGAAACCATAGAAACATATGACATTAGCTATATTATTCTAGGAAGAGAATATGAGCGTCTCGAGCGGATTATGGAACGAAGTGGTCTTGTAGATACAGACTTCAAACAATTCCGTATTTTACGTT
This sequence comes from Anaerolineales bacterium UBA6055, assembly GCA_002428985.1. Taxonomy (GTDB): domain Bacteria; phylum Chloroflexota; class Anaerolineae; order Aggregatilineales; family Phototrophicaceae; genus UBA6055. The sequence goes on along the minus strand of DIYL01000054.1, from coordinate 308,207 downwards.
TATGGAAAGTCGATCATTCTGGCAATTAAAATCTGTTTATCAAATGCTATTTGGGGTTCAAATAGCGAGAACCGACTTGCTCGCGGTCGCCGTAGGTGAATTGAATTCCAAATACTGAATAATCTAAAGAGTCCACACAATTCATAACTAGGTAGTGGTTAAAAGGTAAGTGATACAACAATTTGTAATATTTGCCAACGAGCGAACTATAATTGGAAAGCCTTGAATAACAACAGAAATCAATGATGTTATTTAAGCTAAAGAACATTTTATGGATTGCCACCACTTACTACTTAACCACTACCCATAACTAAGGTGCATGATGTTACTCATATCTCACGTGTTTTAAGTTTGTCATATACCCACCATAATAACTCTAGATGATTTATAGAAAACGCACGCTTATTTTTCATATATTGAAAGTAAATCGCGAAGAGCTGAATAAATGCCATTAACAGAATACATCTGATAACGGTTGTTCATAAGCTCACTTATAATAGTTGGAATACGTGCGATTCGGTTATGAGGTAGGTTTGCTCGTCTTTCTAAATGCTCAGCTTTTTGATACATGTAATGCATTGGTATTTGATAGTCTTCATCCACAACAGTAACACTCGCTCTAGCCTTGAATTGCTCGTAGAACTCGAACGAACGTGTCGCATGTTGTTGATAGGCTGTCCTAGAGATTGAGAGTGTTTTTCTAAATTTCCTTAACAAAGATAATTTAGGTCCTCTGGTATTTGTTACGCCGATTTCATTTGCACTATGTTGACGATAATAAGTAAGAGTTTCATCGATAATCGCGAATTTGGTGAATAAACTCAGAACAATACTAATCCATTCATCGTGTATCCATAGGGGAGATATTGGCAGGATATTCTGTCTATAAGAGGCACGAAATGCCATTCCCGCACCTGTTATGTAGTTTCGTTTGAGCAATAACTCAAACCCTTTTCCATCATGAAACATCTGTTGACGATCGTCATTGAAGTGAATCAAATCAAACATAGTAATATCTTGTGACTGGAGATCTTCATCAACAATTTTCAGGTTAGAATAGACCAACCCTATGTCTGAGTCTTGTAAGAATACTTTTTCCATAATCTCCAATTTCTCAGGATGCCAACAGTCATCTTGATCTGATAATACGATAATATCTCCTGTACAGTGTGTAATCGCTTTTTCGAAGTTCTTCGTTACACCTAGATTATTCTCATTAGATATAATTCTGACTGAAAAATCCACCTTTGTTTGAAAGTCTTCTAATAGAGCAACTGTGTTATCTTCAGATTGATCATCACAGACAACGAGCTCATCTGGCGGTCGTGTTTGATCGATATAGCTCTGCAATTGATCTGATAAAAATTTCTCGCCATTATAGGTGCATAAGGCTATCGACATAAACATAGGGTGTTATATTATCCTCATTACAAGATTGTGTAGAATCCCAAAGTAACGTAATCAATTCAAAAACAAGAATGTCTATCAAGCTTGTTTTGACTAAAAAGAAACGAAATCTTTCAGAACGAATTTTGCCCAAAAGAGGCGTATCACGATAGGGGGAAAGTTGGTAAAGGCAAGTCATAGCCGAAGGAAAAAGAGGCGTAAGTGTAATGACTTTCGCTGTGTATGTTTTCTATTAGTCATATCCTGATTGTTCATACACTCCGCAACGCGAATCTGTTTACTTTTAACGGAGTTTTGAACCAATATAACGCTTGAATTTATTTAACGACGTCATTTAATATTATACTGATTGGTGAAATCTGCAATTTATTGTCTCAAATCCGCTGTAAAGTAGGTAATCTATATTATTAACATAAATTCTATAAAATGTGCTTGACAGTCTGGATATTGAGATTTGCCGGTGGGATCGTCACTTAGTCATAAATTATGATGAAGGGAAACATCCAATGTCACAAGATCCAGTTGTTTATATTTCGATCTTGAATTGGAATCACTATAAAGCAACTATAAAGTGTATCGAAACGTTAGAAACATTAGTTTATGACAATTATCAAATTATCGTTACTGACAATGGGTCTACAGACAAATCTGTATCGGCAATATCAGATCGATTCCCTAATATTATTCTATTGGAAACTGGTGAAAACTATGGGTATGCTGGTGGTCATGAATTTGCAGTCAACTACGCAATAAATCAAAATGCTGATCTTGTTTGGATACTGAATAATGATTTAGAGGTATATTCAGATACATTAACGAGGTTGGTAGAAGCATGGCAAGATAATCATAACGCTATATATGGTAGCCTTCCTTTGAATTCAGATACCAGTGTTTTAAATGATGATACTGTTGTTGCTTTTCCACGCAAATATTTTGAATTCCCTTTCCGTCAGAAATTATTCGTTGTAAGACCTTTTGCGACCTATGGCGAGCTATTTCCTAACAAGAAGACCAAAGTCGTTTCAAGTGTTTCTGGAAGTAGTATTTTGATACCTGTATCGGTCATCAAAGATTACGGATTTATGGATACGAGTTATTTTTTGTACAATGAAGAGGCTGACTATTCATTTCGATTGCGACAGCATGGAGTAAGCTCGTACATTGTTCCTAGTTCTGTTGTCCTTCACAAACAAGGCCACTCTAGTTCCGATAACAACGCTCTAAAGAATATTGTGACTTACTATCAAATACGTAACCAAATACTATTCATTAAACGACATAATTCAATGATCTTTATCGTCTCTGTGATTTTCCGAAACGCCATCTTGATGTTAATGTTTGCACTGTTTCGTGGCAAAAGCGGTTTGCAAAAATCAGGATATATTGTACGTGGATTAATCGACGGTCTCCACAATATTCGAGGGAAAACACTCGCACCAGAAGATGTTGTGTAAGCAAATTATTGTAATAAATTTAGTAGATTACAAGCTTACCTTGGAAAATCCATAACTCGAAAAGAGAAGAGAGAATTCTTTCTTTACTCTAGCGACTTCAATGACAAATACGATGTATATTTAATACTGTATACCTAATTTTTATCAGATGGTTTCGATGCAACCATCCATGTCTGTTTGCCAAACATCCAGTGCAATACAGGTATTGCTAGGTACAAACGGACAATCAAAGGGTGCTGAGGTAACCGACTCTTGGTTGTATATGGTAGAAATCTAACCTTCAGTTCATCCACGTTCAATTTAACAAGTGACATCGCTTCGACCAATGTCCGGTCAGTTAATGGTAGGTAATGGTCGACGAAATCCCAATATTCGCCGTTTAGTAATCGAATATTCGGTTGAAGGATAATGAGTTTGCCTTCTGGTCGTAAGATACGCCTTATTTCTGTGAGGGTTTCTAAGAAGGATTGTTTTGTGGGTAAATGTTCAAAGAAGTTACTGACAAATACAACATCAACAGAATTGTCGTCAATCTCACGCATGTCGTTGCTCATTGCCATTACAATCCGTACGTCTGAATCTGCAAACAACTTAACATCTTCATTGATATCTAACGCAATCTTGTCACCGCAGTTTATATTGTTAATGAATTCACATTGCCCCGCCGCTAAATCCAGAACTGTTGCATCAGATTTAACGTAGCGTTGTATCCAATATTTACATAACGTTTGCCACAGAACATTACGTTGCTCCCGAACTTCGGATTGAAAGCGATTCTGATATAAGTCATTAAGCGATGAATTGTCTATTTCTGTATTCATGTTGTGCCTATTTTCTCGTAATGTATTTGCACGTTACGTGTTCAAATCGTGTACAGCTTTATTTGTCTAACGTATTGATTCGATCATCCCAAGCTATGAAGCTTTCGTTCTCGGGTCTTTTGGTATCTTTTCTAACAAGTAGCCACTCAAACCAGATTGTCAGTAGTGTGTAGAGGTAACGGCTACCCTGCTCTCGAAGCTTTAATTGCGATACACCAATATCTCGATTTCGCCATGAAATGGGTATGACTTTGTATGAATATCCCCTAACCATAGCTTTTAACGGGATCTCTATCGTCAAGTTGAAATGCGGCGAAATCAAAGGCTGACAGCCCTTGATTACATATGCCCGATATCCCTTGAATGCATTTGTTGTATCATTAAACTTCATGCCAAACATAATGCGTATCAAAAAATTAGCAATACGATTCACAACCAACTTGAATTTTGGATAATCATATACGGTTGAGTCAACCATAAATCGAGACCCAAACACACAATCTGCTTCATCTCTCAGAATATGATAGTATTTCACAATGTCTTCGGGGGCATCGGATAAATCTGCCATTGTAATTACAACCGCATCGCCAGTGATATGTTGTAATCCATATGCTATCGCGCGTCCAAATCCATGCAACCCTTTATTCTGGACAATATAAATACGATCATCTCTATTGCGCTCAGCAGAGACAAGTTCATAGGTCTCATCACTACTACCATCATCGACGACGATAATTTCAATATCTTGGATGCCAACACTATCAAGATGATCTCGTATATGAGTAATCGTCTTCTCGATATTGCCTGCTTCATTTCTGGCTGGGATAACAATGGATAATTTCAAAACACGACCTACCTCATTTATTCAAGACGCTTGTGCCATTGAGCCACAAGTTCTTCGAAAATATCATCTAGAGTCTTAGTAATACGCCAACCAGGAAGGCTATCGTGCATATGTGACAAGTCCGAAATATAACAGATGTGATCACCCTTACGTGCTTCATCTGAATATTGAAATTTCATTTTCTTCCCACTGAGTTGTGATACACGATCAAATGCCTCTAAAATAGATACAGAGTTATCTCGACCGCCACCAATGTTAAAAACTGCACCGGCAGATGGGTTATTAAAGAAAACCTCTATCGCACGAGCAACATCGAACGAATGGATATTATCCCTTACCTGCTTTCCTTTGTATCCGAAAATGGTGTATTCTCGTTCTTCAAGATTGCAACGGGTTAAATAACTTAGAAAACCATGTAGTTGAACTCCAGAGTGATTAGGCCCAGTTAGACAGCCACCACGTAGGCAACACGTCTTCATGTCAAAGTATCGACCATACTCTTGAACCATCACATCGGCCGCAACCTTTGAAGCGCCAAATAAGGAATGCTTAGATTTATCCAAACTCATATCCTCACTAATACCACCTGTATAGTCAGGGTGATCGTACTCCCAACGCGTTTCTAGCTCGACTAAAGGAATGGTGTTTGGACGATCGCCGTATACTTTATTTGTCGACATATGTACGAAGACCGCTTCGGGCGCATGGCGACGGGTTGCTTCCAACAAATTCAATGTACCAACCGCATTAACATCAAAATCATCAAATGGGCGAGATGCTGCCAAATCATGACTGGGCTGAGCGGCGGCATGTACAATCAAGTCTAGCTTGAGCGTATTGATTAGCTTCAATATACCGTCACGGTCACGGATATCTAAATCATAATGCGTGAAACTATCATACTTCTCCTCTAAACGAGCTTGATTCCATCGGGTATCCCCTCTAGTACCAAAGAAATCGGCACGCATGTTATTGTCCACACCATAGACATCCCAACCATTCTCTGCAAAATAACTTACGACCTCTGAACCAATTAATCCATTAGATCCCGTCACCAATAACTTCATCATTCTTATTACGTCCTAGCATTCACCGGTATAGTTTTAATGTGTGGTTAAATAGACTGGGAATTGCAATGTTAATCTTCTTGTCTATTGTTTGTAATTCTGTCGTGCCCACCGAATTGTTTCTTGCATTCCGTGCTCGAAATCATACTGAGGACTCCATCCAAGTGCTGATTCGATTTTTTCAATATCAGCGCTAGACGTTCGAATATCACCCGCTTGTGCCGGATGATACACAACTTCATAATTATCTTTCGAATAGTCAAACGCCCGTAAAACGTTATCACAAAGTTGGTTCACACTTGTCGGGTTTCCCGTCCCAATATTAAATACTTGACCGTATGATTGTGGATTTCCGATTGCGTCCACCCACGCACGAGCAACGTCACTGACATGTACAAAATCTCTCGATTGTTCCCCATCTGAGTGAATATTAATCGGCTCATTCCTCAACACATTACCCAAGAAAATAGCCAAAACACCTTGGTATGAATTTGTCAGACTTTGGCGGGGGCCATAAACATTAAACATTCGAAACGAGGTAACATTGAAATCAAAATCTAAGTTTTTCCGTTCCCCGCTAATATGCACATATCGTTCGGCAGCATATTTGCTAACCGCATAATATGATACAGGGTTCGGTATAGCATCTTCTGGTGTGGGAACAACTGTTGGTGTTCCATAAATTGTCATGGAACTTGCAAATAGTAAGTGCTTCACACGATGTTCAATACACTTTTGGATGATGTTGATCGTTCCAATAGTATTAACGCTGAGATCTTCTGTAGGATCGAAGAATGAAAGGCTAATGGATGCCTGTCCGGCTATATGGATAACAAAATCAACACCTTTAGCAAATATAGTTTCTAATACATTGTTATCCTGAACATCCCCATGCACAAAGTCTGCTTTGATGTTCACATACTGTCGATTCCCTGTGCTTTCGTTATCCAAAACAATAACGGAAAAATCTCTGTCTATCAGTAGGTCAACAATATGACTCCCGATAAACCCTGCTCCACCTGTTACTAATACAGCACCCACTCTTGTTCCAATCGTGCTTAATTGCTCATACTTGAATTGCAAGTCTGAGAGTTATGATATGTTGTATATGCGTCCATTTGACAATTTAACGCCTACATGTTAATCAAACTAGTGATTTTATCAAGAGGAAATAAATTTATCATTGTTTTGCAATATTGATCGCAGTACACTACGATACAAATTAAACAACCCTCATTTCTAAATTAGAAGTACGTCACCTGAATCAACTCTAATAGATCTTATAAATATTTATATTTCAAAATGACTGAAATACCTTCTCAAAAGATTATGTCAATGATTATTTGTTGGAGAAACTGTTTGTGAATTCAAAAAGCATAGAAAAGATTGCAAGTACATCAAATTCTTTGGAACAACTTGAAGATCAATCCGCATCAGTCAATCTTGTTCAACAATGGTTATCTAACCCATTCTATATTTCTCTTATTGTGCTCGCTTTAGTACCGCCTATATTTGTTATTTGGTATATTTCACAATTTGCCGTTGATATTCCATACATAGATTCCTGGGGACCCTCAAGTTACTTAGCAGTTGCTACAAGTGAAGGGAGACTTAAATTAAGTGACCTAATATCAGATCATGGCGGTCACCGTTTGTTATTGAGTAACATTGTAGTTGTAGTAAGCACAATATTATCAAATTGGGATCAACGGTTTGAAATGTTTTTTAGTGTAGGACTAGCAATCGTTAACTTTTGTTTCCTGATGTTAATCCAATATAAACAATCTGCACAATTGACAATATATGCTCTATTACCATTTTCCGTACTTACATTTTCCATGGCTCAATATGATAACTGGGTGTGGGCATTTCAAACACCTTGGTTCTTCATGTTGAGCGGATGCATTATCGTAACTTATTTGGTGACATCCTTTAGACCAGGTTGGTTCCCGCTAATTATCGCATGCAGTATAGCTTTTCTTACATCTATGACATTTGTAACAACAATATTAATCATGCCAACAATGTTGTTGCTCATGTTTCTGAGCAAGTATCGTAGGCCATTGCACTATGCTGTAGTCTTAATAGTGTCCCTAATACTCTACTTTCTAAACAGTGGAAGTGCTGATAGTTTGCAAACTGATATAGGTATAGTTGAAATAGTTCATCGTTTGTTAATTTACCTTGGTCGAACTTTTGTTAACGGGGCTAGTGATCTTTCTATATATTTGCAGACTATAGTCGGGCTTTATGCAATCATAATCTGTGTTTGTGCCCTAGTATTTATTTATTTACGAACTAACAACGCCAGACCTTTGACCCCATGGATAGGTTTCATTGTCTTTAGCCTCTCTGCAGGGTTATTTGCAAGTGCCTTTCGTTGGACTATCACTCACAATGCCGCCATGTCCCGGTATCAGTCAGCTGCCATTATATTTTGGATTGGATTAGTAGCTATTATAATAATTGCTATCAATTTGGTTATCAAAAAAGATAGGACTGAATTGTGGGAAATATTGCTTGCGCGTGGCGTTGTATTTTCGGTCTTATGTTTAGGATTATTACAGATTATTTTGTCTATCCAATTCGTGGTAAATCCAGGAAAAATCTCATGGCAGGGATTGCTAAATGAAGATCACCAAGCTTGTTTGCTACGAGCTCCGATAGCAAATGATTACACTTGTTTGGATCTTGGTAACGGCTACTCACTCGGTGGAAGTGATAATGTATCATTAGCTTTGTTCCGCAATCGATTAACTCTTTACAATGTAGAATATATAGATGTAGCACTAAGTCATATACCTCTCCTTACTGAAGAGTCTGGGAGTGAATTCGCGGTACATGAGGATAATCAGCAATTAACTCAAATGGGCACAATCTTGCGACAAGAATTGCGGCTTCCAAAACATGCCACATTCGAGTTTCAAGTATCGGTCAAAGGTGCAGAAGAGGTAATTGGGTTAATTAATCTAGTGACAGCAAATGGTGAAGATCATGTGATTTTTGAGCGGGAATTATCAGATCAATATTATGATATTAAAGTAAATTTGTCAGAATTTGCAGGACAAGAAATCGTTCTAGAATACGAGTTAATCAATTTACCCAACAGTACATCAGTATTATGGGATAACCCAAGAATACGGATGAGCGCCAAACAGTAATTAAACCTCAAACCTATAAGAGTCGAGGAACAAATGAGTTTGTAACAATCATCTCTTTTAATTGCCTAGTTTTCGGGTTCGTAGAGATAAACTAAGAATCAAGTTTATACATCATAGTTGAAGTATAGCATATACCTCTACCGTTTTACTTTATCTTCATGCAAACTAAAGCTTGTGGCGTAGGATAGAAGTCCGTACAGTTGCTTCAGAAAATATTGCGCTAAGAATTAGTAATTGTCGTTTATTGACATTCTACTTTAGATAATTTTCGCACAGCATAACGAACATCGAATCGTGTTCACGAATCTAATTTCTGCGTTCGTAACCACTACAATGGGTTGGAGCAGTGTCGCGGAGATGGTCGCCAGTTGGTTAGTTGTTTGTCTTACGTTTATTTTGTTAATGTCAATGATTCACCAGCACAATAAACAGTTGGCTTTAGTTGCTCTAATTCCACTATCTTTGCTCGTATTTTCGCCAGTGCAAAATCAGAATTGGTTCTGGGTTTTACAAAATACTTGGTATATTACTGTGTTCTTTCTTTTGGCTAGTATATGGGTAATAGATAAATTCCTCCAAAAGTGGAAAAAACTATTTGTAATAGGGACTCTCGCAATTTGTTCTACAATATCTCTCAGTATCGGTTTATTGGTTTGGCCTATCATCCTTATAGCAATGATGCTATATGGATATCGCAAATGGCAGTCATATGCATATTGGATTACTTTACTTCAGTGATTACACGATGAGCAGTACTGTCGGTAAGTTTGACTTTCCAATATTGAATTTTTTTGCTTATAACTTGGTATATTTGTCGGGACCATTTGCTGTCTTTTCGCCTGATGAACCACAACCTCAAATACTTGTAGGATTAATCTATAGTACTATTTCACTGACTGGTATAGGTGCTTTAGTAGTCAATAGCTTTTATTTGATTTGGAAAACACGCCAAGTAACCAACATCAGAGTTTGGTGGTTAATTGCCTCAATAGCATTCGGCTCAAGCCTGTTTACAGCGTTACGGCGTACACAACTAGGGATATTGCAGGCGGCAGAATCCCGATATGCTACTATCTCAAATTTGATGTGGATTTCAATCATAATGTTATCTCTCATTACTATTTTTTATCTTTATCAAAACAGAAGGACAAGTCTGTTCGAGAAATGGATTTATTGGACAAATATAAGTGGAATGACCATATTAACTGTTGTATTTGTTTGTATCACAGCGTATGCCGTTATCGCCATGCCGCAATTTCTGGTTACAGGGCGTTGGAACTCAAATTGTGTCCTATCCTAGCCTTCTACTGGTGCTGGCAGTTGCCTTAGCACCTATTATCCAAACCCAGCATTTCTATATCTTAAAATTCCTAAGTTATATGAATATGGACTCGGACCTTTCTACAATCAAGAAGAAATAACCATCGATCTTGAATCGATATTCAAAAATCAAGAAATCGACTCTGGATTAGACTTCATAAAATACAATAGTCAAGATCAATTATCATCAATTCACCAGACCAACTCAAATCTGATAGAGATTGAATTGTCAATGGATGAAACAGTAAATAATCCACGCTTCACAACCGCGCTGTTGGTCGAATTTGACGACATCACTTCTGACAGTCTAGCCCTTGTAGATTTTGAAGCGAGCGCCAGTTATCAATATTGATCTAGAAACGATGGAATTAGTATCAATTCAGACTACAGATCTGCAAGAAATGGATATGCCAAAATCCGTTGAAATGGATCTAACTCCTTACCAAGGGATGACATTTACTTTACGATTACAGGTTGATATGCCAGATGATTTTAGCGGATCACTCATATGGATCGAGCCAGCAATTATTAGTTCAGCGTATAAGGCCGACTGAGCTGAAAGATGAAGCATCTACTACAAGAATCTATGCAAACAAGCATTGAAACAATCTCGAATTGTATAGTTAGATGGATTGTCATATACTATTATTTCTCACACTATACAACATTCAATAGTAATCATTTACTACATGGTCTATGATAAATAATGAGCTAGACCATGATAAGTCGCTAGATCATATAGGGGATTTCACCTATGAAATTTCATACCGATTATGTTTATACATCCCGAGAAGATAAAGCCAAGTATGTATGGCTAAAATACAAATCAGTTTTAAGTTCTGCAGAAATACTTGATGTTGGAGCAGATGAGTGTCATCTCAAGAAATACATTAATGCAGACACAAGCTATTGGGGTATCGGGCTTGGTGGAAACCCAGATCAACAAATCGATTTAGAGAAAGAAACCCTGCCATTTGATGATAATAGCTATGATTGCGTATTATGCCTTGATGTTTTAGAACATATCGAGAGCTTGCATTCAACATTCGATGAGCTTTGCCGAGTTTCAAGCAAATATGTGATTATTTCCTTACCTAATGCATGGGCGTCTTTAGCCACTGCCTTAGTACATGGAAATATGAGTGGGGATCAACATTTAAAATACTATGGTTTACCGCTTGAAAAACCAGAAGACCGTCATAAATGGTTTTTCTCATCTGAAGAAGCTCAACAGTTTATACACTACCGTGCAAAAAAGAATAACATGCAAGTGGTACAAATTGATTCAACAGAAGTAAGACAAGATCGAACATCTTCAATTACACGAATGGTATTGAGACTTTTAAAGTTTAAGCCAGAGTTAGTTGATAATTTGTATACCCCATCAACAATTTGGGCAATCCTAGAAAAATCCATTTAATCATTCATTAGTGAGTCATAAATGTTTCATCTCTCACTCTTCTTTACTCAGGGCATGAGTTTACAAGCATGGCATCAAGTTGGCATGCTCAATCGTGAACTAGCAATCTATCGTGCTATGCAAGAGCGAGGTGTATCAGTCTCTCTCATCACGTATGGTAAGCGCGATTTACAGTATCAATCGGTATTGAACGAGTTTGTGGTTCGCACAAAACGGTTTATGCCGATAACACGCATCTATTCCGCAATGATTCCTATTATGCATGCATCTGCTCTTACACAAACTGATATTATTAAAACGAATCAGATGCTTGGCGGTATGGAAGCACTAAGGGCAGCACAATTATTTCGAAAGCCTTTGATTGCACGGCAGGGATATATGTGGTCAGCACAGTTGGCATCCCAATATCATAATGATTGGACACATCCAGATGTGAAGCATGCACTCAAAGTAGAAGCAAATGTTTGGGAGAGAGCAAACCATATTATTGTTTCCTCCAATGAAATGCGTGAGTCAATTTTAGAACGGATGCCACACGTTGCCGAATGGACAACAGTCATCCCCAATTATGTTGATACAGACATATTCTATCCGACTGATAGTCCAAAACAATATGACCTAATATTTGTAGGGCGTTTGGAAGAGCAGAAGAATATTTTTGCCTTGCTTGATGCTGTCAAAATGACTACGGATGTTTCTTTATTGATTATTGGTGCCGGAAGCCAACAAAAAGAGGTTGTGTCTCTGATTCAAAACGAGGATCGTATTACTTATATTGAGCGTGTACCAAATCATGAACTTGCTCAGTTATTTAATCAATCGAGGGCGTTTATTCTACCGTCTTACTACGAAGGTCTGCCCAAAGTCTTGTTAGAAGCAATGGCTTGCGGTCTTCCAGTCATTGGAACGGATGTCAGGGGAACACGCGAGATTATCGATCATAAGGCTAATGGCATTCTTGCCAATACTGACGCAGATTCTCTACGCGAAGCTATTATGACGACACTCAATAATACCGTATTACAAGCCCAATTAGGTAAATCTGCTTTAGAGACTATACTTAATCGTTATACACTTGCACAAATTGTTGATCAAGAACTAGATATCGTTTATAAACTTACCCAGACATGATCAACTAACCTTTAGGAGCTACTTATGTTGAGAAAGCATAGTATACCCATGCTTTTAATTCTTATTGTTATGTCAACAACATACCTTGTGTCTGTTTTCATTGTTCCTAATGTATATGTCCGAGACTTGAGTGGCAGCCCAATAAGTTATGATATGAATAATTGGCGAGATCGTTACTGGCAAACCAATTTGGATATAGAAACATGGATTGGTAATGTAAGACAATTTCCTAATAATCTTGATACGGAATATGGACAGTTGCGTATCAATCGTCCAGTCTATATGGCAATGTCTGCTTCCGTCCCCCGTATTATAGTGTTAATGAATAATCGTGATGACTTTGAGAAGGGACTAACCCAAAGACCTTCAGTGGTGGATACAATGGTTTGGATGATTAGTCTGAACTATATTTTTTTGGTCATCACCGTAACGTTATTTTATTTTTGGTTACAGAAGTACTTTTCCCAAATCATTGCCTTTGGTTCGACTGCCCTATTGGCTTTTTCGCCTGAGATTATTGAGCATGCACTTAAACCAAGTCCAGAGATTGCTGGACTCTTCATCTCCATAGCTGTCATTTACCTGTTTGATATCATGTTGATGTCGATCCAAAGACCATCATGGCGAAGAATTTTTCTGGTGAGTATCTGCATAGGTCTATTGTTTTTCATCAAAGCACATTATCACATACTCATGGCAATACTCTTGTGGGCACTCTATCTCAGACGGTGGCGCATATTTGGGGGTGTGCTCGTGTTTCACTTTATACCGTTGATTTTGTGGGCATCGTTTTTACCTTTTGTAGGGTCAGTCTATTACAATCATGAGACATATGTGTATCGTCAGGTTATATGGGTATTAGACTTTCTTGAACAAGGCGATATATATGGTCTTGTTCAACAAGGGATTGAGTTTGGCTCAGTAGCATTTAAAGCACTGCTCAATACCTTCTCACCTTTTGTTTTAGTGCTTGCGGCTTGGGCATATACGAGCAATCGTTCATTAACTGTTTGCATGAAACGGATTATGTTTTTTGGTTTTCTATCTACAATGGTATTCTTGACACTGATACTGCGTTCTCCAACCTACCTCCTTTTCGACATATATATCTTCCTCTACCCTCTGGTAATCCTATCGATAATTGAAGGTTCGGACTTGTTGATACAACGTGTGCCGTTGCTTGATAGATTGGGCATTCCCGTATATTCTATACTGCTAGTCTGTTTTCTGTTCATTGATACGATTTATACATGGCTTGCGTTGACCAAATTGGGATTTGGTATAGTGAATCTATAGTATTCCCGCAATGATGTACGAAGCAGATCGATATATATGTAGTCGGGTGATGTTTATGCCTAAAGTCAGTGTAATTCTCAGTACACATAACGATGATAAGTATATTGGTCAAGCAGTTGACAGTATCTTGAATCAGACATATACAGACTTTGAATTGATTCTTATCAACGATGGCTCCACAGATGATACCGCACAAATTCTGGACAATTATGCAGATAAGCGGATTGTCAGAATTGATCATGATACGCCTCAAACATTACCAGTATCATTAAATGAGGGCATCGCAAGATCATCTGGTAAATACATCGCACGTATGGATGGAGACGACATTTCACATCCGACACGACTGGCTAAGCAGGTTGCTTTCCTTGATGTGAATCCAAATACAGATATACTCGGTACGCATGTTCATTATCTTCACCAGCCTTTTAGCCGTCTCTACACACGAATGTTCCCAACGAATCACAGTATGATTGTATGGCTGATGTTTATGGATCATCCACTGATACACCCGACTATTATGATGCGTGCGCGGATTCAGGAACATCGCACACCGCTCTATAACACAACATATCGTATTGGTCAGGATTTTGAGTTATGGAATTTTTTGCTTGATAAGGTCGGTTTTGCCAATTTACCGGATGCATTGCTTACCTATCGTGTACACAATAGATCAATCACAAAGATGAAATCAAATGCGGAAGCAACGGATGTATATCAGGTACGTTTAAATAAACTTAAACATATACTTGGATATGATGTATCACCGGATGTTATGTTTCGACTTCACTATATTAATTCACAGCGAAATCTAACACTGGATCAAATATCGGAGATTATTCGATATGCTTTTGATTTATTCCAAAATTTGTCTAGTCAAGGATACTTGCGCGATGATGAGATTGATGAAGTTTATCAAAACTTAGTGCAACGTGCGATGTATTTCGGGCAACAGGTTCACATCAGTAAATTTGGGCAAAAAGAACCACGCAACCCAATACTAAAACATATTTATAAATCAGTACGACAGTTACAATATATGATACAATAAGTCCCGAGGTATTTTGAACAATAATTTGGAGAACGACCTTTGTTACGTAAATTCTTTTTGATCATGCTTATCACACTCTGCTCTGTCTTTGCTTTGGAGTTGATTGCACGAGCCGTACTGTATAGCCCGCCTGCAATTACGTTTTCTCGTGGTAATGGTCTTGGAGAGCTTGTTCCGCAAGACACCAATTAGGATATGTAGCCAGAACGAGTCTATCGGGTTATTGCAAACCAAGCAGGTTTTAGGAATACAGATGAGTTTACTGACGATTCAAATACCGATTTCAACATTTTAGCTATCGGTGATTCGTTCACGTTTGGTACATTTGTATCAAATATGGATACTTGGCCATCTTGGCTTGAAAATGAACTTCGCAGCGAAGGCTTATCTGTCAATGTATGGAATGCTGGACGCGCAGGTAGCACATTGAGAGATCATCTAAAATACTTGAAAGATAGAGGGCTGGATATTAAACCAGATTTAGTAATCCTTCAATACACACCAAATGATATACCTGATTATCGTGCTTGTTTACCACCCAATAGACAGCGACGTACGGTTGAGTCTTTACGCCCTACGACGATAGTCAATAATACTGCATTAATCCTGTTGTGGGTTCGGCTGACAACTCCAATCGACTCTGCTACGGGAGAAACAACAGTTCAATCTGCTACTCGAGGTGATGACTTATGTTCATACACTACACCAGATTTTTGGTATGGGGACCAGCGTGAAGCATTAAATCCATTGATTGAGATGTATCGGCAAGACCTAACTGAAGCGACTAGCTATCTTGATACAAACAATGTACCATTATTATTTGTCATGATACCTGATCATGTGCTCATTCATAATAACTATGAAAACGAGCAAGGAAAACTCCTGGAAGAAATGATTGATGATATTGGATATGGTCATTTCTTCGACCTTACGCCACTCTTTGAAGAAATTGATGATATTGAAGCATTGTATTTGCTAGCCAAATCCAATGAAATTGATGATCAGCCATTTGTTGGGAATGGACATCCCAGTCGTTATGGTTATTCGACCGTTGGACGAGGAATTGCACCTGTAGCAATGGAAATGATCAGAGAGGCTGACTAACTTCTGGTTGAGATTGTGGGCTACGTTAGATATTTAGAGTTTTTGCTAATGCGAGACGCCTGTTCGGTTCATATATTCAATATAGTCATTTTCGCTGAGTTATTTGCTTGATCAAGGTAGAGTCGGCACTGATGTTTTGTCTTGACCACTATTCATTACAATCAGACATTTTATCTATTATTATTAATTAGTCTGACTATTTATTGTTAGGATTCCAGATGCCAATATTTGATCGTGTTCATAAATTAATTCTGTGTACTATACTCATTATCGCATCAATTAATGCTGTTGTGACAGCTACAGGTCAGTTTCATGGGGATGATGAGGCTACCCAGAGGTACCGTGTACTGCAAATGATAATCGGGATTTCTGAGGGAGATTTTAAGCAAGCTACCAACCCAATGATATTAGCTCATCATCCACCTGTACGATATGCTCTATCAATCCCTGGACTGCTTGTTTTACCATATCATGAGCTTGGCCTGCGGTTGATGGCAGTAATTTTTTCTGTAATGATGGTCTATTATATTTATAAACTTGGTACGGATGTAGCCAATTCTATTGTGGGTTACATTTCTGCTTTTGCCATTGCCGTAAGTGGTGTGATGACTTGGACTATTATGGCTTTTGCTTGGAGTATTATTGTCATAGTCTTCTTAGTAGGTACTCGAATACTGATTCGTCAAAACTATGATCTGACTGTGCGTGAGGCACGATATGATTTTATATTTTTGAATTCTCTTATTCTCATCGGGGCATTAACGAATTTTGGTGTTATTGTATTCTATGGTCCAACATTTCTCATTTACAGTTATTATAATCGTCACCAACTGAGAAAAGTCATTACTTGGTTTTCTCCATTCATTGTAATTGTTGCGCTATATATGTTCTTTATTCATGTATTTGCACCTTACATATTAGGTTTGACTTCTGGACAGCACATACAATTGATGTCACGTGCAGGTAATTCTGGAATCAATCTCGATTCGTTCTTCTTCAATTTACAATCCATTAACTTCTATTTTTTACCATATGTGTCATGGTTAATTTTTGCTAGTAGTCTATGGTATCTAGCTCGTCGTTATTTGGCTATTCTGTTGTGGTATGCGCCATTCTTGCTCGCTTGGAATTTTTACTTACAAGGTAATAGTGGACAGTATATAGTCTTGTGTTTTATAGCGCTCACTCCATTTGCATTTGCACAGTTCAATGAATGGATTGCAACTCGTCACATTCCGAAAACCTCAATTGCGGGGATTACTATTTTGTTAATAACCTTAACATGTATATGGAACTACACAATACTTATTCGACATTACACATTTGATGATAGACCTCAACTAGGCGAAACGATATTGTTTGCCGATGGGTCGCGTAAACACAATGTGATTCGTCCATATCAAGAAATTGGAGAGATATTAGACTCTTATGATGATAATATGCGGTTCTTCTCCAACATAGGCAGTGCCTTTCAAACTTTCTACTACAATGAAGACTCATTTCACCAACCGAGACATACACGCTATGCAATTAGTATTCGTGCGTTGGACTTTTTTGAGTTCAATTTAGATAGAGAGTGCTATCAAACGGGTTCTCAAGAGCCTGATATAAGGCTAATTGTCACACCTTTTGAATTATGTCAAGAAGAATATATAGAATTGCATACATTTGACGGTTCTCCTATACGTATATATCTTTTGGCGTAACTTAATGGTTTAGGTTAACCAATGTCTATGTTGCTCAATGCAATTGAAAAATTGTACTGCAACCGTCATATGAAGCGAGTACTGGATACTTCAACTGTTAAGAATCAACTTTGAACTGAGCCGATAATTGCTCATTCCAATACTCATGAAAATGTTGTGTATATGTGTAAAATCAAAAAGCTACATCGCACAAGTTGATGATGTAATTCATACAAGTATAGATAGCAATACATAGTAATATCTGACCATTTGACAAATCCAGAGTATTTACATCGTTATTTGCTTATTGTAGAATTTCACTTTGGAAACTTTAGGGTTATGTATGACGGATACCCCCAAACATCAGATTTCTAACTTGCCGCCCAGCAAACGTGTAACCGTTGTGATACCATCGAAAGGGTGGTTTCATATTGATTGGCGTGAAATATGGCACTTCCGAGAGTTATTCTTTACCCTCACATTACGGGATATTCGGGTTCGTTATAAGCAAACAGCCGTTGGATTTGCATGGGCAGTGATTCAACCGTTGATGACAATGGTTGTGTTTAGTTTGTTTTTTGGTGGTTTAGCTGGTGTGCCTACAGATGACGGCATTGCCTACCCTATATTCTCTTACGCGGCTCTAGTCCCATGGCAGTTTTTTGCAGGTAGTTTGACTTCATCGGCACAGAGCATTGTTTCGAGTTCAAATCTTGTCAAAAAAATCTACTTCCCGCGGATTATTTTGCCTGTATCCAGTGTAATGGCACAGCTAGTTGACTTTTTTCTGGCATTTTTGATTCTACTAATTATGATGCCTTTTTTTGGTATCTATCCAGATTATCGCATTATCTTTTTCCCTCTGTTTTTGCTTTTTGCGATTATGACCGCATTAGGTATTGGTCTATGGTTTTCAGCAATAAATGTTGTTTTTCGTGATGTTCGATTTACCATTCCATTTGTCATCCAAATGTGGTTATTCATTTCCCCTGTAGTCTATTCAAGTTCTTTGATTGAAAACGACATCTTACGACTATTCTACAATCTTAATCCGATGGTAGGGGTAATCAACGGCTTTCGCTGGTCATTGATCGGTTCGTCAGCCCTTACGGCATCTAGCTTAGTCGTATCGGTGTTAGTTTCAGTTACGTTGTTAGTTAGTGGTCTCTGGTATTTTAGACGTCAAGAGAAAACATTTGCGGATGTTGTATGAGTTATTTAGATAAAGATTTAGCAATTCAAGTTAAGGATGTGTCTAAACAGTTCTATGTTGGTGCACTACAACAGACAGCTGCCTATCGCACACTGCGTGACACAATTGGAGATATAGCACTGGCGCCATTTCGACGTGTTCGAAATGTTTTGACAGGAAAAGCTCAGAGTGCAGCCAATCTTACCGAGACTATGTGGGCATTACAGGATATTAATTTTAACGTAAAGCGTGGCGAAGTTGTCGGGATTATTGGGCATAATGGTGCAGGTAAAAGCACGTTACTCAAGGTATTATCGCGTGTAACAGAACCGACTACAGGTGAAATTCGTTTCCGTGGTCGCTTGGGCTCACTTTTAGAAGTTGGTACAGGCTTCCACCCTGAGCTTAGTGGGCGCGAGAATATCTACCTTAATGGTGCAATTCTTGGTATGACACGGCATGAGATCACTTCTAAATTTGATGAAATCGTAGAGTTTGCTGGTGTCGAGAGATTTATTGACACGCCGGTTAAACACTATTCAAGTGGGATGTATGTTCGGCTAGCATTTGCAGTTGCTGCACATCTCGAACCAGAAATATTAGTTATAGACGAGGTATTATCTGTTGGTGATGCTGCTTTCCAGAGAAAGAGCCTCGGCAAAATGCAAGACGTTGCCGATTCAGGTCGAACGGTCTTGTTTGTGAGTCACAATATGGCGGCAGTCCAACAACTATGTAGTCGTAGTATTGTATTAAGTGAAGGAAGAATAGCTTACGATGGCGAAACCGACAAAGCAGTCGATTGGTATTTAAGTCATATTGACAACATATCAAGTACTTTACTGTCAGAAAGAACAGATCGTGCAGGATCAGGTATACTTAGATTCACTAATGTTGAATACTTGAATACCGATGGTAATATCATGAACTCATTGCAATCTGGTCAGACTTTTGATATTAGACTCTATTACCAATCAAGTAACAATGAAATATTAAAAAATGTCAGGTGTGGAATTAAGTGTCGAAATCAGTTCGGCATCAATATTTTTACAGCTTACACAAAATTGAAAGGTATTGAATTCGGAGAGCTACCTGCTCAAAGTTATATTACTTGTAGGGTCTATAATTTACCTTTACCACCATCAACTTATAAACTTGAATTATCAAGCAAGGTTAATAATATTTTGGCTGATAAAATTAATAACGCTAGTGAACTCACTGTTGTATCTGGAAATTACTTTGGCTCTGGTAATTTACCAGGTGTCGAAAATGGATTATGTCTTGTACAACATGATTGGAGTACGGAGTAAAAATCTCAGTATGGAGAAAATGTTCAAAAAAAAAATATATAATGCTATTCGTAGACAGGTACTACCGCAATTTTATATCAAATATTTACAACCTCGTATTGTTTTTATGACAGGGATGCCCCGTAGCGGTACGACGTTGTCGATGCGTTATTTTGTAAAACATCCAAAAATGACACTTGTCAAGTCAACATATAATAACAATATACCACTAAGATCTATAGCACCCAGAGATCATATCGCACTAGAAAAATCTACTCGTTACTTGAGAGGACTTCCAGTGTTATATAATCGTTATGGTAACCAAGCTTGGTATATCTGTATTGTGCGTGACCCACGTGATATTTTCCTATCGTTATCCGAGACGGATATTCATCCAGAAGTGCCACGGACAGTCAAGTTTTGGGAATTTTGGTACAATAGTTGGCAAGGTGTATTCAAGTTTTCAAGAAAACGACACGTACCTATAGTCTGGTTACGTTATGAAGATCTTGTTGTAGATCCAGTGAAGATAAAGCGTGCTTTCCAGATATGGCTAAGTCTTCCACAATCGGATTTAACATCTGACTATGACTCAGATCAGTATTATGCAATACCGGGGCGGGGTGAAGATTGGAAAGCAAATAGCCATCAACAAGTTCATCAAAAATCAATTTCACGTTGGAAATCCAATTCTTACTCAGTCGAAATTCGAAACGTACTAGACTTTTACATTAACAATCCACAATATATAGAATTAATGCATCAGTTTGGTTATACTTCGGACGGATATACTACACCTTCTTTACAAGAAAATAATTTCCCTCAGTTGAAATAATTTACTGTCTTCCAAGCCCATGATTTGAATCCTGTTCAAACGTTATTATTCTGAATGCTTCAGCCGATAAGTAACTATTTAAAAGCCTTACATCCGATGCAAGGTTTTTTGCGATGATTCCAATAATCTGTTTGCAACTCCACTCAATGGTTTGAATGGTTTCTTCAACAATTTGAAAACATCGACTCTTCAGTGCTAATAATCATAATGTCTTCCACCAAGGTGCGATCAGGTTCGACGAAGGTGAGTATGTTGGTTGAAACATAATATGAAACTACGAGACACAAAGCAAACTCGATTACCGCAATTTCCCAGATAATATGGATAATATTTTGAGCTTCTTTGGACTTAGCGAAAAATATACTCAGGTGACAATGTCAGTAGATGATATTCAGGTATACGTCTCGAGCATGATCAATCATCCACTAATCAATCAGTTGACAGAAAAATATAATGGACTTTCGCTAAAGTAGCATAAACACCCAAGTCATCGACTCTTTTGGCTAGGTAAGGGATTTATGCGACTTGCACGCGAATTACAAGGTCTTTCGATAAAATCATAATTGTCTAATGCTATCTGAGATTTTTTATATGTGTCCCTCCAGTACAGTCTCAATCACATCAGTAATTTGTGTAATATAGTTGTCCATCGTATAAACATCAACAACCGTCTCCCGTGCAGTTTGTTGCATTGTTCGTAGCAACTTACGATCTGTTGTAAGACTCATTACATGGTTAGTTAAAGTCTGCACATCAGTTGCATCAAAAAGTAAACCATTTTCACTATGTTTAACTACCTCCGACGAACCGCCTTGCCGGGTCGCCACGACCGCACATGCGGACGCCATAGCTTCGATAACTGCCAAACTGAACCCTTCACCATATGAGCAAGCAATATAAATGTCTATTTGCTCATATACATTGACCATGTCAGTGACATAACCAAGCCATTCGATATGCTTAGTGACGTTAAGTTTATCTGCTAATGCCTTTAATTGTTGCACATATGCCCTATCGCCTTGTCCAGCAACTAATAATCTCGCATCTACCCCTTTCTCCCGGACGTTATATAGCGTATGAATAGCATCTTCAGGACGTTTATGTGGCTTTAAATTACCCACAAACCCTAGCGTTACATTTGAGCGGGGTAACTTTTCGATAGCTTTAAAAGCGTCTAAGTTTGGCACAGGATTGTAGATAACATGAACATTTTCTGGGTTAATATACGGCGCTACAGGCTTAAGCACCGATTGTGATACACAGATAATACCTTTTGAATAACGATCTAAAAACGAAATACTTCTACGAGTCCCAAAATCGTAATGTGAGCGAATTGTTCCTTCGATATCTTCATGTATATGACAAATATGTGGTACGCGCAATGAGTATGCGAGGAGACAACCAATAGGACTGTACAGAGAATTTGTATAAACTAATGCGATATTTTTGTCGCGTAGCTTTTGGATCAGGTGTAGAACTGCTACAGTATTTGTAGCTGCGCGATAGAGTTTACCAAGAATGTGATTGGTTTGGCTAATCCATCCACGATAACGTGTCACTATTAATGAAGTCTCTTTGGACTCGAAATGTTGTGCGAGTGTATCATTGCGGGGTAGCAAGACTAGAGGGTCAATATTTGAGATATCTAGATGATCAACTGTCATAGCCAGGACTCGGTCGGCACCACCTTCAAGACGACCGAGGTGTGAGACAAAAAGGATTTTTCTTGTAATCAATTTTGACATAGATAACTTCTGTTAATCGTTAAAGCGTAAATACTTAGTAATGAATTGACATTAAATGACTACTACTCATCCTTGACTTTATTCTTCGTAACCATATTGACAACAACTTTGTCTAAATAATTAAGTAAGTCTTTCTGTGTTTCATCTAACTGAAATTCTGAGATTGGTTGTGGTATGAATGGATCTAGAAATAGATTATTTGTATCTAAATAAATCTGAGCAACCTCTTGATTTATTGGACCATAAAACTTCATAATCTTGTTATGCATTTCGGCGGAAATCAGATTTAACCTTATATTATTCCATCCCATCTCATCAGCGGTGATTCTTAATGTATTTAATAATTGCCCTCGATGTCCTTGAGCAATGTTGGAGTTATCAAATAATAGTTTTCCTATATAACGAATTACTTCAAGTGTTTTTAGACTTGGTGAAATATTAACATGTTGTGAGTAGTGTAATGTTTCATCATTAGGAAAACCAATAACTTTAATTATATCTTGGAAAACATTAATTTGTAATTGACTTGATTCAAATGGTCGGACAATAATATTCTCTTTACCGAATTGCTGTGCCCAATGCCCAAGCACTCTTAGATAATTTGGATCATACATCGAAGGAAACGCTTCCGGATCATCTGTTAAATACAAATCAACCCACTCATCAAAACCGATCCATGTGTTTCCAGTTTTGATAGCCTGTGACCATAAGGATTGCAGGAACAGATCTTGTCGTCGAAGGTAAAAGATTGGACGAATGATCCATCCATCTAACAACTCGCTCAATTCCTTTAAAAGAGGTGCTGACAGAAGTGACAGGGTTTCATCTGATATCATTGCTATGTTTCCACGCGCATGCTTTAGTTCGCGTCTTAGCCGCCATTTACTATAGGTTGGGTTACGATATCTGGGTTTACGCCGTATTAGGCTTGCCAAATGATGCTTGCCATTCTTATCAAGAATGCTGTGAAACGAGTATTCGACACCTTTTTTCTTTATGATATTTTGATATTTGTACAGACCTGCTTGGATTGAGGTGGTACCAGTTTTAGGATATCCACAATGTAGGAAAATTTCTTGAACCATTATAACCTCCTCTTAACATCATAGTTTAAAATTCCATTACCCATCTTGGATAAATAATCAAACGATAGGTCTCATATATTATTACTAAAGTCAGAAATAGATTAAAGCTAATCGGAGTCATTTAAATATTTTCAGACTCAGTTTGGATTTACTAGAAAGGAGATTAGTACTCAACAACCAATTATCAAAGTGGTCTCATGCAAACTAATGCTTAGTGATAAGTAGCTAAGTGATTAATGGTTGATATATGTGTTCAACATACTGTTCAACTACTTTGTTCCAATGTAATTGTTGAACATCCAACAAAGCTTGTTTGCTTAACTGATCCCCTAATTCGCTACTATCAATGAGCTGAGAAAGCTTGTTTGCTAAAGCTGATGCATCTTCAACATCTGCCAGTAGACCATTAGACCCGTTCTGCATCCAGTCAGTTACCATGCCCACTGATGTTGACACAACCGGTACGCCACTTGCCCAACTTTCCATTAAAGCCTGTGGACCGCCTTCTAAACGTGATGCAATAAAATAAGCATCTAATGCGGCATAGTATTGCGCAACATCAGCGGCGTTATCTTCAATTCGATGCACGAACGGAATATTAAGCTTATGTAATCCCTGTTTGACATAGCCTCGGGCTGGTGCAGTTAAAACGACGAATAGATTGTCATGTGTCTTTCTTAAAATTGAGAGAGTTTCGAGAAATACATCAGGACCTTTTTCAAGTTTGGGTTCATTACCTGCTTCGAAACCAGCACCATCCTTTTGGAATGAACCAATACAAAAAGCATTCTCAGGGATACCCAGGCGCTTTCGTATTGTCTGTCGTTCAAACTGAGTAGGAGGATGAAATATACTCGGTTCAATACCATTGGGAGTAACGATTACTTGTTCATCAGAAATCCCATGATTGATTAATACCTGTTTTGAAAAATGGCATGGTGTATTTATCAGATCAATCTGTGGGAGAAGAGCTAAGAGTTGATCAAGGTATGATTGATATTTCCTATCTTGGTTCGGGTCACCGTGATGCCACATAACGATCACTTTATTTGATGGATGAACATGCCGATGTAGATATGCAAGATAAGCATGTAAATTTATGAAATGTAGAATGTGATTTTGCAGAAATCTAGGTGTGGTTAGTACGTCTGCAGACATACCATATTGTTGGGATAATCCATTCGAGACTTGATGCGCAATAGTCGAGAGTATCCAACCTTTGTTATCACCAAACAAGAAGATATGTTGTTTTTGATTTCGAGTGAAGTTACGCAAATATTGATATGAGGTGTTAAGTGTCCGAGACATATACATATTGATTATGGTATTAATGCCTGTAAAAAATCAATTTTCCGTCGTTTCGCCAAGTATTCATCCCGATTAGCAATCATAGACTGAAACAGATCGTAGTATGCAGCAGTGGTACGTTCACTAGTGTGCGGATAATTTACCATTTTATCAGCCCAATCATGATAAGTTTGATACATCAATTCAAGCTTCTCGTCAAAATTAGTAGGGGTGAATCCGATCCCATAGCCCGCACAATATTCGGGCATACTTGCATTTTCGATATACAAAAGCGGCAACCCGCACAATGCTCCTTCATTTTGATGATTACTACCAGGTTCGTTACGCGACGCTGTCAAATATACATGGTTCCTTCGAAGTGCATCTGCGAGTTCTTTACCTGACAACGGTGGAATGTATTCACTGTTTTTGAAAGTAAACCCATCAGGTAAGTTGCCGATATAGGTGAAATGATATTTTTCTTTGACTTCGGACTTAGCTAACATATTGTCAAGCCGTTGATAAATATCGAATCCTTTTTGCCAACTTGCTCCCCAATGATGTGTAACAATACGCAGTGGTTCTTCACCATTCCATCGCTTGTAATCCCTTGGATTGAATATATTTGTATCGGATCCGTTGAGAATAATACTATAGGATTTGGGATTCATTCCTTGACTTAAATGCAGATCTCTCAACCATTCTGAGACAAATACTGTGTGATCAGCAATCTTATCAGCACGTCTCAAACGCTTATTGACATTTTTCGTATTCTTTCGCTCATCACATTCGTTGATACGATGTACAATCAAAGCTGATCTATTGCGAAATAGGCTGTAAAATGCAGTTTCATTTGTCTCGTAAGCAGTGAGTCGTCCACGGCTCCCCGTGAGCAAGATTATATCAAGATATTTTGAATCCAAATCGTGTACAACATCGCTTTGATGTTGATACAGCTTTTGTCTTAACGATTTGCCAAATTGATTTCCACCGCCGAATGGTTCATCAAATAGTTTAAAGGCAAAACTAACATTCATGATTTGATCTTTCGACTATGGTTTAACTACGCGCCAACTTGACTTATCAGGCCACAGTATATCATTAATCATGGCTATAGCCCATGATAATAAAATTGTCCCGTGCAAGTCGGCACCAGGTTTGCCATGGGAAATTTGTACACCATAGTAGTGCGTCTGACTTCGACCAATGTGATACGAGAATCCACCTTCATCTGGCAGATAATGAGCCTTTATCATGTCTAATAACTGGTATACATATGCTTCAATATCCGAGCGCCGGTGGTCTGTATAGCGCAAGCACTGATGCAACACATAAACCGCATCTACAAGATGGCATCCCTCGCTACTTGGAGTTTGGGAGAGACATGTATCGATTAATTTCTTAGGATAATGTATAGGAATACCAAGCCAGTCCAAACCTGTGATAACTTTCATCGTACCATTGATTAATTGACTATATTCTGGAATATGCGTTTCACGATGATATCCGCCAGTCTCTGTATTAGCGAACGTACCAATGAAATGTTGTAGCACCTCTCTTGCGGACTGATATTCCGATTCATCATTTTTGTCTGCTTGCGTTGATATGTATACACATAGCGTAGCATAATGCGCACCAGCATTCCAAGGTAAATCCCAGTTGAATTTTTTGAGAAATTCAATAATCAACTCCGGAGTTTGAGGATAACCAATGTAGCGATGACTAGAACTCATACCAACTTCATTTAAAATTGCAATTGCCTGTTTAGTTTCAGCACTAATGACAAGTTGATCGTGCGGGATTTTTGATTTCCAGTGAATCTGGCCTGTTTTTATTAGACTCACAACTTGTCTAACTTGGGATTTTGCGCGACTTTTCCAGTCATTAAGTTGTGATAAATGTAGCATTATGTAGGGGTCTATAAACGCATGTTTACTCAGCTCACCGTAACCAGGATCATCGTCTACTTGGAATGATTGAATAAATTCAATCCAAGCTCTTTGTTCATGAGACGATAATTGATCCCATAGTCCTACTATGTAGTAGGTACGTAGTGCTAAACAGCTAAAGCCTAATTGAATAGATTTTCCAGCATCCGTCAATCCCGACTGCGTTGGGCAGAAGTGATAGGAGTTGGGGTTGGCTCTTAATTGCTGAACATAGTGTGGGATAGATTGGGACGCATCTGTTAACCAATTAGGAATTTGATAGTTCATTAATATAACGCATTCTAATTCTGAAAAATCAATATTATTGTTTCACCGCATGAATACCATAGCCAGTAGTATAAGAACTATAGAATTGGTTTTGTTGGGTCTTTGGAAGTTCATCTCGCCAAACAGCATGCTGAAACACACGGGGCATTACAAAGCGATGCATCAATCGAAAGAGCTTACTCATATAAGAATTATATGATCGGTATTCTAGACCCATTCGTAGGTTATCTGCCATCACACTGAAATAGAGTCCATGTTTCGTAATTTCAACATCGCTAAACCCAACCTGTTCCAATACCAACTGCCAAAAGCTCTCTGTATATCTGCCAAAATCATAAGGGTCAGCGTGAATCCGGTAGAGAAATGGAACCGTAATCAATATCTGCCCCCCACTTTTTAGCACACGCACTGATTCCCTCAAAATCGCTTGGGGATCTGGCACATGTTCCAAAACCTCTGAGCAAATGACTACGTCAAAGACCTCCGAGGCAAATGGCAGGTGTTCTCCAGCACCAAGAATGTCGGGCATCTTAGCATCAGAAATGTTGAGATTCACTACATTCGTGTGTGTCTTACCAATATCAAACCTACCACGTTTTTGTGATTTGTGTCCGCCTAAGTCAAGTATGCGAGCGTGTTGATCTATCTCACTAATTTGATCGATCATATAAGTATCAAGGTAATATCGTCTCAGAGAATACCGAGGTTGTTTAAAATTATGGCTACTTTGCACCACCTGATAATCTCCAATTTCTAGTATTTGCTCTACACTGAGTGCGGACTTCAATCATATACGCTATCTAAACATAGCAAAGTACTAAAACAAATAATCTAACAAACTTAATTAGTTTAAAAGATATCTACTCATATGATAATAGTCAAACGTGTGCAATATCGAATAAACACACAAGACGACAATATGTCATCATTACGCTATAGTTATGAAAATGGATAAGTAAGAGTATATAGCTTATTCAGTCTGGGCCTTTGACTTGGTCTTATCTGTTCTGAAAATCCGTCGACGAACTAACCATCTAATCAACACCAGATCGATCAGATGCTAAATTGGTGCAAAAATAGTTGCATAGTGGCCGATATCTCAATAACTGACCGGACTACTGAAGCGCCATGTCCAGTTCAACGGGAAAAGCAATAAGGGGCCATCATCTATTCCAAGCATCACGATACTGGTATTTCACTTCCAACATCAGGTGCCCACCAATTCATTGATGGGCGTTGTGTTGAGCTAGTAATCTCACGAGTCATCAGATAACTTCAAGTGACTCCACATCCCCGATTGCAGGAAATTGAGCGTGTGGCTCGTTTTGATACCAGAATGCTGTTGATGCAATATCGTCTTGACGTGGCAAGAATCGCCACTCTGTAAATGGTCGCTGATTCCGCTTCGCTGATCGCCACCCAAGCGATTGGATTGTAACACGTAAGTCGTCTTTAAATCGGATAGGATCCATTACATGCCAGCGATATAATCCAAAGCGTTGTTGACTTTGATAGAGCCCGTCTGGGATGATAACTTGAGGCATTCCGAGGAAAGGGGTTGAGTAGGCACCATATTGACCTTTGGGTTGTTCAAAACACCAAGCCCCACCAAAATAATCTTCTGTACCTGTTCCGCAAATTGTCGGGAAATCGGTATCTCCATCCATATAGAACTTGATTTCACCTTCGCCCCACCAGCCATTACTATTGGTGCCCCATGCCATATATGTTCCAACATAGTGACCCTGCCCTTTTATGCCATCTAAGAGGACATGATCTTCTCTATATGGTAGGGGATTATTGCGTCGCCATTGAGCATGAAGATAAGCAACGTCATCTGCAACATCCGTTAATGTATAAGTAAATTGATAAAAGAATCCTAAGACTTGTTGATCAACTAAATTCTCAATTGTGATACGCGCATTTTTTCGGAATGGCATTTCCCAATAGGAGTTGAATCCTCCAGCTGGATTTATAGCGACTGGTAATGAATTGACATTACAACGAACTCCCCATCCGTTACAAAAGAAGTCCCCCAGTGGCACTTCAATTGATGGCTCATCTTCATGATCCCAATAAAACCGTATGATTAAAGACCGCCAGAATTCTGGTGCAACAGTAATCCAGATGTGTTGAATTGCGCCTGCCCCATCAATATTTGCTAGCTCAACCGTAGCTTTGGGTTCAATAATGATACAGGGTGAAACTTTCCATCCTTGACCAAGGTCTGATGCGGCGGTCTTTAATACACCTTTGGTTGCCATGCCGCCTTTACCTTTTTCACCAGTAAAATTCTCAGCACTGATAGATCTTGTTTCTGCATTGGATAAACGAGATAGGTTACCCAAATTCATGTGTAGGCCGTTAAATGACATGTGCATCTCCTATGGTTGTGTGATTATATCTATAGTTTACCGTAACTAAATCAGGCGTCATGCTGGATAGCAGACTTATCTTGCAAACATACAATTGCATGCCTTATCAATTCGATTAATCTAGTGACGCTGTGTATGGATGGTACGACTTAGAACTGAAAAAAGAGGGTACGATTATTGGGCTAACCCAAGATTATGCAATTATTACGTGGCATCAAAGATGTTTCAACTTGAGGGGGAAACGCAGTTTAAAGTGATGTCGCTGATTAGTTCTGATTATAGAAGGGTTGCGAGTCCTGCTCACAACCTTTATCAGGGACATATTTCAAAATAGTCTAGCTAAATCCAATTTGATGGTCTATAAATTTTTCATGCTCCAGACGACATGTTGAAGCGTTGTCGCAATGACAAGTAAGCCCAACATGACGAACAAGACATCAATATATTGATTAAATATGAAGAATGCACAGTAGAAGATGATGGTTTCTCCACCCTCGATAAGCCCACGTGGCATTCTCAACGAAGTGAGTCCATTCTTATCAGATTGCTGCCGGTCTAAAATTGCACCGAGATACATAAATGCTGCTGCATTGACATAAAATGTGCCTAAAAGAAATGCTAGTAAAATAAGACCCTCGGTGGTGGGGTTATGTAATGCAAAACCGAATGGGATAATTGCATAAGTAAAAAAGTCACTCA
This sequence comes from Anaerolineales bacterium UBA6055, assembly GCA_002428985.1. Lineage (GTDB taxonomy): Bacteria > Chloroflexota > Anaerolineae > Aggregatilineales > Phototrophicaceae > UBA6055. Next base: position 277,723 of record DIYL01000054.1, on the reverse strand, counting down.
TTGTGTCGAGATAACCGCCTAGATCTGACTTTTTATCCCATACTCGTGCGTACGCTCCATCTAACCCATCCATAGCACGGTTCAGCATCCAAAATATCAACCCGATAACATATGCACCACTAAACGCTGAAACAGCGGCGGCCACTGCAAGTAATGTACCTACTCCTGTAAAGAGGTTGGGATGGAGCCGATGCCCCATCCTTTTTACAATTGGATTCAAGGTTTGATCTTTAATTTGGCGTAGCGGTTTATCCATCATGGTAGAATGTTGATTGCTTTCTTCGCTATTTTGCCGACAGAACTTGACATCAGTTCCTCGATCATCACTTTTGAAAGGGCTTTGCGTGCTACATCGGAATAGGTGGGATAAGCATGAATGATACCGATCAAATCGCGGGCAGAGATCTTGTTTTCGATCAATAGTTGATACTCGATCAACATATCTCCAGCACGATCTCCCACAATTGTCACACCTAGCAAATCCAGTGTGTTGCGATATACAAATTTGATAAATCCTTCGACATCACTTTCGGCAACTGAACGGTCACCATCAGCCAGTGAGAACATGAATGTCTTAACGTCTGAACCGTATTGTTCTCTGGCTTGTTCTTCTGTGAGTCCAGCATGAGCTACTTCGGGATCAGTGAATGTTACCCAAGGTACATATTTAGGAATACCGCTGGTTTTACCTACAGGTAGTAATACATTACGCCCAACAGCTGACCCTTGGTATCCTGCATAATGTGTAAACTTCGCACCTGTTGTCACATCTCCAATTGCATAGATATGTGGGACATTGGTTTGCAGTTTATCGTTAACTGGTATGCCCCGTTTTGTGTACTCGATATTTGCTTTTTCTAGGTCAAGTTCGACATTTGGCGTACGTCCCACAGCTACAAGTACCATATCACCTGTTATACTGTCGCCATTTTCTAGCTTTAATATGATATTATCACCGTCTTTTTCGACTTCAGTCACAGTTGATTGAATCATAATAACGCCTTCTTTTTCGAAGGTATCACGTATAACCTCAACAGCCTCTGGCTCATCGTTCTGCATAATATGTTGACCAATGATGGTGACTTTTGCACCTAAACGATTATATGATTGCCCCATTTCCATACCAATCGGACCTGCACCAATGATCATCAGATGATCAGGTAATACCTTATTGTCGAAGAAGTTGCGGTTGGTTTTGTATGGCACGGTATCTAAACCTGGGATCGGTGGTGTGGCAGGTCGTCCACCTGTAGCGATGACAAATTTCTTCGATTTCATCGTCCGGTCACCGACTTGAATCGTATGCTGGTCAATGAATTTAGCATCACCAAGGACAACTTCAATGCCACGTTCAGTCACTTTTTCAGGTGTTTCATGTTTATAGACCCCCTGAATGACGCTATGGATATAGTCATGTACTTTTTCCATATCAGTTTCTGGAGGGCTGGTTGTAATACCATAATCCCCTGCAATGCGTATATTATGGGCGATTTTTGCCACATGCAACAAAGCTTTACTTGGCATACAGCCTGTCCATGTACAATCACCACCGACCTGTTCGCGCTCAATCACTGCGACCTTGCGACCAAGTTCACCATTAAATGCTGCTGCTGTTAATCCGGCTGACCCTGCGCCGATTACAATTAAATCGTAGATGTCACTCATGATGTAGAATCCTATTCTGATGTTTGTTCAGGTGTAAAACGTTTGAGAAGTCGAGATAGTCCAAGTCCTAAAACAAGGACGACTGCAGAGAAGAGAATCAAGTTTGGATCGAATGAGATATTTCCTGATGTAATATCACCTTGTATGGACGACCCAATCCCGACGTATGCTAGTGTTCCACCAATATTCCCGATTGCTGTTGCGAGTAGGAAAACTGCAAAGTTAATGCGCAAGCTACCTGCGAGAATGCTTACTGCATCATATGGTAGATAGAGCAAACGCATGGTTAAGACAGCTTGGAATGGATTTTCTTTGAGTAGCTTAATGAATCGTTTCATACGCCCTTCGTCTGTTGAAGGCTCTGCATCTGAATCTGAAAGCGACCAGCCAACACCATATGGAATAACTGATGATAACGTTCCTGCAATCAGGACAATCAAACTACCCGGGAATAATCCGAAGATACTGCCACCAAGTAATGTTAGTAACGATGCCGGAAACAGGATTAAAGGGCGTACCACATAGAAGATGATATACAAGATTGGACCATACCATGTGCCAGTAAACAGAGTTTCAAGCTGTTGGGTTACGTCTTCAAAGGTTAAATCATTTGCTTGCATATATTGTTGGAGAATGATTAGGACGATCACCCAGAATATGAGGACTCCAATCACCTTAGCACGTTTACGAAGTTGTGTCTTTAACCAGTCCAATGATGACTCCTATCTCGGCAAGTTAAGTAAATCTTGCATGAGATTAGACACAAAATCTTGCCAAATGATTAAGGGACGCGAAATTTATATTATGTTTATCGTGTTCTTATTATTGAACTTTGTAGTACAAATGCATTCCGATCATTGTCATCAATTCTCAAAATGCTTTTGGGACACCAGCATAACATAGCTATGTGGCAGCACAACCAATGGCAATGCTACATTATGCTGAACATCAATAGAAACGGTTTGCGGTGCATCAAATGTATTGATTGCAGTCGGTGTTTCGCCTGAAACAATATGTGCTGTATATATTGATGTGTTGTCTAAGCCTGTAAATTCGATTTCTACTGAATCATTGACATTACAATTGACAATCGAAATAAAAATTTGACCTGTATCGGGGTCAATTGTTGCCGATACATCGATCATTGGGATCGCTTCAAATGCGGGTAAGTTACCTGCTGATGGACTTGATATGGTGTTGCAAGTAACCTCGGAGTGTATCGCCTTGCTACCTCGATACTTTGTCATTAGCTCCAATACTAATGTTGGCGGTGATTTAATTACTGTTGGCGGATTGGTTGCTTCAATGATGCTGACGGGTACCCAACCACCACCCCGCCCTAAGCTAATGGGTTGCCATTCATAGAGTGGAGAAACAATATAACATGCCATCACATTGGTTAGATGATAAATCGCGCTATATTTGATACGATCAGCACGATTGATACAAGCATTCAACAATGAACCTGTATAGAGCGCATCCGCTAGATTGTAGTCCTCAATATAATCTGGCGATTTTGCGCCATAGAATGTATTCCATTCATCAAATGCAATGGGTAACGGTTGATCTGTATGCTCATCCATAATGTCTAATGTAGCATCTAGCATTTGTCCAACTTCATAGGAGGCGGCTATTTTCGGCAGAAAAAGATGCTCAGGTGAGGGTGGCGTATCCCATTTTTCGGTACGAATAGAATAATAATGGACGCTGAGCTGATCCATTTGATCGCCAGCAATATTGAGGACTTGTTCATTCCAATGTCCGTATAGATTGGATGGTACACCAACGCCGATTAATGTGAGGGTGTTATCAACTTGTCGCATAGCCGATGCAAACTCAATATAACGATGGGCGTAAGTTTCTGCATCGACATGTCCTACCTGCCAGTTACCAAATTGTTCATTTCCGACGAACCACACGTTGACGTTATGTGGGTCTGGATAACCATTATCAGTGCGCAGTTTACCGTAGGTTGTTGTGGCATCACCATTACAGTATTCGACCCATGCGACAGCCTCTTCAATTGTGCCGTCCCCCATATTAATCGTTAACACCGGTTCACAACCGATGAGGTGACATAGGTCGATAAATTCGTCTGTCCCCATATCGTTAGATTCCCAGAGCCACCACGCTGGGTCTAGATAAGCAGGACGTAGATCTCGGTCACCGATAGCAAATTGCCAGTGATAAGCCGAAACAAAATTCCCACCAGGCCATCGTAAGTGTGTCGGTGACCAATCCTTCAACGCCTCAATTAGGTCTGCACGAAATCCTTTGATGTTATCGGCAGGCATCACTGAGGCACAACCAATCCATAATGTACCTGTTGTAATCGAGATACTGAAAGCGCCGTTTTCAACTAATGAGTCAACAGTAAAAGTATGTGTATAAGTTTGCCATTCTTCGCCAATACTCGATAACACCCAACTATTATCGCCAAGTTGAATATCAACCGCCTGCCCTTCTCCACGTAGTACAACACGCACGTTGTATTCTTTTCCAGCTTGTAGGTATAGCCCTACTTGCTGGATTCCGTGGGATTCTCCATCTTTATTCCGGATGGTAATGCGTTGGGACTGTCGTCCAGTGTAGAAGGTTGTATTGTCGTGCACATAGCGGACGTTTTCGTAATGTGGATTGAGGGCTTCCCATGGTGCAACCACACCAATACTGGGATGAATATTGTGTAGACCTTCGCTGGCAGTTGTATACATGTGGTCGTTGCCAGCAAATTTTCTGTCACGTAGCATTTCTGCCCACACGCCACCATAAATTGCTTGACCGATATGTTCTAGGTTTGCTCCATAAAGGTGGTTGTGAACCTCACCAATGGTATTATCGAGGTCAAATCGAATGGTTGCTTTTTCCATGGTAAGGTTCTCCTTATCTTCTAGGGCATATCTGGATAGTCAATATACCAATCTGTTGATGTCTTGCTGAGTTGGTAGTAGTTTGTCCAACCGATTGCATGTGTTTCGGCGATCTGTATAAGTTGACGCATACGCTCACGTCCTACTGTCTTTAGCCAATTTTGCCGTTCTGATGTGTCATGGATTAAACACGCATCACCCCATATGGCGCGCCCGACCATAAAACCACAAGCTCCTGCTTTACAGGCAATTTCAACTTGTTCACAAAATAGCTCAAAACTGACACCTGCACTAAGAAGTACCCAAGGTGAGGAGATACCTGCTGTCAATGCTTCGCACGCAGATGACCAATCTGCCCTATCGATGTTTTGATGCACATCAATCGGGAATTCTAATTTGAGAATATCGGCTCCAAGTACATCAGCACGTTGGGCAGACTCAATGACTTTACGTTGGCGATTCTCTGTTGTCACATTTGTTATGATTGGCTCTGCGTATAGTGGGATGTCGTAAGATTCACAGGATGCAATTACGTTGGCAATTGTCGCATCTTGTTGTTGACATAAATCCGTGTCATCAGGATCATAATAGTAGAATAGCTTGACCCCATCTGCTGCCATACGTTTGATTTTGTTCACGCTCCAATTAGGGCGAATGTCAACTGCCATCGGTAGCGGGTTCATGTTGTAATCGGCTTTTTCTAGTTCTGCCAACAAGCCAACTGATGACGGGAGTCCACTATCAACAAGTTGTGCGATGCCATAAACTGGATCGAGTAATACACCGCTGATGTCTGTATCACATAATGCAGTGACAACGTGCTGTTTAAATGTAACCATTTCATCAGTTGAGATTTGATTGGGTGCATCAGCATTTAGGGCGCGCCGAAGTGAATCCTGATGATCTATTGCAAGGATGGTAAAGACGCTATTATCGGTGCTGGTTTGTTGTAGAGCGCGATACTTGCCGATAGAGATAGGTTTAGCCATCAATGTTTATCCAGACACTTTTAACTTCGGTATATAGATCAATGGCTTCTTTACCCATTTCCCGTCCATGACCGCTTTGTTTGTATCCGCCGAACGGGGATGCTGCATCGGTATTGCCCCATGTGTTAATCCAGATTGTGCCAGCTTGTAGTTTAGACGCAAATTGATGAGCCCGACTCAAGTTTGTTGTCCATAATCCGGCTGCTAATCCATAATCGGTATCATTGGCGCGCTTCAAAATATCGTTCACGTCATCAAATGGCATTGCACAGACAACTGGACCAAAAATTTCCTCGCGGTTAATGCGCATATCATCGGTCGTGTTGACGATGATGGTTGGTTCGATGAAGTAACCTGTATCGGTCATACGTTTGCCACCTGTGACCGCTTCGCCACCACCTTGGAAACCTTCATCTACGTAGCTGAGGACTTTATTCATCTGTACTTCACTAATTACAGGCCCTAGGTTATAAGGTTCGTGGGTCATGCCGGGGCCGATTTTAATATTAGATACTTCGTCGACCATGCCTTGTACAACTTTGTCAAAGATTCCACGTTCAATATACAGGCGTGAACCAGCTGTACACGATTGACCATTATTGCCAAAAATTGCCCATGTAGCGCCGACGCTGGCATTAGATAAGTCTGCATCAGCGAATACGATGTTGGGGCTTTTTCCTCCTAGTTCTAGTGATACACGTTTGAGTGTATCCGCCGAACTACGAATAATCGTTTGGGCTGTGGCTACGCTGCCTGTAAACCCAATTTTATTCACACCAGCGTGTTCAACTAATGCGGCTCCTGCACCCCGTCCATAGCCGTTGATTACATTAAAAACACCCGGTGGGAATCCTGCTTCTTCAAAGAGTGTGGCAAGATATAGCGCACTCAATGGGGTTTGTTCTGCTGGTTTTAAGATAATGCAATTGCCTGCAGCTAACGCGGGTGCGATTTTCCAGCTTGCCATGAGTAGTGGATAGTTCCAAGGAACGATCAAACCACATACACCAAGCGGTTCGCGTATTGTGTAGTTGAACATACCCTGTGTACTAACAGGAATGGTCGCGCCTTCGATCTTGGTTGGGAAACCCGCGTAATATCGAAAGTGTTCTGCTGATAATGGCACATCGACTGTTAGAGCTGTTTGATACGGTTTGCCTGTATCCAGTGTATCCAGTTGGGCAAGGATTTCGGCGCGTTCATCAATTAAGTCAGCTAACTTCCAGATGAGTTTACTCCGATCATCGGGAGTCATCTTATGTCGCCAATCACCTTCAAATGCTTGTCGTGCGGCTTGTACAGCACGATCAACATCGGTTGCATCTGCTTCTGATACAGAGGCGAGTACTTGCTCTGTTGATGGATCGATTGTCTCAAAAGTTTTTCTACTTTGTGCTGAGACAAATTGACCACCAATGTATAACTGACATTCACTCGATAATAGGTCACGTACTGTTGGGTGCAGATCAATATAATGATCCGGTAAATTCAACATGTCAGACTCCTCTACGATGTTGCTGCATCAGCTAACTTTTGGAAGAAGTCGCGGAAGATTGCATCCCGATTAATATCGAGTGCTTCGCGCATTGGATGACGAGGATCACCATCTCGTAGCCATTTACGATCATCTGTGAGATGCGGAGCTGTTGTCATAAAGGATGGCACCCAATTCGGTTGCATCAACCATGCAAAGTTAATCAAATCCCAGATAATCCATGTGCGCCCAAAGTAATCATCTATCCCCTGAAACGGATAGTGTGGATTATTCATGAACAGCCAGTGTAAATAATCTCCAATTTCTCCCTGCCCTTTGACCCATGCCTCCATTTCTGGTAACGATAAGCCAAGCTGAACGCCAACATGGAAACCCGGTAGATAGACCAACGGCACACCACTATCAAATAACAGTTGTGACGAGAGCATATCTTGCTCCATATTAAATGATTCTTGGAAGACCCCTGTTATGGTGGTTGGGTACCCTGCCGTCCATGTCACAACAATATTCTTGATAATTTCAGGTGCAATCAAGATTGCCGAAGCAATGTTTGTCGGTGCACCGATTGCTACAACGTATAGAGGGTTGTCTGGTGAAGCTGTCTTGGCTGTTTCAATCAGATGTGTGACGGCTTCACTTTCGACGGGTGTGTCAAATGATTCCAAATAGCGAGGCGACCCGCGATAGACTTTATCTGCAAAGTCGATACCCATTTTTTCGCAACACAGTAAAATTTCTTCATAGCTTTTTTCCATGCCGATGTCGGGTGTCACCATTGTCACGTTTTGTGGGTCGAGCTGGCTATCATCTTGAATATCAACACCTTTGGCATCGAGTCGATCAAGTTGCCCGGCATAACGCATGAGTAAGTCAAGGTCACCATGTTTGGCTGTTTCACTACTGGTACGAATTGTTTGTGCTTGACGAAGTTCTTCTAATCGATTGCGGAAGGAATAAGGGGCAGCATAAATCGCTTCAATTTTGAGCTTATTCTGTGACAACAATGCCCATGCTAAGGCAAACTGGTCATCAATCTCGTTACGGGTATCTGTATCTATAACACATTGAACTCTACCCATAGGAGGTCGTAAGATTTGATCATATTCATCTACTGTCAATTTGGGGAAACGATCAAGATATGTCATGCGATTACTCCTTCTGTACGCATTTGCTGCACTTGTTCTGCGCTATAACCTAATTCTTGTACGACACTATCGGTATGCTCACCTAGTGTTGGTGGGTGGCGATGATACACCAGAGGGGTATCTGATAAATGTACAGGTGTTGCGAGTGATTTAACGATTCCTAAGGCTGGATGTTCCAGTTCAATGATCATACCTCGTTCAATAATATGCGGGTCAGTGAGGGCCTCTTTGACGGTTTTGATGCGCCCACACGGTACACCAACATCACGCAATTCAGCTAACCATTGATCTGAGGATTTTTGTTTGATGATTTCACGAACAAGCGGCAGTAATTGTTCATAGTTGGCGATGCGCAGTGCATTGGTGATGAAGCGTTCATCTTGTGCAAGGTCATCACGTCCGACATGTTTACAAAATGACTGCCAAATATTATCTGAACCAACGCCTAAAATAAACCAATCGCCATCACTCCCTTGTACAGCCTCATAGGGTACAACTTGTGGATGTCGGTTTCCCCTTCTCGGCGGGTCTTGACCATCTGCAAAATATTCACCTGCATAATTTTCCAACCATGTCATCTGCCCTTCTTGTAGGGAGCTATCAATAAATTGACCCTCACCAGTGGTATGGCGTGCATTTAATGCGGCAAGTACCCCAATAAGTGTAAACAATCCACAGGTCATATCAGCAATCGGTGTCGGGAAGCGCATTGGTGCACCATTCACTTCACCTGTGATTGCCATTGTGCCGGACTCAGCTTGCGAAACAAGATCATAACCGGGTTGCCCTGCACGCGGACCTGTGCGCCCATAACCACTAATCGACGCGTAGATGAGGCGTGGGTTGATCTCTCGGAGTGTATCGTAGTCTATACCATACTTTTTAAGGGATGCGGTCGTAGCGAGATTTGTCAGAAATACATCAGCTTCTGCTACCAGTTGATGGATGATTTTACGCCCTTCGTCAGATCGAATGTTTAAGGCGATGCCCCGTTTATTGCGATTAACTGCTAGATAGTAGCAACTCTGGTCGCCGATATATGGTGGAGCCCATTGGCGTGATTGATCGCCAACACCGGGGCGTTCAATTTTAATGACGTCAGCCCCGAGGTCACCAAGCATCATCCCACAATATGGACCCGCAAGTGCTTGCGTCTGATCAATAACTTTTAACCCTGCTAGAGGGGATTGTTTTGTCATGATTTGTTCCTTTGTTGTTTTGTTTCTTCTTGGCGCTTCCACCAAATTAAACCCGCTGCACAACACAAAATGACTGCCCACATCGCGAATACAATTTGCCATCCACTGGCTTCGACTATGCCACCAATCGTAAATCCTGCCATCCCTCCGAAAAAATTTGACATCATGTTGATTGTGCCCGTGACAGATGACGCTCGTCCTTCTGGCGATAAGATGAGCGGTATCGAGCTAACGACCAATCCGAACGCTCCATTTAGCGCTATGAGTGCGACAGTGATGATTATTAATGCGGGGAAATCACTTATGAATACGAGCAACAATAGCGCAATGCTAGCGATACCAAGTAAGCTGGATGCTGTTGAAAATACCTGATTGGTACGAATCACCCAATAACGTGCAATGATGAGCCCGATAATGGCAAAAATTTGTAAAATCGCAGCGACAAACCCAACGAGTGATTCTGTGACTAAGCCAGTATCTAGAATGTAAGTTGGTAACCAGATAATCGTGCCGTTAAAGACAAATCCAGCGAGTGCAGCAGTGATGAGTGAGAACCATATCGTGCGGATTTCAGATGTAATATCGGATAGACGGAAGCGTGATGTCGGCTTGTTTGGTGAATCAATGTATGATGTCCACCAAAATGCAAGCACACCTAATGTCAAAATGCCGGGTAGCCAGAATGCAATCTGCCAATTACCATCAACCGCCACCACACCAATGAATGACCATGTGATGACCGTGCCAATGACATAACTAAACGGCATGATGGTCGAGACACGTTTGAGTTGTGATGGGTCGAGCCGTTCTGCAATGATGCGGAACATCGGTGCCCACCCTGTCGATTGTGCCATCCCATTAATGCCCCACAAGATCAACATCGCAATCAGTGATGTCTGGAAAGCAAATGCTATATTGGTGAGGGCGATAACAAGTAAACCAAAACTTACGAGCTTAAATGGACTGACATGGCTACCGATCTCACCACTTACAAAATGTCCAATCCCATATATCCAGAAAAATATAGTACCGAGTGTACCGACTTCCGCGCGCGTCACCCCGAGGTAGATAGCTAATGCTGGTAGCACGACACTAAAGTTGACCCGCCCTAGATAAAACAAACAGTAGGTCGTCCAGATTGTACCGACAACACGCTTCTGTTGTGCGTCAAGCGGTAAGGCATGCGTTGAACTAGCTTTGAGGGACAATCCAAATCCTATCTGATGGAAAATGGACATCAACTTCATCATCTACATTGATTGCGCCGGGTAAGTCTGCACTCCGTATTGCTTCGATTTCGTGATTGCCAAGTTGGATTTTGTAGCGTGTATATGTTCCAACATAAATACGTTCGCGAACTCGCCCTTTAACAACATTGTTGGATTGCCCCTCATTGAGGCGGATTTGTTCGGGACGAATCGTCAATTGTGCCTTGCCTGTTGGTGCTGTTTCGTTGTTAGTCGCATCAAAATGGAAATCGCCTATGTCAGTCTTCACGATGCCATTGGTGCGGTTAGCAGGGATAAAGTTAACCCCACCAAAAAATCGTGCTGCCCGTTCTGAAATTGGACGCTGATAGAATTCGGCAGGTGAAACATATTGTTGTAGTAGACCATCAAAAATCAACGCAATCTGATCCGCTAGTAAGACCGCTTCTTCCTGATCATGTGTGACAAAAACAGTGGTCACTTTAAGATCACGCTGGATCATCAGGATTAGATCGCGCATCTCGTCACGCAAATGTGCATCAAGATTACTCAACGGCTCGTCTAATAGGAGAACACGAGGTTCTGTGATGAGTGCTCTGGCTAATGCGACACGCTGTTGTTGACCACCAGATAATTGTGATGGACGACGTTTGGCAATGTCTGGTAGTTTGACAAGCTCCAACATCTGTTGGACTTTTTGTTGAATAATCTTCTTATCGACACCGCGCATTTTTAACCCAAAGCCGACGTTATCACCGACAGACATATAGGGAAACAACAGATAATTCTGAAAGACCATCACCGCTCCGCGCTTTTCGGATGGAATCGGTAGAATGTCCTCACCATCAAAGGTGATACGTCCTGCTGTCGGGTTAATCAAACCGGCGATCATTTTAAGTGTTGTTGTTTTTCCACATCCTGATGGTCCTAAGAAGGCGACTAACTTGCCTGTCGGAATATCGAGCGAAAAATCGTCAACTGCAGGTGTGCTTGCACCGGGATATACTTTTTGGATTTTATCGAGAATTACGTGGGTCATACTTGTCCAAAGCCTCCAACTGTATTGGATTCGCCTGATAAATAACGTGAAGACAACAGCAGAATAAGTACGGCTGGTGCAATAAATACAAGTGAGATTGCGGCAATATTCGGGTTTTTACCCCCCGGTACTGCTGTAAACAGTAGCACTGGCATTGTAATGACACGCCCCTGCCCGATGAGGAAAGTCAAAATATATTGACTCCATGACACCAGAAACGCAAACAAGCTAGCAACAACTAATCCGGGGAAAATGGCTGGGAATGTAACATACCAAAACGTGCGAATCGGTCCTGCTCCTAAGGTTCTCGCTTGTTGTTCAAATTCTGGATTGTAGTTGGCAAAGACACCAGATAAGGTCAGCACAACATAAGGCATAACGGGCACAAGATGGACCAATCCAACCCCAAACATCTCGCCTGCTAAGTTCCAGCGCAAGAAGTTAATATTCAAGCCCATTGCAACAGCAATCCCCGGTACGATCGTCGGCGCGAGGATTAAGAACTCTACAATGCGTTTTCCTCGGAATTGATAAAGCCCCATAGCACGCGATGCCGGAATACCAATAATCACGGAGACAAATGTTACACCGACTGCAATGACCACACTGTTATAGAGCGCCTCGAATAAATCATCATTCAAGACAGAATTCCATGCATCTAAACTCCACTCGTTGGGTATAAGTTGTGGATAGAACCAGCGGAACGCCAGCGAGTTAATGACGAATGCAAAGAATGGTAATACCAAACCAACAAGCAAAAGAATAAGGGCCGTGTAGCGGAATATCGTCGCCAGTTGGGCGCGACGGTCTACTCTGACAGTTTGTTCCATAATTTTACTCTCCTCTGACCGAACGACGACTAATCCACATATAAATCAAGACCATGATAAGGGCGATGGCAGCAATGACCATACTCATTGCCATTCCTTCGGCACGGGCATTTAAATCTGGATTGCGGAAGAAGTCGAGCGACATCACAGGTAACATGCGGGTTGACCGTACCCCAAGAATTGCGGGAACTTCATAAGACCCGAATGTAAATGTAAAGACGATAATCGATGCGGAAAGTAGTCCGGGCATAATCAATGGGAGGACAACATAACGGAACCGTTGCCAGCGGTTTGCACCTAAGGTTGCGGCAATATCTTCATAATCCTCACCGAGCGACTGTAGGATCGCGAGCACGATAATGCCGATAAATGGAACTTCTTTCCAAATATAAGCAAGGATAATACCTGCGCCGAATCGATCACGTACTAATACGGGAAACTCAGATGGCGAGCCAATAATGCCGGTTTCTGCGCCAATCCTTGATAATAAACCGCTTTGGGAGAACAAAAATAGAATCCCGATTGCTGCGACAACATGGGGTATCGGCAGATTCAGTTGGAACAAAAATGTCGAAAATCGCTTACCATAGCGCGTTTTGCGAATCATCAATGCACCAAAAATGGCGATGATTGCAGAAAAGAATGTACTGGCAAAGCTAACCCAAATTGTGAGTAATAATCCTGACCAGAATTGTGAGGCATAACGTTCTGATGCCATGATGCTGATGTAAGCATCGAGTGATAGTTCAAAATTACCAATTCGTGGATTCCAACCAAGACTTTGTAATAAACCGTATAATAAGCCGCCAATAAAAAGGAAAATAATAACTGCGAGTGTTGGTCCCAACATGATAGGGATACGCCATCGTTCCCATTGCATAAAGCACCCTTTGCTTGATAGGTCTATATTTCTTTGTACAGGGTTGAGGGCAGAAACATGTCCTGCCCTCATTCAAAAAATCGAGCTAGAAAATTAGTCTAACAGGACGTTTGCTTCCCAGTCTGCTTCCATCAGTGCTTGATATTCTGCAGCGATGTCCGATACTAGGGATGCTGCGAGATCAGCAGGATCTGCTGCTGCTTCGCCAAGGTTGCTTGCCGCTTCATCAAGTGCAGCGAGTGCATCTTCATCTTCAACGCGAGTCACGTCAATTGCAAAGTTCAATCCGAATCCATTTTCTGGGAGGATTTGTTCTGCTTGACGATCTGGGCGCAAAATTAGATTAGCAAGAACCATTGCAGCTGCTTTGTTTGGCGCATTGAATGGAATTGCTACATAGTTGAAGTCACCGATCATATTGTTTTCAAATGCGAATGCACGGCTGGTTGGTGGAATAAGACCTTCAGCAATTGCTGGACCTGCACCTGCGACTGATTGTGTAATTGTGAAATCAATTTCGCCGTTAGCAAAGAGTTCGTGGAGTTCGTTGACGTTGATTGGGTATGTCTCACCACCACGCCACAAGTTTTCTTCCCAGCTGTTCAAAAGTTCCCAAAGTGCAGGAGCGTATTCGTTGTAGAGGTCTTCGTCGAAGTCGCCGACCCATTGTTCTTGACCACCACTGACTTCAAACAGAGCTTGTTTGACAAAGCGTGTACCTTGGAATGCACCTGGACCTGGTGCGATGTAGGTGAAGCGACCTGGGTTTGCTTCAATCCATTCGGTAAGTTCCGCATAGCTACGTGGCAAATCTTCTTCGCTCATACGTGCTGAGTCATAAATGAAGTGGAATTGTGCACCAGACCATGGGCTTTCGAATCCTTCTACAGGGCGACCAAAGTCAAGGTTCATCGCTGGATTTTCCCAGTCAACCAATGCACTATTTGGAATATTTTCTGCCCAAGGACCGAAGAGGAGGTCAGCTTGTTTCAGAGTGAAGAAGTTTTCACCATTAATCCAGATGAGGTCAACAGAACCGTCATCGCCTTCAACGCCAGCTTCAGCTTCACTCAAAACTTGATTCACTGCATCGACAGTATCTGCAAGTGGAACACGGTTAAGTGTAACATTGTATTCTTCCATCAAAGGAATGCCGTAGGTTGTATCAACAAATTCGTTGATTGCATCCGACCCACCCCACATATACCAGTTAACGGTCATACCGTCAGCTGCTGCCACAACCTGATCCCAACTTTCAAACCCGGGAGGAGGATCCATTTCCATCATGTCATCTTGTGCGACCACACTGCCAAAAAGTGGAAGTGAGACTAAAAGAACAACCATAACAAGTAAAAGTTTTTTGAACATATTGTTTCCTTTATATCATTCTATAAACAATAGTTTGAATATCCCCCGTAGCAACACGAGGGTTTTATTCCTAAGCATTAATGCCTTCTAATTGAAGGTAATTGGTTTGTGGAACATGCTCGATTAAACGCATGCCTTTCCATGCTGCAAATTCCATCAGTTCATCGGTGACATCACCTTGTCCAACTGCAAAGTGATGTTCATGACCGCGTACGGTGAGTGTATTGATGAGATCCATAAGATTAATCGGCTTCTTGTTGAGTTCAAAATGCGAGAACCAACCCCGTGTTCCATCAAACCCTTTTTTCTTATGTTTGATAATATCGGCATGGATAACTAATAAACTACTACCGTCGTCACCTATATAGCTGACAGTTGTTTCTTGTGGTGCAAAGACTTGGTCGCCTGCAACACCATAGGGACCATCATCGCCTTTACGACCAAGTGTGACATGGTCGACCCATGCAATACCGTTATCATCGGAGAAGTGTCTTGGAGATACACCACAGTGCCACATCAACATCGCATTGGTTTCAGGATCTAAAGCTGTCATATCAAGTAAGGTGGATGACCCTTGTCTGCCTGTGAGGACATTTAGAAGGTACATACTGGCTGCCCCAAGCACATCACCTTCACATGATACCGCAATTCCATCTTCGCTTCCCAGCCAGCTATATGCCATACAAGGGGCGATCTTGAAATATGATTGGAAGTTAGGCCAACACTGTACCGCTAGCGCATCATAATTATATTCAGCCGCCATGTCACGCATCGCCATATAGACGCGGGTGACACGGTCAAATGCGCTATTTTCTGTCACTGTGATTTCACGGGCAACTGACTTGATTTCGTTAACTGTCTTGCTAATTGGTTCAGGATCGTACCCTTTTGCACGTTCGACAAGCTCAGCTAGCTCATGTGGTAATACAGAAATTCCCATTCGACTACGCAGTAAACGTTCGTCAAAAATCATATCATTAAAACCAGGAGATAGATTTCCAATCCAACCGATGCGTGAACGTTCCATATTTTTGACAGCTGTCAACGCACGAATCGTGACAGCAAAACGTGATTGGAATTCTTCGGTTTCGACGTGACCATAAAACCATTTGAAGGGAATATTCTCGTGTTTGAGATACCGCTTCATGATGGAAGCGAAGTGACTCATCGACACAACCGAGTGAATCTTGATTTCGCCTTCTTGTTCAGGATCAGGGGTTGCCCAGATTCCCATACGCGGTGCAACTTTGACCAATGGCAAGAGTTGTTCACCCATACTACAGGCAGCGGTTTGCAAAAGTAGAAAATCAACCTCATTATCCTTGAGATATTCTGCTGCTCGAATTGATCCCTCTTCGGTCATAACTTCATCATGCACCGCAATCAATTGGAAATCGAGTTCTTCTGCAAGTTTTTCTAAGCCTTCAATCGCGCGTGGACGTTGATTATATTCACCACCATAATACGATGAAATTGATGTGCCGATGTATCCGACCCGTAATTTATGTTTTGCCATTAGTCAATATTCTCCCAATAATTTTGCATTGCCTCAAACATAAGTGCGATAGATGTTGCGCCTGCATCTTGGTGACCGACTGCTCTCTCCCCTGTGAACTTAGCACGTCCATGCTTGGCGACCAAATTTTTTGTTGATTCTGCACCAGTTCGTGCTGCTGTGCTGGCTTCTTGCCATGCATCGATAAAGTTTTCCTGCTGTTTAAACGCCACTACTGCAGGGCTTAGCGCATCTACCATGGTTTTATCACCAACATCTGATTTACCACGTTGTTTGACACCGTCTAAACCTGCTTCAAAAATTGCATTCATATCAGATTTGGATAAGGTCGTTTTCTCTTTGGTAAGCGCCACACCTTTAAGGAAAAATGTTCCAAACAATGCGCCGGATGCACCGCCCATGCGATTAATAAGTACTTTTGCACTTGTTGACCATACATCCGATAGCGCTGGCGACTCAAGTGTGCTGATAGTGTTGACAGCTTCGGCAAAACCTGTCGTAATACCAGTGCCATGGTCACCATCACCTAATGCCGAATCTAATTGATTTAACATATCTTTGTTAGCGGTCAATGTTTCCGAGATTGCCTCAATGAGACCAATTGCGTGTTGTACGGTGATGTTGCTCATAGTTGTTTGACTGATGCTCCATTTGCTGGTGCGTCCCAAAGTCCTTTGAGCTCGTCATCTACTTTGCACAAAGATAATGCGAACCCAGCCATTTCTTGAGTGGTTGCATATGGCCCAATCCAAGACTTGTACACCTTGATACTAGCTTCATCGAGTTTTTGGGCAACGCGATTATAGAGAATATAGAGCTCCATCAATGTCATGCTACCGCTATTATTCAACATAACGATGACTTCGTCGCCGGATTGAAATGGTAAGTCTTCCAGAATTGGGGGTAACATTAGGTCGATAGTTTCGTCTGCACTGACAACTTTTTGACGTCCCATGCCCATTTCACCGTGAACACCCATGCCGATTTCCATCTCATCATCGGGCATTTCGAACATGATTTCCCTTGTGATTGGACTTGCACATGATGTGAGTGCCATCGCAAGGGTGCGGGTGTTATCACGAATTTTTTCTGCCATTGCTTTGGTTGCCGCTAAATCTCCACTTTGCTCAGCATATGCCCCTAGCATCTTCCAGACGAAAAATAATCCAGCAGTTCCCCGTCGTTCTGGTTCACTTCCTTTTGGTGCACTGGATATATCGTCATATAAGATGACCATATCTACATTATCAATGTCTTCCATTTCACAGAGTTCTAATGCCATCTCTGCGTTCATCAGGTCGCCTGCATGATGCGAGACACATACCAAGACTCCTGCCCCATGGTCGGCTGCTTTGATCCCTTCTACGATACGTTCAGGTCCGGGTGCTGTGAATATTTCGCCAGCGACATTGACATCAAATAGCCCTTCACCAATCAAACCAATCATTGCAGGCTCATGCCCACTTCCGTTGCCGATAACTAGCCCGACTTTTCCTTGAGCTTTGGGTTGAGCACGAACGACCAGTCCATTGTCTGTTAGCTTGACAATATCACTATAGGCTTGTGTAAAACCACTTAACATCTCATTGAGTATATTTTCTGGTTGATTGATTAATTTTTTCTTGCGTGCACTCATGAAACCTCCATTGGGATAAAATACATGAGGTGGATAGGATGGCTCACAGGTTCATCAGCATAAGCGACTTTGACACGCATGCCGATGTGAACATCATTTGCTGATGCTTTAAGTAAGTGTGGGAATAATGTATCTGCACCGTCTAAATGAACATAAGCTAATATATATGGTGTTTGTAGTGCATTGACATCATCATTTGTACCTGGAGCAAAATGAAGTACTGAAAATGTTTTGACTGTACCTTCCCCTGATAACTCGGTCCACTCTGTGATATCCATACTATCAGGGGAAAATGGACGTGGTGGTGCATAAACTTTGTTACATTTTGAGCATTTGGTGGCGTAGAATTTATGATTTTCAAGTTCTATAAAAAAACGTGAATATCGTCCAAGGCTATATTTGTAACGCTGACTCAACTCGATCGTGATACGTTCTATTTGACGGAAATCTGACCACCTATCATCGGTTTGTGAGTCCGATTCAATTGTCTGTACGTCAATGATGCTTTTTACTTTGTCAGACATATCACTTAATCCTGACGCTCGAAAATATTGACTACGCTCATACTGGCGATACCTGCATGTGTGTCGGTTAATCCACGACGTGCACCGGCAACTTGACGACGTGGGTCAACTTGCTCCCACAATTGTTCGGTAATTTCAATCGCTTGTAAAATACCTGTCGCACCAACAGGCGCACCCCTACCCAATAAACCGCCACTTGTATTGACGGGTAAATCGCCATCAAGATCGAACTGTCCACTGGCAACGGCTACTCCACCCTGTCCTGCATCTACAAAACCGAGATCTTCGACTGCTTGAATCTCGACCCCGCTATAACTGTCATAAAGCTCAGCAACATCGATTTGATTCACAGGATCTGTGATGTTTGCCATACTGTAGGCTTGTTGTGCAGCGGTTTGTTTTGCTTGGAAATTGGTGATGTCTGGATAGCGATCGCCAAGTCGCATAGTATCTGTTCCACAGCCTGTCCCTGAAAACAATACTTTAGGACGATTTGCGTAATTTTTGCTATGTTGTTTTGCCCATTCGTCAGTGCTTAATAAGATACATGCTGCTCCGTCGCTCAGTAAACTACAATCGAGTAATTTATAAGGTTCAGCAACTGGACGGGATGTCATCACATCGTCAATTGTGATGTCCATTGGTTTCTGCGCTATGTCATTAAATTGAGCATTATGCCGATTGCGGACAGCAACATGTGCGAATTGCTCTTCCGTTGTGCCGTATTCTTCCATGTGTGCGCGGATCATCGAAGCATAAAAGCTGGTATATGTTCCACCGATCATCATTTCCCAGTCAGCATCCGCAGATAGTGCAAAGAGTTGATTGGCAGTTCTAGATGAGACGCCACGCCCATTTTTCTCGCAGCCATATACCAAGATCGAGTCGCATAGTCCACTTTGGATATGTGCCCATGCAGTACGTAATGCTAATGCACCTGTCGCGCCACCGCCTTCAATCCGAGCATTTGGCTTAGGGATCATACCTATTGTATCGTGTAGAATTGCACCAAGCGTCATCTGTAAGTTGAAGTGGTCGCTTTCATAACTGGTGAGACCATGTTCAACGGCATCGAGGTTATCTAACCCGCTATCCGTTACGCAAGCCAAAACTGCATCGACCATCAAATCTCGTAAACTTGCGTCACGATGTTCTGATGCGATTTTGGTGTAACCAACGCCAACAACAACAGGTAATTGTTTCATGATTAGGTTAACTCACATTACTGCTTAAGTGTGAGTGAAGATAGAAGGAAAGCGACTGTATCAATTTTTATTCCAATAAACTTTTTTGTGAAATTTCAGATTTCAGTTGAGAATAACCATATTTGCTCTGGATGTCAAATTTGTGATTGTTTTCACAGGTAACGATGAATATCATTGACGAGAGCTAAATTTTCCGATAGCGTATATTTAACATTTCGCATAACATAAGATAAATTACAGGCTAACACTGCGTGTTGAATAAGGCAAACCGTCTACAACCTATCGAAACCCCAAACTTAAATGATGCTGTCTATCGTGTGTTGCGCGATTGGATTTGTACCGCCAATTTAGCTCCTGGTCAGCGTATCAACCTGACTGAACTAGAAGAGCAATTGCAGGTAAGTCGTACCCCAATCAAAATGGCATTGAAGCAGTTAGAATTGGAAGGTTTTGTAAAGATTGAGGCACGTCGTGGAACCTTTGTTGCACCAATAGATGCGGATGTTTTAGAAGGTAATTTCAAGATACGTAGTGCGTTTGAATTATATGTGGCATTGTGTTTGTTTAAGTATTTGGATGATGATGATTATATGTTTTTGGATGACATACAATCCGAAATGGAAGAACTCATCGCAGATAGTGATATAGATGAAAGATTAAAAGTTGTTAAGTATCTTGAACTGGATAGAAAATTCCATGAATATCTTGTTCAATGCGGCGGACCTGACCGAATGATGCAACTTTATCAACAGAATGATACACATTCTTATGTATTACGCATGTCGAAAGACTACACCTTCAATGACTTACAGGCATCCCATCGCGAGCACCTCAAGATTTTTGCCGCAATTATGGAACAATCACCAGAATCCTTAAGTATGTATTTGTTGGATCACCTCGAATCTGAACGCCATTGGGCATTAGGATTGCTGGAAACCTAATATAATCGGGTGGTTTGTGCTCGGTTCTGTTATTTGACTGTTAGCGTCTGAAGTTTGCTATAGTGGCAAATCGACCCAGCGACGTTCGCGATGTGAGAGTTCTACGGCATTGATAATTTCTTGCACCATTGCACTTTGCGCAAAATTCCCCTGATTTTCCTCAGTATCATTCACAATTTCTTCCATAAAATTGTGCACGAGATTGGCATAGAACATTGCTGGCCATGGCTCACCGGGGGTATATCCCGGGGGATAATATTTGTCTGGAATATCGACTTCGACATATTCGACTTCATGTGCATTCGGACTAGTTGATTTACGGAGCACTTCTTGATGTTCTAATTCTGCACCTAACCGGCAAATTAATGCACCTTGTGAGCCATATAGACGCGCCTCTAATCCGGGATAACTATTGACGGTTACATAGCTTGATTGAATCGTACAAAATCCACCATTTTTATATTCGCCAATATAGGTGTCACCGTCGTCAATATTTGTGCGGATTTTGTCCCCGCTTGGCATGGTTCGGTAAGGAACAAAATTATAGAGTAAACCCACGAGACTCTTAAGCGGGCTATCGACAAACCACAAACTGAGATCAATAATCGGTGCACCATATCCTTCGATAGACGAGACTTTGATTTCTTCATTTTCAGTTTCAGGAATCAGATCAACTTTCGTAACGGGTTCGGTTGGACTGATAAACTGTGAATTTTGCTCATATCCGTTAAAAATATATGGATCACCTACAAAACCCTCAGCAATAAGGTCGCGCATGTATTGCATCGATGGTGCATAACGAAATGTAAGACCTACTTTGGTTTTTAATCCTTTGTCTGTTGCTAATTCATGGGCTTTCCATGTACTTTTGTAATCATGGGCAACCGGCTTCTCACATAAGCAATGTTTCCCAGCTTGGACTGCTGCAAATGCAAGCGGCTCATGGTTGTTTTTGTCCCCAATTCCGCCACGGGTGCAGACATCAATAACATCAATATCGTCTCGTTGGAGCATTTTTTCGTAATCGGTATACACATCTTCAATATCAAATTGTTGAGCGGCTTCTTTCGCCATATCTTCGTTTAAGTCGCAAATTGCAACAACATCACAATGCGGTGATCTTTGGAAACCCGGTAAGTGTGCACTGCGTGACCAGCGTCCTGCACCAACGACTCCTACTCGCAATTTGTCTGGCATATGTCTACTCCTAAATCGTTCAAATATATTATTCAATTGGCTGGGACACGACGTAAGTCATTGCTCCGCCTTCAAGTTGTGCAACAAACGGGCGTAGTAACATCAGTGCTGTTTTATCGAATGGTGCACGGAATTCTTCTATTGTTTCTTGTGTCATTGGATGGATAAGTTTTCCCAGTAATGTATCTTTCTCAACAATTTTACCTATGTAGCTCGCTTCAACTTCGGGCATAAAAATACCACCAGACATTGGGCGTAAAACAGATGTCGATTCAACTGGGATAGGGGCATCAATCTCGCTTGGTTGTGTTTTGGGGTTAACGATACCTACTTTAACTAATGCACGGAATAAACCATCTGCAATCTTATCTGACCAAGCGGCTTCAAATTGACTGCGCCCACCCATCTCGACTGCTGCTACTGTTAATCCTTTTGATTTGGCATACCCTGTAAGTGTTACATCTCGTGATGGCGCTTTGACAATAAATGGTGCTGGAAATGATAAAGATAAATCACGTCCACCATCCATTTCGAATACAAAAGCATTAACACACCAACTACCACCACCATGTAAATCGATAACATAATCGACATCTGCTAGCCCGTGTTCAACAAGCATATGGGCGACTTGTTCTGTGTATGATCCCGTAGGATTGCCAGCGAATGCCCGATTTAGATCCAATTGATCAACAGGTGCGTTGCGTTTATCTACTTGCATGGCAAGTGGATTTGTAACTGGAATTATACGGATACTACCTTGTAGTTCACTTTCATCAATACGTTCCAGTGCTTTTTGGATTGCCCATGCACCCCATGGCCCCTCATCTCCGTGGATGCCTGCTGTGATTAACATACGAGGTGAGCCATTGCTTACGTCACCGATTGTTAAATCTGCATATCCAAATGCCGATGTTGCTGGAATCGGATGCTTATGCCAACGGATTTTTGTTGTTAATTGAGCCATTTTGATGTACCTGATGATTATTGAGTAAGTATAATTACTGAATTTGTTGACATTCGGTAACCTGCACAATATAATCTATGTCGATGGTATATTGTCGACAATCAACTATTTCAATTAATATTTTAGTAGTTTATTGGTCAATTGTCAATGTAATCACCATCATAAATAACATTATTGCATAACTTATCCACTGTTAGTTAGGGGAAATGACATGAAGCAACCTCATGCTCCACAAAGACTTTCTTTATGGGTCAGTATTGTATTATTACTGACATTGCTTGCCACACCTATGTTCGCGCAAGACGACGAAATGGTGATGAATTTTGGGTTGAGTTTTACGGTCGATACACTTGATCCCGGCGCAACAACTTTTTCTGGTGTCGAAATCATGGTCGGCCATGTATTTGATACACTTGTAAAACAGCAACCACTCGGAACATTCCATCCTTCACTCGCAACAGAGTGGACAGTCAACGAAGATGCAACTGAATATACTTTTATGCTTCGTGATGATGTGACATTCCACGATGGTACACCATTCAACGCAGAAGCTGTCAAATTTACATTTGACCGTATCGTAGATCCTGAAACAAACTCACAGATGGCATTCAGCTTTATTGGTCCATACATGGAATCTGAAGTGATTGATGAATACACAATTACTGTACGTTTCTCATCACCAAATGCTGCCTTCTTAGATGGTCTCTCACATCCACAATTGGGTCCTGTATCCCCTACTGCGGTTGCAGAACTGGGTGAAGACTGGGGTTTCTCTGGTATCGTTGGTACAGGTCCATTCATCTTTGAATCCTATACACCTGATTCAGAAGTTGTTCTCGTCAAAAATCCTGACTATAACTGGGGTTCTGAAGACGTATTTGGCATGACCGGTCCTACTAGCCTTGATCGCCTTGTCTTTAAATTGATTACTGAACCATCAACCCGCCTTGCTGCACTCGAAAGTGGTGAAGTGGATATGATCGATTCCGTACCCGGACTTGATGTACAACGGATTGACGAAAGTGAAGACTTCATTTTGTCGCAATTCGACCAAGCTGGACACGGTTACTCCTTGATGTTCAACCAACAAAAAGCACCAACCGATGAATTAGCAGTTCGCCAAGCAATTGTTCAAGCAATTGATGTTGAAATTATGCAAGACATCGTTTACGAAGGTCTTGGTAAACCAGCATGTAGCGCATTGACAAGCATTATGTTTGGTTGGACAGATGTCTACTGTCAACAACTACCATATGATCCAGATGCGGCTGCAGCAATCCTTGACGAAGCTGGTTGGGTTCTGAATGAAGAAACAGGTTTCCGTGAACGTGACGGCGAAACATTAACAATCGCTCACTGGGCACCAGATCGTCCATTAAATGTTGCGACATCCCAATTCGTACAAGAAGATTTGAGCGCGATCGGTATTGATTTCCAATTGAACATTGCTGATATTGCAGCATATCTAGAAGTTGTACGTGCTGGTGAACACAACACGCAACAATGGTGGGACACACAAACAGATCCAGATGGCGTCTTCCGTACACTGTATCACTCTTCAAATGCAGGTGGCGGTACCAACCGTAACAACTATGTAAATGAAGAAATGGATATGATGATTGATGGAGCTGTTGGTATTGGTGACCTTGAAGCCCGTGCTGCAGCATATGCAGAAATTCAACAAAAAATCGCTGACGAAGCAATTATGGCATTCTTCAACGATCCTGTTGTTTTGTTCGCAAGTACACCTGATGTTGCTGGCGTAACAATCCTTGGTGGTGGTTTCATCCCGAACTTCTACGCTGCATCAATTGGTGGCTAAGTTATAAAGTGTGTTAAAGTAGGGACAAGGTAATCCTTGTCCCTTATCTCTGCATAAAATGTAAGGCGCATTCGTTATGTTTAAATACCTTGTCGGCCGCCTCATACAAGCTATTCCAACAATTATACTCGTGACTATAGCTGTGTTTTTGATGTTGCACCTTACACCTGGCGACCCTGCTGAGGTTTTTCTTGGTGATAAGCGTAGTACGCCAGAGTTATTAGAACGGGTACGTGAAGACATGGGCTTAAATCGCCCATTACATGAGCAATATATCAGTTATATGTGGAACGCGTTGCGTGGTGATTTAGGGCGCTCTTTACAAACCAATGTACCGGTTACTGACCAAATTTTGACACGCTTGCCATGGACAATTGAGCTTGCATTTGCTGCATTATTTATTGCTACGACGCTGGGTGTTACAATCGGTATTATCGCTGCACTCTATCACAACACCATTATTGATACCGTTGCAATGACATTGGCACTTGTTGGTATCTCGATGCCGGTTTATTGGTCGTCATTGTTATTGATTTTATTATTTGCCGTACAATTAAAATGGTTGCCTGCAATTGGACAAGGTGGTGTGGATCGTTTGATTATGCCTGCATTTGCTCTAGCATTAGTATCTGCTGGGTCATTAGCACGTATGGTACGTTCAAGTATGTTAGAGGTGCTAAATCAAGATTTTGTGATGACAGCACGAGCTAAGGGGATCACCGAATTAACTGTCATTGGCAAACACGTGTTGCGGAATGCGCTGATTCCAGTCATTACCGTTATTGGGCTAATGCTGGGTAATATGTTGAGTGGTGCCGTTCTGACGGAAACGATCTTTGCACGTCTTGGTATTGGTCAGATGTATGTCGAGGCTGTTTTACAGAAAGATTTCACACTGGTACAAGGCACAACTCTATTTATTGCGCTTGTTTATGTATTCGTCAATATTATTGTTGATATAATTTACGCTCTGGTGGACCCACGAATCCGTTATGTCTAATACACCTAAGTCTCTTGAACTCAAACAAGATAGTCAGATTACACGTTTTTTGAAACGCTTCGTACGTTCACGCAATGTAATGGTGGGATCGATCGTTCTCAGTGTGATTGTGGTTATGGTTCTGCTTGCTCCGGTGATTGCGCCATATGAACCTACAGAACAGTTCCGACGTGATCGTTTATTACCCCCAAACGAACAATACATTTTAGGGACAGATAACCTTGGGCGTGATATTTTTACACGTATTTTGTATGGTGGGCAAGTTTCCTTACAAGTCGGTATCTTCTCAGTTGCGATTGGGGCGACATTAGGTGTGCTACTCGGGCTCGCATCAGGTTATTTCGGCGGATGGGTTGATACGGTCATCATGCGCTTAATAGATATGATGTTAGCATTCCCCGGTATTTTACTTGCGTTGGTGATTATCGCAGTACTCGGGCGTGAGTTACAGAATGTGATGATTGCGGTCGGCGTATCATCAATTCCGGTGTATACGCGTGTTGTACGTGGAAGCACCCTATCGATTAAACAATTTGATTATATTGTGGCGACCCAAGCATTAGGCGCGTCATCATGGCGTACTATGACCTTACATATATTACCAAATGTGCTCGCACCCATTATTGTTGTGACGACGAATGGTGTGGCAGGTGCAATTATTGCAGGTGCTGCGTTGAGTTTCCTTGGACTAGGTCAACAGCCACCTAATCCCGAATGGGGATTAATGCTGAATGAAGGCCGTGAATTTATTCGTGTTGCATCTTGGGTCACAACCTATCCTGGACTTGCTATTATGATCACTGTTTTGGCGATTAATTTATTGGGTGATGGCTTACGCGATATTCTTGATCCACGCCTCAAACTATAATTACAGCTACTACTATTCAATCAACAAAAAATGGAGTTTTCATGACACAAGTTGTCCTCATTGCATCTTATCTCGAACCTGAATATGTGGAACGCGTCAAACAAGAAGTACCCGAAGTTGAGGTGATTTATCGACCGGATTTAATCGGTGCGCCTCGGTTTATAGCTGATCATACTTCGCGCATTGAGCGTACGCCCGCGCAGGAAGCCGAATGGCGCCAATTGCTGGCGAAAGCAGATATTTTATTTGACTTTGACCATACCCACCGCGATGATCTACCTGAACTCGCCCCAAATTTGAAGTGGATACAAGCGACTAGCGCAGGGATTGGGCAGTTTGTTCATCGTATGGGATACGCTGAAAAGACCGACTGGATTTTCACGACGGCGAGTGGTGTGCATGCACGACCCTTAGCTGAATTCTGTATCATGTCGATGATTATGTTTGCAAAAAATTATCCGTTGATTGAACAAGCAAAAGCTGAACGTAAATGGCAACGCTTTGGTAACACTGAACTTGAGGGCAAAACGGCTGGTATTATCGGATTGGGTCGGATTGGACGTGATGTAGCGACTGTTTGCAAATTCTTCAATATGAATGTCATTGGTACACGGCGCGATGTTACTAAGACTGTTGATAATGTGGATAAACTCTATGCACCAGACGATATTGACTCGTTATTGCCTGATGTGGATTACTTAGTGTTGGCAACCCCACACACTCCTGAAACTGAAGGCATGATTACTGCTGAACGGATTCGATTGCTAAAACAAGGTGCAGTCATTATCAATATCGCACGAGGAGCTGTCATCGATCAGCCTGCGATGATTGCTGCATTGAATGATGGACATCTGGCAGGTGCGTCATTGGATGTGGTTGCGGTTGAACCACTACCAGAAAACGACCCTCTGTGGGACATACCCAATGTCATTATTAGTCAACATTCTGCCAGCACTGCTGATAGTGAAAACCGTAAGATAACCGAGATTTTTATTGAGAATCTAAAAGCCTACCTCAATGATCAGCCGATGCGAAATGTTCTAGATACAAAATTGATGTACTAATCTGCTACATTATTTGTGCTACTAATTAGGGATTTATCACTATCTCTTGATTGGCAGTAATATCGGTCATGGTTTGTGTGTGCCCTGATGGGTAAGTCACTGTAATCTCGGGGATAAAATCAATTTCCCCAAGACCGAAATGAATACGGATATCTTCACTAGCCAGATAACTACTGCCGATATATGTTTCTCGATGTAAGGTGCGACCATCTGCTAATGTTAATGCGACATGAATGCCTGGTTGATAATCTTCAAAATTAAGCATGAGCCAATTTCCTTGTGGGGCGATATTTTCTAATAGGACGACTGCCCCACTAATTTGATTAATCGCAAGATCAAGGTCGCCATCATTATCGTAGTCCGCAATTGCACTCCCTCTTGCCATCAACCCGCCAACCTGACGCAAACCAACTACAGATGTCCAATCACGAAACTCATCTATTTGGCTTTCGGCCAATTGATTTGTATAGAGGCGTACCCATTCCGCATCTGTCTCTGGCGTTAGAATTGGGACACGGCCATTAACTGTGAGTAAATCAAGGTCGTTATCGTGGTCAAAGTCGGCAAAGTGTACGCCCCAGCCTGTGATATTGTTGCCAAGTCCTCGCAATCCGATACGAAATGTCGCATATTCGAAGTTGACATACCCTATATCTGCTGTTTGATTGCGATAAATTGCATTGAGTTCAACATCCCAATTTGTGACGACCAAATCTGTCCATCCGTCACCTGTCCAATCACCACTCGCAACCCCCATGCCACTACCACGATCATCTACATTTGAAGTGTTGTATGTATCGACTAGTTGAAAACCAAGGTCACTATCTGTCGGTTCATAGATGTATAGGCGATTGGGTTCACCATCATTGGCTATATATAGGTCAAGATCGTTATCATTATCAACATCTGTGAAAATGGCGCCAAGTGTCCGTTCATCAATGAGTAATCCCGCTTCTCGTGCCACTTCTGTAAATGTGACTTGCTCATTATCTGATGTCCCGTTGTTGAGAAATAATCTATCGGGAATACCGTAATAATCTTGTGGAAATGCGCCAACTGGGTTTGGTATTTTATTGCCGAGGTCAATATAGCCGCCCACAAATAAATCCAACCACCCATCTGCATTCAAATCGGCAACGGCAATTGCACTATTCCATTCAGCCGAAGCGATGTTGGCATCATGTGCGCCCTCTGTAAACGTACCATCCCCATTGTTATACAGGAGTGCATTATCGCCAAAAGCTGTAATATAGATGTCGTCCCATCCGTCGTTATTGAAATCTGCGGCAACACATCCATTGCCTTGCATGACCAAATCTGTTCCAGATTGTTGACTGACATCAACAAATTGACCGTTTTGATTTTGATACAAAGCATTAGTGGGAAAGCTTTGTTGGTCTTGCCAATAATCATACTCGTGATCAGCATAACTATTGACTAAATATAAATCAAGCCAACCGTCTTTGTCATAATCAATCCAACATAATCCTGCACCCATCATTGCCATATGGTCAATTTCGCCTGTTCCCGTATCAAATGAGTTGACGAATGCTTCATGTTCAAAATCTAAACCGACTTCCTGCGCGACATTTTCGAACCGCCACATCTGAGGTCTACCACTGTCTTCTTCTGTTGTTAACGAAATATGATTTGCGCTAGCAACATCTTCCGTCTGTTGAATTTGTAGTACACGCCCCGCAAAAATTTCAGTCACGAGTAAACTACCATCTGCTAGTGGGAGGATAGCACCGGGGAAATCTAAGCCTTCAACAACAATTTCACGTGTTCCATCAGGATGAAGTCGGCTTAATCGGCCAGTTTCCGATTCGTATCCCATTCCAGAAAAACAGGATCCATCATCAGCAAATGTCCCAAATTCGAGTATCCACACTGTGCCATCTGTATCGATTACTACATCAATTGGCATACTTAAGTTATTGACGACTGTACGCTGATTCCGCTCTGTATCAATAGCAACCAACTGCCCTGAATTCGCAGGATAGGGACACCCACCAAATAATGTCACATAGTATTCGTCATCAACCCGCGTAATACCTGTGGGCACAGCTTCAATTGGTTTGAATGAATCAGGGTTTTCAAGATTGGCAAAACGATGAAAAAATCGTGTTTTACCGGATAATGTCTGTATTGCAACACCATTACCGGATGCATCTGATACAATTGGATTTCCGTCAGTATCAAATGTCATATCGAATGGATTAATCAACCAGACGCGATTCAATGCTTCCATCGCGACACCGACATCACCTCGAGTAAATGGTGTTTCCGGAATCTGATCCCCATTGTCAGATGATAACGTGAATAATTGTTGGGCATTGAAGTGGCTGAAATAAATCGTCTCGCCATCTGGTGATACTTGAACAAAAGGAATCCCAGATAAATCACCAGCATCACGACCACTCGGAAAACTTGATATTAACCGCCCCACTTCCCCTGATGCAGTCAATAGGCTAATCCCTGCACTATCATCGGGGTTACCCGTTCCTTGTTCAGCAATTAAGATGTTACCATTGGGCAGTTGAGCCAATCCTAATGGATTAATTAAGCCCTCTGCAATCGTAGTAATTGTCACCTCAGTCTGGGCTTGTATCGTTGGAATAAGTAAGAAACCAATGCAGAGTAAAATGATGTAACGAGAGATTGTACGCATAAGATAAACCTAATTGATCGACTTTTGGGAAACACTAATAGGGTAAATGAAAATATGCGGCGCAATGTCCGCATATTCTTGTGATTATGACATAGTGCAAGAATGCGCAACATGCGCATTCTAGACAGTGATGTTAATCGGCTTATTCGAAGAATGCGTTGTAGTTAGCGAGTTCTTCGTTAGCTTTTGCTGCAGCTTCATCAAGTGCTTCTTGTGGTGTCATGCCATCATCAAGAACTGCACTGTAAGCATCTACGATCATTTGACGGATTGCTGGGAATGGACCTGCACGACCGCCGAGAACAGCATAGTTAATGCCACCATCTTCAAGGGCTGTGTTAGTGGTTGCTAGTTGTTCAACTGCAGTTACGAAATTTGGATTTTCTTCCCAGAATGCCTGAATTGCGTCACTTTCTTGGACAGCGGTTAGTACAGGGAAGTAACCTGTGCTGGTGTGCCATGTGACTTGTTGTTCTGCTTCGGACATGAATTTCATGAATTCCCACGCTGCTGCGTTAAGTGCTTCATCTTCGCTGTCGATAAGCCACAATGCGCCACCACCGATAATAACACCATTACGGTCGCTGCTATCGCTGTGTGGGATATAGGTTGTGACAACAGGGAATTCGGAGTTGTTGATAATTGCAACATCGGATGTGCTGTCAAAAATCAATGCGGTTTGACCTGCTTGGAAGGATGCATCTGTGTCAGTCCAGGTGCTACCGAGGTTGGTTGCATAACCGTCTTGATATAGGCTTGTGAGGAATGTGAAGACCTCTACACCTTGACCTTGGTTGAACATAACTTCGGTTGCACGCGCGGTACGACCATTGTCGTTATTGAAGTAAAGACCGCCACTGTTAGCAAGGATTTGTTCGAAGAACCAGCCAACTTGACCGATGCTTACGCAGGTTTCTAGACCATTTGCTTCAACAAGTTGGTCACAGATTTCTTTAAATTCTGTAAAATTCCATTCGGTTGGAAGTGCATCAATACCTGCTGCTGCAAGCATGTCAGCATTTGCATAGACGATAGGTGTACTACTGTTGAATGCTAATGCGACTAGACCATTTTCGTCTGAGTAGTAGTCACGGACAGCAGGAACGAATGCTTCGGTGTCGAATTCATCGCTGATTTGTGAATATGCGGGAAGAAGACCTGGAAAGTCGAACATTGTTTGTGATGCAATGTCAAAGTTTTGGGTAACATTTGGCATTGTACCTGTTTCGAGTGCAGCGAGTAAAGCGTTATACGTGTCATCATAGGAACCTTGGAAGGTTGCGTTGACAACGATTTCGTCTTGGCTTTCATTGAAGCTTGCAACGAGTTCGTCTACAACTTCACCCAAGTTACCACTCATAGCGTGCCAGAATTCAAGTTCAACGGTTTCTTGTGCGGAAGCAGGAATAATCATCATAACAGCGAAGAGTGTCATGACAACAAGACGTGTAAAAGAACGATTGGACAGCATGTTGACTCCTTATTTGCAACTGTGTCTAAAAGTATATATTGTACAAGTGCATCAAGCGGACAAACGCCGCATTTCAGCCAAATCTCAGTGGGCTGTGGCTAACCCTTGAGTCCAGTGGTCGCAATGCCTTTGACCAATTGTTGCTGTGCCACAATAAAAATAAGCAATGTCGGCAAGAGGGCAATTACTGCCGCTGCCATAATTGCACCCCAGTCAGAACCACGTTCTTGATCGAAGAGGAAGAAGCGTATTCCAATTTGTAGTGTACGCATATCAACTTCGTTGGTGATGACAAGGGGCCATAAATATTGATTCCATGCACTTAAAAATGCAAAAATCGTAAACGCACTAATTGATCCACGGCTTAACGGGACAACGATCGTCCACAAATACCGCCAATTGGACGCACCATCAATCTTTGCCGCATCGTGTAGTTCTGTTGGCAATGATAAAAAGAATTGCCGGAGTAAGAATACGCCGAACGCACTTGCAAGAAATGGAACAGTCAAACCAGCGTATGTATTCGCCCATCCTAGCTGACTAACAAGAATGAAGTTAGGAATAAACGTCAGTTGGAATGGCACCATCAAGCTACCCAAGATTAGATAGAACATGAGGTTACGCCCAGGGAATTTAAGAATCGCAAAGGCATATGCTGCCAAAATACTAAATAACACCTGAAAGATTACGATAATGCCTGTTTGGATTAAGCTATTTACGAAGTAACGTCCCAACGGCTGTGAGTTCCAAGCTGTTATGTAGTTATCCATTGTCCATACTTCAGGGAGAAGTGTTGGTGGATAATTGATGATGTCGGTCGGTACTTTAAAACTTGTAAATACCGCGATAAATATTGGCGCAGATACAATCAAACCTGTAGCAAGCAATATGATTTGCATCGATAGGGCGGTTATATCAAAGGGTTTGTCTTGTGAATTATTAGTGTTTTTTTTGATAGTCATAAGGTTTATTGATAGTGTATTCGCCGGTTAATAAATGCAAATTGCAAGAAAGATAACAGTAGGATCAGTAGGAATAACATATAGGCTTGTGCTGATGCATATCCCCGGAATGGTGTACCCACAAAGGCATCATAATAGATCGAATACAACATCGTATTCGTTGCACCACCTGGACCACCTTGTGTCAAAATATTGATCTCACCAAAGACTTGTAAACTATTGATGACATTGATAATCAATAAGAAGAACAGTGTTGGCGAAAGTAATGGGAGCATAATATGACGAATACGGTGGTATAAGTTAGCTCCGTCAACTTTAGCCGCTTCATAATAGACTTCATCAATATTTTGAATACCAGCGAGTGCGATAATTGTATTGAATCCAATTTGTCGCCAGACAACCGCAATGATGACACTAATCAAGGCTGAGTCTTTTGAGTTCAACCAGTTCGGCCCCTCGATACCTACCAACTCAAGGATATAGTTGATATACCCGACCACCGGATGATAAAGCCAACTAAATAGAACACCTGTAACTGCTGTACTGATAACAATCGGGACGAATATAAGCAAGCGGTGTAACCATTTGAGGCGGCGTAATGGATATGACAATGCGATGGCGAGAAAAACGGAAAGTATAATGCCTGTTGGCACTGTGCCTAAAGCGAATAATAGCGTCACGGTGACAGTCTCATGATAATCAGGATCCGTCAGCATCCGCTCGTAATTACCAAGCCCAACATCGATTGAGCTTCCTCCAAACGGTGCAACACGTGTCAAACTGATTTGAAATGATGAGATAATTGGAATGAAGACAAAGAGGGTTAAGATGATAAGCGTTGGCGCAAGATAGGCATAACCTTCAAGTGCGTCAAAGACTTTTTGTTTTGTGACATTGCGTGACAAAAAATTGGACACAGGCATACTCAGAATTTCTAGTTTCAATAAAGTTATGCTGGGATATAACTGCAAACCCGCATGATAATAATTTGCTTGTGTAATAGTATAGTTATCATTATGTTAAATGTAGATTAAGGGTTGTGCAATATCTAATTTTATATTAATAAACTAGGCGGTTTTCGGTGACTTGTGTAATGTGGGGCAAACCAAGCTGATAGTGTTATAATCGGTTCGGCAGGTTTTATTCTATGTTATCTAATGCATGGATGCTTCAAAATCGGTCTCTTGACTATCTCCTCATTGATGAAGGTATTACATTATGTATCAAAATTTAGAAATTATTGATTTTCACACGCACTTCCCAACAGCAAAACCATGGTTTAAAGATATGGGTACGAACATTCGCGAACGTTATACGGAGCGTCGTGGTGAGCGTCGTGCTAAGATCATGCGTGAAAAGGCGATGGATTATAGTGTGCATTGGCGTAAGATGTGGGGTTTTGATCCGCCTGAAGGGGATATTCCGGATGATAAAACCCAAGCTGACCGCTGGGCACAAGAAATTGATAAATATGGATTGCGGGCGGTTGGATTTGTCACCGGTGGTGGCAATGATAATCTTGGCGAAGTTATCAAACATTATCCTGATAAATTTATTGGATTTGCACATCACTACCCATTTGCTGAAAATGCTGCGGACGAACTCAAACGGGCAGTAACAACATATGGATTCAAAGGCTATAAACTGCTTGCACCGATGATTGATCATCCAATTGAGGATGAAGCTGCCTACCCTGTTTGGGAAATGTGCGCTGAGTTAGATATTCCAGTTTTGATCCATTTTGGAATTCAAGGCGGTGGCGGTGGGATCGCTTGGCACGAAAATATTAACCCACTTAAATTGCACAATGTCGCCCGTGACTTCCCTGATGTTAATTTTGTTGTTCCGCATTTTGGCTGTGCTTGGATCCGCGAGACACTACAATTATGCTGGGCTTGTCCGAATGTATCGATCGACACATCTGGGTCTAACCAATGGGTACGCTGGGTTGATGGTGACTGGTCAACGAAAAAACTCTTCCGCAAATATATGGAAACAATAGGTACAGAGCGCATTATCTTCGGAACAGATTCCAGTTATTTCCCACGCGGATTTGCCGAGCCATACCTGCGCGACCAATTACGAGATTGCTATGATTTGAATATGACAGAAGAGCAAGTTCAACAAATCTTTGGTGCAAATGCGGCGCGATTATTTAAAATTGAATTGCATCAGTAAGAATATCATTGAGAGCTTCGTCAATCTTGCACAAGCCAGAGATACAATTTGTGTTATTGAATTTTTGATAAATCATCTCAGATTCAGTAAAATAGAACTTCTTGTAACTGTGGCTAGGTTACTCTAATACTTTTTACGTTAAGGAGAATTTGTGTTATGCACAAAAAAATCTTATTCATCATCGGAGCTATGATGCTTTTGATGGTTGGGATGACATCAGCACAAGATGATGTTATCGAAATTGAATATTGGCAGTATTTCTTCGACGCTCGCCAGGGTGCGATGAATATGTTGATTGAACAATTTGAAGCCGAAAATCCTGGAATTAAAATTGTTCACAATAGTGATATTGCTTATGCAGACTTCCGCACAGAATTGGCAACATCGGTTGCTGGTGGTGTCGGAC
Organism: Anaerolineales bacterium UBA6055; assembly: GCA_002428985.1. Classification (GTDB taxonomy): domain Bacteria; phylum Chloroflexota; class Anaerolineae; order Aggregatilineales; family Phototrophicaceae; genus UBA6055. Next base: position 242,610 of record DIYL01000054.1, on the reverse strand, counting down.
CTGATGTCGTAACATTGTTCTATGGTTGGATTCCATCGTTTGTTGATGCTGGCTACCTCGTACCATTACCAGAACCATTCACTGGTGATTACATCAACGAAAACTTCGTACCAATGGTTAGTGGCTCTGCTGCATTTGAAGGCGAATACTACGCTGTACCAACAGCTGTGCGCTCATTGGCTATGATGTACAACATCGATCTACTAGAAGCTGCTGGTTACGATGCTCCACCAACCACACTTGAGGAATTTGTCGAAATCGCACAAGCAGCAACCGTCTATGATGGTGATGCAAGCCTCGATAACCTCGTAACTGAAGGTTATGCTGTTCAAATGAGTGGTCAAGCGCACCACTGGTTCCGCGAAGTTCTTCTCCGCCAATATGGTGGTGTACCTTACAACGACGACTACACCGAAGTACTCTGGAACAGTGAAGAAGGTTGTGAAGCATTCGCATGGTTGACCCAATTCGAAACTGAATTCTTGACAGGTACAAATGAAGGTGTTGGCGGTACAGCTGATGCTGATGATGCGTTTGTTGCTGGTCTAGCAGCACTTCATATTGATGGTTCATTCCGTATTGCGGCTGCACGTAACAACGAAGACTTGAACTTTGGTGTTGCAGAATTGCCTATTGGACCAAACGGTGAACAACACACCTACGGTTCTTACTGGACACATGGTATTACACGCCGTGCAAATGAAGATCCTGCACGTTTAGAAGCTGCAACCAAGTTCCTCGAATTTGTAACCTCCCCAGAAGCGGGTGCGTTGTGGGTACAAGAAGTTGGTGAATTGCCAGCACAGATCGAAGCTGCTAGTGATCCAGAATTGCTTGAAGATCCAATCCTCGGACCATTCGTCGCTGGTTTGGACTACTCACACGCAACATTCTTTGTTGACGAAAGCCAACAACGCCAAAACTTGATCGATGCGTTTGATCTTGTTCGCTTGAACGACATTGATCCATGTGATGCATTACAAGAAGTTGCGTTTGTAGAACAAGAATTGCTCGACGAATTCTGGGAAGATCGTGAATAATTGTTAACTTCGTGGGTGGGGTGGCTGTTGTCATCCCATCTTTCTTTATAATCTCTTCTATTTCTACCTTCCAATTACCTCTTGAGCTAACTAACCAGAATCGACGGTGACCTATGTTCAATATGACACTTGCCCGAAGAAAAATAGTCTGGGCATACATTTTCTTAGCGATACCTATCGTTTTCTTTTTGTATATTCGAATTTATCCAACCTTTTTTGCTTTTCAGATGAGTTTGTTCGACTGGAACCCGCTTGCAATTGAGCAAGAGTTCGTTGGGTTGGAAAACTATGAAGATATGATAGAAGATCTTGGCAAGGAACGGTCACCAACCCGTCGTGCTTTCGAAAACACAGTTAAGTACGTGGGTGCAGGTATGCCCTTGCAACTGGTGCTGGCATTAAGCATCGCTCTAATGTTGAACGAAATCCGATTTCTTGGCACATTTTATCGACTGTTGTTCTTTCTACCCTTTGTGACGTCGACAATTGCAATTGCCTGGGTCTTCAGGGTTCTGTATGAGAGGCAGGGCTTATTCAATACACTACTGGAGGCATTTTCTTTACCGACGCAAGAATTCTTGCGAAGTACCGAGCAAGCATGGATATCGATTCTAGCAGTTGTGGTATGGCAGGGGTTGGGTTTCGCGGTCATCATCTTTTTGGCTGGACTGAAACAGATCCCACGAACTTACTACGAAGCTGCCTCTATTGATGGTGCAAGTCGTTGGCAAAGCTTCCGCTATATTACTTTTCCGTTGTTGAACCCCAGTATTGTGTATTTGGTCGTTCTACAGACGATTGCCTTCTTGCGCATGTTTGCGCCTGTCTTTGCGATGACTGTTCAGGGTAGTGGTGGTCCACTGAATTCAACAACAACAGTGGTCTTACGCGTGGTTCGCGAAGCCTTTGACAGTAACAAGTATGGGTTTGCATCGACACTGACTGTGACCCTATTCTTTATTATTTTGGGGATCACAGTGATTCAGCTCGCGGTAACAAGCCGTAGAATCGACTAGGAGGATGTGTGATGACTGTTGTAAATACTGATGTTTTCAAAGAGAAAGAATCTAACGCACCCTCTTCGGGTCGATTTAGGGGTTGGCAATACAAAGCGTTTTCGTACATTGTGCTGACAATTCTGGGAATCACAATGGTGATCCCCTTTCTGTGGATGTTATCTACGTCATTTAAGCCGTTCAATGAGATTTTGGTTTTGCGCTTCCTGCCACAAGAGCCCACATTGGACAATTATTTCTTTGTTTTGAATGATACTGAATTACCACGTTGGTATTTCAACTCAATAATTGTGGCGGTTATTTCTACCGTTAGTGTCGCATTCTTTGATTCGCTAGCAGGATATGTGTTCGCTAAATATAAGTTCCCCGGCAAGACTATTATTTTTGTCGTGTTTTTAAGTTCGTTGATGGTGCCTACGGAAATGCTGATTCTTCCATGGTTTGTCATGTCTGCAAATCCAATCATCGGTGGGTCGTGGATTGATACCTATTGGGGAATTGCCTTCCCGGGTGTGATTACTGCAGCGGGCATTTTCTTAATGCGGCAGTTTATGCAGGGTGTACCCGATGAATTGCTAGATGCGGCACGTATTGATGGCGTTAGTGAGTTCGGGTTGTTCTGGCGTGTGGCTGTACCACTGAGTCTACCTGCAATTGGTGCGTTGTGTATTTTCAATTTCCTTGGCAATTGGAATGCATTTATTTGGCCACTAATTATTACATCTCAACGTGAAATGATGACTTTGCCTGTGGGGATTCAATTCTTCTCGACCGAATCTGGTTCCGAGTGGAATCTGATTATGACGGGAGCATCGCTATCTGTTATTCCGTTGCTAATTATTGTGATCATTTTCCAGCGATACATCATTGAAGGTATTGCACTCACTGGCTTGAAAGGCTAACCATGGCAGATACATCTAAATCTTTCCCACATCCACTCTACGAAAAGACGGTGTTGCAGCCGTTTTTTAAGGATGCGGAAATCTACTACTATGAACCAATGTTATCTGCAAACAAAGCTCATGCAGTCATGTTGCATACATGCGATGTAATTACCAAAGGTAATGCTCAAGGTTTATTGAAAGCATTGTCACAAATTGAAGCTGATGGCTTAGAAAAGCTGGGTTATGAATCGGGTGTTGAAGATTTATTCTTTGCTATGGAGAACAAAATTATCAAGACGATTGGGGCTGCTCATGGTGGCAATCTACAGCTAGCTCGTAGTCGTAATGACCTTGGCTATGCACTCACTCGCCTAGCGATTCGTCCATTGCTGCTACAATCACTAGATAATCTGCTTGTATTTCGGGAGGCATTGTTGTTATTTGCCCGCGAACATCTTGAAACGATTATGCCGGGTTACACTCATACACAGCCTGCTCAGCCTAGTACGATGGCACACTATATTGCGGGGGTACTGTCATTTCTTGAGCGTGATATGCAACGACTATTTTTTGCATATGATGTTAATAATCAGAGTCCGCTGGGTGCAGCAGCCTTAACAGGTACAGGTTTTCCGATTGATCGTGAACTTGTAGCAGATTTACTTGGCTTTGATAAAGTAATGGCGAGTAGCTACGATAGCATTGGCTCATCTGATAATCTGACGGATGTCGCGAATGCGCTAAATAGCCTAGCTGTTAACCTATCGCGTTTTACCCGTGATATGCTGTTTTGGGCAACTCAAGAAAGTGGCGCGATTCGTATTGATGACAGTTTTATTCAGATTAGCTCCATCATGCCACAAAAGCGTAATCCGGTTGTGCTGGAACATATGCGTGCGCGAATAAGCCGGATGATGGCGTATGGACAGGGTGTCAACTTACAGTGCCATAATATTCCATTTGGCGACACGCAAGATATTGAAGATGAAATCTTCCCACTTGTCTTTGGGAGTTTAGAAACTTCGCATGACATCCTGACACTATATACAGCAGTGATTGAGACCTTACAGGTTAATGTAGAGCATTTGCGGGAATGTGCGATTTCTGGGTTTACAACTGTGACTGAGCTAGCTGATACATTAGTAAGAGAAGCGGATTTACCGTTTCGTCAAGCGCACAGTGTGGTGTCGGGTATGGTCAACTATGCGCTAGAAAATAACTTATCCCCTACTGATTTCAATACTGATATTCTCAATCAAGTTGCAAAGGAGCGGATTGGTCAAGCTCTTGAGCTAAGCGAGGAAACACTAAAACAGGCGCTAGATCCGGTTGCATTTGTTGCAATCCGTACTGTACAGGGTGGTGTCGCACCGCTGGCAACTGCTAATGTATTAGACGGTATTGCGAAGCAGATTGAGCAAGATAAGCAACAGTTTGCGGGATATAATCAGCACCTGCAAGATGCTGATGCACGATTGAACGCTAAGGTCGAGCAGGTTTTAGCGTAGCACTTAGATGTAACAAGACGATCAACTTTTTGATAGGAGATGACAATGAATATTCTTGCGATTGGCGCACATGGTGATGATATTGAAGTACAATGTGGCGGGACAATTGCTAAGGCGGCTGCGCGTGGCGATAAAGTCTTTATGTGTGTTGTAACCGATGGGCGTGGACGACCTAAAGGAAATCCTGATGAAATTGCAGAAGTTCGCCGAAAAGAATCACAAGCCTCTGCTGATGTGATTGGTGCTGAACTGATTTGGATGGGAATCCCCGATGGTGGACTCAAACCTACAGAAGAATATACAGCGCAGTTTGTTAATGTCATACGTGAAGCAAAACCCAACATCATTATCACCCATCCCCAAGATGACTATCATCCTGACCATCGTTATACTCATGAGATGGTATTAGATGCGGCTCAATTGGCGCGTGTACGGAATTATCCACATTCAGATTTACCGCCGTACCGTGAGCCGTTCCCAATTGCATTTATGGATGGTGTGCTCGGTTTGAGCTTTTTGCCAGAAGAATGGGTAGACATTAGCGAGTTTTATGAGATGAAAAAGGAAATGCTCAGTAAACATGTCAGCCAGATGATGCCAGATACATATGATCCTGATTTTGAGATGCCACCTGAAGATCAAAATCCAATGTTACGGATGATTGATATTCAGAGTGCGTATCGCGGGATGCAATGTGGTGCACGATATGGCGAAGCATTTATCTTCTGGAAGTCGATGGCGCGTGTTCTGCCCTATCGTATTCTTCCGTAGATTTGTTTTAGTCGGGCAATCATGATGATCGTGTTATGACTGCCCGATGGTTGAAATATTTAACTTGTTGCTTCAGATTCTTCAGTGGTTTTGGCGCGATTAACAGCATAACGTGAGCTTAGTTCTGGCTCAGCATTTTGTAGTCTGCGTGGTGGTACACCTTGTAAAATCGCTTCTAGATCATCCAGCACCATTTCCCCAATTTCCCACATCGCTTCTTTGACTGATCCGGCTCGGTGTGCTGAGAGAACTGCATTTTCTGCTTGGCGAATGGGATGGTCATGATGAAGTGGCTCGGTTGGGAATACATCGGTCGCCACTTTAAAGCGTCCTTGTAATACCATATCGGTCATCACATCAAAATCAACCACATGAGCACGGCTTGCCAAAACTAACACAGCATTTTTCTGGATTATTTCCAGATATTTTTGTGATAACATCGCTTGATTTTCAGACGTTGGGGCTGCAAGTACAAAAATCATCTTAGATGTAGACATGATGGTTTCCAGATCAACAGGTATAACATCGTGTCTTTGTAAATAACCATCACTTAACCATGGGTCGTATACCGAGATTTTGACGTTGAATGGTAACAGCAGTTGATGAAGCACGCGTGCAATACTGCCATACCCGATAATGCCGACAGGTTGGTCGAATAACATGAATGTACCGACGTTCCCCTCATGCAAATACAGTTCTGTACCATTGCGCATGGCACGATCACCAGTCACAATGTCGCGTGATGCCGCTAATCCCAATCCTAACGTCATCTCGGCGACTTGCCGCGCAAACGCAGGTGCGACACTCAATACACGGATATAGTTTCGATGGCAGTAGTCATAGTCTAGATTTAATGGGAATGCACCTGATACAGTCAGAATAGACCTTAGATTATGAGCGTGACTGAATACATCACCATATCGCCAATCGGCTGTAATAATTGCCTCAGCAGTAGGTAGCGCCTGTAGAAAATCAGCCTCAGGCATGGGATCGTCTTGACCCCAAATAATGTCAGCGATTTGATTTAAGCGATGTTGATCTGCAGGTGAAAAGATCTCATCCATTTTTCGAAAACTCGGATCAACAATGACTTTTGATTTGTTCAATGTTCTTCTCCTATTCATGCAGAGAATATACAAAGCCTCTCCAACAATAAAGAGAGGCTATGGAATAGATGCTTATTGAGATTTGGTTTACCCTTTGATACCTGTTGATGCGATACTTTCAACAAATGATCGTTGCAAAGCTAGATAGAAAAGCAATACAGGGATTGTAATTGTCGAGAGATATGCCATGATCTCACCCCATGCAATATCAAGTTGGAAGAAATATTGCAATCCAACCATGACAGGTCGTAACTCTTCAGAGCGAATTGTCATCAATGGCCAGAGATATTGATTCCACATAACGAGGAATTTGAGAATAGCGACTGTTCCGAGAACGGGACCCGCAATTGGCATAATAATACGACGGTAAATCTGCCAAGTGGTTGCTCCATCAATTCGCGCTGCCTCAAGTAGATCATTCGGTAAATCACGGAAGTATTGATAGAACACGAAGATACTAAACGAATCAGCGATAAATGGGATGATTTGAACGTGGTAACTATTTAACCAGCCTATCTCTATCCCCTCGGGACCTATCCATGGGAGATTATTCACGACAAGAAGCATCGGGACTGCAATCGTTTCAAATGGAACGATAAATGTAGCGATAATCAAGGATAGGACGATTGTTTTACCACGCCATTGTAGGAATGCAAACGAGAACGCCGCCATCGAATTCAACCATAAGCTTAACACTAACGTGACGACTGTAACGAATACGGAGTTGAAAACAAACTGTGCAATCGGGACACGATCGTAAGCTGCCGTATAGTTATCTAGGGATAAGTCACCGACAGGTAAAAACGCATTAAACGACGAGGAATCTCGCAATAGTTGAATATCGGGTTTAAACGACGACATTACCATAAAGAGGATCGGGAATATAAATATGAGTGCTACGAGTATTAACAGAGTATACCGTACCGCTGTATTTAAATTCTGATATTCTGCAAATTTTGATTGTTTTTGTGCCATGATTAATCTCTCTCCCGTGTTACATAGCGCTGTACCATCGCAACGATGAGCACCATAAAGAACAAGATCACAGAAATTGCTGTACCGTCACCCATGTCTTGTTTCTCAAAACCGCGTTGAACAGCTTGGAATACCACACTCTGGGTTGCATCCAATGGACCACCTCGCGTCATCACGTCGACTTGGGTAAATAACCCTGTCGCTTGAATCGTAATAACAATTAGTACAAGAACTGCTGTATTACGTAGCCCGGGCCAAGTGACAAAGCGGAATTTTTGCCAGTTATTTGCACCATCAAGTCCAGCAGCTTCATATAGACTTGCCGGAATCGTCTGTAGACCAGATAACCAAATCACCATATGGAAACCAACACCTTGCCATGCAGACATCGCTATCAATGCAGGTAGTGCTGTTGCTGGGTTGCCTAGCCAATCAACAGGTGTAAAATTCCCAAATGTTAAAAAGTCGAGAATAGTATTTAATAACCCGTTTTGCCCATCATAGATAAATCGCCATAAGATCGACACTACAACCATCGAGACAACAACAGGCGCGAAATATATGGCACGGAAGACATTAATGAATGGCAATGCCTGATTGAGCATTAAAGCTAGTAATAAGGCAAATCCACCTTGGATTGGTGCAATCACAACTGCAAAAATTGTTGTGTTAATTAGAGCACGTAAAAAGACCTCATCGCCGACGAGTACATACGTACGACTGTCTCCTGACTGCCATGACGAAAACTCTTGTAATCCGTCTAGCTCAGGATATTCGGGATTGTTGCGGACGAATGTGCGTAAACGTGGATACTCAATTTCGCCATCTTCATCCCTTAGGATTTCACCTGTTTCTTCATCAACTAGTGGATCAACCGTAAATGTACGTACTGTCAGTAGACGTTCGAAGTTACGAAACCCCACAAACTCAGGTGCATTTGGTGAAACGAGGCGTGCATTGGTAAACGAGGTGGCGAACGCCATAAAAAATGGAACAACCAAAAATAGGATAAGAATAAATAATGCAGGTATCGCCATCATCCATCCCACGATTGAATCAAAACGTTGATAGCGTGGGGCATCTGGCGGGACCAACAGTCGTTCCCATAATGGCTTGCTTTGTCTGGAAGAATGCGGAGTCGTCATATCTGATAATTCTCCTAAATACTGGACGGAGTGATTTCGAAAAACATCATAATTTAAATAAGCATCAGTTTTTTAATGATATGAGCGGGATGGATGAATTGGCTCATGATGTGATTCATCCACCCCTAGGGATGTGGTCTGCTGCTGCAACTGTCGTGATTAGCAGTTACAGCGGAGCATTACATTGAAAGACTAAAAGCCGTAACCAGCATTGTCTTCAATGTCACCTTCAATTTCGTCAACTGCCGCATCAAGGGTGTCAAGTACATCTGCACCGTTAGCAATGTCTGCGAGTGCTTTTTCGAAGACGAGAGCCATATTCAAGTATGCTGGAGTGACAGGACGGAGTAGCGCTTGTGCTTCACTAAGTTCAAAGAATACGTTCAATGGACCATCTGGCGCGTAGTTTGGTGTAAGTTCTGCAGCTGTACTATTTGCAGGGATTAGACCTGTTGCAGTAGAGAAAGCTGATAGATATTCGTCTTGGAGAGCAAATTCAATGAATGCTGCTGCACCGTCTACGTTTTCGCTAGTTGCTGAAATACCAAATTGCCATGATGCACCACCGATAACCGAACCGTTACCGAAGTCAGGAGCTGGTAGGAAGAGCATATCGTCACCGAATGCATCGAGAGCTGGTAATGCTGCCCAGTTACCATTCCATTGCAATGCGTATTGTCCATCGATAAAACCTGTTTCACGGTCAGCACCGTCTTGTGATGTGCCTGGAGCTAGACCACGTTCAAAGAGACTTTGCCACCATTCACCGAAGGCAACAGCTTCATCACCATTTAAAATACCTTCTGCAGTTAGGTATGTTTCACGGTCGATCAAGTCACCACCAAATGATTGCAAGAATGGGCTGAATGCATATGGATACCATTCACCTGTCCATGCCATTCCGGGGTCGAAAGCAAATGCGTATTCGCCACTTTCTTGGATTGCTTCCAAAAGACCATCAAATTCTTCTAAAGTCCATGGCTCTTCAAGAGTTGGGATGCGTGCGCCAAATTCCTCTAAAACAGATTGACGTGCAAAGATTGCTTTAGCAGCGTCCCATAAACCGATGGAATAAATTTCGCCGTTCCATTCACCGATAGCGCCTAGGAGGAAATCAGCAAATACTTCTGGGTCAATTGGTAATGGTTGCATGTAACCAGCCCATGCCCAGTTTGGCATGACAGGACCGTCAACATCAATGATGTCGGGTAAGTCACCAGCAAGTGCTGCGGCAACAATCGATTCGTTGTAAGAACCTTGAGGGAATTCTTCAAGGGCAACAACGTAGTCACTTTGGGATTCATTGAAGTCGTCAATAATCATTAATAGTGTGTCACGTTCGGCGGAGTTACCAGCACCGTGATACCATAAACTGAGTTCAGTTTGCGCGGAGGTTAGACCGCTGAGTGCTACTGCCATAATGGCAAGAACGAGTAAGACTGAAAGTTTTTTCTTCATTTTTGTCTCCATAATTAATTTAATCTACACTTTGTAAAAAATGTTATGAAAATTCTTTGCTAATTTTTCGAATAATGTCTCCTTATGTGTTCTTTGTCATTTTCACAAACTGGTGAATTACCAGATTGATTGCATTTCCCAAATGTCCAGCGATACAATGCTAGATGGATTCATGACATGAATTTTGGGATCATTGACTTGCTCTGGATAGAATCGGCTTGTGATGCTGGTACGTTCATTGGCGATCACCTCAATAGTCGAGCCATCCAATAAAATATGAAGATCGAGCGTCTCATTGTCATCAAGTGTATGTGGCAATCCTTGAACATAGATGTCATTTCTGTTGTTGGATTCGTCATATGTACGATTAATTCGTATTGTCTCTGTTAGTCGATCAAAATAGACGGTGATTTTTTCTGTTCCAGTAGAGGTCGCCAAGATATCTAGACCATAAGATGTCTCGTCGCCTACCTTGAATGATGCTTGTACCTCTAGGTGTAAATCGCGGATTTGTATGGGATTTTCGAGTGCATCAGGCGTGTAATGGTGAGAGGTTTGACGAAGCGTTGCCAGCTCTTCGACTGGTTTCATACAGAGGCGATTCTGATTATCTAATGTTAAGACACGTGGGAATGCTTGTACGCCTGACCATCCGGCTTCCACAAATGATTGTTCATCTCGCCCTTCACGTACCCATGACCACATCAGACGACGTCCTTGATCATCAAGATGTGTCAGCGACGCATAGGAGTAGCCACTATCAAGTACATCTTCAACTTCGGGTATGAACTTATTGTCGATAAAGTCACCCACCCAATAGAGCACTGTGCCTGTTGTATGTCCAATATGCGATGAGATAATTAGTACCCATTTGTTACCAAGTTGGAAGAAATTAGGACATTCAAACATGAAACCTGTTAGAGCATTTTTCCCTGTAAATAAAGGGTTGAGGTAAGTCCAGTTTATGAGATCATTTGAACGATAGAGAAGAATTGTCCCACCAACCCCTTCTATACGAGACCCCACCACCATATACCAACCATCATCGCCTTCCCACACGAATGGATCTCGGAAGTCTTCAGCCTGCCCCATTTCCTCGGGTAGATCTGTGATGATGGGGTTGTTTTTGTCATGTGTCCATTCCACCAAATCGTCAGTGCCAGTCGCTAGACATTGCGTTTGGACAGAGTTGTCTTTATTAACACCGGTATAAAATGCGCGTGGTGTACCATTATCATCAACAATACAGCCCGAAAATATACCACCACAATTATATTCATTTGCAGTTGGTGAAAGTGCTATCGATAGCTCTTCCCATGTAATGAGGTCGTCGCTAACTGCATGCCCCCAATGCATGTTCGCGTGATTTGCTCCGTGCGGATTATATTGATAAAAGAGATGATAACGACCTTTCCATTGGATTACACCATTTGGGTCGTTCATCCAGTTTTGAGCGGGTACAAAGTGATATTTGGGGCGGTGGATGTCATGTTGTAATGTATTTTCACGAATAATTGGTGATGTTGTCATCTGATACTCTGTTTAAGTAAAATTATTTTGTTACTTTGTGGTAACGATTCCATATGTTTTCAAAAAAATGGTAACGATTCCATAGACATCTAAAAAACGATGCAGTGTTGCCCAAATACTTAGTCTAAAAATGCTTATAGATTAAGCATGAAACCTACTGGTCGATATATGGTATCGATTCCATAAATATAATATACTGAAAAATGTACCAAAATGCAAATACCAAATTTCAGTTAAACGATTCAAGCATATTTTTCTCATTTTTGATATGATTACAGTGCTCTGGAGGTATGGTAGTCAAGCACTGATTGAGGCTAGAAATGGAAAATAAAGTAACGATAAGGGATATTGCAAATTATGCGAAGGTCGGTACAACAACCGTTTCACGCGTATTAAACGACCATCCCTATGTAAGCGATGATAAGCGGCAACGTGTCCTTGATGCAATTGAAGCTCTTGATTATCGTCCAAGCCAGATGGCACGGAATTTACGCGGTGGAACATCTGGTTTGATAGGCGTCCTGACTGATGAAGTTGTGACCACACCCTATGCAGTAGACATTATCGGTGGTGCACAAGAAGTGGCTTGGCATAATAATATGGTTTTGCTGATTGCAGATATTGGCAAAAGCGCGGATGTCGCTGAGGAAATGGTTCAAGTTTTCTTAGATCGCCAAGTAGAAGGTATCGTGTATGCAACGATGTATCATCGGTCGGTTGAATTACCTAAAGCACTATATAATGTTCAGACAGTTCTCGCTAACTGCTTTGTTGAAGACCAATCGTTGCCAGCTGTTGTACCTGATGAATTTGACGGTGGATACCATGCCACCAAAGAATTACTCCAAGCTGGCCATCGCCGTATTGGCTTTATCAACTTATGGGAAGTGCGTAACGGAATTCCTCTCCCCCTTCCCGCGATTACCGGACGGCTTAAAGGATATAAACAAGCTCTGTCTGAATACGATATTGCATTTGACGAGACATTAGTACGGTACACAAACCAATCACCAGAAGATAACTATCGTCATGCTAAAGATTTGATGGCACTATCTGAACCGCCTACAGCTATTTTCTGTGGTAATGATAAAATTGCGATGTCTTGTTACGGTGTGATCGCAGAGCTTGGTTTGAAAATACCTGATGACATTGCTATTGTAGGTTTTGATAATATTCTGGATATTACTGAGGGGTTGCTTCCAACCTTGACCACATTACAGTTGCCTCACTATGAAATGGGAAAATGGGCAGTGGAATACTTGTTAAATCCTGAAAATAAGTTGAGGAAACCGCAAGTTCATTTATTGCAATGTCCTTTAATTCGACGCCATTCTGTATAGCAGACAAAAGTAAGACCAGCATCTAAACTGGTCTCACTAGTATATTCTGCTATTATCCTTTAATAGATCCTGCCAACAGACCCCGTATGAAGTATCGTCCTAGGATGATATAGATAATTAATGGCGGTAAAGCTGCAACAATTGCACCTGCCATCGGAAGATTCCACTTCACGGCTTCACCACCGGCTAGTTGTGCCAAACCGACCGTAATCGGTTGAGAATCGGTATTGGTCATTGTGACAGCAAACAAGAACTCATTCCAAATTTGTGTGAATTGCCAGATCACAACCACGACAAATCCGGGAATGGACAATGGGAATACCACATGCCGATAGAGTCCCCAGAAATCTGCACCATCGATTGAACCTGCTTCAAGCATTTCATCAGGAATTTCCATGTAGAAATTGCGGAAAATCAATGTCGTAATCGGTAAACCGTAGACTGTATGGATCACGATTAATCCGGGAATGCCACCATAAAGATTAACACTACGCATAAATTCAAACAGAGGGATCAGAATCGCTTGGTATGGAATGAACATACCGAATAGCACTAGCGGAAATAAGATTTTTTCGCCGGGGATACGCCATTTAGAAAAGACGTAACCGTTTAGTGAACCTAAGATAGATGAAAATGCGGTTGCGGCAATGACCAATGAGATACTATTTTGTATGCGGGGACCAAATTCTTCAATGACTTCGCCGAAGCTTTGAAAATAAATAGATTCAGGCAGTTGCCATGTTGTTGCCAGATTAATTGTTGCTGGATCTTTAATCGCTGTTATCACAACGAGATAAACAGGGGTCAAGAATATAATCGTAAAAATCGCGAGGATTACATAAATTACAACGCGGGTTGTATAGCGTTGCATGTCGTGGGCTGTCATAACGTTTGTCATCAGATTACCTCGCTTACTCATCATCTCGTAGCTGTGACCACAGGTACGGGACGATAATAATTGCTACAAAAAATAACATAATTACAGCGATTGCACTGGCACGCGCAAAGGAATTTTCTCGGAAGCCTTCGACATAAACCAGTAGACCTGGAACAATTGTCTGAGCGTTATCAGGACCCGCCATTGCAAATACGAGGTCGAAAATCTTTAGGGAAATATGCCCGAGGATAATCATTGCACTGAGGATAATTGGGTTGAGTTGAGGCAAAACAACACGCCAATACACACCTAATTCTGAGCATCCATCTACTCGTGCGGCTTCGCGTAACTCCTCTGGAATACCACGAATACCTGCGATGAACATCGCCATAGTATAACCAGACATCTGCCAAACGGCGGCAATGATGATACCAATCAGAGCTGCATTGAAACCTTTCGGAGCGATGGCTGTTTCGGTTTCTGGTTGGTCAAGTGGTAACCAGATGTTTTCCCAAAAGCCGGATAATAATACGAGACCGATGACAATGATCGCAATTACACCATATTGACTGGCCCGCCAGCGACCTTTGACTGCATAATTTACGATCATAAATGCGAGTATGATGATCCCAAGATAAGTTAGTAAGGACGGTACTTGTGCCCATTCAAACGGTAATAGAACATCACGACTATTCATCCAACTAAATTCGAGTGGGTCTAAGCCAAATAACTGTTGTGGCAAAATATTGACCCCACCATTGGGCTGAAGCATCCACCGCCAGATTGTTCCTGTTACAACGAAAGATAACGCCATCGGGAATAAGAATATGGTACGGAATAGTCCCTCACCGGCGATGTTCTGGTCAAGCAATAATGCCAAGATTAAGCCAACTACCAAACAGCCACCAACAAAAAATACCGTAAAGAAGAATGTATTAGCTAATGAATTACGGAATGAAAATTCCATCAAGTCAGTCATTATGCCTTCGTAATTTTGTAACCCGACATCACTTTTGATGACATTAACAGCAAGTGGTGGCTGTTCGGGGTTTGTGCCCCAGTCGGTTGTGGAAGTTTGAATCGCTGACCCAATAAAACCGTATACAAAAATATAGATGGCGATTAGCGATGGCAGTACCATCAAAAACGCGATGAAGCGATCTCTACGACTACGCATTCGATTTTCTCGCAGTACTATTGGAAAAGGTTAGAAAGAATATATTGGTATGTCAGGGAGGAATAACTTGCTCCTCCCCAACGGAATTATTTAACTAGATGCCATGTCGATGGGAATAAATTACATTCCACCACATGCCGCGGATTGTGTACAAACGACAGTCATTGCGCTTGCAGCCGCTTCTGGACTACCACTAGCGAGGAAGATTTCCATCACTTGGCTGAAGTCACCCATGAAGCGTTCATTTGCTGCTGTACCGTGTACTAAACTACCAACCAATGTATTTTCTAACCAGTCAGCACCAGCCGATTGTAGATAATCATTATAGAGATCAGATGCAGCTTCGATGGCATCGGTACGTGCTGGAATTGAACCCTTAAGCGGATTGAATGCGTTTTGTCCATCGACGGAACCGAGCGTGGTCAACCATGCGACGGTGTTATCGCGGTTTGGTGCATCTGCTGGCAAACCGAAGCTGTCGGATAGCCACATGAATGTACCAGCGGTGTCTGGGGATGGTGCCCAACCGTAACCTTCACCTGGAACTAATTCGAGGGTTGTTGTCATGTATCCAGCAGCCCAATCACCCATGATGTTGAATGCAGCGTCACCAGCAACTACAGCATCAATTGCTTGTTGCCAAGACAAACCAGCAGCATCTTCATTGATGTTGGAGCAGTCAAGGATTGCACCGAATGTTTCAAATACAGGAACAAGTTCAGCTTCTGTTGTTTCACCTGTCCAAATGCCGTTCCAACCATCAGCACCGAGAACACCAAGTGCTACACTTTCGAATAAGTGGTTGACTGTCCACGCTTCACCAACGATAAGTGGCGTTACGCCTGCTTCTTGGATTGTTGGGCATAAGCCAAGGAAATCTTCCCATGTTGCCGGTGCATCAAAACCCCATTCTTCGAGCTTTGCTGGGTTATACCACATAACGTTTGAACGGTGGATGTTTACAGGCACGCTGTAGATACCGCCTTCGTATGTGATGAGGTCAATGAGATCTTGTGGGAATGCGTCGAACCAACCTTGTTCTTCGAAGAGGAAGGTCAAGTCTTCCATACGATCTGCCACAACCCATGTGCCAGTTAATTCTTCGCCAGCGTGTACTTGGAAGCTATCTGGTGGATCGCCACCGAGCATACGAGTTTTGAGGACAGCACGGGCGTTAACGCCAGAACCACCTGTGACAGTTGCGTTAATAACTTCTACATCAGGATTTTGTTCGGAGTATAGTTCAATCAATGCTTCGAGAGCAGGACCTTCGTCACCAGCCCACCATGAGAAAATTTCGAGTTCACCTGCTGTATCTTGTGCCAAAACACCACCGACTAATGTCAGTAGAAGGCCTAGAACAAGAAGAATAGAAAAACGTGATTTCATTAGATATAGACTCCTAAAATCATAAATTTGTAACGAATAGTTTGATAAAGATCCATGTAAACGGTAGTGCATCTGTTACCATTACTATCAATATATCAAACCGTTTGGCTAAAAATTACAATATTTTGTCATCCATATGACACAAATGTGACAAATCCACTGTCATAACCGTGTCATGTTCTGAGATTATGACGTGACGGTGTACAATATGTGCAAATGTAATAAGAGACATAACCTAAACTATCATGACTGAACAAAACAACCCAATTCCAGATATATTTGTTGAACAAATAAAAGATGCGCTAGGTAATCTTTACAATATTCCAGAACTGCTGAAGGTACCACTGATGACGTATTATGATATGTCGCAGGGGCAATCAGCTGCACATCAACTACGCCGCGATTTAATCGAGTCTATTGAAACCTTGAACCCCGGCAAAGTTGTTTCTGTTCGTTCAACTCAGGCGAGATTGTATAATCTGATGCACCTGCATTATGTCGGCGATATGACCCTGCAAGAAACTGCTCATGAACTCGGCATTTCTATCCGTCAAGCTTATCGCGATTTGAAGCGTGGACAGGAAAATATTGCAAGTATGATGTGGCTAAAGCATAATCGACATACATCATCAATGTCACCTGATGAACGAACAACTGCCCCTGCCATGCGCAAGGCGAGTGAACTATCAACAATTGAATCGGAAATTAAATATCTGGAACGTACATTTGTCAGCGTAAATATTAGTGATAGCCTTTCATTGGCCGTAAAAGCAGTTCAGCGGTTAGCTGATCAAAAGAATGTCTCACTTAAAATTGTCATTCCTGATGATCCAGTTATGATTTCTACTAATCAAGCAATTGCCCAACAAATTCTGATTAATTTACTTAGCCAAGCGATACAGCAATCACAGACACTATTGGTTGATATTACGCTTCGTATCGATGGTGATGATGCAAAGTTGCATATATCGTGTTCATCAGATGAGCTTGTTTCGCAAGTTATTGATCAATTGATGAAACAGGTACGCTGGGCATATGAAATGCAGCAAGATGAGTTGGTGATTACACTCAACAGCCACGGGACACGTGTACTGATTATTGATGATAATGAAGGTTTGGTTGATCTGCTCCATCATTATATCTCTGACAATGTTTATCAGGTATTTACTGCTAACAATGGTGCGGACGGTATGCATATTGCATCCGATATTCAACCGGATGCGATTATTATGGATTTGATGATGCCAGATATGGACGGTTGGGAGTTATTACAACACCTAAGAACAACAGCATCTACACGGGAAATACCTGTGATAATTTGTTCAGTTATACATGACCCGGAATTGGCATATTCACTCGGTGCGGATGAATTTATCGCTAAACCCGTTACACAAGAACAAATTTTAAGTGTGCTGAAAAAAATCAATCTATAGGTGATCTATGCCATTGTTGAAAGTCTGTCGCGTGTGATTTCCCATTCTAAGGATTGGTCGTTTAGATATCGCTGTAGTTCTTCGAGCATGACCTGCCCCATTGTGCTGGTTTCATTTTGCTCAATTACACCTGCAATATGCGGGGTAAGTATGACGTTAGGTAGATCATACAAAGGTGAGTCTTTGATAGGTGGCTCAGGATATGTCACATCTAAGACAGCGACTAAATCAGGGCGATTCTGTAACACTGAAATCATTTCATCCTCACGTACTAACGCACCCCTAGCGGTATTGATAAATACAGTCTGGGGTTGCATCGAGGCAAAATGTTTTCCGGTTATCATTCCCTCTGTTTCAGGTGTCCATGGTGCATGAAGTGAAACAACATGCGATTCTTTAAACAGAGTATCTAGGTCAACAAGCTTAACACCTAAATCATCTGCTGTCTTTTGATTAGCATAGGGATCATAAGCGAGAATCTCAAAATCAAAAGGATTAAGCAATCGGCAAACGTGACAACCAATCATCCCTAACCCGATGATACCGACTTTACTATTGCTTAAACCAGGGAACCCTCGATGTGCAGTAAAGGCTCGATCTTGTTTTGTATGATAGATATGTGACCACACACCTTTTAAGGATAGGAGAATTTGCCCAAGTGTAAACTGTGCGACAACAATAGCGTTGGCATTGGCAGCATGTGTAATACGAATATCACGATCCCAGAATGCGTCGGTCACAACATGTTTGATTGTACCTGCACCATAGAATACGACTTTCAAGTTTGGGGCTAAGGCTAAAAAGGCTTCATCGATTGTTGGGCATGTCCATGAAGAAAATAGAATATCCATATCCTGTAGTAATTCAGGGTTCTGTTGAATAACTGATGGGTGTTGTGGTGGTGCATATATGTCAACGAGTTTGCTAATGTTATCTATAATGGCTGGTGGATATACCGAATCATAAATAGTTTTGTCTAATATAAATAAGGCTTTAAGCATAAGTCACTTTCAAATTTTAGTTCATTCCATTAAGCGATTATCCTATATCCTGTGGCTTTTTGCCAAGCAAACTATGTTATTTTAAAAGAGTAGTCATGACCTTACAAACAACCCTACCTTACCAACACAACATTAATTTCCGTGATATTCTGTTGGATATGCGCGGTGAAATTCTACACAAAATGCTTTTACTTGTTGCGGGCTTTGCACTAATTGGCGCGTATCTGACATTACTTGAGAAACCTTTCCCTCCTGAAAAGTGTGCTTTATTTTTATCGCTTTCGATTATGGTGTACTTAATGAATCGCCTCTATCAGCGTCATACAAACGTCGGACGTTATACACTAGTGCTCATGTTACATCTGTATTTGTTTGTTGGTATCGTAACAATTCCTCAGGATTGGATGGTGCTGTTGAGTGTACCCTTGGTGCTGATTAGTGGATTACTGGTGTCTAATAGCAGTATTTTGTCGGCTATTGCAATTATTACGATGGTCAGCCTACTCAATCTTTCAGGCTATTTGGATTTTCCGATAGAGGTTCTGTTATTGATGGTTAGTATCATGGTGAGTATGACGTTAACGACGATTTCAACCTTTTACATTACAGTGTCATGGTACAGTGTCATGCATGATCGTGCAGATCGCCTCTTACAACAAGCTCGCGATCGACGTGCTGAACTCCTACAAACGTTAAAGTCCTTGGATACAGCTTATCAAACACAGCAACGATTACAACAACAATTGGTGTATGCACGTCAAAAAGCGAATGAAGCCCGCCTGATGAAAGAACGCTTTGCCGCCAATATCAGCCATGAATTGCGCACGCCTTTAAACCTGATTATGGGGTTTAGTGAAATTATGTACCTGAATCCAGAGGTATACGGAGAAGTCAATGTGTCGCCACGCTTCATGCGAGACATCCACCAAATTTATGGTAACAGCAAATACCTGCTTGGTTTGATTGATGACATTCTCGATTTATCGCATATTGAAATGACAAATTTCACGATCAATTTTGAGATGACCAATATCAATCAGTTTATAACAGAATCAAGTGTGTTACTCCAAAATTTGTTCCATGACAGCCAAGTACAACTCATTATAGATGTGCAGGATCAGTTGCCCTTTATGGAAGTTGACCGTACGCGCTTACGACAAATTCTCCTTAATCTGTTAACCAATGCGCAGCGATTTACAGAGCATGGGGTGGTCACGTTAAGAATTTATTCGACTCCTCATGAGCTTATTTTACAAGTAAGTGATACAGGTCAGGGGATTCCGGCAGACAAAATTAATATGATTTTCGACGAATTTTATCAAGTAGATTATTCGCTGAGTCGGAGTCATGGCGGTGCTGGTTTGGGTTTGACGATTACACGGCGGTTTGTTGAAGCACACGCTGGAACGATCTCAGTTGAAAGTGATGTCGGTACAGGCACAACATTTACGATTACCCTACCAATTAACACGGTGAATCCGATGTTGTCTGCGAATAATTCTGATGAGAACACCGTGTTAGATTCCAATAAACAAGTTGTAATTGTGGTGGATAAAGATGAAAGTATTATCCAATTATTGACGCGTCACCTCAAGGCTTATGATGTATTTGCTGTGCCTACAGCAGATGCACTCCAGCCAGCTGTTGAACAACTTCACCCCTCGGCAATTATTATGAATCATGCTGATGAGATCCCATACTTATCAAATAATCAAGACATCCCAATTATTGAATGTACTCTGCCAAGTATTCGTTGGTTTGTCGATCAACTGGGTGTATTGGATTGCCTACCAAAACCGATAAAAGCCGATGATTTGCGACATCGAATTCGGAATTTACCCAATATAAAAACAATCTTGTTGGTTGATGATGATATGGGGTTTGTACAGTTGGTACAACGCACGATTGAGTTAATCCCGCAACCATACCGTATTATTCGTGCATACGATGGTATTCAAGCCTTGGAGATGGTTCAAGAAACACAACCTGACTTGATATTGTTAGATATTGCGATGCCAGAAATGAATGGGTTTGATGTGTTGGATGTCTTGCAAGATAATCCAGAAACAAAGGATATTCCGGTTATTCTATTGACTGCAACCCGCTATATCGAATCTGAGTTTGAAGCAAACACCTATTTGAAAATTTACAATCATAATGGACTCAGTGCATATAACACCATGCAAGCAATACAATCACTATTGCGCGATTTGATATAATCTGAGGCTAAGTCTTAAAATTCATGTAAATGAATAATTTTAATATATCTCTGATAGAGTCTTATGTGAGTTTTATATTCTGTTTTTAACCTAAATTATGAATTTCAATTCAATATAGTGCCTGTGATTTTTCTTCAACAGGTCTTCCTAAGCTCATATGAGCTTCGACAATATGTTGGACACTTATGATTAAGGAGGAAAAGATGAATCGCAACATGATTGTCAAATTGTTACTTGTAGGAACCCTCGTACTATCACTGATTAGTGGTGTCTTTGCACAAACAACCACTGATACTGAACCATCAGCATTTGATTGGTTAAATATTCCACAGTCTGTTGATCTTGAAATTAATGATTCTTTTATGAGTCAACTTCAAGAGACTGTTCAAAACCTTCCAGATATGCTTTCTGAATTTGAAACTACACAAGATAGTAATTATAACAGGGAGCTAATTGGACCGTCATTCCGAGAAGATGCAACGATAACGACATGGTTTGATCGCATGATAGAGCAATTACAGCAATGGCGATCACTAGCAGACAATCCTCAAACTCCTAAAACAAGTATTTCTGATTCATGGTATTTGCAAGATTTACTTGTTGAGTAAATAACCTCATACAGAAAGTACCTGCAACCTAGTATTATCAATAGACCGTTCAAGTAAGCGGTCTATTTTGCATTGGATTGTCAAAGTTGTTATCTGAACTTTGTTTCATACAATATTAGGTCATACATATTGATAAAGACTATTTGAGAGCGTTCTCAAATATTAAATAAAAATTTATCTGGAGCAGATCAAATCACATAAAATATCTTGACATATAGCGATTGGAAGATTAAATTTATATAAATTTTTGAGAACGCTCTCAAAAATCTGTTGAGTTAAACTTTGGATTTAATTTATGAAGCGCTGGACTTTAGAAGAAATTGGAAAACTTGCAGGTGTATCACGCTCGACCGTATCACGCGTGATTAATAATCACCCCAATATTCGCCCAAATGTCCGTGAAAGAGTACAACAGGTAATTGCTGAAACGGGTTACCAGCCTAATTCTGCTGCTCGCTCTCTTGTTTCTAATCGGTCAAGGATTATTGGGTTGTTTATGCCCAGTGTGCTTCGTTCAGCATTCACAGACCCGTATTATCCACAGATTATCCAAGCAATTTCCCATGCTTGTAATCAAAATGATTATATTGTCTCGTTGTTTCTATCACAGACGGTCGAAGAAGAAAGCAAAATGATTCAGCGGATTGTTGGGAGTGGCGTGATTGATGGGCTGATTATTACAGCCGAGCATACCGATACATCATTTATACCAACACTTCAAGCATATGATATTCCATTTGTACAAATCGGTAGACCTCATGACACTACAAAAGATGATATTAGTTATATCGATGTTGATAATTATGCGGGTGCACATTATGCGACATCTCATTTAATTCAACAAGGGCATCGTCGTATTGCACAGATTGCCACAATTTATAATACGGCTGGTGTAGATCGAGATCGTGGTTATCGTCAGGCATTGGTTGAACGCGGGATTGCTGTTGATGAAGAATTAATCGAGGTTGGAGATTTTAGTGAGACTAGTGGTTATGAAGCTATGCAACGACTACTCCTCAAAAAACCTACTGCTGTTTTTGTACAGTCAGATTCAATGGCAATCGGCGCATTGCGTGCTTTACATGAGGTGAATATCCAAGTACCACAAGATGTTGCAATTGTTGGATTTGATGACTTACCAAGTGCGTCTCAGTTATCCCCTTCCCTGACAACGATTCGACAACCGATTTATCGTACCGGAACCCTAGCTGTAGAGACGTTAATTGATATTCTCAATACATCCAAAGAACCCGTAAGGCGCATTGTATTGCCGGTAGAGCTGGTTATTCGTTCTAGTAGTATGGCTAACTAGATTGTTATGAAGTGAAATGGATCATCAGGTTGCTAGAACCTGTTTATTGATATTATCTGGAGAAATTAGACATGCAAAATATAAGTTCAATTTATCAGAACAGTAGTCGTCCAATTGTAGACCGAGTCGACGATTTACTGAATCGGATGACACTAGCTGAAAAAATCGGTCAGATGACACAGGCAGAAAAAAATAGTATTCCACCTGAAGATGTGAAGAATTACTATCTTGGATCTGTGCTGAGTGGTGGCGGTGGTGTGCCCGAGGTGAATACACCCGAGACATGGCGCGAGATGGTTCAGTCATATATCAGACCATCACTAGAAACTCGCCTTGCAATCCCTGCTATTTATGGGGTGGATGCAGTACATGGACACAACAATGTCATAGATGCGACCATCTTCCCGCATAATATTGGCTTGGGGGCATCACGCGATACTGACCTCGTGCGTCGGATTGTTCAAGCAACTGCCCGTACATTGCTGGCAACCAATGTACACTGGAATTTCTCTCCTGCTGTTAGTGTGCCACAAGATATTCGTTGGGGACGCACTTATGAGGGGTATAGCGAAGACACAGATATTGTGATTCAGATGTCACAAGCTTACCTCGAGGGGTTGCAAAATCCAGATCTCGGCGATGTGAATATGCTAGGGTGTGCTAAACACTTTGTTGGCGATGGTGGTACAACATGGGGGACGACTAAGATTCCTCAATGGACATTAGAGGGTAACTGGCAAGTTCCTGATGACATGTTTAAGATCGACCAAGGTGACACACAACTTGACGAAGACGAGTTGCGTAAGATTCATATTGCACCATATATCACAGCAATTGATGGCGGGGTGCGTAGTGTGATGGTTTCGCATTCGATGTGGAATGGGGTCAAGATGCACGCGCACAAATATCTGGTCACCGATGTGTTGAAAGGTGAAATGGGCTTTACTGGATTTGTTGTGTCGGACTGGATGTCAATTAATCAAATTTCTGAGGATTACTATACATGCGTTGTTAAAGCGATAAATGCTGGCATCGATATGAATATGGTACCGTACGATTATAAGCTGTTCATCCAAACTTTAACGAAAGCTGTTGATGCGGGTGATGTAACACTGGAACGAATTGATGATGCCGTTCGGCGTATCTTGACGGTAAAGTTTGAGCTTGGTCTCTTCGAACAACCGTATACTCATGAACAATGGCTGGATTATATCGGCGCAGATGATCACCGTGATCTTGCACGTGAAGCTGCACAAAAAACTGCGACATTACTCAAGAATGATAATAGTGCCCTACCCTTGAGATCAGAGCAATCCATTTTGGTGGCAGGTCAAGCAGCGGATGACATCGGTTTAGCATGCGGTGGTTGGACAATTAGCTGGCAAGGTATGGTAGGTGCAATTACTAAAGGGACAACATTGCTTGATGGTATCCGTCAACACAGTGAAAACGTAACCTATTCGGTTGATGGCAGTGCTGACGAGAGAGCTAATGTTGCAGTTGTTGTCATCGCAGAAGATCCATATGCAGAAGGTATTGGTGATCGCCCTGACTTGAATATCACGGATGAACAAAAACAACTGATAAGAACGACTCGTACAAATTGTGACAAATTGGTTCTGGTGATTTATTCGGGGCGTCCACTGATTATTGCAGATGTCCTAGATGACTGTGATGCAGTTGTTGCTGCTTGGCTCCCTGGCTCAGAAGCGAGCGCATTGGCTGACAACTTATACGGAGATGTGCTGTTTACAGCTAAATTGAGCTATACATGGGTTGAATCTATGGAACAATTACCGCGCAAAAACAGTGGTTCGGCTAAATGGCAAGTTGGGCACGGTTTGTCACTCTAAGAGGAATTGAATGGGGCAATAGATTTGCCCCGTTTTTACTAACGTTGTCCGTCGATGTACATGTGTAGTTGTTGGATCCAATAGGGCCAATCGTGTGCCCAACCATCCCATGCCCGAAGCGCATTGCCGATGCCTTTATCCCATAGGACTTTTGTCATTTCCTGAGAACTCCAGTGCAAGCGATCGGTTTTCCCAGATGTCATAATGATGTCGATCTGGCGCATTTGCTCCAAACGATGATGATCGTGTTCGTTCGGGATAAATTGAATTGGATTGTAAGCATATACCCAATCATCACTATACCCACCTGTCATCCACGTGATGTCATAGAGACCGCTTAACCCGATGATGCGTCCGACTTGGTCGGGATATTTCAACCCGAAGCCCATTGCATGATATGCTCCAAAACTCGCACCGACTGTCATCAAAAATGGGTTTGGATTGCGACGGGTTAATGGCAGTACTTCGTGGTACAAATACATCATATATTGATGATGGCGATACGCGCGTCCACCGGGATGTGCCCAATACGCGTACCAGCTTTCGGCATCAATACTATCGACACAGTAGAATTGTAGCCAACCTTGGTTAATATGATGCTCGAATGATTGGATTACACCACGATCTTCAAATTCATAAAAACGTCCCTGTGATGTTGGGAATACAATTACCCGCGCCCCGCTATGTCCATGTATAACAAGCTCCATGTCGCGGTTTAATGCAGGGCTATGCCATTTGTGATACTCTCGGTGCATCTGTGTGCTCCCCCAGCCTATCTGCTGAAATTATGCTGTTTGTAAAACCATCTCGATTGCTTGACGTGCGCCTAAGAACCCTGCACCTTGTAAATGAGTGGCAAATCGATCGGTCGATTGTGCGCTTTCGGTGAGGATATGACGAATATCGGATGGTGCTAAACTTGGATTGATTTGTAATAGTTGTGCGACGACTGATGCAACAATTGGTGAGGCAACGGATGTGCCGTCTACGTGTTGATGGTTGCCATCAATAACTTTGTGATGGTAAATGCGATGTTGCAACTTGTCATACAATGTGTGATCTAAAGTTTCAGCTTCGTCGTGACTCAGATGCAATGCTTCCATACCTTCTTGGATAATTGCTCGGGCTTCGTCTTCTGATTGTGCCGTTAGGAAACGCGCGAGGTAATGGATCTCTGCTTCTGTTTCAGATTCAGGTAATAGTGGTGATGCAATCCATTGTGCAGGTGCTATGAGCTCTGGTTTATAGTTACCACCATATACTTTGCCATGATTATGATGGTACAACGTCCACGCGTCCATATCGGTTGTGTTATGGTCAACATACCCGCCGACAGTGATTGCTTCTGGAGCGGATGCAGGTGGGACAAGTTTATCGCTACCCCTGTTTCCGGAGGCAATAACAACTGTAATGCCTTCATTGACGAGGCGACGCACCAATATGTGTAATGGGTTTGATGGGTCAATAGTATGCCAATCTCCACCCACAGAGATGTTCACGACACGAATATTATGATGATGGCGTGCATCGTAAATCCATTGTAATCCACGCAGAATATCACGCTCTTTAATGCGAAATGATGGCGTACTGATCTTAATTAAGATCACCTCGGCTTCACTGGCAATACCACGATAGTGTCCATCAGATAGTCTACCATCACCAGCGGCAATCACACTTGTCATTTGACCATGCCAACTCATCATGGTTGTTTCCATGACATTTGGTTGTTCTTGGATTTTATCATTCGACGCGTCGACATGTAGGAGGATACGCCCTTCCAAATCTGGATGATTGGAAAAGCCAGAATCGATAAACGCCATTTGTACACCTTTACCACGGTAGTCTGGATTGGCGTTTACGCGCTCTGGTGTTGGCATAAGTGTGTTTTTGTTGGGTTGGTAATTTGGATAATTACTTACCATTGGGAAGTGTAATGTCATGCAGTCCACATTTCTATCTCGGGGATATTCAGACAGTATAGCGTAGAATACCCCCAGTGCAAACTAAAAATTTCGATTAACTATCCTGTACGTTGTGTACCCATTGGTGGCGCACTCGTATTGAAATCATTCATGAAGCGTTCTATATACTGTTGTACCAGCGTATCAACTCGATCATAATCATCATCAGCGACAATTAAACCTGCATGATAAGGTTTGCCAGCCCGCCACACGATTTCCACATCGTCATATGCTGATGTATCCGGATATTCTTGATGTGCGAGTGTTAACACTAAGCCAGAGTATTTCTTGGCGATTTCTGGAAGTTCATATTTTTCACCCTTAAGTTTTGCTAGCTCAAGCCGTGCCCATTCTCGCCATAAATTGACCCCGCTTGCTTTTTCAATCATATCACTGACGAATGCACCACCGACACGTGCTGCAACTTCAAGGAAGTAGAATTTACCATCAGCATGTGCTTTGATAAATTCAGCGTGGGTCACTCCATTTTCAATTCCAAGTTCACGAATGATACTTTCATTCATCTTTTTTAATTCGCGTTCGTCTTTGGTACGACGTTTTACCGATTGGGTTGAAAATACACCCCCACCCTGATAAATATCAATGGGAGGATTAGCATATTTCTGATAACTGACAAATGCAGATTTGCCATCAATACTTAATGTATCAACGTGATAGACATCACCCGGTAAAAATTCTTCTAGGAGGTAATAACTCTGGACATCCCCTAGTTCATCTAATGCACGCCATAGCTGTTCAGGGTCGTTTATCTTGCGGATACCCATTGCACCTGCTTCCATGCGTGGTTTCAGCATCCAAGGCAACTCAACTCGCCCCATCCAATCACGCAATTCATCGTAGTTGAGAATACGAGTGTATTCTGGGATTGCAATTCCCGCATCACGGGCGACATCACGCATGGTCAATTTATCACGGAAGCGACGGACTTGTGAAACGCCTGTCCCTGGGAGGCGCATATGTTCGCGTAACATTCCGACTAATTCAACTTCGAACTCATCAAGCGGGAAAATTAAATCAAATGCCCAACCACGCGACATCCATGTGACGGTATTGATCACATCCTGATAGTTAGCAAGGTCAGGGGTGTATACAATTTCATCGATCCCATCCGGCCAAGTTTCACCGCGAAGTGCTTCATCGATTAAGAGGACAACACTACATCCTTCGTCAATAAATTGCTGAATCAGTTCATCACCCTTGTGTTGATTTGACATACATAAGATACGAATCGGTTTGTCTGACATAAAAATCTGCTCCATATAGCTAAATCTGACTGAATGCCCCACATTATAGCAGGCATTATGATACAAACCACAAGACCTTATCTGATAATTTTTAATTTATCATAGACTCTTTTAGAAACGTGTGAATATGACAGTTTGCGTCGTAACTTGGTGATTAGAGCTTGTTGCCACATTGCTAGTCCACTTAGTACGACAACGGGTATGACAAAAGTTGTATGATGGCAACAAATTCGGTATTGTCTCGTATCGGTTCTATATAAACTAGTGCGAGAATAAAACCTGAAACAACAATATGTACAATTCGTATGATTTGTCGAAGTCTTTTGTTAGACATGTTTTTAGTCTCCTATTATTTAACTTTTTAATTAAGTTGCTATAGCAACAATATGTGAAAAATTTTTTAGCTTAGATTCTCATAGATTTGATTAAGTACACCAATCGTATGTGCGACATCGTCTGCTGAGAGACCGCGTTGCGCATCTTCAAGGATTGATTCTGTGATATTTTGAAGTTGTTCACTTATATTCTCTCCTTCTTCGGTCAGGTATATATTGAGTTGACGCCTGTCTGTCTCATCAGCTTCACGGCGTACTAAGCCCTTTTTCTCCATAAGTGTAACAATACGTGCAATGTTCGTCTTATCCTTTGCAACACGCTTTCCTAGAGTATTTTGAGATAATCCATCTTCCTCAGATAGACGATTAAGTACTGACCATTGGTCTGGAGTGATATCATAGCCTTTTTGCTTAAACCGATTAACTAGTTCAGCGCGCAATCGATTCGCAGTACGATTCGTGATAAATCCAAGTGACTGATCTAAACTAAACTTCATAATCATTTCCAAAAATAGTTGCTATAGCAACATTATATATAGATACAAATTATTGTCAAGCTATTTGAAGAATTAAATCATTTTTGAATGTATGCATGAACTCGAATAATCTCGGATGACATGTGCAAGATTGACATCCGGCTCGTTACCCAACACTAAACAAATAGTCAACCCTAACTTCTGACACGTGTGAAAGTAGACTCTTCGATATACTGTTATGATCGGGTCAATTAATCACAATTTTGTAATCTTTGGATTATTATGATTACTCTATACATCTTCATGATAAAGTAAAGAAAATCCCTTTTGTATTGGAGGCATCATCATGTATACCATTGGTTATTCTAGCTTTGCCGATTCAATCCCTTCAGTAAAATTACGGACAGATGGGCTTATCCATTATGCCGAGCAACGTGGCGACATTCGTCTTATTGTCCGCGATAATGATATGAATGACGAACGTGCCAAAACCAATGCGGATGAATTTGTCTCAATGCCTGTTGATCTTGCAATTATTTTCCATGTAAATGAGCGCATGGGATCGCAATTAGGTATGATGTTTAGCATGAAGAAAATTCCTGTGATTGCAATCGATATTCCTATTCCACTAGCCTATTACTTTGGCGTTGATAATGGTGCAGCTGGTAGGCTTATGGGTGACGCTCTAGGGAAATGGACGATTAATAATTGGAATGGTCAAGTAGATAAAGTTCTCTTGATGACAGAACAGCGTGTGACAAGTGTCTTGCAGGAACGCATTAAGTCGGCTCTTGATACATTTATGACACACGTTGATATGCCTAAAAAAGATGTCTTATATATGGATAGTGGTCACTCTCGCGATATCACAGCACAACGCACGATTTCTGCATTAGAAAGTTGGCAAGAGCACGAAAAAATTGCGGCGATTGGTATCAATGATGATGTCGCACTTGGTGTGATTGAAGGCGCAAGACGTATTGGACGTGAAGAACATATTGTTGTTGTTGGACAAGATGCTGATCCTGAAGCACGAGTTGAAATCAACAACCCTCAGTCACGTTTTATCGCTTCAACCAATGTTCACTTAGATGAATATGCACCGCGTATTCTGGATATGGCTGTACATATATTAGAGGGAAACAAAACACAAAAACAAGAATATGTGCCTTTATCTTTGTTTACAGAGACAAGCTAGTAATCAACCAGATATACCTCAATATCCATCTGCTTTAGTTGCTCTATTAGAGCTGATGGTGCATTTGTATCGGTTACCAATAGTTGTATTTGCTCCGTCTTTAAGATTTGAGTCATTGCGGTTGTGCCAAATTTGCTAGAATCAATTGCAACGATAAGGTTCCTAGCAGACTGAATCATAGCACGCTTAACTTGAGAATCGACCTGTTGGGGGTCAGTGATTCCTCTTTTGAGTGTAAAACCTGAACCAGAAATCACCACGATGTCAGCAAACGTATCTTCAAAATATCGTTCGGCGACAGGACCAATAAATGTCAGCGATCCTTCACGCAAGATACCCCCTGTACAATGAATTTTGGCTGTTGGCATATATTGGTGTAACGCATTGACTGTTCGTAATCCGTTGGTGATGACGGTTAGATTCTGTTTATCAGTCAAGTATGGAATCATACTGGTGACAGTTGTTCCTGGGTCAAGAATGAGCACAGTATTGTCTTTGATGAGGTTCTCGGCAATATATCGTGCGATGGCTTGCTTCTGAGGCAGATTTTTCTGTGCGCGATCCGAATAAAAAATTTCGCTATGCGATGGTTTTTCACCATCATAAACAACCCCACCATGTGTAAGGGTAACAAGTCCATTGTCTTCAAATAATTTCAAATCTCGCCGGATTGTCATAGTGGATACTTGATATTTTGAACTGAGATCTGCAATTGTTGCCGTACCTAGTTGAGCAAGTTCTTTTATGAGTGTGCGTCGACGTTCTTCAGGTAGCATCGTTAACTGCTCACTATATATCAATCAGTTGACTTGTGACTTGTGCCACAGCTTCATGAGATTGATTGTACACACGACTATATGCTTGATATGCCTTATGATTATCTGGGTTGACGGTGTAGCGATCTCCTAACTGTGTAAATTGCTCGGCTGTGTCAGTAATATTGTCGTATAGACCGACAGCGTTGCCAGCAATGATGGCGGTTCCTAGATTTGTCAAACTTGTTTGTTTTACTTGTTGATACGGTATGCCAAGCACATCGGATTTGATCTGATTCCAGAGCTGGCTTTGACGACCGCCTCCGGCAATACGTATCGTTTGAATGTCCATATCGGGTAAATGCGCACGAACCACTTGTAAGGATTCATTGTATTCATAAGCAATTGATTCAAGTAATGCACGATACATATGGGCTTTAGTATGTGACCAGTTGAGACCTAACCATGCGCCTCTCAGCTGTGGCAGTGGTGGACAAGCTCTCCCTGACATATGGGGGATAAATAGCAACTTATTTGATCCGACAGGAATGGATTCAGCCCCTTGATCTAATTGTTTGTACATTTCATCAAACGATTGTGCTGATGTTGGTGTATCAATATGTTGTGCAAACCAACGATGTGTTAACCCCGCTCCAGCGATATACATCATTGGATACCAATGATTCTCTGTTGGACCGGGAAGCGATTGCAAACGACCATTTTCAAAGTCATCAATATAGCGGTTGGTACAGAATGAGAAAATATTGAAACTTCCTGCAATATCAACAACTTGCCCATTCCTCACAGAGCCTGCTCCGATCATTGTTGCAACTGCATCTCCAATGCCTGCAACTAGGGGAGTGCCTTGTTTAAGCCCTGTTATATCTGCAACTGTTTTGCTTAAATGTCCAATAATCTTGTTCGCTGGAACAATTTTAGGTAATAAATCACGTGGGAAGTCCAATGCAGTGATTAATTCATTTGACCACTGACGATTTGCTGTATCTGCCATGCCATACCAACCAAGGTATGATGGATCAATGAAGGCATCATCTATGGACAAGTCGCCGAGTGATCCAGCAACATAGTTAGAAATTAAGAGCAGTTTTGCGATGCGTGGATACAATTCAGGATATTCATCACGGAACCACCATAGTCGTGGTGATCCGATTGGCTCCATGCCATTGAGTTGCGTCAACCGATCACCAACAATTGCTCGCATTTGTTCTAGCGCGGGTAGATAGCGATTATCCAAATTTGATGTGTACCATGGGGTAATTGCTTTAAAATCTTTATCAACTGCCAAAATGCCACCCATTTGACCAGAAAACCCAATTCCAGCAACATCATCAGCTTGGACAGGCAAGACTTGCATAAGCTGTTTTAAGGAGTCGATAGTCAGTTTGACAAATTCATCGGCATCTTGTTTAGCGATTCCATCTGCTGGTTGTGAAATTTGGGCTTCTCGACTAACTGCACCAAGTAATTTACCGTCTTCAAATAGAGCAACTTTTACAAGACTTGTACCGAGGTCTACAGATATAACAGTTGACATAAGGCTATCCTAATAAGGTTTGAAATAATTTTTCTTCTGCTTGTTTTGTCCATGTTATATTGTCTCCAAGTAAGGCATGGACTTCTGGGAATTTATCATAAAGTTTGTCAAGGGACATCAGTGGTAGTTCAATAAATTGCGGATAGATGACAATTTTACCACCAAATTTCTTGTGATTTATTGCAATGATTGCGTCTTTGATTGCGTTCAATCCTCCAATTGCACTGACAATTTGCGATGGTGTAATTGTTCCATCGATTGCTTTTGTAAGGATACCTTTTTGATCATTTAAAGATGAGCCACTTGTCCCAATAAGTTGCATTCCATCAGTCAAGATCGGATTGATGTTCATCTCTACCATATTACCATGTGGCAATCCTGCAAATAAATTCAAAACACCGGATGGACTTAACAGTCCGCGCAGCATGCTAATTTCTTCTCGCGAAGGAAACATCATCACAATATCATCGCACCGCACCCCATCTGTCAACTCGGCAACTGTTTCTTCTAATTTATGCGGATGTTCTGTTGGGCTTATTGCAATAAGTTGTTTTCCATACTTTTCTGCAATTGGTGCAAATTGTTTTTCAAGTCCGGTTAAACGATCTAACCCACGGTTAGTCACAATGACTGCTCTCGGACCATCTGGCATTGTGAGGGCGCGTTGGGTATGCATCTGCCCCATCGGTCCACCTGCCCCATGAATCAGCAGAACCCCATCTTTTTTTAATTCGGTGCGATTTTTTTCTTCACCATAGGCTGATGAGAGTTGTTTTTTATTCGTTCCAAGAATTGCAGTGAAGTTATAGTGAATATCACCGACATCGATATGAATATCATCAAGTGGTTTATCACTAGCAATCACGAGTGTACCTGCTTTACTCAATGATGTTTGCGCACTCGTAATGAATTCTTGCTTTTCTGGTGAAATCAAAATAATGTCGTCAATACCTGTATCTTGTAGATATTTATCTTGAACCTGTTCGTATGGTACATCGGCAATAATTAGTTCGACATTTTGTGCTTCGATTGCATTGATTATATGCGGCGCGACATCACTTACGACTACTAGCCGTGACGGAATGTCAAAGTCGATCTCAAAGTCGCCTTGCCCGTGTATCCACATCACCCCATCTTCGAGTGGCTGTAAACGTCGAAACGGACGATATGACGCGTCAACACATGCCCACGGCTCGAACAGCGCGACATCGGCATAGGATAGTGAATCCGGTGTCGTGAAAATATATGAGCCATCATCACCATTAAGCACTTCTTGCCCGATAACCATATACTGTGTCATACCACCGGGTAAAATCACGCCGATACACTTACGTTGGGTTTCATAAAATACATCTGGTTGAATACTCAAGCGTTGCCCTATGTTATAGTCGGACTGTAATTTCTCACCGATTTTTACGATAGTGAGTGCAAGTTCATGTCCCAATCGTGGTGGTTCAGCAACTAAATCACGCCCACTAAATAGCGGATATGTATTGCCAAGGCGTATCATTTTTGCATCGGATGCACAAATCCCAACTGCATCAACTCGCACTAGCAACTCATCTGGTTGGACATCTGGGACAGCTTCGAAAATTGGTTTATTATCTTTGCCAAAATTATCGATCCCTGCACCATACAAATACCATGCAGACATGGTTTCTGGGATGTCATGTGTTGCTTTTTTATAGCTTTGATAATTCATATGTTCTCCCTAAGACGAAGCCATGACACCGCCATCAACAGCGATGATTTGTCCTGTAATCAATCGTGATTCATCGGATGTGAGAAATTTTGCTAAAGCATTGAGGTCGTCGATTGTGGTTAATTCTTGCATTGGAATACGTGAACGACGATCATCCAAATAATCATCTAGTGTGATACCACGTTCATCTGCTGTTTTTTGTGCATAGAGTTCTTGCATTGGGGTCATTGTTACCCCTGGGGCAATTGCGTTGACGGTCACATTATACGGTGCCATTACCATTGCGAGGCACTTTGTAAACATCAAAATTGCGGCTTTAGTGACACGATACGGAATAACATGAGCTGCAACCCGCACTGCATTATATGACGCCGTTGTGATGATGCGCCCACTCTGTTGAGCTTTCATGTGCTCGGCAACAAGCTGTGCAATAATTGCTGTACCTTTTATGTTGACAGATGTCATCACATCCCAATCTGTGGGTTGAATATCCCAGAAATCTGATGGACCTAATGCTCCCGCATTTGCAAACAACACATCAATCCGTTCGTAATTTTTAATCACCTCATCAACAATGGTTTTTGCAACGTCTGCATCTGTGATGTCAAATTGATAGGGAATAGCAGTTGCACCTGTTTCTATAATTTCATTTGCAACAACAGTTGCACTGTCCTCATTTACATCGGTCACGATCACAACATAGCCCAGTTTTGCCATCTGATGAGCAAAACCACGCCCGATCCCACTGCCCGCGCCTGTAATAAAGGCAACTTGTTTACCGGTATTTGACAAAATATAACTCCTATGATGTTGATGTTAATTGATGTTATTTTATGTGATATTGTGTTATCTATCAAATAATTATTGCCTATTCACAATGAAATATATGCGATGTTCTGACATCTATCTTGATGTTTTTACATGTGTCTTGCACACTTCTATACAAATCATTCACGGCTTAAGGACACCTAAATATGACACATCGGGCGATCTCCCCAATTGATGGACGTTATCACAGTAAAACCGAACCACTTGCTGATCATTTATCAGAATGGGCGCTGATGAAGTATCGTGTGTTGGTTGAGGTGCGTTGGTTAATCGCGATGTCAGAAAATACTGATATGTCCGAGGTTCGTGAGTTGACCGATGCCGAAAAAGATCGGTTGACTTCTATTGTAGATAATTTTGATGATCGTTCGGCTGATGCGATTAAAAAAATCGAGCGCACGACAAACCACGATGTTAAGGCGGTTGAATATTTTATTAAGGACCAACTTGCTGATACATCATTAGCTGATGTGAGTGAATTTGTGCATTTTTGTTGTACCTCTGCTGATATCAACAACCTTGCCTATGCCATGATGATACGTGATGCGATATATAAAATCTGGTTACCCCAAGCAGAATCTCTTGTTGCGCAATTACAAGCTCTCGCAGAATCACTTGCTGATGTACCAATGCTTGCACGTACACACGGGCAACCTGCTACGCCATCGACAATGGGAAAAGAGTTATCCGTATTCGTGTATCGTTTGACTCGACAACTCAAACAATTTAAGCAACAAGATTACCTAGGTAAATTTAGTGGTGCAGTCGGTGCATATAATGCGCATGTTGTCGCTTACCCTAAATTAGATTGGGTGGCAATTTCACAATCCTTTGTAGAAAGTCTCGGATTGACTCATAATCCACTCACTACACAGATTGAATCTCATGATTTTCTAGCAGAAATCTCCCATAATCTGATGCGCTTTAACACAATTATGCTCGATTTATGCCGCGACATGTGGATGTATATTTCGATTAATTACTTTAAGCAACGTGTAGTTGAAGGTGAAGTCGGCTCATCAACAATGCCACATAAAGTTAATCCGATAGATTTTGAAAATGCTGAAGCCAATGCAGGCATTAGTAATGCAACGCTGTCTCATCTTGCCGACAAACTACCTGTCTCACGGTATCAACGCGACCTCAGCGACTCATCTGCTATGCGAAATTTCGGTGTAGGCATTGCCCATAGCTATCTAATGGTTCTGTCAGCGATACGCGGGCTCGGTAAAGTGGATATTAACCCAATCGCACTATCTGCTGATTTGGATGATGTATGGGAAGTGCTCGGGGAAGCTGTCCAGACAATATTGCGCAAATATGGTATTCAAAATGCGTATGAACAACTTAAGGCGTTGACTCGTGGCAGTCATATCACGCGTGAGGCATTGCAAGAATTTGTGTCGACACTAGATATTCCTAATGATGATAAACAACGGCTGTTACAGTTAACTCCAGCAACCTATATTGGGTTGGCAAGTAAACTCGCAAAACTTGAATAGTCTATGAGATTATTAAGATTTACCCTTTCAATATTTTTACAAACGCGGTTACGATAAGACTATGAAATAACACTATTACGCCACTTAGTATTGAAATTAATGTCTTATGGCTCAAAAAGTAAAGCCCCTACCGCAAAGTTCGCTACGACGCAGTTTTGGATTTCTAGTAAAATACCGCAACATCGCAATTGGCGTGTATGTACTTGCCTTGGTTGTCAATGGCTTAACCATTATCATCCCACAGGTCATCCGCTGGATTATTGATGTTGGGGTTGTTCAGCAAAACCTTGATGTATTGTGGGTCGCAGTTGTGGGATTGCTATTATTAACGGTGGTAAAAGGATTTGTTGATTTTATCCTCGGGCGTTGGACAGAAGTTGCATCGCAAGGCGTTGCCTATGATATTCGTAATGCAATCTATGAAAAATTGACCTCGCTATCCTTTGCATATCACGATAAAGCACAAACAGGACAACTATTGGCGCGATCGATCTCCGATGTTGAGCGCATTCGCTTCTTGACAGGTCGTGCTGTATTGAGGTTATTTCAATCGACAACACTGCTCATTTTTACATTTTTTGCGCTTCTACTCATGAATACTGGGCTAGCACTCCTCTCGATGTTGTTGATGCCACTCCTCGCGTGGATAGCTTACCGTTTTGGACGTATCTTCCGCCCATTATCACTTGACATCCAGCAACAATTAGCTGAGATGACAACTGTTCTCGAGCAAAATCTGCGTGGTTCAAAAATTGTAAAAGCCTTTGCCCAAGAAGATGCAGAAATCGACCGATTTAATGATGAAAATCAGAAGTGGTTCAATCTCGCACAAAAACAAGTTAGGGTGCAGACACAACATATCCCACTGATTGATTTTATCGCGAGTTTGAGCACCGTCGTCATTATCTGGTATGGTGGGCGTTTAGTTATAGAGCAATCATTGACAATTGGTGAACTTGTCGCATTTACGACTTATTTAGGTCTTTTGATTACGCCTGTGCGCCGCTTAGGAGTGATTATCCCAGCTGTTGCGATGGCCTCAGCTGCTGGTGAACGGATTTATAGCATTCTTGATGCACAATCCGAAGTTGAAGATAGTCCACATGCCCACGAACTCCCTGATATTGAGGGTCGTGTAATGTTTGAGGATGTATCTTTTTCCTATTTCAACCAGCAATCGGTACTCAAAAACTTACATTTTGAAGCTGAACCGGGTGAAGTTGTTGCGTTATTAGGGGCAACAGGATCCGGCAAATCAACGATTATCAACCTCATCCCACGTTTTTATGATGTGACAGACGGGAAAATCACAATTGATGGCTATGATATTCGCGATGTTACTCTCAATTCCTTGCGCGATCAAATAGGCATCGTTTTGCAAGAAACTGTCTTATTTGCGGCTACGATCCGCGAAAATATTGCCTTTGGCCTACCGGATGCGACCGAAGAAGATGTTATAAACGCGGCTAAAGCTGCACAAGCTCATGAATTCATTGTTGAGATGGTCGATGGTTATGATACCGAAGTCGGTGAACGAGGGATGACCTTGTCAGGTGGGCAAAAACAGCGGATTGCGATTGCTCGTGCATTGCTCAAGAATCCACGTGTGCTTTTATTGGATGATGCGACATCAAGTGTCGATACGGAAACAGAACGACTAATTCAAATTGCCTTAGAGAGACTGATGGAAGGGCGCACGTCTTTTATCATCGCACAACGCCTGAGTACTGTTCGCATGGCGGATAAAGTGTTGGTACTTGATAATGGTCGCGTTGCTGCAACGGGAACACATGAAGAGTTACTACAAGAATCCGGACTCTATGCCGAAATTTATCATCGTAATCTGCGTGAGTGAGGAGAGATAAAGTTATGGGATTTTCAATTGGATCAGCTGGTGTCCGTACTGGTGGACCACGCGGTAACCTCGAAAGTTATGCCGATAAAGTCGATGGTAAGTCGTTTAACCTCAAGGTATTTAAATACTTACTTGTGTTTGTCAAACCGTATACATTGCGGATGGTTGGTGCATTTATCGCGATGCTGGTTACAACTGGTTTGACGCTACTATCTCCCTTTCTTGTCAAAGTTGCAATTGACGGCCCAATTATTGAAGGTGATATTGAGGGATTGAACGAAATTGCCCTTGTCATGTTGCTTGCATTTGTTGTGCTCTATCTATCATCTATGACACAGCGTTATCTCCTCAGTTGGGTTGGGCAAAAGGTACTATCTGATTTACGCAGCAAACTATTCTCGCATCTACAAAAATTACCGCTCAGCTATCACGATACACATATTATTGGTGTGACGATTTCCCGTGTGATTAGCGATGTTGGAGTCATTAATCAGTTGTTATCGCAGGGGTTGATTACACTGATTGGTGATAGTATTTTGCTAACTGGTATTATCCTTGTGATGCTATCGTTGAATGCACAATTGGCGGTGGTGACATTCGCTATTATCCCGGTGATCGTCATTGCCACGATGATCTTTGCAAAATATGCAAAAACAGCATTCCGCAATACTCGCGCAAAAAATGCTCATCTAATTGGTGACCTTGCTGAGAATCTGACGGGTATTCGAGTTATTCAGGCGTTTGCGAACGAAGGTAGTACATCCGAGCGTTTTGATGAAGTCAACGCAGCCAACCGTGATGCGAATATTGAGGCAATTTCGCTGTCGTTTATCTTCTTGCCAACAGTCGAATTTTTGAGCATGGTTGCTACGGGTATTGTTTTATTATTTGGTGGGATTAGCGTCGCGAATGGCACCATTTCACTCGGAACAGTGATTGCATTTCTCGCATATGTCAACCGCTTCTTTTTGCCAGTT
Organism: Anaerolineales bacterium UBA6055; assembly: GCA_002428985.1. Classification (GTDB taxonomy): domain Bacteria; phylum Chloroflexota; class Anaerolineae; order Aggregatilineales; family Phototrophicaceae; genus UBA6055. The sequence goes on along the minus strand of DIYL01000054.1, from coordinate 203,559 downwards.
CAAGAACTTAGCCAGCTTTATGCGACCATGCAAACGGCGATGGCGGGTGGTGAACGTGTGATTAATCTATTAAACACTGAACCGGCTGTGAATGATAAACCAGATGCGATTGATATGCCTACGATTACAGGACATATTAAATTTAAAAATGTATCTTTTGGCTACAAAGATCATGTAAAAGTCTTACACAACATCAATGTTGATATTGCACCGGGGCAAATGGTGGCATTGGTCGGTCCGACTGGTGCAGGGAAAACATCTATTGCTAACTTAATTGCACGCTTCTATGATGTTACGGATGGAACTGTTTATATTGATGATATTGATGTTCGGGATGTCAAGCAAATATCTATGCGCCAACAAATGGGACTTGTTTCACAAGATCCATTTATCTTTTCTGGGACAATTGCAGATAATATTCGCTTCGGTAGACCGTCAGCTTCTATTGATGAAGTGGTTCGTGCCGCAGAATTAGCCAATGTGCATTCATTTGTCGATAAGTTACCAGATAGCTACAACGCGGAAATTTTAGAAGACGGGGCAAATCTGTCTGTAGGACAACGTCAATTGATTTCAATTGCTCGTGCAATTCTCGCTGACCCGCGTATTCTCGTTATGGATGAAGCAACATCGAGTGTTGATATGGTCACCGAATCGCTCATTCAAGATGCACTCAAAAAATTGTTGGCAAACCGTACCTCAATCGTGATTGCGCATCGCCTTAGTACGATTGTCAATGCCGATCAAATTTGTGTTGTGCAAGCGGGAAAAATCATAGAGCAAGGAACGCATACTGAACTCATTAGTCAACGTGGTCTCTATCATGAGTTACATGATCGGCAATTTGTGGAGTTGGTTGATTAAAGTGCATCTATAGGTAAACCATAAATGCATGGAGAACGACCTGCGCTAGATATGTGATGCTAACTTTTGTACTATGAAGGTTCATCTGATAGCTAAGGAAGTCGAATTATGAGTTTGAGTATCGGAATTGTAGGGTTACCCAATGTTGGTAAAAGTACCCTCTTCAATGCCCTAACCCGCGAACAAAATGCTGCGGCAGAAAATTACCCTTTTTGTACAATTGAACCCAATAAGGCGGTTGTACCTGTCCCTGATGACCGCTTAACGAACTTGCAAGATATTGTATCGGTTGGACAAGCTATCCACACGACTGTTGACTTCGTTGATGTTGCAGGGCTTGTTAAAGGTGCGAGTACAGGTGAAGGACTCGGTAACCAATTTCTGGGGAATATCCGCGATGTGGATGCGATATTACATGTCGTGCGCTGTTTTGATGATGATAATGTTGTCCATGTGAATGCAAAGCCTGACCCAGTCGATGATATTGAGGTAATAAACACCGAATTAGCGCTTGCTGATTTACAACAACTTGAAAAGCGTATGGAAAAGTTAGAGCGTGAAGTCAAGGGTGACAAAAAACTGCAACCTGTATTTGAGATGGCAAAAAACTTGCTAGATTACATCGGTGAAGGCAAACCGTTATGGACATACCCGAATCGCGAAGACAACGCATTTGTTAGGCTTAATCAAGAAATGCGCTTTTTGACCGCTAAACCTGTCATTTATGCAGCAAATGTCGGTGAAGAAAATTTAAATGAAGATAATGACTATGTGATTGCTGCCCGCAAAGTTGCAGAAGAGCAAGGAGCAGAAATCCTTGTTGTATGCGCCAGCCTCGAACAAGAAATGGCAGGGCTCAGTGAAGAAGAGCGGGAAGAATATCTCGAGTTGTATGATATTCAAGATAGTGGGCTCGAAAAGTTAATCCGAAAGAGTTACCACCTACTTGGGCTGATCAGTTACTTCACATATAATGACAATGAAGTTCGCGCATGGACAATCCATGAAGGTTGGACAGCCCCTAAAGCCGCTGGTGTAATCCATACTGATTTCGAGCGCGGATTTATTCGGGCTGAGGTTATCCCATATGCGATCTTCGCTGAACATCGTGATCGCAACGCCATTAAATCGGCAGGGCTAATGCAAGTCGAGGGGCAAGACTACATTGTGGATGATGGGGATGTAATTCAATTTCGCTTTAATGTGTAAGTTTTATGACGAAGTAGCGTAACCCTAATGTAACTTATATTGAGGTTACGCTTTATATGTTTTGGCTTACTTTTTGCTGATGACCACAGTTGGGACAACTGATCCACCACCTGCTGTAACATTCAGAAGTTCCAGTGGTGATAGGCGTGTCAAGACACCATCAACTGTATTACCATTAAAGATATAAGGGTCTGCATCAACATAGCGTTTACTGATGTCTACCCCGCCATCAATCCACATTGGGAAATCACGTTCGACAACTTGTACCTTCTCTTGCACGACATGGGGTTGTTCCAGCGCAAGTTTGAGTTTGGACTCCCATGCGCCTGCTGACGATTGCCAACCGAGCATAACCCCACTACCACCATAGTCATCATTTGGTTTGATCGTGAACTGATCGCGATTTTGTGCGATATAATCTATCAGGTCAATTTCTTGACCGCGATAAATTGTTTTGCGCTCCTCTACAACACGTGTCCATGGAATAAAGTCACTAATGGCTTGTTTTTCTTCTGAGGAGAAGAAATGTTGATTTCTCTCATCGCTAAGCAGTGCAAGACTCGCCTTTTTTGCAAGCATTTTGGCACTAATTGAATTCGTGATATAAACATTGCCGTCGCGTATTGCTCGAACAATTGGATTATTCATACCCATTTGATTAAATAATTCGCTGTACAACACACGCTTATAAATCATATCAATGCGGAAATCGCCAAGATATAAATGACCATTGCGATAATCAAGACGGCGAGGGTCTCCAAGTTGGGTAGGATACCCTAACTTTTGGAGATGTTTGGCAGTAATGACATGCTCGTTTAGTGTTGGGACGTTACCCCAATCCAAAATCGCAATGTGCGGTTTTTCTTGTTTTCCTCCCCATTTACGATACCCATCAATTAACGCTGTACTTAATGTATATAGGGATCGAATCTGTCGGACATGATATTTTTGTCTAAATTCACGCAAGACCTGTAATTCGTTAAATACATCTGCAAGTACATCACCATAACCGATGCCTGCAGGTGTTTCGGCGTTGTATTCGACAATTTTTAAAATGCCTTCGTCTTGTAGGAAAAATGTGTCAAGCCGTGAGCTTGTCCACGGCGGTACAGCAGGATTATCAATATGGAGTAGTTCTTCTTCATATGGGTCAAGATGTAACTGTGCACGAAGGTTTTTGTCTTCTAATAGGGCATGATGTAATTTCTCAAAAGCTGTGAGAACTGTTTCCAACCCCATTTTGACAAAATTCCAATTTGTCTCGGTATAGAAATGAGGACGCAATACCACACATAATGGGCGTGAGCCAAAGTAGAGGGTTTCTTCTTTTAGGCGATGACGCATCACCGCATCCATCTCTTGTGCAAAGGATGGTGTCAGCAGATCATGATAATACTGAATTGCATCATTCAGCATCAGATTGGCTTTCGGCATCAATTGCTTTTTGACCCCAGTCATACCGCTTACGGGTCTGTGAATCACTTTTAGCAAATCGTATCATATGATCCGCCATTTTTGTGACCATCCAGTCAAAGTGATTTTGACCTAGGGAGTTTACATCCATATCAGGGGCAGGGTTCATAAAATCAATGGCATAGGGAATCCCATCACGGACTGCAAATTCACAGGTGTTCATATCATACCCAAATGCCTGACAAATCTTGAGTGTATCATCATGGATGTGTTTAAACAGTGCATCATCAAATTCCGGTTCAGGATAATAGTAGCGTTCATTCGGGTTATATTGCATAACTCGGACTTCTTCTTGCCCGAGGCACATACAGCGCGCATATATGTCCCACTCGACAAATTCTTGTAGAATCATTGTGAGAAGCCCACTCTCGTTGTATGCATCCCATAGTTCTTGCATAGAGTGCACGATATAGACGGCATTCCATCCACCGCCATGTGCATCTTTTAGCACGAGAGGGAAACCACCTAAGTCTTCGACTATTTTATCCCATTGAATAGATGATTCGAGGTTACGCAGGCTTTTCTCATGATCAATACCGGGTACATAGTCTTTATTGGGGAGGACATACGTTTTAGGAACAGCAACCCCGAGCTTTTTAATAAGTGATGTTCCAAAATATTTGTCGTCGGCAGTCCACATAAATGGATCGTTGACAACTTTTACACCTTGGAGTGTCGCGTTTTTGAGGTACGAACGATAATATGGAACTTCATGAGAGATACGGTCAATGATGACACGGTATGGATTGTCGACATTCTCAGCAATGCCACCAGTTTTCACAAATTCAGCGGTAACACCTGTTTCAGCAGTTCGGTTGTTCACCTCATCAATAAATGCAGGAGGCCACGACCATTCCATACCAACAAATAACCCGATTTTTAGATTATCACTCATCTTGCACTCCTGACTAGAACGTAAACAATATTTAATTTGTAACGCATAATGTCATACAATGCAAAAACAAGTTTTACGACTGTTTGGAGAGACATAATAGCCTCTCCATTAAGTGATCTAATGGCTACATTGATCGCATTGCGCCACCATCAACGCGCAAGGTTGCACCGGTGATATAGCTTGCCGCTGGTGACAATAAAAATGCACCTGCTGCTCCAAAGTCATCAATATTACCGTAGCGTCCCAATGGGATTTTAGCTTTACTACGTTCGCGGACTTCATCAATCCCGATGTTTAGGACTTTTGAGGTATTGGTATCTAATTGTTTGACACGGTCGGTATCAATTCGCCCCGGGATTAGATTGTTGACGCGAACACCATCTCCTGCAAGCTCATCAGCTAGTGTCTTAACTAACCCCATCACACCCGAACGCATCACAGTCGAAAGACCCAAACGTGGGATAGGCTCTTTGATTGATGAAGATGTAACTGTTAGGATTGAACCACCATCGGTCATATGCGGTAGAGTCGCTCGAATCATACGTACACTACTCAACAATGTGAGTTCGAATGCCGATTGCCATTCTTCATCTGTAATATCTTTAAATACTTTTGCTGGGGGACCACCTGCATTTACAAGTAGACAATCAATTTGACCCCACGCCTCAACAGTTTTATCAATCCATGCTTGAATATCATTAGGATTTGTTACGTCGCAAGCTGTGGCAACTGTCTCTGCTCCGTATTCGTCAGCCAGTGTCTGGGCTGCGGCTTGGACATCTGCTTCAGTACGACTGCACAACGAGACTTTTGCGCCATTTTCTGCAAGCGCTTTGGCAACACCATAACCAAGCCCTTTACTGGATGCAGCCACTAGCGCTACCTTACCTTTTAATCCGAGATCCATAACTTTTGTCCTTCTATTTTAATTTTATTGATCATATTGTACTGGCACTTATATGTGATGTGCTCAGTGCTTCTACTTCTTCTTTTTATCTGTGTTGAAGAAAATCTGCGACATCATATCTTCTACAGTTCGTACATCCGCAATCGCTCTAAATCCGTGTTTTACTGTGACAGTAGTAGTACGATTCTTGTTTGGGACTTGTCGTGTAATTTGTTCTGTCGCGAAGAAAATACTACCCACCCCATTCCCAAAGTGATTTACATTCAACCTGTCAACATTTTCATCATAAAACGACTGCACTTGTTTCGATAATAGATTTTTGACGATAACAGCGCGTTGGTTCGTAAGCAGATAGTATGTCCGTAATCCAGCAACATAGTTCTTTAGTGGTGAAATTATTGTCCAAGCTGCACTCAGAAACATAAACAAGGGGACAATCGTGAACATAAGCTGGACAAATGAGCGAATTCCGTCACCTCGACTACTAACGCTGAATGAGCGCATTGCACTTTCAGCAAACATCTCTTGTGTAAATGTATAGAAAAATATGGCGAAAGCAGCTAGCCCAGCACTTGTAGCTAAGTTCATGATATTTACATCAAATGCTAAGCGCGTCGGGATGGGTTGTCCCCACCAGACAACTTCTTCACCATCATAGAGTTCGGATGCGAGAATTTCTGGTAATTTTTGTTTGCGTTGCATCGCCAAGATTATCCTTTACTCACAGTGTGATTGGTTTTAGAGCTTCAACTTAACTGTTGGATCATCAATGCCAACGCGCTTGAGCAACCATGAAATTTCCTCATGTGTACCTGCATCAATTGGATTAAACGGCTCACGTGGGGTTGCATTTACCATCGCGCCACGTCGTTTGAGGAATTCTTTACGAATCGTGAGATTGATTTGAGGTTGATTTTCATAGCGAATAAGCGGTAGATATTTGTCAAAGATAGTTTCAGCAGTATCTAACTCGCCTGTGTTAAATGCATCATAAACCGCGACCAAGATTTCGGTAAATGCGAAGCCTGTCATTGTACCGGATGCACCGCGCTTAAGCTCTTCCAACAGGAACATACCACCAAGACCACCAAAAATCTCAAACTTATCGGTACGTTCACGGATTGCACCAATTTTTTCCATCAACGGTGGATCTTCTAGCTTGAGGTAGCGTGCATTAGGGATTTCGTCAGCGATTTTGGCTAGCAAATCAGGTGACATCAGCACATCATTAATTGGTGGGAAGTCTTGCACGACAATTGGATCAGTGATCTTCTCGGCTATGGTCCTATACAATGCCATAATCGCTTCATCGGATTTGTCTTCCATGCGAGGTGGGGCGATCATTACACCGTCTGCGCCTGCCGAGAAGGCAGCGGAGCTTAACTCAATACATGTTGCTGTTTCTGGATGGCTTGTCCCAACGACAACAGGGATTGCCCCATTAACTGTTTCAACGACTGTGTCCATGACAGCTTTACGCTCATCAACACTAAGTTTTGCAGCTTCCCCCATCACACCGAGGATGGTCAATCCATATGCGCCTTTATCCATTTGGAATTCGACTAAATTTTTAAGACTATCATAATCAACATCATAATTAGCCGTAAACGGTGTCGCAAGAATATTAAAAATACCAGTTATTTTTCCTGTCATATATCATGTCCTATTCTTATATATAAACCATAGACGACTTAGTTTAGCGATAATCTAACTATATAGCAATTGGATTGTCGACAATATACATCAAGCACTCACACTTACCACATAAGACATTTTGTTATATGTGCGACACTTAATTTTATTGAAATGTGTGTATTATAATTTGCAAAACCCCAAAATATGATATTAATGCAATTGTTTCGTTTCGAAATATAAACTTATATAAGCACTTGTTTACAATTAAGCGTACGGAATTAATGAAGAATGTAACATTTATTACGTAATTATGATATAATAAAGAATATATAATTAGTTGTTTATATATTTAAAAACCAATATTGATTATTTTAAATATATTGTTATAGCAGGCATAACAATAATTCCGGTAATAACTGAATGTTATTTCAATCTGCATAAATAAGATTGAAGGATATCTCCTATCATGATGATATTGAAGCAATATCATTAGAAAACAACTAACTAAAGTTGGGAGATAAAATCTTACAAGAACTGTAAAATAATTACAGGGTATTTGGGGATATTATCCGACATTAAGAAATTAAGAGGTTATTTATGACTAAAGATAAAAAAGGGGATTCATCGCCACTTTCCCAGCCTGATGAAGCAATGATCAATGAAACACCCGAAACAAGTGATACATTGAGAAAAAGACAACAAAGTACAACTGTGTCTGTTGCAGACTCAATTGCGCGTATCCGGATGAAGTTGGATAAAGAGCGGGTTGCTAAACCATCGATTACTCTTGATATCAGCGGTGCAGATACGCCTATAACCTTCACAAATCGCCGAGAGATTATCATCGGACGTGCAGATCCGAACTCAGAGCAACGTCCAGATATTGATGTCAGTGGTCTGCCCATCAACTACTCAAGTATCTCTCGTAAACACCTCCGTTTCATATTCTCGACTGATTCATGGTATGCTGAGGATATGGGAAGCCGCAATGGATCTTGGTTAAATGGTAAATTATTACTCCCACATCAACGATACCCTGTTCGCAATGGGGATCAATTCCAAGTTGGTACAGTAAGACTTTCTGTTACATATAGAGACGATCCAACACCAATACCTTCACCATCACATACAATGCCTATTTCTAATCAGTCGGCAGCCAATCAACTTGTGTTACAAACGACTGATGTAAACCCACAGCAATTAGGATTAGCACCGGGTTATATTAGTGAAGTTCTTATGCCCTATCTGTCAAAAATAATGACGATGATGAAAACGTTAGATCAAGCAAAGAAACGTTCAATACGCGAAATTTCGATTACATCTATCTCATTAAAACAATCATCAATTGTTGTTGAATTTAATATTGAACATGAAGTATTGCAGTTCCTACAAAATAGTTCGGCAATAATGAATACACCAGTCACTGATGAAACCACACAAGCAATTGACCCTCAATTGCTTCAACCCGATGCAGACCTAACGCAACAATTTATAGAGCAACAGTTGCCTTTAGTACCTAGTGAACAACAGGCGCACTATAAACAAGAGTTTGAACGGTTACTTGAGGTGATTTTCAATTACAATTTTAAGGTAGCAGATTAAATTGATCGGTTGATTGCGTGCCATTAGATGTTGGACAATTATTACGTGGTTATCATATTCTAGACTTTGTACAACAAGGTGGGTTTGGGTCTATTTATCGTGCTCATCAAAATAGTGTCCAACGTGATGTTGCTATTAAATCCATCGATAATCAAAGAATCGTCAAAAATATAGATTTCATCCGACGTTTTGAAATTGAAGCGCAAATTATTGCCCGACTAGAACATCCGCATATCGTACCAATCCATGATTTTTGGCGTGAGCCTGATAGTGCATTCATTGTCATGCGTTGGTTAAGTGGTGGTAGCATACGAACTGACGTATCGCAGAATTATGATGTGAGTACACTGATTTCTATGCTCACACAAATTGGCTCAGCGCTTGATTTTGTTCATCGGCACAATATCATCCATCGCGATATTAAACCCGATAATATCTTGCTCGACGATAATAATAATTTCTATCTGACAGATTTTGGTATTGCTATTGAATCCCAACGAAAAGCGTCCATTGACCCTGAGTTTATGCGCTTGGGAACACCTGAATATATGCCTCCTGAGCTGATCCTCGAAGATGAAGTCACACATAAGAGTGATATTTATGCATTTGCCATAGCCACCTATGAGATTCTTACGGGACGTCCACCATTCACTGGCGATACGATTGATAACATTCTCATGCAACAAATTAACTCGACTTTTCCTTCAGTCAGTAAGTATCGAACTGATCTGCCTGAAGAGTTAGATATTCCGTTACTCCGAGCATCATCCAAGTTACCTGAAGATCGGCATGAGCATATAATGGAATTTGTCCATGAGCTTGTTGCTGTATTACGTGAAGTACCGGACGCAACCTTTACTGCGGCATCCAATGTTGTCGCAACTCAACAATTCCAGACGATTGATTTTGGACAGCAACTAACAGATACAGTTCAGTTTTCTGATGAGCCACTTGTCATTAATCGCAATCCATATAAAGGGTTAAATGCATTTAGTGAGTTAGATGCAAATGATTTTTATGGGCGTAGTGCTGTGATTCAACAAATGCTTGAACGTCTAGAAAATCAACATGAGCATGACGAACCAGCATTCTTAACAGTCATTGGAGCAAGCGGAAGTGGTAAGTCCAGTATTGTTCGTGCAGGTTTGATTCCACGGCTACGCTCAGGAGTCATAAATGACTCGGGAACATGGCTGTATATCACGATGACACCGGGCACAACACCTATTCAAACATTAGCACAACAACTCAATAGTATTGCATTTGAGTCGCAAGATAACTTCATTAATGCACTCCAAAATGATCCAGATGGTTCAAGTGAAATGATTCGTCAAATGGTTGGTGGAATACCCATATTTCTGCTGATCGATCAATTTGAGGAAGTTTTCACCCAAGTAACAGATAGTCAAGAACAGGCTCAATTTATTGAGTTGCTTGTTCAACTTTCAAAGTCAACATTAAATATAACAATCGTCGTGACATTACGCGCTGATTTTTATGATAAGCCACTTGCTTACCGCGAGCTTGGGGAATTAATTCAACGTAATACAGTTACTATTTTACCAATGTCCCCCACCAATTTAGCCGATGTCATCACAGAACCCGCTCAGTCAGTAGGTTGTACTGTTGAATCTGGTCTAGTAACTCAGTTAATTGCTGACACAATTGATCAACCAAATGCCCTTCCCTTACTTCAATTTGCTATCACTGAACTTTTTGAGCAACGCACAGGTCAAACATTGCTACTCCAAAGTTATGAAAATATGGGGCGTTTACAAGGAGCAGTAGTTCAAAGTGCAGAATCTGTATATGTCACATTGTCGAAAGCTGAACAGCGCATTGCTGAGCGTTTGTTTTTGCAGTTGATTATTCTATCGGAATCTAATGATGCCATTCGGCGTAGAATTTTGTGGGAAAATGCAATAAACATTGATACTCTGGAGACTGTTAAACCTGTGATCAACAAATTTGGCGACAGTCGTTTACTGAGTTTTGATCGTGACCCCATTTCGCGACAACCCACGATTGAGGTTGCACATGAAGCACTATTAGGTACATGGACACGACTCCAGTTATGGATTGCTGAAAATCGCAATACCTTAACCATGTATCGCCGGCTAAACATCAGCATCCAAAATTGGCTCGAAAATGACTACAATAACAGTTTTCTTGCTCGCGATGTTCAACTTATTCAGTACGAAAATATACTGGGCAATCCAGTTATTGTTCTCAACCAAGATGATAGGCATTATATTCAAGCTAGCCAGCAACTACGACAACGATCACGACGACTACGGTATGGTGCTGTGATTGGACTCATTGTGCTGACAATTGCATCCATAATTGTCTCAGCCATTGCAATTGACCAACAAAATCAGGCACAAGTTGCGCGACAAGATGCTCTGGAAGAACGTGACCGAGCCAATACACAATCTGAACGGTCACAATCACAAGCATTAGCTGCTACTGCGCTGAACGTAAGGGCTAATGGACGACAGGCTTTGATTTTGGCAGCGCAAGCTGTAACAACAGCGGATACATTTGAAGCGCGCGATAGCCTTGCCAATGTTCTTGCAGATCATCGTTTGATTAACATGTATTTCTCACAAGACATACCGATTCGTGATATTGCTGTGACCTCAGATAAAAAATTTGCTTATACTGTTGGTGACTCTAATCAAGTGATTCGTTGGGATATAGAGCAAAAAAGTCATCAAGAATTTGCCACAATAGATTCATTGAGTGTGCTCAATACTGTTGCATCACACCCTGATGATATGTACCTTGCTGTTGGGGGACAATCCGGTTATGCCATTCTAGATCGTATTTCAGGGAATCTTATCCACTCTGATACTCGTGACGATGAGGTCTGGGCGTTAGTCTGGAACAATAGTGGGATGATTTTGTATGGTGCAGATCGTGCTGGTAACGTCTTTGCATTTGATCTTGAGAATGATGCTTTGCTATTTGATGTGCTGATTAGTGAAAACCCCCTTCTGGCAATTACCTATCAGCCTGTCAATGATACTTTATTCGTGGCAGGTGAAAACAGTATTATTTACGGTATATCTGCGTCTTCTGGTGAGCCACTTTATGAATTTGAAGGGCACACTAACTGGGTACTGTCACTCGATATATCTCCTGATGGAACATTACTTGCATCAGCAGGTGCCGACTTAAATTTAATTGTCTGGGATATGATTAATCTGCAAGCAATTGGTCAAATCCCCACACGTCACTCCGACTGGATACGTCAGGTTTCTTTTGACTCAGATGGAGATCAAATGTTAACGGCTAGTGCCGATGGAACTATTCAAAGATGGGATGTAGCAACGGGGCGACGTATTGACGCACCATTTACCCGACATACTGCCCCTATTTGGGCAGTTGCCCAATTATCTGACAATCATTTTCTCAGCACCGACCGTAACGGTATCTTGATCGATTGGGCGCTAGATAATTTGCCGTATCCACTCATCGCACTCGATTCACTCGGTTCAAATATTATTGCAAGCCAACCCTTAGAAACCAAAGTGATTATTGTCACGCAACCTAGTGAATCCGATACGATGTTGCAGGTATTAGATTTACAAACAGGTGGCCTAGAGGAAATTCGACCTCTAAATGGATTTGTGACCGACATCACATATACTGACGCGACTGAATTCGTTGCAATCGCATTAATAGACCAAACGATCCAATTATCTAATCGAGATACTTTATCTGATTCAATGACTCTGCATGGTCATAATAGTATCATTCTAGATATGGCATTTGCCCCTGATGGGCAGACGCTACTATCAGTCGATGAAGAAGGCGCAATTCTACAGTGGGATGTCGCTTCCAATACTCTACAACAAACACATATACTACCTGTTGACGAAAGTATCGCGATTATTACTTATCTTAATCGTGATCAAATTTTGTCAATTGACCGTACCGGGCTGATGCGGTTGCATCAAGCAGAGACACTTGAAGTCACTCAAGTAATCACTGGTGGTCACGATGGTGTCGTTACTAGAGTTCTTCATGATAACGGTAGGTTGTACACAGTCGGGTATGATGCACTTGTGATTGAGTGGGATACCGATACTTGGCAGAATACACACTTTCCACAAGCCCACTCAGACTGGATTTTAGACATCATAAAAATAGATGATGTATTAGTAACCACAGGACGTGATAGTTCTGTCGTTGTATGGGATATAGACCGCCGTCAACCTATTGGTCAACCCCTAACAACACCCTCTTCAGACTGGGGGATCGCATTGTTTTCAGATGGAACACGAGTCTACAGTCTACTCCGAGATGGCACGATGGGGTTATGGGAACTGTCTGTTGATGCGTGGGTTCAGCACGCTTGTACAGTTGCAAACATGACATCTGTACCGGATGATATTGAACATCTATTTGCTAATACATTCGCCTGTCAATAGTAGGCTCTAGCCAAGAATCGTTTCCATAGCCGAGATAAAGTCTTTATATACACCTATGGGCTTATTCGGATTTAGCATTGTATGTGCCATAGCTTGTATATCGGCTGGTGCAACGGTGTCATGTGCTAGGATAGAACAAATCGCTTCCGACCTATCCGGTTGAGAGGTTTGTAAAGCGCGAGCTACACGCAAACTATAATAATACATCCACGATGTTTCGCCGAGTTTATACAACATATGAATATTCCCGAGGAACATTAATCGACCCCACTCCTCATAACCTCGTTTAGTGAGCAATGTCCCAAAGTAGTGAGCATATTTAGCAATTGCTGGATAGTGTCCACTAATCTGTGTTAACTCAGATAAGCTATATGATAGGACTTTTACTTTGGAATAAGCATTGGCATCTATAACTGTCAAATAAAATGTCGCATATACAGCCGCCTGATACCGTTTATTATCCAATGCTACATCATAGAGTCTTTCTAATGCTTCCCATGCATCATGAGGTTTATTCAAATCGATATAGGCTTCTGGTAGGTGGATATGAACCTCATGCCACTTATTTGTATGAATTTGTTTCATTAAAGGAATCGCTTCTTCAGCATGACCTGCATAAACGAGGAATGTCGGGCGCGCGCCTTGAATGATCCCTTCGGCGTATGCATGATCGGGCAAATCATCACGCTCCAACAAAGTTTCGATTTTATCGAGTAACTCGAACCCTTTATCAACCTCCCCTAGAAACGACTCAGCTACGGCGAGATATGCCAGTGCTGATGCTGCATCTAGAGCGTAAGGGGTGTCTTTTAAGAGTTCCCAACTACGTAAACCATAGTCACGCATTTTCTCAATATCATATATACGGTAAGCATAAATTGCACGAAACGCTGATAATCGCCCGTGAATTACTTCATATTCTTTGGGCACAAATTCCATCGTGATGCCAAATAACTGTTCTGCCTCTCGCCACAGTGACATAGCTTCTGCCAAATATCCTACTTCGGCAGCTTTCTCTATCCAATCTATTCGCCCCTGCTCCATTGCTATCCGCCATGCATGGTATAAGTTATACATTTCCTGTGCAAAGCGGCGAACAATCCGTAAATCTATATGTTTACGAATCCCATAAATTTGATCCATCACAATGCCAAAATAATATTCACTGAACTGTGTTTTGATGGATTCATGTAGCTCATTGTCACGCTTCAATCGTTCGCGAACATATTGACGTATTAAGGGGTGGAATGCAAAGCGTTTCTGATCATAACGTTGTATCAACGCTTTATCGGTTAATTGCTTGATAATTACAGGCGTTGCATGTGCGATTTTTTCGGCTGCATCAAATGTGAATCCATTAGCATCAAAAATACCCAATGCAACCAATGTATTCTGAGCATCAGACGAGAGTAGATTCCATGAGTAGTCAAATGTTGCACGGATACTCTGATGACGTTCAGGGCGATCTTGTTCATCTGTAGTCAATAAATCGAGGCTCGATTGTAATCGCGATAACGTATCCTCAACTGTTAGTACAGAGGTCCAACCTGCGGCAATTTCAATCGCTAATGGCATACCGCCTAATAATTCGCAAATTTTCGCAATGGTCTCTTGCTCTGCTTTAGTTGGTTCAAATTCTGGAAATGCTGCCTGTGCGCGTTGGAGATATAGTTGGTAAGCTGCGCTATCTCCTATTTGTTTGACATCGGTACTTCCAGATAAGCCTTGTAAAGGAAAAACGACTTCACCCTTTACTCGCAGAACTTCACGCGATGTAACAATCAGTTTGAGGAATTTAGTCTGTGCCAATAGTTGTGTAAGGCGCGATGAATACGATGTCAGATGTTCAAAATTGTCCAGAACAATGAGGCACTGCTTATCATGTAAATATGCCCCAAGGTCGGCTAACACATCCTCTGTGCGGTCTGATGACAACTGTAATAATTCCATGATTGTGATAAGTGGTTCACTTCGTACACTCCCCAATGATACAAAAAATGCCCCATCTTCAAATTGTGATTTGAACTGATGAGCGGCTTCCAACGCAAGGCGAGTTTTACCCATACCGCCGGCTGCATGTAGTGTAATAAGTCGACTGGAATCGTCGGACAGCATTGTACCAATACGGGATAATTCGTCTTGACGACCATAAAATGGCGTCAGCGTTTCTGGTAAAGCGATGATCGGTGCGGGCTTTGTCGCTACAGATTCAGGCTTGTTGTCAAATAGGCCGAGTTCGCGTGCTTTCGTGGCTGCTTGTGTCCGGTTATTCACATGTAGTTTGCTATATATTTGTTTGAGATACCACTTAACCGTATATAATGTTAGCCCAGTTTTGTTTGCAATCTCGCGGTTGGTTAGTCCTTCATTTAATAACTCTACAATTTCAATTTCTCGTTCACTTAACGCATCTTGCACGATCAACGCATCCATTAAATCTCATCCCAAATACAAAAAACTCGTAAATACGGTGTACACCCCTCATAGGAGAGGTCACAACCACTCCTCGTCTATTCTAACATAATCATGTATTTGAAAACGAAACTATGAGAGAAACAAATCATGAGTAAACTTTACACAATCATTGCAATCCTAAGTATTTTCATCATTAGCGGTCTCACTCAGCAGACTGCTTTAGCTGCAACACCCTTACCCGTATCGAGTTGGTATGCCGTGACATATGTTCGCAACACAGATACATTACATTGGGTCAGCCCACAAGGCGAGCAAGCGAGTATGCCTCGACCAAAGTTGGCAAATGAAATGCAAAACCCAGTGACGCTCCGTATGGAAATCTCACCTAACGGTCAGTACATGGTTTTGATGGTGAGCTTAAATAATGGAAATCTCGGCATCGGCTTCTATGATTTCGTTGCAGGGCAATTTATACAATCGCATGAAACACAACCTAATGAAGCACTCATATCATCTAGTAGGAATACATTTTCCTTCTCAGGTGGGCATTTTGTGACAGCCCTACGTAATACTGTCAGCGGGGATTGGCGCATTATCGTGTTTGAAACAGCTACAGGTAACGCAGTTGATGTTTTATCACGCACCAGTCCAGTACTGCCCCAGACATTTATCACAAACACCAGTTACTATCCTGTAATTGCCTCGTTCACCCTCGATGCTGGTCTTGGTCAGAATGTCATTACATTACAGACAGTCAATAATGATCCAACCCAAACCATGTTCCCATCATTCAAATGGTATCATAACCCGGTACCAGCTCTTGCTGCTGCACCTGTGATTCCTGCTGCCCTGCCTTATAGCCCGTTTGCTGGACATGATACTTTACGCACAAATGGAGCAACTGTTGTGACTGATTTTAATGGGCAACCTGCCAATAATATGATCGGCAATATCATCTCGACACAGTATTCTGTTGCTCAACTACCACAGCCGATTGTTAGCAGTGGTGCATTTACATTGAACAGCCCACAATGGTTAAATAATGGCGCATGGATTGGGTATCGTGTGCAAAATAATGTACAACAACCTCATTATGCAGTGACCTCATCACAATCGGATACGAGTGTGCCATTGGGCCCCAATATTGGCGCAATTCATAGTACACAGGATGGTTTTATTGCGGTGAACGCATTAGATTGGCAACTATATCATTCGACAGACCTTAATATGGATGCATTCGCCTATCAATTTGGTACAATGATATTCCAATCTGATGGACAGCCATTCTCTGTTGTTTATACAACTCCAGAAGGTGCGCTTTTCTCCCTACAAAGTATCCCAACAGAAGCTCAACTCAATGTTGAACTCGGCGACAATAATGCGATTCAAGCACCAGAACAAACCTGTGGTAGTGCACCGACACCTCGCCTGTCACTTAACGAACAAGCACGTGTTACTTACTCTACGGGCGCAGACTTAAATATCCGTACTGCACCGGCCGGCGATTACATTATGCAAATCTTAGAAGGAACTGTTGTTAATGTAGTCGGCGGTCCATCTTGTGCAGATAATTACTTCTGGTGGAATATCCAAATTCAATCTGAGAATGTTACAGTCGGTGGATGGGCAGCAGAAGGCGATAGTGAAAACTACTACCTTGAACCTTTTATTGTTGAATTGGCTGATCCACTCACAATTGAGCCAACTGCTCAGCCGACACTTGATCTCCCAGTCGAGCCTCTTCAACCAACACTCCAACCGACACTCGATATTCAAGTTGTGCCTCTTCAACCAACTGCTCAGCCAACACTTGATCTTCAAGTTGCCCCACTTCAACCGACATTGGAAGTTATAACACCAATGCCACTTGCACCAGAAATTATTGTACAAGTCGATTGCTTACAATCGCCTGCATCTCAGTTGCAAGTTGGTATGTCCGCCCTCTCGATTAATCCTGGCGGTGGAACAATCGCAATGCGCATTGACTTATCCGATCCCTATCCAACCCATCAGATTCCGGCAGGATTAGTTATGGATGTATTAGATGGAGCACAATGTCGTGAAGGAATTCGTATGTGGCAAGTCTCTACTACACTCAATGGGCAACCTGTCGTGGGATGGATAGCAGAAGGGTTTGGCAATACATACTATATTGTCCCTAATTAGCAATTTTGTCCTGATCTAATCTCAGCAGTAAGAAAATCGTACCCTTTGTGGTGCGATTTTTTGCATTGAAATTGGCACTTGTATTATTCTCAATATTGATAATATAATTATTATCGAAAGTGAGAATAAAAAATGGATAAAAAGAAACTGAATCTAATTTTACATCCCGTACGCTTACGGATTTTGACTACACTCAGTGGGCGCGAAATGACCGCGCAGCAAGTTGCAAAGGTATTACCCGATGTTGCAGTTGCTACTTTATATCGTCACATGAGTGCACTACAAGAGGGCGATTTGCTAAGAGTTGTTAGTGAACGTCAAATACGTGGCACTGTTGAAAAAACATATGCTATTCATGAAGCATCCTTTCTAAATCTATCCGAAGATGACCTTGCAAATGCAACAAAAGATGACCATATGCGTTTTTTCAGCACGTTTGTAGTGTCGTTACTTGCCGAATTTGCTACCTATTTACAATCTAATGACGATATTGACTTTGTTCGTGATGGCGTTGGTTATCACACAGTGGCTCTTCATATGTCGGATGAAGAATTGGGTGAATTTAGTCAACAACTTGGTGAATTACTCAAACAATATCAAAAACCAGCAGATGGGCGTAAACGCCGTCAACTCAGTACGATTTTTCTACCCACACAAGATCAGGAGTAACAGGGATGGAAGACTTTAATTGGCTACACTTTATCGTGATATTTGTAGGCTCAATTGTAGGTGTGGTGGGCATTATGCCTTATGCATTCGAACTCAATAAGGACAAATTAGCTGAAGCACCTCTGCCATTACCTAAGTTGATGCTATTATCCTTCATCCAAGGAGCAATTCTGTTTGCAATCGTTACATTTCTAGGATTGAATGCTGCAACATCAATCGGCTTAGAGATTATCTCACCAATTTCGAGCATCCCTTTAGCAATGATTGCTGGCATTTTGGGTGCCACGCTTTTAGTTGTTGTGGAAGTTATCGTATTTCAACCACATATCCCAGCAGCTCTGAAAGATACCCAACATACATTACCTGTATGGAAACGCTTTTTTGCATCTTTCTATGGTGGAATCAGTGAAGAGATACTAACTCGCTTGTTTCTAGTTTCTGCTATTGCATGGGTACTGGGTCAAGTTATACAACTCGACATAACGATAGCGATACCGATTGCAATTTTTATATCCGCTATTTTATTTGGCATCGGACACCTGCCTGCAACAGCCGCCATGACTCCTTTAACACCTATTATCATCGTACGAGCCATTGTACTAAATAGCATTATTGGCGTTGTGTGTGGTTGGCTATTTTGGCAATATGGTTTGGTTGCTGCAATGATTGCTCACTTCTGTGCAGATATAATCCTACATGTCATCGCTCCGCCCCTCTTGAGTAAATATAACAATTACCAAGAAATGACATCTATTCAGCCTGTATGACCCGTAAATAAAACTAGATACTTTACCCAAAACCATTCAAACTTTTTTGAATGGGTATTGAATATCGGCCTATTGTGTGAAATGATTCACGGCATATCGTATATTTGCAACCATAGATGAGAATTTGCGTAGATGTTTTGGGAGAAATGTAAAACTGATATATAGCTAGTGTAGTATTTATCAAAAAATGAGGAGAACAACCCGCATGAAACATCGTTTGTCAACGATATTAGTATTGTCTCTGTTGCTCATTATCGGACTAGTTCCGACAACAGCACAAGAAACAGTCGCCATCTCTGTAGCAATCCCAGAATTTTTGATTGATGGTTTTCCAGATGAAGCAATTGAACGCTTCGAAGCACTATACCCTAATATTCGTGTGAATATCAAATCAGCAGAACAAAATCCATCATTTGAAGCAACTGGAGATGTTGAGTCGTTTCTTGATGAGTTTGAAGAATATGCCAGTGAAGCAGATGTGATGCTTGTATCATCGCAAGGACAGATGAATACAGAAATTACTCGTGCTGGCATTGTACTCGACTTATCACCACTCATTCTTAGTGATCCAAACTTCAATATTGATGACTTCTACTTCCCTGTATGGCAAGCTTTCCAATGGGATGGCGGTATCTGGGGTGTCCCGATGTCTGCCGATGTGATTGGTCTGGCTTATCAACCTGCAATTTTTGACCAGAATAACCTGCCCTATCCTGATAGTTGGTTCAGTCCAGCTGATGTCGATATTGCACTGCGTGAACTTGTAACACTTGATGACGATGGTAATGTACAAATCCCTGCGCTTGTGGACATCGGTGGAAATCTCGATATGATGATGTATGCCCTAAGTGGTGGTCAACGCGTTGTAGATGATCTGCAATTTCCTAGTGCGCCCGATTATTCCAATCCACAATTGGCAGAATTGGTACAACTTTGGGCTGATTTACAGACAGACGGCATCATTCCTACCGAAGGTGGTTTCCAATTCATCCAAGATGCGCCTGTACTGCTCATTCCGGCAATCTTCACATCGGCAGGTGGTATTGATACAGATGACATTCAAGTTGCGACATTACCAGGCAGCTTTTTGGGTCTTTCATCAAATGGTCTAGCTGTTAGCTCGGGAACACTCTACCCGCAAGAAGCTTATGAATTCGTGAAATTTGTATCACAAGACCCACAACTATCCAACGCGTTTTTGGGTGTTGTTCCTGCCCGTCGTAGCTTGCTAGGTCAGGATGAGGGTGAAGAAGGAACAATTAGTAGTTTCCTAAATCCATCTGATGAAATCTTGCAATTGGTGAATCAAAATATTGACTTTGCAATCCCACCCAACGATCTACGCTACGGGGCATTTCTCGAACTTGCTGTCGATAAAGTTGTAAACGATGGCATTGATGCCGCAACAGCAATCCAAGAAGCAGAGCAACAAATCCTTGAGCGCCTTGCTATCGCAGACGAACGAGGTCTTAATCAAAGTATCATTGTTGCACCGCCACCACAAGAAATCATTGTCGGCGAAGGTGAAATTGCGCTATCTTTTGGTATCAGTGGTTTCACGGCAAATATTCCAAATGAAGACGATTGGAATACGGCAATTGCAGATTTTGTCGCATTTAACCCTGATGTGATTAATGTTGATCTGCGTGGGGCGACATTCTTTAGTGGCAACTCATTACCTGATTTATCTGAACAATATGACTGCTTCTACACGACAGGCAATATTGTTCAAAGTGGTGATATAAGCTTACTATTGAATATTTCACCATTGATTTCAAGTGATCCAATTGTCGACCCATCCGATTTTGTCGGTGGTGTCTTGAACCAAGTTACCCGTGATGGACAAATATACGGTCTACCATTGGATGTTCAACCAGAATCTATGGTTTATGATACAAATTTGGTCAACCAAGGTGGTGCATTCCCGCCATACTCTGGCTGGACAGTTACAGACTTTGAGAACACATTGCGTACACTCAAGTTCGATCCAGAAGATCCTGCACCATTCAGCCCACAAAGCTTTGGTGGTGGTACATATCTGACGAATCTTGTAGCAGCATACGGTGGTCTACCATTAGACTATCGCACCCAACCGATTACGATTGATTACACAAACCCCGCAAGTATTGAAGCTATTCGTCAGGTACTCGACCTCGCTAAAGAGGGTTTCATAGAGTATGAAGAACTTGCTACCTTTGGTCCAGGCGGTGGTTTTGGTGGTGATGATGATGCCTTTGCACTATACACACAGGTATTGAATGCATTTACAGCCGACTTTAGCGATGATGATGAGGAAGACGATAATGCTAATAATCCTCAGATTCCTGTTCCATTCCCAGCTGGTACACAATTCTCGGCTGTCAACTTCGATATAGGTGGCTTGTACGTGAGTTCAAAAACTGATTTTGCTGATGCATGCTACCGTTTCATCAGCTTCATCAGCACGAACCCTGCGTTGATTACAGCGATGCCTGCACGCCGCAGTATCATCAATGACCCATTGTTGGCAACCTTGCAAAGTCAAGACACAGTGCAGTTATATAATGACATTTCCTTCAAATTGGATGACCCAAATACCATTCCAATCCCAGCAGGTTTCGGTGGAGGTATTGAAGGTGTCGGGGATGCCCTTCTTGGATTATGGTTACTTCGTTCATTTGACCGCTACGTGCTTGAAGATGCAGATTTACAAGCAGAGCTTGAAGAAGCACAACTGCTTTCAGAAGGCTATCGAGATTGTGCTGCTGCGATTCCGGCATATGACCCGGCAATTGACCAAGCGATCAATTACTTCGGACAATTCTTCGATTGTGCAATACAAGTTGACCCATCGCTTGAAGATGTTCTACCAAACTTTGGTGGCTAAAACATAGACGTAACGTAGAGGGTGAGGATGCCCCGCCCTCTATGTGTAAGTAATATGATATAAGGGGGAAACATGACAACGCGTTATGAAAATGCTGTCTGTGAACTACAGTCTCACATCATCCCCTTATCCAATCCCAATGAGTTTACAAAGTTTTTACATTTTACTTGGGAAAACTTCATTTGCATCAAGCATAGTACTCACCAACACTACAGACTTATAAATCCAGAAAGCCATGCGCCGTGTTCCGATTTTTAGATACTCTACTTTTTACAATTGAGCGTATCCGACAACATCTCCTGCTCGTTATGTGGGTGATTGTTGGTTTATCGGTAGCAACGACATTAGCGCTGAGCCTGCCTCTTTATGTAGATTCTGTATATAGCGATATCTTAGACACACGCCTAGATGATCCTGCATATAATTTTCGGTTTCGATACTTGGGTGCGTGGAACGGCAATATCACAATTGATGATGTCACCAATGCGTCTGCCGCTGTGCAACAGGGGTTTGTTAACGAGATTGGATTAGATGTTATACAAAATGTACAGTACGTGCGCGGTGGGTCATGGCAAGTCCGGACACAACGTAACCAGCCCCTCGGCACTTATGGTGTATCGTACCTGAAAGGTGCAGAATCCAAATATGACATTGTGCAAGGTGAATGGCCACCTACTGAAGAATGGCAAGAAGGCACACCTTATCCTGTATTACTACCTGAATCAGCTTTATTTAACTCGGGTATCAATGTGGGGGATATTCTTATTGCACAGCGTGCCGGAACACAACCGGCGCAGGTCGAAGTTGTAGCGCTATGGCGACCGCTTAACGAAGATGATCCTGTCTGGATTTTCCCACCAAAATTCTTTGACCTCGTATTACTGACACAAGAAGACCTCTTGTGGAAAATGCTCGAAACCACTCAAGGACAGAACCCAATTGATGAAGCCGCGTGGCAACTGATATTTGATGGCGAAGAGCTACGGACTGTTGAAATTGATGGATTGATCTCGCGTATTGAGACTGGTGTACGCGATGTTGATATTGTCTTACCGGGTGTACGCCAAGATGTTGCTCCGACTGAGGCACTAACCGCGTTCAGTGAAGAAGTTAATGCATTATCACTACAACTGTTTATTATCATTTTACCTGTCGGCGGATTAGTGCTCTATTTTGTCTCGTTGGTTGCGAACCTACTCGTTACTCGCCAACAAGGTGAAGATGTCAAACTGCGTAGTCGTGGTATGAGCCGAAGCGGAGTTCTCTGGATTCATATTCAGATGTGGTTGATGTTAGTTGGGGTTGCACTAGCAATCGCGATATTTGTTAGCCCCTATATTGTACGGATTGTTGGGCAAACCACTTCATTTCTTGAAATTGACACATCAGCCCCTGTTTTGGGGATCACATTCACATTAGAAGCGATTTTGACAGGTGTCGCCACTGGGTTCATTTCTGCAAGTAGTGGATTATTCCTCGCTTGGCGCACTACCCGCCAAAACATCAACAGTTTCCGGCAACAATCAGTGCGGGGCGGTAAAGCATGGTGGCAAAAAGCCTATATCGACTTACTCATTCTCATTCCCGCTGGATATGTACTCTACACTCTTAATCAGCAAGGTGGGCTGACAACCGAAGCAGACAGTCCATTTGCGGATCCGTTGACATTTATTGGCCCAACTTTGTTTGCTCTTGGAGCGACCTTATTGTTCTTGCGCTTGTTACCGATGTTTCTAGGGTTTTTAGCACGCGTATTGGCAGTCACACGCAATATGACTTTACTCATGGCATTACGAGAGTTAACACGGTCTGAGGGGCGTTATCGTGGCGCATTGTTGATGATGGCATTTACGCTGAGCCTGACTGGATTTACAGCATCTATGGCGAGCACATTAGACCGGAGTCTTGTCGATTCGATTAATTATGCTATTGGGGCAGATCTCGTCATTGTCACAGTAGCCGATGCACTGACTGATACTGGTGCGGATGATTCTGGAGCAGCAACATTAACTGTAACCGGATATAATGCGCCACCTGTTCAAGATTTGCGCAGTATCGACGAGTTATATGGTGTGTCGCGCTTTGGTTCATATACAGCCCGATTGGTTGTGCGGTCAAGCCGTGTCGATGGCAAAGTTGTTGGCATTGACCGCGGTGATATTGCGGCGGTCACACGGTGGCGCGAAGATTATTCAACTGATGATATTGGTACATTGTTTAACCAACTTGCAGGCAATCGTACAGGTGTATTGCTCGATACCAATACAGTGAATGAGCTGGCAATTGCGATTGGTCAAGAAGTTACCTTGCAGGTACAGGCACTCGGTGAATGGTACGAAACACGTGTACCTGTAATAGGTGTATTTGACTTCTTCCCAACAACCGACCCGCGTGAAGGTTTTGTCATGATTACCAACATTGACCCGTTATTTGAAGTTGTCGGTACAGAACTCCCACAAAATGTGTGGCTCGGACTAGATGATGGCGTCGAGATAGACGAAGTCCAACAAAAAATTGCCGATATTGATTTTCCCGTGTTGCGTTGGCTAGACCCTGAAGAAACCCTACGTCAAGCACAAGCAGAACCGGGGCGACGTGGTGTGCTCGGCTTTTTATCTGTTGGGTTTGTTGCATCTATTGTATTGACTCTTATCGGCACAATTATCCAGAGTACAGCGTCATTCCGCGCTCAATCGTCACAATTGGGTACGTTAAGAGCGATGGGTATGAGCGGGTTTGCCGTCGGTATTTATATGATTCTGTTACAAAGTTTGATGGCGGCTAGCGGTATCCTCAGCGGAACATCAATTGGTGTTGTAACAACCCTACTCTATTTGCCCTTGCTCGATTTTAGTGGTGGTTTACCACCTTATCTGGTACGCGTTGCATGGGACGAAATTATTCTCGTCTACTCTGTATTTGCCGGAATTCTATTATTTGTCACTCTATTTATCTCACTGATGCTCAGTCGTGAGCAACTATCCCAAGTCGTCAAAATTGGCGATGTCTAAGAACGGAGCATGAACGTTATGCATTACCGATGGCTCACTCGGACACTTACAATCTTATCATTGGTCATCATCTCGGCATGTGGCACATTGATCGAAACTGATAACCCCAATCAGCAAATTCAACCGACCGTTACGCCTATTCCGACTGCACCCGCCGCAGCCAAACCCACTTACACAGTTCAGAGCGGTACAGTTCAAGAATCCTTAGTATTTAGTGGGCGGTGGCTTCCTCGCGATCAGCAAGATCTAACATTTGAAATTGCTGGGACAATCCGTACCGTGAATGTCCGTCGTAATGATACAGTCACCGCTGGTGCCCTGCTTGCCGATTATCAAATTGACAGCTTAGAGGATCAACTTGCATCAGCGCAACTCAGCTTACAGACGGCATTGACCAACCTTGAATCCGGCGATGATACATCTGGCGATAGTGTTACCAGTGCACAGTTTTCCCTTGCTGACGCTAATGTAAATTTGGCGAGTACTGTCGATAATGCACCGTGGACAAATGTTGTCAGTGCACGACAATCACTAGAAAAAGCTCGTGTTGACCTTGATAACGCCGAGCGCGATTACAATAATGCTTTGGGGAACCCATCTGCTGATCCATCGGTTGTTGATAATGCCTATAATCAAGTACAGTCAGCCGAAGCATCACTCCAATCGGCACAAGTCAGCTACTGGTCAGCTGCCCAGACATACAATAATTATCAGTACACCATCACAAATGCTGAAAATAACGTCTTACAACAAGAAGTTAATTTGCAAGATGCAATTGAAGGTGGTGGCAACGCCTCGCAGATTCAAGCGGTCAACGAAGCACAATTGAATATCGACCAAATTCAAGGTGATATTGCGCAGTCCTCACTCTTTGCGCCATTTGATGGGGTTGTTTTGGAGGTCAATGTGAGCCCCGGTTCGGCAGTTGCCGCATTCGATACAGTTATGACACTTGCAATTCCAGAGCCGTTGGAAGTAAGTGC
The DNA here is from genome assembly GCA_002428985.1 of Anaerolineales bacterium UBA6055. Classification (GTDB taxonomy): domain Bacteria; phylum Chloroflexota; class Anaerolineae; order Aggregatilineales; family Phototrophicaceae; genus UBA6055. The sequence continues at coordinate 177,661 of DIYL01000054.1, read as the reverse complement.
AAACCTCGCCTTTAATGATACACAACAACTTAGTGTCGGCATGATTGGCACATGTGAGCTCATGAATCGACCAGACACTGCGGTTCAATGTGTTGTGCGTCAAGTTCCTCTGAGTAACCGTGACGCTGATCAAACTGTGCGAGTTGCTGCATCACTCGAAGCAATCCCATCGGGACAACTCATCGAAGTTGATATGCCACTTGATGTGCGCGATAACGTGCTATGGCTTCCACCAGAAGCAATCCGTACCTTCCAAAACCGCACCTTTGTTGTCGTTCAAACAGCCGATGGTGAACGCGTTGTAGACATCACAATAGGCTTACAAACCGATGACCGTGTTGAAGTCCAGACTGGACTTAACGAAGGTGACATTGTGGTGGGACAATAACCGATGACTTATATTAAATGTCAGCAAGTCGTTAAAGCCTATTCTGTATCCGACCATGAAATTGTGGCGTTACGCGGTATTGACTTCGAGATGGAACAAGGCGAAATGGTCGCTATTATTGGTCCGTCAGGTGCTGGTAAAAGTTCGCTACTGAATCTTCTCGGTGGACTTGATAAACCCACTGCAGGGCAATTGGCAGTTGATGGTGAAAACTTGCTTGACCTCAAAGGGAGACAACTTGCGGAGTATCGCCTTAGTCGGGTTGGCTTTATTTGGCAGAATGTCGGACAAAATCTACTTGGACATCGCAATGCCTTACGTAATGTCACCTTGCCGATGATGTTGGCAGGTACGCCCTTCTGGCAACGTAAAAAACAAGCCAAAGAGTTATTAGATGCTGTCGGGATGCTAGAGCATATTCATAAACGTCCGACCCAGTTATCCGGTGGTCAACAACAACGCGTTGCAATTGCTGTGGCACTGGCAAACCAGCCCAATCTATTGCTCGCTGATGAACCGACAGGGGCGCTTGATCGTGAAAATGCGTTTCAAGTGATGAAGCTGATTGGCGAACTCCGTGAACGCTATGGTTTAACTGTGTTGATGGTCACCCATGATATGGAAGTCGCAAATTATGCTGACCGTATTTTGACCCTACGTGATGGTGCATTGGGACAGGACTTATCAGGTCAACAAGAAGACCGTAAATTAGATGATGAAGGGCGTATTCAGTTGCCATCCGCTGTCCGTACTCATCTTCAGGTTGCAGATCGTATTGCTGTAGAAATTCGCCCTGAAGGCATATTGTTGCGTCCTGAGGAAGATGAAGACGATGATACATCTGCCCTACTCGCTGAGATGCTCCCACAAGATAAACCACCAGAAAAGACTGGTCTGATACGGCGCATATTCCGACGCAGAAAGAAAGGCAATTAACATATGGCTCTATATGATCGTCTGTATTCTGGGGATCTAATCATCGGCGAGAATATTGTCCGGTCTTTCGGCAATGGGAATCAGACACTGAAGGTATTGCGAGGACTTGATGTAACTGTAACGGCAGGACAAATGGTCGCCCTATATGGTCCGTCAGGCAGTGGCAAAACAACCTTGCTTAATATACTTGGTGCGCTTGATAAACCCAATGATGGCTCGGTTGATTTACTCGGCAAAAATATTATCAAAATGGGTGAAGGTCGTCGTGCGAAATTTCGACGCAAAAACATCGGTTTTATCTTCCAGACATACTCGCTTGTGCCGACCTATACTGCGATGGAAAATATTGACCTTGGATTACGCTTGCCCGGTTATCATGTCTTCGAGCGTCGTAAACGCGGAAAAACTGCGCTAGAAGCAGTTGGATTGATGGCATGGGCCGACCACTTACCCCACGAATTATCTGGTGGTCAACGGCAACGGGTAGCCATTGCACGGGCTTTGGCATTACGCCCTGCGATTATTCTTGCAGATGAGCCGACGAGTGGTCTTGATACACGTACAGCGCGGCGTGTACTTGGTTTATTTCGAGGCATTGCTGAGGCACAAGGAACGGCATTCCTTATTGTGAGTCATGATCAACTCATTGAGGAATATGTCGATACAACCTATGACCTACACGAAGGAAAACTACAAGTACGTGACCATAAACCCAAAAACGATACATTAGAAGACGAAATCATTACTGAAACCGCCGACCTCGAAGGAGAACAAGCGAATGAATAGACAATACCTCGGTGGCATCGTCACAGGCGTATTGATGATGATCTGTGTTTTACTCGGTTTTGCATTAGCAAATATCGATACTAGCATGTTTGGTCAGCAACCGACACCAACACCACCTAATACAGCGACACCGGATGCCTCACCTACCGAGACATTCCCACCATCGTCCCCACTACCGTCCTTAACACCGTCACAAACATTGAGACCGCCGCCAACATTTGAGCCACCAACGGCAACATTGCGTCCATCAGATGTACCATCAGTAACACCAACCTCGACGTTGCAGTTAAATGTCCCACCACCAGAGGGTTTGCAAGGTTTATCGAGCCCTACTGTAGCAAGTGAAGCGGAAGCGGTATGTGAAAAACGCGAGGATTGGACATTACGATATACTGTACAATCCGGTGACGCACTTGCGACAATTGCTGAACGTTACAGTACATTTGTTAGTGAATTAGTGTTGGGTAACTGTTTGCCAGATGCCAACACGATTATTGTCGGACAAGTTTTGCGTGTGCCCGGTGATGCTCAACCGGAAGTACCTCGCTATGTCTGTACTGATTGGGAAGCTCTGACACCGTTTGATGGTGCATTTACGATCGATCCTGACGATAATCTGACCTTCAATTGGCGTGGACCAACAGCCGAACGTTACCTATTACGGATTAACCGTCCTGATGGTACAACGTACGAAGAATTAGTTGATCTCAAGCAGAATATTCAAGTATTCCTACCAGAAGCTGTTCCAGCGGCCGGTAATTACGAGTGGTTTATTTTCCCGCTAGGCTTGGATTTCTTACAGATTCCATGTCAAGAAGGTGGACCGTGGTATTTCTATAAAGATCAATCTATCGCGCTCACATGGACACCGACACCAACTGCAACCTTCACCGATACACCAGAGCCATGGGAGGAAACAGCGACAGCTAGAGCATTACCATAGCCCTATAATACAAATGGGGAGAGCACATGATACTCTCCTCCAATATATTGTCTAATCTAGACTATCGTCTACTCAGTTTCTGATTCAATTAGTGTGACAGGCGCAATTTCTTCAAGCTGTCCTTGAATCTCATTCGCATCCCCAACAACAACAATTACAAACGCATCAGATTGAATATACTCGTTAGCAACGTCCAATACATCATCGGTTGTGACATCTTGTACCAACTGTGGATACTCAACCAGACGATTGAGTTCAACACCACGAATTTGGTACGATGCAACTGCATCAACAAAATCTTGATAAGTTTCGAGAGCCAGTGCAAAACGTCCGATAATACCAGATTTAGAGTTCGCTAGCTCTTCATCTGTGAAGGGTTCAGATTGGACACGCTCAATTTCAGTAAACACTTCTTGAATGGCCAACCCAATCACATCGTTACGGACTGCAGCAGATACTCTAAATACACCTGTATCTGCAGGGAATGAGAATCCTGAACCTATACTATAGGTGTATCCTTTTTCTTCACGGATATTACGGACGAGACGGGATGCGAATGTTCCACCAAGAACATCATTCATTACCCGCACAGGGAAGAAGTCCAGACTATCGCCTTCTAAGCCGATATTACCGATAATGAATTCAGCTTGTGTGCTACCAGGGCGATCCACCAGATAAATTTGTGTCTCTGATTGTGCTTCAATCATTGGGAATTCGATGGTATCAGCTTCGCCTTCCCACCCACCAAAGTATTCTTCAGCTTTTGTAAGCCCCTCTTCTGCTGTGATTGCACCAGCAATAATCAAAACAGCATTATTCGGTTTTGCTTGAGAATCGTAGAATGAAACAATATCGTCACGGGTAATTGCTTCAAGTGTCTCGAATGTAGCTGATTCACCATAGGGATGATCTACATAGAGGAGTTCGTTAAATGTTTGATTGGCAACAAAACTAGGCTCTGCAAGGTTAGCTTCTAGACCACTGATGCTCGCTTGACGTTCACGTTCAACTTCAGTGTCTGGGAAATTAGCATTCAACACCATATCGGCTAGTAGATCAAATGCTAAATCGGAATCATCAATCAGCGCAAATGCTCCTACACTTAAGCTGTCACGAGCACCATTACTACCCACAAAACCACCAACTTGTTCGATTGTACCAGCTAAATCTTGAGCTGTGCGGTTATCTGTCCCGCGTGAAATCAATGCACCTGTCATACCCGCTAAACCGGCTAAATCTGTTGAAACGCTTGCTGACCCACCTGACAAAAGAACATCAAGTGAGATAATCGGCATATTCGGTTGCTCAATCACAACGACTTCCATGCCATTATCTAATACGAATTCACTAATGTCGGGTAGCGTAAATTCGTTTACAGTTAACGGTGCAGGCGGTTCAGATTGATCCAAAACATGGCGATAATCAGGTTCTATATCTTCTGTACTATCACCAACAACAGGCTCAACCGCTGGCGCTGGCGATGCATCAGTTGGGTTGACATAAATAACATGACGATCACTATCATCGAGATATTCAGCAAGAACACGTTGAATGTCTTCACTAGTCACAGCTTCAAATTGCTCAATTTCTGTATAGACTGCTTGTGGGTCGCCGAAATAGTAATTTGCTGCTTGTACACTCTCGGCTAGATTAAATGCAGTCTCCAATTGAAGCACACGATCAGCCTGAATAATTGCGATCGCTTTATCTAGTTCTTCTTGTGGGATACCTTCATCTAATATCAACTGTAATTCATCATAAAACACCTGCTCGACATCAGCTACATCACCCCCCATATTAGGAAGTAACAATACACCGAACAAGCTTGGTCCTCGGTTATCCAAGACAACTGAATCAGCTACAATCGCTTGACCTGTATCCAATAATTTTTGTGCTAAACGGCTCGAATCACCGACACTCAAAATACGTGCCAATAATGACAATGCTGGGTAGTCATCAGAAACACGAGGCGGGGTTTCATAACCAATGAATACAGCTGGGAGGTTAATCAGTGGATCTTCTGTGGTGATGATTTCTGCTTCATCCTGCTCGACCGCAATATACTCAGGTAAGGCAGGCGGCTCATCACCGATCGGAATTTGTCCAAATAGGTCATCTACTAACTGACGAGTGACATCAAAATCAATATCACCTGCAACAACTAATGTCGCATTATTGGGGACATAGTACGTCCGATGAAAATCCTTCACATCTTCTACGACGGCAGCATTTACATCTTCAATTGTACCAATGACACGTCGCTGGTACGGTTCATATGTAAATGGAATTGTGAGTAAATCTTGAATCGCTTCGCCATATGGAGAGTTGGTGACACGTAGTTGTAATTCTTCAATGACAATTGCGCGCTGATTATCGAGATTCACTTGTGTAACAGGCAATCCCGCCATGCGGTCTGCTTCTAGCCATAGTGCTAGCGGTAGTTGATGAGATGGTAATGCTTGATAATAGGCTGTGACATCAATTGAGGTGTAAGCATTTAAGATACCCCCTGCGGCTGTCACGAGGTTATCAATGCCGCCTTCGGGCAAATTTGCCGATCCTTCAAACATCATATGTTCAAATAAATGAGCAAATCCACTTCTTCCATCTGGATCATTCGCCGCACCGACGTTATACCAGACATCAACTGCCACGGTTGGCGCAGACGAATCTTGGACTAGAATGACCTCTAAGCCATTATCCAGCGTATATTGTTCATAATTAAGTTGTTGTTCTGCTTGTGCTAACGATAATCCTGCGAATAGACAAAGCATAAACAATACCAATAAGTATTTTTTCATTCAGTGATTGCCTCCAATATTATATCTTGTCCTAAAATAATTCAGAGGGATTAACGTGAGATTAAGCACACAGTTTCTATCATCAGTCAGGGTATGGCGATGCTGTATTTTGTTCTATATTACAAAGTAACTCAAAATATTCAGTTATTAGAAGGATAGACACATGACTCAACCAACCTATGGGGATGGTATCGAGATTCTTGGCGAAATGCGTCCTGAATTTTTAGAAGTTTTAACACCAGATGCGATTGCTTTTTTAGCAAAGCTCGCTCGTAATTTTACAACTCGCCGTGATGAACTCCTCGCAAAACGTATTGAACGTCAAGCCGAAATTGATGCAGGTAATATGCCTGATTTCCTTGAAGAGACTAAAGACATTCGTGATGATATGGATTGGCGTGTTGCCCCTGTACCCCCTGCGTTACAAGACCGCCGTGTCGAAATTACCGGACCCACCGAGCGCAAAATGGTCATCAATGCGATGAATAGTGGCGCAAAAGTATTTATGACCGATTTTGAAGATGCTAATTCTCCAACATGGGACAATATGCTAGAAGGTCAAATCAACCTTCGTGATGCAATTCTTGGCACGATTACATTTACTAATCCTAATGGGAAATTCTATGAGCTCAGTGATGAGACAGCCATTTTGATGGTACGCCCACGCGGTTGGCATCTCAATGAGCGTCACTTCGTCGTTGATGGTAATGCAATACCCGGTGGATTGTTCGACTTTGGGCTGTATTTCTTCCATAATGCCCAAAAGGGTCTCGAGGATGGCACGGGGCCGTATTTCTACTTACCCAAACTAGAAAGCCATCTAGAAGCTCGCCTGTGGAATGACGTTTTTGTCTTTGCTCAAGATCAACTCGGTATCCCACAAGGCAGTATCAAAGCGACAGTTCTTATCGAAACCATTCTTGCAATTTTTGAAGCTGAAGAAATTCTCTACGAACTTAAAGAACATTCAGCAGGTCTAAATTGTGGACGTTGGGATTATATCTTTAGCTACATTAAGAAGTTCCGCAATCATGCCAATTATGTCTTGCCGGATCGCGCACAAGTTGGCATGACCGTACCGTTTATGCACAATTACACACTCTATGTGATTAAAGTTTGTCATCGTCGCGGTGCACATGCGATGGGTGGAATGGCAGCACAAATCCCGATTAAGAATGATGAAGCAGCCAATCAAGCAGCACTCGATAAAGTCCGCAACGACAAATTGCGTGAAGCTAAAGATGGTCATGATGGTACATGGGTCGCGCATCCCGGATTGGTGCAGGTTGCTATGGATGTCTTTGACGAATATATGCCACAAGCTAACCAAGTTGACCGTCAACGTGAAGATGTCGAAGTCACGGCAGAGGAACTCATCACACCAAGCGATGGTGATATTACCGAAGACGGTGTACGCCTTAATCTCAAAGTTGGGATTCAATATTTAGAAGCATGGCTTGGTGGTAATGGATGTGTCCCACTCTACAACTTGATGGAAGATGCTGCGACTGCAGAAATTAGTCGTGCGCAAGTATGGCAATGGTTGCACCATAACGCGACATTAGCAGATGGTCGTCCGCTAACAGTTGAATTATTCGGTCAATTACTCGAAGAAGAAATGGATGCAATTCGCGCTGAAGTTGGCGATGATCGTTTTAATAGCGGTAAGTTCCAGATTGCGATGGAATTGTTTGATCAGATGATCCGTGAGGATGATTTTGCAGATTTCTTGACACTCCCAGCGTATCAACACATTTAGATATAAACACTAAACCAGCATCTGTCTGTGATGCTGGTTTACAATTTGCCCTCATATTGTGCCTAGCAGGCTCCTCCACATTCACTCGTTACTGATAATGGTGCTTCGTTGATTGCAAGCGGTTGCTGATAATCTAACCAGTTCAACGAAGCTACATATTCATCCCAGTGATTGCTTAGTTCACCATAACCTGGCGTATTTGTCATTTTGAGTGCATATGCGATCGTGTCATTTTCTGATGGTGCCATTGTTGATTCATTCGCTTGCACTGTGTGTCCTGCGATAAGTGCTAACAGTAGGCTGATGGTGGTGATTACAACTAAATTGCGAATATTAAATGATATATGTGTAAAGGTGTTCATGACTGTACTCCATATTTTTGTAGGTAATTTTCGATAGCGTTAACTCGTTTGGTTAACTGTCTACAGTCTATGAAAAGACAATCGTATTGTGACCATCCTCAGAGGATGGAAAAAGGATGGTAGAAGGATGGAAGGTTTTGAGAAATTTCTGATACACCGATAGAATGGAACATATCACTAACATCGGCTTATTTGATTTGGGGTATGAAATGGTCGCAACTTATTACGATTTATCAGAACGGGAATTAGATGTGGTTCGTCTCAAAATACAAGGTGTATCCAATAAAGATATCGCTGATAATTTGTTTCTAGCACTTGCAACGGTCAAATGGTATGTTGGTCAAATCTATCAGAAGTTACACGTGAATAATGTGCGTGAACTAAAGAAAAAAGTTGAAGATTTAGATCTGCTCAATACAGAAAAAAGAGTGCATACAATACCGTCAACGATACCCACTCATCTAACCAGCTTTTTGGGGCGGGAAACAGAAATTGCGACAGTTGTAGAATTAACAAAAGAGCATCGGCTTGTTACATTAACGGGTGTTGGTGGAACAGGTAAAACTCGCCTAGTACTCAAGATAGCTGAATTAGTTCGTGATCAGTATCGAGATGATATTGCTTTTGTCGACCTTACGCAAATCCACTCGCATCTTGATGTACCTAAAGCAATTGCAGATACACTTGGATTACAATCCCAAGATAATGACGTGGAGCATACAATCATCACGGCGTTAAGTAATCGTCATATGCTATTAATTCTTGATAATTTTGAGCATGTGATCGCATCTGCGCTACTGGTTAGCACATTATTGCAGGGCGCACCAAGACTTTCAATACTCGTCACAAGTCGAGAGGTTTTGCGACTCGCAGGTGAATGTGAATACAGTGTATCGCCTTTACCTCTGCCAGATTTGGAGAGTCCTAACCGTGATAATCCAACGATGGAACTATTTGAATCAAGAGCAAAACTAGCATCTAATCGCTTTGAATTAACAGAGGATAACCTTAGTACTGTCGCAGAAATCTGCCATCGACTCGATGGCCTTCCTCTCGCAATTGAATTAGCCGCAACACGTCTCAAACTGCTGACACCATCTGTGTTACTCAAGCGGTTGGATAATCGGCTGGCACTGCTTACAGACGGAAACCGAGATCAATCCCGTCGTCAACAAACGATCCGTGACAGTATCGAATGGAGTTATGACTTACTAAACGTCGAAGAGAAAAAACTATTTGCTCGTCTATCTGTGTTTCGTGGTGGACGGAGTTTAGATGCTTGCGAGGTCGTTTGCGCTGATGGTTTAGATATTGATGTTTTGAGTGGGATTGCATCCTTAGTTGACAAGAGTTTGCTCCAACAGCAGACTGATGCTCTTGGTGAACCACGTTTTATCATGTTAGAGACAATCCATGAGTTTGCTAGTGAATGCCTTAAGAACTCTGATGAAGCCTACAATATTCACCTTAGACATGCTGAATACTTCCGTGACGTTGCACTATATGCTGACCCGGAACTTCGTCATGCTCAACAAGTTACATGGTTCGCACGTCTCGAAATTGAAATCAATAACTTCCGCAAAGCTCTAGAATGGTGCCATGAGAATAGCGAAGGTATACTTCTAGTTATACTAGCAAACGGACTCCAATATTTTTGGACAAAGCGCATTTATCAATTTGAATGTGATTATCGGTTACAGCAATCGTTGAAATATTTAGACGATGTTCCTGCGCAGGAGCAGATTAAACTGCTAATTGGAGTCGGGGAGATGGAGGGCTGGTTACGACTCGATTTTCAGAAGGGTCGTATACTTGCAGAGCAAGCGCTCAATATCGCGCATGAGCTAGGGGATAATTATCATCTTGGTTTAGCATATCTTGGCATGGTGACAACCGTACATGGTATTTCAAGAGAATTAGAAAGCGAAATCATGCCTGAAGAAACGATGACCTACTGCCAAAACGCGATGAAAATTTTTGTGGAGTTGAATACATTAGACAAACTAGCTCTTGCATACAATATGCTCAGTAATTTATATGGTCGATTAGGTGATAAGGATAAGGAAATTGAATCCATTGAAAAGTGTATTGAGATCGCTAAACGAGCAGGTGATTTACGCAGAGTATATGTAAACTTGAACAATCTCGCCGACTATCACTATCAAGCAGGAAATTATGCAGTTGCCAAAGAAATATCACGTGAAGCAACAATCTTAGCGAGGGATGCTAATGATCGGTTTGTTTTGACATACATTGCATGGAACATATTTAATTTAGAAGCTGAACCGATTCCAGTCACTCGGTTAATTGCTCATGTGAAAACTCAATTTGAACGACTCGGTACTAGAGGTGAGCCAGCATCGGATCTAGAATTTTATCGGCGTGTAGAGTATCTACGTTCAACGGTAGATAAAGACACTTTCCAGAAAGCATGGGACGAAGGTTCACAACTCACTAATGATGATGCAATCGCCTATGCACTCGGAGAGATTGACCCATTTAATGATTAATTCTGATATGCCATCAGTAGCAATTGCGCGATGTGCATGACAGGTAATGTCTTAGTCTTATGTTCCAGATGCACTTTAATTTGTGTCATACACCCGATGTTGCCAGATACGACCACATCTGGCTCGACAGATAGAATATTCTCGACTTTGTTTTGTCCTAGTTGGTTTGCAATCTCAGGCTGGTCAATATTATATGTCCCTGCTGATCCACAGCACATGCCAGCATCAGGTATATCTACAAGCGTGATGTTAGGGGTCTGCTCCAACAAGTCACGGGGTTCGTCATAGATGCCCTGTGCATGATATAAATGGCACGCATCCTGATAGGCAACAATCATCTCACGATCCAGCCCTTTTGGCTCACGCAAACCGATTTTTGCTAGGTATGCACTAATGTCCATCGTCTTATGTGCAAAGTTAGTCGCCTGTTCTTCATCAGGCTGACCTTTGAAGAGCAATTCATACTCGTCAATACCAGAACCACATCCCGCCGCTGTTGTGATAATCGCATCAATATCATCAGGGATCACATCAAAGTTTTGACGGGCAACGGATACAGCTTTATCGGCTTCACCGACGTGCGATAAAATTGATCCACAACATCCTTGTGATTTTGGAATGACAACTTCTACACCATTAGCCGATAGTACATGGGCAGCCGAATAGGCAATTTCCGGTGCAAGTACCTGTTGTACACACCCTAGTAATAAAGCGACCTTCCCTCGTTTTTCACCTTGTGCAGGTAATATGTCAGGTAACGGTTTCGCTTGGGGTAATGTATCGGGTAATAAATCAAGCATGGTTGCAAATGTATCGGGGAGTAATGGCTTTACAGCTTTACCAATTTTTCCAGTGGCTGCTGCCATACGAAAACGATTCGGATACGGCAACGTCTCACAAATCATCGTACGGGTAACTGTATCCATGACTGGGCGTTTGCGATCTTTTTCAACCATCGATCGATAACCGACTAATAAATCGCCATAAGCCACACCAGATGGACAGGCTGTCACACATGCCATACACCCAAGACAGCGATCAATATAAGGTTGTGCTTCTTCAACATCGAGCGCATCTTCAAGAACATTTTTCATCAAATAAATACGCCCACGCGGGGAATCCATCTCTTCGCCGAGGATATTATAAGTTGGGCAAGCTGGCAAACAGAAACCGCAATGCACACAGTTTTCAATTGCTTGTCCCATTTCTGGTGCGCGCGGGTCGTCACTTTGTATATTATGTCGCATTCAATTTCACCTTAAACAAGTTTATTTTCGGGGTCAAAAATAGCTTTCACACGGTCAGCTAATGGGTTATCGATGGACTTACCTAGAATAGCACTGTCGCCATCACCTAGAATTTGAAGCCCTGTAACATCTACATCATCGAGTATTGTTTCGAGAAAACCTAAGTGTGTATTGTCCATAGCTAACCAAGCAATGTTGCCACCAACAGAATATCGCCTCACAAATTCCGGAGATCCCATTCGGTTTTCAAGTGCTGGTATCTGTTTAGGGGGCAAGGTCACTTTTATAAAATTAGGATGATCCGACCAACTCAAATTGTTGTGACTATCCCAAACTGTGTTGTCTGCTTTCATCTCTGAAAATTCTTTCAGATTTGTCTTTTCACGTAGTGTATCGATTAATCTTTCAACACGTTCCGATAATGTATCAGCTATGCCTGTCATCCGTGCCCAAATTACCCAATTATCCCCATCTGGTTCAAAGTCAAGCGCATCCAATTCAAACACACTTTGATTGAGGAAGTAAACTGTATTGAGTAGATCGTCTAAAGTGGCATAAGTCAATTTGAGCGTCGTAAAATCAGTCACATCAGGAAATACTTTGAAGGTTAATTCGGTCATAATCGCATATAAACCTAAGCTACCGACCAGAAATTTTGTCAGATCAAACCCTGCTGAATTCTTGACGACTTTACCACCAACACGAAATGAACGCCCCTGCCCATCTACAACACTTGCACCAAGAATAAAATCACGCACACCACCATAACGAAATCGACGTGACCCCGATAAGTTGGTCGCAACTGTCCCACCAATGGTTGCTTTATCGGCTAACATTGGGTCAAAAGGCAAATATTGACCATTCTGAGCAAGTGCATCTTGAATGACTTTGACAGGTGTTCCAGCTTGCACTGTGATCGTGTATTCTTCAGGCTGATATTCCGTAATACCAATGAGTCCTGATAGTTGAACCTGCCGAACATCATCAGAATACTCGGAGTGTAAACCTGTTTTGAGCCCTGTTTTTGATCCGTTTCCAAAAACATGTACATATTGGCTGTTTTTAACAACCTGAACTAGTTCGTCTACTGATTTAATGGTTATCGTACTCATTCGCGTGAAATTACCCCCTGTTTTTCGAGTGGGTGCATCCCATGTTGTTTTAATGCAGGGGCTTCACCGCCGGGGAACATCTTGCCACGGTTCGCAATTTCTTTGGGGTCGATAGCTAGACGCAAATCTTTCATCACATCCAATTCTAATTCACTGAACATGGCAGGCATATAATCGCGCTTTTCCATCCCTATGCCATGTTCACCTGTAATTGATCCACCAAGTTCTACACAGAGCTTTAGAATCTCGCCTGCAAGTGCTTCGGCTTTTTCTAATGCGCCGTCTTCCCGTCCGTTATAAAGAATAAGCGGATGTAGATTGCCATCACCAGCATGGAAGACATTGGCAACATCTAAACCATACTGTTGACGTAACTCGCTAATTTTAGTCAGTGCTTCACCTAATTTACTGCGCGGAACAACACCATCTTGCACGACATAATCTGGACTCAACCGCCCTACTGCTGAAAATGCACCTTTGCGCCCTTTCCAGATTTTGGCTCGCTCACGAGCATTTTGGGCGATAATCACCTCAATCGCACCTGATGATTGAATTACCTCATCCAATTGCTTGAATTCAGCTTCGACTTGTCCAGCTTCACCTTCCAACTCAACAATCAAGATAGCTTCTGCTTCTTGTGGATAGCCTGCATTGACAGATGCTTCAGCTGCTTTCATTGCTAACTTATCCATAATTTCCATTGCACCGGGTAATAATCCCGATGCAACAACCATCGATACTGCATCACCGGCTTTACCCAGATCATCATAAGCTGCCATCACCGTTCTATACCGTTCCGGCGTCGGCATCAAACGAACAGTTGCTTCTAATACAATCCCGAACAAACCCTCAGAACCGACAAATAAACCAACTAGGTCAGGACCTATTCCAATACCTTCAATACTTTCACTACCAAATTCAGTGACAGTACCATCAGCCAGTACGACTTTCATCGCTAAAATATGATTACTCGTCATACCATATTTGAGACAATGAGCCCCACCGCTGTTAAAAGCAATATTACCCCCAATCGTGCAAATCGACTGACTTGACGGATCAGGAGCGTAATACAGACCATAGCGTTGAATTGCTTCAGTAATTTTCAAGTTAATCACACCGGGTTCAACCACAGCAAACCGTTGCTCAGGATCTATCGCTTTAATCTTATTCATACGGTTCAACCCAATCACAAGTCCGTCTTGTATTGGGAGCGATCCACCTGACAAACTTGTACCGCTACCTCGTGCCACAAAGGGCACATCATGTGCGTGGCATAATCGCATAGTTTGAATAATTTCATTTTCGCTGATGGGCAAGACAACGGCACCGGGTTTAGTCTGAAACGCTGTCAGTGCATCTGATTCATAAGGGAGCAGCTCGACATCACGTGATAATAATCTATCTTCAGGGTAAATTTGTTGGAGTTTTTCAAAAAATAGTTGGTTCATTGACATCACAATTACATGCTAAACAAACAAGTTGCTCGTAATTATACCAACAATGCTGGACAATGTGTTAAACTGTGGCAGGAATTTAATTGAATAGCGATTTATTTAGATTTATGAGAAGTTTTTATGGGTATTGATACACAAACATCACAAGAAAAAGTTAAAGCAGATAGTGAAACGTCTAAACCCAAAATTTCAGGGTTCGCAATTCGTTTCATATTGCTCATGATCATTACTGGTATTTTTATTTCAGTCGGCAACGTCAATATTGGCGCTATTGGTCAAGGGTTATCATATGCACTCGTGGGTGTTGCTGTCTTCCTCACCTTTCGCATCCTCGACTTTCCAGATTTGACGATTGATGGCGCATTTCCAATCGGTGGTGCAATTTGTGCAGTCTTGATTGTCAGTGGGCAAAGTCCCGAAGTATCGGTTGTAGCGGGGTTTATAGCAGGATCGCTGACAGGGTTGGTAACAGCTTTAATTCATGTATTCTTCAAGATCGAAGGCTTGCTAGCCAGTATTATCGTTATAACCGGAGCGTACACCATCACCTTACGCATTATGAGTGGTGCAAGCAACCTCCCTCTAATTGGAGAAGAAACTCTGATCAGTCGACACGCTCGCCCTTTTCGTGCATGGATGATTGAGCAATTTGGCGAAGATATGCGTCGTCAGTCTAGCAATTTGTTAGAAATTGCTATTTTCGGATTTGTGGTTATCCTCGTTCTAGTCTTGTTATACTTTTTCTTGCGGACCGAAACAGGTCTCGCTATCCGCGCAACTGGGAAAAATCCACAGATGGTACAAGCAATGGGCTTGAATCATCATCTTATGGTTGTCATTGGCTTGATGGTCTCTAATGGTTTAGCAGGTCTTGCAGGATCATTGGCAGCCCAACAATTAGGTTTTGCTGATGTCAATTTAGGTGTCGGGTTAATTATTCGTGGTCTAGCCGCCGTTATTATTGGTGAGGTGCTATTACGCCCCAAGACAGTGGGCGAGAAACTTATTGCGGCCGCAACAGGGATGCTTGTATTCGATATTTCCCGAGCATGGGTTTTCGCGGCACTCAGTTTACCATCTACCGATATACGCTTAGTCAGTGCGATTGTTGTAATGATCGCATTAGGTGCGCCAAATCTCCATGACCGTTGGCAAGCATGGCGCAAGAAACAAAAACGCGAGGTTACAAGCTAATGTTATCACTCAAACAAGTCTCAGTTACATTTAATGCTGGAACACCTAACGAAGTCCGTGCTCTACGCAATGTATCGCTCAGTGTAAGTGAAGGCGACTTTGTTACTGTTATCGGAGCAAATGGTGCTGGGAAAAGTACATTATTTAACGTCGTTGCGGGTACAGTCGGCGTAGATGATGGCATCATTATGCTATCTGGTGACAATATCACCGATCTGGCGGAGTATCAACGCTCACGATATATTGGACGTGTGTTCCAGAATCCATCGCTTGGCACATGCCCCGGTTTGACCATCCGTGAGAACTTATCGTTGGCAGCAATGCGTGGGAAAATGCCGGGACTGCGCCGTGACCTTAAAAAATCTCAAGAAGATTGGTTTGTTGAACAACTCAAAACTGTCAATCTTGGCTTAGAAAATCGACTTGATACTGATGTCGCGTTACTCAGCGGTGGACAACGTCAGGCAATTACTCTGATCATGGCGACATTGATGAAACCGAAGCTACTCCTACTTGATGAACATACGGCGGCACTTGATCCAAATGCTGCTGATAAAGTCATCGGATTGACAATTCAACTAGCGGAAGAAAATAAGTTAACGGTGATTATGATTACCCACAGTATGCAACAAGCCTGTTTGGTCGGGAATCGTGTTGTCATGATGAATCAAGGGAAAATCTTATTTGAGATTGCAGGTACAGAGCGGGAGGAATTACGACCGACTGACCTGATTGAACGCTTCCGGTCATTGAATACAGGTGCAGAACTCGCAGACCGAACGTTATTGAGCTAAACTTGTTAGGTATCGTGGAGATAAACTCCGCGGCATTATTTTAGAGCAAATATTTCTTTTTGGAGGCATTCTATGTTGAAAAAACTGTTATTGATTTTGGTTATGTTGGCAATGCTCGTTCCACCAGCACTGGCACAGGACGACGAAAATCCGACAATCGCTATTCTACGGTTCGGTCCGCTTCGCCCATTTGAACTATCTGAAAAAGGTACAATTGATATGCTATATGAATATGGCATTCTCAATGACGAAGAATACGCGACCGCATCCGAACGAGGAGATATCGAAGGCGAAAATATCAATCTTATATTCGGTGATGCAGAATTTGACTTCCCAACAGCAAATTTACTCGTAGAAGAAGTTCTTGACCAAGGTGCTGATGTGATTATTGCAATCACCACGCCTGTTGCTCAAGCAGCAGCGAATGCAACGATTGATATGGACCTACCACCTGTTGTTCTCTTTAACACAGTGACTAGCCCATATGCAGCGGGCTTTGCCGATACATCCTGCATCAAACCGAGCCATATCACAGGTTCACAGGCACTTGCACCATACGAAACAATCGTGCCATTGATCCTCGAGCAAAATCCAGATATTCAAGTAATTGGTACACTCTTTAACCAAGCTGAAGCCAACGGTGTTGTCAGCGCAGAAGCGATTGAAGCAGTCGGTACAGAACTTGGTTTAACTGTCGAACTCGGTCCAATCGCTGCCACCGCAGATGTCGGAACAGCAGCAGAAGGTCTTGTTAGCCGTGGTATCGAAGCATTCATGATCCCAACTGATAGTACTGTTACCGATGGTCTGCCATCCCTCCTATCAGTTGCTGAAGAAAATGGTATCCCTATCTTCCACGCTGATGCAAGCCAAGTATACTCCGGCGCAACCGTTGGCGCGGGTCTAAGCTACTATCAAGAAGGTGTTGATACCGCTCGTATGTTGATCGCATACTTGAACGGTGACATCGCGATCGAAACAACAGCAATCAGCAAACAACCGGGTATGGCAATTGCTGTTAACCTCGATTCTGCAGCCATTCAAGGCATTGAAGTTTCGGAGGCATTACTAGCAATGGCAGATTTCGTGATTGAAAATGAAGAAAGTACAGAAGTTGACCCAGTACTGCCAGAAATGGAACTCGAAGACCGTATGGCAGAAGATATGGCATTCCTTGAAGCATTAATGTGCACCGATGAAATCATCGAAGAACAACAAGCTGAAATAGATGCACAAGGCGAATAATCGTCAACTATATAGGGTATGTGAAAATAGGGGCGGTTGGTGACAATCGCCTTTTTGTATTTATTGATGAGTATATCTTATGGACACAACTCAAAAAGCAATTGATACAATGATAATCGAATTATGTGCTTACGGGTGAGTTAATAGGTAAAGCTGAGTTAACTCGCGAAATTACTTGATGTTCAAAGCCTTATATAGCCTTGAAGGTTGCTAGTTTTAAATAGATTTTGGATTTTATTATGGGAAATAACAAAAAAGATTTACAGGTCTTGATTGCGGGTGGTGGCATTGGCGGGCTAACAACGGCCCTTTATTTGCATAAAGCTGGTATCCCAGTGAAAGTATTCGAATCTGTTACCGAACTAAAACCGCTTGGAGTCGGCATTAATATTCAACCTCATGCAGTTAAGCGACTTTTTTCACTAGACTTGCAAGATGCACTTGATGCTACTGGAATACGGACGGCACGATTAAGCTTCTACAGCAAACGCGGCTCACTCATTTGGACAGAGCCACGCGGGTTAGATGCAGGTTATGATGTACCACAATATTCGATTCATCGAGGCGAGTTACAAATGCTTCTCTATCGCGCTGTTATCGAACGCATCGGTACAGAAAATGTGCTGACAGGTCATCACCTGTCTGGCTTTGAGCAAGATGATAATGGGGTAACAGTTCACTTTGAAGATCGCAAAACAGGGGAAACAATCGGCAGTTATCAGGGTGATATTCTAATTGGTGCAGATGGTATCATGTCAAAAACCCGCCAGATATTCTATCCAGATGAAGGTGTTCCAGTCTACTCTGGCTTGATTTTGTGGCGTGGTATTGTTGAAACCGATGCTTATTTAGATGGACGCACAATGGTCATGGTCGGCAATGCTACCCGTAAAGCCGTGATCTATCCTGTTTCACAGCAGTCCATGAATCAGGGGAAATCGCTTGTGAACTGGATTATGGAATTACCCATTCATATGGACTTGCCACCTAAAAAAGAAGACTGGAACCGCCCCGGTAATAAAGCCGACTTTGCCAATCAATTCCAACAATGGAAATTTGACTGGTTGGATATTCCCAATTTGATTGATATTACGGATTCAATCTATGAGTTCCCGATGATTGATCGCGATCCAATTCCGCAGTGGAGCTTTGGAAGGGTTACATTGCTTGGGGATGCAGCGCATGCCATGCGCCCTAACGGATCGAATGGCGCATCACAAGCAATATGGGATGCCGAAACCATTACAGATATGCTATTGGAGAAAGATGAAACAGTACAAGCACTCAAAGCATATGAAGATCTGCGCCTTGAACCTGTCTCCAATCTAGTACTAGAAAATCGTAAAACCGGACCTGAAAAAGTCATGCAAGAAGCCGATGATAATTGCACTGGCGATTGTACCCATCAATGTACTTGTCTAGCACGAGATTATCTCGAAACTGTTGCAAGTCGCTATAAAAAGTTAGCTGGGTTCGATACTGACTCGGTTAATCAGCAATCAAGTTGACAGCAGAAAATAGAGAGAAACATATATGCGCGTCGCAAAATTATATGGGGCGAAAGATATTCGTATCGAAACGATGGATGCCCCGCCAGCACCTCAAGCAGGCGAAGTATTGCTAAATATTGGGACAGTCGGGCTATGTGGTAGCGACCTTCATATGTATGAAACTGGTCGCACGGGTTATACCGATTCGGTTGAGCCATTTGTACTTGGGCACGAATTTATGGGAGTCGTAACCGCAGTCGGTGAAGGAGCATTAGACGGCAACCATAAGCCGATAACAATTGGACAGCGAATGGCAGTAGACCCTTGTGTACCTTGTTGGCGATGTGAGCAATGTGAGCATGGTCATCCCAACTTATGTCCGAATCATTCTTTTTATGGATTATTCCCCGACCACGGTGCATTACGTGAACAAATGATTGTCGAAGCGCGGAATTGTTTCCCAATGCCGGATGAACTGAGCGACGAGACAGGACCGCTACTAGAAACATTAGGTATTGCGATCCATGCAATTGATTTTAGCAAAATTAAAATTGCTAGCTCAGTTGCAGTAATTGGCGCGGGACCTGTTGGCCTGCTGATCACAAAATTAGCTAGTATGATGGGCGTCTCCAAACTATTCACATTTGATAAATTGACATGGCGTGTTGATAAAGCCCATGAATGGGGTGCAACTCATGCTCTTAATGTCAATGATTGCGATCCAGTGGAAGCGGTTATGGAAGCAACTAATGGACGTGGTGTTGATGTAGCGATTGAAGCAGCATTTGCAGATCACACTGTTCAGCAAGCTGCTGAGATGCTCCGTTATGGTGGACGGTTAGTGCTAGTTGGTATTCCTCCCGACGACCAACTTAATCTTAAACACAGTGTCGCACGGCGCAAAGGACTAACAATTATTGTGTCACGACGTATGAAGCATACCTACCCGCGAGCGATTGAGCTAGCAACATCGGGTAAGATCAATCTTGAGGAGCTTGTATCTCATAAATATGACATCTCAAAAACTGCTGAAGCCTATGCGCGAAACTTTGATTATGACAAAGGGATTCACAAGCTCATTTTGACTGTTGGGCGATAATAACTTGCGTGACGGGAATACCAAGCAACCGAAAACAAAAACATTATTTTTCGCCGTCATCCTTAAAAACTCAACGTATGCCAACGGTTGATATTGCAAAATAACTTGACAGTTAGTATGTCTCTATCTAAAATTGGTAACACCACTAACCAATATTATATATGGATAACCTATTGAAGCAAGAATCAGCAAGTCTTTCAGGGCTTACCACAATAAAGAAATATAGCGTGAAAGACCAGACCTTAGCACAATTAAAGAACTATATTTTATCTGGTCAGGTGTCACTTGGTGAACGTCTCCCATCTGAGCGAGCCTTAGCTGAGACATTGGGTGTCGGACGATATAGTGTTCGGGAAGCACTCAAAGTACTAGAAGCAGTAGGATTGGTCGAATCGAGGGTTGGTGAAGGTACATTTTTGACGACCAATACAGGGAATAGTTTTGGACAAATACTAGGATTAAGCCTCGCATCGTGGGGTGGCACAATTATGGAAATTCTAGATGCACGCAAGATGATTGAAGTTGAAGCTACGCGAGCAGCCACAAAACGTGCAAACAAGGAAGAAATCGCAAAAATCAAATATGAGTTAGATATAATGGCGACATCAACGGATGAATTTCCTGTTTATTTTGAAGCTGATATGAATTTCCACCGCCATATTGCTGATGCAAGTCATAATCCGATAATTAGCCAGTTTGTCAATAACTTGCTTGATTTACTATCAGAAGTCTTAAAGGAAACACAATCAGATACATTGCCAACACAGGCAGAAAATACAGGTACACATCAGGCAATTTATGACGCAATCGTTGATCGTAACTCAGATTTAGCTGGAGAGTTAATGCGTGAGCACATTCAGTTTACCGGTGAGGTTTGGCAAACCATCATTTCATTATCAACCGACTCCAATAAAGCTTAGGCATACGATATGCAATCCTATGAATAGTGAAAATTCTAAAAGGTCATATTATGAAAATTACAGATATTGAATGTCATATTCTTGTAGCGCCTGACTTACGAGAGGATGCGACATCGTCCTCGCAAGACAATATTGTGGTCATTGTACATACTGATGAAGGAATCTCAGGTATCGGCGAGACAGACACTGGTCCGTGGTTGGTCAAAGCTGCCATTGAAGCTCAAGGTAGCCATAGTATGGCAATGGGCATGAAAGACTTACTCATTGGAGAAGACCCATTCGACACTAGTGCCATCTGGGAGAAACTCTACACGTTTACAGCCATGAGTGGTCGTCGTGGTGCAGTCATTTGTGCGATGGGTGCTATCGACATGGCACTCTGGGATATTAAAGGCAAAGCCCTCAATATGCCATGTTATAAACTATTGGGTGGCGCACATAAAGACCACATTGTTCCATATGCGTCGTTACAACCACACGGTGATACCGTTGAAGAATACCGAGATTCGATAGTCGAGTGGGCATATCGAGCAAAAGAATATGGTTTTTCAGCAGGCAAAATGGAATGCACATTAGATGGACCGTATCGTCACTTGGGCTTAACGGGTAGCGATGAACAAATGACAGAAATTGTAGAAGCCTGTCGGGAAGCAGTTGGCCCAGACTTTACGATGATGGTGGATGTACAATATCGCTGGTATGATGCTCAGGAATGTTTGCGTACGGTACGCAATTGGGATCATCTTGACATCTTTTTCTTAGAGACCCCTCTACAAATTGATAACCTTGAAGGCTATGCGATTCTATCACGCGAAGCTCCGATGCGTATTGCCTGTGGCGAATGGCAAAACACACGTTTCGAATTTATTGACTTGATGGATAGAGGTGGTATACAAGTCGCACAACCCGATGTTGGACGGGTGGGTGGATTAACTGAAGCCATGCGAGTCTGCCATATGGCACAAGACCGTGGTCGATTGATTGTGCCCCATTGCTGGAAGACAGGGATTGGTATTGCTGCATCAGCACATATGGCTTTAGCCGTACCGAATTGTCCGCTTATTGAGTTCTTGCCTGCCGAGTTATGCGATTCAGCATTGCGACGTGAACTGGTAAATGATCCTCTGGTTATGAAAGATGGCAAGATCGAACTACCTGATCGTCCCGGCTTAGGTGTCGAACTTAATTGGGATGCGATGGAGCGATACAAGGTCGATTAGGAGAGGCTGTATGCGGTTAGCGAGTAGAATTGTCATTGTTACAGGTGCGGTTCAAAGCATCAGTGAAGCAATCAACAAACTGGATTTACTGTCAAAGATACGACCATCCGTGCACGTGTACGAGGCAAGAAAGTTTATCTTAAACCGGAAAATATCACTAAAACAGTCAAGCCTATTGTCACAAATGCATGACCAACATTGCCCAGCCTAAAGTATAGTTTATAGTTGCCCTGCAACGAAGAAATGCAAAAGTCATCTACAAATTTGTAGATAGCTTTTGCCACTTATACGATAAGATTTTGAGAAGTTTTCAGGTATGTTTCTGTATATTAGGCTTGATTGACTACCTCATTATCTGTCATCCATGCATCTCTGTTTTGCTCGGCAAACGACTGGAATGAGATGGGGTCATACCCTGTTAGATTTTGGACTGTTGGGACAACATATGAACTGTAACCCTGCTGAACATTTTGGAATAAACCCACCATGAACTGTGCTTGTTCTGGATACCATCCTGCATCTGTGAGTGATTTTTGAAGCGCTTCGTCGGATACAGCAACATAATTCACATTCCGCCCTGTCACAGTTGTTATGATATCTGCTGTCTCTTCATATGACAACGCTTCACTACCTGTCAGTGGATATTCCTGATCAAGATGTTGTTCATGTGTTAACACAATAGCAGCTGACTCCGCGATATCTCGCGCCGCAATAAACGCAACTTTTGCATCTGCTGCTGGCAAATAAATTGTTCCTTGTTGGATCATTGGTAGAATGAAACCAGGGTTGAAATTCTCCATGAACCATCCTGGACGTAAAATAGTATGATGTACATTGGCGGCAATGAGATATTTTTCGACTTTACGCAAACCAATCCCCTCAACCTGATCGATACCGAATGCAGTCATCAACACCATATGTGAGACCCCTGCTTCGATAGCTTTATCAATGAATGGAATCAAGGTTTCTCTGGTTGTATATCTGCATTTTTGGCAAAGAAGAACACACGATTCACACCGTCTAATGCAGCATCATATGATGATGAATTATCATAGTCAAAGAAGACGGGTGTTACACCCGCATGACTGTAGTCATCTGGCTTGCGTGTCGCGGCTTTGACGTCGATACCTAGTTTGACAAGGAAGTTGACAAGATGATGCCCAACATTGCCGGTGGCGCCTATGACAAAAACTGTATTACTCATTAGATAATCTCCTAACTGTATCTGTATTAATTACACTTTGACAAGCACAACATATCACAGTAAAATCAACCCAAACAAGTAGGCACTTTGAAGTAACTACATGAGACATACCTAATGACACAAATTGACCAAAATAAAATTGATGTAACTGGCATGACAACGGTACTAGAAGTCATCTCCGACAAATGGGCGTCCCAAATCCTACTGGCTATTAGCGAGGAACATGACCGTTTTGGTGAAATCAAACGCCAGATACCTGATATTTCGACGAAAATGTTGACACAAACACTACGACGTTTGGAACGCAATGGTATCATTGAGCGAATTGATTATGAGGAGAATCCACCTCGTGTTGAATATCAGTTAACGACCTTAGGTAAGTCATTGGATGCGCAAATGGGATCGTTATGTCAGTGGGGATTACAACACCAGCAGGCAATTGAATCTGCTCGTGAAGACTATGATGAAAGTCAAGATGGTTGGATATAGTTAAACAGGATTACTTAAGCATTTTTAGTTAATATCCCTCCTCTATTAACACCAATAATTTTTACAATCAGATGATATTCACTCAGTTGATCAATAATACGTCGAATGAATGTAGGATTGGTGCCGACGCTTACTGCAATAGACATTGAAGACACGGGTGACAGCTATAAATCCACCAATGATAGCATATAGATAGCAACTACACATTGACGGTTTGCTAGCATTAGCTTTCTTGTTCTCCACGATAGCGCAAACGAGCAGCATCCACATCTCCCATGTTATCTTGTGCCCATGCACACAATGCCCCCAGTGGATACAACAACGTGTGCCCCAACCTAGAGAGTTGATAGACAGGACGCGACGATACTTCCTCATGAATAACACGCTCAATCAGTCCGTCTTGCTGAAGTTTCTTGAGCGTTTGTGTCAACATTTTCTGAGAAATACCTTCAATTTTGCGCTCAAGCTCACCATAACGCATCGGAGATGGTTCCAATGCATATAACACTAGAATTGACCATGTATCCGCAAGCAAGTCCAAAACACGCCGTGAACCACAATTGACTTTGAATACATCAGGTTGGATGTGAGTATCTCGTTGATAAATATTCATATGCTTAAACCGTAACTATGACAAGTACAGTTTTATTGTATGGCAGAAGTTATCTATTGTAAACGGATCGATTTACGCACCAAAAAGTTCGTGAACTCTCAGAGTAACTTGCCTATACTGAGAAGTGTCCTATCTAATACAAAACGGAGATAAATACAATGAAATTTGCAGTTTTCGGAACCGGTATGGTTGGTAGAACAATTGCTAACAGACTCAATGAGCTTGGACACGATGTTACAATCGGAACTCGTGATGTTTCTGCAACACTTGCCCGTACAGAAGGTGATAGCTATGGCAATCCACCCTTCAGTGAATGGCAGGTACAGCATAGCACAATAGCACTTGCATCATTTAGTGATGCATCAAATACAAGTGACTATCTTATCAACGCCACTTCAGGAGAATCAATCCTAACCATATTAAGCGATATAGATGAGGCGATGATAACTGGCAAAATTCTGATAGATATTGCTAATCCACTAGATTTCTCAAATGGAATGCCACCGTCGTTAAGTGTTGTTAACACAGACTCACTAGGTGAAAAGATTCAACGTAACTTCCCTGATATTAAAGTCGTTAAAACGCTGAATACGATGAATGCTGACTTGATGGCTAACCCAATGTTGCTGAATCAAGCACATGATGTCTTCATATCAGGCGATGATGCAGACGCTAAGCAATTTGTTATCGAATTACTACAATCATTCGGTTGGCAGGAACCGATTGATCTTGGTGGTATTACTAGCGCACGTGGTACTGAGATGATTTTACCAATATGGTTACAACTATACTCAGTGCTCCAAACACCGATGTTCAATTTTAAAGTTGTTCGATAAATTCGGTAAAGACAGCAGAGGAACGCGTTAGTCACCCTATCGGCTTCTAAAAACTTAGGAATATATTGTTTCGATTACCACTGTAGGTGGTGCAGGGTTATCAAATGATATTGATAATGTGATTGAGTTCCTCTGGACTGACAAAATATCCACTCATTAACGAGATGGTTATTCCAATTTATGGTGGTTACCATCTCTAAATTCAACTAACGAAATAATCAACTATCCACATCATTCAACTAAGAGTTACACAAAGCTGACTTCGGTTGGCTTTTTTATTTGGTAGATCCCCTTTGCTAAGAATAGTTCATTTGAAGATCTATTATGTTTACTCTGTTTGTACTTCGAAATATTTATCATGGCGTTAGAATAAATCGTTTAAACTATTAGTAACAACAACGATATAACGATAGGGAAACTAATGACTGATAACATGTTCGACCAATGGATTGCATCACTAGCTCACGATGCTTATGCTGATAAACAACAACTTGCTTTGGAACAAAACACAGTCATTAATCTATCAAACCCACAGGTCGGCGACGTATTTACGTTTCTACCAAACGAATTCTGGGAGGTCGCGCGTGTATTGCCATTACATGGGGAACTCATCGTCAACAAAACAATTTTGCTCCTACGCAATACCACTGATAACAGTCTATATAGTGTGCCTCAACGTCTAACAGGTAATCTGGAACGCCGTACACTGAATCATGTACCACAAACATTTATTCGTTATCTTCGTTCAGACATCCAACTAAACACGGACAACATCGCTGAATTAGCATATTTGAGTGAATTTGCTGATGTGGATATCCAAATAACATGGTCAGAAAAACATGGTGGATGGTCAATTGACTTCGAAGCTTTGGAACAACCTCTTTCAGAAGATAACCGTGTCGCTCGTTTGCAGTGGGCGGTCCGATTGATGGGCGGCATATATCGTGGACCATTTTTGTTCGTACGCTATGACGATGATACAGCACGTATGCAGTCAATGAATATGTTTGTCACATTCGACGTACTTGATACATCTGCCGAACCTGATGCAACGCTATTAGACCATCTACCACCCAAAATCCAACCTGTAGAAATCGACCCAACCGACATTAATGCGACAGCTAAAACACTATTGCGTCATTTTGATTTGGATGAGTTGGTTGAAGTGTTGGGTAAATTAAAATAATAAGTCATAAAATGGATTGAGTCTTACATCTGATCGATTTGAATTACTTATTTTCAGGTGGTTGTAGGTTAATCCATATCCATATATTCTCCTTATCACCAATAGGCCTAATTCGTTGCAGTGACATTTGTCATCAATAGCGTACCACGATTCATGACAGATTTATGCCGTGTGTCATATTGTGATCTCGGTCACAATCAGCGACAGTTGATAGCATAACGAATGCGGATTTAAGGAGAGGCATAATGAATCATCCCCAGATAATACAGGGCGGTATGGGTGTCGCCATCTCGACATGGCAACTAGCAAATGCAGTATCTCGTTCAGGTCAACTAGGCGTAGTATCAGGCACAGGCATTGGCATTATTTTTGTTGCACGCCTGATGGAAGGCGATAAAGATGGCTCGGTACGGCGAGCATTAGCACATTTCCCAGACCAAGAAGTAGCACAAAAAATTATTGATAAATTCTATCAGCCCAATGGTTTAGAAGAAGGCCAGAGTTATTATCGTCCACCGATGTGGACAATGACTCCACCTAAATTATTGAATCAATTGACAGTCGCTGGAAATTTTGTCGAAGTATGGTTAGCAAAAGAAGGACACAATAATCCAGTCGGCATCAATCTATTAGAAAAAGTCCAGTTACCAAATATGGCGTCACTATATGGTGCAATGTTGGCAGGTGTCGATTATGTGATTATTGGTGCAGGCATCCCATTACAGATTCCGGGAATTCTAGATGGATTTGTCACCCACCAACCCAACACTTATCGGCTTGATGTTCATCATGCATCACCGGAAGATGACCATCATGTTCGCTTTGATCCGGAAGAAAATTTCCCAGGGATCACAGCCAAAGTTGGCGACCTAAAACGCCCTCAATTTTTACCTATTATTTCATCAGTCATTTTGGCGCAGGCCTTACTCAAGCGAGCTAATGGTGAAGTCAATGGGTTTGTTATTGAAATGCCGACCGCCGGGGGGCATAATGCGCCACCGCGTAAGAATGTTCTAAGTGAACAAGGTGAACCTGTTTATGGTCCTAAAGACGAGATCAAACTCGACCGTATCAAAAAACTAGGATTACCATTCTGGTTAGCCGGTGGTTACGGTAGCGCCGAAGGTTTACAAAACGCGCTTGATGCAGGTGCAGAAGGTATTCAAGTCGGGACAGCATTTGCTTACGCTGATGAATCCGGTTTTGAAGCGAATGCCAAACGTGAAGTTATCCAACAAGTCCTTGACGGTACAGTCGATGTATTCACTAGCCCAACAGTATCCCCAACTGGATTCCCATTTAAAGTAGTACAACTTGACGAATCTATCTCTAACGTCAATGTGTATGAAGAACGTGACCGTCTATGTGACGTCGGGTATCTACGTCATTTAATCAAACGTGATAATGGCAAAGTCACTTATCGTTGTCCAGCTGAGCCTGTAGATAAGTATGTTCGTAAAGGTGGCGAGGTGGCCGATACTGTCGGACGTGTTTGCCTCTGTAATCAGCTTGGTGCAGCAGCTGGCTATGCAAATGTTCGTAAAGATGGTTATACCGAACCAATTCTGATTACATCTGGTGATGATGTTGTCAACATCGGCCAATTCGTACCATCAGGACAAACATCATTTACTGCACAGAATGTAATTGATGTATTGCTATCAGCAGTGACAGAATTAGCATAATTCAAGCATATGATATAGTGCATTTGGTGTGAAATGCTCTATATAATTTGAAAGCACGGGTTATCTCAACGCGTGCTTTTTGTATGCCTAACTTTCACCAACTTGTTGGATAGTATAGTTTCCATCAATTATTTCGGGTATCCATCCAAGTACAAGTGGACTTACCGATTCAACCCATATCTGTCTCCAAATCGTCCCATCGATACAGACAAGCCCCGGAGACCTGCGAATAGGATCTTCTGGTGTGATCTCAAGAATAACTTCGGCAGTGGAGTGAGGCATTGCACGCACAGCGAGTGTATCAGCTAATAGCTCATACTTCAGAGCAGATATAGAAAAACTTAAAGGTCTTTCACAGTCTGGCATAATCCATTCATGTGTTTGCCCTAACGGCATACCATCAAATTGTGGGGCAGTCTCCAGATCAACCCCTTCTGACCACATGACATAATATGGTAATTCTTGGTAGTCAATTACAGGTTTAAGCAGCAAACTATTACCATCTGGTGAAGGGAATACTTCTGTTTCCTGACGTGTAACTAAGTTTGTTTCAAAAATTTCGCCATTAGAGCGCCGTGCAAACCAATGAATCCAACTCCCCATATTGATATATGGGATAAATGTAAGCGCATCATCAGGGGCGCTCATTGTTCGTAAATGAGGCGGAGAAACAAGATAATAAACGTTATCTGCCTCGTTACCTGTAATCGTCGCATCATCATACCATATAAAGGCAGAGCGGTATGTCTCTACTCGATTGCCATCAACATCAGATGCAACAGCAAATAAAGTCGGCATGCCCAACAAAAAGTAATCTTCAAATGCAAAAATATCGACTTCACCTGTATCAACACGATATATCAAAATAATCTCTTCGATACTCCCTGTCACCTGTGAATAACCGCTGGTTTTCGAAATCAACATCTTATCAATCCATTGTTCTGGTGGATACGGAATACTGACACCTGCCCCACCATCAATAAATCCACCATAAAACGAATCATTCACCAGCGTAACTTCGTCACTGGAAATGTCATACACTTCTAGTAGAAAACTACTATTTTCATCCAGTCGCACCCACGCAATTTGACTTGCATTTGGAGACCATGTGACTACATAGGAGTATGAACCACTATCTGGTTCTGTGATTATTCTTTCTGTCCCTATTGCCAATTCATGTAAAACATAGCCTGTGTCTTGGTACTCTGTTGGGAAAGCATCTGATATATCTGAATCAGTAATACCATAGACGACATATTTCCCATCAGGCGATAGCATTCGGGGATTTAGTATTTTCGGTACAGTTGATGGATACAATGGCTCTGATTCAGCATTTAAAAACGACCAAACCACAACAGTACCATCATTCCAGCCGATTAGATTAGATTCATCGCTATCTTGAGCAACAACGATTCCAACAATTAGACATACAACAGCAATTTGAATCCAGCGCATACCAAATTCCCCCATCAGTCGTTCATAAAGCACAGCCGATCATACCTATCTTATATCATACGATAGTTGTATCTAATACAAATTTCAAATGATCTCGGGGTTTTGTTGTTAAAATACGTACATTGTTGATAAAATATGCAAGAATCTATAATAATTTAGTTCAATTGATTGCGATTTATTGTTATTTTTTGGAAAATCAGGCATAAACTGCAACCTCGAATAACATAATATTACTCAATCTAATAATGCACATATTTCAACTGATACACATCGTATCCCTTTTATAGTTATTATTTTTAACATCTACTTAGACTTATCCACTATAAGGAGTATAGCTATGCACATTGAAGGACAATATGAATTCGAGGCAACCCAAAAATTAGTGTGGGACATGTTACAAGATACAGATGTATTGGGTAGTATTATCCCGGGTTCTAAAGGTTTAGAAGAAATCGAACCCAACAAATTTTATACATCTCTCGCAGTAAAAGTGGGTCCAGTAAATGGGAAATTTGAAGCTGAGATTGAACTCGCCGATGTCAATGAACCCGATGACTATAAACTCATCATCAACGGCAAAGGCCCTGCAGGTCATGTGACAGGTGAAGGTCATATTCGTCTCGAGCATGCTGATGATATTACGACTATGTTTTATGCAGGCGATGCCAAAGTTGGCGGTAAAATCGCTGCAGTCGGCCAACGCTTATTGGATGTCGCCGCGAAGCAAGTTGCCAAACAATCCTTAAAGAAGTTGGCAAAAGAAATTGACTCCCGCATCGAAGATGAAAAAGAATCCTAAGACATTCATCTATGGGTAGATTGTTTTCTACCCTCTTTACTACGAATATGTTTGATAAGTCGGCTTAATCACTAGCATCGGCACATTCGCAAATTTCGATAAACTCGCCACATACATGACGGTTGCTGAAATATCTTCAACCTGTACCATCTGTGCTTTGCGCTCATCGGACGGAGGTTGTGCGCGTTTGTCCAGAATCGGAGTATTGACTTCACCTGGACAGATGGCTGTTGCTCGAATGCCATTCTCCCATTCTTCGAGGTTAATGCTATTACTCAACGAAACCATCGCGTGTTTTGATGCGGAATACGCCGCCCCTGCCATTTGTGATGCTCTTACACCCGCTGTCGATGAAATATTGATAATCAAGCCATCTTGCTGAGAGCGCATCGCAGGCAATACCGATCGCGTCATATTGAATGCCCCTGTCAGATTGATATTGATCACATAATCCCAATCTTCGGGTTTAATATCGCCGATACCACGTGCTTGTGTATTGAGTCCAGCATTGTTGACCAATATATCAACACGGTCAAATTTAACAATAATCTCATTGACAATTTCGCCCACTGTCGCTCTGTCAGATACATCTAAAGGACGCACAATTGCACGATCTTCGGGTAAATCAGCAACAGCATCTTTGAGTGCATCCAACCGTCGCCCCATAAAAATGACAATCGCCCCTGCCTCAACAAAATCACGGGCAATTTGCAAACCCATGCCACTCCCTGCACCTGTGACGATCACAACCTTATTTTGAAAGTCTGCCATATTTATATCCTTCTTCTGACAATATCACGTGAAATTGATGTACTCGATACACAGCCCGCCAGTGCCAGACCAATATCAAATTCACGACAGAGAATCGTTAAAATATCAGTCACACCTGCTTGACCATCAACTGCCAAACCCCATAAAATCGGGCGACCTAACATAACAGCCTTTGCCCCAAGTGCCAACGCTTTAATGATGTCTGTACCACGACGCACCCCACCATCCACCAACAAGTCACAACGACCATTCACAACCTCAGCGATTTCGGGCAAGACATCAATCGTTGCAGGTACAGTATCCAACTGTCGCCCACCGTGGTTCGATACAACAATACCTGCGACACCACGATTTAAAGATTCTTTGGCATCATCAGCACGTAAAATCCCTTTGATAATCACAGGCAGCCTTGTCTGGCTCGCAAACGTCTCAATATCCTCCCATGTCAACGACGCATCGAATTGTGCTGCAACATATGCGTTGATGTTTGGGTATTCACCCCGATTCCAATAATCAGTGAGAATTTCTAACCCAACCCCATCCGGCAATTGTAACGGATTCCGCACCAAATATTCACGATAACCTGCAACGGATACATCAACCGTTACAACTAGAGCCGTATAGCCACTGGCTTCAGCACGACTTACAAGTTCACGGGTTAACCCTCTATCTTTATGCACATAAAGTTGAAACCAACTATTCACACCTGTTGCTGATACATCTTCCATTTTGGTCGTTGACAATGTGCTCAAGCACATGGGGATACCAAATTGCTTAGAACTTTCCGCTATTCCAAGTTCTTTATCAGGATGAGCCAACGCTGCCATCGCCATCGGAGCGATAACAACAGGAAAATCAAGTTGCTGCCCCAAGAGCGTTGTTGATAAATCGCGATTCGATACATCACGTAACACATGTGGCAAGATTTGTATATCATCATAGGCACGACGGTTATCACTGACTGTTATTTCATCGCTCGCCCCACCTGCATAATAACCGTAAGCTGATGGTGATAATTTCTGTCTTGCGGCTTGTTCGTATTCAAATAAGTTTATCGGCTTCATCTACTATACTCCCCAAATCGTCGTTAAACCGATCATCATCGTAACCATCGTGACAATCGTTATCCCTACGCCGACCTTAAAAAAGTCACTAAATTTATATCCACCCGGCCCCATCATCAAAATATTGACGGGATGAGCAATCGGTGTCAAGAATGCCATCGAACATGCCATCGCAACAGCAACAGACATCGCCCGTGGGTCGACACCCATCTGTAAAGCTGCATTAATCGCAATCGGTCCAACCAGTAATGCAGTCACCTGCCCACCAATAATCTGTACAACCAACATCGTTAACAACACCATACCAGCAATCAAAATTAGAGGGCTCGTATCAGCTAATGCCGTCACCATGATATTACCGATACGGTCGGCTAAACCTGTATCAGTGATCGCAATACTCAGTGGTAACATCCCCGCAACAAGGAAAATAACTCGCCATTGCACTGCCTCGTAAAACTGTTCCATTGTGAGACAACCAGTCAATACCATCGCCGCTGCCCCACCAAGCATAGCAATTGATAACGGCAAGATATTGAAGATAGATAAGAACAACACCAAGGCAGTAATTATAATCGCAAATGGAGCTTTTGCGGTATTAATCGACAAATTGGAGTATTCACCCGATGGTAAAATATAATTGGGATTATTCGAAAGGTTTTGAATATCTTCCGATTGCCCGATAACCAATACAGCATCACCCACTTGGAGAGGCATTTTACGCACATCTGTATGCTGACTGTGTCCATCACGCCATAATGAAATTGCCAATAATCCCGATTTACTATTTAGTTTTACATCAGATAGTGTTTGTCCAATTGCATCAGAACGTGGCGCAATGATAATTTCAATTGGTTCAATCGATAATTCATGGCCTTCTTTGCGTTTCTCTTCGCTAATAAGTTTATTGTTCCATGCTATTAATTGTTGTAATCGATCTTCGCGTCCCACAATGAGTAACTCATCACCGGGGTAAATGACATGATCCGGCTTCGGAATTGTAATCGTCTGACGTTGATGCCATATAGCAGCGATTGTTAATCCTAACTCAGCATTGATTTCACTTTCACGAATGGTCTTATTAGCGAGATGTGAATTAGGTAACACCCGCACATTCCACATACGATCGGTCAATTCGTATGTATCTTTCAAATCTTGTTGATTAAAGCGTGTCGATTGCGAAGTACGTTCGGGTAATAATCGTCGCCCAATCAACAACATATAAATCAACCCAGCCAAAACAATCAATCCGCCCATCGGAATAAAATCGAGCATTCCGAGCCCATCAAATCCACGGGTTATCAATAACTCACTCATCAAGATATTCGCTGTCGTTAGATATGTTGCCATCCCGCCAACAAGTGTTCCAAATGACATCGGCATCAGTAACTTTGATACAGAAATACCTGAACCTCGTGCTACGCGTACAGCCGCAGGAAGCAATACCGCACCCGCCGCTACGTTATTCATAATAAGAGAAAGGGCTGCTCCAGTCGCCATAAATAGCGTAATTAACTTCACCTCCGACCCTTCACCAATGCGATTCAATCGTTGCGCAATCCATTGAATCACACCTGTTTCTTCTAAGGCATTTGTGATGATAAATAGACCAATCAAAGTGATAACAACAGAACTACTAAATCCAGCAACAACTTCGGTGGGTGGGACAAGCCCACTCACACCCAGAATCAGTAGAATGATTATCGCGATCAGCTCAATTTTGAGGCGGGTAGCAAAGATGAGGACAAACAACAGTCCGATAATTCCTAAAACAACTACTTCTGGCGTCGTCAGCATAAAGATAGTTTCTTTCTCTGGATTACATAGTTTGAGTATAACGTTGTCCAACTATTTTCGCAGTAATGTACACAAAATATTCCCCTATCTATTCACCCGTCACTGAACGAACATTGCGGAATATGTGTTTTAGCTGTTCGATAGTTGCATCAGCTAATATATCTCGTTTAAATGATGCGATATTATCCCTTAAATGTTTGGGATTACTCGTTCCCGATAAGATCACATGGGTACCGGCTTCTTCCCGACAAAACCGATATGCAAGATCCGGTAGACTGACTGCATCACTATTTTCGACCACCTCCATAAGTGGTGCAGATAAGTCAATATCAGCCGAATCAATCTCCCCACTATCGATCAAAGTATTGATTGCTTCACTTAATTTTTCTGGTCTACTCAATGCTCGACGAACAGCGAACATAATCAAAGTACCTATGTTCTTCTCGATACAGGGTTGCAAGACTGTTTCTCTGGCAGATTGATTCAAAAAATTGAATCCAATCATCATCACATCCCAAATATCGTCCTGCAAAGCTCGCTGGAGCATGTCATGATTTAAGTCCGAGTTAAAAGCTTCAGTCACACCGATATATCGAATTTTGCCTTGCTCGCGCATTTTGTTAAGCACGGGAACAATTTCATTCAAACAATAATCGTAGTCGTCGTGACGCAACCCATGAATATGATAAATATCAATATAATCTGTTTGTAATCGCCATAAACTATCTTCAAGGCTTTGGATTGTGCCCTCAGGCGTGAATTTTTCTTTTCTGGTACTTTTCTTAGTAGAAATCACAAATTTGTCTCGATCACGTTGTTGGATTGCTTTACCAACAATGTCTTCTGTCCCGTATACCTCAGCAGTATCAACAAAGTTGACCCCTGCATCAAAGCCTTCTAATAATAGATCAACCGACTCTGACTCTGTGTTGATATTATCGCGTTGTCCAAGCCGAGCCGGTCCACCTGCGCCCCAGCCCATCACAGAAACACTTAATCCTGTGCGTCCGAGTGTACGATATTCCATAAAATAACTCCTACCATATGATGTGGGTGAATCCAGAGTTTAACGCAATCTTGCCATGCCTGCACATCGCAATTGACATCATTACAAGAACATATATAATTTTACTAAAGCGGTTTAGTAAAGCGGTTTAGTAAAGCGGTTTATTTGTGAAAAAAGTTGTTACAGCTCAACAAGTTGCCAAACACGCAGGTGTCTCTCCAACGACAGTTTCATTTGTCATGAATAACGTCGAAAAGGCTAATATCAGCGAAGCCACCCGCCAAAAAGTCCTCAATGCAGCAGCTGACTTGGGTTACGTACCTCATGCGTTGGCAAAATCCTTGGCAAAAGGTCGTAGTAATAATATCGGGCTGTTTTTAATCCAACCGCATGAACAAATTTTTGCTGACCCCTATATCCCCAATATCATCACAGGTATTCGTAATGCAATACAAGTAGACCAGTTCCGCATTTTAGTGGAGCAAGTACGATCACCCCAAGACACAGAGACTATGCTCACAATGCTAAAAAGTGGCGAAATCGCTGGAGCAATTGTCACACATAATATTTGGGGGCAAGATAACATTAAATCACTCTATGGGTTGCCGATTGTATCGCTTGTTCCAATTGATGATGATAATATGTACTTTGTTGCGATCAATCAAAATGAGGGTGTAAAAAAATTAGTAGATCATATCATCGATCTGAAACGGATGCCTATCGGTGTAATTACCTATGCGCCCCTTGATGGGGATAATATTAAATCACGCCTCATGACATTCCGTAAGCGATTAGCACAGTCTGATGTGTCACTTGATCAAAAGAATATTGTAGAAGGCGCATATCATCCAGAAAGTGGTTATGCTGCGATGGAATTGTTGCTAACGAAGTGCCCCGATATATCAGTTGTCTATTGTATGAATGATATGATGGCAGTTGGAGCACTAGCGTATCTCAATCAGAATGGGATTGGTGTACCTGATGACATTGCCCTTGTCGGGTATGACGATATTCGGGTATCAGCCTACCTCAATCCCCCACTGACTACTGTTCGCGCCCCTGAAATTACCCTCGGTGAATCCGCAGGTGAGCTCTTATTGACACTTATCAACAATACCCCACCTGATCGTAACCATATTTATTTACCTACCGAATTGATTATCCGTCAATCTTGTGGATCTAAAATCTAATTAATTATGAAAGGACATCCTATGCCAAAAATCACATTTATCGGTGCTGGTAGTACAGTCTTTGCAAAGAACCTAATGGGCGATATCTGGAGTTATCCAGAGCTCGCGGATGCAACAATTTGCCTGATGGATATTGACGCACAACGCCTAAAACAGTCCGAGCAAGTTGCCCATCATATCATAAATACACTGGGGATTAATCCCACTGTAGAAACCACAACAGACCGCCGTGAAGCACTAACTGGTGCAGATTATGTCGTCTGTATGATTCAAGTCGGTGGATATGAACCTGCTACTGTCATTGACTTCGAAATACCTAAAAAATACGGCTTACGTCAAACCATCGCAGACACACTAGGTATCGGTGGGATTATGCGTGGTCTTCGTACAATTCCCGTCTTACTCAATATTCTCAAAGATATGGAAGAACTCTGTCCAGAGGCGTTGTTCATCAACTATGTTAACCCCATGTGTATGAATCAATGGGCGATGAGCCGTGCAAGTAGTATCAAAACTGTAGGATTGTGCCATAGTGTCCCAGGTACAGCCCACGAACTATCCCATGATATTGGTGTACCGTACGAAGACATCAATTATGTCGTTGCAGGTATCAACCATATGGCGTTCTATCTTAAATTTGAGAACCGTAAAACGGGCGAAGACCTTTACCCATTGATTCATAAAGTCTATGACGAAGGACGTGTACCTGATACAAATCGCGTTCGTTATGAGATGTTCAAAAAATTAGGCTATTTCGTAACCGAATCAAGCGAACATTTTAGCGAATACACTCCATGGTTTATCAAAAACAGTGCACCGGAACTGATTGAAGAATTCAATATCCCGATTGAAGAATATATCGAACGCTGTAAAGCCGGTATCATTAGCTGGGAATTGCTCGAAAAAGCAGAAGCAGAAGGACGCATCCCGACAGAAGAAGAAATCTTAGCAGCACTCAAAGATGTCCATCCAATGGATATGATTAAACGTGGAATGGTTCGAGGAATCACCAATCTCAACGAAATTCAGCGTAGTGTCGAGTATGGCTCCCTAATCATCCATAGTATGGAGACAGGCGAAGCTAAAACCATATACGGCAACGTCGCAAACTATGGCATTATTGACAACCTACCAGAAGGCTGTAGTGTAGAAGTGCCTTGCCTAGTTGATGCCAACGGAATCCAACCCACACATATTGGGGACATCCCAGTTCATCTTGCCGCGTTGATGCAAACCAATATTAATGTCCAATCTTTGACGGTTGAAGCAGCATTAACCCAGAAACGCGACCATATCTACCATGCAGCAATGCTAGATCCACACACTGGTGCAGAATTAACGCTTGATCAGATTTGGTCAATGGTTGATGAACTCATTGAAGCACACGGTGATTATCTGCCAGAATATCAATAATTAGCCAACCAGTAGCATCCACATAAGCCTGTAACAGTGTTGCAGGCTTTTTGTATTCACATCTCACACAAAAATTACAATCTCAACACACATTGCTTACACCTGCATGGCATAGTGAATCTATATTATTTATAACGGGGAGAAGCAGTGTGAAAAAGTTATTGCTGATAGCCTTAATCAGTTTGACATTCACCACAGTTAGTTTTGCACAGAATGACCACAATGTTCTACTGATCATCGCCGATGATCTTGGCATTGATGTCATGCCGAATTACATGCTCGACGAAGCTGTACAAAAAGCCAATATGCCGAATCTAGAAGCACTCATGGCACGGGGCATCACCTTTGACAATGTATGGTCGAGCCCCACGTGTTCACCAACTCGCGCAACCTTACTAACTGGACGTTATGGGTTTCGCACTAATGTTTTATCAGTACAAGATCGTTCAATGATTTCCCCTGATGAGTACTCGCTACATGAGCATTTATCATCCAGCAGTAATGGTCATATCGCTAGCAGTATCATAGGCAAATGGCATCTGAGTGGCGGTGGTAGAGGGTCGGTTGATGTTCCTGCTCAAATGGCGGTTGAATATTACGCTGGATTTTATGGGGGTGCAATGAATGACTACTACAATTGGAGTTTCGTCAACAATGG
The DNA here is from genome assembly GCA_002428985.1 of Anaerolineales bacterium UBA6055. GTDB lineage: Bacteria > Chloroflexota > Anaerolineae > Aggregatilineales > Phototrophicaceae > UBA6055. The sequence continues at coordinate 139,238 of DIYL01000054.1, read as the reverse complement.
TCAACGGTCAACTAACACGTCTTACATGACATCAACATTTACAGACCTTGCAGTTGATTGGATCAATAATCAAGACACAGCATGGTTTGCATGGGTCGCATACACTGCACCACATACACCATTTCATCTACCACCTGAAGGTACACATAGTCAAACAGATTTGTCCGGCACAGAATCCGACATTAATGCCAATCCACTGCCCTACTACATCGCAATGGTTGAAAACCTTGATTATGAAATTGGGAGGCTCTTGGCAGGTATACCAACCGATGAACTTGCCAACACAACCATTATTTTTATCGGGGACAACGGGACTAGTCGACAGGTTATCCAAGCACCATATACACGTAATCAAGCAAAAAATACGGTTTATGAAGGTGGCATTCATGTGCCGATGATTGTTGCAGGTGCTGGTGTAACGCGCATAGATGAACGTGAAGATGCGCTTGTTAATGTTGCTGATATATTCCCTACTGTGTCAGAGTTATTTGACAGTGCTCCACCAGCAAATATTGACGGACAAAGCTTTGTCGGGTTATTGACTGATGCCAATTCACCATCACGTGATTGGATTTATTCAGAAAATCTATTATTTGAACGAAATGGCAATCGCGGGAGAAATAACAATAACAATCAACAAGGCAATTCTACAAATGAGGGCATATGGATTTACACAATTCGTGATGCGAGCTATAAGTTGATTCAAACTGAAACAGGCGATATTGAACTCTATAACCTTGCAGTTGATCCATATGAAGCTATCAATCTCTACGATGGCAATCTTACTAACGAAGAACAGACAGCATTAAGTAGCTTACAACGCATCCTGAATGAGCTTCATACTAGCCAATAAACATATCTCTGGTCAGGCAAAGTTATTCATTGTCTGACCGTTTGCCGAACACGCCTTTTTCGCCAACCATCTGACGAATTGCCCGTAGCCAACTGTCACCTTCTATTCCGATAGCACTATCAGCTTTCGTCGGATCATACTTCCGAATAAACTCTTGCATTTCATCATATAAGTGTTGCCACTTTGCGCGTTGAGTTATCACAAATTCCGGTGTGCTATTGAGTGCAACCACTTGCCGAAAATGATTTAAACACAATCCATCAGACGCTTTAAATGCAGTCATAAACCGGTCATCTGTCATTTTTTCAGCAAAAACAGACATATAGCGACTTTGATTCTCATCAAGTTTGTCACAAACGGGGCATGGTGTATCCGGTGTAAGCGCATTGCTCAGTTCACTCCGTGGGACACGATTAAATAATCCGCGCAGTCCTTGTCCATTATGGCTACGGTTTTTTGATTGTTTGAGGGCTTCATCAATGACAGCACTATATAACACCGCAATACTCATCACATTACCTTGCTCTGCCATTTGCCAACCATGCACATTACATAACCCGAGGCTTTGTCGAAAGGTAGCATGAGTCTGTGGCTCTGTGACATATTCATACAGGATTGTTGTAAGTAATTTACTGGCATCACGCTCTAATAAGCGACAAACTGGACAATTCGGCTCAGCCATAGCATCAATCAAATCAAAGTATCCGAACGGTGTCAGCATGTTTTTGATCTTTCTATCGGTTATAGTATATGGAATCATGATCGTACCACAGATTCCAGTCGATTATACGATTCACAGGATAGAAATTACTTTTCTTTCATCATCAGGAGTACCCTATGAACACTACACATAAACAACCCGTCGATTGGGTTGACCCACTCATTGACACCGCAAATCGTCGATTCTTCTTTTTGACAACTGCGAGTCGTCCCTTTGGTATGGTTAACCTTAGTCCCGATACACGAGTTGGACTTGATGGATGGGAAAGTGGGTATCGTTATACAGATGATGTCATTCATGGTTTCAGTCATGTTCATGCTTGGCAACTCTGCGGTATTCCAATGATGCCAACACTTGGCGAGATGAATGGACATTTAGGTAGCGATGTTTATAAATCAAAATTTCGTCATGAATCGGAAGTAGCACAACCCGGATACCATAGTGTCACACTAGATGATTACGAAATCAAAGCTGAATTGACATCGACAGTTCGCGTTGGTGTCCATCGTTATACATTTAACAAAGCGGGGCGTGCGTGGATTTTGTTGAACCTACCCTCACCGATTATGTTACCAATGTCAGACAGTTTCATTGAGCAAGTAAAGCCCAATGAATTCTGTGGATATGTCGAAAATGAAGCTACTCGCCGTCGCCCAAAACCTACAAAAATATTCTTCTCACTTCAATGTGAGCAGTCCCCAAGTGAAAGTTTATGCTGGCAAGATGATACTGTGATACCATTGGCTGGTAGTATTCAAAATAGCGGATTAGCCCTCGGCTACGATGTACAAGCTGGTGATGTCCTTCAATTCCGTGTAGGGATCTCATATTGCGGGGTCGAATATGCGCAAGACAATATTCTTCAAGAATGCAATCATTGGGATTTTGATGCAGTACGTACTGATGCTCGTGAAGATTGGAATCAAGAACTCAGTCGGATCGAAGTTGAAGGTGGGACAGATGCTCAAAAGACAAAATTCTACACCGATTTGTTCAACGCATTAAAAGGTCGGCGACGCATCAGCGATGCAGGCGGAACCTATATGGATATGACTGGGGAAACACCGCAAATACGCCAAATCCCACTCAATGACGATGGCAAACCACACTATGAGCATCATAATTCTGATGCGTTTTGGGGAGCAGCATGGACGCTCAATACCCTTTGGTCGCTGGTCTATCCTCGTATAACACATAACTTCTGTAATACTCTCATTGATATGTATCATAATGGCGGGCTCATCCCTCGCGGACCATCCGGCGGTAACTATACGTTTGTGATGACTGCGCCAACATCAACTACATTCTTAGTCTCAGCATGGATGTATGGGATTCGCACATTTGATATTGACACCGCATATCAAGGTCTGTTGAAAAATCATGGTCCCGGCGGATTAATGAGCAAAGCAGGCTATGAACACGATACAAGTATTGGCGGTGGCGTTGAATATTATCTTGAGCGAGGTTATGTACCGCAAGGCATTGTCGCTGACGCATTTCATACACACGCAGCAGCAACGATGACACTCGAATACGCATTTCATGATTGGGCATTAGCACAACTCAGCCAGACACTTGACTATAGCACAGATTACGATCAGCTGATTACACGATCTAAGAATTATAAAAACCTCTGGGATTCATCGACCAAGTTTATGCGTCCACGTATGATGGATGGTGAGTTCTTACCGGATTTTGACCCAATGGTGCTTTACGGATGGTGTGAAGGTAATGCACACCACTATCGATGGTATGCGCCTCACGATGTGCAAGGATTAGCGGATCTATTTGGTGGATACGATGTCTTCATTGATGAGTTAAACACATTATTTGAGTTAGCTGAAGGACACAGTTTTACAGCTCCCCATGCTAAACATGAAGAAGGTTATATCGACTATGGTAACCAACCCTGCATGTACCTTGCGCATTTATTTAATTATGCAGGCGCACCTTGGTTAACACAAAAATGGGTGCGTCGTATTATGCAAGCTGCCAAGAGTGATGTTACACCGTATGGCGGATATGGCGGTGATGAAGATCAAGGACAAATGGGTGCACTCAATATCTTGATGGCAATGGGACTATTCAGCATCAATGGCGGATGTTTACCTGAACCCATTCTGGAACTTTCCGCACCAATATTTGATCGCATTACAATTCACCTTGATCCAGATTATCACAATGGTGGAAAGTTTGTAATAGAGGCAGAAAACAATAATCCAGACGCATGTTATATCCAATCAGCAGAATTAAATGGACAGCATTTAGACACAGCTTGGTTCTATCATCATGACTTTGCTAAAGGTGGGACACTCAAACTTGTGTTGGGTAATGAACCCAACAAATCATGGGCAAACCAACCCATTAATCAGTAAATATAGTGATTTAACATTATTTTATCTGAGAAATTTTGGGCGGATTTTAGTTCCGCCCGTATGAGTTAACCACTTGAGATTGATTTATAGGATGAAGGATCAATCTCTGTAGAGCTGACATGAATATGAGTTCAAAGCCTTATTCTTGTTCGGGGCTGTCGTCTTCGCCCTCGACAGCATCAGTATAGGTAAGCCCTATTTCGGTTGGTGCTTCCAAATCAACAAACCGATCATACCCTGTCAAATCACACTCAGAGACCAGCGGACCGTTACTATAGAAGTTTTCCATCTGTCGCTTAAAGTCAGCGATTTGCGTGATGTTCTCTAATACTTCGATCGTCAATGAGAATGTGACTGTTTCATCTGGTTCAATCATCTGTAAACGACCCGATTCACGGGCTTTGTTTTGTCCTTCTGGTACACAATTACCGGGTTCAATCCCATTTATATAGCTATTTTTACGAGTATTCTTCCATTGTGTTAGGTATGGAAGCGTGTCAGTCTTCCAAGAGAATTTCAACCCCATGTCATCGTTAATCAAGGCAGCATGAGCCCGTCCAGCTGGATCATTGCGTACATGATGATAAAAGACTTGTTCAGAGTAACCCGATTTCGCTTCATCATACAAATTCCATGTATTCACACCCTCACGTGCTGCTTCGTCTCGGCTATATACATTACCGGATACGACCAGCTCTGTCCCGCTACGCACAATCGGGAAACCCATATTAAAGTGATAAAGTACCATTAATGGAATTGGTCTATCGCTGTGATTAGTGACAAAATCTACAATATTGATGCGGGGTTCACCGAGTTTCCAGTTAAACCGACGACTAACAGCCAGTTGTTCAGCGTGTAATTTGGATTGTGCCAATTGAGCCGTCAATTTCATCTCATATTTGGATTCAAATCGATCAGCCAAAGCAGTCGATTTCGGAAACTGGGAATATGTCCAACCACTTTTCACAGCAATATCATGAGCACGTAGGCGAGTATAATTACCATGAATGTCTCGTCTTTCGCCTGTTTCACTATCAATTTCTGGCGGTCCTACATGTGTTAACCCACATGTCACGAGTAACCCACCATTGAAAATACGTAACCATTCCTGACCATCTGGCGGAAATGGTGCACCCTGATTTAGCCAAGTTAATGGAATGCCTTTATATGAGGCGGAATAAATATCCATACCGCGATCTGGCAACAAAGTAAATGTTAAGCCACTGCTATTGTGACAATCCAATATACGCATCCCATTTGGTAATCGCGACTCGCGGATGTCGATAAATTGGCGCATGTCTACACTGTGGTTTTCGATTATGTCTCGTGTGAGCCACTTAGGTCGTGCCACAATATGTTCTCCTAGGTACAAAAAATAATCTATTACTGACGTTATTAGACTCATTGTAACGTATCCGTGCATGTTCGCGCACTACAATTTACATTACGATCCACGATGCCCTCTTACCGATTGGTATCTATCTCTGAAAAAGTACACATCTGCTACAATGAGATCATCAACGAATGATACTATTTTGAGAGGTATTTTTATGGCACAGAAAAATCTTATTGGTGGTGAATGGCGTGACAGTAATGATGTATTAGAGGTTCAATTTCCATATGATAATACACTTGTAGATTCGGTTTGTATGGCATCACAACAAGATATGGAAGATGCGATGGCTCGGGCTGTAAAAGGCTTCGAGATTACACGTAAACTTCCCAGCCACAAACGGTCAGAGATTCTACAAAACATGCATCGCCTTATGACAGAACGCTTCGATGAACTCGTAGAAGCGATGATTATGGAAGGCGGCAAGAATCGTAAAACAGCAGTTGGCGAAACCACCCGTGCTTTGCAAACTATTTTTGTATCGAGCGAAGAAGCACGACGTATCAACGGTGAGGTCTTTAGCATCGATTGGACACCTGCAGGCGAAAACCGACAAGGATTTACAAAACGCGCGCCAATCGGCACTGTTCTAGGCATTACCCCATTTAATTATCCGGTTAACCTAGCATGTCACAAAATTGGTCCTGCCATCGCAGTTGGCAATCCAATTATTATCAAGCCAGCCGAAAAAACACCACTCTCATCAGTTATCCTTGCGGAAATTGTATTAGAAGCAGGTTATCCACCGGAAGCATTCAGTATGCTCAATGCATGGGGACGTGACACCGAAGTCATGGTAACAGACCCACGGATTGCTATGATCAGTTTTACAGGTAGTGCTGCTGTCGGATGGATGCTCAAGAGCAAAGCAGGACAGAAAAAAGTCACACTCGAATTAGGCGGTAATGCAGGTGTGATCGTCCACAACGATGCAGACCTCGAACTAGCATCTAGTCAAACAGCAATCGGCAGCTTCACTAATGCCGGACAAAACTGCATTTCAGTACAACGATTACTGATTCAGAAAGATGTATTCGAAGAATTTACTGATATATTCATCAACAAAGTCAAAGCGCTCAAAGTCGGTGATCCACGTGACGCAGAAACAGATATAGGACCAATGATTACACTTAACGATGCAGAACGGGCTGAAAATTGGGTCAATGAAGCAACAAATGCAGGTGCATCGGTTCTCTACGGTGGTGAACGCCATGGAACCATGTTCCCACCGACCGTCATGACAAAGACTGCACCGGATATGAAAGTCGTCTGTGAGGAAGTATTCGCCCCGATTGTTACCCTTGCACCATATGATACTTGGGATGATGCCGTTGCAACCATCAATGATAGTCCATATGGATTACAAGCTGGTATATTCATCAACGATATGAAGCGGATTATGGATGCATGGGATCGCATTGATGTCGGCGGATTGCAGGTCAACAGCGCATCAACCTTTCGAGTCGATCATATGCCATACGGCGGCATCAAAGCATCTGGTTTTGGACGCGAGGGTGTGAAATACGCGATTGAAGATATGACTGAACTTCGGCTTATGGTGATGAATCTTGGCTAATTTCAATAACCTACGAATGCCATGTCTAGCTCAATAGAAGACAAAATCAGAGGTTTAATCTACGGTTTAGCTGTTGGTGACCAAATCGGTGGGCCAATCCGCATGGGCTTAGAATTATCTAAAGCCTTGTTAGATAAGAATACATTTGATGAAAAGAGCATTCTCCGCCATTATTATTCATGGTGGAGACTTGCAGGTTTTGATACTGGTTTTGTTACACAGAGTGTCTTCCTACACATGAAGCATGGAAATACCAATCGTGAAGCTGTGCAACTTGTCCATGAGCAAACAAGTCACAAAACAGGTGGGTGTAATCCAATGCATAGAGCGAGCCCGCTTGCGTTACTGAAATCGGCTAGCGCACAAGAGTTAGCAGACTTTGCAACTGTAGAAGCAAAACTCACCCACTACGATCCAATTGCTGGCGAATGCTCAAAATTTGTTGTACTAACATGTCGCTATTTACTTAGTGGTCAAAGTTTATCGAATGCACTCGTATCTGCTTATGATTCAATCGACGATTTACATCTAAAAGCACAACTGGCAGATGTTATTTACTTTGATAAGTCAAAACCCAAACTCAATCAACAGCTATCTAATATCGGCTATTCGCCGGACGTATTACGAGCAACAATTTATATGTTGAAAACACAAACGACCTTTGAAGGTACAATGGAATCAGCATTCGCGTTTGCTGGTGCAGGAAATTATTGCCCTGTTACAGTCGGTGCAATAGCGGGAATAGCATATGACTATACGAAGATCCAACAAAAATGGCTTAAACGCCACCACATCATTATTGATGACTTAGAAGAAATATCACAGCAATTTGTAGATTTATGGAATCAATAAAAGCGTAGAAGTAGGCGATAGATTAAATAGTTGAAAATAATCTACCGCCTATAATTTGCAACTAAATGGCTTTGTCAGCAGGTGGCGGCACCACACCAATTGTCAATAAGATATTGGCATAAATCCGTTGTTCACCTGTAGCAATGACCAAACAGCAATTATTTTTGCGTGCCTCGTCATAAAACGCAAATCGCTCGACAGGTTGCAACTCAATATCATCAGGTAAAATCTCGCGGAAATCCGTATATATGCTCGGCTCTGCACCATCATCACGACGCATTACTTGTGCAGCTTCTACGGGTGTCACACTTAAGACCGCTTCCAATACATCGGTAACCGTCACCATTCCGGGTGCAAGGTTGAGATACACACGTTCAGCAGCAGGATTAGCATGCGTCACAAACGGATAATTCCCATCTGGAATCAGAATCGTTGCTCCGTGTCCAGCTTGCGCCAGCACACTTAAGATTTCGGGGTGAATTAATTTTCCAGTTAACATCGTAACTCCTTACACCTCACCACATAGATGAACTTTAATACCCATTTCCGCAAACATTGCAGCTTTTGCCAATAAGGCGTCTTTTGCTTCTTCAGCAGTCGGTGCATAAGCAACATTGAGGTGATTGGCTTTGTGGCGTGCCATCATCTGGTCACGATTAATGCCTTTTAGGACAGCATGCATAATCGGCCATTGTGGGGTCGTTGCGTCCCAACGACGTTCAGTCTCTTCTTGTGGTAACTCAACAACCGATGCCAGCCCAAGATCTGCATGGAGTTTTCCATCCATAACAAATACACGACTCCAGACAATTTCACCAGGTTTACTAATCCCTTTGAGTGTTCCACCACCAAGCCGGAAGTACATAGGTGGTTGACGTTCACTAACTGCCCCTGCATATCCATCAATAAAGTGTGACGCAGGTGCTGCACCAGAAATCAAAAATACCCAGACATAATCATCTACGCCATCACCTGAATAGTGTTCACCATAACGCAAGTCATGGAGTGTTGTTGCCGGATCATACCCCATCGCTGTCCAGATACGATTCGTTACCAACGCATCCACACCAGCACATTCATCAACCTCGTTGAAATGTGGTAATGCCTGACCAGCAAACAATTCTTCGCCGGATTCCGCGTCATACACTGGTGGACGGTCAACATTGTTTAGCAAGCCTTCAACTAAATCTGACGCTGGAGCCATATCTTTAAGCCCCTGTTGATACTGAATACCAATAGCTGCGCACCCAAATTCCTCAGCAATGCGAACCGCTGCAATATACATTTTGAGTTGTTCATGAATTTGAGCATCCGTCAGTTCAGTTTCTTCATCACTACCTGTTTTGAATGTCATTCCTTTGTCATCTAACCATGTGCGAGCAGCACTGGCTTCGTCATCAGTCACATTACGCATCGTAGCGACCAAAGCCGATTGACTGAGGCGTTCTTTGTAGATACCTGTTGTATTCAACATTTCATCATCAATGATCGCATTGTACATACCCATACAACCTTCATCAAAGATACCAATAATTGCTTTTTCTTGTTGAAGCTGTGCGGCTAGAGCTTGTCCTAATTTTTCCCTGTCAGAACCACCAATACTATAATCAGCAACATGGTCAGTCTCATGAGTGACTTTTCCAGTTTCAATCCATTCACGAATACCATTGAGGAAATACTCATCAGTGAAGTCTTCGCTCCACAGTGTGCTGTATTCAACACCTGCTTTCGTCAGCGATCCATTGAGGTTGAGCATCCCGACTAGACCCGGCCATTGTCCACTCCAATTCGCAACTGTCAAAATCGGACCACGATGCGACCGTAAGCCTGCCAGAACGTGATGACTATATTGCCAGACCGATTCGGCCACAATCAATTTTGCATCAGGATGAATCGTCTTGAAGACATCCATACCCATACGTTGATTCCAGATGAATCCGTGTTTCAGTTCTTCATCATACGGATGACCGCGTTTGACTGTAATCCCCTCTTTAGCAAAAGCTTCGATTACTGTTGCTTCCATCTGCGATTGGGCTTCCCAACAGACTTGATTAGCAGATAATCTAAGGTCACCGCTGGCAATCAAAATCGCTTCGTTGTCAGCGACTGGTTCAGGTGTGGAAAGTTCAGGAAGTTGATATACCATCTAAAAATCTCCTTTTCAATAATATTTATTGATATGTAAACGTATACACATTTTAGCAAAATCATAATAATCAGCTAGTGATATTTGCTGATTCAATGTTTACAGTATTGTATGGAAGTGTAACAGGGAGATGTGATGCAAAACAGTGTAAAGCGAGGGAGATAGCTTTGTGTAATTAAAGTGGGTATATCATCACGACATACCCATTGCAGATGTCATATTATAATTTTTGAATACTGTCACCTTGATTCACAGTACCCGCTTGTATGACTTTTGCATTCACGCCACGCAGACGGGCGACTTTACCCTCGTCTGTCATGACAAATTTGCGGGCAGGTGCACCATAACGTTTAGCAAATTTTGCACAGCCTGTGTGGGGCTTTTCAGAAATTTCGAGGATGGCAGTTCCGATTTGAATTTGAGTACCCGCTGGAAGGTTTTCCATCGACAGGTCAAAATCGACAAAGAATTGATCACCAGCCAAATCCCAGCGTGATTTATCTTGAGCAATCAGTTGCACTACATTGCTATTCATAAGTGTGATTTGCGCTTCTGGATGTGCGCTACCATCGGGTGTGCTACTGCTCCCACGGGCAAGCCAATTATCACCAACCACGCCTTCCGAAGTGCTTAAGTCACATGATGTTACATGCTTACGTTTCTCAACTTCAGGACGCAGAACAATCATATCAACTGTCCCTGTATCTGTCGGAGATGCCTCAAGGTTAGCCCAACCATCCATCAATTGGTCGAAAGTTAGTTTTACGATTTCCATATGTCCTCCCATATTATATTCATATAACACTATACGTTATTCGGGTCAAAATGTCTTGTTGAATCTTGCGCCACAATACGTTGAGGCGACGTGTAAATATTAAAATTATCCCCTCGTAAAAATCCAATCAACGTCAAATTAAAACGTCGCGCAAGATCAATTGCAAGGCTGGATGGAGCGGATACAGCACATAAAATCGGAATACATGCACTCAGGGCTTTCTGTACCAGTTCAAAACTTGCGCGCCCACTAACAAGTGCAATCGTATTCGATAGAGGTATGTGATTGTTATGTAATGCCCAACCAATGACCTTATCCATTGCATTATGACGTCCAACATCTTCACGTACAATCAGTAATTCACCTTGCTCATCAAACAACCCCACCGCATGGAGTCCACCGGTATGCTCGAATAATCTCTGATGTTGGCGTAGCTTATCATCTAAATCGCAGATTACACTCATTGGTATCGCATTTTCGCTAGTAATTGAGGCTAAACCCCGTGTTTCAAGTGCGTCAATACTAGTCTTACCACACACACCACAGGCACTTGTTGTGAAAAAGTGACGATTAAGATGTTCTATATCCGGTAATTTTTCGCTACGCAAACGGACGTTGACGACATTATATTTTTGCGCCTCACTCAAGTCGAGGTCAACACAATAGCTGATATGCGAAATCTCATCACGCGATTCAATAATGCCCTCGCTGAATAGAAACCCTGTTGCCAACTCAAAATCATTTCCAGGTGTGCGCATCGTCACCGCAAGTTGCCGAGAATCAGAACCTGCCACTAAACGTATTTCCAGAGGCTCTTCAGTTACGACTGTATCGCGCTTATTCAAATGAGAGATTTCGCCATTACGAATCTGTGTAATACGAACTTGGGCTTTATTTGAGCGTGTCATAATTTACACTGCATCTTTCGCTTTTTGACGATTTGCCCATGCAATATAGATAAATCCTAGGATAGAGATCAATATCATTGTGATAATAATGGCAAATCCACCATCATATTGCCCTGTTTCATCCCGAATACGTCCAACTGCCCACGGGCCAAATGCTGCACCAAACCCAAACATCCCGCCGACAATCCCATTAATGAGCCCCAACCCTTGCTTTTGGAAGACATCACTTGCCAATGCTGTTGTTTGGCTACTACGTGTCCCCTCGCCGAGCGCATAAAACACAGCATACATAATAAGCAACAATATCATTTGGCTATCCCGTAAAATAAAGAGCATCACAACTGCACTCATAAGGCTTATTGCACCTAATGTAAACGCCACAACCCGCCCAAATTTATCGGACAACCATCCCATCCCAATAAATGATCCAGCAGTGAGAAAACCTGCGAGCCCAACAATATTGGAGGCGACCTGTCGATCTATACCAACCGACTCAATATACGCAATTTGATGGACGGTCAGTGAACGCAATGGACCCAGCGCAGTTAGCGAAACAATCATCAACGCCCAGAAAATAGGGTTTGTGAACAATTGTCGCCAGTCAACAGTCGCTTTTGTGTTATTTTGTTTGCATTGTTGTGTTGCGGGTAGGCTTTTCAGTCCAATAATCATCAGCGGAGCCAACACAAAAAAACACACCAGTGACAACACCAGATAGGCATTACGCCACGCCAGTTGCTCAATCAGGAAATTCGCAAGTGGGACAAAAATCAGTGAGCCAAACCCCGTTCCTGCAAAGGCAATCCCAATCGCTCGTCCGCGGCGGCTCGGTGGAACCCAGCCAGCGATAATTGAAGCAACCGGACCTAACCCTGTAATCCCTAAGCCAATCCCACAGATGATGCCATATGCAATCATCAGATCATCAAGTGTTTCGGCACGACTACTCATAAATAACCCCGACGCAAGAAATGCAACACCCACACCAAACACTATCCGTGGACCATAGCGATCCAAGCTCAGTCCGGCAAGTGGCGCTGTAAATGCAAACACCAGCATATTTAAGCTAAAAATAGTCGCCGAAGATTCGTTGCTCCATCCTTCAGCAAGGACGAACTCAGCAAAAAAGACCGAAAAAGATAATCGAATCCCAAAGATAATAAACAGAGACAGCGCACAAACTACAACAATCCGCCAGACAGTACGCTCTGGTATTTGATAGGCAGATGTCATTGATTACCGATCGTTTCACGTAGATTTATATCAAACCACTTGATGTAAATATTGGGCATTAGCGACTCCTATGTGGTCAATATGATTCAGAGGATGATACCGATTTGCCCTAGTTTAAACAAGTTGTGTCATCGAATTCACATTCGTAAACGCACCCATGACACAGTAGAATACTGAAAAAGCGATTAACATATAGGAGCAATTATGCCAATTAAAGCCGTTATTTTTGATATGGACGGGGTACTCGTCGATAGTGAGGTTTACTGGGACAAATCACGGGTTGAGTTTGCACAAGACCGAGGCAAAGTTTGGACAGACGAATTCCAGCGACTCGCTATGGGGCAGAGCACCGTAGGCTGGGCAAAAGTCATGAAAGACAAACTTGAATTAGATGAGACAATTGATGACATCATCACTGAGATGAAAAAGCGCGTCATCGCACACTATGAAGAGCGTATGCCCACCCGCCCCGGCGCAATTGAATCCGTCAAACATATGAAAGAACACTATCGCGTGGGACTCGCGTCAGGCTCACCTACCGAGATCATCAAAGCTGTGTTACGCATCACCGGACTCGACCAAATTTTTGAAGTCATGATTTATGGTGACGATGTTCCCAAAGGCAAACCTGCCCCCGATATTTACGTCGAAGCGATGAAGCAATTAGGCGTGACACCGGATGTCACAATTGGTATTGAAGATTCTGCTAATGGTGTCCGCGCACTTAAAAATGCAGGAATGTACGCAGTCGCCGCACCTAGCCCCGACTACCCACTCTCTGATGAGATTCTAGAGATGGTTGATGCGCACATTACAACACTTGAAGATTTTAATGTTGACTTGATTCACAAAATCGAAAGCTAATCCAGCGTAATCTGATGGATGTACCATGATGGTATATCCTGTCCGCGTTTTTCGAGGGCAATAATTTTATCTTCATCGGTCATCTGCACCGATGTAATGACACCCTCAAATGTATAGTTGTTATGCCAAGATTCATCCTGTACATCCCAAAATCGGATTTGATGGTCATCCAATTGCACAGCTAAGTAACGATCATCATGTGAAAACCCTATCGATTTCGCGGTTAAAGATAACCTTTGCACTTTGTAGCCTGTTTCTACATCCCAAATACATGCACTTCTCGGAAAGCGACCCCACTCAATACCTTCTCCACCAGCAAGTAACTTATCATCTTTCGAGAAAGCAAGATGCCCCACAGCATTTTCTGTTTCAAATGTCTGCAATAATTCACCACTATAAAAATTCCACAGTCTTAACTTGTGACCCGTGGCTAATTCTTCTGAGGAGCCATATCTATCCAGACGACTATTATGTTGCCAATGGAATTCTTCACCGACATTATGAAAAAATATTCGCTTACCTCGCGTATGATATAGTCCAACTTTGCCAATGGCAGAATTACGCCCACAAGGATGAATCAAGTGCTCTGAGGTGGTAAATACTTTTTTACTATTGGCAAATTCGATACTGTCTATAACATGAGAAGATGCTCCCACTGCCCATAATAAAGAGCGATTTGACAGACTCCATACCAGAATCTCGCCTGTACCAATAACTGTCATAACACGATCATTATCTAAAAAGAATGTACTAAAATACCGTTCATCGATTGCACTATGTTTCACATCTTGTACCAGGTATGATTTATGGTGTATCTTATCATGAAATGACATGAACTTCGGAATCACAGTATGTTCAACTTGATCCAAAATACACCAGTCTGTGCCAGACTTATCCATTGCCATTAGATATCGACCATCTGGACTAACAAAACTAGTTTGTAGTTGCCAGTCATTCAGCTCTGGTAACTTGATTTCGCATGTTAGTTTTGTGTCTTCAACATTAAATATTATCACACTATCATTATTTGAGTTTTGTACGACAACCCAATTTCTATCATGTGTGAGCCACACCTGACCTTTAATATCTATTTTTGTTGTTTCCGTAGGCATAAACTTACTCTCTTATAGTACTATCTTAAACAGTACCATCGATAACTTCTGACCCTTAAAGATCCAATTAACTATTTCGATTGTATACACCATTTACTGAGAATTCGTATAGCAAAATTTATCATTCGCTCATTTTCGCGTTATACTTTAGTTATATTCTGTGTTGGTTACTTTCGATTGCCTTCAATTTTGCAAAAATTACGAAAGTTTAAAAAATGTCCGAACAATTATTTATGGAAGAACGTCGTCGTACCATTCTCGCCGAGTTAGAACAATTCGGCCGTGTCTCGGTCAAGAATCTCAGCGATAAGCTCAAGGTTAGCGAAGTGACGATCCGTCAAGATTTACGTGCCCTCGCTGATGCTAAAAAGCTAGAACGTACCCATGGTGGAGCTGTCTTACCAACCAATCATGGTAATACCCCCGAGTTATCATTTGATGTACGCCTACGTGAACATAACATCGTAAAAACCCGCATGGCACAATACGCAGCTCATAAAGTATCAAGTGGTGATAGCATCGCCCTTGATGCATCAACAACCGTATTTGCGATGTTACCATTTCTTAAGCGATTAGAACGCCTCATCGTCGTCACCAATAGTCTAGTTGTCGCACAAGAATTTATGGATTTCCCACATATTCAAGTCTTTATGCCTGGTGGACAGTTAAGACGCGATTCAGTGTCATTAGTGGGTACACCCGATGGTTTACCCGATATTCATTTAACAGCAGGTTTCATCAGTATACACGGTTATACTCCAGAGACTGGATTTACCGAATCCAGTCAAGAAGAAGTCGAAATTAAGCAAGCCATGCTCGACCGTTGTATCAAAAAGTATATTCTTTTGGATGAACGTAAATGGGGCAAAATCGCACCATACACCATGTTCAAGCTCGATCCAAGCATAACAATTATCACAACCAAAAGTGCGCCCCAGCAAATGATACGAGGCCTACGCGAGAATCATAACACTGTCGAATACACCGACTAAACGTGACAAATATCACATATAATTTTTATTGACAGGATGCTTTCGACACGATACAATGATAAACGAAAGCAAACGAAAGTAAGTATAAGTCAAAAGTTTCACTATTAAAAATTATTTTTCCATCGGCTGATGTTTCAATCAGTCGTTTAAGTGAGATTATTTATGACAGAAAAACATGTTATTGCAGTTGATTTAGGTGCATCGTCAGGTCGTGTGATGGATGTCGCCTTTAATGGTCAGCGTATCACCTTGACCGAAGCCCACCGCTTTCCCAATATTCCCGTACAAACACCAAATAAACTCTACTGGGATGTCTTGCGTCTATGGCACGAAATTACTGTTGGCATCGACAAAGTCGCATCCGCTGAGTCGATTGGGGTCGATACTTGGGGTGTTGATTTTGCCCTGATAGATAACACTGGCGAGCTCTTAAGCAATCCTGTTCATTATCGTGACCCGCGCAATGAAGGTATGATGGAATGGGTGTTTGATAAAATGCCACGCCGTGAGGTCTTTGAACGCACAGGCATTCAGTTCATGCAAATCAATGGTCTATTCCAATTGGCTAGTTTGCTACGCGACGGAAGCCCACTTCTTGATCACGCAGACACCATGCTACCAATGGCAGACTTATTCAACTATTGGCTCACTGGCTCAAAAACAGCGGAATTTACCGTTGCGACAACGCTCCAAATGGTGAATCCGGCAACTAATGATTGGGATAAAGATATACTCAATGCAGTAGGTATTCCAACTGGTATTCTCCCACAAATCGTCCAACCCGGCACAAAGATCGGCTCTTATAAAGGTATTGATGTCGTTGCACCGTCATGTCATGACACAGGTAGTGCCGTTGTAGCCGTTCCAACCACAACAGAAAATTATGCGTATCTCAGTAGTGGCACATGGAGTCTACTAGGCCTCGAGATCAAAGACGCAATTCTCACAGATGAAGCCTACGAAGCCAACGTCACCAACGAAGGTGGTTATGCCAATACTTATCGCCTACTAAAAAACATTATGGGTTTATGGGTCGTTGACCAATGTCGGAGTACATGGGCATCTAGCGGTGACGACTATACATTCGAACAATTAACTGAAATGGTGCAATCAGCAAATCAATTTAAAGCATTCATCGATCCAGATGATGTCAGTTTCCTTGCCCCCGGTGATATGCCATCCCGAGTGATTGACTATTGCAAGCGCACCAATCAAACCATACCGGAGACACATGCCGAAATTATGGCAGTAGTTTATACCAGTCTTGCTTATACCTATCGTTATGTACTGGAACAACTCATTAGCGTATCTGGTCAAACAGTTGATCGCCTACATATCATCGGTGGTGGTTCCAAGAATGGACTATTAAATCAGATGACAGCCAATGCACTTGGGAGAACTGTGATCGCTGGTCCAGCCGAAGCAACCGCAACTGGCAATGCTATTGTCCAGCTAATTTCGATGGGAGAATTAGCAGATGTTGCTGAAGCCCGTACCATGCTCAGTCAATCTATGGATACGGTCACCTATGAGCCACAAAACACGGACGCATGGAATGATAATTATGATCGTTTCAAAGCTTTACTAGCCTAGGATTTATCTATGAACAACGCACTGATGAAACTCACTGAAATCAATAAATACTTCCCCGGTGTTCATGCTCTTAAAGATGCTCAATTCGATGTAAGACGTGGCGAGGTTCATGCGTTATTGGGTGAAAACGGCGCAGGTAAATCAACCATGATCAAGATTATGTCTGGTGTCCATAAACCCGACACAGGCGATATGATCTTAGATGGTCAAAGTGTTAGTTTTAACAACCCGCGTGAAGCCCAAAAAGCGGGTATTGCAACCATCTATCAAGAGCTTGGCCTCTACCCAGAATTATCAGTTGCAGAAAACATCTTCATGGGTCACTTCCCAATGAAAAATTGGGGTTTATTTCAGACTGTCGATTGGGACACAATGGAAACCCGTGCCGAAGAACTCTTAGCCGAACTTAACATCTATAATCTGGATGTCGGTGCAAAAGTGGGTACGCTCAACGTTGGCAATCGGCAACGGGTCGAAATTGCAAAAGCACTCTCGCTTGACGCACAAATCCTCATTATGGATGAACCAACAGCAGCACTAACTGAGAGTGATGTTGAGCAATTATTCAGTATTGTGAGACTGCTACGAGAACGCGGTGTAAGCATTGTTTATATTAGTCACCGTCTCAATGAAGTTTTTGAACTTGCAGATCGTGTAACAGTACTCCGTGATGGCCAATATATCGGCACACAAGATGTCGCCGATACAACCGAAGCTGATCTGATTAGTATGAT
The DNA here is from genome assembly GCA_002428985.1 of Anaerolineales bacterium UBA6055. Classification (GTDB taxonomy): domain Bacteria; phylum Chloroflexota; class Anaerolineae; order Aggregatilineales; family Phototrophicaceae; genus UBA6055. The sequence goes on along the minus strand of DIYL01000054.1, from coordinate 121,111 downwards.
GGTCGGGCGCACAATTGATAATCTATTTCCTAAACAAGAGAGTGAGAAAGGCGATGTTGTCCTTGAAGTTCGCGATTTGCATCGTCCGCCACTCACAAATCACATATCATTCAAGGTCCATACCGGAGAAATTGTCGGAATTGCGGGCCTCGTTGGATCGGGGCGTAGCGAAACAGCACAGGTAATCTTTGGTGTACTTCCTGCTGAATCTGGCGAAATACTCATCAATGGTCAAAAGGTCACAATCCACCATCCGTCCGAAGCTGTCAAACATGGCATTGGGTATGTACCAGAAGATCGTGGGCATCAAGGGCTCGTGCGCGAGATGACCATCCGCGAAAATACATCCATGGCAGTACTCGACTCAGTTTCGATGAATACATTTATCAATCGTGCAAAAGAACGCATACTCGCGAATGAATCCATTGATCAATTGAGCATCCGTGCAACAGGGTCGGAACAAATTGTAAATAAGCTATCTGGCGGTAATCAACAAAAAGTTGTTGTCAGCAAATGGCTAGCAAGCAATCCGAAATTACTCATCATGGATGAACCTACACGCGGCGTTGATGTCGGGGCAAAGTCCGAAATTCATCGGTTAATGAGCCAACTCGTTGCCGAAGAGGGCTTGGCAATCTTAATGATTTCCAGTGAACTGCCCGAAGTCCTTGGTATGAGTGACCGTGTTCTAGTCATGCGTGAGGGACATCTTGTTGGCGAATTTACCCGTGAGGAAGCCACACAAGAAACCGTCGCAACGGCAATGATGAGTGAAGTCAACCATAATGAAAGGAAACAGGCGCATGACAGCTAAAGAGAAAACCCCGCCTGTCCGTCTTAACCCAATTCATTTTATCGGCATTTTACTAGCAGTCGTGATTATTGGTGCGTATATATTTCTGCCATTTGCAAATCAGCCAGAATTAGGACCATCAACAGTTGCACAAATTACCGAAAGTAAAAGCAACAACGAACTTGAGATTTTGACAAGTGGTTTACAAGTCATTCCATTAGCGGGAGTCGGCGTCCTGTTGCTAGGGATATGGAATATCGTGATGCCAAAAGCCAGTCGAGCAATCTCATTGATGATGAGTGTGACAGGCTTGTTGGTTGTTGTCTATTTCATCAACTTTTTTCAGGATTACACCGCAGAAGAAGCCACCTATATAGGTGATATGGGGATTGGGTTCTGGATCATCTTGATATTTGGTATCCTGACGATTGTTCAATTCTTGATTCCACGTGAGGTTACGGAAGGAAAATACCGCATCACACAATTGTATGGCAATCAGGAAAGTATCATTGTATTTGGTCTCATCCTACTGATTGTTGTGGTCGGTATCGCCAACCCGCGCTTTTTACAGGAGCGCAATATCTCAGATATTTTATCAGGGAATGCGTATATCGCTGTCGCCGCACTCGGCATGTCGATGGTGATTATTACTGGCAACATTGATATTTCGGTGGGATCACTCGTTGGATTACTGGCTGTTATCAGTGGTCGTATCGTTGTCGATTTGACCGCCACTGCTGACCCATTCCTACAGTCAATTGCAATTCCACTTGCATGGTTTGCACCACTAGTTGTTGGTGCAGGCTTTGGTGCATTTATCGGATTCCTCGTCGCCTATATGCGAATACCCTCGATTGTTGTGACGTTGGGTATGCTAAGTATCATCAAAGGTATTCTGATTATCTGGACAAATGGTGAACGTGTCACCGGAATGCCTGATGGATATTTTCTCTCACAAGTTCGTCCACTAGGTATCCCAATGCCGATCATTTTCATGGTCGTTCTCACCATCCTCGCTGCACTTTGGATGCGATATAGCCAGACGGGTCGATCACTATATGCACTCGGTGGTAACTCTGAAGCTGCCCGTTTATCGGGTCTATCAGAAAAACGATTGGTAATGATCGTCTTCATCCTAAACGGTGTTTTTGTCGGGATTGCTAGTGTGATGTATTCAACTCAGTTCAACATCATTCAAGCAACACCGCCACCTGCCCTAGAGCTTTCAGTCATTACCTCTTCTGTCGTTGGTGGTGTCAGTATTCTTGGAGGTACAGGAACTGTCATTGGCTCAACATTAGCAACCATCCTGCTAAATTTCATCCGATCTGCAATGATCTTTATCAACGTCTCTCCGTTCTGGCTCAAAGCTGTACAAGGTGTCTTGATTCTTGTCACCGTACTAGCCGATTTAATCCGCCGTCGTCGTCAGCGTTTGTAGAGAAGGTATATAAACATGACAACACTCGAAAAACCCAAAACCGACTCTCAACCTCAGACATTTAGTAGTCGTATACGCAATATCCTTTTAAGCCAAGAAGGCATCCTATTTATCATCATGGTGGTGTCTGTCTTATTCCTTGCGACTCGCAGTGATGTATTTCTAACACCTGAAAATCTACTGCAACAAGGGCGTTTCATGACCGAAATTGGTCTGATTGCTATCCCGATGACATATATCATTATCACAGGTGGGATTGATCTGTCAGTTGGATCGATACTGGGTCTAACAGCCATTGTACTTGGCTGGACATGGCAAGAACTGGGATTTCCATTACCACTAGCAATTCTGACAGGTATTATCGCTGGGACAATTGCTGGGTTCGTTAATGGCTTCTTTATCGTACGGGTGAAAGTCCCCCCACTAATTATGACCTTAGCAACACTTGCGCTCTATCGTGGTTTAGCAGAGGGTATTAGTCAGGCGAAATCTGCACGCGGGTATCCCGAATGGTTCTTCCAACTTGGACAGGGCGAATTTCTCGGTGTACCAACCCAGCTCTGGTTATTGATCATTTCGGTCATTATTTTTGGGATTGTGCTTGCCCGTACACAACTTGGGCGTGCCCTATATGCCATTGGTAATAACGAAACAGGAGCGCGTTTCTCAGGTCTCACTGTAGACCGCTATCTACTGTTTATCTATACATTTAGCGGATTTATGTCGGGATTAGCCGGTTGGATCTTTGTATCCCGAGTCAGCACAACCCGCTCTGATATGGGCACAGGGATTGAGCTAGATGTTATCGCTGCAGTTGTGCTTGGCGGCACCAGTATCTTTGGCGGTACAGGATCAATTACAGGGACAATGATTGGGGTGGTACTCATCCAGTTGCTAAAGAACGGTCTCTCGCTCACAAGCGTTACAACTGACGCGCAGATTATTGTAATTGGTAGCGTATTAATTTTCGCGATTCTGTTAAACAACTTCATACAGAATCAGCGACAAGGTGTATAAACCTTGGAAGGAGGTGGTTATATCGAGATAGGCAAAACGCAATACCTTATATGCAAAAAGTTTAAGTTAATTTTACGGAGACGTATCTAATGAAAAAATCATTTGCAATTACTCTAATCCTTGGCTTGCTCATCGCAATGTTAAGTGTACCTGCTGGTGCACAAGATGACCGCTGGGACGGTTCTGACGACCTCGATACCAATCCTCTCGCATGTGGCATGGAAGACATGATGATGGAAGAAGATATGGAAGAGGGCGAAGAAGAAGAAATGATGGAAGAAGACGACGAGATGATGGAAGCCATGGAATATGATGGCGGTCAAATCGCTATGATGGATGACATGGAAAGCATGGCTGGCATGGACATCACCCTCGTAGACGTTCCAAAATTGGTCGGTATTGGTTACTTCGCAGCAACCACACAAGGTCAACAAGAGGCAGCAGAAGAACTCGGTAACGTCACTGTGACAACAGATGCACCAACCGAAGCAAACATTGATGACCAAATCCAAGTGATCGACAGCTACATCACCCAAGGTGTTGATGGTATCCTCTTTGCGGCAAACGATCCTGTAGCAATCTCCCCTGTTCTCCGTTCCGCATTGGAAGCTGGCATCCACGTTGTCGGTTATGACGCGAACTCAGAACCTGATGCACGTGAATGGTTTGTCAACCAAGCAGAATTCAATGGTATTGCAAAAGCTATGATCGACAGCCTTGTAGACCAAATGGGCGAAGATGCATCCTTCGGTATTGTTACCTCCACATTCACCACACCAAACCAAGCACGTTGGATCGCTGAAATGTGGGCATACGCTGGCGAATGTTACCCAGAGCTTGAATGGCTAGAAACACTCGAAGCACAAGAAGATGCAGTTCTCAGCTTCCAAAGTGCACAAACCCTCATCAACAAATACGGCGAAGACCTCGATGGTATCCTCGCGATGACATCCGTAGCAACACCAAACAGTGCAGACGCAGTTCAACAAGCTGACCTCTGTGAAGATATTGCTGTTGTCGGTCTTGCAACACCAAACGACATGAAACCATATGTCAACGAAGGTTGTGTACGTGACGTTGTTCTCTGGAACCCAGTAGACCTAGGTTACGCAGCTGTTTATATCATGCGCGCAATTATTGATGGCGAATTCGCTCCTGGTGACACCTCCGTTATGGCTGGTCGCCTCGGTGAATTACAAGTTGTTAATGGTAGTGAAGTTCTACTTGGCGCACCATTCATCTTCACCGCTGACAATATCAACGACTTCGATTTCTAAATCGATCTAGTTCAAAATTGTAACCGTAGGGGCATGATACATGCCCCTACTACACACATAAATAAGGCATTGCTATGACCTCCAAACTCCAAACCCTAGTCGAAATGACACGCACAATTGGTAAACCGGAAAATGACTATGTCATTATTGGTGAAGGTAACACCTCATGTGTAATTGATGATGATTCATTTTATGTCAAAGCTAGTGGTAACCAGATGAACGGCATTACCGAAAATGGCTTTGTAGCAGTTCATTTTGAGCCAATACTCGGCTTACTCGACAACCCACCAGAAACAATGACTGAGCAAAAAGCCATTATGCAAGCTGCACGCGTTGACCAGTCCAACGATGTACGTCCGTCGGTTGAGGTAAGTTTCCATGCGATGCTACTCAAAGAATGTGGTGTACAGTTTATTGGGCATACCCACCCCACAGCAATCAATCAACTCATGTCTACATCACATACCAGGGATTTTGCATTTAAACGACGCTTCCCTGATGAAGTCGTTTTATGTGGTCCACAATCTGTACTTGTACCATACGTCGATCCAGGACTCCCCTTAGCGATTGTCATGCGTGAAAAAGTCCGAGAATACATAGATAAAAATGAAGAAGCCCCTAAGGTGATCTTGATGGAAAACCATGGTGTCATCGCGCTTGGGGATACACCAACCGAAATCCTAAATATCACGGCGATGGTCGTCAAAAGTGCGAGGATCTTTGCAGGCGCGTTGATGATTGGCTCACCAACGTTTATGACTGATGAAGATGTCTGGCATATATACAAACGTCCCGATGAAATCTACCGACGTAGTCTGTTTGTTGATGATGGTGAGTAAATAGACAGCTCAAAATTTAGATTTACAGCAAAGATTGATATAACTTATTGCTTTTACAAGGAGGCTTTATTATGCCAACCAATGGCGCACTGACATGGCTTATCCCCGATGCTTATCTCGCAGCACCCGCTGATGACGATACTGTGATGAAGAATCATGAAGCCATTTGTATTCTAAATGTCACACCAGACGACGCACACCTCAAGCTCGACTTCTATTTTGAAGATCGTGATCCGGTTGAAGATGTAGAAATTACAGTACCAGCCAAACGCTGTCCACACTTGCGCCTTGATAAACCTGAGCAAATCGGCGGATATGAAATTCCATTTGATGTCCCGTATGGTGTACGTATCCGTAGTGATGTCCCGATCGTGGTGCAATACTCTCGTATGTATGCCAGCGATAGTAAGATTGATAGTGTAATTACAACAATTGCTTATCCGGTTGACAACTAGTGAAGGCAATCCAATTAACAAGTTGGTCAAATTACCTCATTCGTTTTGAGTTGACACACGACTGGTTAATGGTTTTGTTTCCAGTAACGGAGCATAATCGATGCAGCCAAAATATCGCACCGATTATGCAACAATGAATTACACTGACCACTCACGTTGGAGAATGCTATATGTCAGTTGATCAAGATAGTTACCGTTTCGAAAGATATGTTGTCGTAAGCGTCCCTCAAATACAAACCCGACTTGCTCCAGTGCATCGACTAGAATAACTTGATCTTCGGAGACATTAATCCCAACACGATTAAGATTAGCTTCCCAATAAGCAAACTGTAGAATCGTTTGTATAACATCTTTCACCAATTCTACTGAGTAATTCGTTTCATCAAATACACCGACTGTTAACTCACTATAGCGGGATTTCCAACTAACGGAATGCAAAGAAGCAACACCAACACAACGATCATTATCAATCAACCGTACTGCAAAAACCAATTCTCCGGTATTCTTGATAGATTGCATGATTTCTGACGCAGTCATCGGTCGTAATGGTGCTGTACCATCATGAAATTGTTCAATGACTTCCACGGGCAACATATCATTACTCATTGACATAATCAGGTCGTTTGAAATCGCATCTAGAAATATCTTCTTCCCATAAAGAACTTCGTTACCTTTTACATTATTTACCATGCAACACCTCCCACTCCGAAGATAAAATACCCATTACAAGCTGATCAAAATATTTTCCATCATGGAAAAACACATCCCGTTCACGAACTTCATGTTGGAAACCAAGCTTTTCATACAATCGTATCGCACGGGTGTTAAAGCTCATCACATTGAGATATATACAGTTGAGATGAAATTGTTCAAATCCATAACGCATCGTCAATAGCATACCCTCTCCGCCATACCCTTTGCCTCGATATTTTGGATTCGATAAATTGATACCTATTTCCGCATGATGTGCCCACATATTTAAATCAACAATTGCTGATGTACCGATGAATACATTATCCTGTAATGTACGTATTGCAAATATCTGTGATTTGTCATTCTTCAAATCAGACTGAAACCAGCCCTCCGGATTGCGCAAATCACCAGCTGTTATAGGAAAACTCATTCCAGGATTTACTAAACGTTGCAAACTAAAATCGGACAACCAATCTGCATGTTGTGACAAATCATCGTCCTTTATCGACGTTAAACGAATACGATCGCTTTCAAATATAGATGACATTAAAAAGTCCTTCCACAAGATTGTGAAATTTTGAATATCGAATAATGATTTAGGAAAACTAAAGGGATATTGCTAGGGTTAATGTCTAGCAACTCGATAGATCATGTTATGTGGTTTCCTGAGTCAAGAAACTCAGGTTAGTAGACTTCTGCAATTTGATTCATCATATGCGATTAGTATAACATAGAACGAGTCACCATATTCTCTTGGTTTGCTTTCTAATCGCTTGAAATTAAAGCACAAATCGTAGTTATTTAATGTAAAATTACCTAAGCAGCGGTATGATAGTAGTGTGAATTAGAATAGATTGGAGCATACACAATGCCAAAACGAGTTAACCGATTGAAAGCAATCAACCATGAAATCAGTCAACTCGATATGATAAGAGACCTCAAACCCAATACAACCCCACCTGATGGGCTCGCCCTATCTGACCAACTCATTCGTATTGCTCAAGAAGCACTCCGCGAAGTGGCTACACTAGAAACAGGCAAAGACCCTGAACTCAAACGGTTGCAACAACTAATCGAATTGGTTGATAGCTTACCCGAAAAAGCAAAATCGTGACCATCAATCTGTCAGTTGCTATACTCGCAGGTGGACAGAGCTCACGCATGGGGCAAAACAAAGCCTTATTGACCTTACATGGCAAATCACTCATTCAACATGTACTGACAACAGCTGAGGCTCTTAATCCAGCAGAAATTCTCATCGTGACCAATACGCCAGATAGCTATGCGCACCTTGATTATAGAATGATCGCAGACATTCACGTTGGACATGGGGCAATTAGCGGGATTATGTCTGCACTATCTCACAGCAAAACAGATCATGTATTAGTTATCGCATGTGATATGCCGTTTGTAAAAACCGAGCTGTTACACCTTCTGATCAATCAAGCAAAATCAGATATTTATCAAGTTATTGTTCCAACAGTCGCAGGTTATCCACAAGGTGTGCTAGCAATCTATCATAAGAGTAGTTTAGCCAGAATCAACCAAGCGATTGAAGCAGGTCAATATAAACTTAAAGAAGTTCTTGAGTCATTAGAGTCAGTTGTTTATGTTGATGAATCGCTCTGGCAAGCCATAGATCCACATAGGCTGTCATTTACCAATCTTAATACACCTGCCGATTTCGACTCCGCAAATAAACAATCAACATGATTGTGTTCTACAATCTATCCTACATCCAAGCTAAAGACTGTGTTATAACAACCACCTCCTGATTATAATCAGGTTTTATGTACGCCTTATTGGGAATATACAACGGCACGTTTAATGGAGCAGAATTTAATGCGTATGGCTTTTTCACCTGCACAAATAAACCCGTCATTGACACAATGGATAGCTGTCATTATTTTGCTTATCGGTTATTTTTTGGGTGTGCAGGGTATTTCGCAAGACACCATTCGACGTGACGAGCATACAACATTAGGACATATCGGTGCGCTTGATGAGGACGGACTAACCTTAATTGAGACAATTGAGTCCTTACAAGAAGTCAGCACCCAACATCCCCCGCTATACTTCTGGATTGCGAATATATGGGGGCAGATTACTTCGTATAATGTCTTTACATTACGATTCTTATCTGTATTACTGGGTATGTTGACGATGGCAATTGTGTTCCGATTAGCTAAAGATATCGGAGGACAACTTGTTGCACTCTACGCCTTACTCATTATGGCGACATCCGTAATCTATATCTTCTATACCCACGACATGCGCCAATATACCTTATTGATGGTTTGTATTAGTACGGCGTTATTGTTGTACTATCGTTTATCACACAGCACACAACCCCTTAAAATAAGCCATCTTGCAATACTATCACTCGCTGCCCTTGGTTCGATTTATAGTCACTATTCAGCGATGTTCGCATTAATCCCAATTGGTATCTATCATCTACTGTTTGTCCGTAAAAACAAAAGCTGGTTACAAATATCTGCTAGCATGATTATCGCTGGGATACTCTTTTTGCCATGGGTACCAACAGTCATTCATGGTGCGCTGGATATTGCCAGCGAGGCCCAAACAGGTGAAGTCACCGTGTTCACAAATGGTGAAGTCGCTACATTGGTCACATTATATTGGGGTAATGGCGAAACCCTATTATTCTTCGGCATTATGGGGTTAAGTTTGCTGGCGGTTTTGCTCAATTATAAGGGAAGTCATTATGCGCTATTTTTTGTTATCGCGATGGGGATCACAATTGGGGTAATGAATGAATACCTTGAATTTGTGGAATGGATGCGATATGTGCTCGTATTCTCGATTCCATTTAGCATTTTCGCAGGGTTTGGATTTACCCTGTTGCACCGTTGGCGCATACTATTACCAATCATCCCAGTTTTTTTTGTCGCATGGATTACGATTGGGACAAACTTCCAAACCACAAAAGAATTCCTAGATGAAACACAAACGTATGTCCCTCAGGATTATTTTGTAGAGTTGCATGAACTTGTACCATTGGTCAACCAAGTAACCCAACCTGACGATAGTATCTTAGTGCCGGTTGTATTCCACTATGGTATGACGCGCGATAGTAAACAAGGCAAAATGTCTATTGAGGATTACTATCTCTCGAACACAGAGATTCCATACACAAATTTGTACAGTGGGCGTATCGCACGTGATCCATTTGATTTGGATGGGCTATGGACGACCGTTCAAGACTATTCCTCTATCTGGCTTACCTACCCCATACGCGATATGTATCACATCCGTGAATTTGTGAAACAGATAGATAATACCTACACACTTTGCCAGACTATTGATTACGGTACGCGCTCTGTTTTAGAGCAATATATCCAAAACGAACAATTCGACACGCTTTGTCCAGCTAGTTAGCCGTATTGACTTTAATCGGTTTGATTTTATACAAAATGCGTTCATCGACTTCACGCGGAGGAGCTTCGATACCATAGCGTTTTGGTTTACCTGTATACGCCAATGCCAATGTATTCATGGACTCTTCGCCACCTTCTGTTGTGATTTCTTCGACAACACCGCGCACTTCCATGTAACGAAACTGATTCAGTGGGTCAAACATCATCAAAGTTACTTGAGGACGTTCAACAACATTGCGATGTTTTTGGCGATTAGCAGAGGCGTTCACAACAACATGTGTTCCATCATAACTACACCAAACAGGCGTAACTTGTGGATGTCCATCGGGCATTAATGTTGCAAACGAGGCAATAATTGGACGTTCTAATAAGTCTTTATGTGAATCAGGAATCAATGAAGCCATAGTATTTCCAGTCTTTTTATAAGTTTAATAAACAACAATTTCACCATGATATAATCACACTACTCAGCTTCGCAAGTCAAATTGTTATGTACAAAATATTCAAGTACCATCTGTCCCTCAGATACATGCACACCACATGACTGATGATGAGTTAATAGTACGTTCTGATATGCCCATATTGGAGTAGGATCAACCGTCACATTGTAACCAAGCCAAAACGCATCCATCGACTCAAAGTCGACGCGATCAGGTACTTTCGCTACGTCATATTTATTTGTGCCGGTCTTTATCAAATCCCCTGCTATGTGAAGATAAGGACGGTCTAGCATGTAGGAATAATACTCAACGACCCCCGATTTAAAGTTTCGGGTTGGTGTAATCGTGAACAATGTCTCTGATTCTGGCATATCATGTGTCATATCCAAATATTGCATCATTTGATGGATCGGTGGGTATGCCTCATAATGTGGATCCGCTTTATTAGCATAGATCAATAGTTGCTCTGTTTTGCCATAATTCAGCCCCATAACAAACCATGCAATGAGGATAATCGGAAAGATCAGCTTGAATTTGCGGAATATCACATCGAGACCAACAGAAGACAGTAAAACAAATGAGGGTAGCAATATCAGCGTATAACGCATCCGATCTTCGACAACCAGTGTTGTCACTTCGTCTAATGCCATCAGCAACACCAAGGGCATAATCCCGAGGATAGCCCCGAAACGATGTGCTCTTTGATTTTGTACTGGTATCAGTAAAGCGACCAATCCCATAACATATAGAATAGCAAAAGCATAGAAATCGTGAGTATAAATTTCAAGGATTACCTGCCCTAGTTCTAGAAATGACAAATCATTATCGGAGATAGATTTACGCGTCGTGATACCCTCAATCAAGATGGGTAACCATGGCACAAATGTCAAGCCTGCCAAGATCATGACACCAACAACCGACCACCATCTTGTCCGTCGTCGAGAAAAGGTCAAAACGTGATATATACCAACTGCCACCAGAGCAACAATTCCAAAAACATGTGTATAGATAAGAGCAACTGTGCTTGCGTAGAGACCAAACCAATTGATCCATGAGACTGTTTTTAATGATACAACACGCCAGTAAAACCAATATACGCACAGCGTAAAGAGCAATATAAATGTATACATTCGTATTTCATGGTTATAGTGGACAAAAAATGCAGTTGTCGTAAACACAACGGCAAACCACAAACCAATTCGACGTGAGACAATTTCTGATGCAAGCCGATACCCAACAGCAATCACTAGTAAGCCGCCAAGCAAGCTCAACATACGCATAGCAAAAAGCGAATTACCTGTGACATTCACCCAGCCACCCAGCATCATATAATATAACGGGACGTGCTGTTCACTCGTGGTCGCGACACTTTCTATAATTTCAATAACAGAGTTGCGCTCATCAAATATGCCAACATGGCGATAGGAATGGCTTTCATCAGTCTGCGCTAACACAGCATCCAGTTCAGGACCTGTCACAACAACTAATAGCAACAATATGGGGATAATAACAAGCCAATTTGTGGTGAAATGCTCTGTGAATCGCTTTATCAAATAGTACCTCTCACAAGCCACTCTATAGCGGTCGCAATATAATCTTATAGTGATTATGTATAAGAACCAAATTACAGATTCAAGCCATTATAGTTGAATCGTGAGAGTGTGTCTATTGATTTGGGGTGAGCATTACCCGATATTATTATTTGAAAATAAGAACAGGCACACCATTAAACGCCGCATTTCCTGTGAGTTGATCTATGCGTTGGTCGTCAGTTAAGTCATTTACACTCACACCAGCGTATTCGGATGCAACCTCCATCTGAATACCCTCACGATGATGTCCCCAACCATGCGGAATACTCACAACACCGGACATGATTTGATCTGTCACTTCAGCTTCTACGTACACTTCACCTACACGGGATTTGACAGTGACCATATCCCCGCTGTCAATCTGACGTTGTTCAGCATCATCAGGATGCATCATGACAGTACAACGATTCTTTCCACGGACAAGACGTCTGCTATTGTGCATCCATGAGTTGTTGCTTCTGAGGTGACGACGACCAATCAAATGTAAGTCATAACCATCGGCTTGCGCAGAAGACTTTTCCAACAAGTCATCACGAACTCGGTCTAAATCTTTAACCAGTATGTCTGGTGCGAGGTGAATTTTGCGATCATCTGTCACCAAACGATCAGGTAACATCGGAACCAGCGCACCCAGATCAACACCGTGTGGATTATTATCCAAGGTATGAATGTTAATCCCCTGACCTTCAACCGGAGGATACAACCACGCCCCATATGGCCCGGTCCGTAACATCATATCGACAAATTTGCGTGGACTCAGGCGTTTAAACCAATCTTTACCGCGTGTCGGTCTTGGATTTTTTGCATCCATCCGTGCACGTAATTCTGATAAAATTTCGTAATCATGCCGTTGATTATCGTCTTTATCGAAGAGCGCAGGGCTATATTTTGCAGTATTTCTGATCGCTAGATAGTGGAATACAAGATCATAATGCTCCGTTTCGAGTCCAGTCGTTGGAGGCAAAATTATGTTCGCATGACGTGTTGTCTCATTGATGTAGATATCAATCGATACCATAAAATCAAGGCTCTCAAATGCTTGATCAAGTTGTTCACCATTCGATGCAGATAGCACCGGATTACCCGCAACAGTGACTATCGCTTTGATTTGTCCATCGCCTTCTGTCAGCATCTCTTCTGCCATAACCGACGACGGTAATTCACCGCCAAACGCTGGTAAATCTCGGACGCGACTACGCCAGCGATCATAGTTGCCAACTTGTCCGGTTAATGATGTAATCCCAACAAGGTCAAAAGCAGGACGTGTAAACATTGCACCGCCCGCTTCATCAAAATTACCTGTGAGGATATTCAAGGAATTGATAAGCCAATTACAAACACCGCCATAGGCTTGGGTAGAGAGTCCAATACGCCCATATGCCACAGCCGTTTTTGCATTTGTAAACTCGCGCGTTAGCTCACGAATCGTCTCAGCAGATATACCTGTAACACTCGCAACTGATTCTGGAGAAAAGTCTTTAACTGCATCTTGCAAAGTGTCTAATTGTGTTAAGAAGGGCTCCAAACGTCCAAGGTCAACGAGGTCTTCTTCGAATACGGTACATATCATCGCTAATAATAATAGCGCATCTGTGCCGGGTTTGATGAAATGATGCGCATCAGCGCGTTTTGCTGTTTCAGTATAGCGCGGGTCAATTACGACAAATTTACCACCACGCCGTTGCAAGTCTTTGAGGCGATTACCGATTCCACCTGCTGTCATAATACTACCATTGGATGCAATTGGGTTCGCACCAAGTATTAGAAAAAAGTCAGTGCGGTCTACATCAGGAACAGGTAGTAGAAGCTGATGACCAAACATAAAAAACGCAGCAAAATGATGTGGGAGTTGGTCAGACGAAGTCGCCGAGAAACGATTTTTCGTCCGCAAAGTCCGCACAAATGGTGGCGAAAACAACATCGTACCAAGATTATGCACATTTGGATTACCTTGATAAATGCCGACCGCATCCCGTCCATATTTTGCCTGTATTGCCGTCAGATTCTCAACAACCTCATCAAACGCATCATCCCATGAGATTTCTTCCCACCCATCCACTGTTCGACGAACTGGATATTTGAGGCGGTCAGGGTCTTCATAGATATCCTGCAATGCTGTAGCTTTAGGGCAAATATGACCTTTACTAAAAGGATCATCTTCGTCGCCCTTGATCGAAAGTATCTCATTACCACGATGTTCAATCTTAATGCCACACATCGCTTCACACAGATTACAGGTACGATAATGCGTTTGAATCGGCTCAGTCATCAGCTTACCTTAGAATTAGAATTTACAGCGCACAGATACCATCGCCCGCTTTGGCAATGTGACCTGTATTGTACCATCATTTACATCTACCACATCGCCATCCACTTCAAGCGAATCACAAAGATTTACTTCAGTAATGGTGAGCAAATTGGAGCCAATGGTCGCGGTTTGTTCTTCATCACTTGTATTGATGAGGCGAATAATCATCCCATCACCATCAGTTGCTTGTTTAATGCGCATCACCTGTACAGGTTCATCAGGTAAGTTGAGTAGCGTCCCTTCCGCAGGTAACGGATTATCGGCTATCAGTGGTTCCCCGAGATGTTGGAATATGGATTCTTCTTGCAGGGCTGCCGACCCAAAACGATGCGCAATGCTTTCATCAAACGTACCTTCATAGGGTTGCATGCGATAGCGTGCTTGGACTTGTCCGGGTTGATGGGCGCGGAAGTTGGTTTCCCAATAGTTGTTGGTTATCCACCCCAACAATGTTGATTCTTCCAGATTGAATTCCATTTGATAGTGTCCGAAGTGGAAATCACCCAACTGCACCATCGGATTTTCGGGTGTTGCAATCGTGATACCCCGTTCACCATTATTAAAGTCAACCCACCCTTGCACGGTGAAATAATCCCGGCAGACACCGGGTAGCTGTTCATCACCAGCAACAACAGCCTGACCACCCACATCATAACGTGCAACTGCATCTGGCACATTGAATGGGAATACAAGATATGTGCCTTCTGGATGTGTATTAAGTGTCATGACATATTCTGCTGAAAACTCGATAAAGTCAGCATAATTAGGCAAGAAGGTCACTTGTTTAAGCACACCATCAATACCTTTAGCAGATAATTCCTGTTCAACCATAATGCCATAAGACACTTCGTACACCTTATGTTTAAGCACTTCATACGAGGCTTCACGTTTACCATGCCAGCCAGAGTTCCAACCATTAGGGATTTCAGCAAGGTCGGTACCCCAATCTTGATACGTAAACATTTGACGCGCCCAAAAATGTGATTTGTCAGCAACTTCCTCATGAACATAAGTATTTAAACCATATTCTGCGGAGTCATTGACCAGTTCCCAGTCCAGCTCTTTATCATATAGCGATATAATACCGCCAGATTCACGATCAAATGTGACAACATAACGATGGTTACTTACGGTAGCATCTTCACCAATCCACTTTTTATCAGAAGTTAAGCCAAGTTCATCGCGGGAAACAACCTTGTATCCAAACGCAGGCACTTCTGTTGGCGGCAAAACAGTTTGTTTACCTGTACTCCAGTGATCACGGACTTGTTGAACCCATTTACGATCTTGATGATGACGTCCGGCAGTTGTGTCAGTCACAACACCACGCGGATTACCCACATAGTAGGGAACAATTCCAGCAACAGTTCTATCAAATGGTAATGGGTTAAATACAACAATATCGTCTTCGTTCTCGCGCGAAATATGCTGAGCAAGATCACCCAGCGCATCACGTTGTAATAGCGTACTCAAACTACGGGCAAGATGTGCATATTGAGCTTTGTGATTCCATTGAGTGCGTGAATCATCATTATTTGGCAAGGTCACCGCACAATCAGCACCCCATGTATGTTCATCCCAAAAATTCAGATTAAACCATGCATCCTCACGATGACGATCAAACACCTTATCCGCCCATGATCGAGACTCAGAATTTTTGATTTGACTCAACGCGCCATAGAGCGAATCCGCATTACGTAGTTGCGCCCGTGATAGACGATTGATACGTTGTTCGTGTGCGCTACTGATGCATCCAAAGTTCCAATAATCTGTCCAATCGCCACGTAGTGTTTCTAGTTGATCAGCATATTCTTCAACAACTGACCACCACATGCGCGGGGTCGCCATCTTGATTTGTAGATCGTTGTTAGCATTCCACTCATCCAAAAATGGGGTGAAGTCATATGCGGAACCGTTATCGCCATAAGGGTGGAAGGACTGTAACATCAGTATTGGTAGTGGATAACCGATCTCATCAAGATAAGCGTTTAGGATTTGCCAGCGCTCTTTAAATTCCTCGGCACTCCGTCCAATACCCTCACGCCATGCTTTATCATAGGTCCAACCATTATTCACAAATAGTGAACGTCCCGTGGGTGCTTCCCAGTTAAACGTATATGGGCGTGGGTGCAACGCACCACCAAAGTGAGTGTTAATCGCCATCGAAAAACCTTTGATGCCGACATCCAATAACACATCGGTCAGTGACCAATTCTGCCCGTTAACATCACAGTTCATCGCATATTCAATTGTGAAGCCATAATCTTCACGAAGTCGACGTAATATCTGCATACTTTCGATAATTTGGTCAGCATCGTATAGTGGCGTGATGTTTGCAAACATGCCTGTGACTTCGATGTGTCCCGATTTTTCGAGTTGTTGGAGTTTTTCGATTTCTGCATCGGTTGCATACTTGAGCCAATATTCAAGCATACCTGTGGTTTCAACTGTCCAACGGAACGCACCGTCAGTATCATGGTCAGCATATTTGTCAGCAAGTGCAATCGCTTCATCAATGAAGTGGCTTTGCATCTCCCAGACAATTGGCTGGTCTTGTGTATAGCCAATATCAGTATGACTATGGTGAATCAAATAGATGGTATGAATATCACTCATCAACTTATCCTTTTCAGTAAATATCTATTTTTAAAAACTATAATTTAGGTTGAAGCAAATCGTGAGTGACACGACAGACAATCATGTTTGTAAAACGGACATCAACTCCCGAATAAATTTGCCGCACCGAGCAATGCCGCGTCACGTTCCAGCTTTCCAACATATACTGGAATAGTTAGATGCTTTTTGACATCATCGCCAAAATAATCGAACCCCTGCGCAATACCGCCTTGCAAAATAACGACATCAGCTTCAAAGTCAGTAACAAGGGGATGTAGAAATTGCCCTAAATCATGGCCGAATTTGGCTAAGACCTGTCGTATGACTTCATTTTTGTTAGCTTGCTTTACAGCGTCAGCAACCGTGACAACATCTACATCCGCATCATTTAGTCGTTTAAGCAAGCCTCGTGTCGAAAAAACATCATCTGCCATTTCACCCTCAAACAATATCGGATACACCCAACCATTCTCAGGTACGCCCTTACCACCAGTTTGTGGTACACCATCAATCAAGAATGCAGAACCGGTTCCTGTACCCAATGTTAAGCCAATGAGGCGTGAATATCCTCTTCCAACACCATAGACGCCTTCGCCAGCAATCGCTGCTTCAGCATCATTCCGAAATCGTATAGGCAATGGAGATGATAATTTTTCTTTGATCGCATCATGCACATTCAAGCCGTAAATGGCTTCGTATTTATCGACACCTTCAATTAAGCTAATACCATTGGCGTAATCCGCAGGTCCTGGAAATCCAATCCCAATCCCTTGTGCCTGCGGAGTCTCATTCATATGTCGCTGAATCACATCGACTAATGTGCCAACAATCTCCTCAGCTGTCCCTTTACTGTCTATCGGTATAATATCAAAACTCGATACATCAAGTGAGGTCATGTCCACGACCCCACTCTTTATCGAACTTCCGCCGACATCCAACGCAATTATTCTTCTATTTTCAGCCATTGGTTTTCTTCTTTTTCGAACCACTCAGAACGCATGAAAGATTGCATAATCACAACAGGCTCATCACCAATTGCATGAAGTGTAAACTTGGTTGCCCCTGCTGGAATAATGAATGTCTCAGCATAATTAAAACGCATCGGTTCATCTAAACCTTCAACATCAACACGAACAGCTTCACCCTGTGTCACCATCATAATTTGGGGCGAGCCGTTGGTTTCACTCTCAAATGTTGATGATAACGTCACACGATGAATATCATAAAAGTGATTTTCATGTGTAGGTAGATGCTCAACTTGCCAATCGTCCCCTGATGCAATCACAGTCGGTTTAGATAGCAACTCCTCTTTGACATACTCGCCCGAATATTCAAATTTGAGGTTTTCATACGCGCGTTCAATATTGATTGGGCGAGGTTTGCCATCAAGGCCAACCCGCAACCAGTCATACATCTTAAATGTGAAAATATATGGGGTCGCACTAATTTCCAACACAACGCTACCCGATCCAGAACAATGCGCCGTTCCATGCGGGATCAAGAATAAATCACCTGTTTTCGCTGGATGCACTTGCACAAAATCGGTCACAGGCAATTCAACACCATCATTGACGCTCGTTTCGAGTGCAGTCCGTAAATTATCAGGGTCTATGCCATCTTGGAAGCCGAGATAGACCTCAGCTGTACCATCATCTTCAAAAATATAGTAAGTTTCATCCTGTGTAAAATGCTCTCCAAATTTCGAGCGCATAAATTGTGGGTTTGGGTGGCATTGTAATGATAAATTCCCGCCTTCAATCGTATCAAGGAAATCATAACGTATCGGAAACTCATATCCAAAGTTATCAGCATAGTCACCCAATACCGCTACATTATCATAATATTGTAACCAATCGTACGATAATTCCATCAAATGATCCGATTGTTCAAGAATAATCCCCTGCTCGGGTGCAATCATCTCAAATGACCAAGCATAATTTGGGACATCTTCAGCCAATTGAGGAATATTCGCCTTCATCCATTGCCCACCCCATGCCCCGGGCTCAAACCACGGACGAACACGAAAGACTGTTTTCACCATCTTCTCAAATGTAGACCGCACATCATCACCCTGCATCATCGCAGGTGCATCAACATCCTGTCCATCAACAAAAAGGTCAATCTGCGATACAAAGTCAGCTTTATGTCGATTAAGTGCAATCCAGTCGACAAAATAGAAGCGTTTATACTCTTTTTTGGGATGATTGGCTTCAGATGCGCCTAGATTCGTTATCGATCCCGCCCGCGAACGATACTGAATTTCGTTCTTCGGTAGGTCAACATACACCCGATACCCAGAATCCGCTACCAGAAACGCCCCTTCACCATACACGATT
This sequence comes from Anaerolineales bacterium UBA6055, assembly GCA_002428985.1. Classification (GTDB taxonomy): domain Bacteria; phylum Chloroflexota; class Anaerolineae; order Aggregatilineales; family Phototrophicaceae; genus UBA6055. Next base: position 101,906 of record DIYL01000054.1, on the reverse strand, counting down.
GTCGGTGTGTTACTCAGGTCAACAGCACTAAGCTTGTCTGTATCAAAGAAATTACTCAATGTCCCCGTGAAACGAAAACCAAAAATCGGATCATCGCCACCGAGGAATGGATCGACTAGCGCGTTGATGTCAGCCTCAGATTTCATTAAATCGTGTGTATAAACCCAGTTAACTGATACGCCGGCTTTTTCTAATAATGCACGTAATTCATCCCATAAAATGCCACCATATCCATCAATCAACACAAGCGAATGCGATAGGAGGTTTTGCGCAAAGGCGACATAGCCTTCTTGCATTTCACCATTTGCAACAGGATAAGTCGGGTAAATATTGGGAACATCATCCGGTATCGTCGGCTTGATTCTTGGTAATAAGGATTGCGGGGTTTTGCGATAGGTCATGCAGTAGCCTCTCTTTTGTTATTATAAATTGTCTGTTCAACTGAAGGCAGGTATTACCTCTTCAGCAAATAATTGTGATCCATCTGAGTTTGGAAAGTCGTTAAAGTCCAACATAAAATAGGAAAAACCTAAATCCACATAGGCTTGTAATTGGTCAATCACCTGTGCGGGTGTGCCTTCAAAATCAGTCGTATCACGGCGGGGAGATGCAGATGTAATCTGTTTCGCTTGTGCTTCGGTCTCTGCTATCGAAATAATCCCAAAATACGTTTTTGTGATGTCATCATAATCACGCCCAACATCATCACAATGGACTTTTAAGATATCCAATTTATGCGCCATGCCTTCAGCATCTAGGCTTAATCCATTCCACCAATCTGCATATTTGGCAACCACACGCAGGGTCAATTTTTCGCCATTACCCCCAATCATAATCGGCGGAATCGGGTCTGGCTTTGGCTCACACAATGCGCCTTTAACTTGATAATAGTCACCTTCGAATGTGGCCCGCTTTTCACGCCACATCATACGGATAATCTGTACGGCTTCTTCTAACTGTTTAACCCGTACAGATGGCTTAGGGAATTCATAACCATAAGCATGATATTCAGATTCCATCCACCCCGCGCCAATGCCCAGAATAGCTTTCCCATTCGTCAATGCTTGTAATGTCGCAACCATTTTGGCGACTAATGCGGGATTACGATACGATTGACCAAGGACGATATTGCCAAAATATAAATTAGGGAATGCACGCGCTAGGTAAGCAGTGGTTGTCCATGCTTCTAAACGGGGATAATCGTCTGCAAGAAATGGAGGTGCGTGGAAATGATCGTATATCCACACCGAATCATAAAATGCATGTATATCATTCAAGACAGACAAAATTTGTTCAGTAAATGTCGCACCCGTCATATAATTAGATGCAGCAGTCGATACATTCCAACCAAATTTAATCTTGGTCATGGTCAGCCTCCAGTACTGCGTCTTCAACATACTCTAAGACGATAGTGCATGTTTCTGTACCAACACCCACTTCAGTAATTGACTCTATACCAGAGTAGGTATTTATGTCATCACGTACCAAATCATATTCATAGACAAACACGACATCCCGTTGGCAGGATTCTAAAAATGTCGTGGTGGTTACATTCGCATAGTAATGTCCATCATCGTTTTGATTAAGAGTATAGTTATCAAATAATAGAGATTTCTTATCGTCAAAATCAACATCAAGTAAGCGAGGCGCACGCGAGGCACATGATCCCGTGTATGTCATCTTCCAGAGACCTGAAGGAGATATTTCCGTACTACTTGACTCGATGATAGCTGTGGTCTGTGTTGTCACATCAGCACAGGCAGATAGGGCAACAATTAACACGATCCATATCCACTGACTTGACCCCATATCACATTAATCACTCTCACTCGCATACGTTAGACGTATTGGACATGGATCTTCGCCTTTGCCAACTTCTTCGACCGTTTCTGTACCGATAAATGTAGTGCGATCTTCTTGGGTTAAGTTATACGTGATGACAAAGACAACATCCCGCCCATCTACTGGCATCGGTGTTGTAAATTGTGCGCTACCGATATAATTTCCGTCATCGTCAAGCGTTAAAGTATAATCGTCGAATACAATTTCGTCATCTTCAGTGATTGTTATATCGAGTGATTCACCCTCTCGTGCCTCACAGTCACCCGTGTAAGCGAGTGACCATGAGCCAGAAGGAGCAATGGAGTCCGCAGTCGGCACAATCGTCGGTGCAAGTGTAGACATATCTCCACATGCGGACAACATCAATAACATTAACAGACCGAAACTCCATCGCAGTGTTTTCATTAGTCTAAGCGTACCTCTGCACCTGTTTTTTGGCTTTCGTAAATCCCGTTCAGAATTTGCATAACCTGACGGGATTGCTCAGCTGGAACAGGGGATGGTGCACCATCAACGACTGCTTGCGCGAACTCAATACATTCTTGCGCATGTGGTTCGGCAAGGTCATTTGTGAGCTGCAACTGACGGTTGTATGTTTGCTGGGTATCATAGTTAGATTGTAGGATTTCAACTTTTGGCCAATGTGCGCCACCATTGGTACCATACAACCACATTTGCATATCTTCCATGTCGGTATCATGGTGCAATAGCCAACTGACTTCTAGCACAAGTGTTGCACCATTTTCGAAGCGAATAAATCCGAAAGCCAATTCATCAACATCCATATCTTGTGGTACAAGGTCGCCACGGCGGAATTTGCTGAATTGTTTTGGATTATTAGCCAGTACCTTTTTAGCTACACCCGTGACTGAAACAGGCTTTGGATTGCCCATAAACCACAGGGTTAGATCAAGAATGTGGACACCAATGTCAATCGCTGCGCCACCACCACTGTGTTTTTGGTAGAGGAATCCACCCCAAGTTGGGATACCGATACGACGCAACATCCAGCTACGTGCGTGATACACATCACCAAGTGCGCCAGCATCAATTTCTGCTTTCATTGCTTTGGACTTACCTGAAAAACGGAAGTGCTGTGCGGTCATCAACATTTTACCGGATGCATCACGAGCAGCAATCATTCTATCGACATCTGCTACTGTAGGAGCAATAGGTTTTTCACAGATAACATGTTTACCCGCTTCAAGAGCTGCAATCGACAAATCTGCGTGATACATGTTTGGGGTACAAATATCAATAATGTCAATATCAGGGTCGTTAATCAATTCAGCAGAATCGGTAACAACTCTCGATACATTGTGCGCTGCTGACCATCTATCAAGCGATTCTTGGCTTAAATCTGCACCGGCAACAACTTCAGTATGAGGTGATGCTTCCCAACCGGGCATATGGGTACGTGCAATCCCACCAACACCAATAACACCAACTTTTAATGTACTCATTTTAAATCTCCTTTTGCATTAAGATGATTTGGGTTCTTCCCAAGTATTATTTTCCGCACCAATATACATTGCTTCCATCACAGCTGTGCGGTCAGCCGCTTCTTTTGCTGTCACTAATGGTACATCTTCGCCATTAAGTGCATCTAAGAATAGATCAAATGCGTGTGGTAATGCTTCTGGAAGATCGGTCCATTCACTACCATCTGCACCTTCAATATTGTCAGTCTTAAGATAGACTTTGCCATCACCAGTTGCATAAACAGTACCTTCTGTACCACAGACTTGAATACGTACGGGATCCCATACATCAACCCAGCCCGCAGCCAGAGTACCAATAACACCACTCTTAAAGCGAATCAAACCTTCACCAAATTCATCACAGGTGTAGTTATCCAGTGCAACATCAATCTGTGCGGTAACTTTATCAACATCACCCAACAACCACATCAAAATATCGATGGAGTGAGCACCAAGATCACCATATGCACCGACACCGGCTTCTTCAACTTTGGTCATCCACATCCAGCCATCTTCAAACCAACTATCAGGTTTTGGATTAAACCATTTGCCGATTGAACCGGAGTGAACGTTAGAGTGACGAATGCGTGTTATCTGACCCAATGTACCATCATCAACTAACTTTTTGATGAACTGGTGGAAAGGCTGACCGCGCATAAAGAATCCTGTCTGGAAAATTACACCAGCATCATCAATAGCTTTCTGCATGGCATATGCATCAGCAGCTTTCATGCCGAGTGGTTTTTCGACAAACATATGCTTGCCAGCAGCTGCAAACTTTGCAACATAATCTTCATGAACGTTGGTCTCTGAAGCTATAACAACTGCTTCAATCTCATCGTCGTTGAGGATATCTTCCATACTATCGACAGTCACGGTATTCAGACGTTCTGCCGTAACTTTTGCACGCGCAGGATCGGAATCCCACACAGCTTTTACGTTAAATTCTTCAGTGCGAGCATTCAACCGATTGACAAAACCGGGGGTATGAATATGCGCTACACCGACATAACCGAGTTGTTTCATTATAGTTTACTCCTATGTGTATAAATAACTCTCTCGTCAAAAATTTATCCGTTGGGTTAATCTCAAAATCAACCCACTACAGGTTATTATCTGTTTTGTATGGCTTGGGCAAATCGCGCAGTAATTGTACGCGGACGGGTAATTGCAGAACCGACCACAACACACCATGCACCCAAGTCTAAGGCATTTTGTGCTTGTTCCGGTGTATGAATGCGCCCTTCTGCGATCACAGGTACTTTCAGGCTACGAATCATCCCAGCAAGTAAATCAATATCAGGTCCATCGTTTTGTGGACTATATGAGGTATACCCCGATAATGTTGGCGCCACAAAATTTGCGCCAAGCTGTACAGCAGTCTTTGCTTCATCTAAGGTTGAAACATCTGCTAATATCGGTTTACCCAATTCATCACGAATGTGCTTGAGCAACACATCAAGCGTCACACCATCAGGGCGTGGACGATCAGTACAATCAAGTGCTATCACATCAGCACCCGCATCAGAGATTTGTTTTGCATGGTCAAATGTCGGGGTGATGTAAACCCCTTCGTCACCATCTTTATATAATCCAATAATTGGGAGCCCTGTAGCTGACTTAATCGCGCGAATATCAACTGGACTATTTGCCCGAATAGCCACAGCACCGCCGATTTTCACAGCATTTGCCATCTTCGCCATGACATCGGCACCATATAACGGCTCATCTTCAAGTGCTTGCACCGAGACAATCAGCTTGCCTTTAACGTGTTCAGCAAATTGATGTGCATCCATTAACCAAACTGCTCCTCTAATATTGGCGCAACCTGTTCACATACTTGCGCCCATGTATGATCAGCATTTACAGCTTGCCACTTTTCGCCAACTAATTGGATAAACGCATCATTAATTTGGTCAATATTGACATCATTCCCCAGTGGCTTATCCGGCTCAATTTCTAGCTGATCAATGCGATCGCCCTCTTTAGTCAACACATCCAAAACTAACAGCATCTGCGTCGGCACAAACAGTGGATGACTTTGTGGTACATCAATCGCCCAAACAATTGGGATTCCGTGTTTGACCATTTGATACTGTAAGCGCACACAATCATGCATATTATTCGCAACACCATGAATAGATGTGTCATTTTCAATGCAATATTGTGCTAAGTGTAATGCCGATTCACCGATATTCCATTCAATCGGATGTAAGCGATACGCCCCATTTGTTAAGTGAGTTGTACCGATGTTCTTACAGGCGGCGATAAGATTTTTAGTTGTTTCAGGAATCAGCGCACGTAGTGGAATCTGGAACGGCTTCGTCGGTGCGTACATCGACACAGTTTTGTTACCCACACATGGATGTAAATCCAGTGCATATAAACCAACACCAACCGAATCATAGAAATTTGCGGAGCGTGCATGCACTTGATTGTGTGCTGAAATATCAGTCTCGACAATCCGCGTCAGCCCTTTGATACGGCGAGCTTCACGGATATAAGGATCACGGGATAAGCCATCCTCTGTACCAAAGACATCCTTGCGCCATTTAAAGCCCGGATAGCCAAAGCCACCATCATCACGCGGAGCTTCAGTCTGCAACCAGTAGAGAAAACCAATCGCAAGCTGTTTGGCTTCATTCAGATATTGTTCTTTTTCTTCACGAGGCACATCTAGTATATTGCCACCATAATAATCATTACCGTGCCAATTAATCAGCGCGAGATCAATACCATCAAGAATATCACCGTCGTTTAAACGTCGATATGTCCAGAATGGCTTGAGTCCTTGCGGTTCATAGTGTTCAAACACACGGAATGGGCGCGAATTCCCCTCTTTATCATACAAAACGAACGAATAGGGTTGCTCGTCACGCATGGTCTCGTAATTGTCTGATTTTTCTATGGTATGGTCTTCACCGGGGTGATATTCAATGGCAAAGCAGTAAGTAAAACTCTGTACCTCAGTTGGACGTTCTTCGGGTGGTGCTTGTGGTTCTAGTGTATACTCGTAAGACTCCGCACCTGTAATATAAGCTGTATCTGTCAGTGGCAATACTTCGCCTGTATCTGTCGCATCAAGGAATATTTTGGCTTCAATTCGTATTTGTTCGCCTTCATTATTTTCTACAATGACAGCTTGCACTATATCATCGTCTACTTCTGCTGATACCGCATCATACCCAATCAGCATACTGACCGATTTCGGCATCATCTCTTGTAGAACCTGTAACCCCACTTTCGGCTCAAAGCAGAGTCGACTCACCCAAGCATTGCCGGGGTTCAGTGGTGTGCCATCTGGCATAGTTTCCGGCGCTGACCGATTATCCACATAATATTGTCGAATCCGACGACACATCTCATTATAGGAATCTGTCCCGCCAAACTGTTCGATATACTTGTGTTCATCCAGAGCCGATACACCCTGAGAGGTCATCTGCCCGCCGATCCAGTCATGCTCAGCAACAAAAATCACATCATGTCCAGCAGATGCAATCGCAGCAGCTGTACCGCCCATGCTTCCGCCAATAATAGCGATGTCATGTTTCAGTGTCTTCATGAACGTTCCAAATCAAAATCTACTTCAAATAAGCGTTTCCATGGCAAGCGTACATTTTTTACACGCCAACCCTCAAATAAGCTAGCAATCTGTTCGTTTAGTCCGGTTTCAATTTTCTCAGAAATCCGTTGGACGGTTTCATCGTCAAATAACGTATCTTCAGATTCAGAAGAAACTTGTTGGCGAACATGATGCATATACCCATAATCTTCGACAAAACGATGAATCAAAAATTGCAACGCAGCCGTTTCATCTTCCATAATATTGCTAGCAATGCCCTGTGCAAGAGCAGTACCAATCGTATTGCCAGCCGTATTCCACGCACCATATGCCGCTAATTTAGTTAGGTCGATGTGTTGTTGCAATGCTTCGACCAGAACAGGGTCGCTACCGTTCGGATAAGCAACATCACATAAAATGAGATGTCGTCCATCCTCAACCCACGTATTAATCTGTTGCGCAAATGTATCAAGGGCATCTTGACGGTAAGCTCTATCAGCATCGGCATCTTCTGTATGGAAGAAATCTTTACCACTTGGTGCAGGTGGATTAACAGCAATAATCAAATCTGCTACATTAGCATCATCAACCTGTACCCCACCAACCGCACGTAATTGACGTTCAACCGTCAAACTCACCGGACCATCTTCAAACGGGGCAATGCGGTCTTTATCTGCATCTATCGCATAATGCACATAAAAGCGTGGAGATGCACGATGCGAAACAACAATTGCACGTGCTAATAACGCCGAACCAACTTCATCCGCACCGGGATACATCAACAAACGGTCATCACCACCCCGACGGTCGACCCACTCTGCTACCCATGATTTTTCACGTGAGCCAAATCCAAATTCGCTAGTATCATCCGAGCTAATCACCAACAAATCGAATACATCATCCGCCAACAAATCAAGTACACCCAAATTGACGACATGATTCCGTTGACGACGACGCACAAAATCTAGTAGGTGCTCATCTGAAATGTCATCACGGTTAGGTATATCACCATCAGCACAAACATATCGATCATAGGCTTGAGAGTAACGGTATAATTGCGCACCTGCGACATCCCAATATTCTGGTTCTTCTACGCTCTCTGGGTTTTTAGAAATGCGGGTAATCACGTTAAAGCCATACAACAATAGATGCGGGTGACTGTGTTTAATATCGCGTAAAACTTCCAACCGACCTAATAATGTGACAGCTAAATCATCAGTAAAACGCGATGGAATTAGCCCACCGTAAACCAGCGTTTCGATCGAAACAATTAATGCATCAAATTCATCCACATTGTCCCGTAGCCAATCCGCAATTGCATCACAATCGGCAACTGTGCGAAAACGACTTAATATCTCATCAGGCGGTAACATCACCTCAACACCTGCGATTTTACCTATCATCTGTGGATACCGTGTGTTTACTGGACGTTCATCTAATGGGATAAGCCCTATTTTCATGACTGACTCCTTTTCCATGCTAGCATACCTGCCCCTAGCATAACCGCTTCCACACCTAATGACGAGTGAACCAAAGTTGTGTTTTTTACAGGTGGTGGCACATTAGCAAAAAATGCAGTTTGCATCGCATCCCACCATAATGCACCAATCTGTGGAACACCACCACCTATCACAACTGCTTGTGGGTTCACTGATGGGACATATCCCCCTAATATCTGTCCAAATTGTTTTGCTTTTTCGCGGATAATTTTTTGGGCTATTTCATCACCTTGCTGTGCCAATTGGCTAATCTCAGTTAATGGTAGACGTGTGTCTAACTGACAATACGACTGATAAGCTCTTTCAATACCTGGGCCAGACACCAATTGGTCAAATAAAATCGATTTGTCATTATCCCAACCGACAACAAGGTAGCCGATTTCACCTGCACTATAATTTGCCCCATGATAGATTTCACCATCAAGGATCAATGCTCCACCGATACCAGTGCCGACTGTTACACATAGCAAACTATCGAAGTCACGCCCAGCACCTAATACAGCCTCAGCATATGCCATTGCCCGCACATCGTTTTCTACTGTAATTTGCAATGTTTGACCAATAGGGATACTTGCTAATTTTGTTCCTGTCCAATTAGGCAAGTTCTCATTTGCATAGACTACCTCACCTGTTGAAGCATCAACCATGCCTGCAGTACCGACTCCGATACCAACAATCGTTGCAGGTGTTTCGTCTGCCAATTGGTGACATAAATGATCAACAGAATCTAAAATATCAGATGACGTAGGAGGAGTTGGCATCTGTTGGGTGGATATGATGTCACCAGATTGTGTCAGTGTTCCAGCGATGATTTTTGTGCCACCGATGTCTACGCCGATGGAGACGGGTTCGGATTTATGTGTCAATCAAAATCCTTAAATGAGCAAGTTTTGTAGGGACGAGGCATGCCTCGTCCCAATCTTAAGCAAATAAATTATGTGATTTTCAACAATGGCTCTTCACCACGGCGTTCACGATATCCACTTACAATCAAACCAGGGCGACCTTTACTCTGCCCAGTCCATTGGTCGTTATGCGGGTCACGATACCCCATGCGTACCATACGACGTGGGTCTTTTGTCTGATTGATATATGATCCATGAATGCAGAATAAATGGAAAAGAACAACATCACCACGTTTTGCAGGTACAGGCACAGTATCTTCTAGCTTGTATTCTTCAGGATCAAGGTGTGGTGTACAAGGTGTCCCATCGGCATTTTGCAATACATGTGGGATTTTGCCCTCTTTGTGTGATCCTGCCATGAAGCGGATTTCACCATTTTCATGGAATGTATCATCTAGATGCACCAACGCATCAATATAACGTCCGTTATCATGTTCATAAAACGGATAATCTTGATGCATTGGGAATGGATGCCCTGTTTGTGGTGGTTTGATGTGCATGGTTGTGTGGTGTAGTTCAACACTCGATTCAAGCAGTTCGGCAATTGCTGTCGCCAATTTTTGATTGGTCACGGCTTGCATCCACGCCGCAGAATAAAAATGAAGGTCATGCATTGCAGTCAACTTCACTTTTTTGTCTAGGTTTTCATCAAAATAAGCTTCACGCCAAGGACCGGTCCATCCTTGGTCAGTAAACGCCCAATCATCGATTAAGCGGTCAAGCTCACCAGACATGTAGTTAATTTCGTCTTCGTTAAAAACTTGTGGGATATGTAGAAAACCATTTTCGTTAAAAAAGTCTTTTTGTTCTTGTGTTAACATATCGACTATCCTTTTAAAACTAATTTGCAACATCTTTACTATAGTCGAATTCAGGTAGAAGTGTGTCTAATAAACAAGACACAGATGTTTGTAAATCAGACACATCTACCTGTCTAATACAATTTTACGATGGTATCAAACGCAATGTCGCAATTTGATACGGACGAACATCAAGCGTAACGCTGTTATCCGTTATTTCGAGTCCTGTCTCGTTCTCTTCGAGCAAGTTACAATGATATGCTTCTGCAAGGTCGAACCCTGTCTGAATCGTCATCTTGCCACGATATCGATGATTTTCGTACAAACGCACGATCATACCGTTTCCGTCTTCGGCAAGTTTAACAGTCTCAATCACAACATTCGGCGCATCTACACTTACCAATGATCCAATGCTATCGGAGTTATCACCACCATCAACCGAACGTAAGATGATCGGATCGTTCAGATCATAGGCTTGTTCGGTGACTTCACCGCGCCAATCGCCAATGTGTGGCAACAAGCTGTATGTCATGATATGTCGACCTTGGTCGGCAACAGGATCAGGACTAGTTGCACTCTTTAGCAATGACAAACGAATTTCATTGTGTTTGGTTTCATAGCCATATTTCGAGTCATTGAGGACAGCAACACCATAGTTACCCTCACTCAAATCACCCCATTTTTGCGCAGCCGTCTCAAATTTCGCCCAATCCCATGATGTATTACGGTGGGTTGGACGCTCTACATTACCCCACTGAATTTCATAGGTTGCAGTTGTACTGAGAATATCAACAGGGAACGCAGCTTTTAAGAAAATATGGCTCTCGTGCCAATCAATTTCTGTATCAAAATCTACCCGTTTGCTGTTATATGAAAGGTAGATTTTCTGTGTGAAGGTACTGCTACGATAGTTCCGTTTGACCTCGATCCCCACACGTACAGGGCCATCTTCAATAATTGACAGGCTTTGAACATCATCAACCTTTTCGGTACGATCCTCAAAGTAGATGTCAATATCCCACGCGTCAAATCCCAGTGGTCGATCTTCAAATGCCAGGAGTTGATTACCTGTTGCGCCATCTGCTAGCACTTCACGGTCAGCTTCAAGGTCATAGACACTACTGAATTCACCTTGTGCATTCACAGTCAAGCGGATCAGCGAATTTTCCATGATGATTTTGTCACCGTCTTGGCTGATAGATAAACCCGTGTCGTCACTTGCACTTTCACCTGCTACCAATGCATTAACAGAAAATGGTTCAAGGTCACTCAAGGCAACCAATGTGCCACCATCTACAGATTGTGTAATTGCTCCGTCGAGACTATCGACATCACCATCAAGGAGACCAATCCGATTACCACCAAACGAGGTTGGGTTGATTGCCATGACAACTGCATCGGAAGCAATCACACTTGCTAATGCGTCTAATGCACTATCGCGTGCTGTTTCACCGAGTTCGCGGATTAGCGCGTAGTCTTTGTCCGCATCTTCGTATACAGGCGTGATTGACGACCCCGGTAGAATATCATGGAACTGATTCAAGCAAATGAGTTCCCATGCTTCAGTGAAGGTATCGGTTGGGTAATCATATTCTGTGACCAGCGCAGCATAAGCAGCGACAAACTCGGCATCGTGTAGCAAGAATTCGCTTTTGCGATTATTCCATTTGGTGCGTGCTTGGCTAGTCAATGTACCGCGATGGTATTCAAGATAGAACTCACCATTCCAGATGGGTAGGTCTTCGTCATGTTCATCTTCGATCCTATCCATAAACTCACGAACCGTCCCCGGACGAACACGCGGTGCAGCAGGATGAGCTTTAAATTGTTCGACATTTTCCAGCATTTCACGGGTTGGTCCACCACCACCATCACCCCAACCATACGCTGTGATGAGTTCATTGTGGAGTTCTTTCTGGCGGAAGTTTGTCCATGTATTGAAGACTTCTTCTGCATTGACCAAGCCGTTGTAAGTGGTCGCGTATGGCAACCAGTCGCCACCATAAGGTCCGACAGTGGTCAGGAAATGGGTCAAGACTTTTGTACCATCGATCCCCTGCCACCACAAAATCTGGTCGGGCATATGGTTATACTGATTCCATGACATCTTATGGGTGATGAAGTATTTCATGCCTGCCTGTCTAATCAATTGTGGTAATGCCCATGAATAGCCAAATGTGTCTGGCAACCACAAAACAGGGGTTTCGACATCACCAAAGTGTTTACGGAAGTAATTACGTCCCAACAGGAACTGACGCGCCAAAGACTCTGTCCCGATCGCGTTACAATCAGGCTCAACCCATGTGCCACCGATAAGTTCCCAGCGTCCTTCTTTAACCCGTTCTTTAATACCTTCAAAAATTTCGGGATAATTTTCTTCGGTATATTTATAGAGTTGGGGTTGGCTCTGGGTGAAATGATAATCAGGATATTGTTCCATCAAGCGCAAAACATTGCTGAACGTCCGCCCAACTTTGCGACGGGTCTGTCCCAATGTCCATAACCACGCCACATCAATATGAGCATGTCCCACACCAATAATATCAACGTCCATCGGCTCACCTGCTTTGGCAACACCTGTTTTGAGTGTCTCTAACGCGGCAGGCACGGTCTCGTAGAATGCATCGGTGTGTAATGGGTCGCGGGTATCTAGCACTTTAAAGGCATCATCCAATGCGTTAAGCAACAAGCCTTTTGCAGGATGATTATCGTCTAGCTCCTTGACCACACCTAATGTCACACGACTCGCCGCGATAAATTCACGGGTCGGTTCGTGGATTTGCACGACATAACATTCGCGCATAAAGAGTTGCGTATTGGGTGTGCCACCTTGCCAGCCACCAAGACCTGTCCAACCATGTAATGCAAGATGATGGGTTTCCCCATCGCGCGCCCAATCGGGCAACAGAATTTCATGGTGATGACGGTCAGCCGACGCATAAGCTTTGCCATCAATATAAGCTAGTGTTTCTGGATGGCTAAAATCACCTGATTCGCCTAAGGGCAGGTAGAGCGATACAGGCGTATCTGCATCCCAATCGGCGGGCACATTAAAGGTGGTGCGTAAGGCGAAGTCGGTCGTCCACTTACCCCAATACGAGTTGAACGCGACATTATCCCAATCACTGTCATCCACATCCACTGAGGTTGGGGGTTCAGTATCAGGGCTATCGAGTTCTATGTATTTGAAGGGGTTAATCGGATGCTTTTTATAGTAATCAAGTTGCGAGATAAGTTCAAGGCGCAGGGTGATTTTGCTAGGAGTCCAACGATCTTTGTGTTTCATAGAATATCCCTTCGTCGATGCATAAAGTGAGCATGGTAATTCACCATGCTCTTTTTAAATAGCTATGTCAGATACTTTCCGCTCTCTGAGGTTTACTGAGAGAGGAAAACCATCATGTTATTTTTATTCTGCAGGAGTCTCAATTAACACTGCATATTCTTCGATACCGCTACCATCGAATGGACCAACAACAATAGTATATGTGCCTTCCACAAGGGTAACAGGTTCACTGCGCCAACTGCGTCTTGCTCGTACAGTTGTATCACCCGCCACCGCAACGAATTCGCCGTCTGCATCATACATATATGCAAGCGGTGAAGTAAACGCACTACCTTCTGCATTCACGCGGAGGATAACTCGTTGTCCGTCTGTCGCATCAAATGTGAAGCTATGTTTTTCATCTTCAGCAGTAATTTCATCAAGTGTGCTTTCATCAAGTGTCAAAGCGGACTTTTCAGTTGCACCCTCAGCTGTGATTAATATTTCAGGTACAACAACCTCTTCAACGACTTCTTCGGCACTGTCTGCATCGGCTTCTGCTGAGCCAGTGTCTTCTGTTTCAGCTTCAGCCCCTTCAACCGATTCAACGATAACAGCGTATTCTTCAATACCATTACCGTCGAAAGGAGCTACAACTACTGTATATGTGCCCGCAGCGAGTGTTACCGGATCACCTGTCCAACTGCGTTTTGCACGCACTGTGGTATCACCAGCTACTGTGACGAACTCGCCATCTGCATCGTACATATACGCATATGGTGACGTAAATGCACTACCTTCTGCATTGACTTTCAAGTCAATAACTTGACCTTCTGTCGCTTCAAAGGTATAGATGTGTTTTTCATCTTCAGATGTAATTTCATCAAAAGCAGATTCATCTAATGTTAAAGCAGATTTTTCTGTACCACCATCAGCCGTAATCAATACCTCTGGTACGAAAGCCTCTTCAACCACAGGCTCATCTTCAGCAGTTGCTTCTTCAACAGGTTCTTCCATTTCCGCAGTTTCGACTACAACAGCATATTCTTCGATACCGTTACCATCGAATGGCGCAACCACAACTGTATATGTACCGGCAGCGAGTGTTACTGGATCACCTGTCCAACTACGTTTTGCACGCACTGTGGTATCACCTGCGACTGTGACGAACTCGCCATCCGCATCATACATATACGCATATGGTGACGTAAATGCACTACCTTCTGCATTGACTTTCAAATCAATAACTTGACCTTCGGTTGCTTCAAAGGTATAGATGTGTTTTTCATCTTCAGACGTAATTTCATCAAATGCCGATTCATCTAATGTTAAAGCAGATTTTTCTGTACCACCATCAGCCGTAATCAATACCTCTGGTACGAAAGCTTCTTCAACCATAGGCTCATCATCAGCAGCAGCTTCGGACCCATCGGTCGTTGCTGTATCTTCAGTTTCTGTTTCATCTCCTGCATCAGCAACTTGTGCTGTTGTATCATCAGGAGTTTCTTCAGCAACCGGTTGTTGATTATTAGATGCAAACAACAATGCACCAACCACGAGTAAAGCAACAACAATCGCCGCTGCAATTGGTGTACGATTATTGCTAGTTGATTCCTCTTCTACAACTGTCTTCAATTGGACAGGTGGTAATTCTGGTGTAACTTCACGGTCATCATAGAGATAACATGAAGCTTCGTGACCTTCCTCATTCATCACATACAACGGAGGACGTGCTGTCAGACACTTATCCATCCGATGCGGACAACGTGGATAATAACGACAACCAGTCGCAGCTTTTGTACGCATTTCCTCTTCGCTTGGGAGTGAAATATCAACATCCCATTTTTCAGTTGGATCAGGTACAGGTACCGAATCGATCAACAACTGAACATATGGATGTTGCGGTTTATCGATAACTGTAACCGCACTACCACGCTCAGCTGTTGTACCTTGATACAACATGTAAATCTGGTCACCGATTTGATATGCGGTACTCAAGTCATGCGTGATATAGAGGAACGAGATACCGTGATCATCACGTAGCCGTAACATCGCATCCAAAATTGACGCACGAAGTGACGCATCCACCATAGAAACTGGTTCATCAGCCACAATCAAACGTGGCTTAATCATATAAGCACGCGCCATCATGATACGTTGACGTTGCCCACCACTCAATTGATGTGGATACTTAGGCAAAACATCTTTACCTTGCAACCCAACGACATTCAAGCCAGCTTCCACCATATCCCGATATTCACTCTTATTCTCGGATAGGTTGAAGTGTTTGTTGACTAAGTCAAATACATGCTCAATGCGATAAAACGGATTATAAACACCAAATGGATCTTGGAATACAGCCTGTACGTTGCGACGATAGCGCTTCAGCTGTACATCATTCATCTCGGTCACATCTTCACCATCATAGATGATTTGACCAGATGACAGACGAATAAAACCAAGCACGAGATTTGCAAGTGTTGTTTTCCCGCTACCACTTTCACCAGCGATTGTTGTAATGGTTGCAGGAGAGTGATCGATTGTTAGATTAAAATCATCGAGTGCAACAACTGACTTACCTTCTTTACCTAGAAAACCAGGTGTTGAATAAATCTTTGTTGCATTACGAATTTGTAGTAGCGGCGAAGGCATTTGCTCTCCTCTCTTCAAATTGCTCGTCATAAAGGTGACAAGCTACTGTATGTTTATCAGCAACTTGGATTGGTTGCGGTTCGACAGATGCACAATGATCCCAAGCATGTTGGCACCGCAGACGGAAAATACAGCCTGACGGCGGGTTACGGGGATCGTGAGTGATGCCTTCCACAATCTTTAATGGTTTACGTTCTTTAATAGATGGGATGGAATCAATCAAAAGTTGTGTGTAGGGGTGTAGTGGATCTGCGAAGACATTTTCTACAGGTGCGATTTCAACCATCTTGCCAGCATACATAACAGCAATCCGGTCAACAATTTGTGCAAGCAATCCCATATCATGACCAATCACGATCAGAGATACACCCAGCATATCTTTAACTTTAATCAACGTCTGAGCTACGATACGTTGCACAACAACATCAAGTGCACTCGTCGCCTCGTCAGCAATTACTACAGATGGATTTAACGCAATCCCCATAGCAATACAGACTCGTTGCTTCATACCACCACTGAGTTCATGCGGGTACATATTATAGATACGATTCGGTAAACCCACAGTTTGGAACAATTCAAAGATACGTTCTTTAAGCGCTTCTTTGTCTTTCTGCTTACCTTCATGCGCTTCAATCACATCAATGATCTGATCTTTAATGCGCATTGTAGGGTTCAAGGAGTTCATCGCCCCTTGCGGTATTAATGCCAATTTTGTCCAGCGGAACTTGCGTAGTTCTTCCTCTGTCATCCCGAGGACATCTTCATCATCTACTTTAATTTCACCGTGTACGATATAACCGGGGTGTTGAATCAGTTGCAGAATACCGTAGGCAGTAGTTGATTTACCACAACCCGATTCACCAACAAGCCCTAGTGTTTCACCTTGATAAAGTTGGAAACTGATGTCGCTTACCGCAATCACATCACCCGCAGGTGTCCCGTAGTGAATACGCAACTTCTCGACATCAAGTACAACTGTATCGTTATCTCTTTTCTTCTGTTCAGACATTCTTCTATGACCTCTCTAACGTTAAGCTTTGCGCAGACGTGGGTTAGCAATTTCATCAAGACCCAGATTAATCAATAGCAAACCAATAAAGATAATTGCCAGAATAATCGTTGGGAGTCCCCACCACCACCACATATTTCTCAGCAAAGCAGCCGCTTCGATTGAGAAGAAGATCGCTACACCAAGCGACGGAATACGTTGTGGACCAAGCCCGAGTACTTCTAGGCCAACTGCCGCAATAATTGCACCTGTCATATTACCGATATAACTAGCTGCCAGATATGGAAGCAGGTTAGGCATAATCTCTTTAAACATGATGTCACGCACAGGTACACCGGACAAACGGGCCATCTGTACATAACCACTTTCGCGCATACTTAAAACTTGTGCACGAATAAAACGCGTCGGCGTTGCCCATGCAAATAGAGATATTAATAACGCCATCGTCACCAGATCAATACGCGGTAACACCGATTGAATCACAATCAGCACCAGCAATGACGGAATCGTAATGGTTACATCAGTTGCAAGACGAATCACGTCATCAATCCAACCACCAAGGAATCCAGCCATAAATCCGAGGATAATGCCGACGAACATACCGACACTTGCAGCGATTACACCAACACCTAATGTACGAGGTGTCCCCACAATCAACAATGCGAGCATATCACGTCCACTATTTTCTGTTCCTAGTGGATGTTCAGGTATACCGGGTGTACCGCGGAAATTTTCAAACCCTACAGGAGGCAAATTCAACGGCGCACTAGCAGTCAATGCTAACTCTGTATCCCACATTTGATTACCGAGGAATACAAGAAACAAAATCATACCAATAATGAATGAACCACTCAGAAACTTCCAATTCAACCATGGATTGTCAAAGGTATTAAATCGACCTTTTTTGTTCTGGGCTTCGGTTTCATCAACAACTTGCTGTTTTACATCTTCAGCCATGGCTTATCGTCCTTCCAAACTAATGCGTGGGTCAATCAAAGGATAAGATAGATCAATGATCAATACAGCAATTGCACTAGTCAGAATTAGGATAAATGATGTTCCCTGAATCACAGCAAAATCTTGATTACGAATCGCCGTGAAGATCAACGTACCCATACCATTATATGCAAAAATAACTTCGACCAGTACCGACCCACCAACTAATGTACCAACAGAAACAGCTAGTGCGGTCATCTGTGGGAGAATCGCGTTACGAATCATATATTTATACAATACGTAGAATGGTTTTAGCCCTTTTGCTTGTGCCAATACCATGTAATCTTCACCCTCAATCGTGACCATCATCCCGCGCATACCCAATGCCCAGTAACCAAACGTCACCAACACAATAGACATTGCAGGCAAGAACCCGTGATATATCACACTACCAATAAACTCTAAATTGAAACCGGGCGTCATACCACGACCATAAGCCCCCGTTATCGGGAAGACATCTAGCAAAAATCCAAACACATAGACCAATAACAATCCCGCCAACAGAGGGGGTATAGACGTAAAGATCATAGACATTGGGATTAATGCTTTTAATAATTTGGGAGTCTTTGTCCATGCTAGCAACGCTCCCAAAAGGTTGCCAACAACAAAGAATATTGCCGTCGAAATACCGACCAATCCAATTGTCCATGGTAACGCCCTACCAACTAACGTCCCTACCTCAGAAGGGAAGGTTGCCAAGGATACGCCAAGGTCAAATGTAACAAGGTTACCTAAATAACGAATATATTGAATATAAACAGGATCATTTAAACCAAAACGTTCTTTCCATCCTTCAATAATTGCGTCGGAATTTTCAACAAATCCCGCCGTTTGTGTCATCCGAGCGACCATAGCGCTGATCGGATCACCAGGTGCAAGTCTTGGGATGATAAAGATGAGAGTGGCAGCAACCCATAATGTCAAGAAGAACACTAGAAGCCGTCGCACCAAGTAGTTTAACGATATGCCTCCCATTAAGTTTTTCCTTTACCTAAGCTGATTTACAAGCAAAAAAATATTAATTAAAGTAAAAATAAAATTATTCTAAATAATAGCGCGCTATTTCTATTCATTTCGAAAAAGTAAGGCTGGGGATAAATCCCCAACCTCACTGTGATTATCGACTACACATCAACTAGCTTCCAGCTTTTGTAATTTCTTGGAATACTTGATGTGTACTTTGCCACCATGTTGCTGGGTGGTTGAAGTTATTTTCAGCTGTTGGCCAGCCTTCCCAGTAGGTGCTGTTGAATGGAACCAATTTTGTTGCTTGGTTCAAAGGAATGAATGGAAGTTCTTCGTAGAAGTAACCATAAGCTTCTACAACCATGTCAACGATTTCTGGGCTACCCAATGGGAGGGAACCGATTTCAGAAACGATTTCACTGTATGCATCGTTTGCTTCACCAGCCCAACGTACGTGGTTGTTACCACCTGGGCTACGTTCGCCTACAGGTACCCACCATTCGTTGGTGTAACGTTGGAGTGATGCCCAAGGTTCGTTAATGGAACCACATGCATCCCAGTCGGTTGTTGCTTCGTAGTTACCGAATGCTTTGTTATCTTCCCAGGTTGCACCTGCGATGATTTCTGCACTAGCGTTGATGCCGAAGCGTTGGAGTTGTTCTACAACGTCAGCTGTAATACGACGTTTTTCAACGAAACCTTCGTGTACTTGGATACCAATACCGAGTACTTCACCGTCGAGTGCCCATAGGCCATCGTCGCCTTTTTCATAACCTTTAGCAATCAAGGTTGCTTCTGCAGCTTCGAGATCTGGACCGGAGCTAAATGCCATACCAGCTTCTTCAATAGCATCGATGAATGGGAACATACCACCGTATTCAACGAACATTGTACGTGAAGGAATGGTAACACCTTCGTATGCAATTTCGATGATTTCTTCACGGTCGATAACGTTATTCAACATCCAGCGCATTTCTGCATCGTCCCAAGGAGCAACTTGTGTTTGGAGGGACATTTGGCGTGGACATGGATCGAGCCATACAAATGGCATTCCATCTTCCCAAGCGAAGATATTTTCGTTTTGTGCTTGCATAGCTTCGAAAGCACCTAGGGTGATGTCCATGATGCTGTCAAGATCGTTGTTAGCTGCAAGGGTTGTACGGATTTGATCGTTACCGGTTACTGTCCAGATTGCACGTTGTGGTTCTGGAAGTTTGAAGACACCAGTCTTAGCACCCCACCAGTCTGGATTTAGGTCATAAACCCATTCGGTTTCATTTGCTGCGGTCAAAACATATGGGCCTGTACCAAGTGGGTAACCAGCTTCGAGGTCGAAGTTATTGAATGTATATGGATCTTTGTCTGCCCATACGTGTTCTGGCATCATATTGATACCGCCCCAGATACGAACGGAGAAGAAGTCCAATTGGAAGCGTGGGTTTGCATTCAACAAGTTGAATGTTACTGTGAAGTCATCAACAGCTTCTACACTTTCAACCCATTGTTGTACTTGACCAGCATTGCTCAAGGATACTGTTTCGTCGTTCAACAACAATTCAATTGAGAAAACAACATCTTCTGAGTTGAATGCTTCGCCGTCAGCCCATTCTGCACCTTCGCGCAAGTTGAGGGTCCAAACGTCGAGTGTTTCATTGGATGACATGCTCTCAGCTAGCCAAGGCATGATTTCACCGGTTTCATAGTTCAAGATGAAGAGTGGTTCGGAAACAGCTTGATGATAACCGTAAGGACGACGGTTGTCAGGAAGCATCCAGTTAAAGTTATCGAATGCAGCGACAGCACCAGCAGGACCATCGATGTCGAAAATCACGGTATCTTCACGAGCGACGTCTTGTGCAATAGCGGTTGAGCCAATTACACCAACAAGAGCTACGAGAAGCACGAAAATAGAAATTCTTACCTTCATGTGTGTACTCCTAAAAATTAATTAAAAAGGTAAACGCTTTGCCAACTCCGCGATATGACTCTTGGTTTGCCATTCATGCGAATGACGGGCACGTTGACAGCACCCATATTTTCAAAATCTAATATATGTTTACTCGATATATTCCTCCTCGCTCTTTGAATTTTGTAAAGCAGGTGTTGTTGTAGACATGCGGATTTGCAAACGTGTTGATATATTCTGGCATTTAGGCGGAGCTGTATCCCCTTCTAAACGCGCCAGCAACATTTGTGCCGCCACACGTCCAATTTCATAAGCATTCTGAGTCACTGTCGTCAATGGGACATCCATATGCGCCGCGAGGCTGATGTCATCAAATCCACCAACGGAAATATCTTCTGGAACACGATACCCCATACCACGTAAGGCTTTAGTTGTAATAATCGCGAGAATATCATTGATACACACAATTGCTGTCGGTTTTTGCGTCATGTTGTTCATTAAATCGACAACTTGGTCAGTCAGTTCGGCGCCATCACCTGACAACAATTTATAAATATCTGTTTCATGGAATTCATTTTGATCAGGGGAATTAATTTTCCATGCGCCATATACAGGTAAGTTATGCTTTTTCAAAGCATCTTCATAACCGTGGTGACGTTCTTTGATTGAAATCAAATCTGGAATATTCGGCATCAGATGTACAATGTGCTCATGTCCTAACTCAATTAAATGTTGAGTCAAAGAGTATGTACCGGAGTAATTATCACTCGCTACATAATCAGCTTCGATACCATCAATTGATCGGTCAATGAATACAAACGGGATATTGAGGTTTTGATATTGTAAAAGTAGATCTTTTTGCGCTTCGGTCGGTTTAGCATTAGGCCATAGTAGCAAGCCAGCAACATTATCATCAATAAGTTGCTTGAGAATATCTATTTCCTCATCATTGTTATTTGCGTTACTAAACACAACATGATAGCCAGCAGAACGTAGTTCGGTCTCTGCGCTACTTAACAATATGTAGTGTATTTCGTTGTGGAAACTGCGTGTGATATAACCGATGAGGTGACTGTTTGTTTTATTTTGGGGAGAGTATGTGACAAATGTACCACGACCTGCAGTACGTTTGATAAGACCTTCAACCTCAGCACGTTGCAATGCAATACGTACCGTTGTCCGGCTGATGTCTAGATGCTTTGCCCATTGTGTCTCCGTTGGGATACGATCTCCGTAATGCCATCGTCCAGAAATGATATTTTGACGAAGTTGATTGTGGAGTTGGACATGCAATGATATGTAGCTGTTGTGTTCTAACTTAACTTTATCAAGTTTATTTTGCATGTAGTCAGTTTTCAAAAATAAAAAAATGTATTTCTAATTTGTACATAAATGTATATACAATATAACACGAAAATATTGGGTTGTAAATATATGATATATTTTATCGAAGATTTCAATTTCTTCCAATGAATTTATGCAATTCTTAAGAATTCACCCACCATTTTCAATGGAATCTGATAAGATACAACATAACTATATTGAAAGGTAAAAAATAACTTGGAAGTAAATCGTAAACCACCCTCTTTTATTCCTTTGTTTCTAATTTTGGTCTTTGTGTCGGTCACCTGCATCGGTGGTATTTTAGCGGCGGCAGGGTTCCAATGTTCGAGTGACATTGAGACATGGGTGCCTTACTATCCAAATTCAGAATTGGTATCCCATCAATATGATTTAATCCCGCGTGTGCTTGGAACAGGTGTGACGACCTTGGCTTCACCAGATGACGTAGAAACCGTTAAGCAATTCTATCGTGATCATATGATTGAGACGTTACAAAGCGGACGCAATCGGGGTTTGGCATCCACTGATTGGCAAGTCAGAGAAAATCCAGATGGCGACGGAGCTCAAATTATACTATTTAGCAGCTGTGGTCTATAATATCCATAAACTTACATTGAACATATTATGATAAAAATTTCTGCATTCCCTAAGTGTTACCTCGATGACATAGCAGGCGACCGTACCATGACAGTCTTTGAATGGATTGAAATGGCAAAATCTTTACCTGCTGATGGTCTTGAAATGTATGAAGGCTTCTTTACAAGCCTCGACGACGATTATATTAAAGAAGTCGGCGACGCAATTCACTCTGCTGGGTTCGAAATGCCGATGTTATGCTGCTCACCCAATTTTACCGATCCTGACCCAGATGAGCGCAAAAAAGCCATTGAAAAAGAAGCGAAGATGATTCATATAACGAAGCTTCTTGGTGGTGATAAGGCGGTTTGTCGGGTCCTAACCGGTCAACGTTATCCTGAAGTCAGCCGTGAACAAGGGCTAGAGTGGGTTAAAGAGTGCATTGAGCAACTCATCCCAGTCGCCCGTAAACACAATATCATCCTTGGTTTAGAAAATCACTATAAAGACGGTTTCTGGAAATATCCCGAATTTGCACAAAAAATGGATGTCTTCCTTGATGTATTAGAGTCAATAGACGAACGTGAATATTTTGGCGTGCAGTATGATCCGTCCAACGCAATCGTCGCGGGAGATGATCCAATTGAATTACTGGAAAAAGTTGCTGATCGTGTCGTCAGTATGCATGCCAGCGACCGTTATTTAGCCGATGGTGTTACACTTGAAGATCTGAAACAAAGCGATGGCACCCTTGGATACTCTCCATCCCTCAAACATGGCGTAACTGGAAAAGGTCTGAATGATTACGACAAGATTTTCCAGATTTTACGCGATGTCAACTATAACGGTTGGATAAGCATTGAAGACGGTATGAATGGTATGGACGAAATGCGCGAATCGCTCGAATTCTTGCATACTATGCGCGATAAATACTTTAAATAAATCTATAAATGTAACATCTTTTCAAGGTCAATGTTTACATGTTGACCTACAAATATTTATTTTCATAGAATAGAAGAAAGTTATTCAAATGGATGCTTTAATTAAGTACGGACGTGATGATAAGAACGTCGAAGTCCGCGACATCAATCAACCACCCGATCCACTCCCCCACCAAGTAATCGTAGAAGTGCAAGCTGCCGGCGTTTGCGGTAGTGACCTCCATATGTGGCGTGAAAACCATAGTTGGGAAATTAAACTCCCCTTGGTACT
Source organism: Anaerolineales bacterium UBA6055 (assembly GCA_002428985.1). GTDB lineage: Bacteria > Chloroflexota > Anaerolineae > Aggregatilineales > Phototrophicaceae > UBA6055. Next base: position 77,891 of record DIYL01000054.1, on the reverse strand, counting down.
TGGACATGAGTTCTGCGGAACAGTTGCAGAAGTTGGATCAGATGTATCTGGATTTAAAGTTGGAGACCGCGTTGCCGTCGAGACAGCAGCAGAAGTCTGTGGTGAATGTGTTTTCTGTCACTCTGGAAATTACAATCAGTGTCCCAATCGACTTGGATATGGAGCACTACATGATGGCGCATTTACCAAGTTTGTAGCTGCTCGCAAAGACATCTTGCACCATATCCCAGACAATGTCCCTTACGAGCACGCCGCGTTAACCGAACCCATTTGTGTTGCTTATAACGCTCTCGTCGAGAAGACACCCGTCGTTCGCCCCGGTGATACGGTTGTCATCCAAGGTCCCGGCCCTATTGGCATGATGGCTCTCTACATCGCGAAGCTACGCGGTGCATCAGACATTATTATGTTAGGCACAAGTCGTGACCTCAAACGCCTTGACGTTGCTAAACAAATCGGTGCAACTCAAGCATTAAATATCGAAACAGACGACCCGATTGAATTGATCAAATCTATGGGTGATGGTTTCGGTGCTGACTTAATTGTTGATTGTACAGGTGTGAGTATTGCCCTCAAATCTGCGATGGAGATGGTACGCCCCAATGGAATCATCACAAAAATCGGTTGGGGACCGCAACCTCTTAATTTCTCACTTGATCCGATGGTTCAAAAAGCAGTTACCTTACAAGGTACATTTAGCCACTTGTATTCAACATGGGAGCGCGTTCTTGGCCTACTGTCATCTGGACAGATAGACCTTACACCGATTGTCGGTGGCGTTTATGAGCTTGGTAAGTGGGAAGAAGCCTTTGAAGAGATGGAAGCAGGTAACAATGTCAAATCAGTTTTGTTACCGTCTTAGCTCATTCGTCAACAATAGAATTACTTTACAACAATAATGACACAATGCACTTTGAAGGATTTACCTCATGACTGCAGTCCAACATCCCAAAGTTGTAGTTATCGGAGCAGGTAGTCTATTCTTTGGACGACAGGCTATCTGGCAGATGGTTTTTTCTGAGCATTTAAATACTGGCACATTAGCATTAGTTGATACAGATAGCGAACGCCTTGAACGTATGACAACCTTAGCAGAAATGGTTGTAGCGGATGCGGGTGTTTCACTCAAAATCGAATCCGCCAATAATTGGAAAGATGTCTTACCTGACGCTGATTTTGTCGTATTAAGTTTTGCCGAAAAAACAGTCTATTACCGTGGTATTGATTGCACTATTTCTGAAAAATATGGTATTCGTATGTGCTCTGGGGATACTATTGGGCCTGGTGGAATTTTCCGTGCGATGCGTGAGTTACCTGTGATTATGGACTGCATCCGCGACATTGAACAATTATGTCCTGACGCATGGGTGATTAACTATATTAATCCATCGGCAGTGAATGGTATGGCACTTGCCCGCTACGCACCACAAGTCAAAAGTTTTGCACTATGCGATAGCTTACATATGCCCCACATCAAGCAACGTTATGCTCAACGTGCAGGCATCATCCATGAAGGCGAAACTTTGAGCGAAGATCAAAATGCCCGCTTCGATATGCGTATCACTGGAGTCAATCATTTCACGTGGATGCTCAAAGCCGAATACGATGGCGAAAATGTTATGCCAAACATCGCAGAAGCCATACGTCAAATCGCTGCAACCGAAGATACTGGCGGTGATGGTGGTGCCAAAGCCCTTTATAACAATCGTATTGCGCATCAACTCTATGAAATATTTGGATACATTCCCGTTTGTGTCGCCCATACCAAAGAATATATGAACTACTGGCAAGGTAAAAGCATACTTGAGAACGATATTCCACCCCTATCCATCTGGGAAACAGAAGACCGCTATGATCGCCATGATGCAATGTGGAAACAAGTCGACTCTTTTATCGATAGCACAGTACCAATCCATACTTATAAAGATGTTATTGGCGCAGATCATGCGACCGACATCATAGAAAACATGGTTGGCGGATTAAATAAGCCTTTCTATGTGAATGTCCCAAATAATGGCGCTGTGAGCAATATGAATGATGATGCATTTCTAGAATTGCTCTGTGATATTGATATGGACGGACCCAAGCCACGCCCTGTCGGTGAAATGCCACGCGGGATACGCGGGATGCAAGAAGTCATACTTGATGTACACGAACTTACAGCCGAAGCGGTTGTTAAAGGTGATTATGGATTACTCCGGCGTGCGATGTTAAGCGATCCGCTTGTTACATCTATCGCCGATGCCGATGCAATTTTGAGTGAATTACTTGAGATTGAACGTGATATATTGCCAGATGTCTGGTATTCATGAGACTAATAAATGACTTATAGATAATTTTAGGATAAAAAATGGACGCAAAAATTCAAATTTCAATTGATGTAATCGACCTTGAAGAAGCCCTCGATCTCGCCCGCGCATCAGTCAAAGCTGATGTTGATTGGTTAGAAGTCGGAACCCCGCTATTACTCGCCGAAGGACTCCATGCTGTGCGAGCTTTCCGCAACGAATTCCCTGATACACCGATTGTCGTTGACCTCAAAACGATGGATGGTGCAGGACTCGAAGCAGAGATGATGTTCAAAGCGGGTGGCGATATGGTCGTTGTCATGGGACAAGCACACGATGCCAGCATTATCGAGCAAGTCAAAATGGCGAAGCAATACGGCAAAAAAGTCATGTGTGATGTCATGCTCTGCCCTGACAAACCGGGACGCGCCAAAGAAGCTCAAGATATGGGTGTTGATTATATTATCGTGCATACCGGATTCGACGAACGCAATATGATTGAAGGGCTCAGCCCACTCGATGACCTACAACCTGTTCTCGATGCAGTCGATATTCCAGTGCAAGCCGTCGGCGGTTTGAGTGTGCCACAAGCCATTCAAACACTCGAAATGGGTGCCGAGATTGTTGTGTTTGGTGCGCCATTGGTCATTAGCGGGAAAGAATTCAAAGCAGCCGATCCAAATTTTGATAAACAACTGCGTGAGATTGTGCAACAGGTACGCGAGGCGTAATATCTAAAATGGGTCATCGAGGCAATTTCGTTGTTAGCGACAAAGACACACAATTAGTTATAGCGCACAAGATGGCCCTAATATTACCATTTCTAATGTTCTGGGGTTATGACTTCGTCACAGATTTTTTCAAGGATCATCATATTGGTGGTTGGTTTGACACAGTCTGGGATGAAGGCAGTGTTCTCATTGATACACAAAAAAAGCAAATCATTCTATATGGTGGGGAACATATTTCCCGCAACATTCCACATCGTCAACTATACTTACAACTGATGCAATATACATGGTCAGGATATAATATTCTTTGGGGTCATCGAGGTTTGATTGACATTTTAAACCAAGTAAAATCTCATCCGTTTGACATCACTCGTGAAGGATATTCTAGTTACCATGCAACTAGCCTAAGTATACTTGAAAATGATGGACTATTTGATGAGTGGCCCGAATCGGTCATCAGTATCAAGTTTACCGAAGATGACATACGTGTTCAGTATGTTTATGACTCATATGAGTTACTCCCACATGGCGAAGCATTAGTGAACAAAATGAGAGAAGTCTCGCAACTCCGTGAATTGGAATGGGAACATGATGAGATAGAATTTCCAGTTGATGGCGTTCACATTGATGTGACAACAAAACGAGTTTACTTTTGGTCTGCACTGAAAATCCACCAACCTGAGCAACATGAGAAGAAATGGGAAGGATGGGAATTTGTCTGGCTAAAAGATGACTATCAAACACATACTAAACTAACAGAAAATCGTCTTAAGTTGCCAATTCCAACATTTGAAGAATCTCTACAATATTTGAAAGCCTATTTGCTTATCAATATGACCTTAGATGAATACAAAGCAACTCATGAGTATGGTGATAAAATTAAATCTCATGGGTTATATGTTCCCTATTATCCTATTTACTATCTTGATCAAATCCCACCCATCGAAGAACGCACCAAAATCTTCAATGACGCTGTTAATGCGTGGCGCCCTTCAAAATAAATTCACGATGTATCATAGCGATCAAATAACCAGAATTATTGTGATTGATAATTCTTATACGTCAGCGATTTTGATTGAACATAGTTCTTTTCAGGGATGCTTTCGCCATTCGCCAATTTGAGACATAACTCTAAAATCGGTTGTCCGCTATGGCGTTGGTCAATGTATGGGGATGCAACAAAGTGTATAGCCGGATTTTTGAAGGCATCATATGCCACCTCTGTTCCATCAAAACTGACAATCGCAAAATCGTTGGTACGCCCCGTCTCTTCTAACGCTTGGATTACACCACTAGCCGTATTATCATTCACACACATCACCACACCATGCGTATCCTGCGAATTATCTAACCATGCCAGAAAGTTGCGCTTAGACACTTCGGCACTGCTACCATTGTCGATATAAAATGGATCAATCCCCTCAATCAATCCATTATCACGCAATACTTGAACCACAGAATCCATACGCATCTGATGGGTATCAGTAAAACCACGATCGGTAAAACAAATAACGCGATCAATTTGATTATCCCAATGCTCCTCAACCCACTCCACTAGTGCTTCTCCACCCAGCCGACCTGTCGCACTTTCGTCAATACCATAATAATAACTGCCAGCAATGGGGATATGTAAAGCGAGTGTCGGAATCTTTTTGAGGCGAAAAGGAAAGATCAGTTGTGTATTCAGCCGTTGATCAATGTGAAAAATGACAGCGACATCAACAGGTATAGCCAAAAACTCGTCAATATTGGCTTTTGCCCGTGCAGAATCCATCGCATTATCACGAACGATCAGCTCAACATTGGGATGAGCGTCAGCTGCTTGCTGTAAAGCTTTTTGCAACTCAACAGCAAATAAGTTATTGAAATCTAGATTAGCAAAACCAATGGTGATTGGGGTATCAGCCATAATACACTCTTTCAAAATAATCTATTTGTGAGGTTGTATGATAGAAAATAACAGCATGGTTGAACAGTTAATCTACAGTCAAACAGGAATTAGAACAGTAAATTAAAACTATTATACCGTAACAAATAACGAAACTAAGTATATTCCTTACCAACAAAACATAGTCATCACATCAATAAATGACAAATTCGTACCTTTTGGATACGAATAGTGTTGTATATCACATATGATTTGTGAAATTTTTCGCATTTCAATTGTGGCAATAAAACAGTATAGTGTGTTGTCATATGAAATGCGTGTCCAACACGCTTGAAATAAGAAAATCTGGATGAGGCTTATATGTTTATAAATGATACCCAATTCGGCAAAATCGTCGACTTTGATGAACTCCGTGGTCAGATGCGCAATGTATATGATTCACTCTTGCCCGATTTTGACATGTTAAAATCAATGCAAGTCGGTACAGAAATGTTCGACGACGAACCAAACCATATGATCGCCGCAGGTGCAAGTATGCTTGCATGGATGACAATTGTTGCGGCAGGCGAAGACAAAATCGCCGAAGAACTCAAAGATAAAATTTTCACGCTCGGCTGGACAGAAGAAGAAATCGGTTCTGACCTATTGAGCGCAAGCACAGTTGCGACCCCAATGTCGGATGATCCTGACGAACGCGAGTTCCACGTCAAAGGACGCAAATGGTTGATTAACAACTCCTTCCATGCAGATTACCACACGGTTGTTGCCAAAACAGATCCACATTCAAATGGACCTCGCTCACTCTCCATTTTCCTTGTACCACGCAGTAGCTGTAAAAATTGGGAACGCCTCGAAACCCACGTCTTAAATAAGATGGTACTCACCACATTCGAGATTGATGGTCCAGGACGTTTACTTGGTAAACAGGGGCATGGGCTACAAATTTTGCAGAAAATGGCAATGCCTAGCAAATACCAATGTTCCTATGTTGGTGTAAAAATGGTTAACGAAGCAATTCCTGCAACCATTGACCATCTATCAAGCAAAGAAATTTTCAGCGAAAACCCAATTAACTTCAGCAACGTTTTCCGCCAACTCTATAATCTTGTGTTGCGTGGTAGTGTTATCCAATTTATCTATTATCGTGCAATGGCATTCAGCGAAAGCACCTTCCTACAATTCCACGGTGTCATGCTCAAATCATGGTTGCTACTCCGTGCAAATGAGTTGCTTGGGCAGAACTTGTTAGTTGCAGGGTCAAAAGGATTCTTGCAAGAATCAGTCATCGGACGTGACGCGATTGATTCATTTGTATTACCTGTTTTCGATGGTCACTACACCATCAACACACTAATGACTGCAAAACATATGCGCCGTTATCTGGATGCAACCGACCAAGCCGATGTTAACGAACGTATGATCGCCATGCGCGAAAAACTCTTCATTGCGCAAGCTGGTGACCAAATGAATGCGAATTCACGTAAACTCCGTAATCCGCAATTCTTCGACTATGCTCAATATATTGAAGACCTTGAATTACCAATCGACCTCGACGGACGTGAAATTGTTGATTCTGTTCGCGCACTGTATGAAGAGTTACAACAACGTGACTTAATGAGCGATCCAGAACACAAATACAAACTCGGAACCATTGTCCATTGGATGGAAGCATTACTTGCTGCTTGCGAATTATGGAAAGTCAGCGAAGAAGACGAATATCTAAATGCTGTCATCATGCAGTACAATGACTTCGTCAACGAATTCAACCAGATCATTAGTGAAAGTGCGCTTGACACAAACTTTATGCGTCCAATGCACCAGCGCCCCATCGGAGAAGTCACCGACCCACGTGCATTCCTAGAAAAATTACACAATCTAGAAGCACACATCATCAAAACATTCCGCGAACCTGCAATCGGCGATTAGTCTTTACAGGTAAGACAAAATATACAGGGTGGACGATAGGTCTGCCCTGTTTTCGTTAGACGAAACAGCAAAAGGATAACACAATAATGCCAATGAAAATTGTACAGGACGAAACCTTTGGTGATATTATCGACTATGACACCTTGCGTGAGGGAATGTATGATGTTGTCGATAACGTTTTTCCGAACTTTAACCTACTCGGGTCGATGCAAGAAGCAAGCGATAAATTCAAAAATAACCCCAATTATATGACAGCCTGTGCGGCCAGTGGTCTAGCCTATATGATGTTGGTTGCAGCAGAAGAAGATGAGCTCGCCGCTGAGCTTAAAGGAAAAGTCTTCACATTAGGCTGGACAGAAGAACACACCGGAACTGACCTCTTAAGTGTAACAACGACTGCCACCCCGATGTCCGATGATCCAGACGAAAAAAACTTTCACATCAAAGGGCAAAAATGGTTGATCAACAATTCATATCATGCCGATTATCATTCCATTATTGCAAAAACAGACCCAAATGCATCCGGTCCTCGCGCCTTATCTATCTTTGCTGTACCACACAGTAGCACCAAAAACTGGGAACGCCTTGATACACATGTCCTGAAAAACATGGTACTCACTAAATACGATGTTGATGGTCCGGGGATTTTAGTCGGACAAGTTGGTAAAGGTCTCGAAATTCTGCAACGGATGGCATTACCTAGTAAATATCAATGTTCCTATATGGGTGTTGCAATGGTCGAAGAAGCAATTCCTGCTGCCATTGACCACTTATCCAGCAAAGAAATTTTTAGCGAAAACCCCATTAATTTCAGCAACGTGTTCCGCCAACTGTATAACCTTGTCCAACAATCTGCATTAATCAACTTTACGTTCTTCCGTGCACTTGCATTCAGCGATAGCCCATTCTTACAATTCCACGGGTTAATGCTGAAATCTTGGTTGTTGCTTAAGTGTAATGAAGTCTTAGCGCAAAACCTATTAGTCACAGGATCAAAAGGTTTCCTCAAAGAATCCAAAATTGGGGGCTATGCTATCGACTCGTTTGTCTATCCAGTGTTTGATGGACACTATACCCTCAATACATTGTTATCGTATAAGCACATGAAACGCTATCTAAGTGCAAGTGAAATAGGCGATATTGAGACACGGATGCAAACGTTAAAAGACAATGCGTATGTACCATTGGAAGGAAAGCAAATCCTCAACGATAGCCGTGAGATGCGTCGTCCGCCGTTCTTCGATTATGCAGATTACATCAAACGTTGTGAGCTACCGATTGACTTGCCAATCCAAACTCTACTGGATACAATACAAGCAATCATAGATGCGATCAAAGATCGTGATGAAACCAATGAGCCAGAATTCCGCTATAAAGTCGGTATGATTGTTCATAACTTAGAAGCATTACTGTCAGCAGTAGAATTATGGAAAGTCACCGAAAACGATAATTACCTCAATACCGTCATCATGCAATTTAATGAAATAGGTAAATTAATCAATCGCATTATTAGCGAGGGGTATTTCGAGATAGACTTTATCGATCCGATGCATCAACTACCACTCCCAGATGTTGACGATCCAGTGAAATTCCTTAGCGAATTACTGGATGTCAAAGGACAATTACGCGGGTAATTTATGATGTGGGCGGGGATATTTCTCCGTCCTCTGTCTCTTTTTCTTCAGAGTGGCGCAATTTCTTCATTACAACGAGTTCACGTAGAATTTTTTCTAGCTTATTAAACTTTGGTAAGGGTTTATATAACAGCAAGTCTGCCTGAGACTCTGCCATAATTGCTTTTTCTTCAGCAGGTGTAAATTTAAAAGCTGTCATCATACAAATTGCTGTATTCTTCAATTTCTCGCTCTTACGAAACCGCGCGGCAATCTTCACTCCATCGATATGTTCATCTGGTAATCGAATATCAATGAGAGCCAATTCAGGTAGGATGGCATTCAGGCCATTATCAACGTCCTCAATCCAATCCATCGCATCAGAGCCAACCGAAAATGCCAGACCATTTAAGCCAAGCAATTCGTACATCGTCAGAATCATATCATAAAGGTCTTGCTCATCTTCGATTACCAACCAAGTTGCCATTAAACTACCCCAAATCTATCATCACTATATGTATTATACTATCGACCAACAGTATAAAATGGGTCTATGTATGCGGGTTAAATTGCGGTTAGAGAATCATAATTACTTCAAACCCACATCTTATATATCATCAGTCTGTTGTTTTGGAGGCGGAATGTCTTGTGACTTATTTTTTTCAATAATTTCTGCTAACTGCAATTCTTGCTGAAGATATGCCAGCATACGAGTTCGCATCTCTGCACCTTTTCCAAATTTAGCTTTAGCCAATACAGTTAACTCAGCATCTTCACTCAACTCTCCTGTCTTACTGATAACCTGCCATGGTTCAATTAGATTCGGTAAGTGGGTCATCGCTTCTTCACCCAAGATCTCGAGTCTACTTAATGTATCTGTGAGTGCAGCCGCCGGAACTTTTAATGTAACATTGGTTATTGAAAATTCCCCACGGCTAAAATTACGTATAAGACGAATATCACCATTTGGCATAGTAAACAGTTCTCCATCCATACCCCGTACCCGCGTTACACGTAGTGACACCGATTCGACAACGCCTTCGACACGTTGTGGGAATGTTGGTATCTCAATTTTGTCACCAACATCGAATGTCCCTTCAAACATAAACGATACGCCGGTCAGATAATCACTAATAAATGGACGTGCACCAAGACCAAACGCCGCACTAAATAAACCGACGACCCAGATTAATGTATCAATATTGACAAAAAGCGATAGACTAGCCACCGTTGCAATAATCAACGCAATCATTGTTATCGCATTTGATAAGAGCGCTTGCAGTGTCTTCTGACGTTCAAGCCGACGAGGATTCTTTCGCATTGTTAGATCACCAAGTGGTTTGAATTGTTTGGACAGCATACCTGATGTCTTATGCACCAGATAGGCAATTCCATAAAATATGGTAATCGGTAAAATATAATTCATGATACTTGTCTGAATAGCTTCCATAATTTAACTCTCTAATTCTGCCTGTAACACATCATATTTTGCCTGAGCTGATAGCACATCAGCAAGGTTATCTTCTGCCCAACCACATAGCACTTTCGTTGTCTGATACAAACTCTGCCCTAATAGCGTCAACGAGTATTCAACTTTAGGTGGGACAACAGCATATACTTGTCGATGAACCAAACCACTACGTTCTAGATGCCGTAATGTCTGCGTGAGCATTTTCTTGCTAATCCCTTCAATTATTCGGCGCAATTCACCATAGCGTTTTACCCCATCCGATAACGAATAAATCACCAAAATACTCCACTTATCAGCGATCAAATCTAAAACTTGTCGTGACGGACAATACTGATTGAATACATTCACATCATGATCTAATTCGAGTACCATCCCTAACCACCTCCATATCGTGCCTTAGTCTCTAAAAAGTACCTATCACCCTAATTGCATCCAAGAGACTATACTCTATAGATCAGTAAGTAAATAGACAGGAGCTACACAACATGAAAATTGGAATTTTGGGTGCGGGTAAAGTCGGTGGTGCATTGGGGCGTGCATGGGCAAAGCAAGGTCATGAGGTGATGTTTAGCTCACGCGATCCTCAAAGTGATCGTATGCAAGCCTTAGTTAGTGAAGCAGGTGAACCATCGCAAGCTGGCACCGTCACAGAAACAGTCGCATTCGGTGATGTAATTGTTATTGCAATACCTTGGGGTGGCGCCCTCGAAGATGCTATGTCACAGATTGATGACTGGACAGGCAAAGTTGTGATGGATACAACAAATCGGTTTAATTCGGACGATTCGCCGGGCAAAGAGATCAAAGGGATGGTTACTGTCCCAACAGTGAAAGCCTTTAATACAATCGGATTTGAACAAATGGAAAATCCTGTCTTTGAGAATACAACCATGACTGTATGTGGTGACGAAGAAGCCAAAACAGCAATCGCCCCGTTGGTAGCAGACCTCGGCTTTGACATGGTAGATGCTGGTCCAATCGATAATGCACACTTACTCGAGGCAATGGCAGAATTGTGGGTCTATCTGATGTATAACAAAAAAGTCGGACGCAAAATTGCATGGCAATTACTAAAGGCATAGTTTATTTTCATTAGACTTTCGGATACCATCATGCCAGTTTAGTCAAACAACGAAATGAGCATGATGGTATGGATAAATTACTGCGTGGTGTACGGTTACGATGTCCACATTGTGGGCAGGGTCATATTAGTGATGGTATCCTCAAAACCCGTGACACCTGTGAGATCTGTGGGGTACGCTTCGAGCGTAAATCCGGTGAATCAGCAGGTGCAAGCATCATCTGGATTTCAATCTTACCGATCATCTCAATGATCTTCTTCTTCATTATCTTTGCACTTACCCCCGATGCTGAATTGGTTGTCCATCTATTAATCACACTGACATTCACGGTTTTATTTGGCATCGTCGGCTATCGTCATGCGCGTGGCGTTTGGATAGCTGTTGTTGAATTGAGCGATGGGCTTAAAACCGACGCAGAATTTGAGGCAAAAACATCATGAGTAAACTGAACATCTTACTCGCTGATCTTATCCAAATTAATTCAGTTAATCCGGATCTATCAGCCGACGGCAAAGGCGAAGCAGAAATCACACAGTACATCGCCAATTGGGGTGAACAAAATGGTTTAGAAGTCATCACCCAAACAGTTGTTGAGGGTCGTCCGAATGTGATTTTGATTGCACGAGGCATAGGTGGTGGCAAATCCCTGATGCTTAATGCCCATACCGATACAGTCGGGGTCTCTGAGATGGAAGCACCATTTGACCCCAAAGTTGAAGATGGCTATATGTATGGGCGCGGCTCATATGATATGAAATGTAGTCTGGCTGCCTGTATGTTAGCGGTCAAACAAGCCAAAGAGATGAAACTTTCGGGTGATGTTATTTTTTCCGCAGTTGTTGACGAAGAGTATGCCAGCATTGGCACACAAGCAATCATAGATGAATGGGAACGCTGGTCAGCAGATGCTGTCATCGTCACCGAGCCAACTGAATTAGACATCAGTATTGCACACAAAGGATTTGTCTGGTTGGAGGTTGAGGTATTCGGTAAATCAGCCCACGGTTCTCGACCTCATCTTGGAATTGATGCAATCGCAAAAATGGGGAAAGTCCTCACTCGAATTGATGAACTTGACCAGTCACTGCGAGCAAATATCGTCCATGATTTACTTCTAAGCGGGTCACTCCACGCATCAACCATTACTGGTGGCGAAGATATTTCTATGTATCCAGCATATTGCAAACTCGTCATCGAAAGGCGCACTGTACCAGAAGAAACTCCTGAGTCAGTACAAGCCGAGATTCAAAAGATTCTTGATGACATCAGCGCAACCGATCCTAATTTTAACGCTAAAGTGCAGACAACACTCGCGCGCAGTCCTTTTGGTGTCAACCCTGATGAAGAAATCGTCCAACTGCTCCATAAAAAAGCGGAGGATATCCTCAAATATGAAGTTTCTCTCATTGGTACAACCTTTTGGATGGATGCAGCACTGTTTTCTGATCATGGAATCCCAACCGTTGTACTCGGTCCGCATGGCGATGGTGCACATGCAAAAGTCGAATGGGTTGATCTAGAATCTGTACAACAATGTGTTGACATTTATACAGCGGTTATTGCAGAATTTTGTCGATAATATTCGCATTACTCAGCATAATCACGTTATAATTTCGCTATCCTTAGGTCTATCAAGTAGCGAAGTCAATCATATGACACGCTAACTGTACTCAATTCGTATCTATAAAATTGCTAAACGAGCCATCATATGTCCCAATCCATCCTAGCCATTAGCTTATTTTTCCATATTTTAGCAACAGTTGTATGGATTGGCGGTATTCTCATCATTACATTGCTTGTGATCCCAGAAATCAATCGCATTCTTTTAGACCAACCTGCACTCTATCAAACATTGCAACGACTGCGTACACGGTTTTACCCACTCAGCAATCTAGCATTAGTTATACTGATCGTTACAGGATTATTTCAAATGACTGCCGACCCTGAATATGATGGTCTGATGCAATTTAACAACACATGGAGTCAGGTCATGTTGGTCAAGCATATCCTGATTGTTGCGATGGCATTAGTAGGCGTCTTCCTACAATTCAGTGTTGCACCAGCCCTCGAGCGCACCACACTCCTACTGGAACGGGGCAAAGGTGACACTGCAACATGGAACACTCTGCGCCAACGTGAAAAGGCACTTACATGGGTCATGATCATGTTAGCGATCTTAATTTTGGCACTCAGCGCATGGTTATCTGCAATCTGATGGGTTTTGTCAGGTTTCATATGCTACATATAGACTGATTCATTCTATAAATACTATTTTTTCATATCTCTATACCTATAAATGACTCAACTAGGCTTTATTATGTTAGATAAACAACTTGATACCTCTTCTTCTTCAACCGATCACCAACCGATCAATTTCTCACTCACTGATCGTTACACACTTGAATCAGGACGGATTGTCCTCAGCGGTATACAAGCCCTTGTACGCCTACCTATCGACCAACATCGTGCCGATGTGCGTGCAGGACTCAACACGGGCACACTAATCGCAGGCTATCGTGGTTCGCCAGTTGGCGGGCTCGATTCTGCATTAGAACGTGAAGGTGGCCTCCTCGATCAACATAACATTCACTTTATTCCAGCAGTTAATGAAGAGCTTGCTGCGACTGCTATCTTCGGTAGCCAGACAGCAAATTTACTCCCAAACCCTAAATATGATGGTGTAGTTGGCATGTGGTACGGCAAAGGGCCCGGTGTTGATCGTAGCGGGGACATCTTCAAACATGCTAATTTAACTGGAACAGCTAAACATGGTGGGGTGCTTGCTGTCGCAGGTGATGACCCATCAGCAAAATCGTCAACGATTCCATCTCATTCCGAAGTCGCACTCTACGATGCACTCATGCCGACGCTATACCCAGGCAATGTTCAGGAAATTCTTGACCTTGGGCGGCTCGGATTTGAAATGTCGCGTTATTCGGGTTTGTGGGTTGGTTTTAAAATTGTGACAAATGTTGCTGATGAATATAGTAGTGCCGAAGTTTCACCCAATCGTGTAACCATCACAACGCCAGAATTTACGATTAACGGTCAACCATTTCAACCGACACAAAACACCGCCCTACTCGCACCCTATAGTCTCCAACAAGAAAAAGAAGTCCACGAAGCCCGCCTTGATGCAGCACTCGAATTTGCACGTGTGAACAAAGTCAATCAGATCACCGTTACAACCAAAGATGCGTGGCTCGGCATTATTTCAGCAGGCAAGACCTATTATGATGTGCGTCAGGCACTTATGGAAATCGGGCTAAGTGATGGTGATCTTGAACGACATGGCATCCGCTTACTCAAACTTGGCATGATCTTCCCGATTGAACCCCAAATTTTAAGCGAATTCGCGGATGACCTTGAAGAAATCCTCGTCATCGAAGAGAAACGTTCCTTCATCGAAATGTTCTGTAAAGAAGCCCTTTACGGCAAACGTGATGCGCCTCGTATCGTGGGTAAAAAAGATGAAAACGGACGAAAGCTCGTCAAAGCCGATACCGAATTAGATGCTGATGATATAGTTAAAGTGATTGCCCGCCGTATAGAAGAACGTATCCGCCTGCCCCAAATCGAGCAACGTCTCAAAGAAATTGCCGTTTTGCCAGATCTTGGTGCCATCCCGATTCTATCGCGTCAGCCTTATTTCTGTTCGGGATGTCCCCATAACCGCTCAACTTTAGTACCTGAGGGTTCAATGGCAATGGCAGGCATCGGTTGCCACACATTAAGCCTATTGATGGATAGAGATACGTCTGGAGTAACCCAGATGGGTGGTGAAGGTGTGAATTGGGTCGGGGCATCATTCTTTACCGATACCAATCATATGTATCAAAATATTGGTGATGGTACATTCGCCCATAGTGGGTCACTCGCTATTCGTCAGGCAATTGCTGTCGGCGCAAATATCACCTACAAAGTGCTATATAACTCGGCAGTAGCCATGACCGGCGGACAAGAAGCCGATGGCATTATGCCTGTCCCAGAAATGACACGAATGCTACATGCCGAAGGTGTACAAAAAACGATCGTTGTATCATCCGATCCATCTAAGTTTTCGCCACAAGCAAGGTGGGCAGAAGGTGTTGATGTATGGGACAGAGAACAGCTCGAAGAAGCTCAACTCATTTTACGCGATACGCCGGGCGTCACAGTACTCATTTACGATCAAGAATGTGCAGCTAATTTACGCCGTAAACGCAAACGAGGGTATGCCGCAGACCCATCCTTACGCGTTTTCATCAACGAAGCAGTCTGTGAAGGATGTGGTGACTGTGGTGTTAAGTCGAATTGCCTCAGTGTACAACCTGTTGAAACTGAATTTGGACGCAAAACCCAGATTCATCAATCGTCTTGTAACAAAGACTACACCTGTTTAGACGGCAACTGTCCGGCATTCATCACCATTATCCCTGATGAGAACCAACCCAACAAACAGCAAAAGACCTTCGTTGTTGATCGTGATATACCTGAACCAGCACGACACATCGGTGACAATTCCAATGTGTTACTGATGGGCATTGGTGGGACAGGCGTTGTCACATCCAATCAAGTGATTGGTACAGCGGCCGTACTTGATGGTTATCATATCCGCGCCCTTGACCAAACTGGACTCTCGCAAAAGGGTGGTCCAGTCGTCTCCAATCTTAAGATTACGCGTGAGCCCCTTGAAATTTCCAACAAAGTCGCCAATGCAACTACTGATGCGTTCCTTGTATTCGATGTGCTCACAGCAACCTCACCGAAAAATCTTGTGCGTTCCAACCCGAACCGTAGTATCGCTATTGTCAGCACTAGTAAAGTCCCGACAGGTGAAATGGTAAGAGACACAACTGTCGAGTTTCCTGAAAAAGATCGCTTGCTCGAAATCATCAATCGTCAAACGATGGCAGGTGACAATGTCTATTTTGATGCAATTGGATTAGCAGAAAGCCTCTTTGATAATCACATGATGGCAAACATGATTGTCATCGGTGCAGCTTATCAATCTGGTTTATTCCCGATGTCAGCCGAAGCTTTGGAACAAGCAATTAAACTTAACGGTGTAAAAGTTGATCTCAACATCAATGCATTTCGTGTGGGACGGTTAGCAGTCGCCGATCCAGCATGGCTTGCAGAACTAGAACTCGATACAGGTAGCAAAATCAACATTCAACCCGATCTATCCCCCATTGCCCGGAAAATGATTGATCGTATCGGCGCAGATGGTGAACTAAAACGCCTGCTCGAAATTAGAGTACCGGAGTTGATTGAATACCAAAATGAAGCCTACGCTCAACAATATGTCAATGATGTCAAAGCTGTTTATGACAAAGAGCAAGCCGTCCGTCCAGATAATACAGCCTTAAGTGAAGCAGTCGCTCGCTATTTATTTAAGTTAATGGCATACAAAGATGAATATGAGGTCGCTCGTCTGAGCTTAAAATCGGAAGTTCACAATGCACTAGCAGATCAATTTGGTGCAAATGCAACCATCCACTATAATTTGCATCCACCGATTTTTAAGGCATTTGGCATAAAAAAGAAAATGAAGTTTGGCAAATGGTTTGATAACGCCTATCGACTGCTTGTGCGTATGAAAGGCCTACGTGGAACAGCCTTCGACATCTTCGGTTATGATCACGTCCGCAAAATTGAACGCGCACTCATCCCACAATATCGCCAACTGATTTTTGACGCACTCAACGACATGACACCTGAATCATACAACACAGTTGTGAAACTCGCGGAACTTCCCGACATCATCCGTGGTTATGATGAAATCAAACTGGATAATGTCGAGACATTCTGGACAGAGGTTAAAGCATTGGGCTATCAGGATTTGCGGAAAAACTAACATATTGATTGCTGGACAAGAAGCTCAACCTCTTCCAGCTTGTTATTTTTTAGCCCGCACTCGTAGGCGGAGTCTCGGTGGCTTCAGTTGTTACATTCGACGGTATTGGATTTGTTATTTCCTCTTCCAATTCCTTGAATTCTTTTGCTTGGCTTTGCTTCAGACGATACTGGAATTTTTTGAAATCAACATCTTCGATCATTTTGATTTGTTTCTCAATCGCCTTAAGTTTTTTCATCTCTTGTACATATGCTTCATCATCTTCAACATACGATTCACTCAGACGTTCAGGTGTCGAAAAATGATAGCGGACTAATGCGAGAATCAGGCTGTGGGTTTCCAACTCACTACGAATTTGTATCAAATCTTGCAGATTATCTTTGAGCGCATTCAATGGATTACGGAAGAATGATGTGAACACTTGTAACATACTCAAACCACCAGTTACGACACCCCCCACCAAAAATGCTTCCGGTGGTATATTAACTGATGGAAATGGTAACGAACCTACATAAATAAGAGCTTGCAATGCAGTCAACCCAAGGAAAATCTTGCCATAACGCATCAGGTCTTTGTTGGTGTCATACACTTGCTTATAAATAGCACGTGATCGCGCTCGTGTTAACTCAAGATATTCGAGACGTTTTGTATCCTGATAAGCAAGAAAATTCTGTTTGTTTTGATAGTATGAAGCATAATCTACAAAGTCCACATGATCCATTATGATATCCGCATCAATCGAGCGATTTGAACTCGGCGCAAGCACATTAATTAGGTCATTCAGGCTATGGATTATCTCAGCCCGTAACACCTTATGCATAAAATCTAATGCTTCTAGGTGGCGTTCTAAACTAGGTGCTGCCGTTAATACATCCGATACCACTAGATTAGCGATGCGATACCGTGACCGTAAACCCGTGACCAAGGTACGTACTTTAATGTCTGTATACACGCCGATAACAACAATATTGACACGCAATTCGCGGTTTTCATGATCCGCTTGATACTGCTCCATATTCAGAATACTGTTAATCAGTAACTCAAAATATGCAGGTGATCGATGAACAGGATTCGTTTTTTTAATTGCTGAATCAACATCAGCAACTTTTTGTTCTTCCATAATTCTATTAGGAGACCGATTCTCACTATCATAAACGTTGTCAATAATGGTATCTGCACGACGGAAATCAAACACAGAATCAGACAAAACAGGATAATGCACAACATTTGTTTTTTGTCCATTACGCGTATGACCCTTTTGACGCACAGTATGTTGTGTTCCACCTAAATTGTCTACAAAATACTGAGTTGGATTTTTAATAAAATCTTTTGAATTCCATTTGTTAGGATCAGGTTTAAATTCTTTTTTGCGTTTTTGTTGATTGACACTATAGTTTTCATCCGTTTTTCCGTCCAATATCCATGGGGCAAGGTACGGATCAAAGTTATCTAATGCCTCAGATTCCCAAGTTCCGGCTTCACAGTGTGGTCCATATGACGCACGTTCTAGATCATAATCACGTGATGGTTTATGCCAATCACGCAGATGTATCGCATGTAATGTATCTGTATTATCATCACGATCATCCATCAAATGCGACAAAAATTGATACAACGGTCCTTCCACCAGGGCTTTTTTATTTTTTATCTCACGCTTATTGTTCCCAAGTTTAAAATAAGGGTTTGATGTTCGATTATGTTGGGCATCTTGGTCATCAACGTCTTGATTCCCTTGAGGCTTCAGCAACATTTTTGCAACAATATCATCATCCATCACAAGACGACTATCATGTGCTAGCAAAAACCCATTTTGCAAACACTGGGTAATCAAAATATAAACTGTATCATTTTTGGGGAATTTATTTGTTTTGTCTTCGTTCTCTGTCGTCTCATCAAGTTTATTAGGTTGGTCATTCATCGTAAGCTCTTTGTTTAAATATTCAAACCTAACAATAGTATATCGTATCTAATAAAAATCTGCTTACGATTCATCACTAGATTGATAAATAGCGTGGTATCATTCGACTGTCAAAACAATTCATTTAGAGAGCTATTAATGTTACAAGCAGAGAAGAACTTTGGTATATTAACGGACGACATCATCCAACAAATTGAGGGAATCGTCGGCAAAAGCAATTATTCAACGACACTGGCAGAACGTGAACTTCATAGTAAAGATCAGTCGATGTATCCACCATCGCCGCCTGATATTGTTGTCTGGGTTGAAACTACAAAACACGTTTCGAACTTACTTCAATTAGCCAACACACATCGTATTCCTGTAACACCATGGGGTGTTGGTACATCACTTGAAGGGAATCCTATGCCAATCTATGGCGGGATTCTTATTAGTTTCCAGAAAATGGCGCAAATCATCGAAACCTATACAGATGATTTTCAGGTCACCGTCCAACCGGGGATTGGTTACAAAGACCTGAACGGAACGCTTGCACGGCAAGGTTTATTCTTCCCGCCCGATCCCGGTGCTAACGCGACAATCGGTGGCATGATTGCTAACAATGCAGCCGGAATTCGTACCGTAAAATATGGCGCAACTCGCGACAATGTACTTAGTTTGCAGGTCGTCTTAGCAGATGGACGTATCTTGCGGGTTGGGTCACGGTCAGTCAAACAATCTTCTGGATATGACCTACTCCATCTCATTACTGGTAGTGAAGGAACTCTCGGCATCATCACCGAAGCAACGCTAAAACTTGCACCTATTGCCGAACACAAAATTGCAGTACAAGCCGTGTTCGATTCTGTCGCTCAAGCAGTCGAGACAGTCGTTGCTGTACGTGGAAGTGGACTAGATCCTGTTGCATTAGAGTTTATCGATACCTATATGGCACGGATGATGAATAACAATCCCAACGTTGATCTCGCAGAAAGTCCACAGTTATTTATGGAATTTCATGCAACACATGAAGATGCACTCAATCAAACGATAGAATTCATCACCGAGATTTGTAGTGACATTGGTGCACATAAAATTCATGCAACTGCTGATACCAAAGAAAGAGCAAATTTATGGTACGCACGGCATCACGCACTTGAAAGTTTCCAGCGTACACACCCCGGCAAACGCGCTTACTTAAATGATGTTGCAGTTCCAATAAGTGCTTATCCAGACCTGATTAATTTCATTCATACCCTACGTGAGACAGCCCCCCTACCTGCCTACATGTTAGGTCATGCGGGTGACGGCAATATTCATGTGATCTTCCCATTTGGTGATGAGGAAGAATATAAAATCGCATCAGAGCTCAATGCTCAAGTTGTCGAACAAGCGATAGCAATGGGTGGAACTGCGACTGGAGAACATGGCGTTGGCATCGGCAAGTCGCGCTTTATGGCACAAGAACATGGTGATGCACTTGATGTAATGTGGAGCATCAAACAAACGCTAGATCCGAACGGCATACTCAATCCGGGTAAAATTTTCCGCGATTAAGTCATTTTTTCCGCTATATCGTCCCAGATATTTTCAATTACGAGATTATCTTGGGGCGGTACAACGTCGTATAAGTCGTCAATCATTAGTTGTGTATCGCCATCAATATCAGTTTGTGTCATCAACCAGCCAAGCCATCGCGAGGCATCAGAATCTTTGAACTGTGAAAGCGCAACATAACAAATGACAGCAACAAACAAGGATTGGTAATTTATGGATGATTGTCTTTTAATGAGTGCCAGACAATCACGTATCAGTGGTTTTGTATCATCTTTCATTAGGCTGATTTCGTTTTTGATGAGAACCGCTTTGCATCGCAACAGTTCGTCTTTATCATCTAAATCTTCAAAAATAGTGATAGCTTCTCTAAGATGTGTGTCAGCGGTTTCACCATTCCATTGATAATGATAAGTCAGTCCGAGTAGAAAATGACTTACCCCAACAGCCCACCGATTCTCAATCGCTACAAAGCGTTCTAAAGTCTGATGATAATAATCCCGTGCATCGTCATATTGTTTTTGTGAAAAAGCCACCTTTCCCAGATTACCTAAGGTGGCAGCAATACCAAACTTATCACCAATGCGCTGTTTGATCGCTAAACTCTGCTCCAAGACCTCACGAGCCTTATCCAAATCACCTCGTTCACGATAGATAAGCCCAAGATTATTCAAGGTCGCAGCCATATTATATTGATCGCCAATCTGTTGTTTGATGACAAGGCTGTCTTCGTAATATTGGATAGCATTTTCATACTCTTTGAGATCGTCAGCAACCAGACCGAGGTTATGCAACGTAATTGAGATACCATATGCTTGGTTGAGATCGCGCAAGAGTTGTAGACTCTCTTGAAATGCTTCCGATGCAGCCAAATAATCTTTTAGTTTGATCTGGATGAGCCCCAGTTTATTGAGACTATCAGCCAACCCGTAACGATTCTCAAGTAGTCGATATAATCTCACACTTCGTTGAGCGTAGTCTAGACCCTCTGCAAACCGCCCTGTTTGGCGTGAAACAATACTGAGTCCCGCAAAATTTGCTGCCTGTATATCTCTACGGTCGAGCTGATTTGCGATTACATTGCTAGTTTCAAAATACATTTTAGAATTTTCAAACTCACCTTTGCGCTCATAAGCAGTTGCCAAATAGTGACTCAATTGCATGAGTGCATCATTACGTTGACGAGTCGGTAAATCATCTACGTGATGAATCAAAGCGGCTGTCCAAGTAATCACATCATTAAATCGACTTGTTTGCAGCAATTTGGGGCTGATCTCCAAACAATACGCAATTGCCTTTTCCCATTCTTCAGCATATCGCCAATGTCGGATCAAAGAGAGTTTGTATTTGTCATCCTCCGGAAACACTGTCTCTATTGCAACCGCAATATCATGATGTAAATTTCGAATTGCTTCATCTGAAAGGTCATCATGAATCACATCGCGGATTTTTGAGTGGGCAAAATACCATTCACCATTATTAATTGATAAAACAGTAGCATTGGCACAGATCATTAACCAATCTTCAACAACTGGATTTTCTGGTGCATTCAATTCATCCAACAAATCAAAATTAATTGTACGCCCAATTAAGGCTGAATATTGTAGTAATGGCTGACCCCACACTGGAATCTTATCCAAGCGTTGCCGTATTAATGACTGCACCCCACCAGCAAGCACATTTGCCGGTAAGGTCATCAAACCGATGTCTGCTAGTTGATCAGCATCCTCAGCCAATGCCCGAATAATCTCGATCAAAAAGAAGGCATTCCCCTCTGATTGCGTTTCCAGCAAATCAACAACTTGTTTTCGTGTGCCAACTTCGCCTAACATCGATTGGCTTGCCTTTGTAATGTCATGGCGTGTCAACCGTCCCAATTCAATATGATTAGCAGTCTGAAATTTACCAATCAAATATGGTGTTTCATCATCACGATATGTTCCAACAATCATCAATGGCATCTCATCCGACAAAACACTAATTTGCTGTAGCAAACGAATGCTATCAGTCGACCAGTGCAAATCCTCAACGATCAATAGTACGGGTCGATCAAGTTGTCGTATCAAATCACGAATGGTTAAAGTTAATGCTTGAAACTGAGCATCGTCTCTTAATTGCAAGTCATCATCAACTGGTTCATGGAGAATCTGTGAAATATTAGTAAAAATATCAAGTAAGTGGCGGGATTGTTCAGATGTCGGGATCGTATCTAACACCAATCGCGGCACAATATCTTGCCACAAATCATACGCATGTTGGCTTGTCTCAGTTGATCGACCGACTAACACATAGACATTATTGACTAACGCTCGAATACGTAATTCGTCGACAAAACGCGATTTACCAACGCCACTTTCTCCACTTACAATCCACATCGAACCACGTTTTTCAGGAATCATATCCTGAACAGCATGTGTTACCAAAGCAAATTCTGCATCACGTCCGACAAAATCCGCAGTCTGCAAATAGCTATCACGAATGTCTTCAGTCTCCCGTGTTACAGGTAAATTGAACGCAGAAAACCCATCTTGAATCACTTCCATCGCACTTTGATAGCGGTCAGCAGGTTGACGACACAATAGACGCCTAAATAATGGAATCGTAGGTTCAGGTAGCTGGCTTTCGTCAAAAACCATTTCATCTTGTAAGAACAATTCAAAGTATGCATTTAAATTACCACGCCAGAAGGGATGTTTACCTGTGAATACTTGGTATGCAATAACCCCCAATGCAAACAAATCGCTAGCATACGAGGCACTATCACCTAGCAAAAGTTCAGGTGCCATATATGCAACTGTTCCAGCAACTTCCGTTTGCGTTGCATGTTGAACCGCTAAACCAAAATCAACAACACGTACTACCCCATCTGTATCCAACAGAATATTACTCGGCTTTAAATCGCGATGAATGATGCGGTGGCGATGCAAGTAAGCTAGTGCACGCAAAGTCTCTAACACAGTCTGAATTTTCTCATTAAACGACTTATCACGTGTTCCAGTAAAAATGTCCGGAGGGTGATCGAGTAACTGCATCGTATAAAACGGCTGATTTTCGTGGGTAAAGGCGAAATCAAACACCTCAATAATATGTGGATGACGCAAACGCGCTAGTAGCTGGAATTCCTGCATGAGCATTACACGCACATCATTCTGCGTTGAGGATTTATTAAAAGACAAGTCATCTACAGCAAGATTCACTTGCTTCAGCGCAATATCTTTAAGAGTTAGACGATCAAATGCCCGATACACCGTCCCCATACCACCCTGACCAATCTCCGATTTAATTAGGTAGCGATTATTAATTGTCTGGTTTGCCAGCATTGCGCCCTCCATTATTACCCCACATAACAGTGTACTGAACTCTGTCATCATGTGCCACTTTCTATAAGATTTGTTACCATAGAGAAGATTAATAAATAACTGACAACAAAGGACTAAAATAATGAGCGAAAAAGTAGGATTTGTGGGACTCGGGATCATGGGGCGTGGTATGGTTGATAACCTCATGAAAGCAGGGTTTGATGTGACAGTATGGAATCGCACAGCTAGTCGGATGACACAGTTTGTTGACAATGGTGCAACTGCTGCCGAATCGCCAAAACAAGTCGGTGAACTGTGTGATATTATCATCACTTGCGTCAGTGATACCCCAGATGTCGAAGCTGTTATACTTGGTGATGACGGCATCATCCACGGTGCAGAGGCAGGTAACCTTGTCATTGATATGAGTACAATCAATCCCGTCAACACACTCGATATTGCAAAACAACTCAATGAAAAAGGCATTGCGATGCTGGATGCGCCCATCAGTGGTGGTAGCGAAGGCGCAGCCAATGGCACACTCAGCATTATGATCGGAGGCGCAGAAGCTGATGTCGAACGTGCCCAGCCCTATTTTGACGCGATGGGCTCAACAATCACGCATGTTGGTGAACAAGGTGCGGGTCAAACTGTCAAGCTATCCAACCAAATTTTATGTGTTGTCAATATGCTGGCAGCCAGCGAAGCTCTGCTATTTGCGAAAGCAGGCGGTGTTGATTTAGAAAAAATGTTACAAGCAGTCACAGGCGGTGCAGCAGGTAGTTGGATGCTGGCAAATCGTGGTCCACAAGTCATCAATGATGATTGGCGCCCCGGCTTTACCATTGACTTACAACAAAAAGATCTACGTCTGGTTATAGGTGCAGCAGATAAAATGGGTATCCCTGTTGTTGCAACATCGTTGGTCTTTAATATGTATCGTACACTACAAGCACAAGGGCTCGGTAGTGAAGGAAATCATGGGTTAATTAAAGCATTAGAAGCAATGGCAGGTATCCAAGCTCGTCTTGAAAATGAGGAAGAGTCATAAACCATTAAGATTCATGAGAATTATCAAACACGTTACGCTATAAAGAGTGATATACTAGTTAAGATTTAGCTAAAATCCTATTTACCTGATCATTAAACATGTTATTCACTTGGTTACCTATAGAAAGGCTATACAAATGCATATTCGTATAACCATCGCTCTACTGGCCTTATTAATCTTAATCCCAGTCAATTCATTCGCACAAAGCGATCTTGCAGCAACCTTAGAAGTCCTCACAGGGACTGTCGAGGTAAAACGCGTTGATACTGAAAACTGGATCGCAGTTAATATTGAGGCAATTGTTGGTGTAGGCGATACGATTCGTACCGATGCAACCGGGCAAGCCCGCATTACGTTCTTTGCAGATGGTGTCGAGACTGACATTCTATCGAACTCCGAATTTGTAATTGACTCATTTTCTGGTACAGGCGTTACCGTTGAGGATAATTTCACACTAGAAGTTTCTGTACTTGCTGGTCAAACAATACAACGTTTAGGACGTGTCCTCGATACAAATTCATCTTATGAAGTTAATACCCCTGGAATGACCCTTGCGGCACGCGGTACAGAATTCCGCATCCGTGTTGAAGATGATGGACGTGCAGGGATGCTCGTATCCGAGGGTAATGTTGATGCTAATGCTGATGATAATGTATCGAATGTTCCCCAAGAATTCGGTATTCGCTCTGCTGTCGATGAAGAATTGAGTGATGTTGTTCGGGCGAGTACCTTTGCAGAACTCGATGCCGCGATTGATGGCTGTGTTGTAGCAGTCACAACCGTTGATGATGTCCGCATCAATGTCCGTATTGCACCAAATCAAGATGCGTTCCGTGTCGGAACAATCGCCGCTGAAGATATTGACATTTTCTATGGTGTTCTAGAATCTGGTAACTGGTATCGTGTGATGTTTAATGATGGGTTTGGTTGGATCCTATCCACATCTTCATCAGTCGAATCAGCTTGTGCGGGATTACGTGAATTCCCTGAGGATCATGTCGAAGACATCAATTCATACAGTGAATTTGGCGAAGACATCAATCCAGAAGACGCACCTGCGGTTACCGAACCATCAGCCGAAGCAACAGAAGAACCCGAAGATAACGGGTAATTTCTATCGTGTCAGCACCTACATCTCTTTCGAATAGTTGGAAGTCATCACTATTCAGTGGTGGCTTTCTCGTCATTATTATCTTGCTGTTGTGGGGTGCCAATGCCTTCTCACAACTCAGCTTAGCCCTCAGTAATGCTTACTTCATCCCATCCGAAACATCAGATTCAATTGTGATTGTAGCCATCGATGATGAGAGTCTAAGCGAATATGGGCGTACCCCCGCAGAATGGTCACGCGAGCTATACGGTCAACTTGCAGAAATTATCGCCGAAGATAATGCTCGTGTTCTCGCCTATGATTTGATTTTCAGTGAATCAACCGATGCTGATGAGGCATTTGCACAATCACTACTCAATGTTCGACAAACTGATGCCAGGACGCGCATCGTATTAAGTGGTGCCGGTGTTCAATTACCATCTGACGAGACCACAATTGAGGGTTTCCCTGATGGATTAACCTATCCTGCTGCCCTAAGGCCAAATGACACCTTAAGCGCGGTTGCCGATTATATTGGGTATGTTAATGCATTTCCTGATGTAGACAGTCGTGTGCGTCGCCAAACATCTGTCCTACAGATTGATGAACAACTACAATTTTCATTTAGTCTAACCGTATTTTTTGCGCAACGTCGCATTCCAGCCGCAGCATTAAATCAGATTGTTACAGCCGAAGATAGGCAATTAAATTTAACAGATACACTTACTTTACCTATTGATAGTCGTGGGCTTTGGCTACAGAATTTCTTCGGTACACCATATGTACCTGAGGTTAATGCTGTTTTCCCTGTTGTTTCTTTCCGTGATGTAATCAATGGGAATTACGACGCTGGCTTATTTGATGACAAAATTGTTCTTGTTGGGTTGATCGACAGCCTAGGTGCGACCGATCAATATCCAGTGCCATCATCAACACAGGGCGCATTAATGTCCGGTGTGGAAATCCAAGCAAACGCGATTGAGACATTACTATCTGGTGTGCCACTCACCCAACAATCGCAACTATCTCAAGCATTTATGATCGTCGTACTCACCCTACTAACGAGCCTTATTTACAATAAACCGCGCTGGTATTGGAAATTGCTACTGTGGATTATCTGTCTCGTTTTGTTCATGGTGGTTTCGTTCGTCATCTTTACCTCGCAGCGACAGGTCATTAATCTATTCTACGGCGGACTTGCCATCAGTTTACCTGCCCTACTAACTGTCGGTTTAGAAATCAGTCGTGAAATTACACGCCGTCGCCGGACCGAATTTCTACTTGAGAGTGTCGTCAGTATCTCCAAACAAGAGATGGTGATCGATAATATCCTGCCACTTATTGGCAAAGATGTACAATCGTTGTTTCCAAATAGCGCTGGATTCATTCGGGTTTTTGCCTCAGACACACAAGCTATGCCAAAAGAGCATCGTTGGCAAATCCCTGTCGGTGACCGTTCGTTGAACGACCTTAGCCGTCGCGCACAAAAGAATCAGATGACACTCAAAAACAGTAATCAAGCGGTTGTCCCAATAAACTGGCAAGGCGATGTACTGGGTCTGATTGCAGTTCAAGCCGATAGTAATGTCAATACCGAGCAAATTCGAATTCTAGAGGATCTTGCTGAACGGCTTGCTCCCACAGTTGACAATATCAAATTACATCGGTCTATTGACAGGCAGAATCAATTGCTGGGGCTTATTCTAGACAACTCACCTGCAAGTATTGTCGTGATTGACCACTCGCTCAATGTAATACGATCCAACCAAACATTTTCTCTATGGCTTCGCAATGACCCTGAACAACTCATTCAAAAACCGCTCCTAGAATTATTCGAACAACAGGCAATTGAGGATGATGTCCTAAATACCCTACAAACCGAATTTGATAAAGGTGCTAGTTTTCAACTGGAACTTCGTGACGACCAAAATCATGCATTACGTCTATCAGCTGTCCCTCTCAGTGAGTTGGGACATTGGGTCATGATTCTTGTGGATATTACCGACCTTGTCAACTTAAATGAACTCCGTACACAGATGATACGCATGGCATCGCATGACCTAAAGAATCCACTCTCGCGTGTCTTAGGATATTCTGAACTCATTTCATCCAGTGGCAATTTGGATAAAACCAACACTCGATTTATGGATCACATCATGAGTGCAGGTGATGAAATCAACCAGATTATCACTGACATCCTCGATTTGGAGCAACTTCGTGCTGGGCATATGGAGCGCAAACCAGCCTCTTTCAAGAACCTTGTACGCGAAATTGTCATGCGTCACGAACCTGATAAAGACCGTAAACAACAAAACATGACACTCGATATGTTGGACGATCCGATTACAGTCAATATGGATTACCTAAGATTAGGTCAAGCAGTATCCAACTTAATTGGTAACGCCATCAAATACACCCAAGAAGAAGGATCTATTGTTGTTCGTGTCATCAAACCCGACGAAAAACATGTTCAACTCGAAGTTGAGGATAATGGGTATGGTATCGCCGAAGCCTCACAAGAGAAGTTATTTACAGAGTTCTATCGTGTTAAGACCAAATCGACACGAGGGATTTCTGGTACGGGTCTTGGACTCAGCCTTGTCAAATCAGTCGCACAAGCCCATGATGGAGATGTTTGGGTCGAAAGCACTGAAGGTGAAGGTAGTACATTCTACTTAAAGCTACCAATCACTACCGAAATTATGGAGAATAACATCGGATGACAAAGCATCTAATCATCATCGTAATGACACTACTCATTGCAACAGTAACCTATGCACAAGATAACTTATCAGCAGTTATCGATATTCGTTATGAAGGTGTAGAAATTAAACGGGTCGATTCGGAATTATGGTTTCCATTACCACAGAATGCCCTTGCGTTCATCGGTGCAGGCGATGTGATTCGTACAGATGCAACGGGGCGTGTCGATATTCAGTTTGGAGAGTCAGCCAATCTACTCCTACTCTCCAATTCGGATTTTACAATCAGGTCACTCAGTTCATCTAATGACGGACTCGTACTAGACAGTGTGGTCAACGGTAACGCAGTGATTCAGACGCAAGAGGACAACAGTTTTAGTAGCTTTACCTTACAACTTAACGACCTGACCATCACATCAGCAGCAAATCTTATGAGTGTCTGGTCATTTGATGATGCGACTGATGCTGTCACAGTCGCCGAAGGTACAGCAACCATTGTTGCTAATGATACCGATATAACCATCCCAGCAGAATCTGGTTTCTTAGCAGAACCCGACCGCACCGAAGCCATCCAGTTTGAGCCAGAATGGAATTCAGCAGCGTTAGAAGCAGGTTTATATGGTTGCCCCGGTGTATCCCCTGGTAATGTATCTTTACTTGTCCGCACCGGACCCGGTCAAGGGTTTGTCGCCATGGAAGCATTAGAAGTGAACAGTACAGTACCCCTTATGGCGCAGACAGAGTCATCCGGCTGGACACGGATTCAATTCTTGACAGGGTTTGGCTGGGTACAATCACTCGCATTAACGACCGATTGTACAGACTTGCCGATATTGCCCAATACGGTACCCGAAGAAAAATATATCACAGTGGTCAATGTCACTAATGAAGAAATCGACATTTTGCGACCATTCTTTCAATCACCGGGGACAAACGCATTTACCTATCAATTTGTTGAAAACTAATGACATCTATCAATTGTCAATCCTGTAGTAAACGGGCATAATGCTGTCAGTTTATTTGTATACACCTTTGCGAGGATATTATGACAATACGTTTAACAATCTGGCACGAATATCGCCACGAACACAACAATCCTAAAGTTGCTGAATTGTATCCTGATGGTATGCACATGGGACTTAAAAAGGGCTTAGAACCATTCGGTTTCGACATCAAAACAGCAACACTCGATGAACCTGAACATGGATTAACACAAGATGTTTTAGATAACACCGATGTTCTGACATGGTGGGGGCATATGGCGCATGGCGAAGTCTCCGATGAGATTGTTGCTCGTGTTCATGAGCGGGTTCTTGGTGGCATGGGGTTGATTGTTCTACACTCAGGTCACTTTTCCAAAATCTTCAAACGCCTGATGGGAACAACCTGTGACCTCAAATGGCGTGAAGCTGATGAAACTGAACGTCTATGGGTTGTTGATCCATCACACCCGATTTGTGATGGAATACCTGAGTACATCGAATTACCACAGGCTGAAATGTACGGCGAACATTTTGACATTCCAGCACCTGATAATCTCGTCTTTGTCAGTTGGTTCGAAGGTGGTGAAGTATTCCGTAGTGGATGTTGTTACCAACGCGGGCAGGGAAAAATCTTCTACTTCCGTCCCGGACACGAAACCTACCCAATTTACTACAATGAACAAATTCTCAAGGTTATTGCGAATGGTGTGAATTGGGCAAAGCCAGTTAGCAACCCACCGATGAAACGTGGTAACATCCCTGAATTTATGAAAAAACAAGATGCATAATCCGCATCTCTTATTACCTAGATTGGAGCAATTGTGAAAAAATTGAAAGTTGGAATGATTGGAACTGGCAATATTGCCCCTGCCTATATTCGTGGGTGTAAGCCTTTTGAATCAATTGAGCTCGTTGCTTGTGCCGACCTGCTAATGGATCGCGCCCAAGCCTTTGCAACAGAAAATGAAATCAAAGCCTACTCGATTGAAGATCTACTCGGGGCTGAAGACATTGACATTATTATCAACCTGACCATTCCCGCAGCCCATGCCGAAGTATCTCTGCAAATTATTGAAGCGGGCAAACACGCATATAGCGAAAAACCCCTTGCCCTAAATCGTGAAGATGGCAAAAAAATCATCGAAGCTGCCAAAGCAAAAGGCGTACGTATGGGATGTGCACCAGATACATTCCTCGGCGGTGGTGGACAAACTGCCCGCAAGACCATTGACGATGGTGTCATCGGCAAACCGATTGCGGCGACAGCATTCTTCGTCAGTCATGGACCCGAAGGCTGGCATCCTAACGCAGGCTTCTACTACCTCAAAGGTGGTGGACCTCTCTTCGACATGGGACCATACTATCTCACTACACTGATTAACTTAATGGGACCTGTTGCTCGTGTATCAGGTTCAGCAAGTATCACATTCGAAGAACGTATCGCAACCAGCGAAGCCCTCAACGGTCAAGTTCTGCCAGTAGAAGTCAATACACACATCGCTGGAACACTAGAATTTGAAAACGGCGCGATCGCCACAGTTATCACCAGTTTTGATGTTTGGGGTGGAAACCTCCCACGTATCGAAATTTACGGTGAAGAAGGTTCACTCAGCGTTCCTGATCCAAATACATTTGGTGGTGTTGTACAAGCGTTGCATAGTGACGATGGCGCATGGCGCGATGTCCAACTCACACATACAACCAATATCGGACGTGGTGCTGGTGTCGCAGATATGGCATATGCCATTCAATCGGGTCGCCCACATCGGGCCAGTGGTGCACTCGCCTTCCATGTTCTTGACATTATGCAAGCACTCGAAGAATCCGCCGCACAGGGCAAACACATTGACATCGAAAGCACACTCGATCAACCGCTAGCAATCCCTGCTGGTCTGGCTGATGGTGTTCTTGACGAATAACTAATCCAATGATTGGGTAGAGATAATTCTTTACCCAATCTTCCCCAATATTGGCAAACCTTAACCTCACCTGAGTAAATCTCAATCGCAACAGCTAGGATTACAAAATGCTCGTATAATATGATTGTTATGCTGTTATAGATAGATTCAAAGGCAATTATGGAAACTCCAGCTTTCAATTTTGAACGCGCTATCCAAATCAATCCATCACCATTCAAAGCATTCGATGCAGGCGAAGAACATCAATCCCTAACCATCGCGCTAAAAAATGAGGATGTCCATCCGAACCAACCCTTATTGGTCATCGAACGCGAACATGGTGTAATTGCGCTTGATCGTCAAGAAATGAGTTACCATCATGTGGCCCAAGGTGAACTCAATGGGCAACCATGGCTTGTCGCATTCTGAACGGCCTGTAATGGTGGAGCCAGTTGGACTCCCTTAATTGATGGAAAACGATATTACTTCGAAGATGGTGGCATCTATAATGCCTTCTCTCTAATTCGCGACCGCGAAACGAATTCGCTGTGGCATCATGCAACAGGTCAGGCGTTACATGGCGACCTTAAGGGTAAAGTGCTCGGTGACAGTGATATGATGCACCAAATCACCGCACAACAAGCGATTCAACGCTTCCCAAATGCACGGATTGCGCTATCCCGTAATAGTACATTCTTGAAGAAATTTCTGGGCATGATCAGTACCCGTATCTATGCACCAGACAAAGGTGGTCTACCTATCCCGCCAATCCGCCGTTTCCTCGACCCACAAGATAAACGGCTACCACAAATGGAGCTCGGTCTGGGTCTATGGGAAGGCGAGCACGCGAAATTCTATCAGCGCAGCGTTTTAAAGGCTAACAATCGTGCACTAATAGATAAACTCAATACTCAACGTGTTCTCATTTACATCGACCCACAAACTCACACACCAACAGCTATCTATTCCAATGCATTATCGTTCTGGTGGTCGGGTGATGTACTACACTTGAACAACGGGGCAAAAATCGATAATGGCATCTACTACAATGCCAGTGGCGAAAAAGTCAAACTACAATATCCGCGTCAGGTCTTCACACGTTGGTACGGATTTGCCTACACATTCAATAATTGTGACATTTACCAGCCAGAGTTCTAATGCTGAACATCGTCTTTCACATGGAAACGGATGATCCTGATGATATTTTACGTCATTAGGACATCTTTATCTAAAAATACCTTCTCCACACACTCAAAATACCTGCCCTAAATTCTATAGAGACGCTACAATGTAGACTATGTTTTTTACACTTATTTGGATGAACTTACATGACAGACTCAAATACAAAATTTACAGCTCCTGAATTACCTTATCGCCTGACCAATCCCAAAAGTTATAATCCGTCAATTGCACTGATTGGTTGTGGTGGTATCACAGCTGCACATCTCGGTGCATATAAAAACGCCGGCTACAACGTTGTTGCCTTATGTGACCTTGATGAATCCCGTGCAGTAGCTCGCCAAGAAGGATTCTATCCCAACGCACAAATCTACACAGACCATAACGAGGTCCTCAAACGTGATGATATTGAAGTGCTTGATATAGCAACACATCCAGCCGCTCGCGTTCCCTTGATTGAAGAAGCGCTCAATGCCGGAAAACATGTTCTCAGTCAAAAGCCATTTGTGCTCGATTTGGCAGTTGGTGAAAAGCTCATCGAACTAGCAGACAAAAAAGGTGTTAAACTCGCAGTTAATCAAAATGGGCGCTGGGCACCTCATATCGCTTATATGCGACAAGCAATTACACAGGGTGTTATCGGTGAACTCAGTAGCGCAGATATGTCAGTTCACTGGGATCATTCGTGGGTCGTCGGCACACCATTTGATAATATTCATGATCTTGTGTTATATGACTTTGCAATCCACTGGTTTGATATGCTAACTTGCTATTTTGGGGATCTTGAAGCGGACCGTGTTTATGCTGCGACACGCACTGCCACAGGTCAAACCCCGAAGCCTCCATTACTAGCACATGTTATTATTGATTACCCATCCGCACAAGCGACACTCAGCTTCAACGCCGCCACAAAATTTGGGCAACATGATCGCACTGTTCTAGTCGGCACGAATGGCACAATCCAGAGCAACGGTCCTGGCTTACAGGATCAAACAGTTACCCTTTATACCGAAGATGGGACAGATTCTCCAGAGCTTGAAGGCAAATGGTTTAATGATGGTTTTCATGGGGCAATGGGAGAACTCCTGTGTGCAATTGAAGAAGACCGTGTACCATACAACAATCCAGTTGATAACCTCCGTAGCCTAGCACTCGCATTTGCAGCTATCGGTAGCGCACATGACGGACAACCTAAAAAACCCGGTGATGTTCGGGTATTACCAGAACTTTAAATTTCAAAATAACGATTTATAGGGCGGGCATATTGCGCCCCTCTGAGATAAATTTAAATAAAGTATCACGATTAGGAGAAATATTATGACAAAAATGAAAGTAGTCGGTATTAATTTCGATCATATGCACATGGGCGACTTGTTGCGCCATGCTCATGAACATGAAGATGTTGAAATTGTTGGTATCAGCGATGAGCAACCAGAGCGCATGAAATCAGCACAAGAAAATTTTGGTATTCCTGATGAGCAGGTATTCACCGACTATAAACAATGTCTCGAAACCACCCAACCCGACATCGTCATGCTCTGTCCATCGACTGCAACGCACGGCGAATGGGTCGAAAAAGTTGCACCGTTTGATGTCAACATCTTGGTCGAAAAACCCTTTGCAGCCTCTTTAGCCGAAGCTGATGCGATGATTGCTGCGGTTGCTAAAACCGGTAAACAAATGATTATCAATTGGCCTCTCGCTTACTATCCTCCGCATGTCACAACCAAACGCCTTATCGACGAAGGCATGATTGGCGATGTGACCGAAGTCCACTATTATGACGGTAATCGCGGTCCACTTTGGCATCTTGCTGATAAAGTTGAAGTTACTGCGGAAGATGTCGCTGCTCGTAAATCAGATAGTTGGTGGTATAAAAAAGAACATGGCGGTGGCTCATTAATTGATTATCTCGGTTATGGAGTTACACTCGGCACATGGTTCCACTCCGGTGACAAACCAATTGAAGTGATCACCATGGTTGATGAACAAGATGGGCTCGAAGTAGATGAACACAGTGTCACTATTGCGCGCTATGCCAAAGGGCTATCAAAATTTGAAACACGCTGGGGAACATTTACCGACCCATGGACACATCAACCACAACCAAAATGCGGATTTGTAGTCAAAGGTACAGGTGGAACAATCGCATCATACGATTACGAAAGCACTGTTCGCGTGCAAACACATGAAAATCCTGAAGGCATTGAGATACCAGTGGATACACTTGAACCACCATTCCAGAATCCAATCCAGAGCTTTGTCCACACCTTAACTACGGGCGAAGAAATCTATGCTCCCCTATCCCCTGAAATTTGTCGGATCGGGCAACAAATTGTCGATACAGCGTTGCTCAGTTCAACCGAAAAACGCGCTGTCAAGTTAGTCGAATAACAAGCAATTCTAGATATGAGGGCGAGATATAATCTTGCCCTTTAAACCCACTCAGGGAAATAATCTTTCTGCAATGGAATAATATCATCTAACAATTTTTCTGCTAATGACAAGGAAACCACCAGCGGATTCGATGCCAATGCATGGGTCAGAGCACGTCGATCACCATTCCAAATTGCATTTGCTGCCAACCACTGATAGTCGCCTAACATATGCAGGAGACCCGTGACTTCCGATGGTAAATGAGGTTGTACTAACGGTGTCGCTCCGCGTGACTCCAGCCGTGCCGGAACTTCAACTACGCGATCACTTGCAAAATCAGGTAGTGCACTACCATTCGTAATATTCAGTGTATGGATGCTCGCATTCTGTGTGACCAAACCCCGCAACACTTCAACCGCCATATCGCCAAACACTGACCCACCACGTACATGGGTTAATTTCGGATCATCCTCTTCTATCTGCTCTTTGAAGTGTTGATAATAACTGTCTAATTCACTCATAATGACTTGTGCCCGCGATAGTTCGACGGCTTTTGCTTCAGCGACGGTCTCTTCACGGTAGTAATAATATTGCATATAGCTATTCGGTAGACGATCATATTCTCGTGCTAACTTAAATTGTCGTTTCACACGATTGGATACATCTGGATTATCCATCACCCCATCATAATGGCGATTCATAACAGCAATGCCATCTTCACCATCAATTGTGAAGTGTGTACTCCATGTAGCATGATTAAATCCGACTGATTCCAGCATGACCGATTCTGGTTGAATACCCATCGCATCTAGGATTTTACGCTCGTCATCTTTTGTCTGGTCGCAAATACTGATACACGGCACATCACTAAAATGTGTGACAGCCTCAGCAACAATCTGCGTCGGATTAGTATAATTAACTAGCACAGCATTCGGCGCATACTGTTCAATATTACGCAGAATACCTTTAATCACAGGTAACGTCCGCATCGCAAAGAAAAAGCCACCCGGGCCGATTGTTTCCTGACCGATCACCCCATGTTGTAATGGAATCCGCTCATCTTGTGCTCTGGCTTCAAACCCACCTTGCCGGAATGTCGTCAACACATAATCGGCATTTTCAATTGCTGACTGTTGTTCGGCATGGCGTGTAATCGTTAAATCAACACCTGCAGACTCGGCCATCCGCTGACTCAGTTGATGCACAACAGCAAGTTCATCACCAGCGATATCCATTAAAGCCAATTCTGCGCCAACAAAATCCTCAGCATGTTGAATAAAGGCGTTTATGAGTCCCGGCGCATACGCGCTCCCACCTCCTATGATGGCAATTTTGACAGCCATTCTTTGACCTCCTCATGTGTTGGTGCAGATGTCGCACCACCCGCTTTTGTAGTTGATAATGCCCCGCAAATTGCACCATATTTCATACAATCCACAAGGGGTTTGTCCTGAGCATATTGAAACAAAAATCCGGCATCAAATGAGTCACCTGCCCCTGTTGTATCTATTGGCGAAACAGGCAACGCAGGCACATGTTCACGCAATGTCTCACTATAAGCAGTTGCGCCATGTTTGCCCTGCTTGAGGATAATCATCCCTTTGTCCATCGTTTTTGCAGTCTGTAATAATGCCTGCTCGACATCATCTGTATCAGCAATATAGCAAAGTTCAGATTCGCTCGGCAAGAAAACATCCAGCTCCGTAATCATCTGATGTAGCCGTGGGTCACGCAGTGCTTCTTCGTCCCAGCCGGGGTCTAATGAGACGGTCAAGCCAAACTCATGCGCAACTCGACACGCATCAGGCGTTTCCAATGCACCTAAAAAACTTGATAGATGGATATGCTTTGCCTTATGGTCAGTAAATAATTGACGCAAATCAGCAGGTGTTTTGGGTTTAACAAAACGTGTCACAAACGCCCGATCCTCAGGAAAAGATAACGCAGCCGTGACTTGTGGTAATGGATGTGGATGTTCACGTATCAGCGACGTATCAACATCCATCTCATGCAACATCGTCTTCAATAGCTTACTAAGTGGGTCATTACCAATATCAGCAATCAGCCCGACATTTGCACCTAACCGCTGCAACCCAACAGCAACGATTGCGCTCCCGCCAATCGTCACAGTGAAATCACCAGCAAAAATTTCCTCACCTAACACAGGCATAGATGGCAAATCTGTAAAAATCAGATCACAAAACATCGGACCTTGTACTAAAATATCGTACGCCATCGACTATCCTTTGACTGCTCCAGCTGTTAAACCTTCAACAATACGATTCTGGAAAATCAATACGAGTACCACCAATGGGATTGTTACAACCATCGCCGCCGCCATAATCTCGGCAATCGGTTCTTGCTCCGAAAATTGACCAGAGAATTGAGCAATCACAACAGTTACAGGTTGTGATGATGGGTTGGTCGCGGTGAAATTTAGTGCGAAGAGATATTCATTCCAAGATTGTACAAACGCCAATAATCCTGTTGTTACCAGTGCAGGTGCGGTTAATGGTAACAGAATCATGCGGAATGTCTGGAACGGTGTCGCGCCATCAACAATGGCTGCCTGTTCAATTTCCTCTGGTAAACCACGGAAGAAGATCGTCAATACCCATACAGTAAAAGGCAAGATAAACACTGGATACGTCACAATAAGTGATAACGGCGTCCCGAAGAAACCGAGATCCCGCACGATAGTATATAAACCCGATAAAATCGAAATCTGCGGAAACATTGTCATCGATAGCACGACATAGAGCAGGATCAATCGTCCCTTAAAGCGTAATCGTCCCAGCGCATAAGCTGCAAACGCACCTATCATAAGCGATAACATCGTAGTCGCTGTTGCCACAACAGATGAAATAAACAGTGCATTCAAAAACGTATTATCGCGGAACACATATTCATAATTCTGTGACGTTGGTTCTTGCGGGAGATACGTGGCACTGGAGAAAAGCTCCCCCTCCGATTTAAACGATGTATTCAACGCCCAGTAGAATGGAAATAACGCATAAATTGCAATTAATATAACAAGCGTGTAAAGAAGAACTTGTTGACCAATTTCTAACATTCGTTTTTGTGTCATTTTTAGGACTCCACCTTCAATACACGGACATACGCAAACGCAAAGATCGAGATGAATATGAAGATAATCACACTAATTGCCGAGGCGTAACCATCAAGCTGATTGCTGACAAGTGTCTCATAGTTGTATGTTGCCATCGACAATTGCTGACGTCCAAATAATACATTGAACAAGTCAAATACACGCAAGGCATCCAATGTACGGAAGATCAGCGCAATTGCTATCGCTGGACGTAACAACGGTAGCGTGATTGAGAAGAAACGCCGAACTGGACTTGCCCCATCAACCGATGCAGCCTCATACAGATCTTTCGGTATCGTCTGTAAGCCAGCCAACAAGAGCAACGCCATAAACGGTGCTGTCTTCCAGACATCCACAAGAATTGCGGTCGGGATTTGCAGTGTTGGGTCAGATAACCATGCTTGCGGGCTGGCGATCATGTTTAAGTCCAGCAAAATTTTGTTGAAAATCCCTGCACTGGTGTCCTTCAACATTAATTCCCATAATCGCGCAGAAATTACCGTCGGTATCGCCCATGGTATAAGCATAACGGCTCGCATCGCCCCACGTCCAACAAACTTAGAATTGACAACCATCGCCATGAACAAACCTATCAGTAATTCCAGTGCAACTGAAATTACAGTAAAGACAATCGTGGTGGAGATTGCCTCCAGAAAATCATCATCCGTACCGCTTATCGCCCACGATCGATTTGTTCCGACGATTGGAACATTCCTGACAGTCCGGAAACCCTCTTGCAGTAGTTCACGGTCAATCGACTCCCAACGTACAGAACCATTATCACGGGTATCACACGGACCATCATCAATACTTTGACGGCATGTCACAGTATCTACGCGGAAAGTCAACAGTTGGGCATAATTATCCAATCCCACAAACTGGGGAACTTGTGTACCGCCAGCAAACCTTTTATCGGTCAAGCTACGGACAAAAGTCTGCTCTAATGGGCGGGCTGCGACCAAAATAAAAATCGTCAACGTCGGAATCAACAAGTTCCACGCCAACCGCGTTTCGCTACCTAGTAAGTTCTCTTCCCCAGTAAATACAGTTTCGATATGACCACGCAACCATAACCAGACCCCACCTGTAACGAATAAAATAACCAATAGCGGTATGACTGATGCACCCCATGCCCCCGCGTCAAAGGGGATATCGTCCAATTGGGCGTTGCGAATGGCGTTATATGTGTTCAACGCAAAGAGGGAAATCACCCCAACCGATACCCAAAATAGTGCAAGGCTTGTCCAGTTTGCAGTACGAATGTGCCCTTCGCGTAAACGTATTCCATTCCTGATGAAGAACACACCCACAAAGATAACGAGCGCAGTCACAATAATGCCAAATTCTTCTAGATAGATAAGAACTAGGGACGGCTGTTCTGGGGCCTCTTCAGATGGTGTCCAGTTCAATGCAAATTGAATGGTTTCGTCTTGCTGGACGGCCAGGAAAAATCCGATAATCGTTAGCGCACCGATGACGATCATTAGCACACTTAATAATTGAATTTGTGATCTTTGGGATGTGGTGTCAGATGACGCTGTACCCATAATAACTCCAATAATCAAAAAAATTAGTTATCAAGTAGATGGTGGCGATTTAATTGACATGTCAGGGACAAATAACGACGTATGTCATCAGCGTCAATTCATACCACGTCTTGGAGAGACTCATTATTCTAAATTTAGAGCACTGAGCAAAAAATGAAACGCGTTTATAGGTAAACGTGTATCAAGGTATAACACAAGCTTGGGTTGGTAGGAGGACAGAATATGACCTGTCCTCCAGAATTACAAAACATATGAGCGCAGGCAACCTGCGTTCAAAGACCTATCTATTCTTCTTCGAATAATGCTTCAAGATCTAGCTCGAGCAATTCGAGAGCAACGTCTGCATCTTCTTCACCAGTCAAAATTGAGTGTACAGCGGTGAAGTAGAGTGTTGAAACTTCGTTGTAACGATCTTTGGCGAAGTTCGAAGGACGTGCAGTGGTAATATCCACAACATCTGGGCTAGCAAATGGCATTGCTTCGATG
The DNA here is from genome assembly GCA_002428985.1 of Anaerolineales bacterium UBA6055. Lineage (GTDB taxonomy): Bacteria > Chloroflexota > Anaerolineae > Aggregatilineales > Phototrophicaceae > UBA6055. Next base: position 37,882 of record DIYL01000054.1, on the reverse strand, counting down.
ATTTCAGGATCTTCGTAAAGTTCAACAGCTGCTGGTGGTGATGTTGTGATCAATGAGTAGGTTTTTTGACCTTCAACACTGGTCATATAAACAGCAAATGCTGCTGCAGCTTCTTGATTTTCGGAGTATTTGGAAACACCAATGTGCCAACCACCAAGGGTTGAGGCACCTTGACCAGATTCACCTGCTGGCAATGGAGCAACATCAAATGCTGGGATGTTTTCACTTTCTTGGCTGAGGGTATAAGCATATGGCCAGTTACGCATAAAGGCAGCATTACCAGCATCCCAAACGGCGCGTGCTTCTTCTTCTTGATAGCTAACGACACCTGGAGGGCTGATTGTGTCGACCCAGCTTGCAGCTTGTTCGTAGATAGCAACAGAAGCATCGCTCAATGCGCTGATTGTGCCGTCTGATTGCAAGAAGTTTTCACCAGTTGCAGATACGTGCCATTCAAGTGCATCACAGGTCAAACCTTCGTATGCATTACCTTGCCATACAAAGCCCCAGAATTCATCCATACCTTCTTCACGTTCACCAGCTTGAATAGCTGCTGCCATTTCCTCGAGTTCATCCCATGTTGCTGGAGGTGCATCATAGCCATATTTTTCGAGAAGATCGGAGCGGTAGTACAACATACCAAAACCAATACGCAATGGCAACGCAACGAGACGACCATCAATTGTATTGTTATCGATAAGTGCTGGAAGTTGTGCATCGATATGTTCTTGTGATGCATATTCGCTCATGTCAATGAGGTGTTCTGCCAACTGACCAGGCCAAATAACATCAACACGGATAACATCAAGATCGCTACTTTCAGCTTCAAAAGCAGTCAAGTAGAAAGCGATCAGATCAGTAACACTTGCGGAACCTTCGTTACGTTCAACTGTGATGTTCGGGCATAATTCTTGGAAGCCTTCGATGATTGCTTCTTCTGCTTCTGGATGGCTACCAACAGGATCACCAAAGTACTTAATGGTAACCTCTTCATCTGTCCCACAATCAAAATCCATCATATCGTCTTGTGCGAAAGCGAGTTGTGCTGGAACCAGCAACACGAGAACCAGTAGTGCTAAAATCAGTTTACGCATGGTTTAATCCTTTCTGAATTAAAAATTTTTGGTGAGGTGTAACAAGACTTTGGTTTATTGTACCGATTTTTGTTCCCTTTCGCTAAATTTGCTAAGTTGACTATCTTGTCATTCACTGACAAGTTAAATCACAATTAGGACAGATTTCCCTCAACCCATATAGGAGAACTCCAAGCCCACTGGTTATTATGTTGACGAACACGAATATAATACCAATCGCGGTTTGTACTAGAGGCGGCGTGTTCAAATTTAAATGTATGAGTAAACTCTTGCTCTGGAATAGCTCGATGAAAATAAATAACAGGTGATACAAAGCCACCTGTGTAAAATGTCCGTGATCCCGTCATCAATTCAGATAGCGTCAAAACTTCTTTACGACCATTGATCGTAGCATGAATTTGTGTATCGCCTGTTCCTTCTATCTGTAAGGATAGTCCTTCAGTATTTGGTGTATGCAGGGATTGGTTTTTGCGGGTATGTGTTTGTAGCCGAACAGAATTATCACCGTGCTCTAATTTAGAATATGCAAATTGGTCATCTTCAGCCACAACAGACGGGCCATACCCCCGTAAGCGTGGTTCAACATCCAACAAATTTCCATTTTGTATTGTCAGTTCCACATCCCAATCAAATGCACTATCCAGTTCCGCCCAGCCCATTTCTATATGGACTTTGTACTGTGTGCTTTTCGTAGCTTGCGGGAATATACTTTCGCGATGAATCACACGATTGTTATGCAAAACATCCACATAATCCAATGCAGAGCCACCTTCAACCGCGACCTGAATTGTTCGTGTATCACTCGCTGGAGCAATCCCACCCATCACAGTCTTATTTAAAGCAAAGGCAAGTTCGATGCGGTCACCCGTCAACACATAGGTACGCCGTTGTTTAATCGCATCCCAAATGGATTGGCGTGATAAGCCATCCGCCCATACACCGAGTCGTCCATAGCTATAACTACCAGGAAATGCATTATGATGATCGGTCGAACCCACAATCCCAAATACATTGCCCTGTGCCCAACCATATTGCGCTGTACTGTGTTCATGGCATGGACCCATCGAATGCAAATATGGATAAGGTCCTTCACCATTTTCAGATAAACCGTGAAATGAAAAAATCTCAGCAATTGGTGATAGTTCATCTGTGAATGCATCCCAATTAATCCCACGATACCCTTGCTTATAGCCAATATGATGTGGAATTAGAAACGTTGGTGTATCGAGATCACGTAAAATTTGACGTAGTGCAGGTAAATCTGGCGCATCAATGATCTCACGATTATTATCGTCAAGATAATAAACACAATGATCGCCATATTGCATTGAATGCCACTCAAAACTGGGGAATGTCACAAAGTCATCGGTATTGTTCACATCCATCGTCGACAAATAACCTGCCCAACCGGCTTGTGCTCGCTCAAACCCCTCTTCGTGATAAGCTACCAGATATTCTAGCTTGGGGTCATCAGTAGGTAGATCGGGCCAGACGGCATGAACTGTTACACTAACAAAATCAAGTTGCAATTTTGCATTATATAAAGCATCATCAAGCGACCCATTACCATAACTAAGATCGCAATGGTTATGGATGTCACCATAATATGACTGTAAATTTTCAAAGAGTGATGATTGTAAAGAAACCATTTTTGCAAAACCTATCCGAATATAGGTTCAATAAAAGTATTAATTCAGGAAGCGAATTTGGATATGCTGTAATTTGCATATTTATGTTTACACTCATATTATAACTTTTATAAAAAATTTGTCAAAAGATTAGCCTATGTCGCTTCATAAACTCATCCTCAACAATTTACAAGAAACACAATTGTCTATTGCAGAACTGCAAGATCTGACGCCTGTCAGCCTACCAACACTGCGAAAAGCTATTCAAGAGTTGTCTGACGCAAAATGGATTCATGTTACAGGGCAATCAGAATCAAGTGGTGGTCGTCCGGCAATGTTATTCGGTCTAGACCCATCCTACTATGCTATCGTCAGCGTACACCTACAATTACCCGGCATCCGTCTGATTACATCGGATGTAAAAGGCACAGTTCTAAATGAGTCAGTGATTTATGAAAACTTAGTGCCGACTCCAGAAAAATCTTTCCGTGCTATCAAACGATATATGGCTGATATGCAAGAACAATTTACGGATCGTTCAATTTTAGGTATCGGCATCGCCAGCCCCGGGTATATTGACCCTGAATCCGGTAACATCCTATCAATTGAACGGGTAAAGGGTTGGCAAAACTTTCCAATCTGCGATCACTTAAGAGCATTTTCAGGTTTACCCGTCTATATTGCCAACGATATCGATTGTATGGCATTAGCTGAATTCCAACATAGTCGTACATCACTAGAAAATAATTTGATGTATGTCGGGTTTGATGAAGGCGTTAAAGTAAGTATGTTTTTGAATGGTCAATTATATAAGGGGGCATTTGGGAATGTGGGTCTAATCATGGGACAATTCTATCGCTCCGAAGCACACCATACATCCCATGATGTACTTACAATTCACGGAATCAACTCACGTTTTGAGGAGCTAGTTGACCAATTAAGCGACAAACAAGCCAAAGACTATGATCACTTGCAATCTATAATTGATCCGCGTCAACGCCTACAAGCAATTTTTGAACACAATGTTAATCACGATCCTATTTGTCAACATTGCGTCACCGAACTCGTTCAAGCATTGGTAAAAGCAGTCCTAACAACAACCTATTTGATTCATCCCGATGTTATTGTTATTGGTGGGGTACTTAGCACAGCACCGATATCAATCTACAAGCAGATTGAATCTGATATATATACGGCATTACCATCATTGTTTGCCAATCATCTGACAATCCGACAGGCAGAGTTATCACAACCCAATCGCGCTACGATTGGTGCCAGCCACCACTTTTTAACAACCTATCTATCAGACCAGATAACCGATCCACTGAACCCATCGGTAGTGAATTAAGAAGCTCATACCTAGACAGTGATGATTAAATTACCAGCTTTCCGTCCTGTCTCGACGTAACGATGTGCTTCAGCTGTTTGTTCTAATGGATATTCTCGGTCAATCACTGTTTTGATATGCCCCGTCTCGATCAGTTCTTTAAGGTACATCAAGTCTTCTGTTTTACGATCAGCCAATGCCAGCATAATTTGCTTACCTGTCAACCGCGACACAAAAAATCCAGCAAATAATTTCCACAATTTTGGATTTGCCAGTAGGTACTTTCCATTTGGATTTAGAACACGTAAGCAACGCCAAAACGAGTTTTTTCCGATTACATCAAAGATAACATCATAAATCACACCTTGTTGTGAGAAATCATCTTTCGTGTAATCAATCACATGATCAGCTCCAATAGACCGCAACATATCAAGCTTATCACCAGAATCAACTGCTGTAACTTCTGCACCATGATATTTTGCCAATTGTATTCCCGCTGTACCGATGCTACCTCCTGCCCCATTAATCAGGAGTTTGTCACCCTCTTGTACATTGCCAGCCTGCAAAAAATGCAATGCTTCCAATCCACCTGTCGATGCACCAGCAGCTTCCACATAACTCATATTGGCAGGTTTAAACGCAACCACAGTATCTTCAGACTCTTCTTTGACGCAAACGTACTCTGCATATGCACCTGCACCTAACTCTAATGTCCCGAATACAGGGTCACCGATTTTAAATCGCCGGACATCCTTGCCAACAGCTTCAACATCACCGGCAAACTCTTGCCCAAGAATCATCATCCGACGTGGTCGACTAAATCCCAGATAGGCACGCATAGGTAAAGTCAACCAGAATGGAAATTGTAAGCTACGCGTCTCGCAATCATCCGCAGTCACTGAGGTTGCCCTTACCCGAATCAATAATTCATCATCTTTAGGTATCGGTTTATCGATTTCTTGAAGTTCTAAGACATCAGGTGAGCCATAAGCTGTCCAGACAATCGCTTTCATTATCTTTCCCCTTTAGCGTGTAACAATCGCTGTAACAAGAGTATAGAATGTCATGCACGTAAAGGGAAATAAATCGTAGCTTCAGGCGATAGGAAATTGTTCCTATACACATGCATAACCAAGTGCAATGCTAGCAGATGATAACACCACCAACAAAACCGTTCCTTGGTACGATTCCATCTACTACGCAATATTGATAATGACTTTACCTCGCGCCCGTTTTGTTTCGAGGTATCGAATCGCATCCGCTGTTTCGCTGAGCGGATAACGACGATCAATCACAGGTACAATATCTTTTTTATCCAGCATCTCACCAAGTGTCTGCAAATCCTCTTGAACCACTTGTGCAGTCCCCATCATACCAATCTGCTTAGAACCAAACTGTCCACGAATCGCACCAGAAATAGACAACCCAAGCATATGAGATAATGTTGTAAATCCTGCTACAACACATTTTCCCTCAGGTTTTAACGCGCGAGCATAATCCGCAGCAGTACGATTGCCGACCGTGTCATAGATGAGGTCATATGTTTGCCCCATTTTCGTGAAATCTTCTTTAGTATAATCAATGACATGGTCAGCACCGATTGAACGCACCAATTCCACGTTACGTCCACTACAAACGCCGGTTACTTCGGCGCCATAGGTCTTTGCCATCTGCACAGCAACTGTACCAATACCACCAGACGCCCCATTGATAAGAACCTTCTGCCCGCTTTGGATGTCGCCTTTGCGTAATCCCTGTAATGCCGTTAACCCTACAACGGGTATAGCAGCCGCACACTCAAACGAAACATCTTCAGGTTTATGCGTAAGATGATCCGGCGACACCGCCACATACTCCGCATACGCCCCTGAAACTTCGCCGAATACAGCATCACCAACTTTGAAGTCAGTCACATTTTTGCCAACAGCTTCAACAATTCCAGCGACATCCGCACCCATTCGCGAATTTTTGGGTCGCATAAATCCACCGTCCAACCGAACAAGAAACGGATCCGCTCGCATCATATGCCAATCCAGTGGGTTAGCCGCTGCAGTAATCACTTTGATCACAACTTGATCATCTGTTGGAATGGGTTTATCAATATCGACATACTGCAAAACATCAGGTGAACCATATTCTGTGATAATAATTGCTTTCATATCTTTTCCTCTTGCTCCCGTATTGAGTCATTCACTTAGACATACGGCAGAAGTAGAGGCAATGTTTCAAAAAGGTTTAAATCAGATCATCGATTTCTCGTCCCATTTGTGCTTCTTCAGACGGATTCCCGTAACTTGGACGTTCTTCGCCTTGCAATACCTTCCAATCAGCATCCCGATAAGCCCGCAACGTATAGGCAATTTGCTCATCCAATCCAGCCGGATTACGCGAGTAAATCAACGGATGCACAGCATAAGTCCATCCCTTTAGATGCAATCCAAGATGAACTTGTAATGCCGCACGGTCAATATCTGTTTCTGCAAAGAAGATAACAAGTCCACCAATCTGACCAATAAAATGATCATGATAGAGTGACAACGGTAATTTTTCATCAGCACAAATTGTGTTAATGACTTGGTTGGCTTCCGGTGGTGATACAGTATCTGGTGCAAGTGCGTATAATAAAAAACAACGTGGTTTTTTCAGCTTACGTATATCCATCACTAACTCCTATATTTTTCAAGCAGTATATCGTGTGGAAGCACGCACCACATTGTCCCATTGGACAGGTTTACTAATGAGATATTTTAGTTATTATCTGTCGGGTTAAACCACTCATGATATGGCAACAGTTCACTGAGTTTCATATCTTTATCAGAGCCCATAATGACGACTGTATCGCGAATGTTGTCAGGATGAATCTGACGCATAAATTCACGACATCGACCACAGGGGGATAATACATGCAGCTTCTGCTCATCATCGTCACTACGCCACACAGCAACAATTTTCTCTATTTTAAATTCACCAGCAGTAACCATTGCCGCAATTGCACTATGTTCAGCACAAAATCCGATACCTGAACTAATATCCATACACACGCCAAGATATACATTACCTTTATCCGTCACCAATGCCGATCCAACATCCCCAATTAAAAAATCACCAAGTTTAGTTGGGTTTAACACCGATGCAGCTTTTTCAATCAATTCTTTATTCGACAACGACATCGACTGTCTCCTGTTTCTCCTGAAAAATCAATAATTCATGTACTACAAACATCGCAACTGCGATCATGATAAGGAACAACCCAATCACCTCTAGGCTAATATACTCAGCAAATATTCCTGCGATTGCCGGAAACAAAGCGATACCAATGCCTGCACCGGTACTTTGATACCCGATAATGTTTGGTGCCCGCTCAACCCCAACACGTAGTGGTGTATCCCCCATGATAGTCGGTGCAATCGGAGCCATTGCAAACCCGATCACAGCTAATCCCAAGAACGTGAATTCAACAGACGGATTTAGCCAAATCAATGATGCACCAACAACTGCAAACAACATGCTCACACGCAGAAACATATTATGGTTTACACGATCAATTACAGTTCCTGTCAAAAACCGCCCTAGTGTAAAACTAAACCAATATAGGCTAATCCATGTACCAACCATACGTGCATCATACCCGCGCCCATCCACAAACAAATTACTCGATAACTGCCCTGTAGATGTTTCAATCCCCGCCGACAATGCCATAATAGCAATCCCGAACCAGACGATTGGCATTTTGAAAATACTTACCTTTGGTGAAGATGAAACAGCTTTTTTATCCTTTTCATTTTTGTTCTTCTCCTCAGCGTTTGACGACGGCAGATGCCAATACTTAAACGTAAGAATCACCAACACACTGAACACCACCAAAATACCTGCCATCACAAAATAACCCACACGCCACGACAACTCAATATCTAACACAATAATCGTAATCAGGAATGGACCGATCGTTGCACCCAACCCAAAACTCGCATGTAACCAATTCATACGGCTAGATGCATAATTCGAAGCGACAAAAATATTCAGTCCATTTATCAAGGCGCTATTGCCTAAATCCATTACCATTGATGCCACAATAAGTAGTGTCCAAGACGGAGTTAATGCGAAGCCAATCATACCGAATATGGCTAGCATACTACCACCCAATAAGAACTGGCTCACCCCAAACTGTTTCACCAATCGACCACTATAAAAGCTAACGAATAATCGACCAACAGCAGGTAACGTAAGAAGTATCCCGATAGAACTCAAGGGCAGTTTAAATTCGTCTTGGATGTATAACCACGCAACATTCAACGCACCAGCAGAAATTGCCACGCCGATAAACCCTGCATAGGCGATATAAATTAAGTATTTTTTTACATTCACCATAAGCTTTCCAAAGTACTATAGAACTTATACCATTAACGTATATGGTTTTTTTAAACTACTTACTTAAACGAGGTCAGCTTTTATAAATTTACATTTTATGTAGTCATTCATAAATAGTATTCCTCGACATGGCATCCGTTAAGTATTCTAATTTTAATGAGGTCAATATGTCTAATCAAATGATGAAAGCACTTTTATTTCCTGATAAGTGGCAGGTAGAACTTATAACAACCGAAAAGCCCCAAATAGGTCCAAACGAAGTCCTTGCAGAGATCCGCAGTATTGGGATTTGTGGTACAGATGTTGGCATTTATGAAGGTACACATTGGATTACCGCACATGGTCCAGGTGGGCATGGACACGAAACAGGAGGCATCGCTGTCGAAGTTGGCGAAAACGTGACAGGGATAAAACCCGGCGATCACCTTGCCAGATTAGGTGCTGGTTTTGCGCAATATAGTAAAGAAGTGAATATCCTAGGACAGGGCAACGATGAAATAACAGGTGCATTGCCAATCGTCCGCAACGATCTCTCATTCGAAGAGCTTACATTTGCTGATCCTGTCGCCTGTGCAATTAATTGTGCTGATAGAGCGGAACTCGATAGAATCGAAGGAAGAAAACCCAAAGCGATCATCCTCGGATTGGGACCCATTGGGCTAATTCTGGCGCAAATTCTGGTAAATCGTGGGGTAGAAGTTGCTGGATCTGAACCTTATGAACACAAGCGCCAATTTGCAGAAAGTTTTGGCGTAAAGACATTCAATCCTTATAGCTTTAGACGATCTGTCAACGGGACAAAGACCTATGTCGATCAAATTAAGGAAGATTTTGGTGAAGCAGATGTTGTATTTGAGATGGTCGGTAGAAACGAAGTACTGGTCGACGCAATTGATTTAGTTCGCCCAGGGTATCGCGTTCTCGTATTTGGTGCACAAAAAATGCAAATGATTCCTTATATGGAATGCCGACTAAAAGGTGTTGAAATTGTTTATCCTCAGGCGACATGGAATGCCAAGAATAACACAAATTACTGGCATCATGCACTCGATCTGATTGCCTCTAAAGAACTCCAGCTGCTAGAATTAATCAGCCGTAGAGTCTCATTAGAAGAAGCAGTTCATGTTTTTGAATACTATAATCGAGAAGAATGGATTAAGGTTATTATTGAGCCGTTTCAGTAATATTTTTTAGTCGATAATGATGGCCCGATGTTTACTTTAGTAGAGATACATTGGGTCAATAAGATTTTACAATAAATACACGAATAAGCTGGTGCCATTAAGCACTCCACAGTGATACATTTGATTAGACAGACTAGCACCCAATAAGAATTGGCTCACCCTCAATTATTTCTCCAAATGTACCCAATGCAAATTAATTTTCAACGAAAGTGTCAAATTTGATAAAAATCAATAGCTTAAAGCAATTACACTTGCTACAATCATCACTATAATTTTTAAAATAGACTTTACAAGAAAGTGATTCTAATGACAAAAATTGCTTTAATTGGTTCCGGTGGCATGGCACGACATCATCTGCCTTTGATGGTCGAAAAAGGAGCAGAGATTAGTGTAATTTGTGAGCCATCTGCAAATAATTACGAACTAGCCGCCGAAAAATTGCAAGAACTCGGTGCACCAGTCCCTCCGAATGAACCTGATCTCGAAAAGCTACTTGATCAGTACGCTAGTGACCTCGAAGCAGTATTTATTGTGACACCTCATAAATTCCATCACCAACAAGCTAAAATGTGTATGGAAGCGGGTCTCGACGTTTTGCTTGAAAAGCCGATGGTTATGAACGCACAAGAAGCGATTGATTTAATCAACGTGCGTGACAAAACAGGTCAATTGCTGGTCGTCGCATTTCAAGGCGGTCTCTCACCACAGGTACGCGAAGCTACCCGCCTTATCCAATCAGGCGAACTTGGTGAATTGCTAACTGTCAGTGGTATGGTCTGGCAAGGATGGAAGGGTTTGACAGTCGATACATGGCGACAAATGCCTGATTTATCGGGTGGCGGTTTCCTATTCGATTCTGGCGCACATATGCTCAATACAGTCTGTACCCTTATCGGTGAGGACTTTGAGACTGTGTCTGCATGGACAGACAATCGTGGCACCCCGGTAGACATTAATGGAGTCGTTATGGGGCGCTTAAAATCTGGCGCATTGGTAACAATCAATGGTAGTGGTGATACGATTCAAGGCATGGAAACACAAATCCACGTCACATTAACCGAGGGCGTTATCCACACAGGTCAATTTGGAGAACGCCTTTTTGTCCGTCGTCAAGGTGACAAAGAATATATCGAAGCGGACTTACCGCCCATGCGCGGTGCATGGGAACAATTTTTAGAAGTCCGTGCTGGAAATATAGAGAACCCTTGTCCACCAGAGGTCGGATTACGCATGGCAAAATTATGGGACGCAATTGTCGAATCCGCTAGTAAAGACGGCCAACCTGTATCAGCAACAATCAACTAATCATTATTGAAATAGGAGAAATATAAATGAAAACTGCAACTGGAAATTTCCCATTGGGATGGCGTAGACGCAACTTTGAATGGGAAAAAGATTTAGACAGCATGATCGGCTGGGCAAAAGAGAATGACCTCGAAGTCATAGACCTCGGGCGTGATGCCGATACGTCTGCAAAAACAGTCGTTGATGCAGGGCTTCGGGTTGGATCTGCTGACCTAGGCGTCTGGGAAGAAATGATCTCATCTGATGCAAGCAAACGCAAAGATGCTGTTGCTAAAAATGCACAGTATATTAAAGACTGTGTCGCAGCAGGTGCCAATGTTTTCTTCATGTGTATGCTACCCGAAGACAAAGAATTATCGCGCGCAGAAAACTTTGGCTATATGGTCGAAAGTTACAGTGAGCTCAAACCTGTCTTTGAAGAAAATGATGCCTATCTCGTCATCGAAGGTTGGCCTGGACCGGGTTCACTCGTTTGTACACCAGAGACATACCGCGCTTTCATCGAAAAAGTGGATTCTCCGAATATGGGTGTCAACTACGACCCATCTCACCTTGTCCGCATGGGTATCGATCCGATTCGCTTCTTGCGTGAATTTGTCGGGCATGTCTTCCATGTACACGGCAAAGACACTATGATTATTGATGAAAATCTCTATCAATACGGTAATCTTCAAGAATCTACATTTGAGTCACCATACAAATATGGTGGCATGAACTGGCGATATACTATCCCCGGCCACGGTGTATCCGACTGGAAATTGATTTTGAACATTCTCGTCGAAAACAATTACAACGGCTGTGTCAGCATTGAACTAGAAGATCACTTCTATGATGATACCGAAGATGAGCAAAAACAAGGTGTCTTGCAAGGCGTGAAATTCCTCGCAGGATCATAATTATCTGACATTGTAGTATGGTGCATTAGGCGTGATTTTACCTAGTGCACCATCTTGTAGTTTAAGTGTCGATTTATACACCGGAAATTTTCTTTGCTAGATCAAAGAACCCACGTTTTCGGTCAGAGCTAATCCCCCAATTGACTGGAACACTCTGATAGCCGTCATCATAGGTTTCGCCTTCCATACGATAATCGAAAAATCCCCATGACGCATATTCAGTGATTGCAGCAACGAAGTTATTGTATGATTTATCAAAATCAAAGTGGTCATCTTCATTGAACAGGATCGGCTTGGGTTCATAGCCATGTACCACGCGCACCTGTCGCACCATCTCCGCAATCCGATTAGGATCCGTCACACCATTACCATGAAGCAAAACAAAATCCGAATGTTGTACAACATTGGCACGCGCCACCGTATTGCCACCATAGCTTGTGCTAACAAGAAACCGTCGCCCATCTTGTGTGTGGCTTTTTGCGCGGATAATCAACTCATGAACACGTTCTGGTTGCAGGATCGGTTGCTGGTAACGAACATTACATTCATTATTGATCTCAACGAGAACATTACGATAGTCTTTTTCAAAAAGCCAAGCTATCGTATTATCAACAGCATTGATAATCGCCTGTTCATCATTCAGGACTTTTTCTTGCCCAAAATAAAATATGCCCAAAATCACCACCATGCCGAGTTCATCTGCACAGTCTAGAATGCGTTCCAAGCGTACCAGATAATCACTACGAAGGCTGCCATCGGCTTCAATCGCAGAGTTTACCCATGGCTGCGCTTGAGAATATCCATAGGGGCTTCCACCCTGTAAATTCAATGTTAAAGCAGTTACGCCATGTGCCAACCATAATGGCATTGCCTCGATAAATTCAGTTGTGTTGCGGTCTGCATCCCATTCACCTGTATCAGCATACGCCCACTGATGAACTGTATCCGGATTGAGATCATCAAAGATACCCTGAACCATACGACTATTGAGTAATAGCCCCTCGATTTGATGCTCGTTCCATTGTCGCCCACCGTATGTTGGTTCACCATTTATGTAGAATTTTTCACCATCAATACTCACTGTCGTATGTCGAAGCATATCGTTATCCTTTGTCTAATTTCAGGCTTTCGTTTTACTCGAGTGTATACTCGTCGCTCCTGCCGAGAATAAAATCAACCCTGCCCCAATGAAGAAGCCAACCGTAACTGTTTCACCTAAAAACAGAATCGACAACATCACACTCAGAAACGGTTCAAAGTACATAATGATGACGCTTTGCTGGGCGGTAATCTGTTTCATCGCGATTAAACGTAACAAAGAGCCGATACCTGTTTGTATCACACCAACAACGATCAAAAATGCCAACTCTGCACCAGGGTTCGCGACATCAGGTACTGGTGTGGCAAGGAAATAAATCAGCGAAATTGTCAATAACATCATCGACGAGATGAGCATTTGCGCTGTCAAAACCAGTCGTGCATCGTAGGCGTTTAGCGTCATTTGTTGGGCGACATTGCGCTGTTGGAGATAAAACCATCCGCGAATAATCACCGATATGACCACCATCACTAGCGCCAGATAACTCAAGTTTTCACCGGCAGTAATGCCCCCCTGCGAAAAAATTAAAATTGCGCCAATACTCGATAGCGTCCCATAGAACAGATACATCTTCGAGAAGCGTTCATTACTACTAAATGTCGCCAAAACAGGCGTGATAATCCCAACAGTCGAGCGAATGATCGGAATGACAACCGACCCACCATCCTGTATTGCAATACTGTACGACACAATATAGAGTGACGATTGTGCCACTTCCAACACACCGACCCATATCAACAAACGTCGAAATTCACGATTCCGGAAAATTTCTAATAAGGCAGGTGTACGCCGTGAGACAACCACAAATACACTAAAGGCAATAGCAGATGACGTAAATGTAATCGGCAATATATATATACTCGGCAAGCTGACCGCCGCGATAATCAATACCCACATGCCCCATAGGCTTGCCGCACCAAACATAGAAAAAATGCCACTTTGATTGCGGAGTTGCGTAGGAATAGTTAGCGTCATGGTGTCAGTATACTTTCAGGTTCGGTTGGTGGTCTTTAAACCATACACTTAACTGACTCAAATATGAAGTACTGTATTTTACGTTATAATTAAAATGTAAACGTATATTATTTACACAATTGGAGATACTTAATGCCAATCGAAACAATGCAATTTGGACGTACCGGACATGAAAGCACACGCTTATTGTTTGGAGCAGCAGCACTAAGTAGCGTGACACAAGAAGAAGCCGACCAAACAATGGAGCTCATCATCAAGCATGGCATCAATCATATTGATACTGCCGCCAGCTATGGCGATTCAGAATTGAGACTCGGCCCATGGATGGAAAAACATCGTGATGATTTCTTCCTTGCCACCAAAACAGGCGAACGCACCTATGACAAAGCTAAAGCCGAATTTGAACGCTCCCTCGAACGGTTGCGTGTTGATAATGTTGACTTGATTCAGCTACACTATCTTGTCGGCGAAGAAGAATGGGAAGTCGCGATGGGAGAAGGTGGTGCCCTCGAATATCTTAAAGAAGCCAAAGAACAAGGGCTTGTTAAATACATTGGTGTCACCGGACATGATGTAGCAATCGTTCGTATGCACCAGAAAAGCCTCGATTTCTACGACTTTGATTCTGTGCTCTTACCATATAACTATCCGATGATGCAAAACGACACCTACCGTGAAGGATTCGACGAAGTCGTCAAGATGTGTAAGGAAAACAATCGCGCTGTTCAGACGATTAAATCTATCACACGTCGTCCATATCCTGCTGAACAACGTACCCATGCAACATGGTACGAGCCTCTCACAGACCAGAAAGATATCGACAAAGCTGTTCATTGGGTACTTGGTAACCCAGATGTATTCCTAAACACCGCTGGAGACATTACCTTGTTACCAAAAGTCCTTGATGCTGCTGAACGGTATGAATCACGTCCTAGTGATGCGGTTATGCAAGAGATGGTCGATAGCGTAGATATGGAACCGCTCTTTGTCTAATTTATGATCTACAGGGGCGAATCTCTGGTTTGCCCCCTACCAATTATCGGTTTGCATTGTCAATCACTTCCCGAATCGTATTGGCATCAGCAACAGTCAACTCGTACTCTGACAGATTATCTCCACCACCCATTGCCAACTTATCATTGCGATAGTCCATTCCACTTTGGACGACTGCTTTACCCGAAAAATGAAAGTCACTCGCCCCACTCTGTTCTACAACTAACCGGATATTTGTCGGGTTGATACCAGCACCGGGCATAATCTTTATCCGTCCATTTGCTCGTTCAACTAACTTAGCAATCAGTGGCAAACCTTTTTTCGCTGACGACTCTTGCCCCGATGTCAGCACCATATTCACACCGAGCCCGATTAAATCCTCAAGTGCTTGCACCGGATCAACAGCCATATCAAATGCACGATGAAACGTCACATCTAACGGTCGTGCTTGTTCAATCAATATGCGTGTGCGATCAATATCAATATTCCCGTCTGCTTGCAACATACCGATGACCACGCCATTTACATTCAGAGATTTGGCATATGCGATATCCTGTTGCATCATCTCAAATTCAGATTGACTATATAGAAAGTCACCGCGCCGTGGACGAATAATCACATTAATTGGTATCTCCAATTGTTGTTGTGCAACGGCAACCATACCATGCGACGGCGTAATGCCACCAATAGCCAAACCAGCACATAACTCAATTCGATTCGCGCCTGCCGATTGTGCGATCAATGCAGAGTCGATCGAATCGACAGCAACTTCAAACATATAAGCAGCAGTCATATAGTTATCCTTTTCATCTATAACAAATTCATCGCCCGTCAATCAGGTGTTCGTTATAATGATAATCAAAAATTAGAAAGATTTTTATGTCATACGAAACTACATTTACAATGGATACATCGTCAATAAAATATGGCGAGGGCTCAACCCGCGAAGTCGGCTTTGATATGCAGAAGCTCGGTGCAAAACGTGTGATGGTTGTCACTGACCCAACAATTGCAAAACTAGAACCTGTTGCAGTTGTGATGTCTACGCTAGCTGATGCCGACATAGATGCCGTGTTATACTCAGGTGTGCGCGTCGAACCCACAGATCAATCGTTTGAAGATGCCATCACATTCGCAAAAGAAGGTAACTTTGATGGCTATGTCGCCGTCGGTGGTGGTAGTAGCATCGACACGGCCAAAATTGCCAACCTCTATGCTACCCATCCCGCTGATCTATTAGCTTATGTCAATAAGCCTATTGGTGAAGGTCGGCAAATCCCCGGACCAGTCAAACCGCTAATCGCAGTTCCAACAACAGCTGGTACAGGTAGCGAAACCACCGGCGTCGCAATTTTTGATCTGCTCGAACTTAAGGTCAAAACCGGAATCTCACACCGTTATCTACGTCCAAACTTCGGCATCCTCGACCCCAATAATACAAAAACCATGCCACCTCTTGTCGCCGCCAGCACAGGGTTAGATGTGCTCTGCCATGCAATTGAGTCTCTAACAGCAGTTCCATTTGATAAACGTCCTGCTCCCGAACACCCAACTTTGCGCCCACCCTACCAAGGGTCAAATCCAATTAGTGATATGTGGTCAAGCAAAGCGGTCGAAATGGTCGCCAGCAATATTGTTCGCGCAATGAATGATCCCGACGATACCGAAGCGCGCAGTGCCATGTTACTTGCATCAGCTTATGCGGGAATCGGCTTTGGTAACGCTGGAGTTCACTATCCACACGCGATGTCATATCCAGTTTCAGGCAATGTCAAAGACTATGTCCCCGAAGGTTATCCAAAAGGCGCACCAATTATCCCACATGGCATGAGCGTTATACTCAATGCACCACCAGTCTTCCGGTTTACTGCACAGGCAAATCCAGAACGTCATTTATATGCAGCATCACTTATGGGTATAGATATTACTGATGCCAGTCCCGATGATGCAGGCAATATTCTAGCACAAGCCCTCATCAATATTATGAAAGAAACCGGAGTCCCCAACGGCTTAAGTGCTATCGGATTTAGTGAAGATGATATTGACACATTAGTTGAAGGCACACTCAAACAAGAGCGTCTCACCAAGCTTGCCCCCATCAAAGCTACCGAAGACGACCTACGCGAGATGTTCCGTCAAGCAATGAAATACTGGTAAATTAGGGAGATTACTATGCTTAAAGATTTATACGACTACATTCAACAAACACCAATTATTGATACACACGAACATCTGTCATCCGAAGACGAACATGTTAACAATAGCCCTGATGTCTTGCAGACCTTGTTCGAGTTCTATCCTACTAGTGATTTATACTCAGCAGGTGCATCAAGAGAAGCAGTATTAACTGCAATAGATGGTAAAAATCCGGATGTGGAAGCCCGCTGGAATGGAATCAAAGATGCGTGGGAACTCATTCAATATACAGGTTATGGCGAAGGGGTTCGTCTACTTGCCAAACATATCTATAATATCGAATCCCTCACAATTGATTCGATTATCGGTGCAAATCAAATAAACGAAACGCTCTATCAACCAGGGGAACGCCTCAGGCTGTTGCGCGATGTCGCTAATCTAGATCATGTCCAGATTGACAACTTCGTCTGGCAATGTTCCCCAGATTTATCGGAGCCAGAGTTTTTTCTCTACGATATCTCGTGGGCAAATTTCTGCCGTGGCGAGTTACGAATTGATGAGCTTTATGATGAAACAGGCATCATCGTCACAGACCTAAAAACACTCCGTGACGCGATGGAAGCAATATTTGCAAAACATGGTTCTACAGCCATCGCAGTCAAAGCCCAACATGCTTATAATCGTACGCTAAAATGGGAAACTCCGGAGATGCGCACAGTGGACAGCACACTCAGAAATATCCTGAGGGGCGATCTCCCATCTCAATCGAACCAACTCATGCTCGGCAATTGGTGCTGGGAACAGGGTCTTCAACTTGCCGAAGAACATAACCTACCCTTCAAGATTCATACAGGATACCTTGCAGGCAATGAACTATATACAGATCCTGATCGTGTACGTGCAGTTCATTTCGCCGAATTATTCCACAAGTATCCAAACGTCAAATTTGTCTTGATGCACACAGCTTACCCATGGACAGGCGAAATTATGACGCTCGCCAAGCATTTCCAGAATGTCTATATTGATATGTGTTGGGCATGGAGCATCAACCCACATGATATGATTAATTTTGTGCGCGGTGCGATACATTCAGTCCCACTCAACAAGATATTCTTATTCGGTGGCGATACCCGTTGGGCACCAGCAGTTGTCGCTTATGCCATCCAAGCGCGTCAATATTTCTACAAAGCGTTAGAATTCGAAGTTCAAGACGGATTTTTGGCCGAAAGCGAAGCCATCAAAATCGCATCCCGCTTTATGCAAGACAATCAGCGCGCCGTATTTGACATCGAAGGAACCCAGTCGCATATGAGTATCTAAAGAGACCATCATCTAAAAGTGGATAACCGCCCTCGTTTTCTGCGTCAGATCGTGTATAATATTGCGGTTAACATACCTATAGGTTAGATGCAATCTTGATTCAAGTGTGTTGTGATAACACCAAGATTGCATAGAAAAGTGAGGTTTCACGATGCCTAGCAAGCGCAAAATCACAGGAACCAAGCCGCTTTTCGGTCAGTCACGTAGTAAGGCGTTTAACACAACCAAACGTCAATTTAAACCCAATCTACAAAACAAGCGCATCTTTGTGCCAGAATTAGACAGATGGGTTCGCGTAAAAGTGACTGCCAAAGAATTGAAGACCATCGACAAAATCGGTCTACTCGAATTCTTAAAGCGCCGCGATATTCCTTTGAGCCAAGTCGTCCGCGACTAATCAAATAATAGATAGACAAGTACAGGGTCGGCTTATTCGACCTTGTTCTATTTCTAGTCAAAATCACATTTAGGTAATTACATGACAGACACCAATACTACCGTCACCCCTCTCACTGTACTCGCAGGGTTCCTCGGTGCAGGCAAAACCACTCTACTCAACCGTATTCTTAATGCCGAACACAGCATCAAGATTGCTGTATTGGTTAACGACTTCGGTGCGATCAACATTGATGCAGCCCTAATTGTCGATGTCAGCGATGAAGAAGATACGATCACGCTATCTAACGGGTGTATCTGTTGCACCATCCGTGACGATTTACTGGAAGCAACGCTGGGATTGATCCAACGTGAAGACCCACCTGACCATATTATCGTCGAAGCCAGTGGTGTATCCGATACAATTGATGTCGCGCTTGCCTTCCGGTACATGCGCCAAATCAAAATCAACAGCATCGTATCCGTGATTGATGCCGAACAATTCATTGATGTGCAATACGAACATCGCGTCTTGGCAATGAACCAAATCGGCATGGCAGATGTCATTGTCATCAACAAAGTCGACCTCGTCACACCAGAAAAACTCAAAGAACTCAATGACTATATCTATAAGCTCATGCCGCGTTCTCGCGTGATTGAAGCGACCCATTGCGATATTCCACTAGAGATTTTGTTTGATACGGGTAACTTCAATATGGAGGACGCCCTCAACTATCCGAAAACGGATGTGCATGTCCACACCGCCGGAGAACATCATCACGACCACGAGCACCATGACCATTCGACGGTTTTTGACACATGGAATTGGACAAGTGAAGAACCCCTTTCGTTTAGAGCACTCAAACGCATGACCGAAAATTTACCACTCGGTATCTATCGTGCTAAAGGATTTTTCTTCCTAGCCGATGAACCCGACCGACGTGCAACCCTGCACATTGTCGGCAAACGCGTGGAACTCAAGCTCGAAGAATGGGACAAAGAGACCCAACTATCACAATTTGTCACCATCGGCACACATGGCAACGTCAATCCGGATGAACTACAGTCCTTACTCGATAACTGCCTTGCCAAGAACGCCCCCAAATCCGAGGTCGAACGCCTCGCTGATGCCGCCTTGAGTTGGCTACGTACCAAACGATAAATCATCAAATGGCGCAATTAATTGTTTAATTGTGCCTAAGTTTATGACAGTTGCGGGAGGTGTTATTCTCTAAACCGGCGCGTCATTTTCTTATTTCTTTGCCTTAGTAGGTCTTGAAGTCGCGATAACGTTTTTGGGTAAGTCCACAACGATGGTCATCATCTCACTCATGCTCATCATCCCTTGCCGTTGTTGCTAGCTCGCGTTTGTCAGCTACATTTGGTGCAACTCTGGTTCAAATTTTTGCTAGAAATCATCCATGTCACAGAACACTTCGAGTAAACCCGTACTGGTCTCATTTTGCTTTTAGTTTAGTTATCTTGGAGCTTACCGCTTCTGAAAAAGCGAGCCCGCCTTATCTAAAACGTATGTCATTTTATATTTATTCATATTTATTAATGTATTTTTTTAACATTAAATTATAATTATTAAAATTTGTATAAAGTGGTTTTAACATCAAAACTGTAAAATAAAGTAACAGAAAATAATAAATGGACATATGACATGGTTAAAACTGACAAGGACAAGGACAAGAACAAGGATACAACAACCCCTTTAGAATTAGAAACAAGTTGGTTAGATAGTTACAAACCAGGAAGTTCTATCAATATCTTAACGGGTGAGTTAATGGACACCGCGGTTGAATACACAAATGAAAGCGGGGAAACACCGTCCCTCACTACTAAGAGCGAGCTTCATATAATCAATAGCCAAGATGATTTCGACCAGATGCTCGAAATTAGTGGAAGCGGTAGCTATAGTATTAATGGCATTAAGCTATCTGCCTCTGCAGACTATTTACATGAGGTCAAGGTCTCTGAACTAAGCAAATCACTTCTGATGAGTTATGAAGTGAAATATGATGGGTATGATACGGTAACGGGTGTAAAATTTTCTAAAGAAGCTTTAGATTTCCTTAAAGAAAAACCAGATGATTTTCGAAATATATATGGAGATTATTACATAGCGGGCGCAAAACGAATGGCATCTTTTTATGCCTTGTATACATTACAAGCACGTAGTAAAAAAACTATGGATCAATTCATGGCAACAATGGAGGCAAGCGCACCAAATTTGTTTGATGTTGAAGCTTCAACAAAATTTAGAAACGAGGCAAGCGCCAGTCAGATCGACATTAACCTAACAATTTATATACGTGGGACAAAAAGTGCTATCCCTATTAGTGCAAATCCTGATGCCGAAGATGTTGCAGTAGCTCTCAAGAAGTTTCAAGATGAAATTTATCCGGTTCCATTTATGGCTCAACTAATACATTACAGCCAATTGGATACTACAATCACAAATACATATGATCTTGATTCAGAAACTTTTGGTACATTGAGGGATTTATATCAACTATATTGGTCCGTTAAGACTCTATATGAGTCATTAAACGAATACTATAAGGGAACTTTTGAACGTGAATTTAACGAATTTACTAATGATATCGAGTCTCACAAAGACGAATTTGTAAAAAAAGACTTAACGAAAATCAACGAGAGCATCACTAGAGCTAATAATTTATATGACAAATACACAATTGTGAGTCAACGTTGGGCTGTCTATAACCGCATCGCTGCACTACCTAAGCCTGTTGTAAATCAGGAGTATTCTACCGATATATTGGAATTTGGGGCGTTCAACACATCAGATTATGCATCAACTAGCGGT
This sequence comes from Anaerolineales bacterium UBA6055, assembly GCA_002428985.1. Classification (GTDB taxonomy): domain Bacteria; phylum Chloroflexota; class Anaerolineae; order Aggregatilineales; family Phototrophicaceae; genus UBA6055. The sequence continues at coordinate 16,349 of DIYL01000054.1, read as the reverse complement.
GATAAAGGTACTGCTAGTAAAAGCGTGTATATTCATAGAAGTAAGGGGCACCATAGATCCGCTGACCACATCATCCCACCTCTTCCCGCAGATAGCCTTGTTATTGGATTTCAAATTGATAATAAGGGACATCTTGGTGACTGGAAGGTAACAGCTGGTGGTCTCCTTGAGACCTACATTGAGTTTTATGCGGGCTCAACCAGAAGCCATACATTAGATGTTATATTTACGGTGTATTACGTAAAGAAAGACGATTATCAATTCGGCGACACAGTTAACAAAGAAGCTCTGGGTCTAAACTTGATGGAACGTAACCATAGTGCGCTTCCTACAGCACTTCATAGTCAATTATTCAGCGATAGTAACATCGTAGATGAACGTGAAAGATACCTGATTGGTCCACAAAGACCCTTAAGAGTGACTGGCTATACGTATAAGACATATGTCTACATCCAAAACGACCAAGGATCAGTTCAACCGATACGTTGGATAATCTATGATACACAAAATCCCAATACGACTTATGGAGCGGGAACATCATATTATGGTAACTTTGCTAGTATTCCAATACCTGCTAACGCCCAATTTACAATATTGAATTTGAGTTCAGCAGGAATACTTCGAGTCACAATCGGTGTTAGGGATATGTAAGAAACGGTTCAAAAAGTGCTATTGGGTCAACTGGTGATGACAAAAACACACCAGGCAACCCAATAGCGCTTAGGTTCGATATACACACAAATTCCCTCCATGTATATTAAAGTTAGATTAAGTCTATACCAAGAGTAGTTCATCGGGCTGGATAGGTGTTGGGAGGAAATTCAGATCAATCCGATATTGTCCAAAGCTACGTGATCCCAAATAGTTTGTAGTTGGCTGCTCCTACGCCACTGTTTGTATTCTTGCTCATCTTTGTGCGCTTAGGCTTTAGCGTTGGTACGCTTATTTCTCGCTACAACCACCACCTCAATTAATCAGAAAATCAAAACCTCAGTGCTAAAGTTCTGAAATATACCATCCATCCAAGTCTATCAATTCACATCATTTGGTGTCTGTACATGTAGAAATCCTGAAATCATCAACCCCAAAATCACCAACAATGTCAAGATTAACACAACCTTTTTGTTTGTAATATTTTCCAGTCTGGAAAGCATGTCATCCTCCAATCGCAAATAATTACAGCATAACATGTTATGTAAATGATGTACTCAATCACTGGAATATTTAGCACCTTTAGCGTGCTTCCATACTTCGATTAGCCGATTGGTTTTAACCATCGGTGGAATATAATTACGAAAAACATTGCGCCTACAGCCCCTCCAGATAAAGTTCCTCAGCTAGGTCTTATTAAAAAATCATATAATTTGGGGCATGGTGTTACACAATAATCTCGATAAATTACCAAACGATTTTGCCAAAGCTGTTACCATGTAATGTAGAGGCGCAATCGATATTCACTAGATTAATATTCCAATAGCTTTACAACCTAGATCAGGGGGGCTAAATGCAACAAAACAATATCACACTCGACGCTTCAGAAATTTCATATTTCAACGAACAACTTACTACGCTCAAGCAAGAAATTCATAATCGCATATCACATGAGAAATATAAGAAACGATTTATGCCCGCGCATATTTACGAAGGTGCACACGTTTATCTTGAGCGAACCGGAAAAGCATTTCGACCTGTCTATTTGATGTGGTGTGCAGGCGCATTAGGCGGAGAGCAACGTCTCAAATCGAGTATCCTTGCGGCATGTGCCATAGAAATTTATCACACATGGGGGCTTGTTCATGATGATATTATCGATCAAGATGTTATGCGCCGTGGCGGACCGACAGTCCACAAATGGTTTGAAGACCGTGCTATTTCAGAAATGAACTATTCACCGTCCGATGCCGAGCGCTATGGACTATCCGTCGGGATATTGGCGGGCGATGCACTGATGGCTTGGTCTGTGGGTATGATTTGTGAAATGTATGAGGACGACTTAGTTGATCCCAGCATCCCGCAAAATTTCATCCAAAGTTTAGTCACCGAACATATCCCAACATTAATCGATGGAGAGATGTTGGATATTCAATTTGAACAGATTTCCCCCGAAAAATTAACAACCGACGATTTACTCGATATGTCTTTAAAAAAGACGGGTAGCATATTTATGCTTGCCGCCTTGGCTGGTGGAACAATTGGGTTGAACAAATGGGACCCTAGTGACCCGCAGATTGATGTTCTAGTGCAATTTGCAAAAAAGACCGGTTTAGGTTTTCAGATCATTGATGATGTAATCAATATCGTCGGCGATGCGAATAATACCGGAAAAGGTGTCGGTACAGACATCGTTCTAGGGAAACGGACTATACCGATTATCGAAACGTTAAATCGTGCCTCAGGTAAAGAACTCGATACGATGCTTTCTGTATTTGGTAACCTCGAGGCAACCGATGTACAAGTTAATGAAGCTATTGAAATTATAAAATCTTCAGGGTCTGTTGATTTTGCGCGGAAGAAAGCATTTGATCTTGCGAGTGAAGCTTTAAATGACTTGGAAATTATTCCCGATTCTAAGTATTTAAATTTGATTCAGCTTATGGGAAGACGCCTTGTAGATCGAGGGATATAAGTTAGGTTGAATTTGAGGGACGCGTATAATTTTCTGAAGTATTTTATGGATAGAAGACGTGTCCCATCCCCTTTATTATCAACGATACCAGAACGTAACGTACTCATAACGAAGCTTTTCTCTGATTCGATTATCGATAAAATAACATTGAAAGACACTCAGTATTTGATGTTTGAGGGGATTATATAGCTTCGTGAAGGGATTTATTTGTATGGAAAAAGCAATGAACCCACACCACAAAACAATTTTGTCAAAGTTCCAGACATTGCAACGGGACCGTCAAACACAAGGCAAACGCCCCGAGCACACTGAACTCGGTATAGACCGTATCTGGTATGGTCTACGCAATGCCGAACGTCGTGAGATCATGCTAGCATGGATCAAAGATAACAAAGACATCAGCTACGATGATTGGCTCGCCTTATGTGATTCGCTCTATCACGGCGAATCATATGAGGAACGGTGTGCACCACAGACACTCCTCGATAAATACCCTAAATTCCGACAACAACTCCCTCTCTCGCAACTTGACCGATGGCTAGAACAACTGGATGGGTGGGCAGAAGTCGATACAACATGTCAATCAATCTTCACCCACAAAGACCTACTCGCAGGCTGGAGTAGCTGGGAGAAATTTTTAGAATCACTCTCTCAAGATAAAAACACCAACAAACGCCGTGCATCACTCGTTTTACTCGTACGTCCCGTTTCAAAATCGCCTGATGAACGCCTGTTGACTCAGATGTTTACCACTGTAGAACGTCTAAAATCCGAAAAAGACAAGCGCATCACCAAAGCCATATCATGGGTCTTGCGTGAAGCCAGCCGACAACATCATAGCGATATCACAACCTATTTGAATGAGAATGCCCAGTCTCTACCAGCAATCGCCGTCCGCGAAACACGCAAAAAGTTAGAGACTGGCAAGAAGTAACGACCTACTTATCGGCGTAACTATCCTCAATAATATACTGATGATCACGCGGAGGGCGTGAATAATGCTTGTCACGTGGTGGGCGCGGAGGTAAATCCAACACACCAGGGATCACATTCTCATACGGAATCGCTTCCAAAATATCCCGAATTACATTCAAACGAGTACGCCGTTTATCATTCGATTCAATTTGTCGCCAGCGCGATTCAGGAATGTCAGTATGTTCGATCATCAAATCTTTCGCTTTAGAATATTCCACCCAACGATCACGCGACTCAATATCAATCGGACTCAGTTTCCAACGGCGCATGGGATTTTGTGCCCGTTCTTGAAAACGTCTTTCCTGCTCCTCATCATCAACAGATAACCAGTATTTTAATAGAATAATGCCATCATTAACCAATAGTCGCTCGAAATTAGGCGCATCTCTGAGGAAATCCCAGTACTGTAAATCAGTGCAAAAATCCATCACTCGTTCAACTGTTGCTCGGTTATACCAACTCCGGTCAAACAATACAATTTCCCCTGCTGCTGGCAAATGAGCGATATAGCGTTGGAAATACCATTGTGTTTGCTCACGGTCGGACGGTTTACCTAACGCTACCAAACGAATATCACGAGGCTGTAACGGATCCATAATACGTTTGATCGTCCCGCCTTTACCAGCCGCATCGCGCCCGTCAAATGTAATCACAACGCGCAATCCTTGTTCTTTAATCCAATACTGCCACTTCACCAGCTCAAATTGTAGGCGTTTCAGCTCTGCTTCATATACTTTTTTATTCAAACGCTTCGGTTTTTTCAGGGACTTTTTCTGTTTAGACATAACACATTACAACCTTACTTGGATAAATATTCATCTTTTGAGCATAACATCCAACCGACGCCGACAGATAGTTACACATTACTATTATATGGGGTACAAATATCATTGCATTATGAATCAATTTATCAAATGCCATCTAGACAATATAAGAATTACTTTTGCAGGGGTAATTCAGACACGTTACAATCACACTGATAGATAGCAATACACAAGGACAAGACGTGACACTCCAACTAACAGACAAAGACCAAGCGATGCTTAATGGAGATATGGGGCGCGCATCGCAAATTGCTATGCGAATCCTCACAACTATGGCAGAAGTGTATGGTGCAAACGACTTGCTCGACATCACCTCCGCCCATATCGATGGCGTACTGTATCATGGATTATCTGGTCTTGAGTTTGTACAGAAATTAGTTGAAGCTAATGGTCAAGTTGTTGTCCCAACGACACTCAACGTCGGTGCATTAGATTTGATTCACCCTGATGCATTTCAAGGGACACAACAAGTCGCAGACTGGGCACGGCAAACTATGTTCGGTTACGAAAAACTCGGATGCCAGCCTATCTATACCTGTGCTCCGTATCAAACGATGGCACGCCCCAAATTCGGTGAGCAAATCGCATGGGCAGAAAGTAACGCCATTGTCTTTGCAAATTCAGTTCTTGGTGCCCGCACCCAACGCTATGGCGACTTCATCGACATCTGCTGTGCTTTAACCGGACGCGCCCCAAATGCTGGACTCCACCAAACAGAGCATCGCCGTGGACAACTACTCTATCAACTCCAAAACATACCTGAAAAGCTCTTGCACGAGGATGTGCTCTTTCCGGTTCTGGGTTATTACATTGGCGCGAACAGCGGGAATAAAATCCCTGTAATTGAGGGGCTTCATACCAACACAACCGAAGATCAATTAAAGGCACTCGGTGCAGCCACCGCATCATCCGGTGCAGTCGGACTATTTCACGCAATTGGCATCACACCAGAAGCCCAAACTTTTGACGAGGCATTCCAAGGTCACAAACCAGAGCAAATCAAACTCATCACAATGGAAACCTTACGAGATACACGCGACAAACTAGCAACCGCGCCTGACGGTAAAATTGATGCAGTTGCCCTCGGTAGCCCACACTTTTCTATTGCTGAGTTTGAACAACTCCTACCACTTGTTGACGAACATCCACCCAATCCAGATATTGAATTCATCGTTTGCACCAATCGCATCGTTCTCGAAATTTTAAAAAAACGTGGATGGCTTGACCAACTCAGATCTGCCGGTGTTACTGTCATTGTCGATACCTGCGTGGTTGTCACACCTATTATGCGGGTCAAACACGGAACACTCATGACCAACTCCGGTAAATTTGCTCACTATGCACCGGGCAATATCGGCTTATCGACCATCTACGGGAGTTTAAAAGAATGTGTGCGATCAGCAGAAATTGGTAGTGTATGGCGGGATGAAAGCTTATGGTAAACAAAAAAATGTATGGCAAAATCATCGTATCGGGCACAGCACAGGGTGAAGTTTTGCGCCTATCCGAACCCCTTAGTTTATGGGGTGGGCTTAACCCTGAAACCGGAGAAATTATCGACCGCCATCACCTCAATTCAGGCGATAATGTCACGGGGAAAATCATTGTTATGCCATCAGGGCGCGGGTCGAGTAGTGCCAGCAGTATTTTGCTCGAAGCCGTCCGCCAGAAGAAAGCTCCCGCAGGCATCATCCTCGCGGAAAGTGATGGTATTCTCGCACTCGGCGCAGTCGTCGCCCGCGAAATTTACGAAGTGGATTTACCTGTGATTGAGGTCAATCCACAAGATTATGAGAAACTTGCATCATATCAACACCTTACGATCAACCCAGACGGCACAATCACAATAGTGTCGGATTAAAGCTATATCATCTGCTATCACGCCGACCAACACAGATACTCGGATTAATAATCGGCAATATATGCCCAATCATCGCGCAAAATACCATCTTGAGTACCATCGGGTTTCCACCAGACAACTTCATGTTCACCATCATCAGGATCTGTAAAGTTGAACAATAAAAGCAACCCCATATCAATCACAACGCACTCGTCGCGTCCCTCAGCGATTATACGATTACGGAGTTCACGGAATGCATCTTCGCTAGTGGCATTGAGTGCAAAATGATCTAACCGTCCCCGCTGAAACATAGGTAGCCTGGTGGCTGGACGTTTGGTATCTCAAATGGATGTAGAACTGTCGTATCACCCACTTTGATAAAGGCATGGCGAATCGGTCCTTCTGTCAAATCTAGTGTCACAGCAGCATCAAATACCCGTTTGTAGAAATCAATTAACCGATCTAAATCCGCTGTCAAGAATGTCAAATGATGAATACCTTCAACTAAATTCATGCTTAAACTCCTCAATAATTTCCGTATGTTTTGTATAAGATATGATCTTAGGCGGGTATAATTTCATGCTGAAATTCAATAACCCAATCTTCATATTCGGCATGCTCAACAGGACCCAAATGAAATACAGCTCTCAGGCTAGGACATAGACGATAATTGTTATCAACAATCCAACGACGAAGCATCGCGATATTTTCTGCGATAAGCGACGCATCCAACCCACGTACGATATAACTAGCGACCATCGGCAATCCAGTTACATCCTCTGGCTGAAGCACGCCAAAGGTAGATAATACAACGGGTTCAGTATGTTTAGTCGCCACAGGCCATACAAACTTTACATCTTCATGAATCGGTCGAAATTCTTCTTCGGATCGAATTTCAGCGACAGGACCGTTGAGTTCAATCTTCCTTTCTGCCAGTGCTTGTTCAACTTCCAATCCAAGGGCTACCATATCTTGTGGATGGACTGAACGTTTCAAAGTCAACGCATACAGATCAGGAATATCTTTGACGACAACATCAAGAGCTGGCAATTGTCCGCCAAGATCGATCATCTTTAAACGAAATGCAATGCGTTGCAAACGCTCTTGTTCATCTCGTATCCGTTGTTCGCCTTCTGCTTGCTTGAGCCGTAACATGCCACGAATTTGCTCAACGGGTACGTCACGATTCAACATGAGTTGAATTTGTTCTAGTGATAATCCTAGGTCTTTGAGCGCCATAATGCGATGGATGCGCGGTAATTGATTGACACTGTAATAGCGATAATTACTGGAGGGGTCAATCTTTACGGGCTTGAGCAACCCAATCTCATCATAGTGATGTAACGTCTTGACGGTCACCTCACTAAGCTTTGAAAATTCTCCAATCCTGAGCATCTGGTATTCCTTAAACTATCTTTTTGTTATTCTACATACCAAACAGATCAACTAAAAATATAATGCACCCTCCCGTAACCGGAGAGTCAAGCACTAATTTTGAAAACGAGGAATTACTATTTTTAATAACAATATCTGGGGAGTTGATTTACCTGTAATTCGGGTGAATTCGGTGGATTACGATCAACTATCATCAGTTCAATATATCATGGTTCTAAGGAGTAAATGTTATTCTCACATATTAGCGAGACACAATATCAACAGATACGATCAAATCAGATTTACGAAATAGGTTCTGTCGAATACGATCATCTAACTGAATCAACGCATCACGTTCCGAATCGGTTACATACACCATGATCTCACTTTCATATGGCAAAATATCCATAATCAGCCTCTCACCTTTAAAGAAATACAGGCTATCTACCGGATTCTCATCGTAAGTAACATCCCAATCATTGAATTCAATGGCTTCAATCACTTCACGAACTTTCTCGCTGTAAGAAAATACAGCCATCTCTTGTGGTTGTAGTACCTCAGTTTTAATTTGTGTCACCAACTTAGACCTTATGCAACAATGAAATTGAATATCGGGTTGCCACTTAGCAAATCGACTAATCTGTGTCAATTGCGCCTTCGTTTTATATCCTTCAAACCCAATACCATCGACATACTGCCTCGCCCATTCTTTAAGTATCGTTGTCCAGAGTTCGTTTGGAATAAAGCCCCAATGCATATCAACATGACTAGGACTAACTGACAAACGATAAATTAAAGTTGTCTCTTTTGTACCCATTCTAGACCACCCATACGTGTTGAAGTAATTCGTCTATACCTTCATTCTACATGTAGTCTTAAACTTTCACATTTTCAACAGCTCTCAATCGCGACCCTATGCTCACCCTTTTACCTCCAATTTGTGCTACGCTACCCGAAGCATACATATGAACAATCTCATCAATGCTGTAGGGAACGACCGGTGTGTCGTTCCAAGCCTATTGGTTGGGCAAGGAATACTAAATCTTATTGCCATAAAAAATAATCCATCGGCAATAACGGCAACAAAATCAGCAATTCCGGCAACAAACGACGACAGTCGGCAATAAGCTAGCACATGTCGGCAACACAATGACAAATCATGGCAACTATCCGGCAATAAAACCAAAGTCGGCAATATCACACGCAGATAAAGCGATGGCACAAAACGTTTTTGTCTCTGCCACCGCCACAAATGATTCACATGACCGTTATCCTATGACGAGCAACGGATACAAACTGGCACAACAACAGATTTGCATGGCACAATTCGCGCCATTACTTTGTTTCAATACCCTATTTATGGATATACTACCCCTAATCATCAATGGGGGATAATCATGACAAACAACAAAAGTCGTAGTCAGGTATTTTTTAATGAAGATGGTGTGTCGGGTCTGGTTCACAGAGCCTTCACACGGGCAATGGGGTATGATGATGACGACCTCAAACGCCCGCTCATTGGCATCTGTAATACCTACAGTGAGCTAAACAATTGTAACAGTAACCTACGCGACATCTGCGAAGCCGTCAAACGAGGTGTCTTGCAAGCGGGCGGATTCCCACTTGAATTCCCGACCATTTCACTTGGCGAAATCTATCTTAGTCCGACCTCGATGCTCTATCGCAACCTCGCAGCAATGGATACCGAAGAGATGATACGTGGTAATCCATTAGATGGCGTCGTCCTACTCACCAATTGCGATAAAACCACACCCGCCGCACTCATGGGGGCTGCCAGTGCCGACATTCCTACGATTATGGTCAGTGGTGGCCCGATGCTCAACGGTCATTTTCAAGGTGAAATTCTCGGTGCATGTACCGATTGTCGCCGTTACACAACCGAGTATCAGGCAGGTACAATCGACGAAGCAACCTACAAAGCTGTTGAAGAGAATCTCGTTCGTAGTGCTGGACATTGCATGGTTATGGGTACTGCCTCAACCATGAATTCACTTATGGAAGCGTTGGGGATGGCGTTACCGGGCAATGGTGCAATTCCCGCAGTAGACTCACGTCGCTTACGCCTCGCAGAGCACGCCGGACGACAAATCGTAAAACTAGTCGAACAAAACATCAAGCCATCTGATATTCTTACCGCAGATGCGTTTGATAATGCAATTCGTCTACTTCATGCACTCGGCGGGAGCACCAACGCGATTGTCCATCTACCAGCAATTGCTGGGCGTTGTGGTGTTGATTTGCCTCTGTCGCGATTTGATGAACTCAGCCGAACAACTCCGATACTGACCAACCTTAAACCAGTCGGGCAGTATCAGATGGAAGACCTCTATTATGCAGGCGGAATCCCAGCTGTACTCAAACAACTTCTACCGCTGTTACACGAGGATGCACTGACGGTGACTGGTCAAACCCTAGCTGAGAATGTGGCAAACGCTGAAATCATAAATCCAGACTTGATTCGTACACTCGATAGCCCGCTCCAACCCGAAGGTGGTCTGAGCATTCTGACAGGAAATCTCGCCCCGGATGGCGCAGTCATCAAACACGCTGCGGCATCATCGGAGCTATTACATCATCGTGGACGTGCCATTGTTTTCAACGGCATGGATGATCTCCGTGCTCGTATCAACGACCCTGACTTAGATGTGACAAAAGACGATATATTGGTATTGCAAAATGTCGGTCCTGTTGGTGGACCAGGGATGCCAGAAGTCGGCAACCTGCCCATCCCACGCAAACTATTGAAAGAAGGGGTACGTGATATGGTGCGTATCTCAGATGCACGCATGAGTGGCACATCCTACGGGACAATCGTATTGCATGTTGCACCAGAAAGTGCAATTGGGGGTAATCTGGCATTAGTGCAAACAGGTGACAAGATTGAGTTAGATGTCGAAAATCGACGCATTCATCTTCATGTCACTGATGAGGAACTTGCCCAACGTCGAAAAAAGTGGCAAGCTCCTCAACCTGCATTTAAGCGTGGCTATGGTCAGATGTATCTACGCACAGTCAATCAAGCCCCACTCGGCGTAGATTTCGATTTTCTGCGCGGTGCTGATCCTGTCGAAGTGACAGAGCAACCGAAATTCTAGAGTCTGGAGATTATTCATGACTATGCTACGACCTCACAAAGAATGGTCTGATTGGTGGGAGTATCGACTGTGGGCAAGCGCTGGTAGAAGTAATTATGAGGTTCTCATCTACGAGGATAATTCAACTGAAATAGGTGTTGAAGGTATTGTAATGGGGCAACCTAAAGACCATTACATTTTATATGGACAACATTCCAAAATATCACCTGATTATGGCTCAATTAGTATCGAAAATATACAAAAAACATCACCAGAAAATGAAGTAAACGATCTTAATCTTCAAGATTTTCAGGGCGGCATACTGTTTGAATACTTCCGTGTTACAAAAAGTCCTCATATCCAACACCTGCATGACATGTTAGAGATGGCAAGAGATATAGGAAATGCAGGCTGGAATGGATACTTTGACATGTATTTTGTTGTATCTCCGTTTGTGGCTGGAGTAATTGAGGGAATACACTATGCACATGATAATCCTAATGAAGGTCTAGAATTAAATGATATTGAAGCAGTCAAGGAGACTCAACAACTCATACAAAGACTAGACAAATGCAAATTCTGGACAGTTAAAAAGTCTAGCAACTGATGCATTGAGCAGATACTAGACATTTCAAAATTTGATCTAAGTAAATCGTCCGTATTTAAAGGGCTTGAGCAAATCGGGTTGTTGTTCCGTCATTACCCACTCTGCCATGAGTTTGCCAACCGCTGGCGAAATCGCCCAACCATGTCCCGACCAGCCGGCACCAACCAGCATATTATTCGCACCAGGGAGATAGTCGATAATTGGGATACCGTCGATGGAAATCAATTCAGTGCGGTCAGCGAAGGCTTCATCAACCGGCACATCTTTTAATGCAGGATAAGCTGCAATTGCCTGTTGTCGATTGCCTTCAACTTGATCGGGTAATGTCTCGCCTTCTCCCGTTTGACTATTCCATTGTCCACGCCACCCACCGGAGATCATCACACGATTATCGAGCAATGGTTTAATCGCTAGTGTACGATGGGCATGCCCAATAAGATGCGTCATCGGCATTTCTTCCATTGGTTCAAGTGCCATGACCTGTGGGAGCATAGCAAATACAGGTAACTCAATATCCAAATATTGTTTGATAAATGATAACGCGTGGGTATTCGAAGTCAGCACTACCTGTTTACCAACAGAAATATGTGCATCTTTCCCATCAATAGTCGCGAGTAATCCTGTAACTCTATCGCCATCATGCTCTAATCCGGTGACTCGTGCATTTTCTTGTATTACAGCGCCATGTTGCTGTGCAGCGTTTACCATACTCTGGGTTGTCAATGTATGATCAGATACCCCATCATTTGGGCAGTAGATTGCAGCGATCACATCTTCGCTCACATGAGGTTCGAGTTCACGCAGTTCATCTCCTGATAGCAAATGTGTCTCAATCCCTTGTTGGTTTTGCATCCAAACTTGAGCAGGCGCACTTGCGAGGTCACGTTCCCGTTCAATCAGTAGGAGGTGTCCAAGCCGACGATAACCTGTTGCCCCATCAATATCATCATGTAAAGTTGTCCATTGGTCATACGCCATTGCCATAAGTGGCAGTTCACGCAAGTCGCGACCATTACCGCGTACCCCGCGTTCTCCCAATCCACCAGATGCCCCACTAGCAATTGTCTTTGCTTCTAGTAACTGTACATCTAAACCTTGTTTCGCAAGGTGCCACGCAACCGTACAACCATAGATACCACCCCCTACAATCACATAATCAGCCATGTTTATCTCCTATTTTAGTCAATCATATGTGCATTATAGCGTGTGACCCACCTATTATGACAAGATATATTACAGGTTATACCCAATACATTTGCAGTTTGTTGAATTATAGTTAAAATAATATCCAATGTTGACAAATTTTTTTAAAGGACTTGTTATGGCAGAAAATAAGTTTGATGGTCTGATGCAATGGCGTTGTATTGGTCCGTTCCGTGGTGGGCGTGTCGTGACGGTCGCAGGTGATCCACGCGATTCCAACACATTCTACTTCGGCGCAGTATGCGGCGGTGTGTGGAAGACAACTGATGCCGGACAATATTGGTCAAACATCACCGATGGTTATTTTACAGCATCATCTGTTGGTGCATTAGAAGTTGCCCCTGCTGACCCAAACGTCATCTATGCAGGCACAGGTGAGTCGACTATTCGTATTGATGTATCAGTCGGAGATGGTGTCTATAAGTCCACAGATGCTGGACGCACATGGAAACATATGGGACTGAAAGACACGCGTCAGATTGCGAAGATTCGCACACATCCTGATAATGCCGATCTTGTTTATGTTGCTGCTTTTGGTCACGCATTTGGTGAAAATAGCGAACGCGGTGTTTATCGCTCTAAAGATGGTGGCGAGACATGGGAAAATGTCCTAAACGTCAGCGATAAAGCCGGTGCCATCGACATCACCATCGACAAAAACAACCCACGCATTATTTATGCGTCTATGTGGGAAGCCTATCGTAACTTCTGGGACATTTCATCCGGTGGTGAAGATAGCGGTATCTGGCGGTCGATGGATGGTGGTGACACATGGGAAAATATCAGCACCAACAAAGGTCTACCGAAGGGCATTCTTGGTAAAATAGGTATTGTAGCATCACCTGTTCAACCGGGACGTTTATGGGCAATTGTTGAACATCAACCTGATGGTGGTATCTACCGTAGTGATGATTATGGTGAAACATGGGTTGTTGGATCAAAAGATCAACGAATGATTTCTCGTGCATGGTATTACATGCACGTCACAGCCGACCCACAAGATGCCAACACCATCTACATTAATAACCTTAGTTTCTGGAAATCGACCGATGGTGGTCACAACTGGACGGAAATCACGACACCGCATGGCGACAATCATGATGTCTGGATTTTCCCGACCAACAATCAGGTTATGGTACAGGGCAATGATGGTGGTGCCTGTGTATCGCTCAATGGTGGTGCATCATGGTCAAGCATTTATAACCAACCAACAGCACAATTCTATCATCTTGATGTAGATACTCAAGAACCCTATCGCGTATATGGTACACAACAAGACAACTCCAGTTTGAGTGTTCCAAGCCGTAGCCCCTACTCATCCATTTTGTGGGATGACTGCTACTTGGCCGGATCGGGTGAAAGTGGGTATATCGCTGTCAAACCTGATGATCCGAATATTGTATTTGTTGGCGCAATTGGTAGTTCACCCGGTGGTGGTAACAGCTTACAACGCTACGACCACAAAACCAAACAAATCCGTTTGATTTCAACATGGCCACGTTCAACCACGGGTTTAGGTGCACAAGCAGAAAAGTACCGCTTCAACTGGACGTATCCGATTGTGTTCTCCCCACACGATCCAAATACACTCTATATCGGTGGCAACAAAGTCCTCAAAACAACTAACGAAGGACAAAGCTGGGAAGAAATCAGCCCCGATTTGACTGTGGGTGATCCTGAAACACTTAAACCAACAGGTGGTCCGATTAACCGTGACGCAGTTGGTGCAGAACACTATGCGACCGTCTTTTCACTAGCAGAATCAACGCACGAATCTGGTGTGCTTTATGCAGGGTCTGATGATGGACTGCTACACATTACAAAAGATGGTGGCGAAAATTGGACAAATATCACGCCATCTGATCTGCCAGAGTGGACACGATTTGAGATGATTGAAGTCTCTCACTTCGATAAAGCAACTGTCTATGTAGCAGCAACCCGTTACAAAAATGACGACTACAAACCATATGTCTTCAAATCAACTGACTATGGTGAAACATGGCAATCCATCACTGATGGCATCACGGATGATCACTTCACCCGTTCTATCCGTGAAGATCCGAACAAAGAGGGCTTACTCTATCTCGGTACAGAGTTTGGTTTGTACGTCTCCTTTAATGGTGGAGACTCATGGGAGCAATTCCAACTGAATTTGCCTGTCACCCCAATCTATGACCTTAAAGTCAAAGGAACAGATCTTATCGTTGGTACACATGGGCGTGCATTCTGGATTCTAGATGATTTAACTGTGTTGCATCAATATACTGATGATCTAGCAGACAAATCCGCACACTTATTTGCGCCACGCACTACTGAACGTCGTTTACCAAAGGTCTTTGAAGGCATGTTCGAAGGTGGCCCCGGCAAGCAATATATGAGCACCCTTGGCGTCGTAGCCGCGTATACCGTTGAACCAACAGAGGAAAATGGGCGCAAAACAACATTCTTGGATAGTGGCGAAAATCCACCAAACGGTGCAGTCATCACTTATTATCTAAAAGAGAAACCAGAAGAAACAATCACACTAACCTTCAAAGATGCCGAAGGGAATGAAATTAAAGCATTCCATAGCGTACATGCGGATGAAGGTGAAGAGAAAGGTTCAGACGATGACAAGCCTAAAGAACTTCGGATTCCATCAAATGCAGGCTGGAATCGGTTTGTTTGGGATTTGCGCTATCCTGATGCAGATAAGGTCGAGCCACAGAACGATAATCAGATGGGTTACATCAAAGGACCACATGCGACACCCGGTACATATCAGGTGACACTAAGTGTGGGTGATGACGAAATGACCGAAAGCTTTGACATCGTTAAAGAAGCTGGTATTGAGACATCAAACGAAGACCTACAAAAACAATTTGATTTACTATGGGATGTACGCAACAAAGTATCTGCCACCCACAAATCAATCAATCAGATGCGTGATGTTCGTGCTCAACTTAAAGGTTGGCAAAATCGTATCAATGGTGATGCACAACCACTTAAAGATGCCATCAAAGACCTAGAGAGCCAAGTTCTAGAAGTTGAAAAAGAACTAATGGTACCAGATACACGTGCAGGTTGGCCCGATAATATGAATAACGGTGTACGGCTTGCAAGTCAATTGTCTGGACTAACGCTCGATGTTGCATTGGGTGACTATAAACCAACCGACGAACAAGTCGCAGCTTATGGTGAAATGGTCGAAGAAATTGATGGCGTAGTTGATAAGTTTCAAGACATCGTAGACGGCAATCTTGCAGAATTAAATACCATGCTCAGTAATGCAGGATATGGAATTGTCGTAGTCAAACAAGATTAACACATGAAACGTTCGAAACACTTTTTGAATATTATGTTGGCAGACTTCCTCGCGAGGTCTGCCTACCAAATGGGTAAGACACCGCTCTTACCCGTCTTTGCAGCAACACTCGGCGCAACAGGTGCATTTCTCGGTTTTATTGTCTCTGTCTCTACGATGACAGGGCTATTCCTCAAACCCCTATTCGGGATGTTATCCGACAGATGGGGTCGGCGTATTTGGCTCATCATTGGAACATGTTTTTTTGCCTTCATGCCCTTTCTCTATAGTTTTGTGCACGCACCCGAGCATCTATTGATCATCCGTTTGATTCATGGGTTAGCCACAGCAATTTATGGTCCAGTCACATTAGCATACATCGCAGAGTTATCTAAAGGTAGGAAAGTCGCCGAGGATATTGGCTGGTTTGAGATGGCACGGAGTGGCGGTTATATCGTTGGCCCTGCGTTAGCAGGTTGGTTGTTATTGTCGCTTGATGCAGTTACAGTTTTCACAATTATC
>DIYL01000010.1 GCA_002428985.1 Anaerolineales bacterium UBA6055 | reverse complement strand
TTGGTTGATGTAGGCGTAAATGTAGTGGTTGGTGTATTGGTTACTGTTGGCGTATTGGTTGGTGTGAAGGTAACAGTTGGGGTTAAGTTATCTTCGGATAAAATTGGTAGCGTTTCTAAGTCTATCAACCATTCGGCTAATATTACGGAAATCCAACCGAAGCGTTTTTCTTCAGTGTCATTATCAATATATTGTATGAGAATCCAGTTTGTATCTTCATCACGTCCAACTGGGTTTTCGATACGATAATCAGGTGGTAGCACATCAAAAATATTGTAAGTAAGTCCTGGACCTGATCGGATAAATGCACCATCAATATCGGTAATAATAAAACTTATGGTACGTGTTGGTGTGGGTATGAAAGGTGTTGCTGATAATATCGCTGGGTCAATTGTAGGTAATGGGGCGCTAGACGAACGAAGTGGTAAGCTGTCTATATCAGTTGTCCAACGGACTAAATCCCGATTTATCCACCCAAATAATTCTGCGCGTTGAATAAATACCCATTGCCCGTCATCGCTAATATTTATCGGTTGTACAAATTGTCCTCGTGTTAATTCACTAATGGGTATCGACTCTATAGATGCGCTACTGCGGACATATACAGAGATGGGAATAATGATATTTCCAAACTCTGGAAAATCTTCTGTATTGTCTGTCTCATCCTGTGCACTTGCCCATAAAGCCATAGCAATAGAGGATGTCATAATTAATATGAGAACAATAATTTTGTGTCGCAACGTCTAATAAACCTTAACTACATGATTCAGCGCAATAGTTTAACATGCGCATTACAATTCTACCACCACCGACAATCCTACGCTTAATTTGTGCTGATAGAAAACTGTTGGGAGGGTTGCGCCTGTCCATTTACAAACATCGTAATTGTGTATAAACCGGGCAAAAATGGGGCATCATCTTGTGTCATGAAGAACCATAGACATTCAGAACTTGCTGAATAGTCAGATGTCCATGAGCTACGATAGACTAAACGTTCCTCAAAAACCCAATCGACTGAAAAATTAATGCCACTAACAAGATTATTAACACGGGCAGTCGTGTAGATACGATCATCTGCATCGGTAAATTGGGTGACATTACCGTTTGAACAGCCATTGCTACTACTAACGCTCCTTGCAGTGCCCAGATTGTTGATGAGTACCTCACCCGAAATTTCACTGGTTGAACCGTCAAACTCATCATCCATCATGTCACCTTCTCGTGAGTCGCCCATATCATCTGGGTTGACGATGACAGCGCGAAGTTGCGGTGTTGGAACAATATTTGATTCAACTGTTGCGACTAATGCCATATTGATATTTGAGGATTCGGCGATGAGTGTGCTAGATGCTTGGATAGTCTCGACTGCAGCGGTTTGTTCGATAATAGCAGTCTCTTGTATCATGACAGATTCAGTTACAAATGCTGTCATTTCATGAGATACAGTCGCAAATGTATCATCTCCTGCAAAACTCTGGCAACCAACTAATAAAAAAACGATGAACATACAACTGATTCGCCAATTGAACAAAGTCTTATCCTTTTCGAATTTGATTTCCACAATACAATGAAACTGGAAATAATCACAACATAGACAAGGTGTATCCATGCGAGCGACTCGGTATTTGTTTCTATTACTTGCCATCTATCTTTTATTTCTTGGTGGTTCAAGTCGCTATATCACATTATATCAGGTTCGTGTACTCCATCATATTGTGATGACAGCTGTGCTAGGTGTGTGGCTGTTTCAACGCATACGGCGTGGTAAAGGGGTGCCATCTACGCCTATAAATTTGCCATTATACGTGATGATTGTGGTGTGGTTTGTTAGCGCCATAACGAGCCTTGATCCCCGAATGGCAATTGAGCACGTCTGGTTTCCATTTACTTATGTTGTGATGTTTTTTGTGATTGTTGATTATTTCCAGCGTGGACGCAGCAAACTTATCATGGAGGTGTTTTTCTTTGTTGCGGTTATTGTGGTGATGCTGACTGGCTTAGAATATGCTTCTTGGTATTTTGGCTTAGGAATTACGCCCAATACAGCAATTGGATGGTACGATGTAGGCATACTATTTCCACCAAGTATACCACCTGCATCATTAGCAATGGGAATTAGTACGCTGAACGCGGGGTTTGTTGTGCCGTCTATATTTATTACAGTGACTTGGGCAATGACAGTGGGTTCGCCTGCTCATAGACGTGTTTTATGGTGGGTCGCTGGTTTGTTGTTTCTTGTGCTTATTCTCACATTTTCGCGCGGTGGATTGCTTGCATTCATTGGAGGATTTGCTGTCTTTGTTGTTATTCGCGCCATCCAACATCCGCAATTTGTAAATCGGTTTTCAGCAAGAATGATCGGTGGCGTGGGAGGATTAGTAACCGTCGGTGTGATGTTGGCATTTGTTTTAGCGACTTTACCCTTTGCCATCGGACAATCTGACCGTGGGCGTGTCGATATGTGGCGCAGTTCTATACAGATTACTCTGCATCATCCTATTACAGGTGTAGGTCCAGGTTTGTTTGGACGTGCTTATCGTGACTATCGCGATCCTTTTGTAGGTCGTGATAAGCTCGCATCAGCACACAATTTCTATCTTAATGTAGCTAGTGAGTTAGGTTTGGTTGGTATCGTTGTTGGTAGTTGGCTCGGTATTATGGTTATACATACAAGCTTGAACACATGGAAACGAGCGAAAGGGAAGTCACAACATCTACGTGTGGAGGGTATGTTTGTTGCATTAGTTGCGCTAGGCATTCATAGTGGGGTAGATGTCTTTACGATTACACCAATTAATTTGGTGCTGATTGTTATAGTTGCGTATTTGATGACAGGGCATCGGTCTATCCTTGACCCATTACCAGAAGGGCAACTTCGACCGACATTTGTACTACTCGGGATTACAGTCGTATTGAGTGGCGCATTATTACAGTGGGATCGAGCACAGGGATTGTTTCAAGCAACATTTGGGATGTCAAATGATACGGCACTGCCGTTACTTGCCGAAGCACAAACAATTGACCCACACCTTAATCTATATCACTTACATGAGGCGTTTTTACTAGGTAATCAAGCGCAAACACCGGATGAAATTCTGACGGCTATATCCGCTTATGAAGAAGCTCTGCGATTAGAACCAACATGGGATATTGGTTGGATAAATTTGTCGTACTTAGAGCTACAGAGGGGGAACCCTCAGCTTGCTTATGACTATTTGACGTTGGCAAATGAAATTTACCCCTTTAACTCAGCTAAATTTTCACTGGCACGTATTGCGGATGCATATGACTTAGAAGAATCAGAAGCGGTTGATGACTTATATCATGATGCATTGAGATTCCCTATTCCATCATATCCACGAACATTGCCGTTATCTGCTATATGGTGGGAAACGCCTAATGCGATCAACGCTACACAACGATTTATTTCGACACGCAGCTTAGAATATCAATATCGTGTATATCGTGTGCTACAACCTGACCAAGCCGATGCTATTGTGCCTAATGAGCCTCAATCTGCTGATGAATGGTGGGTGGTTGGCGAACATGCGTTATCTCAAGGCAATTTGGATTTAGCGAATGACGCATTCACAACCGCAATTTCTCTTAACCCGTCTCATGGTGATTACTATGTTTCTCGTGCTCACACCATGTTAGGCAACCCCACAAAGGCATTAGCTGACTTAGACTTAGCGCAGTTGTATGGAACGACTTATGAATACCCTAACGTAGTACGAGCAATGTTTGCAGAAACACAAGATGCTGCGATTGACTTGAAGGCTACAGCCCTGCCAATACGCTTTTTGACACAAGAGTTTGCAGGCGTATTATATGCACGTCCAGCAGTGTTTGATATTATGCTGGACGCACAGTATCCAGGGTTCGGCGATGCGATACTTGAGCCGTGGTATGATGTCGCCGAGTATCACATTGAACAAGAGAATATTCAGGAAGCGATCCAAGCTTACGAGTTTATCTTGCGCCAATCACCATATGCAACTGTTGCCCAAGACGCACTTGAAGAACTAAGGCGCAATTAGTTTTTTAACAGACTTGTGGACAGAATGAGAATCTGATACCATGTAACGTATAGACCCCCGTAGCTCAGTGGATAGAGCGCTGGCCTCCGGAGCCAGAAGCACAGGTTCGAGTCCTGTCGGGGGTACATAAATATAAAGGAAGGCGCTGCGATCCTCAGAACGCTATCTCCATTATGCAGAATGTGGACATCATCCTCAGCATTTTACCACATCGGGGCAAGCCAGACGACCGTACTCGCTAGGCACAATTGTGTGTCTGCTCGCAAACCATTTGCCAGCAAAACATATGTTTACAAAAGTTCGTTCATAATCCATATTCCAGAAGTTCGATGGTCTTTAGAGGGATAGGCGCGAGGTTACTCAGTCGTCCAGCAACAGACACACAGAGTTCGGCGTAATCCACGATTTCAGAGACAGCTTCTTTCAAAGTTTCACGGGGTAAATCAGTGGGTGGCAATACTGCACCCGCCGCTTGTCGATTTGTCAAGTTTTCGGCAAATTGCATCACACTCACTAACGCCAATCGTCATAGACTGTAGCCGGGTTGTCCATCGGTTGGATACATCGTGACAAATTGATCGTCACTAAATATCGTATCAAAGGTATCTCGCATTTGTAGATACACACCTCCTTTGGCAAAAAAAGCAGCTTGAGCGACTTGTTTGGTTAACTCCGGAATCGGTGGGATTTTGTGGGTGAAGTGACATCGCTTTGTCTCCGATTGGGTTCATTTATGATGTTATTATAGATTGATTTTCACCTTTGAGTAGTTCTCCAACAACATCATTTATATTCAACGAACCGCCCGAATACATTTAATATATCCGCAATCAGGTAATACGCTGTTATAATATAGGTGTCGTTCATATCGAATCCTTATCAGATTTTGTTGGCAAACTCTATTCTAACAAGCTCGATATGAATTTCATCCACTAGCAATCACGGTAAAGTATAACCATCGAACGGAATACTGTATAATTTCAGCACGGCAACTGAATAGATTATTTGAGTTCTCATGGAATTATGTTATGGTGCTTCGTATTTCCCTACTTGCAACTAACTTGCAATGTTCGCTTTGTGACTGTAATCTAAATCAGATGAAGATTACGAATAATTGATACAATTCGGTCAAGTTGTTCTGTAGTGAGCGCTGTCCCTGTCGGCAAACATAACCCCTGTTCAAACAGAAGCTCCGAAACTGAACCACCAATAGTCTCGTAACCTTGGAAAATAGGTTGAAGGTGCATAGGTTTCCATAATAGACGTGACTCAATATTGTGTTCTTCTAAATTTAAACGAACTTGTTCATTGTCATAGCCAAATTCGTTCTTATCAATCAGAACAACTGATAACCAACGTGTATGTCGCCCTGAAGGTATTTCATCTACAAATGTCAAACCAGGCAAGTCACCAAGCTGTTCTTTGTAATACTCATAGATTTCACGCTTACGCTGCACTCGCTCTTCAAGTATGTTAAGTTGACCAACTCCGATTGCGGCTAAAATATTACTCATGCGATAATTGTATCCAACTTCAGCATGTTCATAATGTGCAAATGGCTCCCTTGCTTGGGTTGCTAATTTGCGGGCATGATCTACTAATGTTTTGTCATCGGAAACCAACATACCCCCGCCCGATGTTGTAATTATTTTGTTACCATTAAATGAAAATATGCCAATTTTTCCAAATGTACCAGGATGTCGCCCTTCAAAACGAGACCCCAAAGCTTCTGCCGCATCTTCAATCACAATTACGCCATAATAATCACAAATTGACATGATTGTTTTCATATCTGATGACTGACCATAGAGGTGAACAGGAATAACTGCTTTGGGTAATTTCCCGGACTTTGATCGTTTTTTAAGTACATCCTCTAGCAAATTGGGATCCATGTTCCAAGATTCCATTTCGCTATCAATAAAGATTGGTTTTGCTCCAACATATAGAATAGGATTCACACTTGCTGAGAAGGTTAATGTAGAAACAATAACTTCGTCCCCAGTCTTAACCCCTGTTGTCAAAAGACCAAGGTGAATCCCTGCTGTGCCTGATGAAGTTGCTAATGCGTATTTTGCTCCAGTATATTTACAAAACTGCTCTTCGAATTGATTTAGATGAGGGCCGACGGGGGCGATCCAATTATCAGAAAATGCTTGTTGAACAAATTTGATTTCTTCACCTGACATATGTGGTGGTGAAAGATATATTCGTTTAGACAAAAGCTTATCCTTATATTAAATTTTGCTAAAATATTACGATGGCTTTAACTGATAAAACCATAAATAATCAACTTCATTTTATTCAAACATACCTACAATCATAAAACCAGATTAATTTACTTGAGGACTATGAAATAAGCTTTATAAATGTTTTGAATCTTTAAGAGATACAAACTCACACGAATATTTAAACCTTTCTCCATAGTATTCACTCACACTCCTTAACACCTTAGATCAGAATACGTTATTACCTTATAATAGCCTATTTTGAGGTTATAAAATCCGAATATAATTGTTCTAACCAAACCATTCAATAAGGTATGATGGTTTGATATCCATTATTATTCCATATAAATTGACAACATAGTATGTATAAGAGCGTATGTAAAAATTAGTTGGAGAGTCGTTTAAGTATAGAAACTAGGTGTTATCCCCAGAGTATACTAGTACATTTTTCAAAAGCCAAAAGGATAACCTATTATACAAGTACTTCAGGGAGGCTCCATAACGACTAAGGCATTGGGACTCGCCCTCTATCAAATGGATTGGCGAATAATACAAGATTACGAAACGATGAATATGATTGATAATGAGTAGGTTAAGGAAGCCGAAAAGCATATAAAATCATTTCATTTTCGCGATCTTTGGCTTGGGTGTCTAACATAGACAACCATAACTTGAATTTTGTCTACAACTTGTTCAAGTCATTATTTGAAACACAATCTACAAAACAACAAAACATGTAATGGGTTTTATAAAGTTTGTTTATTGTAATATATATATATATATATATATAATTAAACACAGAATATGTTTAATGTGAGACAATAAACTTGTGTTACTAAATATGAAGTAATATATTGCTTTATATAAGCACAAATCACTTGGAAACCATTTAAATATTTCTGTTTAGTAAATCGCAACCTGTACAACACTAAACAAAAGTAGAAATAGTGTTTCCAAAATTGTTTCACATACTTTCGGTCAAAAGGCTTTGTGTCATTACCAAATCAATGGATTAGCTTATTTTCGCTTGGCTTGGCATTACCAACAACTCAGTACAATTACGAAGAACGCACTCGATCTAATGAATATAGAATTTATGTCACATTTATCCAACTAATATGACGAACTATTTCACCTTAATTGTCGAATTAATTTCTTAATAATATAATATATGTTAATGGTCGATAACTTTAAAACTCAAAATAGGAATAATACGGTGCTTAACAAAAATTCAGAGCTTGTCAATCAAAAAAATGGTCTATTACGACCGTTGATATCGAAACATTTACGCCGTCGCATATTGCCAAGAATGTTAGCCGATTATCTAATCACTGTCTTTGCATTTGTTACAGCATATTTGATTCGACACTCTTTCAGCGAATTACTTGTTGATGAACGTATGCTAACCTTCATTGGTTTGTCATCATTACTCATTATAACAAGCCTCTACTTGGGTGGTATATATCATCGTGTTTGGTCTAAGACTAGCGGTCGTACCATCTTTGTTATTCTTAAAGCCTTACAAATTCCTATTATTGTTCTAACTGTGGTTAATTTAGTAACGCCGTATATGCATGTAATTGCACTATTTGTTGCAAATATACTCAATGTTTTGCTAATTGTTGGGGTACGCTATCGTTATCGCCTTATTACAGGCTTAGTGTGGCGTTGGAACGTTATCTCATTACAAGATACAGGGCCTGATAAATTACCTGAACGGATGTTAATTATAGGTGCTGGAGAATCTGGACAGAGTCTAGCAACTCGCTTAGACGATACACGAAAAAACCATAATATATTTGTTGTAGGCTTTGTTGATGATGATTCAAATAAAATTGGATTGTTGATTGAGAACTTGCCAGTTCTAGGTAATACGAGTCAAATTAGCGAAATTGTTAATCTGTATAATATTGATGTAATCGCAGTGGCTATACACAATATTACAGGTTCCAAATTTCGTGAAATATTAGAAACTTGCGAGACTACAAGCGCTCGGATTCGTGTTGTTCCCGATATTGTTGCCTCACTTTCTCAAACTCATACAACTGAATTATTGAGAGATGTTCGACCTGAAGATTTAATTGGTCGCAATATTGTTACAACTCATGAGGATGTAGATTTAAGCCATTTGGAGAACCGCGTTGTACTAGTAACTGGTGCTGCTGGCTCGATCGGTTCTGAGTTAGTACGTCAGTTGCCAGATCGGAAACCGACCAAACTTTTGTTAATGGATATTAATGAAAGTGGGTTACATGACATTTCGATTGACCTACAATCCAAATATCCATCAATGATAATTGAACAATTGCTTGTGGATGTGCGAGAATACGAATTACTTGAATCTGTGTTCGAGACTTATAAACCCCAAATTGTTTTCCATGCAGCCGCTTATAAACATGTGCCAATGTTGCAAATTCATCCAAATGCAGCTGTACAGACTAACATTCGTGGTACATATAACCTGGCGAGATTAAGTCGTGACTACAATGTTGAACGTTTTGTATTAGTTTCAACCGACAAAGCTGTTAACCCTTCAAACGTAATGGGGGCTACGAAACGATTATGTGAAATGGTTGTCCGTAGTATAGCATCACAAGAGACTAATACCCTTTGGACTGCCGTAAGATTTGGAAATGTTTTAGGTAGCCGGGGTAGTGTAGTTCCGACATTTACCCGTCAACTAGATCGAGGGGGGCCACTCACGGTAACTCACCGTGATATGACACGTTATTTTATGAGCATCAGTGAAGCCGCAAATCTCATTATTCATGCCGCATGTCTAACATCTGGCTCTGATACATTCCTATTGAAGATGGGAGAAACAGTCAGAATTGTTGACCTTGCCGAACGGATGATACGGTTACGCGGTATGCGTCCATATGAAGATATTAAGATTGTTTTCACTGGAATGCGCTCAGGCGAAAAGATGCATGAGCAACTCTATGATGGTTCAATTGAATCTGCTCAATTGACTAAGCACCCAGGTATTATCAGACTAGAGCCATACTCGCTCAATTATACGCCAGAGATGTTTTTAGACTGGGTGTCTAAATTTATCGATAAAAAGTTAACTGGTGAAAATGTATTAGAAGAGCTATTATATGGTATGTCCCCAGCAGAATCATTTGCCTATAAAAATAGTAAAGATTCTGATGATGACTCCGATAATGAAAATACTGTATCTCCCTCTTTGTCTGATGATGATTTGGATGAAACGCACCCGACGAGA
>DIYL01000008.1 GCA_002428985.1 Anaerolineales bacterium UBA6055 | reverse complement strand
TGATGCTGGCAATGGCGTCGATGGCAGTGGTTGTCCTATTGTTGTACAAGACCCTGTCAGCGGAACCTAATCATAGGGGCGTCTGATTTTTCGCCCACCAAATATCGAATCCTTTTAACAAACATAAGGTGCGAAAGATGCAGATTCACGGACAATATATGCCACTCGATGATGGTTATATACTCCATGTTGCGACAGCAGGGCCGGAGTCTGCACCACCGCTATTGATGCTCCATTGTTGGACGGGCAATTGGACACAGTGGGATCGCACCATGCAATTACTCGATGGTAAATTCCAATTTATTGTCCCCGATCAACTTGGGTTTGGCAGTAGTTCTAAACCCATTGGTGACCACTATCAAATTGATGCTCAGGTTAACCGGATTCATCAGATTGTGCGTGACCTCGGGCATGAAAAAATCTCAATTATCGGGCATAGCATGGGTAGTATGATCGGGCTGACATTTGCGGGTATGTTCCCGGACAAAGTGGATAAACTCATCGTCAATGCTCCAGCCGTAACCGGACGGATTCACACACGTGTTGAAACGCTCGCACCTATCATGAGTATTGGGCGCAGGGGGTTTGTACAACCTATGGAATTGATGGTCAATATAGGCAAATTTTTACCTAGCATTGGACAACAGCTGATGGGTGTCTTTTTCTCACATCCCGACCAACATAACGACGCAGTAAATTATTGGGGGCATCAAAGCATCGCCGATGGTCAACAATACACCGCGCCATGGGCACAAAAAGCCATCCAAGAATGGGATACGCGCCCGCTTTTACGAGGCATCAAAGCGAAAACACTGGCTATCTGGGGAGATAATGATGAGACCATCCCTACAGATGAAGTCGAAGTCCTCGCAGAACTCGTTCCTGACTTCCAAAAGGTAATTATCCCTGATTGTGGACACTTCCCAATGATCGAAGGTTGGGACACCTATAGCAAGTCAGTTGTGGATTTTCTGGCATCATAAGCTATGCAGAAAAATAAACGCATATCCCACCTTCATCACAAGGACACATCAAGCTATCTTGTAAAGTCTGCTCAATAGCTTGGAACGTTTGAATCGTTCGCTGTACTTCAATTAACTTTTGACGCGCCATCGGTTTCCAACGGTCTTGAATCCGGTCACCTTGCATCAACTCACAGATTTCACGCAATGTAAATCCAGCATTTTGTGCAAGCTGAATTTTATCCAGAACCTCAAAAATTGTGGAATCATAATCACGCTGTCCGTTGACCCGCTTCGGTGCTGGTATCAACCCAATCTCTTCATAATAACGCAGTGTAGATGCTGGAATACCAGACTGTTTCACAACCTCACTAATTCGCATCGTTATCTCCTTGACTTCAAGTATGCTTGAAGTGTTAGTCTCTCAACATCTAATAGTGTACGAGAGGAACAACCCAATGAGCAACCAACAAATACCCATTGCCTGTGATATGACTGCTTTACCCAACCGCGAAAAACATCTCGAAGTCAGCGCAACCCTAATCCCACAATGCCAATCGGTCGCACCATCTGAGACAGGTTACATCCTGTCGTTCCCCATCGACTCGCTGACACTCATTGCCGAATTTGTTGATGGCGAACGACGCTGTTGCCCATTTATTCATTTTAAGATAGAGGTCGCACCACAAGCACAATCGGTGTTGTTGCATCTCTCCGGTGCAGAAGGTGTGAAAGAATTTTTAGAGGCGGAGCTACTATCACAACTGCCCATATAGCAAATCAGTTTATTTTACATTTGAAGTTAGCTATCATTTACACATGATACAGAAAGGGAGAGCTAACTTCATGTTTGATAACACGTTTGAAAACCGGATAATGAAAGTCACATCGTTTTGGAAGAATGATGAGACCTTATATGTGATTGTTGCCTTTGTACTTGGGTTTGTCATTTCGCCTGTCATTACATCAAGCCAAGATTTGTTAGATAGCTTATTCCCAGAATTTATGGGGATTGCATTTACAGTTCTTATCATAGATAGATTAGCCGTGATACGCGAACGGACGACTTATAAAACGAGGCTTTTGGAGCAACTCAGTAGCCGAACCAATAGTATCGCCATCAACGCTGCCGAGCAACTGTGGGCGAACGATTGGTGGACAGATGATACATTTGTGAATATGAGGCTGGTACGTGCAGATTTACGTGGCGTGGATTTTGGTAAAGCGAATTTAACAGGTGTCATTTTTTCTGACGACCGATATGGCTCTGCGAGATTTGACGCCAATACGATTCTTCCAGATGAGACAGCTTGGACAGAAGACAGTGATCTCGACCAATTTACAAACCCAGCACACCCGAATTATTGGCGCGGGTATGGCTTACGAGGTAAAGATTTAACATTTGAAGACTTCAGCAACGCAAATCTACTGAACGCTGATATTCGTGATGCGAATTTAAGACATGCTGACTTCAACAGTGCAGATTTGCGTGGTTCACGGTTCGAAAATGCAAAAACGGATAACATGGACCTTACTGGAGCAAAATTCAACAATAAAACCATATTACCCGACGGTAAACCATGGACAAGCAACGATGATTGGAAGTCATTCAATGTTGTCATATAGAATTCTAGTTTTATGCATGAATTTTTGCGTCTGATTATAGAGGCAATACTTTCCAAAACTAATGCTATCCATTTGGTAAAATAGAATCAATCGCATAGTAGCGTCATGTAAACTAATGATGCGATGTATTGAAATACAGGAAAGTAGATATGCCTAACAACACAAAACTTCAATTAAACGCATTCAACAAGTGGTTAAGCGATGTTTATGAACAACCAACCGACCTCAATACACTACTGGCAAATGCAGATTTTAGTACGACAGAAATTAATCAACTCAATCAAAAACACTTAGCGGATTTTTTGCAAAACGTGCTTGATCTGTTAGATAGCTATGGTGACCCTCCGCGCGGTATTGTCATGATCTGGCATTATGGTTTAGAGGATGGCGAGCCACAAGATTTCTATGCAATAGGGCCTAAGCTCGGTGTTAGTGGTGAACGCATCCGTCAATTAACCATGCAGCGCCTCAACCTATATCGAAGTCCCGAGCGTCAAACACAATTACAAAACGACTTTGCTGTGATAGGTCGAAAGCTGTTAGCTAATGAAAACAACAATTAAACCATGTAGGAAGCATAACCGCGTTTCACTCCACAATGCATACTTGACAAAGAGGCATAGAAGTCCTTCTCCATGGGGGAGAAGGATTTAAGATGAGGGCCTATCAGAGTAAAATCAGTTGCCGATAAAGTTTATGACGGCTATACTCAAGTCGAATTGTCGTTATCATGGAGTGCGTTATGGATGAGTCTGCAAAATATAATATCGAACGCTGGCGGAAATTAGTCGAAGCCAATGCTGTATTTACTCGACCATTTAAAGATATGACCACCGAAGAAGCACAACAACAGGTCAACGAAGATGGTCAACTGGGCGATTTACCTCAGAAAAAAGTGCTCGCGCTTGGTGGAGGTGGCGGTAAACAGTCTGTACTCTATGGATTATGCGGAGCAGACATCACAATTCTTGACATCAGTGATGCACAATTAGATATTGACCGTGAGATGACAAAACATCACGATTTTCAAGCCACACTCATTCAAGGGGATATGCGCAATTTGTCTCAATTTAGCGATAATCAGTTTGATATCATCGACCATCCCTACAGCATCAATTTTATCCCCGACATCGGTGATTTATTCGAACAAATTGCACGGGTTCTAGTATCGGGTGGCATATATCAGGTGATGTTCGCCAACCCATTTAGTTCGGGTGTACGTGCCACCGAATGGAATGGTGAAGGTTATGTAGTCAGCGAACCCTACAAAGACGGACAAAAAATAGTCTATCAAGATGAAGATTGGGTATACGACCAATCACAATATACCATTCAACCCCCTGTAGAGTATCGTCATACACTCAGCACAATTATGAACAAACTCGCATCCGCTGGATTTGTTATTCAACAGTTGCAAGAACTCGGATCGTTCAGCGTCGATGAAACTGCCGATGGTGGTACATGGGATCATTTTTCAGCTGTATTACCACCATGGATATGGTTACGGGCTACATATCGGCCAATTTAGAGCGCGATACCTCGATTCATCTTAAACATCTGCGATACGATTTGCCTTGTGAGCTAGACGTTTTAAGATTGACCGGAGCTCATCAGGTTGTTTGATCTCTACCGGAAAGTCAAAGGAAAGTAGTAGCATCGCCAACCACTCTAGGTTGTTGGCTTCACGTCGCATAATAACACCTTCCTCACAGGCCTCGAGTGCTCCAATATAACTTGGGATGTGTGCTTGAGCCGTCTCCATCGTTGTCCTGAGCAAGACTTCGACCTGATAAGATCCGGGTACATTGGCAATCGCACGCAGCACATACCCTAGCAAATCAATCGCACCCGGATCATCAAATGTTGTATCGTGCTGAGAGATAGATTGAATTCTGTCTAATCGAAATGTCCGTAAGTCTTGTCGTAAGTGACAATGCCCGACCGTATACCAGTAACCTTCATTATAGACTACACCATATGGATCGAAGCGACGCTCCGTCAGTTCATCCCGCCATGAGCGATATACAAATTCCACATGATGTCGTTCCCGCGCTGCTGTACTGAGCACAATCAGCGTATTATCATCGTGCAATGGTGGCGGAGGACTATCATAATTGCCCACATTGAATGTGATAGAAGACTGTAGCGCACGTACCTGATAAAGTAGTGGCTCGGGCAGAACCCGCTCTGTTTTTGCAACAGCACCTTCGATAGCGACTATATTCACGGGGAACTGAAATTCACGTATAACGCGCAAGCCCAATACCAATGCAACAGCTTCCTCATTTGTGAACATCAGCGGGGGCATCTTAGATCCACGTCCTAGATAATAGGCACCATGTGGTCCTCGCTCACCTTCCACAGGTACGCCCATGTCTTGTAGTAACACGATGTAACGACGTACTGTACGGACATCGACTTCCAAACGGCGTGCAATTTCTGCACCAGACATTTGTTGATGAGTTTGTAGAAGTGCCAGAACAGCCAAAAGACGAGTTGTTGGAGAATACATGAAAACTCCTTTTATACAGGGCGAAAACTGTCCTAATTATGCCAGACAATTAGATTATGAGGTAGCAATTGGCTTCCACACAACAACAAAACAAAGGAGATATAATGTTCAACTCAACCGATTTTCCCAAACCCACACTCATTTCAGTCAATGGTGTAGAGCTTGAAGTTTTTGAAGCTGGTCAACAAAATACAGGAAAACCAATTGTACTCTGCCATGGTTGGCCAGAGCATGCTTTTTCTTGGCGCTATCAAATCCCTGCACTTGTCAAAGCAGGCTATCATGTCATCGTTCCCAACCAGCGGGGTTATGGCAACTCATCCCGTCCAACCGAAGTAACAGACTATGACATTGAACATTTGACAGGTGATCTCGTCGCACTTCTCGATCACTACGGATATGAAGATGCCACTTTTGTGGGTCATGATTGGGGTGCAAATGTCGTATGGAGACTGACCATGTTGCATCCAGACCGTGTAAATGGCGTGATAGCACTAGCAGTACCGTATCAGGAACGCGGGGATAGACCGTGGATCGAGATGATGGAAGAATTCTTCGGTGGGGATTACTACTTTGTCCACTTCAATCGACAACCGGGGATTGCAGATGCTGTGCTCGATGAAAATACAGCCCAGTTCCTTCGCAATATGTTCCGCAAGAACGTACCACCCAAAGCACCTGAGCCGGGTATGATAATGATTAATCTTGCTAGAGCAGAAGAACCACTCGGCGAACCCATCATGAGTGACAGCGAATTGGAAGTTTTTGTCTCCGCCTTCGAAAAAACAGGGTTCACGGGTAGTATCCATTGGTACCGTAACTTAGATCGTAACTGGCACTTATTGGCAGATGTAAATCCCATCATCCAACAACCAGCGCTTATGATCCACGGTGACCGCGATGTGATTCCTCAATCACCAACACTAAAACAGTTCGTACCCAATGTAGAAGTGGTCACTCTGGACAGTGGTCATAATATCCAGCAAGAAAAGCCAGAAGAAACAAATCAGATAATTCTAGAATGGCTTGAACAGCTGTAAGTCATCGAATACTTTCGGACAGAAGCGGTGTGGAAATAAAGGAGACAATGCTTATATTTTTACCTCATCCCAGCGGCTTGTTGCAAGTAGTGTTTTCGAC
>DIYL01000015.1 GCA_002428985.1 Anaerolineales bacterium UBA6055 | reverse complement strand
TAATGCTTCTAGACCCGGTGGTGGTACATCATATTATTGTGTCACAAGCAGTAACATCAATATTCAATGTCACATTGTTGATAGCCAAATTGCAATGGAGTTATTGAAAATTCAGATTGCTCCTGAACTGATTCCTATAATACGCAAATCATTTTATGAAGACCTTGAGTACACATTAGATTTGCTTGCACCATCGAAGCAAGCTGATCTTGAGAATAAATTAAAAGAAATTGACTATGAAGAAGTGCGTTCACTAAGACTTTATGCGACCGGAAAGATCTCTGAGAAAGTTTGGGATAATATGTGGTTGGAATGGCAAAGCAGAAGACGTTCTCTGCAACACGCACTTGACTCTTTAATTGCTCAAAGTCAAGATCATATTGCAAATCTTGACAGTGCACTCACCATAATTTCGAAAATCGGTATACTATATAAGAAATTAGAGCGTGGTAGTCAAAAGAGGCTATTGCGCGAGATGGTTAGACGAGTAGTTGTTAATTCTGATGGAAAAATACTTTGGTTGGAGTTACACGCACCATTTGCATATTTAGGTCACATACGAAATAGCATTGAAGAGTGTAGCAAAAATAATATGGGAACAAAAAAGACCAGTTATATAACTGGTCAATGTTCGAGTTATTTCTCATTAGGTAGCCCCTACGGGACTCGAACCCGTGTCTCCACCTTGAAAGGGTGGCATCCTAGGCCGCTAGACGAAGGGGCCAACACAACAATATGAATTTTACAATTTTTGCGTTTGGAAGTCAAGTACAAGTTATATCAAATTATGAATATTATGTTATAATTTCAGAACATAAGTTCTTTGAGTAAGAGATTTAAGAATGATTTCTGGATTGACCTATATACCTGACATAATTTCGGAAAATATTGCGCACACTTTATTAAAAAATATTGATGGTGAAGAATGGCGTGTGGATTTTAAGCGACGTGTTCAACACTATGGATATATTTATGATTACAAACGACGAAAAGTAACTGCTGAAATGAAACTTGGGAATTTGCCCAAGTGGTCTAATGGTTTAGTTAAATTGCTTTTAGAGCATTCACAATTTGGAGTACAAGCTGACCAGATGATTGTTAATGAATATAACTCAGGGCAGGGTATAGCACATCATGTGGATTGTGAACCTTGCTTTGGTGATGTAATCGCATCTTTAAGCTTGCAGTCAGCCAGTGTAATGAGTTTTATTCATTTAGAAACTCAAGAGAAACAAGAGTTAGTTTTAGAACCGAACAGTCTTTTAATAATGCGGGATGAAGCACGATATAATTGGAAACATGGTATTTCAGCTCGTAAAAAAGACATGATTGATGGCGTGATCTATCATCGTACTCGGCGTGTATCTGTTACTTTTCGTAAAGTAATTTTAGTTGACGGATGATGCGAGTAAATTTGCAAAACGTTGTTCGTCGCCAGGTCTCATTAAACCAAGTGATTGCCGTTGTTGGAGCAGTTTCTGAACTTGATGAGATGGGATTTTGGCAGTAATGCGTCCAACCTGTAAGGCACGATGAATTATTTTTGAACCATGTTCAAGGCTTTCAAGTTTTAGATAGGCATCCCATAGCTCATCAGCGACAGTGAGAGAGCCATGATTAGAGAGCATGATTGCATCGTGTTCTACGATAAGTTCTGCAATTGCATCACGGTTTTCGGGGCTTGCAGGTGTTGAGTAGGGAGTTGTGGGGACGAGCCCTAAAATGACGACCATTTCGGGGATGATACATTGTTTGAAGTCATATCCAATGAGTGTTAGAGCAACTGCAGTGGGGGGATGAGCATGCACAACACCATTTACATCAGGGCGTTTTCGGTAACATTCAAGGTGCATATGACTTTCTGATGTTGGCTGTAAATGACGATTGGCATCTGTCGGTTTATCAACGCGATCGCCATTCAAATTGACGATTAGCAGCTGTTCGGGTTGCATAAAACCTTTTGCGAGTCCACTTGGTGTTGTCAAAATTCGATCTTCACTCAAACGTGCTGTAATGTTTCCTGCTGTCCCATCAATATAACCTTGTTGGTGCATGAGACGACCAATGTGGCAAACTTGTTCTCTGATGTGTTGTTCTGAATGGTGCACTGTTTTGCCTTAGTTATTCAATAAATGTGTTGGATACTTCATAGACTGTAACAGCATTTTGGCGACCTTTAACTGGCAGAGGTCCGCGCGATTTACCAAACACAAAATCTTCGACCGCTTTATATACTATTTCACTAATGAGTATTTGACCATTGTCTGCTAGACCTTGCAATCGGGCAGAGACATTCACGGTATCACCGACCGCTGTGTAATCCATTAGTTCAGTGGTACCGACATTCCCGACAACTGCGACACCTGTGTGAATACCAAAGTTAATTTTTAGCCGATATTCTTCTTCTACAGTTTGATGAAACCAATATAATTCGTCTTGGATATGGAGGGCAGACTTCACAGCATTGCTGATGTGTGTTTCTTGTTCGACAGGTGTATTGTATAGTGCCATCACACAATCGCCGATAAATTTGTCAATTGTACCGCCATAACGTTGAATAATTTTGACAATTAACGAGTGATATTGATTAAGAACACTAAGCAATTTTTCTGGATCTGTACGTTCTGACAGGCTGGTAAATCCCTCTAGATCAGCAAACATTACAGTAATTTCTTGTAGTTTACCACCGAGTTTAACTTGCTGAGGGGATTTGAGCATTTCTTGCACAATTGGTGCGGCAACGAATCTTTCGAAAGTATTGCGGATCTGCTCTTGTTTGGCTTTAAGATCATCGGTTTGGACTTTAGATCGTAGACGGCGTTCGACACGAGCAATAAGTTCACGCGGGCTAAATGGTTTAGTGAGATAATCCTCTGCACCTAATGTCATGGCTTGGACACGATTTTCAACATCGCTAAGGGCTGTGAGCATAATAATCGGAATTGATTGTGTGAGTTCGTTTTGCTTCAAATGTTCGACAACTTCAAAACCGGACATCCCGGGCATATTGACATCTAATACGATAAGGTCTGGATGATTTGCTGTGGCTATATCTATAGCAGTTTGCCCGTCCATCGCTGATTTGATGTCGTACCCCATCGTATCAAGAATATCTTGGATCAGGTCAATATTGTCCTGGTTGTCATCAACTACTAAAATTTCCATTGGACTATCCTCGCTATTCTAAGAATGTTGCCAATTTTTGTGCTAGTGTTCTTAGGTTAATTGGTTTCGTCAAATAATCGTCACAGCCCGCTTCTAAGGCTCGCTCCCGATCTCCAACCATTGCATGTGCTGTAAGTGCGATGATCGGGATGTGCTTAAGCTTATCGTCGGCTTTAATTGTTCTTGTCGCATCCCAACCATCAATTTTAGGGAGGGATAAATCCATCAAGATGAGATCTGGGTGTTCTGTGCCTGCCACCCGAATGCCTTCTTCTCCATCTTCGGCTTTGATAACAGAGTAATCCATTGACTCTAATATATCTACAATCAATGTCATGTTATCTCGGTTGTCTTCAACTACCAGCACACGCTTATTTGACACCTTGACTCCTTACATGCTTCTTCTTGAAATTGTTGGCTTATTCTAGGATTTCTACATTTTGGTATGGTAACGCCACATAGAATGTACTACCTTGACCGACATAACTCTTTACCCAGATTAAGCCACTATGTAATTCAACTAATTTGCGAGCAATTGTTAAACCTAGACCGATACCTTCATACTCACGGGTTCTACTTGAATCTGCTTGCGAAAACCGGTCAAAAATACGTGCCTGTTCTTCAGGAGGGATTCCAGTACCTGTATCAACTAACTCAATTATCGCCCAATGTCCATCTTTAAGCCATCCAAGTGTTGGCAAAGCAAATGAGTCGCTTTTTCCTTCGCTAACAATGGTATAATTGACAATAAGTTTGATTTTGCCTTCGTTAGTAAATTTAAAAGCATTATCAACAATAATTTTGATTACTTGTATAATGCGTTCACGGTCTCCACGATACACAGGTACGTTGTCCGCCACATCAATTATAAACTCCACACCCGACTTTTCAGCTTGAGGTTTATATTCTTCAATAATCTCTTTTGTCACATCGGTAAATTCAAAGTCAGCAATAATCAATTGCATACGCCCTGAGTCAATCCGATTTAGATCGAGAATTGCGTTAATAATTCCGGTTAAATGTCTCCCGTTACGATAGATGCGCTCAAGACGGTCTACTTGCTTTTCGTGCAGTTCTCCATATATATTGCTTAACAGCAACTCACTATATCCCACAATAGAATTTAGTGGTGTCCGCAGCTCGTGACTCATTGTCGCTAAGAATTCATCTTTGTATCGGTTTGCCTGAAGTAATTCTCGGTTGAGATCTTCCGTTTTCGATTTTTCTTGCGCTAAATCTTTAATTGTTCGTTGCAGTTCTGTGTTTGTTAGTTGTAAATCACGATTAAGAGCTTCTTGCGGGTTAGCGACTTGTCGTTTTAAGATGCTTAAACCGATCAGTGTTATTGCAGATGCAATGAAAATTACTTCAATGCCGAGTGTGTCAATCCATATATCAAAACTTGAAACTACAAAAGCCAAAAATATGAGTAGGGTAGGACGCAACAAAATTGAAGATTTTGTATTGGTAGCATTAAGCATCAACCAAAAAGACAGGAGCATATACGCCTGTGTAAAACCAATCAATAGAAACGCAGATATTGATACTTCATAAAATATAGGTTCGCTCGTAGAGACAACAAAGACATTATTTGTCCATGTAAGCAAAAGGCCGATACTAACAACAGCTACGATTAGTACATTTAAACCATCAAGTAGTGTCGATCGGATTTCTGCGAAGCGTATTATAAATACAAAGTATAATGCCCCAGATATCAGCCAAGCACTCATGAGTAAATTAAGGTTGAATTGCATGAATCCTACATCTGTAACCCCAGATGTGATTGCCATCCGACGCAATAGTGTCATGCTGATCCATATGACAAGGCTTGTGCTGACAAGAGCAAGTAAATTGTTAGATTCGTCACGGTTTGTTGAGGCTAGTAAAGAAAAGACAAGTCCACCACAAATGGAAAGCCCAATGAGATGAATAATCAGCACCACAACTGTAATTACTTGCATGATGGCTAACCTTCCAGATGCTTATTCGCCAAAAGTGGACGATTGTTCTTGACCCTTTGATGGAACAAAATCATCAGCAAAGTCATCCAGTTCAATCTCTGACCATAATAATTCTATCGCAGACTGGTCAAATTCTGCAAAGTAACACACATCACAAATATTTGCGGCAACATTGGGGATACTCAGCAACTGATCTGCATAGACATCAACAAAAGTCGTTGTGGTTGGCTGGCAACGTCCGACACCACATCGAGGACATGTAAAACTGTTACGCTTAGAATTTTTCATATCACACCTATTCTGCAATGATACCTATGGATGAAAGAGGCCAGTATCGGAAAATGACTTGTCCAATAATGTAATTATATGGCACGACATCAAATGAACGCGAATCGTTACTATGATTACGATTATCTCCCATCACAAAGTACTCATCTTCGCCCAATAACCAAACGTTATCTTGACATTTGATAACTGAACATGCTTCATAGATATACGGCTCATTTATGTATTGACCATTCAACCAAACCTGTTGGTTACGGATTTCAATTGTATCGCCGGGTTTACCTATAACGCGTTTGATTAACATAATGCCACGTGCAGAATCCTGTGGAACAACCGCATTAAAAACAATAATGTCACCTCGTTTTGGTGTATCAAAAAGATAATTAATTCGGCTAACAACAAGCCGATCATTATGTTGGAATGTTGGCTCCATACTTTGCCCGTCTACAAGTGAGCGTGGTATAACAAGATCAAATATTACAGTGATAGCAATAATGAAAATAAGTGTCCCAACAAGTTCACTTAGAAAAGATGGTAATCGTAGTTTTGGTTTGGGTGACGTTTGTTGTTTTTTAAACATAGTAAGATGCGATCTTTTAACTTGCAATGATGCCGATAGATGAAAGAGGCCAATATCGAAAAATTACCTGACCAACAATTTTTGTGATTGGCACGGGACCAAAACGCCTAGAATCACGACTATTATTTCGATTATCTCCCATCATAAAATACTCATCTTCGCCCAGTTGCCATGTTTCCTCACGACATCGGCTAATCTGGCAAGCTTCCTTAATATACGGTTCAGGTAGTAGCTCTCCATTAATATAGACTTGCTGTTCACGCATATCTACAGTATCTCCAGGTAAGCCAACGACACGTTTAATCAACATAACGCCGCGTTCTGCTTCGCTCTCGACGAGTGAGTTAAATACAAGGATGTCCCCACGTTTTGGCTCGTCAATAAGATAATTGACACGGCTCACCACTAGACGATCTTCTCCGTAAAATGTTGGCTCCATACTATGCCCATCAACCAATGATCTGGGTATTGCTAAATCAAATAATACCGTTACAGCAATGATAAAAATCACTGTGCTGACTGTTTCCATCAACATTCCAGGGATTTTGAGGCGCGGACGGGGAAGGTCTTGTGATGGGTTGCTGAACATACTTGCTCCTTACTGACATGAAAACTCAAACGTTGCCTTAGTATTTTCTAACGACACATAACATATGTTAACGGTTATTAAGGCTGATTTTAGCATATAGTGATACTAAGGAATGGTGGATTGTGTTTAAATTTGTATGATTTATAAATCAAAATAGCTGAACAGTGTTAGGAAATTATAAACGTAACATGCATACGTCGCAATATACAGAGTATTGTGTTGATGGCATAATATTGTCAGCAAGAAATATCATTTTTGTTATACTTGAATCAAAGTCTACATAGCAAGGAAGTGCAGAGTGTCTGGTGAAACCATACTAGTCGTAGATGACGGTAAAGAAAATCGTGAATTTGTAGTTGAGTATGTTTTGAAGCCTAATGGATTCAAGTATTTGACGGCGCGTGATGGGCAAGAAGGCTTGGAAATGGCACTACAAAACCGTCCAGATCTCATTTTGCTTGATTTACAAATGCCACGGTTGGATGGTATTGGTGTTCTGAAAAAATTGGATGCCAATCATCTTGATATTCCAGTGATCTTAATGACATTTCATGGCTCAGAAGAAATTGCAGTAGAAGTGCATCGGCTAGGTGTTAAAGACTATGTGAAGAAGCCATATACACCGGATGAAATGTTAGATGCGATCGAACGGAGTCTATCTGAGATTCGCCTTCGTCGTGAAAAAGAAGCTTTGACTGAACGGGTAATCCATGCAAACCGTGAATTACAGAGGCGTTTGCAAGAGCTGAATATTTTATACAACGTCGGGAAGAATGTGACGGCAACAACAGATTTACGTGTTTTGCTACCCCGTATTGTTGATGCTGCTGTACAAATGTCGGGTTCTGAAGAAGGTTACATTTATCTATTGGATAATAAACGCTTGGTATGCCGTGCGCAAAAACGGCGTGAACTTGCCTCAGCCGAGTATTCTGATTATGAAGTACAGGATCCAATTGCAGCTCATGTTCTTAAAAAAGCCAACCCTGTTGCACTCGGTAGGGAACAACTACAAAATGGAAACGACCCTGATTCGCCTGTCTCGGTCGCGTATGCGCCTCTTGTTCATGAGCGTCGTCCTGTAGGCGTTATCGGCGTTGCAAATTTTTCTCGTGAATCGCGGACATTTTCCAATGATGATAGTAATTTGTTGAGTGCCTTGGGTGATTATGCAGCAATTTCAATTGTCAATTCCCAGAATATGCAAGCTTTACGTGAATCCCGTGAGCAGGTCAAAGATACTTTTGCAAGATTTGTTCCGCCGTCAGTTGTTCAGCGCGCGATTGATAAACCAGATAATGTGACTCTTGGCGGAACTCGTCAGGAAATTAGTGTGTTATTTGCTGATATACGCGGGTATACAGCATGGAGTGAAAACGCCGAACCAGAGCAAGTGGTGGAAGTTTTGAATCATTATCTTGATCTTGCGGCAGGCGTTATCCTTGGCTGGGAAGGCACATTAGATAAATTCTTCGGTGATGGTTTGATGGCAATTTTCAATGCGCCGGATCGTCAACCAGATCATGTCCATCGTGCTGCTGATGCTGCGGTTGCATTGATGAAAGCTGCTGCCGAAGTCAATGAAATTTACGGACATCGTTTGACTTATAGTGTCGGTGTGAATGTTGGTGAAGCAGTTGTCGGATACATTGGTACAGAGCGCGCTCTAAATTACACCGCGATTGGAGATACGGTAAATCTTGCGAAGCGCCTTCAAGAATCGAGCGCACCGGGGCAAATTATTGTGGAAGAAGCTATTATCAAACGCCTTGGCAATCAAGCGAAAGCTCGGCCTCTCGGTGAACTTCGGGTTAAAGGGCGCAAAACACCTGCCTTTGCCTATGAATTGCGTGATGTTCTCGGATAGAAATCATTTGTGTGTGAAGGGCAGAATTTATTTTTCTGCCCATGTACAATTCACTCTACTATAAAACTCTAAAATTTATACTCAATTTGTGATTTGCATCGTAACTATGAAATAGAATAAGATTGCATCATAAGCACGGAAAATTCAGAGCAGTTGTACTGGGATAGGATCTTTCAACGCGATGAAATACTAACAAAATTGTTGTTTTACGTTGTAAATGTGGAAAAAGGGAAATTAGAGAGGTACAGATTTGCAACGTAACTGCGGAATAAATTAAACATCAATAAATTGCCTACAAAAACTTTGCGCGAGTTGCATCAATCTAATCATCTCAACGACAAGAATCAGTAAATATTTGAGATACTTACTAGCTCAATGATTCAAAAATAGCCATAAAAATGCTGGTTTGCATGGTGGTAAGTGAAGATGGTTCACAGAATTCTTAGCTTCAGGTTCTCTTATCAGTGTGGAACGAAATTCTACTTTTGCAGAACCATCTCTGCTAAATAGTATCAATTTTCCGTTTCGTTTTATGGTAACGACGACGAGACTGCCATCGCAGACCCAACACTATTACAAGCAATATTCCAATACCTATCAACCTACTGATTATGGAACGTTGCAAATGCCATTCTGCTTGAACACGCAAATAATTTAATGTGGATCGAGTACCGTGCTCGATCACTTCAGGCGGTAGATTCGTCAAGTGATTGCCATCCAAATTTAGTGTTTGTAGGTTGGACAGATAACCAATTTCAGACGGTAGGCTAGTCAACTGATTGTTCTGTAAATTTAGTGTCTTTAGATGTTTCAGATAACCAATTTTAGTTGGCAGGCTCGTCAAGTCATTGTTATCCAGAGTTAGTGTTTGTAGGTTGGTCAGCTTACCAACTTCAGACGGTAAGCTTGTTACCTGATTGCCATTCAAATTTAGTGTTTGTAGGTTGGTTAGATTCCAAGTTTCGGGCGGTAGGCTTATTAACTGATTGCCATCCAAATTTAGTGTTTGTAGGTTGGTCAGCTTACCAACTTCAGATGGTAAGCTCGTTAACTGATTGTTACCCAAGCTTAGTGTTTGTAGGTTGGTCAGCTTACCAATTTCAGACGGTAGGCTCGTTAATTCATTGCCACCCAAAATTAGTGTTTGTAGGTTGGTTAGATTCCAAGTTTCGGGCGGTAGGCTTATTAACTGATTGCTATCCAAATTTAGTATTTGTAGGTTGGTCAGCTTACCAATTTCAGACGGTAGACTCGTTAACTGATTGCTATATAAACGTAGTGCTTGTAGGTTGGTTAGATTCCAAGTTTCGGGCGGTAGACTCGTCAACTTGTTGATATGCAAAGTTAGTGTTTGTAGGTTGGTCAGATTACCAATTTCAGACGGTAGGCTTATTAACTGATTGCTATATAAACGTAGTGTTTGTAGGTTGGTCAGATTACCAATTTCAGACGGTAGACTCGTTAACTGATTGCTAAATAAACATAGTGTTTGTAGGTTGGTCAGATTACCAATTTCAGACGGTAGGCTCGTTAATTCATTGCCGTCCAAATTTAGTGTTTGTAGGTTGGTCAGATTACCAATTTCAGACGGTAGACTCGTTAACTGATTACCATCCAAATTTAGTGTTTGTAGCTTGGTTAGATTGCCAATTTCAGGTGGTAGTTCAGTCAAGTACCATCGAGATAAAGATAATTGTTTCACCCCTGAATTTTCAGCTTGAAGAATCTGTTGCAAAGCTTTCTCATATTGGGTTTGTACCTCGTCCTGAGCCAGACCGAGATAAGGTGCCAATAGCAGACAGATTATTATAAGTAGTATTTTTTGCATGCGCTTAACTTCGTTAATTTGATACATTTATTTCAGTTTAGCATGTTTGCCAAATGATTACTCTGTGATTGGCCTATTGAGGACATTCGTTTTGATAACTATTATTTACCTTCACACAATCGGTATTGTGCAAGGTTATTTCTAAATCTACAGACTTTTTTCGCGGTTATAATGCAAAAACTACAAACGGATCTTTTTTACACTGATGATGCAATCGTGGGGATTTTTTACAGATATAATGCAAAAAGCAAATATGATTCAATCAAATATCCGCCTCTCTCCCAGATTTTATTTCATAGTTACTATGCAAACCTCACAATTTAGCTAATCGTAACAACTTGCCTCGTTCGACTACTTTCATATGCAGCCGATACAATTTGCATATTTACAAATCCAACCTGACCATCAGCAATTGGTGATTGGTTAGTCTGAATGCACTCGATAAAGTGCGCTATTTGGTTAACATAGATGGAAAGGGGAACGTGTGGATCACGTATGTCAGGGTAACCTGTTTCCAGTGATTCTATCTGGCGGGTCTCCTTATTCAATGACCTGATCTGTGTTGGGAATAATTGTGAGAAACCGTCTGTTCCATAAAATTGTGTATTGGCTGCAATACCGTCACTATGAGGTTGCCACCAACCAAATTCTACAGTTGAGCTGATACCGTTTGTCCAGTTGATAATGATAATACCCGTATCATCGACATCATAGTCACCAAAATGTGTTCCGATGTTAGCATAGACGGATTTTGGAACTGGGTCATTCAATAAGAAACGGACTGTATCAATTGCATGAATACCCATGTCTGCAAGTGCGCCACCGCCTGCTAAGTCTTTTTGTGTAAACCAGCCAGAAGGACCCCAATTGACATGAGTAGAATACCCTTTTGTACGGATAATGTCGCCAATGACACCCGACGTAATTTGATCACGTACATATTGAACTTCTTCGTCGAATCGCCAACAATGGGCAACTTGCAACACAGCAGAGGATTCTTCATGTGCTGATAGAATTGTTTGTGCATCGCTTGCGGACATCGCCATTGGCTTTTCTACGAGAACATGCACATTAGCTTTAAGTGTTGCAATTGCTTGGGATGCATGTAGAAAATTAGGTGTACAGATAATCACACCATCCACGTTACCGTCTGTCAGTAGATCATTAATGGTTGCATATTGACGGCTTACACCAAATTCTTCCCCGAATGCCTGCATCGATGTTTCACGATGGTTGACGAGTGCGACAAGCTCACACGAGTCAAGTTGTTGTATGGCTTGAGCATGCGTTTTGCCAATTCCACCTGTGCCAATGATCGCTAATTTTATCATATGCCAAGTCCTATTCTAATAAATGTGAAGACGGCGACAAACACGACAGGAATCAGTCCGAGCCAGAGCATACGGCGGATAACCGGACCTTCTTCTCCACTCAATCCTACGGTGCTACACCCGACGATAATTTTTGCTGGTGCTAGCACACTACCGACTGATGCCCCTGCAGTTTGCCCTGCTAGTAATACAGGAATACTAAGTCCAAGTAGGGTCGCTGTTTCTTGTTGAAGCGCCCCAAAAACCACATTCGAGTTTGTATTGCTACCTGTCATAAATGCGCCGAGTGTGCCAATAAAGGGTGCAAATAAC
Organism: Anaerolineales bacterium UBA6055; assembly: GCA_002428985.1. Classification (GTDB taxonomy): domain Bacteria; phylum Chloroflexota; class Anaerolineae; order Aggregatilineales; family Phototrophicaceae; genus UBA6055. The sequence goes on along the minus strand of DIYL01000015.1, from coordinate 443,709 downwards.
GGAAAGATTGATGCGCTGAACGTTTCGCTGATGCCACGCGCGATGATTTGGGTCATCCCAGTATGTGTCATGAGGGATGCCATCGCGACTAGGGCTAATATTGAAATAGTTGATTTTGTTGCAGACTTACGGACGTGTTGCCAAATTTTAACCCATGTACCACTTTCTTCATAATAACCAGCACGTTGATACATAATGAAGGAAATTACACCTGCATAAAATAAAATTGCACCGGGATGACCGAAAATGCTGATGACACGCCCTGTTTCTGCGGGTACTTCCCATCCAAATGCTGTTGATACCGCTGGAAATTGAATGCTAACTTTTGCACTATCAAATAGTTGTTCGAGTGGCGGTATCAAATTTAGAGAGAATGCGATTACCAGTAAAATGATATAGGCGGCAATCGCTAACCCGAGATTACGTGACTGAGATTGCGTTTCTTCTTTTTGTTTAGATGCTGCCTTATTACGATTGAGTGGTGATAAGACATAGAGTACACCGACGACTGCGCCTGCTAACGCACCTGAGGTTGATCCGAGTGTCCACATGCCATTTGTCGCGATGATATATTGTGTAACGCCCATTGCGATCCCGACGATAATTAACATTGGAATACTACGAATAAAGCCATCCCATCCTGCACTGACATATGCTACTAGCGCGCCACTAATCAAACAGGCACAACCCAGAACGATCGCTGCGTCTGGGGCAAGTACTTCCCCGGGTAATCCTGTGACTGCTGTTAATGCGACGAAGGAAGTGCCCAAAGATCCGAATGTGACCGCCCATCCATGTCCTAAAGATGCCATGATGACTGATTGTGTTGCAGTATAACCGAGCCCTACTAATAACGGGGCAACCACTGCTACAGGAACACCAAAACCACCGACACCTTGCAAAAGAGACACAAACACCCAACTAATGAGCAAACTTTGTGCTGCACGGTCGGATGTCAGGCGTGGGAGACTACGCCCAATCAAAGCGACTGTACCCGCTTCATTAGTGACGTTATAAAAGAAAAGAGCCATCCAGACGATATACAGTACATCTACTGCAAGTAATACAGACTTGCTGACGGCAACGATCACCAATTGTAGATCTCCACCGAACACAGTAAATGCTAGAATCAAGGCGACTACAAATGCTGCACTACCGGCGCGACTACCTCCCCACCCAAAACCGACCATCAACACTAACACTGTCAGGACGGGGAGTAGAGCCAGTACCCAATTTAATAATGTGAGTTCCAAAATAAATGCCTACTTTCCAGTAAATTTAGTCTATCAAAGGGTCTGAGTATAGCACTCAGTTTATAGCGATTGCAGGTTGTTGTTGATAGAACAAAGTCGCTTCCTGAAAAGCATATGCTAGTTGCAAAACCTCAAAATCAGCATATGGACGACCGACAATTTGTAAGCCTATAGGTAGACCATCATCATTAAATCCGCACGGTACGGATATTGCAGGACATCCGGTGACAGTGATATATGCACATGCCATCATCCAATCGAGATAAGTCGTCATCTCGACACCATTAATCTCTTTTGGATATTCCCAATCAACTGGAAATGGTGGGACTTGCACAACTGGTAGTATGAGGAATTCATAGATTTCCATAAAATCGCGTACACGGTGATAGAGTTCTGTACGTTGAATATCGGCACGGTTAATATCATGTACCGTCAATTTTTGACCGAGCTCAGCGTTCCATTGAATAGTTTCTTTAAATGTATCCTTGCCGTGTTCTTCGAATAGATCAGTAAATGACGAAGAAAATCCTTGTGCGCGTAAGGTTTGGAATAAGTCGTAAGCATTGCTGAAGTCAGGATGTGTTTGTTCAATATGGCAACCCATATCTGTGAAGACAGACAATTGTTTCTCAATCGTGGAAATTACTGTTGGGTCAACTTCAAAGGAATCTAGGTTAGGACTCCAAGCAATTTTGACATCTTTAAAATCACGTTCTAGTGGCTTGGCAAATACAGAAACGGGTTCACGAATAGCAATGGGAGAGCGACTATCGTATCCAGCAATTGCCTGTAATTGTAAGGCTATATCTTCCACAGTTCGTGCCATCGGCCCAACGACAGACAAGGTGTTCCAACCACGCATTTTAGGATAACTTGGGACACGTCCGGGGGAAGGGCGAAATCCGACAACATTGCAAAAGCTCGCTGGGTTACGTAATGACCCACCCATATCACTACCGTCAGCGATAGGTATCATACCTGTTGCCAGAGCCACGGCTGCGCCACCACTACTACCACCACATGATTTTGTTGTGTCATATGGGTTCAAGGTTGCACCGAATAATGGATTGAATGTGTGTGAGCCTGCGCCAAATTCCGGTACATTGGTTTTACCTAAGGTCACACATCCAGCTTGTTTGAGGCGTTCGATAATCAGTGCATCAACATCCGGTACATGATCTTTAAAGACAGGTGATCCACTGGTGGTGCGAATACCTTTGGTTTCTGCGAGATCTTTATGCGCAATCGGTAAACCATGCAATACACCAACGTCTTCACCACGCGAGAGTTGGGCATCTGCTTCTTTGGCGATGTCTTGTGCCATTTCTGGCAAATAGGTGACGATTGCGTTAACTTCTGGATTCACTTTTTCTATTTGTTCGATGTGAGCATCTAGTAATTCGACAGCAGAGATAGATTTGTTTCGAATCATGGTAGCGAGGTCAGTTGCTGACTTAAAAATCAAATCATTAGACATAAAAATTCCTATTCAATCGATCATTCATGAGATGATTGTAGCGAATATTCGGAATATCTCACATCAATTGATACAAATCGCAATGTCAAGTTAGGGAATTATAGACTCAGTACGTCGCGATTGATGTCCTTGTAATAAATGTAGGTGCTTTGTGTTTTGCCAATAGCACAGAACCACTGTGGGCAATATGACCCCATCCAGATTGCATCACCCGCTTGAATCGGATACCAGCTTTCATCGAGCCTATAAATTCCTTGTCCTTCAAGTAAATATAACCCGTGCTCCATAATATGAGTCTCGACAAAAGGTAGGGCAGTACCTGTTTGAAATGTAAACAGATTTACTGCCATATCAAATTCGAGTGTGTCAGGTAATAGGGTACGTACGAGTGCACTCTCGTCACCGAGAAATGGTGATCCATCAACTGCCCATGCATTACCTGTTACAACTTTCGGATAGTCAGTTGGTAGAGTCGGTTTTACATAATTTTTCTCGAATACTAAGAGTTTGGAATTAGATTGGGAGTTGATGCTGTGATTCGTATCGGCTGGAATATATGCAAAATATCCTTCGGATAAGTCGTACGTTTCTCCACCTACAGTCAGGTTGATATGACCGTCCATAATAAAAATGACGCGTTGAATACCTTGTGCGGGTTGTCCGACAGAGCTTTCATCTGACATGTACGCGATATACTGAGCAAATCGAGGGCGCTTCAACATATGTGGTGAGATAAGAACGGTAACTTGTGTGTTTTCCCAACCCTGTAGGGAGGATTTAATATGTCCGTCCGGTGCTATAAATGCATGATTCGATTTTATTGTTGTTCGTGTCTGTCCAAGTGGATGCATATTTTGTCCTAATCACCTGTTGACTTGACTGTGGTTGGATAGCCAATCGGGTCAATCATTACTTCAACTAATGTGGGGGATTTTGACTCCAGTGCTGATTGGATGGCTTGTTCGCAGTGTTCTCTTGTTTCAACATGAGCATAATCCAGCCTGTATGCTCCTGCCAGTAGCTTATAGTTGGGGTTGCTAAATTCTGTGCCAAAAACAGGACGGTTACGTCGCTTCTGTGCTGATCGGATTAGGTCGAGAGCGGAGTCATTCATAACTACAACAATCACGGGTAACTGATAATCTGCCAGTAAGGCAAGCTCACCAACAACCATTGCTAACCCTGCATCGCCTGTAATGCAAATAGTTGGCTTGCCTGTAATCTTTGATGCTGTTATTGCACTGGTCAGACCGAACCCCATCGCTGATAAGCCATTCGATACAAAATAACGATTGGGTTCTAGTGCTTGCCAATTTAGTGCTGTGAAAATTTTGTGCGAGCCAACATCAGTTGTGATCGTTATATCATCTGGAGTATTGTCACGTATAACTTCTAGAACTGTCTGTGGTAGTAAGGTATTTGGCTTTGGAGCGGGTGAAGAAACCGCATTTTGTTGGTTACGGAACTGTGCTACTTGTTTTTCTCCCCATCCACTGTTAGATGATGAGGCAAGATATTTGATTAGTTCATCTAATAGTGTCACTATATTGCCGACGTACTCGACATCACAGGGTATACGAGGGTCTTGGTTTGCCCAATTAGCGATCCAAATCAGGGGTTGTTTTTGATCCCACGGTTTTACCAATTCTACTACATCAAATCCAACAGCAATAATACAGTCTGCTTCATCTAAGACATCATACACAGGATCCGTACGTGTCAGCCCGATCGTACCTGCATATAGAGGGTGTCTAGCAGGGAATGCCCCTTTACTTTTCGGTGTGTCGATGACAGGTGCATCAAGCGCTTCTGCAAGTTCCTGTGTTTGCGAATAGGGCTTGTCTTTTTCCAGCCCCAGACCAACTACAAACACGGGTTTTTCTTTGCCACTGATTAATGTCTGAATATCTTTAACAATCTCTGTTAAATCAGGGTCTGGAGAATCTAGCATATTTTCTATTTGACTCACTGATGACAATTGTTGCAATGCGACACGATTATTGATACCAAGATGAACCGGACCCAGTCGACCTGATGTTGTCATGTGAATTGCATGTTGAATTGTGGATTGGGCTGTCTCAACATCAAGTTCAGCTGTGAACTTTGTGATAGGTGAAAAGCTAGCTTGTAAATCAATCACTTGGTGTGTATGTGTACCAATCAAATAAGGATCAGTTTGAGCGGTAATCAGCAAGACTGGCGCGCGATCAAGAAACGCGTGGGCTAATCCAACATAGGCATTGGTTGCGCCGGGACCCAGTGTTGTTAGGGCGACACCGAGTGTACCTGTAAGTCTGGCATGGGTTGCAGCCATAAAACAAGCAGAGCTTTCGTTTTTTACTAGAACGAACTCTATACCCTGTTTACGAATAGCTTCCATAATTTCGACATTTTCGCCACCGGGTAAACCATAGACAGTTGTTACATTTGCCTCTACCAGTTGCTCCGCTAAATAATCTACGACTGTTACCATCACATCTCGCTCTCACTGAAGATCACATCATAATACGATTATCCGCAAACCGGGCATTCTGTCAATTTATTGAGTATAGCTTCATCCTATGAATTCAGAGCTATATATGTGATTATTTGTGGTGATTTGTGACGACATGATACGAGAATGAGATGACTATAGACAAGGTTAATGCAATTATTCTTGATATGGATGGAACACTTGTAAACACAGAGCAGCTGTGGAAGCAAGCTGAAAAAGATATGCTCAATGCATATGACCGACAATATGATGCTATTAAACATGCGCAATTTCTTGGGATGGCGGTGCATGAATTTATTCCAGCACTGCAAAAAGTATACGATTTGTTGCACATCGATACAAAACAATTAGAAAATGAATTGGAAGATCGTTCAGCCGTTATATTGAGGGAGCAAACAGCTCCGACCGATGGTGCCGTTGAGTTGATTCAGTATATTGTTGATAACACAATATCTTGTGCTATCGCTTCAAATTCCTCACATAAAATGATACGAACAACGTTAAGTAATCAACACTGGCTGGATATAATTCCCAAACGATTTTCGTCAGATGACGTGCCTAATGCTAAACCTGCCCCTGATTTATACTTGCATGTGGCTCAACAATTAGAAGTTCAACCAGAGGATTGTCTCGCAATTGAAGATAGTTTGACAGGTGTAAGATCTGCAACAGGAGCAGGGATGACCTGTTTTGCAGTTCCTGATCATGAACTATCGAATACAGATGCTTACCGTCAGATAACCCCTTATGTATTCAACTCACTTGTTGAGGTACTAGAATTCATAAAAACGAATACGATGATAAGCAATAATTAAATCATATAGATTTTTGATAAGGTGATGATGTAGTGACTTTTTTAAAAGTAGCAAAATCTGGAACATTAGCCCTTAACGAGCAAATGAAAACACATGAGGCGCAGGGTAAGACTGTCTATAAATTTGGCTTTGGTGAGTCACCGTTTTTGTCGCCTACACGGGTGCGTCAGGCGTTAGAACAGTCAAGTCACCGCAAAGATTATACACCTGTGGCTGGATTAACTGCTTTACGCGAAAAAATCGCTACATTTCATAGTGAGGTTGACGGTTATCCAATCTCTGCATCGCAAGTATTGGTTGCACCCGGTACAAAACCACTCCTCTACAATGTGATGCATGCTTTTCAATCGGCAAATGTCTTTTTGCCTGCGCCGTCATGGGTATCTTATGCACCACAGGCAGAGCTTGCACACCACACGTTACATAAAGTTACGACGCACTATGAAGACCGTTGGCGAGTTACACCCTCTGTTTTAGATGATGTGTTATCGCAATATAGTGAACCAAATAAAGCCAACTTGATGGTATTGAATTATCCGGGAAATCCTGACGGGTTGACATATACGATTGAAGAGTTAACCGCTTTGACGGTTGTTTTGCGGAAGTATGAAGTCTGGGTCGTTTCTGATGAAATTTACGGATTACTGCATCACGAAGGGCAACATGTATCTTTAGCAAGTGTTTACCCTGAACGCACAATGGTAACAACAGGACTATCGAAATGGTGCGGGGCAGGTGGTTGGCGTTTAGGTGCGCTTATTCTACCACCTGACGCACCCACAGATTTATTTGATGCATTGATTGGCTTAGGGTCAGAGGTTTATTCATGCGCTCCTGCACCAGTTCAAGTTGCAGCGATGTCTGCTTATGAATTAGACACAGTAACCCATGAGTTTTTAGCTGGACAACGACGCATATTAAAGGCGATCGGTCATCAATTATTCAATAAGATTTCATCTATCGGGGTGCGTGTACACCCACCACAAGGTGCATTTTATATGTTGCTCGATTTCAGTCCATTTGCTGATCAGTTTAGATCGCGAGGACTTGAGACTGATCTCCAGATGTGTGAGAAATTATTGGCAGATACAGGTGTCGCATTGCTACCGGGTACAGCGTTTGGTATAGCCTCTGAGGCGTATACAGCGCGCCTTGCATATGTTGACTTTGATGGCACATTAGCATTAACGCAAGTGTCATCATCAGAATTAGATACATTAGCCAGCCAATATGCGAGCAAAATGTTAGTTGGGATAGATAAATTGCGCGACTGGCTCAACTAAAAAATAATAGTGAGATGCTCAATATTAGTAATGGAACCATCATCAACCATTCAAATGTTTTTGGGTCAATGCGTGTAATAACCCATCGCGCACCATAAATGGCAAATGGGATTAAGACGAATACCCATATTATATTTAGAAGATCGTTGAAATCTAGAATGCCGATAGCGATAAATCCAGGTAGTTTGGTTAGGTTAATGATCGCGAAGAAGAGTGTCGTTGTGCCGACAAAACTTCTCGGTGTCATCTTGGGTTGTAGTAAGAGATAGGCTGTAAACGGTGGTGCACCAACATTAGCTAATGCTGACCCAAAGCCTGAGGCCCAACCCGCTAGCCATCCATGCCACTTTTCAGGTTGATACTGAATTGATTTGAGACGGTCGCTGGCGATTTTGAAAGATAATGCGATAAGCGTAAATCCGCCAATTGTTCGCTTCAGTGTGACGGCATCAATATCTTTAAGTATAAACATGCCAAATGCTACGCCGATTAACCCCGGAATCAACATAAGGATGATATATTTTTTGCTCCATTCCCCCCAGTAAAAATAGAGTGCAAATACATCTGCAAACATTAATAACGGAAGGACAAGTCCGACAGCTTCTTGAGGTGCGATAATCAATGTGAGTAAGGGGACAGTGAGGGCTACGGGGACTGGTCCACCAAGACCACCTTTAGATAGCCCAACTAAGATACCGACGATTGCAAAAATAAAAATCTCTTCCATGAGGCTACTTTCAAATCCAATGGTTTGAGAATAAATGTATGTATTATAGAGTATGTGAGTATAGCATACGTATAGGACGAATATAATATATTTGGGGGTGAAATATGGATGCCAAACAGCTTAATGATGAAGGGCGTGAGCTCTGGAACAATAAAGCAGCATTCTGGGATGATATGCACGGTGATGATGGAAACAGCTTTCATCAAACACTGATTGGTCCTTCAGTTGAGGAACTATTGGATTTACAGGCAGGTGAACGCGTATTAGACATCGGATGTGGGAGTGGGGTGTTGGCACGACGACTAGCTGAATTGGAAGGCATAGTCACCGCATTTGACTTTAGTGAAGAACTGGTTAAATTAGCACAGGCGAGAGGACAAACATCGCGCGAACCGATTGATTATCTTGTAGTTGATGCCACAGATGAAGCAGCGATGGTGGCATTGGGTGCTGGAACATTTGATGCGATTACCTGTACGATGACACTGATGGATGTGCCTGTTATTGAGCCAATTTTTCGAGCTGTTAATCAACTATTGAAAAATGATGGTCGGTTTGTTTATTCAACTGCGCACCCTGCATTCAACTCCAATAACCCGATATTTGTCCACGACAAAATTGATGTCGATGGGGTTGTATCCGATCATTATGCTGTGAAATTACGCACATATCTGGATATGCCACCCGTCAAAGGATCTGGTTCACCAAACGAACCCAATCCACATTATTACTATCATCGCCCGATGCATGAGTTACTTGGTGTCGCTTTTGCGAATGGGCTCGTAATGGATGGGTTGCTAGAGCCCGCTTATCCCCCGGATAATGCGAATAAATCTGAGCGACTTGATTGGCGTAATCTATGGCAAATCCCACCCGTCATCACTGCGCGATTGCGTAAAGCTAAGTAGCACGGTTGTCGGCAGTTAATATCGCAGATTCGAATGTCCCGCCAGAATATGTTTCAAACAACTTTAGTAAATCATTGACCGCATTTTGAATGTCATTGTATGCGTTATCGTGATGAGCTTCGACTGTGATGATCGCATTGGTTGTATCGGGATTGGCGGCACTCGTTGTGCTTTGTCGCCAACACCACCGACGTGCGATGCACATCTTTTTTGCGTCGGAAAATACGACTTCGCCCACTTCTGGATAGATAATCTCATTACTACCTAATTCTGTGAATGCTTCGCTCCCGTCTGCGTAATGAACGGTTACTGCGCCTTCAATTTCACGGGTGTCGAAGATGGCGACGGGTAGGTTGTAACGGATACTGACGAGGTTACCCAGGTCTACAAAGGTATTGATGCTGGGAATATCACCTTTTTTCGTTAGGCGACGGGCGAGGGCTTCGGCAGCGCTACGATACTTGGTTGGTGAGACGCCAAATGCACTGATCGCGCTTCGCCATGCACTGAGTGATGGGATTTCACTTAAAGGTGTGTCGCCGATGCGTGTTTTAACAGCTTCTTGCTCAGCAATATACTCTGCTTTTAGCTCATCGGGGGTGGGCGAATTACGGATATCTCGCGCTAGAATCACGCCACCAACGATGTTTGGGTAGTTTTCGATAATATCTGGATGATATTGAAATGTTGTCATGAGAATCTCCTTATGCGGGTGTTTTTGTAAGGGCGTCTTCGCGTTTGTCAAGTTGTTGCACTGCCCAAATCCAAATTGTAAACGGAATGAATGACAGAATTCCTGTGCCGAGCACAATCACGGATACGTTACCTGTACCTACTGCATCAATTAAGATGCCTACAGTGATTGCACTGATGCCTTGTACTAGTTCGAAACCAGCGAAATCGAGTGAGAACATGCGCCCGAGATATTCGTCGGGGACAATTTTCTGGATGATGACTGAGCTGTATGTCCAATTGACTGATCCGCCCATTGCACGAACCATCACTGCTAGAACTGCTAGCTCAAGAGATGGCGATAATCCCCATAGAATCCAGCCTGTGATAACCATCATAAATCCAACGATGACAAGACGGCGCAAGACACGGACACTACCATCACTAAAGCGGTTGGTGATAATTGGGCCAATAATCGAACCGACCCCAAACGCCGTCCATAAAATCGCTAGTGAGGTTGTGCCTTGGTCGCCGATGACGAAGAGTTGCGTGCCATAAATGATAAGCACCGCATCGACACTACCGATGCTCAGACCCGACTTGACGAAGATGGCAGCGGCTGTCGCAGGATGCTTAAATAGATAGCGGACACCATCTAAAAAGGTGCGCTTGGATTTGTCGAGGACAACACGGGCTTTTTCACCGATTTCGGAGCTTGGGGTTTCGGGGACAGTCAATGTCATCACAATAACAGCGGAGAGTAAGAATGTACCAGAGTCGATAATGAGGGCGACTTGTATCCCGAATAATTCGGCGACAATGCCACCAATGATCGCGCCAATGGCGAGCATGGCTGACCATGTGATACTGCTGAGGGTATTCCCTAAGACCAGTTGATCTCGATAGAGAACACTTGGCATCAATGCATTACGGGCGGGTTCAAAAATGGATGCGATGAGAAATTGTAGGACGGTAAACACGTAAATGAGAGGAAGATATTCGGGACCTTGTGTTGCGATGAGTAAGCCAAGTACAGCAATCGCGCGAAGCACATCACTGATGATAAGCAGGCGTTTGCGATCAAAGCGGTCAGCAAGGACACCTGCATAGGGACGCATCAGTAGTGGCGGAATCAGACGGGCAATGAGATAACCACTGACGGCGATGCCTTGATAATTTGTGCCCTCTGTGTAAACCACGATGAGGGCTGAGATAACTATGGTATTGAACCAATCCCCTAATAAGCTGACAACTTGCGCTGCCCATAACTTGGCAAAATCGGGGTTGCTTCGTAAGAGCCGAATATAGTCCATGAATCGTCCTTTGGTGAGTCTGTGCCAAGTCTACATGCTTTTAGAATATCGTGCATGGTGCGAGTTATTTGCGCAATTTGTGCCATTGAAATTTATATTTGTGCCAATCACTTAGACTAGAAATACCAAGCTATTGCAGTGATTCATACCCTTGTTTGGCACTTGCACAGGAAAAAACTTTTTTGTGCAATGCTCCTGTACATGATTGTGTCGTAGCATGCTGTGTCAGTCTAGCACAAAATTGACTTGATAACGTGAGCATAGGGTCGCGATTTAGGTGTTTATTGTGTTTGGTGGGTAGGTGGGTCATAATAGACTGGGTATACACTTCTGTTATTAGGATAATTATAAATGAAGTTGTTTATTAGCTACTCGCGGTTTGATAAGCCGTGGGTGACCGAACTCTGGCAAAAATTACGAAACGAAGATGGGCATGATGCATGGATGGACAAACAGATTGTGCCTGCAAGTGATTGGTGGCATTCAATTCAGAGCGCAATTGAAGATTGTGAATGCTTTATTTTTGTGATGTCGCCACAAGCAGTGGACTCGATTTATTGTTTAGCGGAATTCCGCTACGCATTGTCGCTGAATAAGCCGATATTACCTCTGATGTTGCGCGAGTGTAAACCGCCGCGAGAAATTAGCAAACAACGGATACAGTTTCATAAAATAGGTGAGGACAACCTCGATCGAACCTTGCGCATTGTTGCCAATAGTTTGGGTGAGATACGGGTTCAAATTGCTTTGGGTAACTTTGATGACAAATCAGATATCAGTCGCCCTGATGAACCGAAACCGAGCATCAATCCGGTGGAGACAATCTAACTTGCGGAAGAAGCCTTGCAAGCAGGAAATTATTCGCTAGCAATGAGTTTCTTGCAACAGGTGATTGATAGTAAGGATAAAATTTTTGCACCAACTGCCCAAAAACGCTTAGCACAAATACTTGATGAGCAAGCAAAGGGTGAAGCCCGAAAAAATATCGAATTGATGGCAGGCAATAGCATGTTGGCGGAAGTCGCGCGCCATGCCTATGAGGAATTTGTGAAGCAATATGGGCGGGATGAGGCGTTGGAACAAAAACTGGGTGTTGATGATGCAACTAATAATAGCCCAGATGTAGGGATGAGGCATGCCTCATCCTCATCCAGTACAACTAAGCATGACCCCCTACAAGATGCAATCGAACGAGCGCGGAATTTTGAAGGTAAAAAGAACAGCGACTGGACACCTTATATTCACACATTTGAAGTCAACGGTCTGCAATTAGACATGTGCCTTGTGCCACGTGGACGTTTTATGATGGGAGATAATGATATATCAAAGAGAGAAAGACCTGTACATGAACAGGTGATTGATAAACCGTTTTGGATCGGTAGGCATCCGATTACGAATGGACAATGGCGACAGGCGGTTAATGCAAGTAACGGTGCTGTGACCGTACCTGAGTTTTCAGATTGGCATCCAGATTCGTACGAGGATAAAACAAAGATTAACCATCCGGTTGTGGGTGTAACATGGCATCAATGTAACGCCTTTGCGAAATGGCTCGGTGAAAATTGGAAGTTGCCGACAGAGGTACAGTGGGAATATAGTGCGCGTGGACTTGATAATCTAATTTACCCGTTTGGGAACGATTTTCAGCCTGATTTGGTTGTATATCGTGGCAATTCAGGTAAGACAACAGCAGAAATTGGTGGTCGTGCTAAGGGGGCATCTTGGGTTGGGGCACAGGATATGGCAGGTAATGTCTGGGAATGGATAGCCAGTGTATATAAACCATATCCCTATCAGGTAAATGATAGACGTGAAGATATGTCGGTTGATGGTCTGCGTGTGTTGCGTGGTGGGTCGTGGTCAGGCAATATCAATAATGCGCGTTCGTCCTCTCGCGACTACAACTTTTCTCACAGTCGTATCAACTTTAGTGGTTTTCGTATCTGTTCGTCCCCCTTCTCGCTTACTGAACACTGAGGGCGGTTTGCCGTAGGCAAAAAATATGGCGTAGACATATTTTAGCCTCTGTTCCCTCCGTCAGACGGGCGCGCCATGGGGTAAAAATAGATGGGTGTTACATATGCAAAATTTGTTATGGGTTGGCATGGGTGGCTTCTTGGGTGCAAATGCGCGGTATTTGATGACCTTGTGGATAAACGAATTTGTGATTAAACGGGCAGGGCAACTACCTACTTGGGTCATGTTTCCTTATGGGACGTTGGTTGTGAACGTACTGGGGTCGTTTGGATTGGCGATATTCGGTGTGTGGTTTGGGTCGCGCGTTGGGGTGTCGCCGAATGTGAAATTGCTGGTCGGGACGGGATTCTTCGGGGCGTTCACCACATTCTCGACGTTTGCTAATGAGAGCCTCGTGCTGGCACAAGATGGCAATTGGATGCCGTTTATCCTCAATGTACTGGTGACAAATGGACTCTGCTTGTTGGGTGTGGTGTTGGGCTTGATGGTCGCGGGTCGATTATTTGGCGGGTGAGATTATCCGATTGCAGTATCCCCTGTGTGATGTACAATACGCCTCGCATTTATTTGGTTTATCTTCATGAGGTGTTATGGAAAACATTATAAAGGTCATCATCTTATCATTAATCGAAGGCATCACCGAGTTTTTACCGATCTCGTCTACGGGGCATCTCATCGTCGGTACATCAGTCTTAAATTTTAATGAGATGGGGGCAGTATTCGAAATTTTCATCCAGATTGGTGCGGTTGTTGCTGTGATTTTCTATTATCGGTCGACATTTGTAACCCATGCGCGTGAGGTCAGGGAAAATCCGCTGATTCGTAAATTCTGGTTTTTGATCTTTGTCGCGTTTGTTCCGGCGGCAGGGATGGGATTATTGTTTGATGATCAAATTGAGGCGGTTTTGTTTTCGCCGACAGTCGTAGCGATTTCGTTAATTATTGGTGGTATTGTCTTTTTGATTGTGGAACGTTTACCGCGTTTTCGGAATGCGACTGATAGCACCGATGGTGAAATAACAGACGTGACGTTTCGTCAAGCACTGATGGTGGGGTTGGTGCAAGTCTTGGCATTAATTCCGGGTATGTCACGGTCGGGTGCGTCGATTGTCGGTGGGATGCTATCTGGAATGAATCGACGGATTGCGACCGAGTTTTCATTTTTCCTCGCGATACCGACTTTGGGCGGTGCCAGTATATATACATTAGTCCGGTCTTTAGATGAATTACAGAGTGATGACTTGTTCCTATTACTGCTTGGGGCGGTGTTATCTGGCGTGTTTGCATGGTTTGCAATTGATTGGTTACTGAAGTATATTTCACGCAACAGCTTCATAATCTTCGGATATTATCGTATTATTGCTGGTGTTGTGATACTAATATTAGTGAGTAGTGGGATAATCTAGTTATAAATGTCAATCTTTGTGTTAGATTATGACTTTTATTGGTATGATTGTAGGAAATTAGTGAGATAGATCGAGGGTGACTCGATGACCAAAATACTTGTGATTGAAGACGCAAAAGATTTACGTGATGATGTTGTTGAAATGCTGACCCTAGAGGGTTATGAAACAAAAGGTGCAGAAAATGGCGTTGTTGGTGTGAATCTTGCACGACAGATTTACCCAGACTTAATTGTATGCGATATTATGATGCCAGAGTTGGACGGATATGGTGTACTACAAGATTTACGCTCCACACCAGATACGGCTACGATTCCATTTATATTTCTAACTGCGAAAACGGATCGTGTTGATATGCGGCATGGGATGGTCTTAGGGGCTGATGATTATTTAACAAAGCCATTTCGTGTTAATGAGTTACTGGATAGCATTCGTGTTCGTTTAGAGAAAATTGCAGAGTTGGAACGCGCGGCATCTAAACGCATTGATACTATGGCAGAAAATATCATGACGGCACTACCGCATGAATTGCGAACGCCACTTAACACGATTATCGGATTTTCTGAAATGTTGACAGTTGAATCGCAATCGCTCAAGCCGGATTTAATTACAGACTGGTCACAACATATCAATGTTGCGGCACATCGTTTGTATCGGTTGGTGGAAAATTATCTATTTTATGCGAGACTTGAAGTTGCCCGTAACGGGAATCAAACAATCATTAATGTGGATGATGCGAAATTAGAGATGCCGCTTTCAATTATTGAAATGCAGGTCTATAGTCGTGCTGATCATTATGGACGTCATAACGACCTTGAAACGAATTTAGTTGATGCAAGTGCTCTACAAATGTTTGATCTACATTTGAATAAAATTGTAGAAGAACTGGTTGATAACGCATTTAAATTCACACAAGATGGTGAGAAGGTTCATGTTTCAACGCGAGTTGAGGATGACTATTATATTTTGTGTGTAAAAGATGAAGGGCGTGGTATAGCACGCGAAGACATCAATTCCATTGGGGCTTATATGCAATTCGAAAGATGGTTTTTCGAGCAACAAGGCATGGGATTGGGTCTGGCAATCGTCAAATTGCTGACGAGTATTTATAACTGCGAATTGAATTTTGATAGTATACCGAACCCCGGTTTGGCTGTAGAAGTTAAAGTTCCGTTACTAAAAACTGAATAACTTGCAAATTACGTTTGTCGAATCCTATGAGTGTTCAGTATAATAGAGTAGCACTACTTAACGGACGACCGGTAGGAGAAGCCGATTGATGTCGAAACGTGGAAATCGCTATTATCTGATTATACTGTGTATTGTGTTGAGCTTAACAGCCACCGCATGCTTTCGGGATTCTGCTGAGGGCGTGGGGGCACAACCTGTTTCTGAATTATTGACAGATTCAACTGTTGCAACGGTTCCTGTTGTACCTACAGCAACTGAAGAAATTGTGCTTGAGGTTGAAGAAACCGAAGAAGTTATATTAGAAGTTGAAGAGACTGAAGAAGTCATCCTCGAGGTTGAAGAAACCGAAGAAGTTGTCCTTGTGCTTCCTGCGGAGACGGCGACAGATGAACCTGTTTTAGAAGTACCAACTGAGACGGCAACAGATGAACCCGTTTTAGAAGTACCAACTGAGACAGCGACAGATGAACCTGTTTTAGTATTGCCGACTGAGACTGCAACTATTGACCCAATTTTCTTAATGCAATCGCAGACACCAACGGATGCACCGGTATTGGTACAACCAACACAAACACCAGATTTACCTGCAACACAGCAAGCCTTGTTAAATATGCCGAATGCAACAATTACAATTGATCCACTGTTTTTGCGCTTGACACCTAGCGCAACGCCAGAGGGCGGTATTGTGGTTGTCGGCAATACTGTGCCAGGTGGGACAGCAATCGCCCAAGAAGTTACTGAAGTCCCAGATACTTTCTCACTTACAGCAACTGCATTGATTGGACAATTGACGCAAGACGCCGCAGCTGTTGCAACAACACAGGCATTTGAAGCAGGTATTGGAACAACACCAACACTGACCCCAACGGCAACAATAGATCCACTAACTCAACAACAACCGACTGCTTTACCACAAGGTGGTGTGATTGTTCCCGGCGCTGATTGTATACATCAAATTCGTCGTGGTGAAACACTGTTCCAATTGTCGCTTGCTTATGGCGTATCGGTCAATGAGATGGCATCTGCTAGTGGCATTACGAACCCAAGTTTGATTTTAATCGGACGACGTGTAACGATTCCAGGATGTGGTACAACTGGCTTCCGTCCGCCAGCTACATCAGTTCCTGTTCCAACAGCAACGATTGACCCTAATGCAGATATTGGTGTCGGCGGAACAGATACAACTTCAGCGCAAGCTGCGGTACCCGGTGCTGGTGATAGCACAGTGACGACGGACGGTCTTGCTCAAGCAGCTCAACAAGACATCTTAAATAATGCTCAAGCGGATATTCAAGCGAATGCTGTGGCACAAGGGGCTGCGCCTGTAACAAGTAGCCGAACTTATACTGTTCAACAGTATGACACATTATTCGAAATTGCACAGAATTTTGGTACAACGGTCGACGCATTGGCGATATTGAACGGTATTACAAACATCAATCAAATTACAATGGGTGATGTTCTTCAGATACCCTAGGTTAACTTAGCCATACTTTTGATAGGGGCGGTGAAAATGACCGCCTCTTTTCATTTATTGGGAGGTAGTATGAAAGAAACGATTATTCATACAGAAGATATATTTGATGGACGCGTGGTTCATCTAAAGGTACATGATGTTGAATTACCGGATGGTAATGTCAGTAAACGTGAAATTGTGCATCATGGTGGTGCTGCGGCTGTTGTGGCGACTGATAAAGACAACCGTGTCCTACTCGTAAAACAGTATCGTCTTCCAGCTGGAAAAGTAATGTGGGAAATCCCTGCGGGTACACTCGAACCAAATGAATCACCACAAGTGTGTGCTACCCGTGAACTACAAGAAGAAGCTGGATATAAACCTCTTGATTTGATTGATTTACATGGCATACATCCAGCGCCAGGTTATACTACTGAGTTTATTCATATCTATTGGTCTAAAGAACAAGTGAAATCCGAGCTTAAACAAGATAAGGATGAATTTGTTGAATCTGAGTGGAAAACTATAGCAGAAGCGCTAGATATGATCGAACAGGGAGATATTACCGACAGCAAGACTATTGTGGGAATATTAAGAGTTGCACGTGAACTCAAAATTTAATTTTACAGCCCTTGTGAGATATGGATTATACGTGCTATAATCTTGACCTATTTGAACGATAATGATTGCGCCTTCGGGCGTATTTTTATGGAAGGGAAGTGTGTCATGAGCCAAGAACTCATCCAATCACTCTTCGCGGAAGACCATGGACACCCTCAGGTAGAAGCCGGAGACACCGTCAAGGTTCATGTCCGCATTGTTGAAGGTAACCGCGAACGTATTCAGGTGTTCCAAGGGATTGTGATCCGCGCTCGTAAGGGTGGTAATGAAGAAAACTTTACTGTACGTCGTATTGCAAGCCATGGTGTAGGTGTTGAACGTACATTTTTGACCTATAGCCCACGCGTAGAGAAAATTGAAATAGTACGTCGTGCAAAAGTACGTCGTGCTCAGCTCTACTACTTACGTGATCGCCGTGGTAAATCTGCACGTCTCAAAGAACGTCGCCGTTAAGTTTTACCTCTCAGAATTCTGACAGGGATATATACCTGTTGTAGTGACAAATTAAGCTGTGACCACTAGCCCTCTGTGGGCTTTTTGGCTTCTGTTGGTCGGTCTCGTCCGGTCAGTGTTTGCAATGGATTGTTTACATCTGATGGGACAACAGGTATTTCTGCTGTTTGATGATTTTCTACACTAGTAGATGGTTCAGGGTCAATTGGAAGCACACGACGAGCGTCTTCTGGTGGATTGACTGGCATCGAAATATAGAATGTTGATCCCGGTAAGTTCTCCATATGGTGTCCGGGACTTTCTGCCCAAATTTTGCCACCATGTCCTTCAATAATTCCCTTGGCTATAGTTGTCCCTAAGCCCGGTCCTGCTCCCATAAATTTATAGCTACCAGATGAATGCAGTTGTGGGTCAAAACCACGATAGAATTTTTGGAAAATTAGGTCAATATCATGTGGCTGAATGCCGACACCTGTATCTTTGATTGCAAATAGGACATGATCTGTGCCATCTCGAACTTCGGTTGTACCGGAAATATCAATTTTTCCATTATCTGGCGTGAACTTAATTGCATTGACAATGATATTGCTGAATGCCTGTACGATACGTTGCATATCTGACTGAAAAGCAGGTAGTTCTGATAAGTTATGCGTCTCAACCGTTAAATTACGTTGTTCAATTGCATCTTTTAGCGGGTCGATAGCGAGACGAATAATTGTATCGGGTTTTGTACGGACTAAACGTAAATCCATCGCATTAACATCAAGCTGACTGACATCCATCATTGCTGAAATCAGTTCTTCCATTCGCTCAGTGGCTCGTCGCAAATTGCCAACTAGTGTTTTTGTTTGGGCTGGTTCAAGGATATCTTGGTCGTTTAAGCTGTCAATAATATCTGTATAGCCTCTAACCTGAGCGAGTGGTGTACGCAACTCATGACTGGCGATTGTTACAAAATCTGTCTTGATTGAATCCAATTTTTCGAGATCTTGTTTTGCAATTTGTAGTTGTGAATTGAGCGAACGCATGCTGGTATTGAGATGGCGTAAATCATCAATCAATCGGGCGCTTCGTAAGGCTGTGCCAACTTGTTGACCAATTACAATCAGTAATTCCAGTTCTTCTTCTGTATAGGGAGTATCATTCAGTTTTGGCCCACATCCAATAATACCAATGAGGTTATTTTCAGTGACAATAGGTGCATAGGCGCGTAGATATAATGATTGGAAAAATTTACGCTCTTGCTGAGATACTGAGGCATAAATCGGGTCAAAGTCGATATTAAATTGGGTGACAGCGGCGCGATTTCTTGAAAATGCCAGATAAATAGGGCTATCTTTTGATATATACATCAGGCGGTTGCTACCAGCCGTTACAGGAACGCCGCTTAATACAACAAACTCCACCGCATTAGGCTTGCGGAATGTATTGTTGATTAGGATGAGGCCAGATCGTTTGATATTCAAAACATGATTGATCGTATTGGTTGTGGCGCTAACGACTTCTTCAAGATTAGTCGATAACGAGACATCTCGACTATATGTTGAAATTGCGAGAGACAAATTTGTTTTGGTCGTATCAGTGATATTTTCAAAGATATTACGGATGAGTTGGGCAACGGGCAGGCTTACAGAAGCTGTAATTACTGCTAAAGCGATTGTGGTTAGGCTTCCTTCGATTGACGAAAGAAGATTGAAACGCGTGATGATGTAAATTGGTAGCAGAGTGGTCGTGGTTGCTAATGTTAGCAGCGTCATATTCCGAATTGACATTATCATGCTAACACGAACATCTAATATGGTTGTCGAAGCATAAGCGTATAAAAGGCCGACAATTGTCAGCAAAATTAATGTAAGTGCTGGTAGGATGAGCGAGGCTAGACCACTGCTAATAAAAGCTACACCCGCACTCATAAATAGTGTCAAGAATATCCAATATGCTGACCTGTTGGCAAGCTCGGGTAGGGTTACAAGATAGTAGTTCCAGATCAAAATGCCAATTAGACTTGCACCAAGGATTCCTGTTCCTGTTAAGCCGATGATGGTCGGAATCGTTTGGACTTCTGTAGTGGTTGTTATATTGCTAATAACAATCGTTGACATCACATATGCAACTAGCCAGATAATGACTCCGGCTAACCAGATGGTTTGAATTTGCGATTTGCGTGGCTGAAAACGCAAATAGGAAAATATCAAATAGCCAAAACTTAGTAACATAATGCCTGCTAGAATTGTTGCAATCGTTTTCTGGCTTATGAACGCAATAGGTTGCCAGTCAAGCGGCAATAGGAACACGAGACTAGTAAGAATCGCAGCTAGGCACGTCGCGATTGACCCACGATAGATAATGACTTCGCGCTTAGGTATACGAAGGAATATTATCAAGACGATAATGCTAGCTATTGAAAATATAATTGCTGGAACAATAAATTCCATAGATACCTTCGCTTATTTGAGTATGTAGTAGGTCCCTTTTTTCGATCCAACCTTGATGAGGATACCTTTTTCGACCATATCTGCAAGGTCTAACCGCAGTGTTTCTGCTGAAACGCCTTGGATGAGTGTACGATACTCACGGTTGGTAATCGACCCACTTTCACGAATGTATTGTAATGCACGGGCTTGACGATGATTTGTATTCCGCGTCCATTCGGGTGGTTTGGGCTTTTTACGCTCATTATGTAATGTTACCGCAAAACTGTATGGACGAGCATCAAATTTAGGTGGAGAGTGACCTGCTTGTTCCATAACTTCGATCATGCGGTCGATACCTAAACCTAATTCTTCAATATAACCCCATTGGAACAACCCACTGACAACACGTGGATTACGTGAAAAGTGCTCGTCTTTGATGTTTTCGACGGTGATAAAACCGGGTAGCCCGCCTGGTGAAATCACTTCGAGGCGATCCGAGAACATACGAACTTCGATGCGCCTTCCCCGTAGACGATAATCTCTGTGACAGATTGCATTAACAAGCGCCTCGCGGACAGCAAATTGTGGGTATTCAAATGTTTCTTCGCGCTCTAAGCCTTTAACCACGGCACTGACCGCCATTTCACTCCAGACTAGATTCCATGTCGCTTCGATTAGACGCGGAACGGGTCCTGTAAGTTCTTCACGACGTGAATACCCTGCTAAGCCACTTTCGCCACGTGGTGTTGTACCCACGAATTTAGCGAATACAACACCACTTTGTGGTAACCATTGTTGAGGGTATTCACTGAATAGCAAAATTCCGGTGACGGTAGGTTGACCGTCTGGTGTAGTCGCGCCAATCTCGACGAATAAGTCGTCAATTTCACCATTGTATGGGCGTTTGGTACGATCAGCTCGTTTTTCTAGATATTCATCAATCATCTTGCGACTAAAGTCATCTTTAGTTGCACCAGGAACCACATCCGATTCAAAGTCCCCTGTATTTTTAGCACTAGCGAGTCGCAAAATCTCCTGCCCACCAAGTGGACGGTTTGTTTTACCACTACGGATGAGTACTCGTCCATCGTGCATTGCATGTAACTCTGTACTACGTGGGACGCGAATTGCATAGACAACTTTAGGTTGAGTCGCTTTGACTGCTACAAGGGTTGATGTACTTGTAGTTTCTTCTTCTTTGGTGGTTGATGATTTTTTATCTGCTTCTTTAGCATCATCTTTTTCAGTATCATCTTTTTTGGAAGCTGGCTCTTTATCATCTGTTTTCTTTTTGGAACTTTTAGGTTTTTTGTCATCGACTTTTTTAGATTTAGTTGTCTCTTCTAGTGGGATTTCTTCCCACTTTTCGATAACAACAGGTGGGTTGTAAAGGTCATCAGCTTCTTTGAGTGCTTTGTCAATGTCTTTACCGTTGATTTTTGCTGTTACTGCATTTCCGTCAGATTTTAATCCGACAAGTATCATACCGCCTTCAGTGTTTGCAAAGGCGACAAGTGTTTCAGCGATTTCATTTGCATCCGCTGCTTGTAAGAATGCAAGCCTCGGACCTTCTCCTGATTTAATAATCTCTGCGTTTGCCATAAGATTTGACTACTTTAATAGATTCATTGAGTATTTTAGCATAATAGATGTCATCATCGTGAAATTGTCACATTACAATTATAATGCCGTTTCAGTAAGTCGTAGAAACTTAATTCTGTCAAATATGTCGGGACAATGCAAATGTTTGCTCTCATCACAACGATGGGTTTAATTTTGGGTAGTTGGTTTGTGCTCTTTCTTATGTTGAGTGGTATTGGTATGCCATTCCAACGATTACTAGGTAAACAGGCACAAACAGGCACTCTATGGTTGGATAGTTTTTGGTTGGGTTTTGGTGTCATGCTATTTGTTTTACAGTTATGGCATTTCGTATTCCCCGTAAATGATTTGGCATTTATATTACTCCTGCTGATTGGTCTGATAAGTATAGGGCTATATCGACATACATTATTAGGAATTGTTAGAAGATTCAAACAATATAAGTTATTTTGGGGTGCGCTAGGGTTCGTTATCGTTTGGTTTGTTACACGGGCGGTTGAAATGCCGACTGCTTACGATACTGGGTTTCGCGATATACAGGCTGTGATGTGGATTGATACATATCCAATTGTACCGGGTTTGAATAACTTATTCTCGTCGTTGGCATTTAATCATTCTAGCTATTTATATAATGCGTTACTGGATGTGAGTATCTGGTCGGGTCGTGCTTATCATATCGCGCCGGGCTTATTGTTTTTTGTATTTTCGATCCAATCTGTTTGGTCAGGGTTTCAACTGTTGCGTAATCGGCATCAAGTTGAGCAAGTCTGCTGGTCAGAGATTCTTGCATTTTTATTATTGCCTTACTTATTCTTTAACACCTTACGATTTGGTGGTCTGACACATTTTCTAACTGATACAGTTGTGGATATTGTTGGTTTTCTATGTGCTATGTATTTGTTGGATTTTCTTCAATTTTATCGCTTACCCGACCATGATGACCGTTATTTGATTTGGCGATTGGCATTTCTAATTGCTGTTGGGTTTACACTCAAACAAAGCTTTATCGTGTTCGGTCTGGCTATGGGTGTTTTGGTGTTGGTTGTATGGATTGTTCGTGGTGGATTGCAAGGCGGATTATCTCGACTCCTACAGATAGGTTTACCTGTTTTGTTTTTTGGCTTGGCTATGATGATACCATGGATGGCACGGGGTGTGATTACAAGTGGCTATGTGGCTTATCCACAATCAATTGGTCGCTTTGAGGTGGATTGGGCAGAATCTCCGGAACTTCTGGAGGAACGGCAATTGATGTTAGCGACAAATACACGATTGCGTTTTGGAGAGCCAGACGAGGTGCTATCATCGTGGGGGTGGTTGCGCCCATGGTTGAATACATTGCTTAATGATTATGCAAACTTTATGATACCGGCAGGGCTTACAATCCTTTCAATATTGGTTTATGCGGTTGGCGCATGGCAAAATCGACATCAAAAAACAAGATATGGCATCGGTTTTTGGGTTCTGATTCCGATGATTTTAATGATTGTTGTCTGGTTTGTAACTGCACCTAATATTAAATATATTCGCTATGTCATGTGGATCACTTCAGGGACAGCTGTGGTATTAGCTATACTTGCATGGTCACGCTTATCATCACAGTGGCGGATATATGCGGTTTTTGCGGTGTGGGGTATATGTATGCTATATTTTGTATACTTAATCGGGGCAACATCCGCATGGGGGATTGCACCAACTAGTGACAATGGCTTGCAAGTGCGGCCACAACCACCCATAAAAGTTGTTGTAACAGAAAGTGGTTTGGAATTGAACACACCAGATAGCCATATCAATCAATGTTGGGATATTCCATTACCTTGTACCCCTGTGGCAAGTTTACGTATTTATGAACGTGTTCCTGGTGAACTGCGCCATGGTTTTGGATTGATACCAAAAAGTAAACCTTAGAGAGCCTTCATGCAAATTAAGCATTTATTGAATCTAGTTGGTCATCAGCTTGCGACATTACCATTGATGGTTGTGTATATCACTGATGGTTGTAATAGTCGTTGCACAATGTGTGATATTTGGCATAATCCGCGCCGTAACATGTCGATGGATTTAGTAGACGAATTGGTGCAACAAGCTCAAAAGCTCCAAACTCGTTGGGTTTTATTAAGTGGCGGAGAAGCGATGCAACATCCAGCTTGGCATGAGATTGCAAATCGGTTTCGCTCGGCTGGTATACGTACGATGCTCTTGACAAACGGGCTTCTGATCAAAAAACAGATTGATCGGTTTGCGGGTAATGTTGATGATTTGATTGTTAGCCTAGATGGTGGAACTGCTCAGACATATGAAACAATTCGAGGTGTAGATGCGTTTGAATTAGTGTTGCAGGGGATCAAGCTTGCTAAATCCGAGGGATTAGCTGTGACAACTCGCTCCACAATTCAGCGGCAAAACTTTCGTGAAATGCCTGATATGATTCGTATGGCGTTATCAGCAGGTGCCGAATCTGTTAGTTTTCTGGCAATTGATGTAAGTAATCCATTTGCTTTTGGCGAACGCTTTGATGAGGCAATTTCACTAACTGATACAATCCAAGCTCTAACACACGATGATGTTGTGGAACTGGAGCAGATTATTGATCGACTTGAAGTTGATTTTGCCGACGAATTCAGGCGTGGTCAAATTGTGGAGTCTCCCGAGAAACTACGCCGAATTTTGGTTAATTACTTTCGCGCATTGCTTGGTGAGGAAACATTTGCTTCGCCAAGATGCAACGCGCCCCACTTTAGTACAGTTATTGAGGTGGATGGTACATTACGCCCTTGTTATTTTTTACCTGCTTATGGACAGTTGAAACGTGATGATTCGCTATCGACTGTAATGAACAATGACAGCGCATTAACATTACGTGCGGCTTATGCAAATGGTAAACGAGATGAATGTACTCATTGTGTGTGCCCATTATATAAAGGTCCCAGAAGTTTATTGGGGATGTAATCATGCCAACGATATTATTACTCATTTTTTTTGCAGTGGTTATTCTTTTTGTCCGTTCAACTATGGTTACGCTTGGCTTCTATAAGGAACCTGTGTTGGCCGCTTTTCAGCAATATGGCGATGAGGTTGGGTTTAGCCCAATGCTAGAAATGGTATTGTGGGGCGTTGCACTGGCATACCTTATTCTTCTTGCGCTTGTTCCTTCAGGGTTTCTTATTTTATTTGGGTTGATGCTGATTTCGACAGGTGCCGTATTTTACATGCGCATCCGAGAGAATATTATGAATCGCCCAGACTTCTTCTTACAATATCCACGCTGGTATAGAGAGATTGTTGATCATACAACCCGTGAAGAACGTAGAAAAATTTCGTATATGTGGCTGAGTTTACCGCTACGAACAAGGCTTCTTTACAACACACGGGAAGATGCTTTTCGTAAATGGGTTGAACTTGTTGTGATTTCGGTCTCATAGTGATATGATCCGCAGATTATTGAGTCAAATGCGCCGACGTAATCTCCAACGTCTAACAAGTCAATCTGCATATGAACGATGGGCTAAGGATTACCCTCCAATTGCTCACAATCGTTTGATGGAAATTGAACAATTGACGATGATTGATCTAATGCCTGAATTAAGTGGGCGATGTGTATTAGATCTAGCATGTGGTACGGGACGTTATGGCTTAATTGCGCAACAAGACAATGCACAGTCTGTTATTGGTGTAGATGATAGTAAGGCGATGTTGCTTGAATCTCCGTTGCAACAATGCATAGTGGGATCTATGAGCCAGATTCCATTGTCGACTGAAACAATAGATGTTGTTTTGTGTGGACTTGCAGTAGGGCATTCACCTGATTTGGGGTCTATCATTGACGAAATTTCGCGGGTGCTCATCCATGGTGGGGTTGCATTATTAAGCGATTTTCACCCGTTTCAATATTTATCTGGTGCGCGTCGTACATTTCAAAGTGGTAGAGAGATATATGAAGTTGAGCATTATGTTCATTTGTATCAAGTGTGGCAGTCTGCATGCCAGTCTGCCGGGTTACACATTGATGCCGTTGTAGAGCCAACAATTCCTAACTATAACATGCCAGTTGTGATTGTATATCGACTGGTCAAATCCTAACTAGATTTATCACGCTTAGGACCAAATAGCATATAGAATCCGAGAAAGATCGCAATTAATGCCGGCGGCGTACACATCGACAACATTAGACGCGGGAATGGTGCAACACTCGATTCTAATAACATGTAGATCAGTACGAAAGAACCAATTGCTATAGCACCTAGTATACTGGCTGGCACTAGCGTTTTGAGTAGAGTAGTGGTTGGGTTATTTTCGGGGTTGGTCATAGACTTCAAATCAAACTTGTCTGTATATAACCAATATTGTATACGATGTTTTCTAAATTGGGCAGTTAAGGAAGTTTGAAATTAGCCTACACGTGTTGTGAGTTTGTTATCTTTGTCAAAAATACGAATGATAGACTCTTGTTTTGTGTGTGGATTTGGTGCTGCTGATGGTTGTTGCTGTTGACCTGTTGTCAGTGCAGAAGCTGCGTCATCTATGCTTACTGTAGATATACCGATGTCTTTAAGATGTGATTTTAGACGAGTTGCATCAATTTTATTGACTTGGTTGGTTATCTGTGTTTCGGTTTGGTTGAGACGGAGTAAGCGTTGTCGTGCCATAAGCATGAGAATGAGAATTGTGGCAAGACTAAATATTGTTGTAATCATGATAATGCTGAATGTATTAATCATTATTTCCGTCTACTATAATGGTGTATATCTATGATCTTATGTTAATGTGCGTTAACAATTTACTCCATTGATGTATAGTACGAATCTGGTTTGTATAATGTACCATGATTTCTTTAAACGAATTCAATCTTCTATATTCCTATACTTCTGATCAGTAATGAATTGATAAAACTAGTAAATTTAGTATAGAGAAGGTTAGTTCAATGTTATACGAAATCATACAAAGTGTGGAAAACGGTATTGAGCGTATTACCTACCAACCGCATAAGCAACGTTATCAGACCCCGATTGTAATGCAACATGGTATGTGGCATGGGGCGTGGTGTTGGTCAACCTGGCAGGCTTATTTGGCAACGCAAGGTTGGGTTACTCATGCACATAGTTTGCCTGGGCATGGAAAATCACCGATGCAACGGAATATTCGCTTATGTACCTTAGGATATTACTTGCAGTTTCTAGAAGCTGAGGTAAAGCGTTATTCAGAAAAGCCTATTTTGATGGGGCATAGTATGGGCGGTGCACTTACACAATGGTATCTTAAAAAAGTCTCTGATGATTTACCTGCTGCGGTATTAGTTGCTTCATGGAACTCGCATGAGATGATAAGTGCTTCTTTGCAAGCTGGTTTACGTGATCCGCTTAGTACAATTATGGCGGTGTTCGATGGCAGTGCATCTGCATATGTTATGCGTAATCCACGAGTAGCAAAAACAATGCTTATCAACGATCGGTCTATAATGATGCTGAGGAGTTGCATCATAAAGTAGGTCAAGAATCTATGCTGGTTCTGACCCAATATAATCCGCCGTTTTGGTCGCCATTACGAAATCCAAAAACGCCGTTGTTGTGGGTTCTACCTGATAATGATAAAGCTGTGATGCCACACACGCAACGTCGCTCAGTTGAATATTATGGATGTGATGTGATTGAGGCTTATGAGGCTGCACATAATGTTATGATGGATGCTGACCATGAGAAAATTGCAAAACAAATACACCATTGGCTCATTACACAGGGTATTCAGTGACAAACAGTGTAGAATTCACTTCTTGTATTGTCTACTCAACCTAATGAATTTCTAGGTATACTCAATAAATGATTCTCATGATGAATCCACGTATATATCTACTGTCATAAAGTTCAAACAATGCCGACCCAAATCTTAACTACAAAATTATTTGCCCCTAATTTACGATCTGAGATCGTACCGCGCCCACATCTAATTGACACACTTAATACACAATTACAGCGTAAGTTAACGTTGATTTCTGCGCCGGCAGGCTTTGGGAAGACTACTATTGTAAGTGAATGGATTGCTAAGTCGGATCGCTTATTTGCTTGGTTATCTTTAGATGAACAAGATAATGATTCTAGACGATTTGTGACATACCTTGTTTGTGCTTTACAGACAATTGACTCTAAAATTGGTCGTGATATTTTGCGTACCTTGCAGTCATCGCCTACTGTTTCTGTTGAATCTCTGATGACTGAATTGATTAATGACATTGCTACAACAACAGGGCATATGGTTCTTGTACTGGATGATTATCATGTAATTGATGCAAAGCCGATTGATGATCTGATGACGTTCCTGTTAGATCGCTTACCGCAACAACTCCATATTGTGATAACCACCCGAGAAGATCCATCATTCTCTATCTCACGGTTGCGGGCTCGACGTGAATTGACTGAGATCCGTGCATCGCAATTACGCTTTAATCTTAATGAAGCGATGGACTTCTTAAATAGTGTTATGGGTTTACCACTTGCACAGGAGGATGTCATTGCATTAGAGAAACGCAATGAGGGATGGATTGCGGGTTTACAGTTAGCCGCGCTCTCGATGCAAGGACGTTCAGATATTCAGAGCTTTATAACAGCCTTTGCTGGTGATAACCGTTATATTGTCGATTATCTGGTTGAAGAAGTTTTATTACGCCAATCGGATGTTGTTCGTGTGTTCTTACTTCAAACATCCATTTTAGATCGTTTGAGTGGAGATTTATGTGAGGCGGTTACAACCCAAAGCGATAGTTCTGCTGTATTGTATGAGCTCGAACGAAGCAATCTTTTTGTTATTTCATTAGACGATAAACGGCAGTGGTTTCGTTATCATCATCTCTTTGCTGATGTGCTTCAAGTGTATCTCAAAATAGAATTCCCTCAGCTTGTATCGACCCTTCATCAAAGAGCAAGCGATTGGTATATGCAAAATGGCTTTACTACCGACGCCGTTCGTCACGCTTTCGATGCCGAAGATTTTAATCGGGTGGCACGTATCATGGAATTGGTATGGGCCGAAATGGATAGAACCCGTCAATTTGCAACTTGGCTCAAATGGGCATGGATGCTGCCTGATGAATATTACCGTGTACGTCCGGTATTGAATGTCGGTTATGCTTGGGCGCTACTAGAAAATGGTGAACTGGAAGTGGGTGGAGATCGCTTGGATGATGCAGAGAAATTACTGGATTCACCATCAACGGAGATGATAATTCATGATGAAGAGGAATTTGAATTTCTAAGAGTGAGTATTGCCAATGCGCGGACATACCTATCACAGGCATATAATGACATTCCTGCTACCATAGACTATGCACAACAAGCACTTGAGCTCCTACCGACTGATGATTATCTGAGACGTGGTATAACGGGTTCATTGTTAGGATTGGCATGGTGGCAACAGGGCGAATTGGAAACAGCTTACGAAGTCTTCTCGTCTGCTATGACTAACTTTGAACTAGCTGATAACATCATGTTTGCAATCACAGGCACGTATATTTTGTCGGACATGTTGCTGACACTTGGAAAATTACGTAAAGCATTGGATACATATTTTCAGGCACTGCAACTGGCTCAAAATGAGGGTGAATCCCCAATGCAAGGAACAGCAGATTTGTATCTTGGTTTGAGTGAACTACATTATGAACAGGGTGATGTAGACAAAGCAAAACGTTACTTAGCTAAAAGCGAAGAATTGAGTAAGACCGCGGCTTTTCCACGTTGGAAGCACCGCTGGAGTATCTTTCAGGCTCATATGAGGCAGGGGCAGGGTGATTTTGCTGATGCTTTAGAAATGTTAGATGAGGCAGAACGACAATATATTCGGGGCCCAGTACCTGATATGCGTCCTATAAGTGCGCTGAAAGCACATGTGTGGATTAGTCAAGGACAATTGGTTCGTGCACAGGCTTGGGCAGATGAACAAGAATTGTTGCTTGATGGCGAACTAAGCTTCCCACATGAATTCGAGTATTTGGTACTTATTCGACTCCAGATTGCCAAATACAGGGAAGGTGATACATCTACAATTGATGGTTTAATGACGTTGTTGTCACGTCTGCTCAAATTTGCCGAGGATAGCAAACGACATGGTAGCATGATCCAAATTTTGTTACAACAAGCTCAAGTATACGCATTATTAGGCGATATGTCACAAGCACTTGAGGCATTAAAGCGGGCTCTTATTCTTGCTGAACCTGAAGGCTTCATCAGAACGTTTGTTGATGAAGGTAAGCCCATACAACAATTATTAAGGCTCATGATAGAACAGGGCGATGTGACAGACTTTGCTCATAAATTACTATCTGCCTACGATTCAGATGCGAAGCTATCTATTACTCCGACCGATACAAATCAAGCGTTGATAGAACCGCTGAGTGATCGCGAGCTAGAAATACTCCAACTTGTGGCTGAAGGGCTCTCTAATCGTGATATTAGCGAACGACTTTATCTGGCATTGAGCACTGTAAAGGGTCATAATCGCAATATATATGGTAAATTAGGTGTACAGCGTCGGACGGAGGCTGTCGCACGTGCACGTGAATTAGGCTTGTTGGAATAGTCTATTTCGCTTCACTTGCATTTGTTTGATACAGCGTAATTTGTAATCCATCAGGTGATTTAAGTCGCACATTTAAGTCACCCCATGGTGTCAATACGGGGTCATGCAAAAGTGTTGCTCCGTAATCTAGTGCATTTGTCATAGCAACCTGAATATCCTCTACATGAAATGCAAATCGAATTTGTCCCGAAACCTGCCGTCCAACCTCAATGTTATCAACCCATGCCGAATGTGTGTGGTCAAGTATTTCGATAACGCCTTGCCCAGCATTAAATAATTGTCCTTGCCCGTTGTTTGTCCACATATCACCCGGATCTAACCCTAGGCCATCACAGTAGAATGCCACCAGTTTGTCAAAATCTGCAGCCGTAATTGCAACACGTAGTTCAAATGTAGTCATATAAAATCTCCTATCTTCAAGATTATACAAGTCTATCAAATGGTGTGGTGCGATGGGGTATTGTTATGGGAAGGACTGTCAAACAATACCTCAAACAGTACTTTAGTATCTCCACAACAATACCCACTAATGACTAAGCTAGGGCTAACTTAAATTCACAAGCGAAAGGTAATCACATGGTTTCTATTAACCGTTTTGTATTTGCAATTATGATGGTTCTTGCTCTGTCTGCGAGTGTACTTGCGCAAGATGTAGTTACAGAGAACAATACTGGATTTCGACCAGATGCCCCACAATACGCAGTCCGTGGGGAATACATCGTTGGCACACAAGACTTCGTCATTGATGGTAAGATGCCGTTGGATATTACCGTTTGGTACCCAGCACAGAACCCTGACAATCTGGAAGAATCCACGATATATCCATATGTCGTCAAGTTAGGTATGCCAGACACGAGTGCAACAGTTACAGGTCAAGCAATTGCTGATGCACCGTTTAATCTTGATGAGGGAGATTATCCGCTGGTCATTGTCTCGCCGGGTTTCTTATTAGGTCGTACCAAGTATGTGTGGCTGACGGAACATCTTGCTTCACATGGTTTCGTTGTAATTGCTCCGGAGCATCATGAACAACTCGATGAGGCATTAACTGATTTCTATCGATCCTCCATCTTACGTCCTCAAGATATAACTGAAGTACTCGATTATGTGGATACTCAGGTTGAGGACAGTGGATTATTTGCTGGACTGATTGATACGGAACAAGTTGCTGTGATGGGGCACTCGTTGGGTGGCTATACATCATTGGCAGTTGCTGGTGCACAACTTGACTTAACTTATATGGAAAACCTATGTGCAGAAGCAGAAGAATCTGGTGACCCGAGTGCGTGGTTATGTGGACTAATTCTTCCCTATGCATCTGATATGGCTGAACTCGCTGGACTTGATGCTATGCCTGAGGGTCTATGGGAATCCTTTAGTGATGATCGTGTGGATGCGATTATTCCAATGGCAGGGGATGCTTATATGTTTAGCGATATAGGATTGTCAAATATCACGATTCCTGTCATGGCAATTGGTGGTACTGCTGATACTGGCACACCTTATGCTTGGGGCTCTCAACCGACATTTGACTATGTTTCCAGTACAAATAAAATCCTCGTTGGTTTAGATAATGCTGAACACATGGTCTTTGGTAGTACTTGCGGATCACTCCCATTCTTTGCTGAAATTGGTTTTTATGAAATGTGCTCTGATCCAGTGTGGAATATGGAACGTGCTCATGATTTGGTCAATCACTTCGCTACGGCATTCTTGTTGTCAGCGCTGGAATAAGATGCTGATGCAACTGCAATACTTGCACCTGATGCTGTAACTTTCATCGGAATTACCTACGCTGCAGAAGGCTACTAATCACAATAAAGCTAGGGGTAGACTCATATGCTACCCCTAATTTTAACCAACATATAAAGGAACGAAAAATGTCTCACCAACATGAACCAATAATCTATGAAATTCGCCTAAAAGAATCCTTGCGAGAACAGTGGATGGAATGGTTTGAGGGGATGACATTCACATATGATGAAACAGGAGGGACGATAATTAGAGGAGAAATTATTGATCAGGCACATTTGTTTGGATTGCTGAAAAAAGTGCGTAATCTCGGGGTCACATTAATTTCAGCCACACGTATAGATTCAGAAGATAATCAAGAATAGTAAACGTAACGTTACCTAGGAGTAGGCAGATGAATATAACAATGAAAGCAATAGTACAGACAAAACAAGGGGCGGCAGATCATCTTCAACTAAAACAGGTTCCATCCCCTAAGTTGAAAGCAAATGAAGTGATGGTTAAGGTGTATTCTGCAAGTGTGACTGCTGGGGATGTCTTCATGCGTAAAATGCCGCGGATTGCCTTTCTAGGGCTTGGGCTGATGGGGCTCAAACACAAGCAGATTCCTGGGCATGAATTTGCTGGTGAGGTTGTGGCAGTTGGCGATCAGGTAACGCGGTTTAAGAGAGGGGATGTTGTTTTAGGGACAACGACAGGTATGTCTGTTGGGGCAAATGCCGAATTTATAAATATACCTGAATCTTCGCAGTCTGCTGTGTTGGCTCATAAACCTGATAATCTTTCTTTTGAGGAAGCCGCTGTGGTTCCTGTGGGTGGGATGACAGCACTCTATTTACTCAACGATGCAAACATTCAGCCTCTACAAAAAGTCCTGATTTATGGCGCATCTGGTAGTGTGGGGTCTTATGCAATACAAATTGCAAAATATTTTGGTGCAGAGGTTACTGGCGTGTGCAGTACACGTAATATCGAGATGGTGGAATCTTTGGGTGCTGACCATGTCATCGACTATAAACAATCAGATTTTACACAAAATGGTGAAACTTATGATGTTATTTTTGATGCAGTTGGCAAAATATCTAAAAAGAAAATTGTAAACTCACTGGTTTCAGATGGGCATTATCTAACGATTCGTTCATTGACTAAGGAAACCAATGAAAACCTAAACACATTAACCGACATGATTGAAGCTGGACATGTTCGCCCATTTATTGACAGATGTTTTCCATTAGAGCAGGTGCCAGAAGCCCATCGCTACGTTGAAAGCGGCCGCAAGCGGGGTAATGTCGTTATTACGATTGCTTCATGATCAGTTGTATAACTCATTACCATGCTATGGGAGGAGAAAATCATGTCACAGGATTTTAGTTTGTTAATCACAATTGCTCAAATTGCCGGTGTGTTTGTTGGAATTTGGTGCGCTTATCAGTGCAACTGGCCGAAACAGTAATGATGCCTCTCAGATTGGGCAGATTCGGGCAGTGGTTACGATTGGGCTTGTGGTTATTGTGGCAGCGCTCATTCCTGTCGGGTTAGGTCACTATTATGGTGTTGAAGGTCGTACACTTTGGGTCGTATGTAGTCTTGTTTTCTTGATTCTGAGTTGGTCTGTTACACTCGTTTCGCTGAATTTACCAGAGAACAGAGAATTTACAGTGGCACGAGCGCGGACGAATCCGTTGACCTCAATATTCTTCTGGTTGTTGCTGGAAGTCCCGATGCAGTTACCCTTGATCCTAACCATAATGGA
Source organism: Anaerolineales bacterium UBA6055 (assembly GCA_002428985.1). Classification (GTDB taxonomy): domain Bacteria; phylum Chloroflexota; class Anaerolineae; order Aggregatilineales; family Phototrophicaceae; genus UBA6055. The sequence continues at coordinate 409,583 of DIYL01000015.1, read as the reverse complement.
TCTCTATCCGCATCTCGCACCTGCTTTCTATTTTACAGCGCTCGTTTTGAATGTGTTTCAAGCCGCCTTTGTACTCGCATAATTTGTTTATTCGCAACAGCATACACCTGTTCCTACTCAAATGATCGGGGGGAAAGCTGACACGATTACGACTTGAATTATTTGTGAATTCTGTAGCTAGTTCGATGGATTTTTACACCCGTGTATTGGGTTTTGAGACCGTAACTTTTCAACCGGATGCGTATTCAGTATTTCGTAAAGATGGGGTACTGATTGCATTGCAAGATCAATCACAATTGTCAGATGATCATCCATTGAAACCACACAATCGTGCAGTGGGTTTAGGGATCGAGATTGTTATTGAAGTTGTTGATGTTGATTCTGTTTATTCACAGGTACAACGTGAAAACTGGGGAATTGCAGATACACTCGCAAGACGACCATGGGGGCTGAGAGACTTTCGTGTGCTTGACCCTAATGGATTCTATATTCGTATAACCGAGACAACTGTATTTGAAGGAGAATAAATATTATGCAAGCGGTTGTGTGGACAAAATATGGATCACTTGATGGGCTTGAACTACACGATATTCCTAAACCACAATTAAAAGATGATGAAGCGCTAGTCAAAGTTCATGCAACAACAATTACGGCAGGCGATTATGAAATCCGTACTCAGCGGTTTCCGTTATGGTTACTTATACCATTACGTCTCTATATGGGTGTTCTCCGACCACGTAATATTGTTCTAGGGCAGGAATTCAGTGGTGAAGTCGAAGCAGTAGGAAACAAAGTTACGCAATTTAGTATTGGCGATGCTGTTGTTGGGACAACAGGACCGGGGCTAGGCGGACATGCTGAATATATCACTATTCCAGCAAAATCTGATGAAGGGGTTCTTACAATTAAACCTGATATAGTCTCGTTCGAAGAAGCTGCTGCAGTCCCAGTTGGTGGTTTAGAAGCCCTATACTTTATGCGTAAAGCCAACATACAGCCCAATGAGAAGGTGTTGATTGTGGGTGCAGGTGGCAGTATTGGATCTTATGCAATTCAGTTAGCGAAAATGTTTGGAGCTGAGGTGACGGGTGTTGATAATGCGAAGAAGCAAACCCTTATGAAGTCATTGGGAGCTGATTATGTTATTGATTACACACAGACGGATTTTACCAAACAGAATACGACCTACGATGTAATTTTTGATGTCATTGGTAAAAGCCCATACTCAGGAAGTATGGCCAGGCTCAAATCAGGTGGAAGATATGTATTAGCGAATCCAAGAGTGATGCATATAATTCGTGGGAGAGTATTTGCTGATAAGAGTAATAAACGTGTTATTTTCGGACAGGTTCACCAACTTGAAGATGACCTGAATTATCTTCTTAACCTAATTGCGACAGATATGCTTAAGGTTGTCATTGATAAGCGTTATTCACTTGGTGAAATATCTGAGGCGCATCATTATGTTGAGACAGAAGGTAAAAGTGGTAATGTTGTAATCAATATAATCCACGGTGATGAGGCTATGTGAGGTAATAGCCTCATCTGGAGAATAGATTTCTAGTAAAGATGTACTTCGTGGGTGGGCGATATTTTTGGAAAAAGACGTTTATCAGATAAACAATGTCAATAAAAAACTGAAAGCTAACCTTGCAAGAAATGGAATCAAGAATACCGATATAAAGCCAAATAATGTTGAATTCTCCCACGGTAGTGTTGGTATTTGTTCGATTGTATTACGTGTGGTAGATAAGTTGGCTAACATTTGATGGTATTCGACTATATCTGTACTATGCTGATCATCTGTTATATCTTCGAATTGACTCATCATTGTTCCAAATCTCTGATTTACAGATGCGAGTGTTCGTCGTTTTTCTGCAACAATCCGCCGATAAATACCCTGTAATGGCAGTAAAAAACAGAGGACAGCAATGATGGAGGCTGCGATTGTTACATTAATCAATGCTATGTTGGTGAAGGTAGCTGGATCGGTAACAATGCCAAAATAACTCATGACTAATAAACTAATACCTGTACGAGATGATAGATTAGAAAATGCGTATAAGGGCGTACGATTGAAGAGATCAATATGCTTAATATGGTTATGAATTTCTCGTACGGTGCGGAGTTGCCAGAGGTTATGATAAAAATAAATGCCCATGATAGAAAATGCAAAGAAATAGATGATGCACTCTACTACGGCAATTGCTAGGTGTGTTTGCATCAAACTAAGCAAGTAAGGGGTCGATGCCACATACAAGACCGTAAGTATAAGCGAAATGATAATTGTTGTAAGTACACCAGAACGTGGAAGCACTAGCAATTTATATTCTAGATAGGCGAATTCGTTATCATCAACATCCATGACAGATCGGAATGTATAAAGTGATTTTCGAGCGATATGATTGAGGTAGTGGATGAGCATGAAAGAACTGATAGGATAAACCGGTACTGACGCCCGATATAGGTCAAATGTCCCAAATGGAACGATACCTGCCACTCATGCCAGCCCGTGAAATATAACAATCAACACCAATAGGAATAATGTAAAAAAGAACCATATCGAAATTTTAAGGTTAGCGACCCATAGTAGAAAACGGTCGATTGAAGTTGCAGGATATGGAGTATCAATACGGTTCATTGTCTCTAAGATCATTGAATTACCTCACTTATACTAGGGTTTGGGGCGAGATTACAATGCACTCGCCCATCTATGTCGGTGTAACGCCCTTAGAGCATGATCAATACAACAAACAACAAGATACATGCGACTGTGGCAACAAGTGTTCTCAAGGTATTCCAGCGATTCCATTCTGGTTCAAATTCTTGACGCGCGGTTTTGAGTTCCTCTTCATTCATTGCGTCTACTTGAAGTGTTTGCAGTTGGTTATTCAGTGGAATATTGAAGCGAATCGTCGGAAGTTGCATGCCAAAAATATAGAGAGCTGTTGCAACAATTAACAGGATACGTGGGAGACCTTCAAGTTGACCAAATCCGATAACCGTGCTTATGATGAGTGCTAGAACCGACCCTAACCACACCAAGATGAAAATAGGTTGTCCATCTTGAATGATACCGTCCATAACTTGGAATGCGTGAATAAATTCGCGGTCATTTAGTTTCTTGATACCTGGCATTGTGACGATAGCGAAAGTGAAAACAAGTCCGGTAGCTAATGAACTAAAAAGGGTAGCGATGGTGAGCATAATTGGGAAAAGTGTTGATACTGACATATGATATAGTCTCCTGATTTGTTTGTATGACGAATAATGCGTCACGTGACTAAAACGATAATGACAGTTGAGTAATTTATGATCCATCATCTGAAGTTAAGCGTGTTACTGAGAGTAGTGGTAAGCCTAGATCTCGAATTTGCCTTAAGATTTTGTAGAGCATGGCCTGGTCAATCATTTCTCCCGTAAGCAATGTGATGTGATTGCCTTCATAGGTTAGGGTCATATTTTCAAACCGTGTTGACCACATCTGATCTAAATGCCCGTCGATGCGAATTTGATACACACTAGGTTGATCATAATTACGATCCGTTTGCAACATGTCTGGCATATACAAGACCTACTTTCTGGTTTGTGACAGTCTGAAATATTCATCAGATACTGTCTTACTCAACCGTTGCACATAGTGTATGAAACTAGAGGTCTAATGTCGGCATACTTAGGTTCTATTGAGGGGTGTATTTTGGATAGGGTCGGTTCTAATCGGTGAGAATAGGGAACATCAGAGGATATTAAGTTCGCGAGCACGTTTAATTGCTTGCGTCCGATTGGCGACATTTAATTTGCCATAGATATTATTGACATGTTTTTTGACTGTGCTCAGCGCAATGACAAGTTCATCAGCAATGGCTTGATTAGTATGACCGTTGATAATTAATTGAAGCACATCTAATTCTCGATTGCTGAGCGGTTCAATGAGTAATTGATTTGGGACAACGGTTTGTGATTTATCACTAGTATCAGCATTACTCATTACTTGTAGAAGGTGTCTAACATAGTCTACGTCGCCTCCTAGTGTTAACATTTTCGAGAGTAGTTGGCGTACAGGTTGACCACTATCAACGAAGACCTGAACATAACCTTCTGGAACGGCAAGTTGAAGTGCTTCTTCTATTGTATTGAGGGCAGGTGTGGTCTTATCTTGTACTTGATATATGATTGCTTTTGAAATTAGTAACTCAATAATGCTGTCGGTGCGCGACTCCTCTTGTGCCAAACCGAGTAGATTCTCGATGATTTGATAGGCTTCTTCAATTGCTGTTTCAGTCTTTTGTTCTGCATATAGAGCGATAAGAACACGCGCGAGGGTTAGATATTCAAACTCTTGACTGAAAGTGATTATGTCTTTAGCAGAAAGGTCTGCGTGTTTTGCGCATTCTAGTGCTTTGTCTAATTTGCCTTGTAAAAGATTGATATATGCTCGGAAAGCCGTTAGACGGTGTCGTGTAAATGCGGTTCCTTGTTGATTATGATCATTTAGCTCATCTAATATAGTTAATGCATTTGCAAACTCTCTGTTGCCTATTTGGATTAATGCCATTTCGACCGCCAAACGATAAGTGCCTGCTGAGAAAACAGTCTGATTTCGAAGCGCTAACCCTTTATCGACATAGTCCTGAGCTGTTTTAAGATCTCCTCGCTTTCGATTTAGTTCACTTAATCCCGCATACAGATTGATAGTTCCCGGTATAAAGGAATTTGCTTCATTGCCTTTATCGTATTTAGTTGCATCTGAGGTCGCCAGATTGAGGGCAGTTGTGTACATTTTTTGTGCATCATGGAGACGTCCTTGCGCCATGTTGACATCTGCTAGCAGGACTAAGCTAACAATCTGAAAGTGAATATGATTGGCGCGTTTTAAACTTTCAGTACTTTTCATAAAGGCTGCATATGCTGACGTAAGTTTACCTATCTCCCAATATCCCATACCGAGAAATAACGCTATAATGCCCCGATTATAATGATCATATTTTGGCAGCAAGTCTAGCGCTTGGTGAGCATGGCGTATTGTTGCAGGTGCATCTCCCCGCATGTGTGATAGATAGGCATATCCCCCAGCTATCGTTGATGGGAGTGATGCGAATTCTGTTTCATTTACAATTATTGGTAATACATCATCATGTTTCTTTCCAATGCTAGAATCTAGACCTCGTTTTGCATCACGCAGTCTGTTCTCTACATCATCTAAGTGCCGCTCATCTATTAGAACCCAAGCGTATCCTGCACTCAAGACAGGACGAGTTTTGACCATCTCGTCAGGTAAAGTCTGCACCCAACCTAACCAAGTCGCTGGTTTAAAGCCATTAAAGATTGCTGGCCACGATAATTCTAACAAATCTGCGACACGGTGATGATCTTTTGCATTATGTGCATACTGAATAGCCTCGTGTTTCAGCCCTTGTTCCTCGTACCACTTGCTTGCGCGCAATTGATAGCGACGCATTTGTTCTGATAATGTCTTGTTTGCATGAGCAGTGAGGACATCTGCAAAGAGATGATGATAACGGTACCAATGACGCTCATCATCTAATGGCACAATTAGCATGTTGTTGTGTTCCAACATTTCTAGCATGTTTTGGCTGTTTGTTTTGTCAGTAACAGCATCACACAATGACCCAGATAAGCGATCCAAAAATGATGTTTGTAGCAAAAATTCAACAACATCTGATGTTTGATGCTCTAAAACCTCTTCCATAAGATAGTCAAGTATGAAACGATGACTACCACTAAATGATTCTAGAAATCCCGCCAAGTCGTCATGGCGTTGCATCGAAATGGCAGCCATTTGTAGACTAGCGATCCAACCTTCGGTACGCGCCTCTAGCGTGGATATATCATCCGTTGAGAGGTTTAGATTCGGAATGCTATCAAAAAAATTAATAATCTCTTCTGTTGTAAACCGCAAATCAGCAATACGAATTTCTATTAACTCACCGCGTGCTCGCAAACGTGCTAGTGAAAACGACGGGTCTTCCCTTGTTGTGATAACGAGATGCATCTGTGGTGGTTGATGCTCAATAAAAAATTCTAATAAGTTATCAATAGCACTTGAATCAAGTACATGATAATCGTCTATAACAAAGATAAAGGTCTGATCGGTTGCTCTCAAGATGTTGTTTATTAGTGTCGTTAGAATAATCTCGTGTGGTGGGGGCTGAGGTGACGATAATCTGGCAATGAGTCCTCCCCCGACTTCTGGTAAGATTTCCTCTAGTGAAGAAATGAGATAGGTCAAAAATCGAGTCGGATCGCTATCGGACTTATCGAGAGATAACCATGTGTGCGAATATCCAGATTGCTTTATCCATTGACTAGCTAGTGTGGTTTTACCAAAACCTGCGGGGGCAGAAATAAGTGTCAATTTACCATTTACTGCATGTGCCAACCGCTGTAATAAGATAGAACGTGACACTGCATCATGACGTTGTTGTGGTACAAATAGTTTGGTTGCCAGAATTGAATTTAACATAAGGATAGTATAAATCATTTGATCATATCAACAATGTGTGCTCAATATACTCTCATGCTTAAACATCAGAATGTCGTGCTGCTTAGAGAAAAGCGGGTATGATTTTTGATTGTATCATCACCCCATAATGCATGACATAGAGTACTAGGATTGATGATTTGGATAGTGGTGAATGGCCGATGGAGGGGTTATTGAGCTGGGAGACCTGGACTCGAACCAGGAATGGCGGAACCAGAATCCGCTGTTTTGCCAATTAAACTATCTCCCAATAGCAGACCTAAATCGTAGCAGGTCTACTGTGGAATTTCAAGATTTAAGTCTTGCCTAAAGTGATTCGATTGCAAGCTTAATGCGACGAATTGATTCGTCTTTGCCTAGGATTTCCATTGTTTCAAACGTCGGCGGTGAAACTTTTTGTGCAGTGACTGCTGCCCGTAATGTCCCAAAAACCTGACCGTTTTTGAATCCACTTTCTTTTGCAAAAGTTTTCATAGCTTCATATTGTTTATCATGAGCAAAGTTATCAAGCGCTTCTAATACTGGGAGTGATTTTTCGAGAACTTCTTTAGTTGAATTGGCGTCCATCTTCTTTTGCAACAGAATATCTTGTGATGGGGCGGTGAAATTATCCCAATCATCAAAGAAAAATCCTGCCATATCCACAACATCATTGAGTGATTTTAGGCGTACTTGTAAAATTGGGATGACCTGTTTCAAACGATCGCTGTCGACTGTGAAACCCGCATTTTCCAAGATTGGCTTGAGCAAACCTTCCAGATAATCGACATCAGCGGTTTGCATATATTGTCCATTGAGCCAGTCTAATTTAGCAACAGGGTATGCGCTATTGGCTGGATTTACATCTTGTAGTTCAAATCGTTCAATTGCTTCTTTAGTAGTAAAGATCTCTTGGTCATCACCAAAGTTCCAACCGATGTTCGTCAAGAAGTTCATGACAGCTTCGGGCAAATAGCCAAGCTCTATAAACTCATGAATAAGGACAGGTACCTTATGGCCGTCGCTATCAAAACTCGATGAACGTTTGCTGAGCTTGCCTTTACCATTAGGATTTAGAAAAACAGGTAAGTGCGCGAACTTTGGCTTTTCCCAACCAATCGCATCCCAAATTTGTATATGTAACGGGTACGATGATAGCCATTCGATTGCGCGGGTCACATGTGAAATCTCCATATGATGGTCATCAACAACATGGGCGAGATGATATGTTGGAAACCCATCTGACTTTAGGATAACCGCATCTTGTAATTCGCTGTTGTCAAACTCTACTGTACCTCGGATTAAATCATCGCCGACAGTTTTGCCGTCCAGTGGCATCTTAAAGCGAATAACATAATCGCGCCCTTCGGCTTCCAGCTCTGCGATCTTTTCTGGATTGATGTCACGGTAACGTCGATCATACCCTGTACCTGCTTTACGCATTTCTGCAAGTTCATCTGGGGTTGCGAAACATTTATATGCTTTGCCATTGTCGACTAACCAATTTGCCCATTTTTGATACAGGTCGAGGCGTTCTGATTGTACATAAGGACCGTAATCACCACCTTGTACTGGGCCTTCGTCTATATCCATACCGAGCCAGTTAAACGCGTCAAGAATAAGATCTACTGACCCTTCGACATAGCGGGTACGATCTGTATCCTCAATACGTAGGATAAATTGACCACCGTGATGACGGGCATATAACCATCCAAATAGAGCAGTCCGAATACCACCAATATGCTGTGGGCCAGTTGGACTGGGTGCATAACGTACGCGTACAGTACGGTTATCTGTATTGCTCAAGAATCATTTCTCCTTTGTGTCGTAAGACTCTATTATAATGTGTTTTAGAGTTCATAAAAGGTCAAAATTCAGTGCGACGACGACGAACGATGACACTTTGTACTAGACCGACGCCGACCATCGTAAATAATAATGATGTACCGCCCGAACTGACAAAGGGTAAGGTTAGCCCTGTAACGGGTAATAGAGCGAGATTCATGCCAACAGATACAACTGTCTGGAAGAAAATCATCCCTGCAACACCATAGCAAATCATGCTACCAAGTGCATCACTTGCTTGACGGGCTCCTCTGAGAATACGCATTAAAATCAAAGTAATAAGACCTAATACAGTTACACCACCAGCCATCCCAAATTCATGTGCGATAACACTGAAAATAAAATCTGTGTGGCGTACCCGTAAGAAACGCCCAGTGTTTTGTGATCCTACACCATAGCCTTTACCAAATGGACCACCTGATCCAATACTGATTAGTGCCTGACGAATATTGAAAAATGCATCAGGATCACTTTCTGGATTAATGAATGTGGTAATACGCGAGACCTGATACGGTTCAAGTTGAGTGAAGGCAATTGGCAATAACAATAATGCGACTGTACCAAGTAGGGCAATATGTCGGAGGCGAAAGCCAGCTGACCAAACTAAGACAGCCCAAATCACCAAAAATACAATAGTCGTACCGAGGTCTGGTTGAATAAAAATTAGGGCGGCTGGTACCGCTACATGGGCTAATGATCGGAAAACTGCTGATAGTTTATCAAGATTTTGATAGCGTTCTGCCAGATGTTGAGACAGCGTAATAATGAGTATGATTTTTCCGATTTCGGATGGTTGAATTCGGATACCAAGGTTGAGCCAACGTTGCGCTCCACCATCACCTTCAACACCAAAAAATAATACCATGGCGAGTAGAATAATCATGACTGCGTATAGCCACGGGCTAATTCCACCCAAGAGACGGTAATCAATGAATGCTAAGATTACAGTAACAAAAATGCTAATTGTAGCAAAGTTGATTTGATCAGGAACACGACTGATAAGATCGGGGTCAATAGCATCCTGTGTTGCGCTTGCAATCATCAAAATGCCAAAGACAACTAAAACGATTGTTGCTCCAAAAAGGATATAATCAAATCGTCGCCAGACACTTATATTATCAACCATATCAACCATCAATTGAACTTACTTATATGGTTGAACATTATAACTGAGGGTCTTGTTACGCACAGGGTTGGATTTGATCGTAGGTAAATAGACGATTTTTGGTAAGGGAATAATGGAAATTTTAAAGCTATGTTTCTTTGGTTTCTTCTTCTTTTGAAGTTGAATTGTCTTCAGAATCCCCATTAGTTGTATCTATAGGGGCTTTACTATCACCTGTAAATGGAATTTCAGCAACAAGTGTACTGTAGTCACGGTCGCGCTGTTCAAGGGCAATATCTACACGTTCACTATCCACTGAGACATACTTAGAAATCACTTCTAGAATTTCCCGTTTCATTTCTTCCATTTTTTCTGGTGGAATATTGATACGGTCATATTGCAGAACGAAGCGTAATCTGTCTTTGGCAGTTGCACCTGACCCTTGTTTATTGCGCCCAAACATGCGATCAAAAAAGCTTGCCATGGAAAAATCCTTTACTTTGGTTGACGAGTGATCCGGTTAAACGCTTGATCCACTACCAAATAAGCGGGCAAGACGATTAAAAATACCACCTGTTTCTTCAAGCTTCATAAGCGGTATATCCTCGCCTGTTATCCGTCGAGCGATATTTGTAAATGCAATTCCTGCACGTGATTCAGGATTGAGTGTCACAGGTACACCACTGTTTGATGCTGGAATAACGTAGTCATCTTCGGGAACGATACCAATAATTCTTAAGCCTAGAATATCGGTAATATCCTCAGCAGATAACATTTCACCTTTTTTAACCATATGAGGTTTAAGACGATTGATAATTAGCTTGCCGGGTCCCTTGTTTTCTGCTTCAATCAAACCAATAATGCGATCGGCATCGCGTACTGCAGATACTTCTGGATTTGTAACAACAAGTACTTCATCAGCCGGAGCGATTGCATTACGGTATCCACGTTCAATACCAGCAGGCGAGTCTACAAGAATATAATCAAATTCCTCACGCAGCTTATCAGCGACTTGGATCATGTCTGTCGGGCTAACTGCCATTTTATCTCGTGTTTGTGCTGCCGGAATGAGGTATAGATCTGGAAATTGTTTATGTTTGATCATGGCTTGACGGAGTTTGCTACGTCCTTCAACAATATCTACGAGATCATAAACGATACGGTTTTCTAAACCCATAATCACATCAAGGTTGCGTAATCCAATATCAGCATCAATGACAACTACTTTCTTGCCGAGGCGTGCTAACGATACCCCTAAATTAGCGGTCGTTGTAGTTTTACCCACACCACCTTTACCGGATGTAATCGTTACTACTTTTGCCCCCATACCGTGTCCTTTCTCGGTTTAATCTCTGGCTTCCACAACAATTTGGTTATCTCGAATTAATGCGACTTCTGGCATTATGTTACCCCGTTTGCCGGGTGGAGAGGTCGCTATATAGTTTGCAATGCGGAGTTGCGTTGGACTCATATCTAGCGCACAGATAATTGCAGATTCATCTCCACTTGCACCTGCATGAACCGTACCCCGTAATCTGCCCCAGATAATTATGTCGCCGTCCGCAATGATTTTTGCACCTGGGTTGACATCCCCATATACCACGACATGACCTTCGCTATGAATGGTGCGTCCTGATCGTAGGGTGCGTTTGAACATAATACCTGTTGTACCTGTTTCCTCAGAACTGATAGGAACAGTCTCTTGGGCATCACGTCCCGGTACTTGATTACCTGTTTCGGCGCGTAAATCAAGTGCCATTGCTGATTGATTGGTTGTATCACTATCACTTAAAACGACAGTTAGTGTTAATCCTCGTCGCTCAAGTAATGCCTTTAGGGAACTTAACTCGTATTTTGGTACAGGGCGTGTTCCCAAATCGACTGTGACATTTGCGCCTGAATAGAAATCTACTTGTGCATCTATTTTTGTCGCAAGTTCAGATGTGATGGACTTCCATTGCTCGGTAGTACTCAAGCTAATGAGCAAGCCGTCTTTAACACCTTTGATAGAAATAAGTTCATCTTGCATTCTGAAATATTGCCCCATTCCGCAATATAGTTTTACAACACCACAAATATGCTTAACTATACACGCTTTTCAAATATATGCTATTTTATTTTTTGTTTCATCAGGATTGTATGATATTCCAAAGTAAAATAGCAGGTAGTATAAGATATAGCGCAGAAACAAGATGTGTCCAAGTATGTGATGTGCTCTTCATGGTATTGTTAACCCACTGACCAAAGGCATTTACAGCATATGTCATCCAAATGACTTGAATAATGAGAAGGGGTAGGAGTAGAACTTCTCTAAAGTTTCCATCAAATGTCAAACCGAAGAAAAAATATGCACCATAGGCGATCATTGTAATTGTTCCCAATGGCGGATACCAACGCGATAACCGTGCCAACCCGATGACGCTCAGAATAACGCCAAATATGCTAAATTGAGCGATAATTAGATGTCCTAGGTCGATCCAGCGCATTGCCTGTCTCCAACCTAGTAGATTGATTCTTGGTGGTTCAATTAAGATGTAGGTGTTGATGAGCAATACCAAACCTAACATAATGGAGGCGATTATTGCCATCCAATACCATCGTGACAGTTGAGCATACGATAGGAAAAGGCTTAGTAGGATTGCAGGTGCAAGCAGGGTGAGTAGCGGATCATTAAGTGCACCAATTGTGAATAAGAAAAGTATCCCAATTGTATGATAAGGTTTGGGTGGTTGTGGTGGTTTAGCATCAGGACGTGGATTGGTGAGTAAAATCATATCGACTAAAAGGTAGACAATCCATGCAGTAACAAAACCCGTCAGGCGTAAACTTTGAGGTGTGCCTATTTGACTCCAGAAGATTGCAACAAATGCTGCAATTCCTAGACCAATACCAATATAATATCGCCCACTGATGACAGTCATAATGATTGTTGCAAGACCTGCTAATCCTATTGCAATCGTTATCGTTGCTGGAGCAGAGACACCACCACCTGTTTGTGACCAAAATATTGGACAAAATGCGATTGTCAACCCACCTCCAATCGATGCGACATACCCCATCCGCCTCATGGTGGCGGTGATACCGAGAATACCTAAAGCTAGACCTGAAGCTCGTACAATAGGGGTGTCACCAAGTAGGAGCAAGATAAACCATGCAATTGCGGCGGTGATGAGTGCTGGACTCCAATATTGTAATGTGTGGATCGGGTCTTCAATTAGATTCCGCAACTTATCCCTCGCTTGTATCTGGTATATCTGCCTGAATGCTGGCTTCTTGGTTGAGTGGTACACCCTCTCGCTCGCTCTTGAGACGGAAATATTCCTCCATCGTATTAATGACAATGGGTAACGCAACCTGTGAACCTTCACCACCATTATAGACGAATGCCTGAATGATGATTTCTGGGTCTTCGTAGGGTGCATATCCAGCGAACCATGCATGAGCTGGCCACTGTCCGGGAACACACAAGTTAAGCGGTGCAGCTATGTCGTCACAGTATTCTGCAGTGCCTGTCTTACCAGCGACATTGACATATGGTAAGGCTGCATTACTCGCAGTTCCACCTTCTCCAATGACTGCTTCACGCATCCCAAGCTGTACGAGCTCAAGTGTCTCATCTGACAAAAATGGTGGAATGTAGGGATTCGTAGCAGGGCGGAATCGAATAGGCTGGCACACCGCACCATTAAAATTGTAATTTAGTGGGACGTGAACCTTATATGTTCTCAAGTCTTCGATCGCTACGTCTTGATTGATGTCAACTGTGTTGCGATATCCTTGAGGGTCGCAACGGTCTGGATTGTACCATTCTGAATCTGGCTCACAGGTACAAGCGAGGCTCGAAGGTCCTTTCATCAGCATGTCCTCAAGTAGAAGTAATGTAATATCCTCACCTGGATTTAGAGCTGCCAAATTGATTGTTCGTAGTGGCTTAGGTGTAAATGGCTCTATAATACGTCGTTCTTCATCAAGGAATTCCCGAATGACAGTTGGTTGATAAAGTACACCTCCATTGATAGTTGATGCAACTGCCGCGAGTAATTGCAATGGTGTGGTTGTTAGATAACCTTGACCAAAAGATGCGTTGTATGTGTCGCCTGTTGACCAGTTTTCTCCGTAGTTCCGGCGTTTCCAGTCACGATCAGGCATACGTCCCGGATTCTCAAATGGTAATTCAATACCTAATTCTGACCCAATACCAAATGCGGTCGCATAGCGGAACAAGTCTTCTATCCCTAAACCTCCCGGACGCACGGTCTCGGCTGATAGATTCGGATTACCGCCACCTGCCTGATAGAAGTAGATGTCGCAACTCCATGCAATGCTTTGTACCAGATTGACTCTGCCATGTCCTTCTCTTAACCAACATACAAATCGTTGTGATGCAGCGGGATCATTCGGTGCATAACGATTTTCTAGAATTAATTGTCCTTCAGCAAGTAGCTGGGTGTTGGGATCGATAACATCTTCTTCCGCAAAGGCAGCCGCGCTGAGAATCTTCCAAACTGAGCCCGGTGGATACAGACTTTTGATTGCGTTATTCACAAGGGGACGAAGGGGATCATCAATAATGTCGAGATAATACTCACCATCAATGGCACGTGCAAATCGCGTGTTATCATAACTTGGATAACTAACCAGTGCTAAGACCTCACCCGTTCTTGGATCCATTGCGATAACAACACCCTGTTGAGACACAATTCGTTGATTTAATGTGTTGAGTTGGGTGAGTTGGTCAATGAGTGCCTGTTGTGCTGCTTCTTGTAACTCCGTATCAATGGTTAAGCGCACACTTTGTCCCGGTACAGGATCTGTTTGGTCAATAACATTAATTTCTTCGCCTGCTACATCTACTTCACGTAGAATTGAGCCACGGACGCCTGCAAGACGCTCTTCGAGGTAGCGTTCAATTCCTTCGTATCCGATTCGATCAAATGCAGGGTTGTATCCCTGTTCACGAAGTTCTTCTGCTTCTTCTGCTGGGATCGGCCCCATGTAGCCAACAATGTGGGCTGTTAACTCACCGGATGGGTATTCTCGCACTGCAATCGGCTCAATATCAACACCGGGCATATAGATACGTTCTTCTAAAATTTGTTGGGCGACACGTAATGGTACATCTTGTGCAATAATAACGGCGCGAAATGGTGCAATACCTTCACCTTCCGCTACTAGTTCTTCGATACTACGAACAAAGACACCAGCTTGATCTGCAATTTCGCGGGTAGGGGGGACTTCGACTAGTGCTGATAAGCGGTTGAAAATTTCAAGCTCATCCTCTTCCAAGGCTGGAAGTTCCGCTGGAATAATAGTGACGTTATAAGCGGGTACATTAAATGCCAGTCGGTTATCATTACGATCAAAGATTGCACCACGACGAGACGGAATAGGTAGTTGATTGAGCCGGTTATCGTCTGCGAGAATTTCGAATTCATCTTCCCGCACAATTTGTAGCTCATACATGCGTATGCCGAATACAAGGAAGATAGCAATAATAATCGTTTGAAAAAATGTCAATCTCCATGATTGGAAGGGTTCAAGACGTGGCGATTTCACAGATGTGTCCTCAAGCTGATTTAGGAGAGTGTGTTAGGGGCTGTTTGTAGCCCACTTTCTAAACGGCGTTGGATTAAACGCACTAATCCATAGATTGGCAAGATTGCGATCGCATTATAAATCATGGTTGGGATGAGTACGAGTCGAATCAATGCGAGTAAGTTATATGAGTTGCCAAATAAGACTAAAATTTGGTATGTAAAAAATTGCATAAATATCGTTGCGACTAAGGTAAGCGCTAAGATGATCGCAAGATTGACACGGTAAATTTGTGTGGCAATAGTGTTGATGACAAATACAACCAGAACAAGCCCGAATGAGGATGCGCCAATCGGTAAGATTGAGAGTAAATCCATAGCAATCCCACCAACAAAAGCCCATATAAACCCTTCGACGAGATCAGCATGTACTGCCCATGCAATCACAAATAGCATAACGAGACTTAGTTGACCACGCGAGTTATCAAGTATCGGCGTGATGCCACTAAGTAAAGCAATGAAAAATGCGATAACCTGCGGAAGAATGCTAGATGCAAGCGCCGCAGAAAAACCGAGAATTGGAATGCTAAGATAGCGCCCCACTATTATTCTTCCTCGTCTTCAAATACAGAGAGATCAATCGGTTGGAAACTAGTGATAACGAGTACAAATTCGAGCGTGTCGAAGTCTACGAGGCTGCGTACTTCGGCTTCTTGGAAGAGCTCGAATTCAAACTGGCGGATACTCGTGACTTGACCAATCACAATATCAGGGGGGAAGTTACCACCAAGACCAGAGGTAATCACTAGGTCATTTTCGACAATTTCTTCATCCAGATCAACAAAGGTAAGCCGCAACACACCTGATGCAAGACCGATAATGCTTCCTTCAGCACGTGTGGTTTGTAAACGCGAGCTGACCGCACTATTTTCATCATTGATAAGTTGTACCTGTGATGCATTGGAACTAACACGAATAATGCGCCCAACTAGACCAAGATCAGTTGTGACAGGCATACCGACATCAATCCCATCTCGGGTGCCGCGATTAATGATAATACTACGGGCGATACTGCTTTGATCAACAGCAATCACATCAGCTGTTACAAAATCTTGATTGTCAATATTAGATGTGTAGGATAGTAGCCCTGTCAGACGATTGTAATCACTGGCGACTTCGCGTAGCTGGATGAGTTCAACTTGTTGGCGAGCAAGCTGTTCTTCAAGTTCAGCGACACGTTCATTGAGCCGCCCAAAGTCATTGAGATCTTCGGCAACAGTATTTAAGGATATGGATATATTGGTAAATATACCTGAGACTGCATTTAATGGGGCCGACAGAATACTTTCGGCTGGGGAGAGTATACCAATTACACTCAGTAACATGGTAATACCACATAGTGTTAGCATGATGGCTAGAAATATGAAGCGTGCGTTACCCCCGTCGCGTCTCATAAAACATCCCTCACTTAGCTCACTATTACAGTAATCGTATCATAGAAATGTAAAATTCTGAAAGGGAGGTTACCTAGTGGCGTGTACTACCACGTTCAGGTCCAGTTAATAGACGGCGCAGATTGTTGTAATCTTCGAGAACACGTCCTGCACCACGTGCAACACAAGTCATTGCATCATCTGCTAGCCAAGATCGAATGTTAACTTCCTCTTTGATCCGTTCATCTAATCCACGTAACTGTCCGGCACCACCAGCAACGGTAATACCGCTTTCCATAAGATCAGCAACTAATTCTGGAGGTGTATCATCAAGTGCATCCTTGACTGTATCAATGATGATATTGATTGATCCACTGATGGCTTCGCGGATTTCAATCGAACTGACTTCTACTGAATCCGGTAAGCCTGTGGTTAGATTGCGACCTTTGACAAGCATCGTTTGTTCTTGGGGTAGTGGGTAAGCAGAACCAATCCGAACTTTAACTTTTTCAGCTGTGGGTTCACCGATAAGAAGATTATGTTTATTCCGCATATATTGCACAATATCCTCGTCCATTTCATCACCTGCAACTCGGATTGACCGACTGATGACGATACCACCTAGCGAAAATAGGGCGACTTCGGTTGTTCCACCGCCGATGTCAACAACCATACTGCCACGTGTTTCCAGAACTGGTAGATTTGCGCCAATAGCAGCTGCAACAGGCTCTTCGATTAGATGGGCTTCGCGTGCACCTGCATCTAATGTTGCTTCAATAACTGCACGTTTTTCTACCTCGGTGACACCACTTGGAATACCAACTACAACCCGAGGACGAGGCACAGGTACCCATGTTTGTTCATGCGCTTTACGAATGAGATAATCCAACATACTGGCGGTAATCTCATATTCACTAATTACGCCATCACGCAATGGGCGCACAATGAGGATGTCTTTGGGGTTTTTACTCCACATTTCTTTTGCACGTGCCCCAACTTCAATTGGAGTACGGGTTTTACGATCAATCGCAACAAATGATGGCTCATTGATGACAATACCTTTACCTCGTACATAAACAAGTGTATAGGCTGTGCCGAGATCAATACCAATGTCGAGTGAAAATAACCCGAAAACATAATCTAACGGACTTAACACTAGTGACTCCTAAACGGACTGAGAACGCGCCGAATTATAACACATATTGTCATGAATGGATACTAATCTACGGGCGCTTATAATGAGATATATCACAATACACATGATAATTTTATGATACCAATCATGCTGATGTAGTCATTTACAATACGCTATAATCAACTTTGTTGCTTTAGTGTATCAATATTATAAATTTAGACTCATGACTACTCAAACTTTGGACACTGTACTGCGAATTTTCCGACATTACAAGTTATTATCTACAAATCAAACCTTGATTGTTGGTGTATCTGGTGGCATGGATTCATTAGCATTGTTACATATCCTTATACAATTACAACATGAACTTAAGATTCGCTTACATGTGGCGACATTGAATCATGGGATTCGTGGAGATTCGGGGGCATCTGATGCTGAATTTGTGGGACAGATGGCAACGAAATGGCGTATTCCTTATACACAGGGCTATATTGATGTTCCTCTATTAGCAAAAGATGAGCAAATTGGAGTTGAAGCCGCAGCAAGGAAAGCTCGCTATAGGTTTTTGTCACAAGTTGCTCGTGAACAAAATGCTGAGACGGTTGCTGTTGCCCATCATGCTAACGATCAAGCCGAGACAATTCTAATGCATATTATCCGTGGAAGTGGATTAAATGGTTTACTTGGAATGCAATTTGTCTCACCTATGCCAAACAACCCAGCCTTGCGACTTATCCGACCTCTTTTGAAACTTCAGCGTACTGATTTAGAACAGTATTGTTTACAGAATGATCTACGATTCCGCCATGATAAAACAAATGATGATACGGATTACCAGCGGAACTATATTCGACATGAAATTATGCCACGCCTGAACACAGTGAATCCGAATGTGGTTGGCGCATTATTACGTTTATCAGATAATGTTCGTGTTGATGAAATGTATCTCGATCAACAAGCTGTGCAATTCATCGAAGATAATGTAGAAGAGGCAGACAATTTCTGGTGTGTTAATCTCAAAGTTTTGAGCCAACAACCCCTTGCTATCCAACGACGATTTATTATGAAGGCATTTAACAAATTAACTGATGAAGTAAATTCTATTAGCTCTGATCATGTAACGGCTTTAATTAGTTGGATGGATGGGGCTAATGTGGGTAGTCAGTTAGATTTAGGGCAGGGTATTCAGAGTCGAATGGGATATGAATTATTATATATTGAAACAAAAAACTACCTACCGAGCTATAAAAATTATGCTCTTATACCAGAGGGGACGAATAAAACTATCATACATTCAGAATCTCAATCGGGTACATATAATGTCAACATTGAAAAACAATATGGTTTGCAAATCGGCGTTGCTGATAATTTGAGTAGTGTTGACGAACAATCTGTGGTTATTGTATACCCTCAAGATGCTATCGTACGACTACGAACTCGTGTAAATGGGGATCGTTTTCGACCTAAAGGAATGAAGGGACGTTCACGGAAACTTAAGGATTGGATGATAGATAGGAAAATCCCTAGACAAATTCGCGACAATATACCGCTAATTACTATAAATGAAGAAATTATGGCAATTTGTGTAGGCAAAACATGGCATTTAGCTAATTCCCCACAAGACTATCTTAATGAAAAAACGCTATTTTACTTAATGTTAAGATGACAGAAACCGTAATTTACCTCGTTATTAATATTCATATTTGTTAACAATTATGCTGTAAGGGTTGCGAAAATAGGATAAGTAAGTTATTATTGAGAAAGTGTTTAGATAAAAGTAAAAGACTGTAAAGTTAGCGGATGGGTATTGCATTATGACTGGGAATCAGCCTGCTCATGTATTAGTGGTTGACGACGAAGGGGCCAATCGGTATTCAGTAAGTAAGACACTTCAACGGGTCGGCTATGTAGTGGAAGAAGCTGCTAGTGGTGAAGATGCACTAGACCATGTTGATAAGCAAGAATTTGATGTTGTTTTAACAGATATTCGTATGCAGGGGATTGATGGTATTGAACTCTTGCGTCGTATTAAAGAAGCGTCACCTGATGCTATTGTTATTTTGATGACAGGTTATGCCAGCTTAGGCACAGCAGTTGAAGCATTGCGTTTGGGGGCGCATGATTATCTGATTAAGCCAAGCTCCAGCCAAGATATTCGGTCAAGTGTTGGGCGTGGTGTCGAACGTGCGCGAAATCTTAAGCGTCGTCGTCGCTTACTTGATGCAATTAAGACGGATGTATTTGAACTAGCGCGTGAAGATGTTGAGTCTGCACGGATTTCATATGACACTGGGTTTGAACGCCAAACGCCTCAATATAGTGAACGCATACCAGAGCCTGTGAGTAACACCATGCAACTCGGTCCATTGACTGTTTTCCCTGGGCGTTATCAAATCTCTGTTGGTGAAAAACCGATTGATTTGACTCCGACTGAATTTGACCTCTTGTTATATTTGGCGGCGCATCGTGGACGCGTTGTCCCTTGTCACGAATTGGTACGAGAAGTGCGTGGCTATGCTGTGGATGAGTCTGAGGCACGTGAAGTGATTCGCCCACATGTCAGTAATTTACGTCGCAAATTGAAATCTGCAGGTGAAAATACCGACCTTATTGTGAATGTCCGAGGTATTGGGTATCGCTTAAGTGAAGTTGCTGAGGCAACCTAGGCTTTAAAATCTCTCTTTTTGCTTCATCATTTGATATGATAAGGGTCACTTATGCTGACCCTTTTTGAATTTATGGAGTTTGGGGTTTGATTCGAATATTTTGGATTGTTAGTTTATTCGTGTTGTTGTTTGTTAGTCCTATTAGTTTTCAAGCTCAATCAACATCATGTGAGTCTACTGGTACTGTAGAACGGTCGTCGTATTATAGCAATGTGTCGTTCCGTGACCGTTATTACACTATTTATCTTCCCCCATGCTATAACGAAACGACTGAGACATATCCACTTTTAACGCTGTTGCATGGTTCTAATTCTGAGGATGGACAATGGGATCGTTTAGGCTTTAATGATGCATTGGATGTCGCAATCCAAGCAGGTACTGCGCCTCCAATGATCATGGTTAGCTTGTTTGGTGAGAATATTGCAAACGAAAACCGCTTTAATGAGGTTACCTACGATAATATCTTGCTCGACTTCTTGGAGCAGATGAATGAGCGCTATCGCACCGATGGAAGACAGGCGATAGGCGGAATCTCACGAGGCGGATTCTGGGCATATCATATTGGTTTGCGTTTTCCTGATCAATTTGTGGCAATCGGTGGACATAGCCCATTCTTTGACCCATACCATGCGCCACCCGAATATAATCCTCTTGATCTCGCACTGACATTGCCGGAAGATACACATCTTAAATTATGGTTGGATCGTGGAACTGATGATTATGCGGCAGATGGTATTGACCGCATGCATGTGAATTTGGAATCTGCACTTATTCCTCATGAGTATAAATTATACCAAGGGGGTCAACATAATGAGCTCTCGTGGTTACGCTTTATAGATGATTATCTGGCATTTTATGCGTCAGCATTTATGCAAAATGATGTCGATGAGACTGTTTCTGATCGTGTTGAGGGTATTGAATTGTGGATCCCTGCTGGTGGGTTCCCAACATTCCAAACTTCGCTCAGCAGTGAAACGCTCAACGGATTATTAAATGGTGAGTTGAGCGATCGTTTAGTACTGTCTGAGACGGCTTTTGCTGCATTGACGGCACAAGGGTTTGTATTTCATCCTGACACAAAAATACTTGGTGACGAAGGACTTGAATTCCAATTATGGCAAGATAAGAATCGTTTTACCTTGATGCCATTTGATTCATTGACGATCCGGTATCGCCCTTTGTGGGTTGATGATATACCTGTTGTCGATCAGCTTGATACATACCCTTTGGCATGGGAAAGTGCAACACCGAATTATACACCTGACAAACTGACACGCATTACATTATCGGGTACAACTGCTTTGGCACGTCGGACGTTGACAGCACTTGATACAATGGGCGTGGATGAGGCTGCAAGTGGGATTCAAGACTACGTAATGCGGTCGGACTTTTTTCATGTAACCAATGAAGCGTCGATTTCGCCGACCTGTCCACAATTTGTCGGTAATGTACTCGGTGGTACAAATAGCATGTGTATGAAGCAAGAACACGCTCGCTTACATGATGTACTCGATGTTGATATAGTTGATTTAACAGGAAATCATATCAATGACTTTGGCTATGACGCTTTAAACAATACACTTGATTACTTTGAGTCTTTAGGTGTTCAGTTTGTTGGTGGTGGGCGTACTGTTGCTGAAGCACGTGAGCCACTTATTTTAGAACATAATGGATCGACAGTTGGCTGGATTGCATGCAATCATATTGGACCTTACTATGCTATGGTCAATGAAGATGAAAGCTTATTAGGTGGTGTTCGACCGGGGGCTGCTGATTGTGATGCAAA
Organism: Anaerolineales bacterium UBA6055; assembly: GCA_002428985.1. Classification (GTDB taxonomy): domain Bacteria; phylum Chloroflexota; class Anaerolineae; order Aggregatilineales; family Phototrophicaceae; genus UBA6055. Next base: position 387,598 of record DIYL01000015.1, on the reverse strand, counting down.
TTGGCTACGTGATGCGTTGCCGATTTTGTCGGCTGAAGTTGATGTCGTGTTAGTAACCGTGCAATATCAAGAATTTGAGGATTATGTACCAACTGCTCAACAACGCATCGACTATCAGACAATTGCCGATTGGGGAGCAGACTTGGTTATCGGGACAGCCGAGCATAAACCAATGATATTTGAGTATTATCCGACTCGGCGTGGTGAAACGGCATTTATACACTATGGATTGGGTAATTTGTTTTTTGATCAAACGTTTTGGGGTAACATGCGCTTCTTTATGGATACGATTTACGTATATGATGGGCGTTTGCTGACGGTTGAATTGTTCCCCGGTATCATAGATGATTTGGCACGTCCTCGTTTGTTAGAGACAGAGGAACAGTTTAACTTCTTATTTTTCCTTTTTTCCGAGCAGAATGGATTTTAGATTTTGGTTACGGATGTTTGGGCGAACTTACACCCAATTTTTGCGCAACAGGTGGATAACCTTTATCCAGCAGTTCAAATTCGCGGTTTAGACCGACATACACAACATTATATTTTGACGCATATATGTGAACATCTTCGTGATGTTGGCCCCGCTTTAGACGATGTCGAAACTGGGGAACCCATATATCCACAGTCAATTGATGAAATGATAACGAGCTTACTATCAGATGAAGTAGATGGCATGGTGTGGGTTGAAACAGCAGTGGAAGGATTGACAATTCCACAGATCGGTTTCTTCGTGCCAACAAACAAGATGTTGTCGATTCACTATATTACGGGGATGTGGACTCCTATCGCTCTAATCGGATTTTTGGAGTTGTTGCGCTGGATTAATGACCTTGGTGATCATATCCAATTAGAAATGGAAGATGGAACTGCACCAGATAGTTGGTGTCAGCAATTCAATACAACTTGGCAATCGTATCTAGCCGATAAGGTTTACTAAGATGATCTATCGTTGCATATTGACGGTGTGTACATTTTTTATAGCAATTTCGATTTCGGTTGCGGATGATGTTTCAATTGCAGCACAAGTCGCTGATATGACATTAGAGCAAAAAGTTGCCCAGATGTTTATGGTTAGCTTCTTTGGAGAAGAATTGACGCAGATTGAACGTCAATTCTTGCGTGATATACAACCGGGTGCCGTGGTAATGTTTGGCAAAAATATTGAATCACCGGAACAAGTCACGCGGCTGACAAATGATTATCAGCAGACGATCATTGATGGCGGAGGGATTCCACTCTTGATTGCAGTTGATCAGGAGGGTGGACGGATTCAACATTTGCAAGAGGGATTCACTCGCTTCCCATTACCGATGTTATGGACTGCAACCCAGAATACTGATCTTGCGTATCAAGTAGGAGAGGCAATGGCGACAGAAATGCGGGCTGTTGGCGTAAATATGAATCTAGCCCCCATTGCTGACTTGAATACAAATGTCGATAATCCGATTATTGGGACGCGTTCTTTTGGCAGTGAGGTAGAGCTGGTTAACCCCATTCTTACGCATTTCATACATGGATTGCAGGACAATGGGGTGGTGGCAACTGCCAAGCATTTTCCGGGTCATGGTGATACCGAATCAGATTCTCATATTGAGTTGCCTGTGATTAATCATTCACTCGACCGACTAAGGGCAGTAGAGCTTTTGCCGTTTCAATCAGCGGTGGATGCTAACGTTGGTGTGACAATGGTCTCTCATATCTGGTTTACAGAATTAGATACAGAGCCAATACCGGCATCACTGTCACCCCGTGTCATTAATCAATTATTGCGTGATGAGATGTCATATGATGGGGTCATTATGACAGATGCGCTTGATATGGATGCAATTGATACAATGTATACAGCAGGTGGTTCGGCGATCCAAGCGATATTGGCAGGCAATGATTTAATCGCCATCGGTGCACATGTTGGTACAGCAACCATTGAGACAGCGATTAATGATGTTGTCGAAGCTGTCAACGATGGGCGACTTGATGAGGCACAGATTGATCGGTCGGTCTCACGAATTTTACAACTTAAGCGAGACTATGGGATCTTTGAGTGGCAACCACTAGATCCATTTACCGTATCAGAACGACTCAATTTAGAGTTACATGATACACTGGTGACGCAGTTGTTTGAGCAAGGTGTGACTGTTGTTGGTGGAGATGATTTGTTACCAGCTCAGGGACAAGTTGCTGTGATTTACTTGGCGACACGACCACGTATCATTGAAGAATGTTCAGGTTTCGATGGTGATGTTGTGTATGTAGGTGTATCAGCGACCCCTACCGATGATGAAAGTGCTTGGGCTTTATCGGCGAGTGTTAATGCGGATACGGTGATTGTATTCACACAAAACACGATTGATAATCCGCAACAGCGCGCATTAGTTAATGCATTGCCACCTGAAAAAACAGTTGTTGCTGCGTTATGGAATACATCTGATATGCTCATGTTTCCAGATGTTGCAGGGTATATACTAGGATATAGCCCAATGCTACGTGCAACGGCAGTGATGTGTGATATTGTGGTTGGACGACAATCTGCGATGGGAACATTACCAATTACATATATCAACAATTAGGCGTTGCTGTAAAACTTACGTTATAATAAAGATCGTGTTTACGGACGCGCCCCAAGATAAATTTGTAGAACATGGAAATTGACAGGACGCAAAGAATCAATGTCTACTCTTAATCCCGATTTAATCACTAAAGATTTAGATGCTGTACTAAACGATGCTGTGCCAATGTTGCGCGAGTATCGTAAATCATCAATCATGCCAGAGATGGTGTTGTTGTCATTACTCAATCGTGAGAATACAGCCGCTGCACGGATGTTCAAAGTTTTTGAGAATAACCGTGGTATCGATATGGAACGCCTTGAACGGCAGGTCAGGTTGTCAATTCAATCACGACGCGACCCTGATGGTAGCCTTGATTTTGTTGCAATTGGGAATAAGAAAGTTCCTCTGAGTCGTCAGTCTATTGTATTATTGGATGATGGCTTAACTGTCGCGAACTCCATGAATGAAACTAAAATTGATACAGATCATGCGTTGGCTGTATTGGCTGAGACATCGGTGAGTACCGGTGGTATCTTGAGACAATTTGGTATTACACCGAAGTCAATTCAAGATATTTATAGCGACGCGAGTCAAGTCATGTCGCAACCGATTCGTGGTGAAGAAAATAGCACAACGGTCGATTATGTGAAACGTGCTCGACGCGGTGCGTTGCGTGCCGTACACTTCCGTGAAGATTTACTTCGGAATATGATTAATGTGCTGACACAATCAGTCAGCCGCCATATCATTTTGATTGGACCTGATGGCGTTGGGAAACGAACACTCGCATATAGTCTTGCATTATTGATGGCAGAGGATAAAGGACCTGCAGGTTTATCTAGTTTAGTGCAGATTAGCGAAACAGCGTTACTCGATAATGATCAAGAAGCCTTCCGTGCCGGTATGAGTGCGGCACGTTCTGGGATTCTGTTTCTCCCATTGATTCATCGCTTCTTCGGTGGACCTATTAAAGCTGACTTTAACAAAGCGACATCATTGGTGCAGAAAGCGTTCCTCAATGATGATCCTGTGATTATCTGTACAACGACTGACCAAGAATTCCAAGCGCGTATTCAAGGTGTTAGCTCGATTATGGAAAACAGTCAGGTGATTCGTGTCGAAGAGCCTTCAATGGATGAGACTGTAAAAATTCTTGAGACAATCTCACCGCATCTTGAATTAGATTATGATATTAAAATTGAACATGATGCCCTCAAAATTGCTGCGAATATGGCACAACGTTATCTGACAGTGACGCCATTGCCACAGAGTGCAGAACAACTTTTGCATCGTACGGCAGCGATGGTGAATATGGGTAAGCAGGCGCATTTAGCATTCCGACCCGAAACCAATGACGAAACGCTAGATGTCGAGGATGTGACGATTGTTGCATCACAAATGACAGGGATTCCTGCAACTAAACTTGGTGCAGATGAACGTTTGCGTTATGCAAACATGGTTGAAGCACTTAGTGAGCGCCTTATCGGTCAAGAAGAAGCTGTACAACTGGTGAGTCGTGCAATTAAGACGGCTCGTGTTGGTTTGAAAGACCCTAAACGCCCGATTGGTACATTCCTATTCTTAGGCCCGACAGGTGTCGGTAAGACTGAGTTGGCGAAAGTGCTAGCAGACTTTATGTTTGGTAGCGAAAATAATTTGATGCCACTAGATATGAGTGAGTACAAAGATGAAAGTAGTATCAATCGTCTAATTGGGTCAGCGGTTGGCTACGTTGGTAGTGAGTCTGGTGGACAGTTAACCGAGAAAATCCGCCATGAACCCTATACGATTGTCCTTTTTGATGAGATTGAAAAAGCTCACCCACGGATTATGGATGTTCTTCTACAAGTTATGGAAGAAGGACGTTTGACGGATGGACAGGGTAATACGGCACGCTTTAGTGAAGCGGTCGTGATTTTGACCAGTAACATTGGTTCAGAACATCTGATGGTGCGTCACATTACGGACGAAATTCGTGAAGAAATTATGGACGAAGTTCTTGAGTTCTTGCGTCCTGAATTTGTGAATCGCCTTGATGAAGTTATCCTTTTCAATGCATTAAGCGACGACGATCTCGAATTGATTCTAGATTTGCTCATCAATAAAGAGAATAAGTTAGCCGCTGAGCGTGGTCTGACTCTTTCCTTTACTGGTGGTGCGAAAAAGTGGTTACTCAACCAGAATGATCAACCCGAATTTGGTGCGCGTCCATTAAGACGTATTCTGCAACGAAACTTGCGTGAACCATTAGCGGACTTCTTGTTACGTTCAAACCCGCCTGAAGGTACTGAAGTTAAAATTAGTGCCAGCCGTAAAAAAGATCACGGGTTGAAGTTCTCGGCTGTGGTTGACGGTGAAGAAGTTGTCATTGACACTTAGTCTGCATAATACAATGAATAGCGATACAATGAAGGCAGTGCTCACAGGAGTCTGTCTTTTTTTGTGGGGAAAGACAATGTTGGCTTTACGCTAAGACTTGGTAAACTATAAGGGATTGCTTGAGAAGGGACACCACTATGGACAATAAACCGACAACCGCACCAATGCGTCCATTTCCTAACCGTCCAAAGTATGGCTGGATGGCATGGGAATCAACTGCTGGTTACATGAGTGCACATCTTAGTCCCGATGTCACATTAAAGCTTTCTGCATCATCGAATGATGATGGTAGCGCTATTTTATGGGGCGCGTCCATCACGTGGGCACAGGAAAACGAAGAAGTTAGAGGTTGCGTGGCTCCACATGAAGCGTTGTCACAATTGTGGAAAACAGTTGATCTTGCCCATAGTATTTTTGGCAAAACCGAAGATGCGATTAAACGTCCGGCAAATTATCGTGAAAACCAATGGTTTGATAACTGGACGCTCGAGATTATGCAACGTTTAGTGCGGGTGACACATGCGGTCTTTAAAGAAGATTGGATAATTGTAATTGTGTATCGCCCGATAGAATCTATGGATGCCCGTATTCAAGCCCGATTAGTGGCGGATAATGAAAGTGTTTATGTAGGTGGACGGGGTTCATCTCTCGGAGATGGCTGTCGTCAACTTTATCATAATGCAGCACCTATTTTTACAAAGCATTCAAATCAATAATTGATACCTATTTGATGGAGGAAATATGACAGAACTGGACCGCTCGATTTTTCGTAAGTATGACATCCGTGGTTTAGCAACAGGTGACACCCCTCAACTTGTTCCAGAGGTTGCGCTTGCTGTGGGTAAGGCATTAGGAACATACTTACCAGAACACTTTAATATTGAACGGGTTTTTGTGGGATCTGATAACCGTGTGACATCTGGCCCGCTAAAAGCTGCTGTGATCGAAGGGTTAACTTCAACAGGGATGGCAGTCACGGATATTGGTGAAGTTTTGACCCCAACCGTCTATTACGCATCGGCATCATTTGAGGGTAACGGTGCAGGTGTTATGGTTACCGGCAGTCACCTTGATACACGGTATAACGGCATCAAAATGGCATATGGTAAATTGGCATTGGCTGGTGAACAAATTCAAGATTTGTTGAAAATCATTGACAGTGGTGAATTTAAAACCGGTGAAGGTGATGTCATCGAAGATGTGGATATGATCAACAAGCACATGGCAACCATTGAAGCCAAAGTGACAATGGCAAAACCAATGAAAGTTGTGCTTGATGCAGGCAATGGGTTGTCTGGTTCATATATCCCTGCTGTTTTGTCTAACCTGGGCTTAGAGGTTGAATGTCTTTACTGTGAGCCTGATGGCACATTCCCAAATCACTTACCGAATCCAGAAGACCCTGAAATGACGAAAGATCTAGAAGCAAAAGTCATTGAGGTTGGCGCTGATTTAGGTTTAGCATTTGACGGTGATAGTGACCGTTGCGGTTTTATTGACAATCATGGACATCATATTGCAGCAGATCGATTGCTAGCAATGTTAGCTCGTGATTTGCTTGAACGTCATCCTGGCACACCGATTGTATTTGATGTAAAAGCATCGCAAGCGCTACCTGATGAAATCAAGAAATATGGTGGTGAGCCTGTTATGTGGAAGTCAGGTCATAGCTTGATGAAACAAAAAATGAATGAAATCGGGTCATTGCTGGGTGGAGAAGTCAGTGGACATCTGTTCATCGGTGAAGAATACTATGGTTTTGATGATGCGCCACTTGTCGCATTAAAAACACTAGAAATTATCAGTAAGACCGATAAAACAATCGCTGAAATCTTTGATGAGATTCCAAAATTGGAAGCAACTCCTGAAATTATCTTGTCAGCACCTGATAATCTTAAATTTAAGATGATTGAGGAAATGGCAGCAGTTCTTGATGCGGATTATGAAATTGTCACTGTTGATGGGGCGCGCGTCCTATTCGAAAACGGATGGGGTTTGGTACGCGCAAGTAATACGCAACCTGCTGTAACATTGCGCTTTGAAGCCTATACGCGTGAACAAATTGTTGAGTATATGAGTATTTTCAAGGAACAACTCGACAAATATTCTGAAATCGATCAGACAAAGTTCCAAAAGCAAATCGACGCGTTCAGTAGTTAGTTGAATTTATCAGTAACGGGGGAGTCAGTTTGGCTCTCCTACTCAACAGAAATGCCACCTCTATGACAGACCACTTTAAAAATATCTATGTAAATAAAGCTGATCTTTATGAGCGACTTGTCGCACGCGAAGATCAACATGGTAACTTATTTTCTGCGTTGAATGATATTCGCTCCATGTATGGGATTGATGTAGTCGAGTTTGGTGCAGGAACAGGACGTGTCACCCGACTGCTGTCTGTCATGGTCAATTACGTCTGGGCATGTGATCTTGCGCCTGCGATGTTGGGGGAAGCGAGTAACTATCTAGAAACGACAGGTATGGAAAATTGGTCGCTGGTACAAGCTGATAACCAGTATATGCCGATTGTGTCTAATGTCGCTGATGTCGTAGTCGAAGGGTGGAGTTTTGGGCATGTAATAGGATGGCATCCTGAAGATTGGCAAGCACGTACCGATAAAATGCTTGCTGAAATGGAACGAATCGCTAAACCAGATGGTACGGCAATTCTGATTGAAACGATGGGGACTGGTCAGCGTAAACCCCAACCACCGACAGATGACCTTGCACAACTCTATGAGTACTGGCAGACAGAACATGGCTTTGGCTATCGTTGGATACGGACGGACTACCAGTTTGCATCGATAGAGGAAGCAGATGAACTGACACGATTTTTCTTTGGAGATGAGCTAGCAGATAGTGTTGTCGCAAGTGGAAAAATTACACTGCCGGAATGTACAGGTATCTGGTGGAAACAATATGGAGAATAGATGATGGTATTACCAGCAATTGAAGAAGAAAAGAAGACTTCAATTAAACCGAAAATTGACAGAAAAAAGAAAGACAAAAATAAGTCGAAGCGTAAGCAAGCCAAAAAGTCACGCAAGAAAAATCGGAAGAAAAAGTAGTTTTAGTTAAGTAAGTTTTGATAAAGGTCTGTATATTTTATAGTCATCGTTGAAATATCCATATATTTTCTTACGTGGTCGTATCCGTATGCAATCTGCATCCATTTTTCACGATGGTGGCTTTCTAAAAATGTCATGATTTGCGTTGCGAGCTCATTTGCGGTGTCTCCGTTTCTTGTAAAGGCTTTGACCCAGTTTTCTGTCATGATACCAACACGGGTTCCAACTGTCGGCGTGCCACATATTCCGGCTTCAAGTATTGCCATACAGTATGATTCGTGGCGAGAAGTAATGATGTTTAACTCAGCCTGTGAATAATGCTTGAATAATTCTGTGTGCGGAATTCTGCCTAGAAAGTTAACCCGGTCACTGATCCCTAGCTTTTGGGCATATACTTTAAGCTCTTCTTCTAAGACACCTTCACCAACAATGTCCAGTGTAATATTGTTTGGTAGTTGATGCATTGTATCTAATAACAGATGTTGGTTTTTTACTGGAATTAATGACCCTACATGTATCAGGTGATTTGGTTTTGGTTCCCCTCGAAGAGGGTGCATCGTATCGTAGTTGTTACCGAGATATATTTTGGATGAATTTTCGCCCAGTATTTCCTTGATATTTGGTATGCTCATATTACTTGGATAGACGATATGCGTGTTATGCTTTAGTGCTTGATTGACTACCCACCGCCCATAACGACTAATTTGTAACCCGTAGCTAATGTCTGGGAAACCAACAAGTTCACCACCCGCAATACTCACAACAGATGAAATATCTAAGTGATTTCCAATCCAACCTGATAATGCCCCAGTTTCATCTGCCCAGATGCCATGCAAGATGTCAAAGGGCTTTTCATTGTGGAGTCGTTTGACGATTCGGTACGTGTCCCACCATAATCGGAATCGGTTCATCCCACGAGTCCATACACCCCAACCAAGCGGATAAACTGTTGCATTGTGATATGTATAAGACTCACGAGTATGCGGATAGCGCAATGCAATCACACGAACATCATGTGTCTTGGCTAACTCGCGGACAAAATTTTGATAAACAGGGAGCGCCCAATCTTCTTCGCTTGCACCAAAACCCGGGATTAGAATACCTATGTTCATGGATTTGCCTCGAACAGCGTCAGGTTACGAAATCGCTCGATATGGACTAAACCTCGATCATCCCTAAACCAGTGATAATTGGCTTGTGGCGCGCGTCCCTGCCATTGATTTTCAATTTGCCATAGATTGAGTAATAAATAGTCACTGCGCCCCCTAAACCAGCGTTGATTCAGCGTATCTGGTGTTTCATAGAAAATTTCGATGACGGAATAGTCTGTGTAATGCTGGAGTATTAGGGTACTGCCGAATGTATATAATTTTGCATCATCTGGAATTTTGCCATCTAACCATGTGACAACTTGTTTTTCGGACTGATGATGTTCAACAAACGAATTCGCATAGTCAAATCCGTTAATGGCAGTATGACTGAAACCGACTAATGCTAACCCAATAGCTACCCATCGAACGGGCTTTGTTATGGTCATTATCCATTGCAGACCGAATCCGACTAGTATTGTCACAATTGGGAATATAATCAGTGGAAAGCGAATATTTTGTGATGGAATACCTGCTAAAAATACATAAGGTGTAACAAACCATGCTAAAACTATTAATGTATGCAGATTGCGCCGACGCAAAACAAAGAGAAGACCGCATAATACAAAAATTGTAAGTAATGGAGAGAGGTAGCTCAGATCATAGATTGGTGAGGCATAAAACAATGCATTGATTTTTTCGTAATTGAGTGTGCCTTCTACGGTTATAAAATTCTGTGCTAGTACATTCAATGGTGCCCAGCCTTGCACCCATGAATGATTGAGTAACGTTGGCGGATTTATTTGATTGTATATAAGCTGAGGCATCACAGGCATGAGTGATACAAGAATCGTCAAAATAGTATCTTTCCAACGAATATGACGCTTCCAGTGTAAGATCAATACAAGTACGTAAATTGTAGGTAAAATGAGATAAATCCAGCGGGTGATGCAAGCGATCGATACTGCAAATCCGCACAGTGCTAGCCATCGCTTTTTGCTACCGTCCATATACTGTAATAATGAGACAACACTGATCAAACTCCAAAATAACGCAGGTATGTCAGACATAATGACAAGACTTGATTGTAAAGCTTGACCACTAAAGCTAATAAGCAAGCCTGCAAAAAATGCGTAAGGTAAACGTAGTTGAAGTTGTAAACCAAGACTATATACAAGTATCGGTAAAAGAGATCCCATCAGAATGCTGGTGCCAAGTGCAACGGATTCTGTAACACCAAGTATCCCCATACCAATCGCCAGTTGCAGCGGATAGCCAATTGACCAGAAAAAGGGTGGGGGCGGATTGAATGTCTCGATAAAGTAAAGAATATCGCCTGCAAAATCGAAGTAAGCAAACGCGTCTTGCCCATAAAGACCATCAAATCCATGAAATGCAATAATAGCGATGCGAACACCTAAGGCAAGGCTGAATAAGATTATGCAGTTGGTGAGATGCGTGCGCGTTGCCATCGGGTGACATCTCCAATTATCAGTAGGAAGAGAGTGATACATTCAGTGTATAACATAGCTTGCGTGATAATGACAAGTGGATCATTGCCAATGCTCAATATCCACATACCGGATGGTATGATGATCAACAATATCAAATTGATAACAAGAATAATATTGACGGCTTTTTCGCGCGCTGTCGCATACCAATACAAGATCCAGCCCGAACGTAGGAAAAATGGTATTAGCATGAACCCAAGCGTGATCAAGGCGGATTGTGCTGCAACGAATGTGTCGCCGAATGACAGTACAAGAATTGTATCAGCGAATCCGAATAAAGTGATTGCGATTATTATTCCATACGTTCCTAAACTGAATAATATAAGTCGGAATAGTCGGTGTAGTTTAGCTGTATTATCTGCTAAAGAGGAAAACGCAGGATAGACTGCCCCAAATAGTGCATTGGGGACCATTTTTGCCCCGTCGATAAAGCGTAGAGACGCTACAAATAACCCAACTGTAATTGGTGTGCTGACAGTTTCTAACCACAAGATGCTGAATCTCGCTTGAAATGCTGAGATTATCCCTGCAATAGCAAATGAACGTGCTTGCCGGATTAAATCGAATAGCGTTAAATCTGATCGTGACTTTGATTTATTATAGAAATGCGTGCGATAGATGTACATTGCCGCCACTAATTGAGCTAGTGATGTGATTGTATTGATAACAAAAAGTACGATGAGATGGGCAGTGCCAACAACGGCGGCGATAAGGAGAATAACTTGAGATAGGAGCATGCTCAGATTAAGCATGGCGATTGGCGACATACGTTGATGAGCTCGGAAAACTGCTGTATATGCGCTATAAGCTGGCAAGATGATAATGAGCGGGCTAGATATGATGAAAGTTAATGGATTGTCTGCCCAGATCAAGGCAATAAGGCAAAAAAATAAGATTATGATCCCACCAGTGATTAGACGAAATTGCCAAGTGATCCGCAGGTAATCATGTGCGAGCTCTGATTGTTGGGCAACGTCCCGCGTTATCATTGTGCCAAATCCAAACTCAACAATAAAGGACAATGGGTAAATCCAAGCTAGAACACTTGCGTAGATACCAAGGCCACCTTCTCCATAAAAACGCCCGATTAACACTGCAATTAAGAATGATAAAACAGCACTCCCACCATTACTCACGAGTAGGATGAGCGTGTTTTTAGATAACCGTCTATCCATTCACTTGTAACACCGACAAATTTCGACTTAAGGCATTATGGAAGAGAATATGTTGCCCATTCGGGGAAACAGACCAATCACCATTCATGATTGTGAAGGGTGTGATGGATGGGTCTGTAAGCATTGTGTTTGTACCTGTTGGGATATGATAATAAGCTAACTGATGAAGATCGGTGGTTGTATCGAATGGTATGTAGTAAACACTATCGCTATCTCGCCACTTGTATGCGCCGAACCAACTTAATTTTTGAGGCTGAGCATCTGCTATTGTTTCTAATGTGTACATGCCATTGAGTGACGGGTCGGCTTGATATGTGATATAGAACATCAGGCGCGTGCCACCGGGCGAGACTGTTAAACCTCGTAAGTTATTATAAGTGCCGAGTTGTGCAATTGTGCCATCAATGACGTTGAGAATAGATAGTGTGAAATCACGATTTTCGCGAGTGGAGAGTAACAGGCGCTGATCATCAAGCCACATGGCTGAAGTCGATAAATCGCTATAGATCATGCGACTCGCTGTGCCATCAAAATTGCTGACAAAAATATTGCTTTGTGGGCGGTCTGTAAATTGCTCGGTTTCTGTGCGTTCAATCCACATCAAATGGATATTATTGGGACTAATCGCTGGGATTTGATTCATCACGGGAGTCGGTGTAAGTTCACCATCGGCGATGCGACGAAGATAGGCGCGACCATCGTTTAAAATTGCTTCATAAGTCCCATCAGGTGATGTGACCGGGAGTGGTGTTGAATTGATTGTTCCTGTTGGTGCCCTATTCGAAATTGACCATTCGTAGACTGCTGCACGTTGATTATTGCCACCATCTATAGCATAAAATAGATTACTGTCATTTTTTGACCACCAATATCGCTGGCAACACGCATCAAAACCAATCTGGGTGAGTTCGACTGTTGTGCTATCTCGTAAAATTGGAAGTTGGATGGCAGGTGGTGGGCTTCCATAATACTGTAGGGGTACGCTGTTGCTATATGTAAGGTCGTAATTATTGAGGCGCATTCCCCCAAAAGCGACGTCTGGTTGGCTATCGATATTAAGCCATTGACGTGCGTTATTGAGATCTTGTTCAAAAATCGGGTAACTAAAACTACCAATACTCGCTAAGCTATGCCAGTTTGCATCGATATATGGTACGGGGTTAATCGCGGTACGATAACCAATTGAGCGTAGCTCATAATGTAGGTGTGGGCGAGATTGACAGGTCTCATCAGGATCACCCGAATAACCAATAAATTGCCCCTGTGTTACCCAAGCGCCTTCTACTAATTCTGATTTTTCAAGCAGATGACCATACAACGACGATAAGCCGAGTTGTGGATGTTGAATGATGACATTGTGTGGACGTGAACCAAAATTGAGATTATCAACAAACATGACTTGGCCAGCAGCGACAGCAACTAAGGGTGTTCCGCACGGCATCCCAAAGTCGAGTCCAAAATGTAATCCTTGCCCAGCACCATACCAACGGTCTGCATTGCGGAATGCGCCAACAGTATTGCCATAAGGTTGACCAAGCAACCATGTTGATGGGCTTGCATCGGTTGACATAGGTAAAATAAGTGGTCTGTCGGCTGTTTGTGCGTAGCCGATTGTGAGTGAAACAACCAGGACAAATAGAACAAGACAATAGCGACTCAGGTTTTTATGCATGGGCTACTCTGTATACTCAATTGATGGCATCCGCAATCACAACCAACCGCTCCCCATATAACCCTGTCTGTGATTCGAATGACGGAATATCACAGGTGATTAGTGTAACGCGGCTATGTGCTGTTGGATAAACAACGCTAATATCACGATAATCGACAACACGAATGTCACTTACCAGATAGCGTTTTACGATATCACCATCTTGCACGATAATTTCGTCACCTAGATTGACATTGTATAAGCTGTTAAAGACGCCAGCACGACCATTTGGATACAGGGAATGTCCCGCTAGAGCAACATTACCGTTCCCATTCACCCATGACGTACCTTGTAAGTGCCCGACAAGAGGTTCATGTGGATCGATTGCCCAACTAACACCGTCAAGTGGAAATGTTTTGATGCCGACTTGCATACCCACGCTAGGGATCATGAGTGTCGGTGAGGATGTATTTGGTAGATTGATGGTTGCAGGCGAAGACTGGTTTTGATTTGAGTCTACGGTATTCTGCTGTGTTGAGTTTTCCACTATGTCTACAGGTTGTTGTGTTGGCGGAATAGGGGTATTTTGAATGACAACAGGGCGAAAGTCTGTAATAACATCAACGAGAATATCTCGTTCTAACGACCAAATCTTCACATTGCCTGCTGGGCTGGATGAAGCAACTAGCGGATTAACAGAGCTGGTAGACATATGTGTGACGGGGGCTGATGTTTGATAGGCAGTTGTTAATTCAGTTGCTGTGGTTGTATCCCACAGTCGGATAGAACCATCTAATGCGGATGAAATAAATAACTCTTCGTGATTTGTGAAATCAACAGATGTGATTGGGGCGAGATGTCCTGCATACTGTTGGTGATCAACACTATCTTCACCCGATTTTACATTACTCACATCCCACAAAATAACATGCCCATTTTGTTCACCGCTTAACAATTGGGTGCTATCATCTGACCATGTAAGGGATGTAACCGGTGTTTTATGCTCTTCTAGAGGGGTCACCCATGTTCCATCATCATCCCAGAGACCAATCATCCAGATGGTGCTATCATCACTGCCGACAGCTAAAGTCTTACCATCAGGGCTCATCGCCAATGACCATATACCGCCACCAAAATTCTCGAAAATTTGCGTACTTGCAGGATTCCCCGTTGGTTCAAATCGAATAATTCCATTCATATCACCCGAGATAAAAAAGCTTCCATCAGGGGTAAATGTCATCGCTTTAATTTCAGCTTGATGGTCTTCAATCAGCCGGAGTGATGTCTGAGTTTCGACATTCCACATCCAAATCATGTTGTCCCGACCACCGGATGCGAGAACTGTGCCATCAGGGCTATAAGCGAGGCTTGTAATCCAATTGCTGTGACCGGATAGAATGGCTGTTTCGTTACCCGTTGTACTATCCCATAGCCGGACGGCATTATCACGCCCACCAGTTGCTAGCTGATTTTGTGATGGATGAAATGCTGTGACATCAATAGCATCAGCGACTTGCCACTCTAGTAGCGGTGCGATAGTCGAAGCAGTTGTTACATCATTATTTTGTGCAGACAAAAGACTAGAGAAACAGATAAAACAACACAAACTAAAAAACCAACGCATGAAAATTATATCCCAAACCTATCTATGTGTTGCATTGTAACAAAAAATTGTCAAATCCGCTCGAATTCAATCCAGTAGTGATCCGCAAAAAGCGCAAGTTTTGAATTTGTTGCGAAGGCGTCGTCGAATTTTGTGAGTATGTTGAGTAATTTTTTACGTTTTTCAATCACTGGATAAACATCGCTCGGAGGCAAAAATAAACCTAATGGTTGAATCCTTGTTCGCTGAAAGAACGGTTCAAAGTCATTTGTAAGGCGTTTAACCGTTGGGTAGGTAATGAAAATTGATGTTGAATCGTGAGATGTGAAAGTCGTATTGGTTTTCCATCGGCGAGTTGCCACTGCGAAATCGAGGTGTGATCCATGCCAGAGTGTTTCCCAAACACAAAATGGGGACATAATGGCGAATGCTAATGTTCCACCTGATTTAACGCGTGCGGATAACCATTCTGCAAGGGGTTTCCAATCCTGCAAGCAATTGAGCGCTCCAAAATTTGAAAGAACACCATCAAATTCTTGTTGAAACTGTCTATCCGGCAAGTCTTTTAGGTCAAGGGGTTGAATTGTTACATGATTGAGATGCTGGTTTTTTTCTGTGGCAATTTGCTGCATGTCATCGCTAATATCGGTTGCGGTAACATGGATACCCTGCGACCCTAAAAAGTGAGCATCTTCACCTGTTCCACACCCAAGCTCAAGGATATGATTGCCTTCACGCCAAATCTCTAATAGTCGCTGGTGGATGCGGTTGCGTAGATGTTTACCAACGAGACTATTGGTAAAGTCATTATCATACGTTGCTGCAAGCGCGTCAAATGTTGCCATAACTTAGAATGGAGCAGGTGGTGATAATTGTTGGGCTGCGTAGTTTATAACGGCTAGGGCAATTAGAATCGTTGTGCCTATGAAAATCATGACTGAACCATAAATCTTTTGGCGTGTGTCCCATGCTTTTGTACGTGTCAGTGGCTCGTTAGATTTACTTTTTTCGATTTTACGTTGCCATGTGCGGTCACGATCAAACATGAGGAACATGCCCCATGCAATAAACGGAAACCCAAATACTGTTCCAAAACAAAGTGCACCTAGCATTTTTTACCCCACAACCTCGACATTTGATATTGGGCCTGTAGTGTGTACAGGATTTCCTTGATTTTCGCGTTGTTGTTGAGTCAAGGCCATCCCTAATCTTCCGATTTTTGTATTTGCCCACATTTTGAGTTTGCGTTTACGCGTTACACCACCGTTGATATTGGCACGATTTAATGCGACTTCATTCACCATCCAACGTGTTGCAAAACTATAGAACCGTTTGCTATATCGTCCGGCAATTGTTAGATCGCGGTCAGCATTATCAACCCATGATCCACTTCGTAAAACATCCGCTTCTACCTCAGCATAATACGGCGTGCCTTTGATAGGATAAGCGACTGTTGTCAGGAATACATCGGGATTACAGATTTTGAGATGCTCGACTGTATCTTCAATATCTTTGATGGTTTCACCATGATAACCTAGCATAATGAACATACCTGCTTCGATGCCTGCTTCTTGGAGCATGTGCGTTTTTGCCTGAACATCAGCAACTTTGACTTTACGTTTCATCGCGTCTAGAACTTGCTGGCTTCCACTTTCTGAGCCATTCCACAGACGATAACATCCCATATCTGCTAAACGCGAAATAACTTTTTTATTCAGTCGGTCGGCGCGTGAAATGCATTCAAACGGGATTCGCACGCCACGCTTGTCAAGCTCATCCGCATATTGGAAAAACCAGCGGAAATTAATTGTGAAGACATCATCAGCATACCAGAGCATATCTGGATTGTATGTTTCTTTAATCCAGAGGACTTCATCGGCAGCGTCAGCAGGATTACGCCGACGATGGGTGTTGCCAAAGACACTGTGACTGCACCATGTACAGGTATAGGGACATCCGCGCGCTTGGATTACTGATACACTACTTGCGCCATGGTTTTCTTTCCAGATGCGCATATATTCTGGAATATCGATTGCTTCTCTATCTGGCCACGGGTGTGCACTCAAGTCCTGAATTTGTGGACGGGGAAAGTTTGTAACAGTATTCCCCATATCATCACGCCATACAATTCCCTGAATGTTTTCTAACTGTGTGAGACCATGCTGTGTCAGATGTGGAATGAGCTCCTCAAGTGTCAATTCGCCCTCACCTTTGACGACAATGTCTGCGCCATAATCAAGATACTCTTGAGCATAATATGGTGGGTCAGGTCCACCGAGGATCACATAAATATTGCGGGATTTACACAATTGGATCATGTTGAGGGCGTTGCGTTTGGTCATCATATTGACGTAAATCCCCACCATTGATGGCTTTTCACGATCAAGAGTTGCTTCAAAATCACTAAGGGATTTGAAAGTTGAATCAAACACGCCGATGTCGAATCCCCGAGATTTTAAGTATGATGAAATATAGAGGATGCCAAGTGGGGGATATGGTTTCATGACCTGTAATTCATGTGGGTCATCATAGAGAAAATACCCGTGTGCTAACAATAAATCCATAAAATAGGTTACCTATAAAAATATAACTGGTAGAGTACTACTCATTATCCTTTGACAGAATCAATGTGACAAGTAGGTCATGTTCTTCTGCATTGTCGCGTGGGTGTTGCAGAATGGATGCAATGTCATACCCTTTGTCTGCAAAGCCTTTAAGTTCCCTTTCTAGTGTCTGGTCTGCCATTTCTAGGCGACGCATTGCTTTAATCAGAGCTTGTGTATCTTGCGGGTTGCGTCGTGCCGTGACCATCTCTCGTCCCGGATCAAAAAATTTTTGGAGATAAATTGTGCGTACTGCAATTTCTTTATTTGCCATTTTGCTTACCCCTGCTTAATCCAACCATGCCACTAGTGTATCCAAGCTATGACGGTATGCCAACTTATTGAATCACAACATTTGGAATACGGGTTGGCTCATGGGGTAACTGCGCGAGTTGATCCAGTTTGCGCTCAGCTATTGGCAAGGTTAGGCGATGATAGAACATAGCTGCTGTTTGGCGCAAAAGGGATGGTTGTAGATATGAAGGGTTTGAAACGATATGTTTGAGCCGATGCCATGTTTTGCGTGACCGATAATCTTTATGGACAACAGTATGCAATTGACGATAAAAGTCGGTTGCAAATGGTCCTTGGTAGAGCATGGCGAGGTCTGCGCTATCGTACCAATTTTCGCGTCCCAATTCATGGCGCACATTCTCATAAAATGGTGTTCCGGGCAATGGATAACTAACGCTAATGCCAATATCATCAGGAATAAGATCACGTACCATTTTGAGTGTCAATGCGATGTCTTCTCGAGTTTCACCGGGATAGCCAAACTGTAAGAAGAAAGCGACTTTGATACCATGTTCATGACATTTCTTTGTTGCTTCGTAGATTTGTTCAACTTGTGTGCCTTTGTCCATCGCATCTAGAATTTTCTGGCTACCGCTTTCGGCACCAATCCAAATGATGTCTGCGCCAGCACGGGCAAGGGCAGGGATTGTATTACCTCGTAATAGCAGGTCGGCGCGATTTAAACTCTTGAACGGGATGCGTACGTTGGCTTCGTCGAGTAGATTGGCAAATTCTTCAATCCATTTATCACGGATGCCCATGATATCGTCCATAAACCAGATGTGGTCAGGATCAAAGTGTTCTTTGAGCCAGACAATCTCATCAACAACGTTCTGGGGACTGCGCGAATTATACTTTTGCCCCCATATGGGTTTGGCGCACCAATTACAGTGAAATGGGCAACCACGAGTTGTCACAAGGTTCATACTGTAATAACCATGATGCCCGATCCATAAATCACGATATAGATCACGCTCGACTAAGTCCCATGCAGGGAAAGGCATATTATCGAGTTTCTGTAATACAGGGCGGGTCGGTGTTTTGACTGTCTCGCCATTATGTAAATAGGCAAGACTCTGAATTTGATACAGATCGTCTTCTTGGATTTGATTACCTTGTTGCCTTGCTGATTCTAGATAATCTAGGAGTTCTCCGAGAGTTTCTTCACCTTCGCCGAGTAGAACATAGTCCGCCCCTTGTTTTAGATAATCTTCCGTATGGTCCGTCATATCTGCGCCACAGACAATAATTGTGCAGTCATATTGCTTCGCATAGTCAATCATCTCAAAGGCTGCTTCTCGCATTCGAATGAGTGTCATTTTACTAAGATAATTGAAGTTATCTTCAAAAATTATTGCATATCGCGGTTGCTGCTTTTTGAGTGAAAGATCCCACGCTTGGGTCGATTCTGCAAGCATGGCATCAAACAAGGCAACATCATATCCGCGTTCACGCATGTAGCTGGCTGCGTAGAGTGTACCAAGCGGTGGGTAAGGTTGCATTGCATTATATAACTTAGTATCAAAGCGGAGATAATACGATTGTCCAAATAAAATATCTGTCATGATGCATCTAC
Source organism: Anaerolineales bacterium UBA6055 (assembly GCA_002428985.1). Classification (GTDB taxonomy): domain Bacteria; phylum Chloroflexota; class Anaerolineae; order Aggregatilineales; family Phototrophicaceae; genus UBA6055. The sequence continues at coordinate 368,101 of DIYL01000015.1, read as the reverse complement.
CAATACACTAAAAAATCCAGAATCGCTTTGGGGGTGTCTCTAATAAGTCTAACCCAGATTCTTTAAGTTTGCACTTTTGTATCTGTCGCGCAAGTCCAATATTGATTGATTTGGGTACGCCATCTAACAATGCTGAAACGGTTTCAATATGTGAGAACTTCGCCATGATGTCCGGATCACCGATTTGTGGGATGCCACCTTTAATTATCGCTTGAATTCGACTTCTATTGTATAAGCTACCGATAACGAAGTCTGTTACATTACCTGTCAAGAGGTTACCTGCTTGACTTATCCTAATCATATTAGCAGTTTTGTTTAAGAAAATTGACTCAATATTCTTAGGATAATTGTCAACTATGTTCCACGGGATTTTCATTACTTGGATTGATTCGGATAATAAGTCATTACTCGCGGTCAATCTTGAATCACTCCCGATTGCTAGCTTATTATGCATTACCCAAATCTCAAGATGTTGGGGTTTACTCCGTAAGAGATAGTCATTAGTCGTTGGACACCATACCAAACCCCTAACAATATCAACCGCATCTTCAACATCTTCTTGTGTCATACCCACACCATGAACTATGACTGTATTCTCGTCGACACAACCTAAGGCTTTCAAACGCTGATACTCACTTTTTGCAACATCATCTGTTCCTTCAGCTAGGTGTATAAACCACAGATGGTCTTTTGGGGTACTTTGATAAGATTTGACAATGTCTTCTTCAGTATCAAAGTGTAGAGAGTGTGACCAACCATAGTCTTTGAGGACATGCACAGGGAAGTCATCACGATACATTTCCCTATACTTTGGTCCATGATGGGCTACGGTCGTGGCGCCACACAGTAAATTTTTTAGTCCGCCGATAAATAGACGGTCCCATATTGGATACTCGCGTAGAGACTTATATGGTTCGGTATCAAGGCGTTTATCGACATCCTCACCCCATTCATGAGCGTTGTTGTAGACTTCGCGGAATTTGGTGCGGGGATAGTGATTGAGTTCAAGATGATCATGGGCGTTGATTAGACCGGGGTAGATGGTTAGCCCATCTAAATCAACGACAAGTGAGTTGGGCGCAGGTTGTTCTAGGATGACATCGGTGCAATACAGATCATTTTTTTTTGTGTTGTCGTGTTTCCAAATATTGGCATTGGTGATGTGTAATGGTTGAACCATTTGTAGTTATTTCCCCCTGTATGCTGATATTATACAACATAACAAGGGCAACAACCGAAAAATAAAAAGGGTAGCCATTTGACTACCCTTGGGATTTAATCACCATAATCATAGTTGAGGGTTGGGATGTTATTCACTGCCTCATCGCCGAGTTTGTCACGCAGTTGCTTGCGTAGTTTGGGCGTTTCTTCGCGCCACTTGTCTTGCAGTTGTTCTTTACTTGCGCGGTAGCCATCGCCTGCATGGGTGAGTGCACCACGGGCATGTGTTGGTGCAGTAGTAATTACTCGCTTGGGTTCTGCATGACCACATTTAGGGCAAGGTGGTGCAGATTCACTGAAACTATGGCGAGCTTCAAATCTGTTGTCACACGCAGGACATTTATAATCATATAAAGGCATGGTAATTTCTCCAACTATTGACCTTATGGTTGTATTATACCGTTAAACTGTCGATGATATGTTAGAAATGATTATTTGTTGCAAAGTGCTGTGACAGCCTCATGGGTACTCATAAAGAAATTATCCTTACCAATACGATCAACAAATCCAATATGGCGTAGCCGATCCATAACAGGACCTTTAACACCTGCACAATACATATTTACATTAGACAGTTTAAGTGAATAATGTAACGATTCTAATGTATCGAGCGCACTGGAATCAATGAAGTTGATGGCACTGCAAATCAAGATGAAATGGTCAACTTTGGGGTTGTCAGCAATTGTATTGAGCACAACTTCTTCAAGATACTGTGCGTTAGGAAAATAGAGGCTCTCGTCGACCCGTAATGCAAGGATATTGTCGTGGGTTGTCGTATTCTCATGGCGTAACACGTTTCGATATTCTTGTGTATCACCAATTTGACCTACAACCGCAACATGGGGACGACTGGTGCGCCATAGGTATAAACCAATAGATGTTCCAGCGCCGACTAAAATTCCAGTTTCGATACCGATTAGCAAGACAGCCACAAACGTAACAACCAAAGATGCAAAATCAGCTTTATCATAGTGCCATGTATGTTTGATTGTCTCAAAATCAAATAATGACGTGACAGCGACGAGAATAATTGCACCCAACACAGCATTGGGGAGATAGTAAAATACTGGCGTTAGGAATAGCATCGTAATCGCGATGAGACTCGCTGAAATGATTGATGCAAGTCCCGTATTTGATCCAGCAGCAAAGTTAACAATCGACCGACTAAATCCGCCTGCAACTGGATACCCACCGGTAAAAGATGCGCTAATATTTGCTGTGCCAAGGGCGATTAATTCTTGGTTAGCATTTACTTTTTGTCTGCGGCGACTTGCAAGGGCTTTTGCTACAGAAATACTTTCCAGATAACCAACAATTGCGATTGTGAATGCAAATGGTATTAATTGTGATAAATAATCCGTATCAAATGTGGGTACTATAAATTCTGGTAAACCAGCCGGAATATTGCCGACGATTGGGACATTAGATGTTATATCGACTTCTGTAATAACGACTAATCCAATGCCAATGACGACCGCCACTAAGGGACCAAGCTTTGTAATCGGCGAGACAATGTGATCTGGTAAATTAAAATAGGTAAGATGTTTTTTAAGGAAGTATTTGAAATAAAGTAAAATTGCCACTGAAATGAATGATAAAACAAGCACTGTTATATTTGTGTCTGGTAATTTTTCAATTACAAATAGGGCAAGTTCTGGCATTGAGTCGGTACGTGGCACATCTACACCTATAAGGTGTTTGAATTGGCTTAACCCAATAACGATGGCAACTGCACTCGTAAACCCTGATAATACAGGGTGGCTCAGAAAGTTAACAAGGAAACCAATGCGGAAGATCCCCATAGTAAGTTGTATTATACCGACGAGTAGGGCGAGGATCAGTGCCATTTGAACATATTGTGCTACCGAGGTGAGTTCAAGTCCGCCGAGAGCCGTCGCTACTAATAAAGATACCATCGCAACGGGACCAACGGCTAACGCTCGACTTGTTCCTAACAGACCATAGACAATGAGCGGTACGATACTGGCATAAAGCCCGACTTGTGGCGGAAGCCCAGCAAGAAGGGCATATGCCATGCTCTGAGGGACAAGCATGATTGCTACGATAATTCCGGCAGTCATATCACCTGTTAGATCGCTTCGTTTATAATTGCGCAGCCAATCCAAGAATGGAAAGTATTGCAATATAGTGAAACTATTATCTTGACTGGTGGTGTGTTTATACTTTGCCGGAATCTGATTCATTATTGTCCCTTGTTTTGCTATTCTATTGGTAGCACCTGCGACCAAATCGCTTTTGGATCATTGAGATTATAAACGTTCTCAAAACCCTGACGACGTAAAATGCTGGTGGCAACTTGTGACCGATAACCACTGGCGCAGTTCACAACTATGGTGTGGTCTTTAGGTAGTTCGTCTGTACGATCGGGTAGGAATCCGAGCGGAATGTGAGTTGCATTATTGATATGCTGCTCATCATATTCTGTTTTACCACGAACATCCACGATTATCATACCATTTTTAGAGAGTTGGTCAGCAACATCTTTGGCACTGAGTTGAGGTAATGCTACTGTATTTCCCGTGATGACATCTTCTCCAAAATAGCCGGACAAGTTGTCAACACCAATTGATTGAATATCTTTCATAACTTGAGAGGCATCGGCATCATCAGGAATGATGAAATATATCGGTTGCTCAAAATCCACAAACCATCCGATATACGTGAGATAATTTGCACTCGTCATAGGAATACTAATTGTTCCAGAAATGTGTGATTGTGCATATGCTTCACGGTCGCGCAGATCTATAACAAGGTAATTGTCTGCAAGCATTGTATCGAGTGATGCACGGTCAAGCTTAGTCAGGCTTGGTGCTTCAGCGATAATAGCAGGCCCAAGTTTATTGACCTTTTTCATTTGCGCAAAATATTTAGGGGCTTCAGGTTGCCCATCAAGTAACCATGCGACAAACTTGTTCTCATCATCAAATTGAAAGGCGGGATTGAATAACTTTTCATAGCCAAGTGTCGTTGATGGAATTGCACCGAGGGCTTTGCCACAGGCACTTCCCGCACCATGACCGGGCCAAATTTGTAAATAGTCAGGCATATCTTTAAAGCGTTTCACACTTTGGAATTGTTGACGGGCACCGGGCTCTTTTGTGCCTGTAATGCCAGCTGCTTCTTCGAGCAAGTCTGGACGTCCAACATCTCCGACAAAGATGAAGTCGCCTGTGAAGACACCCATCGGCTTATTGGCACCAGCTGTATCGGTAATCATGAATGAGATATGTTCGGGCGTATGACCGGGTGTATGGAGAACGTCAACCCTAATATTGCCAACCATCCACATATCACCATCGGTCACGAGAATCGCATGATCCTCTTTTGCGTAGGCATATTTCCAATCTTCGGTTCCTTCATCACTGAGATAAAGTTGTGCCCCTGTGGCATTCGCTAATTCACGGCTACCACTTACATAATCAGCATGAATGTGGGTTTCGGTCACATGAGTAATTTTCAGTCCATTGTCTTTTGCTGTTTTTAGATAAGAGCGAATATCACGCATTGGGTCAATAACTAATGCGTCACCTGTTGCAGCACAACCCACCATATAAGATGCTTGTGCAAGTTTATCATCATAGAAATATTTTAAGATCATCAGGTTAACTCCTAGAGACTATTAACTTTCGATTGGCTTACCGGACATCATCCAACGCATGGTGCCGCCTTTAAGGTTGGAGATATTTGTATATCCAGCTGATACTAATTTGCTCGCGCCAGATTTACTGCGATTGCCCGATGCACAGACAACGATGATTGGCTTATCTGTTGGGATTTCATTCATTCGTTTATCGAGCTCGTTCAATGGAATGTTGATTGCATTTGGTAGATGACCGTCTGTGTACTCGCTTTTGGTGCGGACATCGACCAACATATGATCCGTTTTGTTCTCAACATAGGTGTCACTATAGTCTTGGATGCTGATGTTTTCGAATCCTTTGTCACGGTTGAACAGGAACATGTTTATCGACCTCACTAAATTTGACGTGTTCAGATTATGGTTATAGTGTATGACAAAGCATGGTGTGGAATAAGGCGAACTTACTAATATATGATATAAGTTAGAGCTTATGGCATGGGATAAAAAAAGAGCGCATAATTGCGCCCTTGTTGATAGATATATGCTCTACTTTATTGAACTGGTAGACCTGCTTGTTGCCATGCAATAATACCACCCATGTCGTAAATACCATCATATCCTTGGCTGGTCAAAATCTGTGAAGCTGTCGCACTGCGGTTACCACTACGACAATAAACAACAATCTCCTGATCGTCTGGTACTTCACTCAGGCGTTGTTCTAGTTCTTGAACAGGGATGTTGATTGCACCTGCAATGTGTCCTGAGGCAAATTCTTCAGGAGTACGTACGTCAATTAATATGTGTTCTGTGTTATTTTCTGAGAAGTTGCTGACATAATCGCTTGGCGAGATTGTTTGTGATTGGACTGTAGCGGTGACTGTTGTATCTGCCGGTTGATTGGTCATAATGAGAATGCCACCGAAGACCAAAATAACGACTGCAACAACAGCTAGAATGACTGTATTTTTTGAATTCGGTTTGTTTGATTTATTAGATCCACGTTTTGTCATGAGTTTACTCACTATTTAATACACTATAAACTGAGTATAGTAGGCTAGTAGGTCTGTAGCTAGTCTAATAGACTTATAGTAGATATTAGTTTCTGCTTATAGGAAGTCATGCTTAACTTATACAAACTCGAAATATTTTATATTGCTGCGCTAAAAGGAAGTTTTAGTGCAACTGCAGATCAGCTCTACATGACACAATCAGCAGTGAGTCAACATATTCAAGAATTAGAAGCTGGATTAGGTGTAACCTTATTTAAGCGAGGGCGACGTGGTGTTACATTAACAGAGCGTGGTCGAACTTTATTTAATTATACAGAACGACTGTTAGCACTTGCTTCGGAAGCTGAAAATAAAGTAACAGATATTTCCAATCTTGCAGAAGGAACTGCGAATATCGGTGCGACTCCAACAATAGGGGTTTATCTTGTTCCAAAATGGTTACAGACGTTTCGACAACAATATCAACAATTGACTGTATCGTTATCAACAGCAATTACAGATCGAATTGTACGTGATGTACAGTCCTTAAAATTGGAGTTAGCATTTGTTGAAGGCGAGATCAATACGGATGACTATACAGATATCGAAACGCTCACATTAGAATCCATCGAATGGTACGTCGTAGTTGCATCGAATCATCCATGGTGGGGTAAATCAGAGATTCAATTAGAACAACTTAATCAATGTGGTTTTGTGATGCGCCAGCGTGGAAGCCATACACGTACATGGGTCGATGCAATATTTGAACAATACAATATTGACCCGCGTATTACAGCTGAATTTGATAATCCTGAAAGTATTAAACAAGCCTTGCAGAGTGGTGATAATGTCACATTGTTGCCTGATTACACTTTACAGCGTGAAATTGAAGCTGACCAATTACGCCTATTGAGGGTAAGTGATGTACCTCTAAATCGAGATTTACGACTTATTTGGCATAATAAACGCTTATTTTCTCCCATTAGCTATGCTTTCTTACAATTTATGAAAGTTCACTACCCATCTATTGAAGAAATTGTGATAGAATAACTGTAAATTGGGTTTGAATTATGTTATCTTGACGTTAGTTTAACTATCATAATTGTAGTTTTTAACAAAATCCATACAATTGAAACAAAAATTTTATATATGTTGTAATTCGCTTTGTGTTTACATTTGTAGTACAATACAATTGTTACACTTTAGTTAGATGGGTGTTTGCAAATGGTTATATCGTCTCCCGAAGATGTTCAACAACAAATCCTCATCGTAGAAGATGATGAAGATACAGCTGAAGTTGTTTGTACTCTGTTACAAGATGCAGGGTTCGAAGCTGTTGCTGTAGATCATGGTCAGGCTGCGCTCAATGAAATTTCTGCGTTATCGCCGGATTTGGTGTTATTGGATATAAATTTACCAGATATGAATGGTATTGATATTTTAAAATCAGTACGTTCCCATTCCTTCTTGCCTATGATTATCCTCAGTGGATACGGTAAAGATCGCGATCGGGTGGTTGCTCTGGAAGCGGGTGCTGATGATTATATGGCAAAACCATTTTCGCCTGAAGAATTAATTGCTAGAGTTCGCGCTCTGCTTCGACGGGTTGATTGGACACCTAAGCCGGAAACACATCTGACAGTAAGACAACTTGAACTAGATATGCCCCGCCGTCAGGCAAAAATAAACAACAAACGCCTCCACTTAACACCAATTGAATATGGCATTCTTGTTACGTTAATGCGTCGCGCAGGAGAAGTAATTAATCATGATGAATTACTTCGGAGTGTATGGGGTGACCATTATAAAGGCGATTATTCTGTGTTGCGGGTCAATATTTCACGTTTGCGTCAGAAACTTGAGGATAATCCACGCAGACCTACTTATATTGTGACTGTGCCAGGACAAGGATATTGGATGCCAACGAATCGGCATTAGTGATGTTAGTCATACATGGTGCGTCAAACTTTTAAGATTCCAGATTTTTAATCTACTCAGACATGTGTTGTTTGATGCTATTTGTTGGAATAGTGTCTGATTTGGTGTGCTGAGTCTTAGAGTATCCGTGTAGATACATCACTCTATCAAATCAATTCCTATCAAAATGATTTAATTGATATAATATCACTACACCTGTTGTTGTATTGACTTCGGGATATTATTAATTTTTGTTGTGAGGAAGCCTCATGCCCGCAAATTATAAGGTCTTATCTGAAATTTATGATGAACTTGATATGGGGCAGTTCGGACGCGAATCAATCAGCCGAATTGTCAATTATGCCCAACAAAATGGATGGATGGGGCGGTCTTTTCTTGATGTTGGATGTGGAACAGGTGCAAGCCTTGAGTTCTTCAATCAATATAGCTATATCTCCACAGCTGTTGATCAATCCCCTGATATGCTTGCGGTAGCTCAAGCCACATATCCAAATATTAACTTTCAGGAGCAAGATATGCGGCATCTGGAAGGTTTATCACAATATGACATGGTGATTAGTTTGAATGTCATGAACGAACTGGATAGCTTAAATGACATCAAATCAGCTTTTACCGGTATTTATGAGACTGTCAAAGACGGACGGTTGTTTGTGTTTGATATGTATACGATTGAAGGATTGATACAACGGTATATGCGGGGTGACCGTTTAGCTTACCGTGATGTTGAAGATAGTTCGATGGTGTTTAGTACCAATGATTTTGACTATGAACGTCAAGTACATTTGCGTCGATATGCCATCTTCAAGAAAGCTGAAAATAATATGTGGAATCGTAGTGAAGCGAACCGTATTTTACGTGGTTATCCGGTTCAAGCGATTGTGGCACTATTGCAACGCACAGGTTTTCGGTTATCATCGTTACTCACAGATAATTTTGAACGTTATGTGCCAAACGATACCCGTGCAGATCGGGTTATCTTTATGGCTCAGAAGTAAATTATAGGTTGATGTATGGAAATGAATAACCCGAATTATGCGCCATCTATTGAGTTCTCGGTTGATCAGGAACATGGTGGTGTACGCACGCTTGGTTGCTTTACGTTTTTTATTGGTGTAATTGCGTCATTTGCAATTTTGAATACGTTTATCCCGAATGGTGGGCTTATTATACTCGGGGCTAGTATTGCAATTGCTGTTGGCTTGACGTATCTGTCAGATAATTTAGCGAAGCGTTATTGGCCTAGTAGACGATTGTTGCAAATTGCTGACGATGTTATTGCATTGGTACATAAAGATATTGTTGAGACAAAGCTAGATGCATCTGAAAATGTGAATCTCATTATGTGGCATTTCCAAGCATCGAGACACCCTCGTGTTCCAAAGGGTTGGTACGTTGTTGCGAATGCACTTGAGCAGGATGGTGATTATGTTATTACTTATAGCATTGCATCACCTGAAGATTTAGAAAAATTGCCTTTATCACGTTTGTCTACTGAGTATGTCCGAAAGAAGAAAAAAGGCGACGAAGAAGGGCGTGATCTACGTAAAGCAGGTCACATCCGCCGAATTGAACAAGCCGAATTCCATAGAGGTGAGCTTGGTGCTGAGATGACGCTTGAGGATTATCAAGCATATCTCGATTATTTGGTGGATACGTATACGACATGGATGCCAAAAGATAAGTAATGACTGCTATACAACGATTGATTTGGCTTCAGCTTGTTTTTATTGTGTTGTGGTTGCCAACATCTGCACAACCCACCGCGATTGAAACAGGAATGTCTATAGAAGCTAACATAGATAGCACTGCTATACACTCTTATTCATGGTCAGTCCTAGAGTCTACTGTTGCATCCGTCAGAGTTGAAGCATTGGATTCTTCATTGGATCCATCTATCAGAATCATCGATAGTTCAGGTTTAGTGATTGTGATGAATGATGATCTTAACTATCCAAATGATACCTCAGCCATTGTTCAAACTTTTGTTGCACCTCGCACAGATACATACACTTTAGAAGTCAGTGCATTTGGGGCAACATCAGGCGATTATATCTTGAGTATTTTGCGCGGATACGATCGATTCATCACGCAAGATACCCAAGTGTCAGCATCAAATTGGAGTGTCGGTAATCAACGGATTTTTACGACGACCCCTGTGAACGATAGCTTATTTGTCGAAGCTGAGGGTATTTCTGAGGTTGGGACGTTAATCGCAAATCACTTTCCACAGCATAGTGATTTTTACTTCGATGCGTCTTTTCGTGATATCAATGCCTCATCTGCTTGGCAGGTAGGGATTATCTTTCGTCAAGTCAGTCCGACATCATATTATCGATTGGTCATTAATGATCAGGGGTTTTGGCAATTGGAATATGTTGGTGATGAGGTTGCCGTTATTCAAAGTTGGAGTACACATCCGGCTATTGTTCCGGGAGTACCGGAGTTTACACTTGGTGTGTTAACGAGTAATGCGTCAATTGGTGTCGTGTATAATGGACAACTGATCGATACAGTTTATGATAGCCGTATTTTAGATGCAGGCGCGGTTGGTGTTACGTCAACTACTGCGAACGCGCTCAATAGTAGAGTTACATTTTCATTAGACTCCGCATTACTCACAACTCCTTCACTTAGTGATGGTCGTTTGCAATTTCCTGAAATGTTAATTGGTCAAAATCTGACCGCATACACGCTGCTATTGGAACGGCAACAAGTGATCCCGGTAGGTGGTGAATTACGTTTTACATCTCCGCAGACGCTTATCCGCAATAATGAGCCGGGTGTTAGTCGGTTTACTGCTGCGTCAGGTGTCGATTTCTCTGAGTTTGTCATGGGTGGTGAATTAACTATTAGCACGGTTGAAAATGGTGTCGGTGGATGTGGTATCACATTCCATGAAACTGAGGAGAATCACTATACGCTAGCTTATGTCAACACTGCGGGAGAGTATGGTGTATCGAGGCGTACTGGCGATACATTTGAATCTGGGATTTATAACACTGTTTCTATACGCGATGATGATACTCATGATGTGGTCGTTGTAGTTTTAGATGATATATTATATTTGTATATGGATACCGTCCATGTCGGCACAATGCCATATACTAGTATGATGGGTGAAATTGGAACTGCTGTGGTTAATTTTGATGGTGTTGATACAAGCTGTACAATTGATGACTTGTGGCTGTGGAGCTTGGATAATATCGAATCTTAACTACAAATTCGCGAATTTAATCGTTTCCTCCTACAATTAGAAAAAGTAAACGAATCGTTGTAGGGGGACACAATGCATGAACTCGACGTTGCAATATTGAAGACTGTTATTTATGGTGACATCTTCAACTTTCCTATGACAGCAGAAGAGATCCACCATTTTCTAATTCATAACAGAACGGTTGGACTCACCGAAATAACACAACATCTCCAAACGTCTCATTTTCTTGCGAATACACTTTGTTTTGATGGTACATATTATAGCTTAGCCTCTCGCCAAGATATTTTTGAATTGCGCCACAGTCGTGAAGCCATGGTGCTTCCGTTACTAAAAAGAGTCAAGACATATGGACGCCTGTTAGCGTATTTTCCGTTCGTAGAATTTGTAGGTGTGACAGGAGCGCTTTCGATGCGGAATCCATCTACAGAAACGGATGATTTAGATTACTTGATCATTACACGTCCCGGACGCGTTTGGCTGGCTCGGGCATGTATCATTCTACTTGTGAGAGTCATGCGACTACGCCATGTGGAAATTTGTCCAAACTATGTACTGGCAAGTGATAAATTATCACAGTCGCGTCAAGATATGTATATTGCACATGAGATTGTGCAATTGTTGCCATTGTCTAATGTCTCGCTGTATCAACAACTACGCGAAGAAAATCAGTGGACACAAGACTATCTTGCTAATTCCAATATGCCCTTTTATCAATTTGTAGATGCACCTTTAAATCGTGTTGGATTATTCATCAAACATGGATTAGAAGCTGTTATGTCTACCCGCCTAGGGAATTGGCTAGAACAGTGGGAATATAAACGAAAAGCTACTCGATTTCAGCAACAGGCAACTGCACCGACATCGTCTGCTGAAATTGATGAAGGGCGTGTTAAAGGGCATTTTCAAGACTATGGGCATTATGTATTGGAACGGTATCATGAGCAGTTAAAACTGTTTGAGATAGATATACATAAACCTCAGTTACAAAGCGGAGGGGATTAATGAAAAAGCCCCACAAATAGTGAGGCTTTGAGTTTTATTCTATTAGCGCCTTAGGGTTAACCACTCATTACTGCGCCGAGTGCCTGACATGCTGGACAGGAACCATCTGGACGTAACATTGCGTAACCACCCATTGGGTCAGAATCCCAGCGTGTAAAGTTAACATTCCATACAATCATGATTGCAACTTTACCACTTTGTGCTGATGCAGCAGCGGCTTCTGCCAACCACGCAGCATGTTGACCAAGTGTAGTATTACCTGCCCATGCAAACGCAGGTGGGATTGCTGCACCCATACCTTCGCCACTTAAGTAACCTAATTCGGTGAAGCAGACTTTCTTACCACCGAATAAGTTGTAACCACGGTCTAGCATTGAACCGAAGTAGTAGGTTGGATATTCACCACGTGGATCACCACTAAATACGGATGGTCCAACGATACCTTCATTGTAGTGCAAGCCAATACAATCCATATAATTTGCTGCGCCTGCTTCTGCCATCTGTTGCATAAAGACATCGTCATTACACAACTCTGGGATACAGCCTGCAGCACCAGCAAAACCTGTTGGTGCAGGTGCACCACTGATTACGATGGTTGCAGGGTTAGCAGCTTTAATTGCATTATATGCCGCTGCGAGCATGCGAGTGTAGTTTGCACCATTGATTTGCCCAGTAGGCCATTCACGGTCAAGGTTTGGTTCGTTCCATACTTCGATTGCGTCTGCACCAGCAGCTGCAAGTTCTGCTGTAAATTGTGCCACTTGTGCTACATAGCCATCAAAGTCAGTCGCTAGTGCGTTTTTATCGCCAACAACACCAAGTAAGATGCGGAAACCATTACCTTTTGCATCGTTGATAAACTCAAGACCTTTACCAACACCTGCACCTAGTGGGAGTTGTTTCTTCACCCATGTCATGCCAGATGCTCGCATTAAGTCCATTGCTTGTGGAGTCAACCCGTCAACGTGACCACCAAGTGTGAACCCTTCTACACTTGCTGAACCAGCAACAACTGGGGGTAGTTCAACTTCGACGGTTATAACTTCACCGTCTTCGGTGACTGTTTCAATAACCTCAGGGGCTGCAGGTGCAGCGGGAGCTGGCGGTGGTGCAGCTTCATCACAGACAGCAGAATCGTTCAAATCGAAACTGACACGAATTTGGTAGCGGTCACCGGACACATCAGTGATATTGAATGTCCAACCGAAACCAACATTGGAACGTTTGTCAAAGAGCAAAACAGCAGAGACACAGTTATCAATACCGTATGTACCGTATTGTCGCCATGATGCTTCTGTGCTCCAATCATCTTGGTAGAAGTCCCATGTGACAATATTAATATCTTCGCCTTCAAGTTCTTCAACGGCATCTTCTGCAATAACAAGAGCACGTTGAACCGGATCACTATTAGAAATAGTATCTTCTTCTTGCGCGAACGCAACAGATACAACAGAAATAAGTAACGCACACAATACGATTAATCCCATGAATTTTTGGGAAAAGAATGCTTGTGATTTAATTTGCATACGAATCCTCTTCAAATACAAATACAACTAGCGTGATAGCTTAACGTAAATTGTAAATTTTACCATAGTCCTTTTGTCTTAGGAGGGTAATCGTCAGGTAAGGATTTTCTCTGCTTCGTGTTTGATAAAGTCAAGACGGTTCATGACAGGTATTTGCCCCTGTGATGTAACAACTTGGTGAACTGCGTCAATAATCTCTAACAATGTATCCTTGTATTGTGGTGCTTGTTTTCTGAGTTCTTCGATGAGCTCTGTATCATCTTCAATGCCGAGTAGATCATTAACAAGGCGCACTTCGGGTTGCATATGTTCCCGTAGTACCTTGACCATCAATTCATGGATTTCTTTCAAACGATTGAGTGTTTGTTCGTCACCATTTTGTTCGGCTTGTTGCATATTGACTTGAATAATCATCATCAGGTTGTCGTCAATAATGCCGATATTATCTCGAATCATTTGCTCGGGGTTTGGACTATTGACGATGGCTTGTAATACTTGTGCCAATTGTTGCATCATATCGCGTGATTGTTGATCAATGGTTTGTGTGAGTTCATAAACACGGTCACGCAACGACTCGATTTTTTCGCGTTCGTTTTCAGGCGCACTGCTGACTTGACTTGCGAGTAACTGGAAGAATTCATAGTCAAAGAGTGGGCGAACGAGTCCAACAATTGCTTGTACTTTTTCATCATCATCCCGGTAACTCCAGAGGAGTTTTACAAAGTCTTTTTTATCAGCATCTTCTCCAAGTTCTTCAATATCTTGGGTAACTTTCTCAATCGTTTCCTGCTGTTTTTGTTGTTGTTCGACGATTTGTTTACCGTAAGCTGAATAAGCAAGGATTTCGTTGTAGACTTGTTCCATCATCATAGAGAGTTTTGGCTGACCAGATTGTGCAAGGCGGGCTGCCATCGACGCAAATGTTGCAAAAAATTCTTCATCAATTTGATCGTCATTATCTTCAATAAGAGCTTGGCGCTTAGTTGGCTCGGTTTCAATGATATGTTGGATGAGGTCAACTCGTTTTTGTTGTTGCTCAATCATTTCGGGTGTAATGCCATCTGCCTCAAGTATTTGATTGATAAGCCCCTGCATGGTTAATGTACGTTTAGGATTAAACATATAGCCACGAAAATCTTCTTTGGGCAATGTCGTTGTAAGCTCATTCAACATATCACCAATGATTTTTTCTTCTTCAGTATTCTGCTGTATGCCTATTTCTTGGGGAACAAATGCGATCAATAGCTCTTTTTCTGCATCGTGGTATAAAATTGGGGTTTTTACATCATTGAGTGTGCCACAATTCTGACAATTGAAGCTATTGAGTTGACCTGATACTAGCAGAACTTTGCCTTCAGGATCAAGTTTTGTATCAATGACTGTGCGGACACCTATTTGGTTAGGCGTGCCACATGAGCTACAGCGTACTGAGGTGAGTTTTGGTCCTAGCATATTATCTCCATATTAAGTTGAAGGATTTTGTGAATGAGTTAGTCTCTTGGAATTGTGAAGTAAAATGTTGAGCCGTGTCCGACATGGCTTTTGACAGAAATTTCACCATGATGCGCATCAATAATCGCCTTGACAAGATATAACCCTAAGCCGGTCCCCTGTGTTTTACGAGTCATTGTGTCATCAATACGGTAGAAGCGATCAAAGACCTTATCAATTTTATCTGCCGGGATACCATCGCCTTCGTCACGGACAAAAACGGTGACATTTTTATCATTAAAACGCCCCCCAACAGTAATCTTTTTACCGTTCGGCGAATATTTAATGGCATTCGTCAGTAAATTGTCAATAACTTGCCTTAGTCGTGCTTCATCACCCTGTATAATCGGGAAATTATCTGGAAAACTGAGGACGATATTATGATGCGATTGTCCCTCTAAACGCCCAACTGACCGCGCTGACAGTAATTCTAGCTGTACATACTCAAGATTAAGCTTAACTTCCCGCTCTGCTTGAATTTTACTGGCAGTGAGTAAGTCTTCTACTAATGTTGTGAGACGGTCAGCTTCTTCTTCAATAATGATCATATTATCACGTATAACCTGACTATCCCATTCGACATCATCACGGCTCAGGGTGCTCGCATATCCTTTGATAATTGCAATAGGTGTGCGTAATTCATGATGAATTGTGGAAATGAAGACACTTTGCATCTCTTGAGCTTTACGAAAGTTCGTGATATCACGGACATTCGCGATAATGCTGGCTAAGCGCCCATCGGCTGTTAATAGGGGTGCATAGGTTATGCCAATGCTAATGGTCACACCATCAGGTCGTTGTAAATCACCTTCAACATAGAGTGTGTCGATGCGATCTGGTTTTTGATAGTGGGTTAGCCAACCATCTTTTAGCGCACTTTCAAGGTCTTTACTATCAAGTTTGTCCCAGATAATGACTGCCTCTTTGGGCAATCCTATAACATCTTCTGTGAGCCATCCTGTCATACGCTCAAATGCACGATTTACCTGCTGAAATGTCAAATCTGGGTCTAAGATGAATACGCCATCGCCACTGTTATCCAAGATTGCAGCGAGGCGTTGACGCTCCTCATTAATGTGCCCATACATTTGTGCATTATGGACGGCGATTGCTGCTTGATCTGCGAAACTTTGCAGTGTGGTTAAGTCATCGGCAGTGATTGTCGTCTGATATGAACGGAAAACAATCAACAATCCGAGTGGATTCTGTGCGAAAACGAGAGGCATAGCAACCGATTGCTCTAATTTTGTATCAATAGTATCTGCCATCTCACGGAGTTTTTTATTCAGGAACTCCCGACTGAAGCCATCGTTGCTTTTGCCATCCATTAATTCGAATAGTTTTTCGTTTAGCGCGGGCACATGGTCTGATGTGATACCGGAATATGCCCGTACATAAAACATATCATCATGCTCATCGCGGAGGGCAACTAAACCGACACGTCCGGCAAGCATGACAACCGATGCATGGAGGACACGACGCAATACCTCACTCAAATCGAGCTGAGCTGTGATAGCACGTGTAATCTCTAGCAGGAAATCGCGTTCTTGTGTTTTGGAATCAGGTCTCATTAACATGATTTGATTGTAACATGCTCCATTTACGGTCTATATGCTTGCTGACGATTTCTATTGCAATTCTTACGCAAATTAGAACCGTTTATCCAATTCACTAATGTCCATGTGTCCACCGTCAGTTGCGACTAATGCAGCCGCACCAACCAAGGCAACGTCATCGCCGAGTGCTGCAGGCTCAATTTTTAGGTTTGCAAGATAACTCGAATCAATTACATGGTCGTGGATTGCTTTGTGCATGGGTTTAAATAAGTGATCTCCGGTTTTTGTGACCCCACCGCCTAGTACAATAGCTTCTGGATTAAATAGGTGAAGCATTGTGACAATACCAAGGCCAATAATACGCCCAGCATACTCTAGTTGTTCTATCGCCACTTGATCGCCTTGCATAGCTGCTTGACCAACAACCTTTGCATCAATTTTGCTTAGATCACCATCTACCATTGTCTTCATGACGGATTCTTCGCCGTTCTCAATCCGTTGACGTACCTTCTCGGCAATATTTGGACCCGAAGCTTCTAGCTCAAGTGAGGAGATTTTGCCATCTTCCACAATCATCGGGATATGTCCAGCTTCTGCGCCGAGTCCTTCTGTGCCTAATAACAGGCGCCCATCACAAATCATACCACCGCCAATGCCCGTACTGATTGTCAGAAATACAACGTGTCGGTAGCCTTGTGCTGCTCCCTTTGAAGCTTCTGCAAGTGCTGCAACATTAGCATCATTCCCTAAGAACACAGGTACATCAAATTCTTTGTTGATAATGTCTGCTAGCGGAACATTGTGCCAGCCGTGTAAATTCGGGGGTGCAACAATGACTCCTGTCATGGGATTAAGTGGACCCGGTGCGGAAAAACCAATACCAAGGACATCCTCCTTATTTTCTGGCATGACTTTGTGTATGTACTCTTTTATACGCCCTAACGTAGGCTCTAATCCCTCGTGGGCGAGTGTTAATGTATTTTCACGTTGCAATAAGTTGAGTTTTTCATCATAGCGGGCTGTTCGAATTTGTGTTCCGCCCAAATCAACAGCGATAATCTGTTTTGACATTGTGTCTTCCCTTTAGTTTTAGTTGTATGCTAATCAAAGAACAAAAATGCTACACAGTTTGAATTGCCCTTGATAGAATAGCATGAATTCCGACAAGGTTTAAGTTCAATCAATATGATTTTGACGAATAGGATAGAGTTTTATGGCGCGTGTGACTCCGATGCGACGGCAGTATCTTGAGATTAAGAGCCAATACCCCGATTGTATCTTGATGTTCCGTATGGGTGACTTTTATGAGATGTTTGATGAAGATGCTGAAATTGCATCGCACGAATTAGATATTACATTGACAGCGAGAGCGCATGGTAAAGGTACGGATAAAATTCCAATGGCAGGTGTACCATATCATGCAGTAGATGGCTATATTTCTAAGCTCATCGAAAAGGGACATCATGTGGCGGTTTGTGACCAGATAACAGAACCAACTGGGCGCGGTATTGTCGAACGTGAGGTCACGCGCGTGATGACACCTGGTACTATTGTTGAGCCATCGTTACTCGATGAGGGAAAGCCCAATTATCTGATGGGTATTTTGCCAGTTGGAGATCCTGAAACAGGACGTTGGACTAAAGCAGGGCTGGCGTTTGCAGATATTTCGACGGGTGAATTTAGTGCGACCCAATTTGAAGGCGATGATGTCGGCATGCTAGTGTTTGAAGAACTTGCACGTGTGTCACCACGTGAAGTGATTATACCCGAGAGCTGGTATGAGCGCGGTGTGACTATGCCAGAGGGAATCCATCTGAGTTCAGTGCAGGATTGGACATTTGAATTCGCAGGTGCTGATCAATTATTGCGCGACCACTTCCGAGTGACGACATTGGATGGATACGGATTAAAGGGACAACCGTTTGCTGTTTCTGCAGCGGGTGGTGTTTTGCAATACCTACGTGTGACGCAGAAAAATTCACTCGATCAACTTGTGAATATCCGTTCCTATTCGACTGCATCTTTTATGGTGCTTGACCAATTTACACGACGCAACCTTGAACTTGTAGAAACAATTCGTACCCGAAAGACACGCGGGAGCTTGCTTGGTATTTTGGATCGCACGGTTACGGCGATGGGAGCGCGACTGCTACGTACATGGTTGAATCAGCCATTGTTAGAACTAGATCGCTTGAACGCCCGTCTAGATGCAGTAGAAGCGTTAGTATCGAGTGAGATCCTGCGCGATGAGATTGCGCAAGAACTGAAACAGGTCGCTGATATTGAACGCCTCACAAACCGATTGCTGTTAGGCAAAGTTGGCCCACGTGATTTATTGGCATTACGCGATAGTCTGGCAGTGATTCCACGCATTGGTGAGTTGGTTGCAGAGATGGATAAACTGACTGCGATTCATGACCGCCTCGACCCATGTGAGCCTGTGTTTGAGTTAATTAATACTGCTATACAAGATGAACCGCCTGCGACACTAAATAATACTGGCATTATCCGTGAAGGCTTTTCTGACCAATTAGATAGCATTTTGCATGATACACAGGATGCACGGGATTGGATCGCGAATCTAGAGTCTCATGAGCGTCGTCGTACGGGGATTGCAAGCATCAAAGTTAGTTTCAATAAGGTGTTTGGATATTATATCGAAGTCACAAAAGCGCATACAGATAAAGTGCCTGAGGATTATGTGCGGAAACAAACATTGGTCAACGCAGAACGGTATATTACCCCTGAGCTAAAAGAATATGAAACGCTTGTGCTGAATGCTGAAGAAGAGATTCTTGAGACAGAGCGGAAATTATTTGAGGAAATATGCCAAGCACTCTCACAACATCGGGATAGCTTGCTCAAGACAGCGCGGGCAATTGCACACTTGGATGGATTTCTGTCGCTGGCTGAGGTCGCTGTCCGTGAGGCGTATGTCAGACCCACTTTAACAGAAGAAAATACCCTATATATTGAGGATGGACGGCATCCTGTTGTCGAAAAGTTACTGGAATCGACAACCCGTTATGTGGCTAATACCAGTGAGTTTGACCAACAATCGCGGGTTCATATCATCACGGGTCCGAATATGTCGGGTAAATCGACGTATATTCGACAGGTAGCGATTATCACATTGATGGCACAGATTGGTAGTTTTGTGCCAGCTGATAGTGCGACGATTGGCTTGGTTGATCGAATTTTTGCACGGATTGGCGCACAAGATGAGATTCATGCTGGACAGAGTACATTTATGGTGGAAATGGTTGAAACTGCTCGCCTTTTGTCTGGTAGCACTGAGCGTAGTTTGTTGATATTAGATGAGATTGGGCGCGGCACATCGACTTATGATGGGTTGGCGATTGCTCGCTCTGTGATTGAGTATATTCATAATAACCCACGCTTGAACTGTCGCACACTATTCGCAACCCATTATCACGAACTCACCGAGCTACCCAATATATTGCCACGTACTGCCAATTATAATGTGGCTGTTGCAGAACAAGGTGAGGACATCGTGTTTTTGCATAAGGTATTACCCGGTGGGGCTGATCAAAGTTATGGCGTACATGTCGCACAACTTGCTGGAATGCCACGCCCTGTCGTGGAACGTGCACGTGAATTACTTATTCAGCTTGAGGAGGGGGGCAGCGACTTTACTATTTCCAAACCGAAGTCGTCTAAACCTTCACAGATGAGCTTTTTTGATGCACCTGAAAATCCAGCGGTGGATGTCATCAAAAATCTTGAGGTGGATAATCTGAGCCCATTAGAAGCGTTGACGAAATTATACGAACTCAAGCGACTGGCGAATGAGGGATAAATGATAGGATCGAAGACAATTGTTGTTGCAACCCATCGACGGTCGGGTACACACTGGACAATTGATGCTCTGCGCAATAATAGCCCTGATATTTCACCGCAATTCCTGACTTTAGAGCAAACTGCGTTAGATCATCATCAACCGATGACGTTAGATGACTTTCAACGTAACTTATTCCTGTTAAATGGGCATGTATTGATTAAGGTACATGATTTGCCCTCGGCAACGTTTTGGCGTGATTATGATAGACGAGAATTTGCAAAGAGGATTCTGAGAGATTCGCCAACCGTATATGTACATCGTGATGGACGCGATGTAATGGTGTCACTATATCATTATGTGCAATCATTCAATGAGCAGGTTGCAAACATGTCGTTCCCAGAGTTTCTGAGGATGCCGAATGAGTTAGATGGTAAAACAACATTGAGCCGTCCAGCATTTTGGGCACATCATATACAGATATGGACGGCACAACCGAACCTAATTCCTGTGTCGTATCAATCGCTGGAAACTGACTACGAACAAACTGTGAAAGATATTGCCGCTTTTCTTGGTGTGAAACTTAATCCCTCTATCCAGCCGATTAACATCCGCAAAAATAAAAAACCGTCTTTAACGCAACGGATACAGTATCGCCTTGGTTTAAACCGTCAGAAAGTCTCGTCGGCAGTACAGCCACGTAAAGGTAAAAGTGGGGATTGGCAGAATTACTTCAGCGAAGATGATTTGCAGTTTTTTATGGATGAGGCGGGTGAGGTGACGCGCGAATTAGGTTATATAGACTGAGCAACTTTTTAACCTTAATTTAAGTGCTGTTTACATGCTCCATGCACACTGACAAAAAACATTGGAGCAAAACAAGATGACAAACTTCCCTGAAGAATATTTCCGTCGTTATGACGAAAGTAATGATGAGAATTTCTATGTACAACCTCGTAAGGTCGTGCACATTGATGATGGTGCAATTGCAATTTTGCAGGATAAATATGCTGAACTTCTACCTCAAAACGGTGTGTATCTGGACTTAATGAGTAGCTGGCGATCACATTATCCTGATGCATTGAATGCGGTGCGTGTGGACGCGCTTGGAATGAATGCTGATGAAATGGCAGATAACCCGCAACTGGACAATTATGTTGTACATAACCTCAATCGAAATCCCGTTTTGCCATATGAAAATGCCATATATCATGGGGTGACCTGTGCAGTGTCGGTTCAATATTTGACAAATCCAGTCAAAGTATTTGCTGAGGTAAACCGTGTATTGCAAAACGATGGTGTATTTGTTGTATCGTTTTCGAACCGATGCTTCCCGACAAAAGCTGTTGCTGTTTGGACGGCGATGCGTGATTTGCAACATGTTGCTTTAGTCACTGAGTATTTTCAAGCATCAGGAAATTGGCGTGATATTAACACTGCGATTCACAACCAAAGCAATCACGATCCTATGTTTATTGTATGGGGCTATAAGGCGTCTTAGTTTTGTAAGGTTTCTGTTTCAAAGAAATCTTCTAGTAAATTGGTCGAACAGTTTGGCAGAGATTGTGGGTTAATCAACGGTAGATTACAAGATACATCCGCTGTGTTCTGATACAGATAGGCACTAAAAAATAGTGTGTCAATGATTTGCCCACAAGACGCATATGCTTCTGTCAGTAGTGCCCCTGTTTGTGCTAATTGTGGCTGGGGGCGTGCAAATGGTGAAACCAAGACCCACGTACTTTGAGAATTCTCGGTTAGGTTTTGAAATCGAGTTTCAAAAGGGGTGACATTATCGACTGGTGGGTGAGAGGTGTCAATGTGGGTTAAAAAATTTGCGAGCGCAAGATTATAACGATCATCTTCATCGGCGAGATAATATACAAGAACATGCTCATCCCAGTTGCCGTTACCGCGCGTTAGGAAGGTTACAATTGTATCTTCTGGTTGGACGCAGGTATCTACTACGTTGCGTGCCGTGTGCATAGTTTCGATTGGGATAGACTCGGTTGAACCAGGTAAGGACTGAGGATAATCCAAATTTCGATTGAGCCAGATACCAGAACTCATCCAAATACAAAGGACTAGAATTGTCACAAGGTGCGTTGCATAAGGTTGGTAATTTAACCCAACAGCAATCAATAATATCAGGAATGGCAATGCTCCAATAGTATGACGCGCATTAAAGATAAATGGGCTGACGGCATTAGCACCTAAGATAACTGCTAAAGATATTAGAGCAATAAACCAGAGTGAAAGTGTTGCACGCGTTCGACAAAAAAACAGCGATGCAAGTAGTGCGGCAATTGCAACGAACCACAGTGTGTTACTTGTACTGTTGACGAGTGTTGCAACGAGAACTTGAGCTGTCTGACCGCCTTCCCAGCGTGATACTTCTAAAACGTTGAGAATAGCAATTGCCAACCATGGTAAATAGGCAATGGAAACGACCGCAAGACTTACAAATACTTTTTTCCAATTGTTATAACGCCTACCAAAGAGTAAGTGATATTGTCCAATGGTTGCGAAGATACAAATTGCCATATAATGGGTGTATATCAACAAAATGCATGAAATGACAAACGCTATGAGTGCTTTAATTGAGACAGATTGTCGGTGAATAATATACCAATACAAGAAAATGGAAGTAATGGTGAGGAGTATGTATAAGGTATAACCTCGGAGTTCATGGGCATAAAATATGAAATAGACTGATGTTGCAAGCAAAAATGCAGCAATAAGTCCGGTTTGTGGTCGGTACATCATACGGCCAAGACGATACATCAATGCAATCGAGAGGATGCTGATCAGTAAGCCAAGGTAGCGTGTGGCAAATTCCGACCAGCCAACTGCGTTACCCCATGCTAGTACACTGATAAAGTAAGCCGGTGGCCATTCAGATAACCCCATGTGGAACACTAAATCTTGCATGGTACGGGTTGGATAGGGTGGTGCGCCAATATTTCGAAGTGTAGCCCCTTCGTCAGCCCAATAGGCATCGGTGGTCAGATGGGTAAAAATAAGGACTGTCGCCAGTAACAAAATCGGGATAACCCATGCCCAATGTTTCATTTGTAAATTTGAAAGTTTTTGTAACATGTGACAGCCTTATTGCGTTTGGGCAGACCCTAGTCACCACCTGGCGAATAAGCAACCTCTGGATTAGCCGGTGGGATTTCAGCCTCTTCTTCTGTGATGATACCTTCAGATAATAAGACGCGTTTGAAGGAGGTAATGGCTACTTCAATCATATCAAGTGATGGGTCGTTGGTAGTGAGGTGTTGGAGCGCCAAATTAGGCTTAATCATGAAGCGAATCCAAGGCTTATCGAGGTTGGACGCTGTGTATTTCAAAAACTCGTAAGCAACACCTGCGATAATTGGAATAAATAACACACGTGACAAAATTAACAATGCAAATGGCGGACGACCGATCAACGAGAAGATAAACACACTAACAAAGACAACGGTCAATAAGAAGGCTGTACCACAGCGAGGATGTTCAATCGGATATTTACTCACAATTTCTGGTGTGAGTTCGTCACCAGCTTCATAGGCGTTGATCGTCTTATGCTCTGCACCATGATATGAAAAGATACGTTTACCATCAGTTGTTCGACCGACAAACCAGATATAGACGACCAAAATGCCAAGTTGTACAAACCCTTCAATCAGATTGATAACAAAGGCATCAAACCCAATAGGCAATGCTTCATATGCAAGGAAGTTGCTACTTGCACCTTCCACAATAACTTCATTGCCGTTTTCATCAATGATGATTTCGTCGGCTGTCGTACTTAGGCCAAGTGCGTTACCAATGCCTGTGGCGGCGGTCGTTGGCAACAAGAAAAATAGACCTACACCAATCAACAGAGAGAATGCAATCGTTGCCCAACCAATTGGACCATTAAAACTAACATCTTCTTCTTCATCGAGTGCCACATCTGCAGACCACATAAGTGCACGGATACCAAGCCCCATAGCATCCCACAAACCAATGAGCCCACGCAAGAAGGGAGTACGTGCGATACGTCCACGATAGAGTGTCGCGCTCAGTGGTTGTTCATGTACGACGATTTGACCATTCGGATCACGCACTGCTACTGCCATAGAATGTGCACCACGCATCATTACGCCTTCGATCACTGCTTGTCCGCCGTATGAGAATTTTAATTCTCCGGCTTCGCGTTTTGTTTTTTCTTCCAAGGTAGTCCCCCTGTTAACTTTCAAAAATTGTGATTGTATTCGGTGTTGTTTGTGTGATGGTGATTGTGTCAACGGGTTGTACCAAAATACTTACATTACCGCCTATAAAACAGCCATCGGTTTCATTACATTGTGCTGGTTCTAGTTGTAGTGTATACAGATCATCAGTTGCTCGCATCAATGTCATATTGCCATAAGAATCCATCAAATAGGCTTTATCACTTGTTGTCGTGATATCAATTGTGACAGGCGTATCTTCCCGTGCCCATAAGACTGTCATCATATGATTATCATCTACCTGCATTTGTACGAGGCTTACTTCATCTGTTGTAATCCATTCAGCAGATGTGATGTCGGCAAAATGTTCTACGACCATCCGATATGCATAATAGGCTGGACGAGGTTGACCTGTTGATGGGACTGTAATCCCAAACGACTCTGCTCCAGCAGGTAAATTTTGATCGAATAACTTATAGACGGCTATGCGTTCAACACCACTTGCTAATGCCAGTGCACTTGCTTGCACAATATACGACGCTTGTTGGTCAAGGTCAAGTTGGAAAACAGGACGGATAACCTGCCATTCTGGATCATCGGTCGGGGCAGCATTTGTTTCATTTATCCAAATGGTTTGTTCTGTCATCCCGCGTGAATCTAATAGATCGCGCATAATACCCACGATTTCCGCAACTGTCTCGGTACGGAAGTAAATATGTAAGCTGAGGGTGTCAAAATAATATCCGTTGGCTTGTGCGTCGTTATCTTCCAGAATGCGATCCATGAGCCGCTCCATAAAAGGGGTGCGTCCTTCATTTACATCATGCCAATATGTTGTGCCAGCTAGATGAATCTGTGCTGATGGATTTGTCTCGTTCGCTACTAAGTAAGCCACTTTAAGCATCATGAAGTAGTCTTCGAGCTCGCCTTCAAATTCATAGCCATAAGTATCTTCTGAGATGTCTGGTTCATTCCAGATGATGAAGTGATTTACACCACGACTTGCATAATAATCGACAGCTTTGCGGATGAAATTTGCCCAGACATTATCGGGACTATCAATCGGCTGATCGAGTCCACGTGGTACACCGATACCGGCTGTGCCATCTGTTGCCCATTGTGGTGTATTTTTTAGAATAGCGACAACTTCACGATGACACCTACTTGCATTTTTTAGCCAGCGATCATCTACGTTAAGTGTGTGCCAATCGTCGGCACTTTCCGGTTGATGTTGTGACCAATCAAATATAATGCGCTCCCAACCGACACCTAAATCACAGGCGAGGTCGGACATCCAGAAGCCTTCTACAATCCCAAACCGTTTGGTTGAATCTGGTAATTCATCGGATTGGGCTGTGACAGCTAGGGTGATACTCAGTAAGATGATAATGATGAGTGTTTTCATACACCAACCTCAGCAGGGCGAATATCCAGAAGTCTCATTTGTAAGCTGCTTCTGCCGTTCCATTCATTCATTTCTAAATTGAAGGCAGCATCAATGCGTTTGGGCATGTTCCCTTCCCATGAACCCAAGCCAAAACCAATCCCATCAACTGGCGGTAAACCGTTTCTTCCTAGTTTGACTTTGAGGTGTTTTTTTTCTTTGCCTACCGTGCGACATTCGAGAACAGGCATATTCTTTGTGATGAAGCTTGCGGGTTTATTTTCGTGCCCCGTTGGCTCAAGAATTTGTAGCTCTTTGACTAATTTTTCATTGAGTTGATTGATACTAAGCTCTGTGTCGATATAGAGTGTTCTTACTAAATCTTGCCCATCTAGAGCTTGTTGGGCCTTATTTTTTAGTTCTTGGCGGAGTCTGTCAATATTTTCATTTTTCACAGTGAAACCTGCTGCCATTGCATGTCCACCATGACGCACCAACAGATCTGCACATTCATCAAGTGCCTGTGTAATATTAAATTCTGGAATACTACGGCAGGATGCACGACTTTCTTCATCACCGAATTCTAAGACGACAGCGGGACGATAATACTGCTCGGTTAAGCGTCCAGCAACAAGTCCTACAATGCCGGGTTGGAAACTAGAATCTCCCGCAAAAATTAATCGAACGTCATCGTTATCTTCAATCTGTTGACTAATGACAGCTTGTGCTTGACGCGTGAGATTTTGGCGCTCTAAATTGAGTTCCTGTAAGTTTTTTGCATATGGGATGGCTTCTTGCAGAGTTTGCGATAGTAACATATTGACAGCAATCATGGCAGAATCGAGTCGTCCAGCAGCATTAATGCGTGGACCTAAACCGAATCCGATATCCATTGCAGTGATTTTTCCTGCCTTAAGTCCTGCAACTTTTGCTAGTGCCTCGATACCGGGGCGACGCATCTCGTTAATGGTGTTCAAACCATGTGTGACAAGGCGACGATTGAGACTGGAGTTGAGTGCCATAATGTCGGCGACTGTACCGACTGCGACCAAATCCAAAAGATCGGATTCACGGATTTTGGGATAGTTGTGACGATCGGTACGCCAGCGATGCAATAACAAGGCTTTTGCTAGCATATACGCAACCCCGACACCTGCTAACCGTGGATTGCCCTCACAATCTTGTTGCTGTGGATTAACAACGGCGAGTGCTGGTGGAATATCTGGGCCAATCGAGTGATGGTCGGTGATAATAATATCGAGTCCAGCTTCCATACCTGCAATTACATCATCAACTGAACGAATACCACAATCGACTGTTACAATGAGTTTTTTACCCTGTTCTGCAAGTGATTCGAGGGCAGGTGTGTTTAATCCATAACCCTCTTCGATGCGATCAGGGATATATGGCATGACATCTGCACCGAGTTCAGTCAAGACTTGCATCATTAACGTGGTAGAGGTGACACCATCTGCGTCAAAATCACCGTAAACGACCATTGGTTCGTGATGATCAATTGCGTCGACAATCCGATCTACAGCTTTTTCCATATCTTTCATTTTGTATGGGTCTTCACCGCGTAGGTCGCGATCATATAGAAATTTTTGGGCATCATCAGGGTCTTCGAAACCACGATTGAACAAGATCTGGGCGAGGATGGGGTTGACATCATATTGATGTAAGTGGGATGTGGGTGCGGGACGCGCAACGACCCATTCCTTTTGTATCATAGACTGTATCCAAAACATTCTTTAAAATAATATGTCGATACTACCATCTTCAACTATAAGGAACAAGTCACGCTATGGCAAAAATTGTCTTCATGGGCACACCGGATTTTGCAGTCCCAACACTTAAAGCACTGATTGAACACCACGATGTCATTGGGGTTGTGACACAACCTGATCGTCCGGCAGGGCGCAAGAATAAAATCCGCCAATCTCCGATCAAAGAAGTTGCGGTTGAAGCTGGTATTCCCGTGTTCCAACCTCAGAAAATTCGTAAGCCCGAAGCCATTGCTGAACTTAAGCAGTGGGATGCTGATTTTTATATTGTTGCTGCGTTTGGCCAGATTTTGCCGCAGGAAGTGCTTGATTTACCAAAGCATGCGTCGATTAATGTTCATGCGTCACTGTTGCCACGTTGGCGTGGTGCAGCCCCGATTCACGCAGCGATCCGAGAAGGTGATGATGACACAGGTATCACGATTATGATTATGGATGCTGGGTTGGATACTGGACCCATGTTAACCAAGCACGTAATCAAAATTGCTACTGACGAGACGGGACAGTCGCTACATGATAAATTAGCACCTATCGGCGGAGAATTATTGATTGAAATTCTCCCGAAGTATTTGTCTGGTGAGGTTAAACCACAAGAACAAGATGAAACTTTAGTGACATACGCAGGTCAAATCAAAAAAGAAGAGGGCAATATTGACTGGTCATCCTCGGCGCAGTCAATTGAGCGATTGGTTCGTGCATTTACCCCGTGGCCGGGTACTTTCACATTTTGGGATGGCAAACAGTTGAAAATTCATTCAGGCAATGACGGTGAAGGAACAGCCGATGCTGGACTCGTTATTGAGAAAAATGGTCAGATCGCAATAGGAACGGGCGACGGATTATATTATCCCGATGAAGTGCAGTTATCTGGTAAAAAACGTATGTCGATTACGGACTTCGCTAATGGTTATGGTGACTTTATCGGAGCAAAACTTGGACAAGCATAAACGTCTAGTTAATGCACGAATCGCATTAGAGAGTTTGTCAGTTGGGGATGCGTTTGGCGACCAATTTTTTATGCATGAAGACGATGCTTTAGAAGCCATAAATAATCGTGAGTTACCTCAAGTCATGTGGAAATATACTGATGATGCGTTGATGGCGATGTCTATTGTTGAAGTTCTCTATACACACGGTGAAATTGATCAGGACGCGTTGGCGAATAGTTTTGCTAAGCGTTTGGATAAATCGCGGGGCTATGGCGCTGGAGCATTACGGCAACTTATCGACATTCAGGACGGTGGTGATTGGCGAGAACTGAGTCAAGCTCGATACGGTGGAATGGGATCTGCAGGAAACGGTTCAGCAATGCGCGTTGCACCACTTGGGGCATATTTTTACGATAATTTATCAGTTGTTGTCGAGCAAGCGCAATTGTCATCTGAAGTGACACATATGAATAACGAAGCGATAGCAGGTGCAATCGCCGTTGCTGTTGCGTCAGCTTTGATGTTTCGATATTCTGGCAAAACTAAACTGATACAAAATGACTTTATACAGCAGATAATCGATCATGTTCCTGATAGCGAAGTTCGAGCCAAGCTACAGTTGGCTTTGAATCTACCTGATTCAGCGTCCGTTCGATTAGCTGTCTCTGCACTTGGCAATGGTAGTAAACTTTTGGCGGTTGATACTGTGCCATTCGCAATTTGGTGTGTTTCTCGTCAATATGATAATTTTAAAGAAGCGATGTGGACAGTTGTTAGTGCATTAGGGGATCGCGATACAAACTGCGCGATTGCTGGTGGAATTATAGCTGGATATGTTGGTTTAGATGGGATTCCACAACAATGGATAGCCTCGCGTGAACCGTTACCGAAATGGATTGATGACTTGTATGACTGATTATGTAACCGACCTTGATCAATTAAAAATCCTCGCTGAACAACATCGGGATGATTTTGAAGTCTTGAGCTATATGCTGGATTTTCATGTGGAAGTCTCGGATGAAGACATTGATAGCTGGGTTGATCAGATTGCAGAACCAATTGTGGCTGGTATAGATTGTACGCAATGTGCCAATTGCTGTAGCTCTTTGGGTGTGTATCTGACCGAAGATGATGCTAAGCGATTGGCTAGTGGGATTGATGTGTCACTTGATAGCATTATAACGACCTATATTGATCGCGAAGCAGCCCAGAAAGAGGATGAATGGGGCAAGTTTAAAACAAGCCCGTGCGTATTCTTGAAAAATAAACTATGTACAGTCTACGAGTATCGCCCCAATAGTTGCCGTACTTACCCTGTAATGACGCCGGATTTTCGTTGGACGATAGATGAAATTCGCGAGGGGGCTGAATATTGCCCCATTATATTTAATGTGTTGTTGACACTTTATAAGCGTATCAACGATTTATACTAACTCTCTCACTCACACAGCCCTGAAAGATAGAACATGGAAAAAAGCAAAACTACGCCGGAAAATCATCCGTTTCTGAGCCGTCCAAATCGTACAATTATCGGACTATCTTTCCCGGTCTTGTTAGCATTGATTGCCGAACCAGTGACAGGGTTAATTGATACCGGATTTGTGGCGCAATTAGGAACTGTGTCGTTAGCAGCGTTAGGTGTTGGGACAGGTGCGTTGTCGTCAGTGTTCTGGGTTTTTGGTTTTCTAGGTATCGGCACACAGACTGAGGTCGCCCAGACATATGGGCAGGGCAACCGTGAGGCGGCAATTAAAGCAGTCAGTTTAGCAATGATTATGGGTGTGATGATTAGCTTTGGACTGGTTGTTTTATTGCTATTCGGTGCGCCAACGTTTGCTGGATTGCTTGGTGCCGATGGTGCTGTATTGGATGAAGCGACATTATATATTCGAGTCCGTTTACTCGGTGCTCCGGCGGTCATCATCACCATTGTTGGTTTTGGTGCGCTACGTGGTATACAAGATATGCAGACACCGTTGTGGATTGCGTTGATAATTAATATTACAAATATTGTGCTTGACTATCTGTTTATTTTCGGATGGGCATTTATTCCGGCGATGGATGTGGGCGGGGCAGCATTGGCGAGTGCTGTTGCCCAATGGATTGGTGCTGGTTGGATGCTGTGGGTGATCCAACGTAGACTTGGATTTACGCGAGATGTGAATTTGAGTGATGGGATTAATCTCATTAAGATTGGTCGTGATCTATTCATTCGTTCTGGATTGCTTACATTATTTTTATTGATTGCGACCCGCGTTGCAACACAAATTGGTGATGAAGCAGGGGCAGCGCATCAAGTGATACGTCAAGTTTGGTTCTTCACGGCACTAGTGCTTGAGGCATTTGCGACAACTGCACAAAGCTTAGTCGGTTATTTTTATGGTTCAGATCGCTTTGATTATGCTAGACGAGTGGCATGGATAACAACGATTTGGAGTTTAGGAACAGGGATTGTACTGACTATTGGTATGCTGTTGACGACAGACCTAGTTATCTCGACATTTGTTCCTGCAGATGCTGTTGGTGTATTCCTTGGGGCGTGGATTATAGCTAGTATCTCTCAACCCTTGAACTCGATAGCGTTTATCACAGATGGGATTCATTGGGGGACAAGTGATTATGGATTCTTGCGTAACGGCATGATTATGGCAAGTGTCACTGGGTTGATTGGCTTACAATTTATCCCGATTGATCATCCCGATGCGTTCACATGGGTTTGGTGGGTTACTGTATTGTGGATTGGTATTCGTGGTGTATGGGGCTTTTTACGAATGTATCCAGGAATTGGTGATAGCCCGCTTCGGCATCAACGACCTGAAAAATAAAAAACTTGTAAATGCGTCTGTGGATTTAAAACCAAATTGTGACTCCGGCGTATATATAAGTAATACTGAAAAGCAAAACATAGGGAGTTACACATCATGCAAAAACAAAAAAACTATGCGCCAAGACGATTGATGAAATCTGAGCAAAATGAGGTTATATTCGGGGTATGTGGAGGGATTGCTGAATACTTTAATGTTGATGTGACATTGGTTCGGTTGGCATTTGTGTTATTGACACTAGCAGGTGGACCTGGCCTAGTTCTCTACATTATTATGGCACTTGTTATGCCCGACGCATAATCTTTCTGATACAATCGAATCGTACACTAAACTGAAATTGAGGAGAGATACTATACAATGAATACAGCAAAACGGCTCTATCGGTCACGCACCAATAAACAGTTGGCAGGTGTCTGTGGTGGTGTCGCAGAATACTTCAACCTCGACCCAACCATTGTTCGCATTATCTGGTTATTGCTTACCCTTGCAGGTGGCCCAGGACTAATCCTGTATATTATTATGGCGGTAGTTGTGCCAGAAGAACCAGAATTTGTGCAAACATCAGCCGAAAAAATCAAAAACGACGAAACATACTAAGTGAGTGTTTGCCGTAAATGTGGGACAAGTTCAGAAGCTTTTATAACAGGTGCTTCACAATCTAGTATTAGAATTTGTCCTGCTTCGTTGGGATGGGCGTGAGCATAAGATGCCAGACGTAACTGCTGTTCAGTTACAAGCTTATGTCCTCCCTGTACCCCTATATGTCCAGCGACAACAACATATTGAGGTGATGGACTATTGATTGACATCGCCCGCAAATATGCTTTCAGAACGACCCCATAAGCCTCAACACTCCAACCTTTTTCATTGGTTGCGAATAATACATCCCACAAAAATTGAAATTGTCCACTGTTCGCACTGAGTAACTGCCCCCGTAACATATCCAAAAATCGTGGATCATTTACAGATTCAACTGCTACCATCTCGCGTACTTGTGCTACATATTGACGATGACTTTTTAATGCCTCTACATCATAATCTTGCATCCACTCATTGGCTTGCTCGAGAAGTGTATCGTGGTCAAAATTGAGTAGTTGTTCCGCATCACCTTGAGTTTTGATAGCGGGTGTCGCACCAGCATGTGTGATAAGAACGCCAGCTTTTGTGCGGATAACAAATGGTAATGATTTGAGAAATGTGATTACATCAGAACGCTTGTATTTTGCATTTGGATTGCTGTCTAATTTTGCCAGTGCATGTTCGAAGCGAGGGGTAAATGTTTGACTTCCCTTAGAAAGTACGATGCTATAGATATGAGGCATTTCGTGGTTGCCCATAAGCATAACCACTGTATCTGCACCATGTGTTTTCTGCAAACTCATAACATCGAGTAGCATAGGCAAGCTACTATCTTCTGCTTCATTACCATACCCGTGAATTAAATCTCCACAAATAATTAGACGGTCGACCTCACCGGATGCGTGTAACTTGAGAAAGGTGTCACGAATATGATTGTAGATCTGACCATTGCCATGTAAATCAGTCACAACTATAGCTTTGCCGGATTTAAAATCTATTGCTTTGGGATAGGTCATGTGTTTGTATTCCTAAGTGGTGGGAAGTAATAAGATAACCGCTGAAACAATCTCAAAGATAAGTGTTGCAATATAGACTTGAGTAAACAGGCTTCGGTCAACTAGTGCATTGATGAGACGCACAAGGGCTAAACCCACATAACCAAGACCCAACAACATATATGCTTCGGGATCGTTGAGTAAGATAGCACCGCCACCTAGTGCGATGAAAAAACCGCCAAAGTTAATACGTATTTCTGCAAAGCCGCGTGCGTTGGATAATCCAAAGTGGGCAAAATCTGCCATTGCTTTGGGACGGAATATACCTAATACACCGAAGAGCAAGGATAAGATACTGATTATAATCTTCAGGATGTCCACAACTGTCATAGTGATGTCCTTAATCAAAAAAGGGTAGAGAGAATTCTCTACCCTTCAGTATATCATCTGTCTGTGTATCTTAGAGCAAGTCGGTGATGGCTTCGCGTTCGCCTTTTAGCTCTTCTTCGGTTGCTTTAGCTTTTGTGACTGCGTAATCGGTTAGGTCAAGACCTGCAACGATTTCTACATTGCCATTGCCATCACTACGAAGTGGGAAGGAGTACATTAGACCGTCTTCAATACCGTATGGGTTACCATCTGATGGTATTGCTGCACTGAACCAGTCACCTTCAGGTGTTGGGGTAATAATGCTACGGATTGTATCAAGCGCAGCATTAGCAGCACTTGCTGCCGAGCTTTTACCACGTGCTTGAATGATTGCTGCACCACGTTTCTGTACAGTTGTGATAAATTCACCTTCAAGCCATTCACGATCATTGATGACTTCTTCAGCAGGCTTTCCACCGATTTTTGCATGTTCAAAGTTCGGGAATTGGGTGGCACTGTGGTTACCCCAAATACCAACGTTGGTGACTTCTGTTACATCTACACCTGCTTTGTCTGCAAGTTGTGATTTTGCACGATTTTCATCGAGGCGTGTCATAGCAAACCAGCGGTCTGCTGGAACATCAGGTGCATTTGCTTTAGCCACGAGACAGTTTGAGTTACATGGGTTAGCAACGACTACCACACGTACATCATCGGCTGCATGGTCGTTGATTGCTTTACCTTGGTCTACAAAGATTGGACCGTTTGCTGCGATCAAGTCAGCACGAACCATACCTGGACCACGTGGCTTACCACCTACAAGAATCGCCCAATTTGCATCTTTAAATGCAACATTTGGATCATCTGATGTGATGATATCTTTAACGAGGGGTTGTGCACTGTCTTTCAACTCCATGACGACACCTTTGAGTGCGTCCATGGCTTGTGGGATTTCCAAAATCTGTAGGATAACAGGTTGCTCTGGACCGAATACTTCGCCATTACCAATACGGAATAACAAGCTGTATGCAATTTGTCCTGCACCGCCAGTTACTGCTACACGAATTGGATTGCTCATTCAGATGTTTCCTCTCTAATATATTTATACAATTGCTTCAAAACACCGTGATTGTACATGAATTCACAAAATTTTTCCTCTATGTAATCTGTCGTTAAATGGGGTGATAAATGGTATATATACAATTTGTAATATTAGACGTAATTAATTTCCCTCAAAGTTTTTCTTAACTTGGCTATTAGGACATGTTTAATAAAAGCACAGACATCGCTTATCTGTTGCATATAACCTGATGAACGTGAGGGGACATACTCTCGATACAAAAATCTAACTATCCATTGGAGGATATTTAAGTATGAAACAACGTTTATTTGTTATTCTTGGATTACTTTTGACACTTGGTTTGTTCCAAGGCGCAATTGTTAATGCACAAGATACAACCACACATGTTCGTGTAGCACATTTGTCACCTGATACCCCAGCAGTTGACGTTTACGTTGATGGCGCTGCAGTTATCACAGGTCTTGGTTTTAACGGCATCACCGGATGGATTGAATTGAGCGCTGGTTCATACAGCATTGCTGTTGCTCCTGCTGGTACATCGATTGATTCAGCTGCTATTGGTCCTGCTACACTTAGCTTTGGCGCAGGCGAATGGACAACGATCGCTGCTACCGGTTCCTTGAGCGCAGGTACACTTGGCCCTGCAATTATTTCAGAAGATATCGCAACACTCGAACCTGGCGAAACATTTGTCACTGTATTCCATGGTATCGAAGATGCACCAGCTGTAGACGTAATTCTCCCTGATGGTACACCTGTCATCAGCAGCTTGTCCTTTGGCGAATCTGCTTCCTTGACACTTCCTGCTGGCACATACAGCTTGCAAGTAGTTCCTGCTGGCGCAACTGAACCAGTTGTCCTCAACTTGAGCAACGTTTTGCTTGCTAACCAAACATACTACTTTGTAGCTGCATCTGGCACATTGGCTTCCCCTGGTGTTGCACTCTCCGCATGGAGCTTGGGTACAATTGCTGACATTTTGACACTTGGTAGCATCACCGACATTGCTGTTGCAACTCCAGAACTCTCAACACTCGTAACCGCAGTCGTAGCAGCTGACATGGCTGGTGCACTTGCTGGTGGCGGCCCATACACCGTATTCGCTCCAACCAACGATGCATTCGCAGCACTACCTGATGGTGTATTGGAATCCGTTCTTGCTGATACAGCAGTACTCCGCAACATTTTGCAATATCACATCGCTGGTGGTGTCTTCACCGCTGAAGATGTAGTTTCATTCGGTCAATTGTTGATGAGTAATGGTGGTGTCGCAGTCGTTTCAACTGAAGGTGGCGCATCAATTGCTGGCGCACAAATTCTAGTAACCGATATCGTTGCTTCAAACGGTATCATCCACATCATCGGTGGAGTCATGCTTCCATAGTGTGATCTAACTCTGATATTAAAAAGAGGTCGGCTTTGACGCTGACCTCTTTTTGTTTACAGGTTTTATCTGTGTATTAGACCTTTGGACCTCCGGTTAGAATATCCTCGTTTGCTTGATCTTTGAATTGTTCGAAGTTTTGTTTAAACATGTTGGCAAGCGCATTGGCTTTTGTATCATATGCACCTTTATCCGACCATGTGTTACGCGGGTTTAAGACTTCATTCGGTATTTCAGGTATGTTTGTTGGAATCATTAAACCGAAAATAGGATCTTCCTCATATTCAACGTTATCCAGTTCACCATCAAGTACCGCATTTACCATGCGACGTGTATATGACAATTTCATCCGTGATCCTATGCCGTATTCTCCGCCTGTCCACCCTGTGTTAATTAACCAAACTGCTGAGCTATGCTTTTTGATTTTTTCTGCGAGTAGTTCAGCGTAAATGGTAGGATGTAATGGCATAAATGGTGCGCCGAAACATGCACTAAATGTGGCTTGAGGTTCAGTTACCCCGCGTTCTGTACCAGCGACCTTGGCAGTGTAGCCACTGATAAAATGGTACATTGCTTGTTCTGGTGATAGCTTACTGATTGGCGGCAATACACCAAATGCGTCAGCGGTCAGGAATATAACATTTTCAGGGTGTCCTGCTAATCCTGTCTCAGAAGCATTCGGAATATAATGGATTGGGTAGGAGCAACGAGTATTTTGAGTATATCGCGTGTCATCAAAATCTGGTGAGCGATCTTCGCGTAATGGAACATTTTCTAGGATTGTTCCGAACATTTTGGTTGTTGCATAAATTTCGGGTTCGTTTTCTGGACGTAAGTTAATTGTCTTGGCATAACACCCACCTTCAAAATTGAAGATACCATTATCGCTCCAACCATGTTCATCGTCGCCGATTAAGGTGCGGGAGGCATCAGCACTTAATGTTGTTTTGCCTGTGCCGCTTAGCCCAAAGAATATTGCCGACTTACCATCTTCACTAACGTTTGCCGAACAGTGCATTGGCATGACACCTTTTTCTGGCAACTGGTAATTCATGATTGAGAAGATACCTTTTTTGACTTCGCCAGAATACATTGTACCAACGATAATAATCAAACGTTTTTCGATATTGACACCGATGAATGTGCCTGTGCGTGTGCCATCTACATCGGGGCGGGCAATCAAGCTTGGCGCTGCTAATACTGTAAATTCTGGCACATGATTTGCTAGCTCTTCATTGGTTGCACTGACAAACATATTCCATGAGAAAAGGGCATGATAAGCCACTTGACTAATCACACGGATTGGCATCCGATGTTCTTTATCTGTGCCACAGAACCCATCAAATACATAGAGGTTACGGCGATGACTCAGGTGATTCAGAACTTTTTCGTGCATATGGTCGAATAATTCGGGTGATGTTGGTTGGTTGATATCCCCCCACCAGATTTTTTCTCTCGACGGGGTTTGTTCGACAAAATATTTGTCTTTGGGGCTACGACCTGTGTATTGTCCGGTTAGAATACGGATTGCACCGTCTTTTGTGATTTCACCCTCACCGTTGCGGATAGCATGTTCGTATAGTTCGGATGGATTTAAATTCCAATGAATATGAACACCCTTAACATCTGCTTGTCTGAGTCCAACTTCGTCTAGACCGACAGTGCTGTGAACGTGTGGTTTTGCGTACATTTTGCCTCCTTTACAATTTGAGAGGTTGGGGTTGCATTGTGGAGTAATGGTGTCTGTTTTGGTTAAACAACCAACAGAGCCTTGAGGGATATAAACGGCATTGTTCTATAAATACAGATAAAAATATGGATATCCGGGCCTGCTTTCAAACAGACCCGAATTTTTGTATTGATTGTTATGCTGTCTCGTATCTGTTGCGAGACTGCTTTACACTTTTTTCAAGTGCATTAGGACATAACTGTTACATTTGGTCCTGCAGCGATGATTGCTTCACTGCTGCCTTCTTTGAATTGTTCAAAGTTGTCAACGAACAGTTGTGCCAATTTCTGTGCTTGAGCTTCATATGCTGCTGCGTCTGCCCATGTGTTCTTAGGTACAAGAACCTCATCTGGGACATTCGGGCAACTTGTTGGAACTTCTACACCGAAAATTGGATCGGTGACGGTTTCAACGTTATCGAGATCGCCATTGTGGATTGCGTCAATGATTGCACGTGTATATTTCAAGCTAAGGCGTTCACCAGTACCGAATGGGCCACCTGTCAAACCGGTGCTAACCAACCATGCTGATGTACCGTGTTCTTCCATCTTTTCTGCAAGCAATTCAGCGTATTTGCTTGGATGCCAAACCATAAATGCTGCACCGAAGCAAGCGGAGAAGGTTGCTTGTGGCTCGGTTACACCCATTTCTGTACCAGCTACCTTCGCAGTGTAACCACTAATGAAGTGATACATGGTTTGTTCTGGTGACAATTTGCTGACTGGAGGCAATACACCAAAGGCATCGTAGGTCAATAGGATGACATTTTTCGGATGACCGCCAACAGCTGGGATTTTTGCATTATCGATGAATTCAATCGGATAAGATGCACGTGTGTTTTGCGTCAGTGTTGTGTCACCAAAATCGACAGCGTGTGTTTTCTCATCATATACGACGTTTTCTAGAACTGTACCGAAGCGGATTGCATTGTAGATTTCTGGTTCGCTTTCAGGTGACAAATCGATAGCTTTCGCGTAGCAACCGCCTTCGATATTGAAAACACCACGATCTGTCCAGCAGTGTTCATCATCACCGATCAACTTACGTTGAGGATCTGCTGATAGGGTGGTTTTACCTGTACCAGAGAGACCGAAGAACAAGGATACATCGCCTTCATCGCCTTCATTAGCGGAGCAGTGCATCGACATAACGCCTTTCTTAGGCATAATGTAGTTCATGACTGTGAACACACCTTTTTTCATTTCACCGGCATATTCTGTACCGAGGATAACGATTTCTTTGTGTTCAAACGAAAGGTCAACACTTGTTTTTGAGGTCATACCTGTGGTGTGACGATTTGCTGGGAATTGCCCTGCGTTGAAAACGACATAGTCTGGTTCGCCAAAGTCTTCAAGTTGTTCTGCAGTTGGGCGAATGAGCATGTTATACATGAATAGTGCATGGTATGGACGTGTACAGACGATACGTACCTTGATACGTTCTTCTTCATCCCATCCACCAAAACCGTCTACAACGTAGAGTTTGTCGAGTGTGTTGAGATAGTCCATTGCGCGTTCACGGTTGATTGCGAATGTAAGTTCATCAACTGCAACATTGATGTCACCCCACCAGATGTCATCTTCGGAATCAGGGTGGCTAACAATGCGTTTATCGTTAGGGCTACGACCTGTTTTTTCGCCAGAGCGTACCATAAGTGCACCATTATCTGCCATTGCAGCATCTTCTTCGTAAGCGAACGCTTCTTGGTAAAGGACTGAAGGTGGCGCATTACGCGTGATGTTTTCAGTATCAAGACCATATTGTTTCAGCGTGAAATTGTCAGACATACTTTCCTCCAAATTTGTGAATAGGGTTTTATGTTGTTTACTAAGCATTTAAATCGACAAATGATTTTGTCCCCTTATCCATCATTAATTATTTGCGGATAAGTTATTGATTAATTGAATCATTTGTAGTTTACAGGATTGGGCATGTTGATGTTATTGACATCCCTCATATATGAGTGTGACATTAGTCACATTGGTTTAATCGTTTAATATTGTGAAATTTTTAACAAATTATTCAATCTTAGGGTATGATGTATTTGATGCACATTGTCTCTCTACCTTGACGGATGTGCAGACAATAGGCAAAATTCAATTAGTTTGAGACATATATTCACACGACAAGGGAAATATAAAGTGACCGAACATCACGACGAACAACCAGTAGAAGAAGTCCGTACACAACCAAGCCAATTGACTCTCATCAATCTGTCTATGGTCGGTGGTATTGGCATCACCATGATGATTGTTGCAGCGACCATCGGTGTTATTTATGGGGCAGACCTTGATGCACAATCCACAAACCTAGTAGGATTGGCTGTTGTTGGAGGATTATTACTACTGATTGTCGCAATTGGTTTTTGGGCTGGTTTAGTACGCCCATTTGAAGATTTTGATGATATTAATATGCCTGCAGAGCCGGAACATCATTAAGCAAGATGCCTAATCAACAAATTCCTGACCGTGAGCCGATCGGTGATCTGTTTACGGGTGTTATTTGCCAATTTGATAACTTCAATATTCTATCTCCTGCGCCTATCGAATCGGCTGTAGAAATAGCGCAGGGTGAATTTGTAATCCGTTATGGAATCACCTATTTAGGGAAGCCTCATTATTCTGTTGTGCCCGATTTAGTTGTTGCTGATTATGGCGATGCGTTTGTTGGTGAAGACGCATGGCAATTTTTAACACAACAAAGTAACTTGTATCCGCGTGCGGATGTTTTTGGGTATCGTAATGATGGTAAAGATGAGATGCTTTTTGTTAAAGAGTTGGATTTTGCTATCCCTTTTGATGTGCTTGCATTTGCTAATGCTGACGATAATACACCGCTAGGTAAGTTAACGGCATTAATTGCACCAGATGCGGAAACGCCTGAGCGTTTAATTGAGTATCTACCCCGATATGATACTGTAGCTGATTGGCAAGATAGTCGTGAGTGATCTTGATTCGATTTTCAGCGATGATTGGGGTGAAGATCATCGTTCTGGTATGGTAGCGGTGATTGGTCGCCCGAATGTAGGCAAATCTACATTGATTAATGCAATTTTGGGGCAGAAAATCGCGATTGTTACCAATAAACCACAGACGACACGTCAACGTCAATTAGGCATTCATACAGCGGAAGAAGCACAGATTATCTTTATTGATACACCTGGTATTCATGACCCACATACTAAGTTGGGTGATTATATGGTGCGGGTCGCTTATGATGCACTCCGCGATGCTGATGTTATCTTATGGATTCTTGATGTATCGCAACCACCAAATGATGAAGATAAACAAATTTCTAAATTACTAAAAGACTCGTCTCCTAAAACCCCGATTATTTTAGTGTTGAATAAAGTTGATCTTATCAATAATACGCGAGATAAAGATGAACACATGGGGTTGGTAGCGTATCATGAGATATTTGAAGTCAGCGCAAAAGACAAAAAAGGTATCGACGCGTTATTATCAGCAATTCGGTTATTGCTTCCCCTAGGACCCCGCTATTATCCTGCTGAACAAGTTAGTGAGACAAATTTGCGATTTATTGCAGCAGAGATGATTCGTGAACAAATCATCAATCTGACAACTGAAGAAATCCCTTATACTGTTGCGGTTGAAATTAATCGCTTCAAAGAAAAGGACGACTTAATTGTGATCGAGGCGTTCATTTATGTTGAGCGTGATTCACAAAAGGGGATCATCATCGGTAAAAAGGGGAGTATGATTAAGCAAATTGGTATAGATGCACGGGCAGCGCTTGAAAAAATATTGGATAAACAAGTACATCTCGAAACCCGTGTGAAGGTGCTCAAAAATTGGCGGACGAACGAGCAATTTATGAAGCGCGTTGGATATGATTTTTCGAGAGGTAAAGACGATTAACTGTGTGGGTTTGCGTCTAGATACATACGTGCGGATTCTGCATCTGTTTTAATTTGTGCGATGAGTTCCTCTATGCCGTTAAATTTCTTTTCTGCGCGTAATCGTGTTTCGAATGTGACCTCAAGTTCTTGTCCGTAAATGTCACGATTAAAGTCGAGTAAATGCGCTTCAACTGTAACATTGTCACCTGCAAAGGTTGGGCGTATACCAATGTTGGTCACTGCCTTAAATGTTTCGTCACCTAATGTTGCCCAACCTGCATAAACCCCATTGGCTGGAATAATTTGCTCTGACCATACTGCAATATTGGCTGTTGGAAATCCAATAGTGCGTCCGCGTTTTTCACCATGCACAACCTCACCAATGACTCTATATCCACGCCCTAACCATTCGCGTACCTTGTTCATATCACCTTGTCTTGTATGTTCACGAACCCGTGCGCTACGAATGACTTTATTGCCTGCATCATTCATGATGAGTTCAATCGCGTTAACAGTGAAACCCTTATTTTTGCCTTGCTCTGTCAAGAAATCGACATTTCCTTCACGCTTATAGCCGAGAGCAAAATCTTTGCCGACCCAAAGTTCCTTAATTTTAAGATATTGGACAAGCTGATCAACAAATTCGCTGGCACGTATCTGACGAATATCATCATTAAATGGGTGGGTGATAACGCAGTCGACCCCAAGTGATAGCATTAGATCTGCGCGTTGAGTCGGTGTCATCAAATAGTAGCGTTCATCGACATCACGCAACACTTTGTCGGGATGGGGGAAAAACGTGATGATTACGGCTT
This sequence comes from Anaerolineales bacterium UBA6055, assembly GCA_002428985.1. Lineage (GTDB taxonomy): Bacteria > Chloroflexota > Anaerolineae > Aggregatilineales > Phototrophicaceae > UBA6055. The sequence continues at coordinate 325,829 of DIYL01000015.1, read as the reverse complement.
GTTTATTACTTGAGTGCGCTGTTTCGACAAGTCGTTGAATCAAGGTTTGATGCCCAGTGTGGAGACCATCAAATACACCAATCGTAACAAGGGATGAGGTATCAAGATTAGCTTCTTGTAGGCTATGAACGTGAGTCATCTATTATCCTTGGTTGGGTTACACTACATCAAAATCGTCGTCATTGTATCAAGTTTGGCGCAAAAATACTTTATGGGGTTTCCACATATTATTTCGGGGTGTAAGAATTGCCACCAGTTGTTGGTCAGGTGTGAACGCAAACACAAATTCTTCGCTTTGTTCGGATAATCTTGGGATAAATTTGCCTTGCTGAACACTCGTAATCTGGTCATCATTAAGGATAACCGATTGAAGATGCTGGAGAACGGTGTGTGGCCGTATGATTTGTTCATGCCAACTATCATCAGACATAATTGTGTCTAGGGAAATTGAATCGCTGACGTCGAAATTGCCACTAGCGGAGCGTTCCAAACCTGATAAATATGCCCCAACATTCAATGCTTGCCCAATATCATAAGCGAGGCTACGAATATATGTGCCTGAACTACAGACGACATCTAGTGTAACTGTTGGGTTTACCCATTCAATGATAGTCAAGTTGCTGATTGTCACATCTCGCGGTTTGCGTTTAATTGTTTTGCCTTCTCGTGCGAGATCGTAGAGCTTTTTCCCATCGATTTTAATTGCACTATACATGGGCGGTATTTGCTGAATATTACCTGCGAACTGGGGAAGAATAGCTTCTATGTCTGCTAGATTAACATGACTTGCATCGTTTTCTTCAACAAACTCTCCCTCAGCATCATAGGTGTCTGTAACTTTGCCGAGTGTGATTTGAGCACGATATGTCTTCGTGGTATGCATGACATAATCGCTCAGTCGGGTTGCACTCCCCAAACATAGAATGAGTACACCGGTTGCTCGTGGATCAAGCGTGCCTGCATGCCCAACTTTTTTTGATCCTGTGAGTTCACGATAGCGTCGACGAACCCGTGCAACAATATCATGACTAGTGTAATCAAGGGGTTTGTTGACATTGAGAAACCCCATATATTGATCAGTCAATGGGGTCTGCTCCCTTAGCAACAACTGTGTGTGCCATCGGTAAGACACGGTCTATGACATCAGTTAACGGTCCGTCTACGGTACATCCAGATGCTTGTGTATGTCCACCGCCACCAAGCTCAAAGGCGAGGCTTCCGACATCATAACCTTTCTTCGAACGAAAGCTGATTTCAACTTGATTATCAGGTTGCTCTTTGAAGACAACTGATACCCGTGCTTCATTCACTTTAATGAGATGGCTAACCAGCCCTCCGTCAGATGATTTATCTAATCCTGCGTTTTCAATATCTTTTAGACTCACAATGCCATGAATGACTTTGTCGTCAAGCTGAACTGATGAATACGCAGATTTCCACAAGAGGACTTCTTCGTAGCTTTTACTGTTGAGTGTTCGCCCTATGATTTCTGGTAGTGGGGCGTTTTTGCTCATTAGTGCTTGCGCAATTTCTAGGGTTCGTGGCGTGGTGTTATCAATGCGGAATCCAAGTGTATCGGTAACCATGCCGACGAGAAGGACATAAGCTGTATTGTCGCTCATATCATGTCCCATATAACCAAGTAAATCGAATACGATTTCACAAGCAGATACAGCCGTTGGGACAACGAGATGAAGGTCACCAAACCCTGTGTTCGTCGGATGATGATCGAGATTGACGACTATTTTGCTATGTTGACGGCCATATTCACCAACTTTGCCGGATCGTTCTTCGTCACTCGCATCAACAGAAATCATCAGATCATATTCACCTGTTGGGGTATCAGTGATGCTATCTGATTGTGGCATGAATGCAAGATAATCGGGGACTTCATCATCCAACGCTCCAGTCACCGTTTTGCCAAGTGACTCAAGAGCAATTGTCACTCCGAGCAACGAGCCTATTGCATCACCATCCGGTGAGACATGAGATACGACTAAAACAGATTGTGCAGACTCTATGGCCGACACAACGTCATCCCATTGTGGGTTTCTAAAAGTCATCTTCCTCTTCTTCCTCTTTGGGGGCATCTGGAATATCTAGGTTGGAGATCAATTGATTAATACGTTCTGCTCGTTCGAGTGTTTTATCCCAGAAGAAGTGTAATTCCGGCGTATTGCGGATGCGAATTCGTTTACCAACTTCCCGCCTTAACCAACCGTTGGCTTTCTTTAAGCCTTGCATTACTTCCTCTTCGCGTGATTCATCGCCTAGTGCGTTGACATATATTTTGGCATACATCAATTCACCATCAAGGCTGACTTCGGTAATCGTCACATCTTGTAGGCGCGGGTCAGAGACTTCACGCAATAGTAATTGGCTTAGAATCTGATGGATACGATCACTCATGCGTTCCTGTTTTATCGACATAAATAAGGTGTCCCTTGTTGTTAATTTTAAGGCATTGAGAATAAGTTTAAATAATTATAGATGAGCGACTATGACGTCACGGTTTTTGATGACCCGATCGACTTGGTGCGATAGGGCATCGTAGGGTGGGTGATTCAGTACTTTAAAATCGCTGATAGATTCAACAAGCTGTATCATGTCGCCACGTACGAATCGGGTTGCATTCCATGAAAACGCCATTGCTCCACCATCAGCTAACATACTTGACCACGCAGGCAACGCTGAAACAAGCATCTCTTGCCATTCGGACGCATGCTGAATTCCATAAGGTAAGTCAGTGACGATTAATTGAGGGCGCTTAAGACCATTTACAAAGTGTTTGACTTCGCTGGTATCTCCGTGCCCAACAACACACCGTGCTGACTGGTTTAAGGTGATAAACCAACGCTTGCCGACATTTTTAAGGCGGTCTTCCCGATACTTCGCTGGAATTTTACCTTCTTTTGCGTATTGTTTGATAAATGCGACTGTGCTTTCCACAACCTTTTTATCTTTTTCGACCCCAACAACATCTGCCCCTAAGATAAGCCCTGCGAATAAGGTTGTCCCACCACCTGCCAATGGATCAAGCAGTGTGAGTTTATGCCACGGAGTAGATTTATAAGCACTACTGTAACGTGCGATGTTGCATATAAACTGTGTGAACAGTTCATTGGTCTTGCCGCGATAACGACGTGTTGCAATTAGGCTATGGGGTAGAAATGTGTTTGTTGGAATATCGATTGGTAGAAGAAATGGGCCCTCTACGGAGTCAATCCGATCATGATACAAAAAGTAACCATCTGTCATGGCTAGCTGATTGAAGGCTGCTTTATGAGTGTCATCAACTTTTGTATCTAGTTGAAATTTTAGATAGTTATGACTGCCTAATGTCACTGTTTGTATAGAATCTATAATATTCGAGCCAATTGTACTGAGTTCGATTTCGTAAGGCGCAAGTTCTGTAACCATCTCAGTATATTGTGTACTACGTTGCGGGGCAATTTGTGCGACTATTGTAGGCATATGTTCTATAGCTAGATACCTTTTCAATTAGCAGTGAGTAGGAGTACATGAGCACTCCTACTACTGTATGTTGTTTTAGTTGACGCGTTCGCGTACATAGAACTCAATGATGTCGCCTTCTTCATAGCTATTGACACCTTCTAAGCCAATACCACATTCGAACCCTGAACGTACTTCGCGGACATCGTCTTGGAAACGTTTGAGTGAGCTCACACCAACGCCATCGACAATCACTTTACGGTTGCGGATCAAACGGGCTTTTGCGTTACGACGTGCTTCACCGTCACGAATCATGCTACCTGCGATGACACCGATGCGTGGGATTTTGAAGGTTTGACGGACCTCTGCTGTACCGATTACTTTATTTTCGTATTTCGGTTCGAGCATACCATGTAATGCCATCTCGATGTCTTCAAATAGCTTATAGATGATCTTATACTGACGCACTTCAACGCCTTGTACATCAGCAGATGCTTTAGCTGCATTATCCACACCGACATTAAAGCCAACAATGATTGCATCTGATGCGCTGGCAAGCATGACATCCGATTCTGTAATACGTCCGACTTCTTGACGGAGAATACGGATTCCAATACCTTCTTCGTTCCGTTCTGAAATTTGTTGGAGTTCATCTGTTATCGGTTGGATCGAACCTTGAACATCCGTTTTCAGAATCATAGCGAGTTCTTTAGCATTACCCGATTGGAATTGTTTGAATAGGTCTTCAAGTGTGACAGCAGCTTCACTTGATCCACTCATTTCGCGCTCTTTTGCCGCTTGTTTGCGATCTTCAGCAATCACACGCGCTGCTTTATCACTTTCAACTGATTCAAACACAACACCGGGGGCAGGAGGCTCATTAAGACCAAGCACAGATACAGGCATTGATGGACCCGCTTCTTTGATTTGTTTACCCGCTGAGTCAAACATTGCCTTGATTTTACCATAGGCTGTACCTGCGATAATCGCATCACCTCGGCGAAGGGTTCCGTTCATTACAACCAGAGTTGCTACGGTACCGCGACTTTTATCAATCTGAGCTTCAACAACACTACCGCGTACAATACCTTCTGCATTGGCAACAATTTCGTTATCGTCAGCGACCAAAAGCAGTGCCTCAAGGAGGTCTTCAATACCAAGACCAGATAGTGAATCAACAGGGATCATCATTGTGTTACCATCCCAATCATCAGGGATGAGTTCCAGTTCTGCAAGTTGTTGCTTGACCATATCTGGATTCGAGTTGCGTTTGTCTACTTTGGTAATTGCTACGACCAATGGCACATTCGCTGCACGTGCGTGATCAAGTGCTTCACGGGTAGTTGGCATAACACCATCATCAGCAGCCACAACCAGAATTGCAATATCTGCACCTTGTGCACCACGGGCACGCATTGCTGTAAATGCTTCGTGTCCTGGTGTATCTAGGAAGGTTAACGAACGCTTATCATGTATCGCTTGATATGCACCAATGTGCTGTGTGATACCGCCAGCTTCGCCTTCGGCAACGGCGGTCTTACGAATTGTGTCAAGTAGGGTGGTCTTACCATGATCTACGTGACCGAGAATTGTGACGATTGGCGGACGTTCAGAGAGTGTTTCTTCACTTTCGCCCTCATACATCACATTCCATTTTTGTTCCCGTTGTTCTTGACGTTCGGCTTCTTCTTCAGCGGCTGCTGCGGCACTCGCTGATTGTGCTGTGAAGCCCATTTCTTCAATGATGATTGCCGCAGTATCGTAGTCAATCTGTTGATTAATAGATGCCATGATACCGTTGGAAATCAACTTTTTCATAACATCAATGGGGCTTGATTCGATGAGTTCTGCGAGTTCACGAACGGTAAGATAATCGGGTACTAAAATTGCTTTGGCTTCTGCCATTCCCACCTCCTTCAGTTTAGGTGACTGTTTGGGGCAGGATTTAGAATGGACCTGCCCGGTTACGTATAGTTTTTCATGATGATTTCATCTGCCGTAGAATCATACGGTCATTATCGCTTATCTCTGCACGCAGAGCTTTCGCTAAAATTTGTGTTGATGAAGCGCGTTCCCAACACTCTGAAGTGTCACATAAGTAGGCACCGCGTCCACTTGCTTTACCAGATTCATCAATTTTCAATCCAGTATCCGTTATCACAAGGCGTATTAAATCACGCTTATTTTGTTTTTGCCGACACACAACACAGGTTCTCTGTGGTTGATGTTTAGCAGCCATTATGCATCCCACTCATCATCAAGCCATTCATCATCACTGCTTCGTTTGCGTCGTTTTTGTTTACGCCCAGTTGAGGTTTCTTCATTCTCGACTGTTTCGTCTGACCACAGTTCAGGGCGTTCTTTCTTCTTTTTGTTACGACGTTGCTTAGATTGTTGACCAGTATGCAAGAGGTCAATATCATTATCTAAGTCATCCTCACTTTTTGTACGCTTTTTTTGTTTTTTGCGCTGGAGGCGTTCTTGTCTTCTTTTTTCTTCTTCTGGCGAATATTTATCGAATTCCATAATATTTACCAACATTCACGACTATAGCTTAGTAATCGTAATCTTCCCATGCTTCATCATCCCAGTTCCCGCGACTTCCTTTGCGACGGCGTTTGGAGATGACTTCACCACTATCTTCATCATAAACGAGTTGGCGACGTTTTTGACGTTCTTTACGGCGTTCTTTCTTACCTTTGTTACGTTCACGCTCAAAGGTTTGTTCGCCTTCCTCATTGTCTTCTTCGTCGGCATACGCTACATCGCCATTTTCATATATCTCTTCTTCTACGATGGGCTCTGCTTCGTACTCAGGCTCGGGTTCGATGATTTGTTCTGGCTCAGGCTCGTTAATAGGTTGACCAAATGCATCGAGTAAGACTTCTTCGTCTTCTTCCTCTTGCAGTTCGAGCGATGCTGTTGCTATCGGTTCATCTTCTACTTCTAAATCAGCCTCTGCTTCTGCCTCTGGTACAACATCTTCGACCACTGCTTCAGCAACGACTTCTTCTAGTGTTTCGTCAAGAATTTCTTCTTCAACATCGTCTTCAGTGTCTTCGATAAGTAGTGCTTCTTCTAGCAATGCTTCTACATCTGCCATCATTACGGTGTCGAGTGCACCTTGTACCTCGGACATTGGATCACCGTCAATTTTTGATAACTTGCGGTTGACGCTATTTTCATCAACGAGGCAAGCTAACATGACTTCACCAACATTTTCATATGGTTCCAAGATGTCAAGAATTTCTTGTGATACGGCTAAGACATCGAGTGGCAGTTCAAACATGTTTTCTGGCAGCGTGGCTTTAACTGCTGCAATTTCTTGCTGGCGCATTTGACGTGCTTCTTCACGTTGGTCGAGAAGGAGCTTTTCGACAATGTCAGCAAAACGCCCCAACGTTCGATATTCTTCTGGCATCACGGTCAAGTTTTGGTTTTTCTTTTCCATGATGAGTGTTGATTCTGCGATGAGGTCTTCGTAACGGTTCACTAAGCTGGACAACGGTGGAATATCAAGATTTTCAAGTGCACCTTGAACGGTTTCTGTAACACTCTTGATATCGATACGCCATCCGGTAAGTTTTGCTGCCAGACGAGCATTCTGCCCCTCACGTCCAATAGCAAGGGATAGTTGGTCATCTGGAACAATGACGACAGCAGTGCGTCCGTCAAATGGATCATCATCTAGATAAACACCTGTGACGCGTGCAGGGCTGAGTGCCTTTGAAATAAATGCCTCTGCATCATTATTCCACTCAATCACATCGATCTTTTCATCATGAAGTTCTTTGACGATGTTTTGAATGCGAATACCACGCATACCAACACAAGCGCCAACAGGGTCAATGCCGTCTTGCAAGGCAGCGACAGCAACTTTTGAACGATGTCCGGCTTCACGCGCGATACTCTTGATTTCTACTTGACCATTATAGATTTCTGGTACTTCGTATTCTAGCAAACGTCGAAGCATGTTACGGTGGGCGCGGCTCACAATGATCTGAGGACCGCGATTACTCTTCTTAACTTCCATCACATAAACACGAATTTTTTCGTGTGTGCGATAGCGTTCTTTTGGAATTTGTTGAGAGCGTGGCAGATCGGCTTCGGCACGTCCAAGGCTCAGCGTGACTTGACGTGAGTTTACACTTTGAACTGTACCTGTCGCGAGATCACCCTCACGATTGATAAACTCATCATAAAGGGCGGTGCGTTCTGCTTCACGGATTTTTTGCAGAATAACTTGCTTCGCTGTTTGTGCTGCAATCCGCCCAAAGCTCTTGGTTGTATTTTCGACCTGTACCATGACCACATCACCGAGTTGTGCCTCAGGATCGTAGAAGCGCGCCTTCTCTAATGTGACTTCGGTAGCATCTGTCCAAACTTCTTCCACGACTTCTTTTTCGACGAAGACACGCGCTCGTCCTGTATTTGGGTCAATCTTAGCTTCAATTGCCTGCGCAGAACTTGCGCCGGAGTCACGACGGTATGCAGAAATCAATGCGCTTTGGAGAGCTTCCAGCACTACATCTGAGGGCAAAGCTCGTAATTCTGCGATCTCGTTGAAGGCAATTTGTAATTCGTTCGACATGTTGTTTCACTCCGAAAGATGAGAAACGTTGTTCTGAATGTGTGTGGTAGTTTCCCATATAAAACGAAAAGTGGGGGATGCCCACTTCTCTTTACATAACTTGATTAACTAAAGTTTAGCATGGGTGCCGTAAACCGTCAAGATTTGCGACACCTGTTCTGACACAGTTTATACAGTGATGACTAACCGCGTGCTTCAACTTCTTCGGTAAGTTCGATCTCAACTTCATCAGTGATCTCTGCAGGTGCATCTTCGTTCTTCGAGTTGCTGTCGTCTGCTGCTTGTTCAGCTTGTTGCACAGGTTCTGGGAATGGCTCGAACTTGAAGATTTTGCCAGTTGTTGAATCATTGACATAAACAAAGCCGTCATCATCAACAGCGATACCACCAACTGCCGTGAATTGACCAATGCTTTCATTATCACCATCCTGCCCGAATGATCCGATACAGTTGCCATCCGGTGAATAGACCAGAACACGGTTACCGTCTGGATCTGTTATATAGAGCATACCGCGATCTTCATCGAGTGCGAGGTAAGGACGGTTGATGGAGTCGTTATACCAACCCCGTACACGGAAGTCATATAAGTGTGATCCATCTGCATCAAAGACTGCAATACGACGATTCCAAGTATCTGCTACAAATAGACGACCTTCGGAATCAATCGCAAGTCCACTTGGCTCGTCTAGCTCTCCGGGACCGCTACCACCTTGACCGATGTCAAATTGATGAACAGCAGCAAGCCCATCAAACTGATACACACGAACCCGCTTATTGCCTGTATCTGTTACATAGACACGACCGTTTGGCCCGATTACCACATCGCGCGGTCCCCAGAACCCGTCACGGGGTTCAAGTGGGGCGTCGAAACCAAATTCACCGGGTTGTCCCCATTGCGTGACTGTGTTTCCATTTTCGTCGATTTGTTGGATGCGGTAATTCCATGTATCGACAATCAGCAAGTCCCCATTATCTAGGACTTCAACACTATTGGGTCGGTTGAAGCTAGCAAGGTTGCCTGTCGCCAGTGAATCGCCGAAGCTCTCAACATATGTACCGTTGACGTTAAATACAGATACGCGATTCGAGTATTCTTCTGCAACATAAATCTGATCACCAGAAACTGTCATACCGACAGGACGGTTCATTGGTGGATTACTCGCTTCTATTGTTAATAATGGGGCTGTCTCGCGCCAATTCGCATTACACTGGTTTATTTCTGTTGGCAAGTTGTTGACGACCTCGCCATCGCCGACACCATATTCCCAAATTTGAGATGCGAAGTCTTTACGAATATAAACATGCATCCGGTCAGAAACAGGCCAATTCGTAATTGTGAAGTCTTTTCCAGTTGCTTGACCATACAGACTATAGTCACGTGACCACCAGATATCAAAGATACCTTGACGAATGAGGGCTGCATCACCATTTGCAGGCGAGAAATCTAAGGTGTTGAGCAGGCGTTCTGGTGTGAGGTTGAAGTATTCTTGCATTGGCCACCATAGGCGCATGTAGTCACGGCGTATGTAACGATCTTCTAGAATTGGTTCGACTTTACCACGATTGCCATCGCCGACGACTACGAAGATCGTATCATCGAGATTCTGGACGGTCGGATTTGCCCCGACAAACACGGCATTAGGATAGTCACGAAAGTACCAACTATAAGGCCAAGATACCTCATTGTCATAAGCGAACTTTAAGTCCTTACCATCGGTTGTACGTAGGCTCATCTCTTCGATGTCATCTAGTACCCATTTAATGGCAGGCGCAGCATGTGCGTAGACCAAGAATTCAGTGGGTAAATCATAGTTGATGAACGAGGCTAACCACGCAGAGCGGAATGTGATTATGCTTAGTAGAGCAAGCAGCGTGATCGCAAAAATCCGACGGATATGTGTCCAGTTAATGGGTTGTGCTACCCGATAGATGACATAACCAAGACCAATTGTCAGAATAAGTGAGGCAATCCAACCATAAGTGCGTTCTAATTGGAATTGTGCTAACCCAGCGAAGGGTGGTGTACCTGCAAAGAATGATCCGATGACTTGGGTGGCGGTGACTATAAATAGTGGCATAACTAGCATCGCCATCCAACCCCGTTTAGAGAGCATGGATTTGTCGAGGCGATGGATAATGCCGCCAAAGAACCAAGCTGTCAGGATAATCATTGGTGTAGCAAGATGTGTCCCTAGCCAAGGCATTTTTTCGCCTGCTAGCGAATAACCTACAAGATTTAGAATTGCCCACCACGAAATGAAAATCAGGAATGGGATACGACGTAGATAACCATCATCACGTTCACCTTCCCATTCATCAATACGTTCGGTTTTACTAAACACCGACATGGAATCATCTGAGTCATTCGTCTCATCATCCCCAACAAACTCACCATCTTCATCGACTGCGACAAGTTTAGTTTGTTCTGCATTCAATAACTCATCGACGTCGAGTTCTTTGTCGTCAAGTTCGGCAGTATAATTTTCTGTTTCTAGTAATGCGTCAACTTCTGCTTGGCGTTCTTGTATCTTTTGTTCAATACTATTTTGACGCATCTTCCAGAAGCCAGCAGTCCCTGCAAACATAGCAGAGACACTACCGATAATTGGCAAGAATTCATACATCGGCATGATAATTAACAAGTAATAATATTGAGGTTGGCTACCACGACGAACACCTTGCTGTTCCAACCAATAGCCAAGGCTGTATACCATACCTGTACCAAGACCAGCAATGTTGGTGAAGACAGTAGTAAAGAAGAATGCAAAAATGACGTGGAATACTGCTGCTGCAACGAGCCAACGCTTCCAATTCCAGGCGAGACCTATCGCAAACATGAGGACAAATAGTGGCACAAATGCATAGAAACTAATTAGTATTTGTCCAACTTGGTCGGCTGACCCGACATTCGGTAGATTCAAAAATAGGTTATAGATAGCAGGCGGTAGTGATTCAGCTAAGTTAATATAATCGGTGCTACTTGCATCCATCACAAACGGAATCAATGCAGTTGCCCAAGGCAGAATAAGCGTTCCTATTACAACTATAAGGTCGAATTCTGGGAATTGATACAAAAATCCCCATAATCCACCACCCTGACTTTCGCCTGCTTTGAATTTCTCACGTTGCTGTGCGGAGCGAATGCTATTAAAAATTAGGAAGGCAATACCTGCAATTGCAATCACCCAGATAGCAATCAACGGCGTCCAACTGATGGTTGATGCAACTTGTGCAACTTCGGAATCGGTAACGTCGTCACCGGGCACGGTTGGCTCTGCAGTGGTTGTCGGGATAGGGAAGTGTGATAGTTCCTCAATATACAGTAAACCACCAGCAGTAATCAGAGCAACAACGAAGATAATAATGACTTCTCGCCAAGGCAACTGGTTGAGGCGTTTGCGGAAGGTGTAAAGGGCAGTTGAAACAATGATGAAGAAACCGGAAAATAGAGTTAGGAACATCCACGTTAACCAACTTGACTGTTGTACGCTGGATAGCTCACCCCAAGGCGTTCCTCGTCCAGGTAAAATCATTGCCGGGACAATATCAACGATGATATACATCCCGAGGGTCATCACCCCGCCAACGAGTACGCCTAACATGACCGAGTAGAAAAGCGGTTTGCCTTTCCAATCGAATTGATGTTGGGCTAGGCGTGCGACCCAATACAAAAATAAGAAGACACCAAAAATGGCGATATAAATAAATGCGGTTTCTTTAGAACCGAGATTGAGCACCATTGCCCCTGCAATAATATATAACCAATAGGCTCTTCGCCTAAATCGGGGCGACCCATTGATATACATCAAAATACAATATGCCATTATCATCGCAAAGAGTATTGAGGGCGTATCATGCCTGATGTAGCGATTGTAATAGAGAATTAATGGCGATATAAGAAACATCGTCGAGGCTAATAACGCACCATATTTCCCGATCCACTTTCGGAATAGTATCGGGAACATCACCATCATTACACCAAGTAATGATGTGTAGATGCGCGATGCGAAGTCATTATCACCGAATAAATAGTATGAGAATGCGGTTGTGTGGAATAGCACAGGCCCGTGCATCAGTGGTGTATGTTGGAAATTTCCATCGGCATACAAATTATACGAAAAGCGCGTGTGAAGGCTTTCGTCATGGCTCATCACACGGTCACCAAGGACGTAGAATCGTGTGAATACTGCCAAGAGGAAAATCACAATATAGAGAATGACTTCCCAATTAATTTTGATGCGCTGTGACAGAATTTGGTTTAGCGCATTGTCTTCTTGTTGATTCGGTGTACTTATCATTAACTCGTCTACCCTTAAATACTCAAATCGATGGTCATACTACTGCCGGAAAACTGGTGCGGGTGTATTTTGCAACAATGGAAAGCGAATCGGAACAGTCGATTGTGTCACCGCGACAACCAAATTGCTATTGTCTGCGACTGTTGTTGGTGTTTTTATGATACGAATAGTTTCGGTTTGTGGTCTTGGTGGTAAATCAACTGAGGTTACCGATGTGTGATAACCAATAACCAATGGAGTCAGCAGGACAAATACCATCATCAGCATGACTAAACCGTATCCAAATGTCATATTACGGCGTGGTTTATAGGATAACATACTGGAATCGGTCTCTGGTAATGCTAATTCTATTTGAATAGCCGACCAGATATTATCTAGCTTTTGCTCTGATGGACGACCTAATATAGGCAGGTCGCGTTCGAGTTTATTGGCAAGATTGCGTTGACGAATGTACTCATTATAGCAGTCTTCACATTCATCAATGTAACGGGCAATGCGCCGACGGGTGGTATCTGATAAATCCCCACTCAGATACTGTGCCATATGGACTTTGCAATAGCGATATTTAAATTTAATCATGTTCCCCGATATACCTCCACTTGCTAGAGGCTTAATGAACTTTCAATAATTCTTCTAGTAAACCATGTCCTACTGGTTGCAGTGATTGTTTGAGACGTTGATGCCCCAGACGTACCCGGCTCTCGGCAGTCTTTTGTGGACATCCCATGACTTCTGCGATTTCACGATAAGTCAGCCCCTGACCATATCGTAAGACGATGGCTTCTCGTAAGCGTGGCGATAAATCGACCAGCGCATGTTGGATTGCTTCTTCTGCATCCCGTCGGATTACAGCGGCTTCAGGTGCTTCAGCATTTGGTGCTTTCAGCTCAAAACCGAGTAATTGTGAGATGTCTACTGTGATAAAACGTTTGCGTCGGTATGTGTTCCGACAGCGACTAACGGCAATTGTGTACAGCCATGTTTTGAGCGACGCTTTCTTTGGATCGTAGCGATGCAAATTTTTGAACGCATACACAAACGATTCCTGTACGATATCTTCGGCATCTTGCTCGTTCATCAACAAGCTATAGCACAGGCGATAAACACCTGAGGCAAAGTGGTCATACAATTCCGCGTATCCATGCTGATCGCCACTGAGGGCACGTTTTATGATTGCTTCAATATCAGCATGACGTTGCACTTGATTTTCTGACATAACATTGACCTTGTGGTGGGTTTTTATATACACACACCTTGTTTACACATTGAGTTTAGATATTCCTCACTAACGAGGACGAGCAGTTACAGGAATGCCGTTATAGACATCTTGCCGTAACCATAAAATTGAGATTTCTTGTGATTGTTGTTCGTTACGAATGCGTCGTTGTGACCACCATGGCCAAAAATCAACTAAGTTTAGGCGGGCAACTGACCAGTTCCGACGGAGTATAAAACTTTGCCCAACATAATCACTACCTAACTCCGGCTCTGTAACACTTGTCTGTGTCATGAGTATGATTTGGTCACCCTGTACAGCATTTATGCTATTAACAAAACGTGCATTCGGAAAATCACGCAAGAGCCATGCGACAAGACCGTTATTGCTAATCACACCAATATTATCTGTTACGACACTGATGCTTAGCATCGGAAAGCCTTGTGTATCACGGTCGGCAATTTCAAATAAAGTCTCACGTAACAAATAGGCATCTTGTGTTGTTGCACTTTGATGCCATAATTCGGCAGGGTTGTCTGCATTTTGAACGGTTGTGTTCCATGCGCCACCCATACCTGACAACAAGAGAAATATCACAAAACCTAGTCCTACACCTTGTAATGTTGATCCATTACCCCAGAAGCTTGCAACCAGTAAAAATCCAACAATCCCAAACACGATGCCGAGGATAAACCATAACAAGGCGTATCGGAACTGGCTAAAGGCTGGTTCTAACAACCGTGTCATGATGTCACCGAAAGTTGCTTGCGGTGGGAGTAATAGAAATGATCGTGCAATTTCTTGGAAGTGAACCGAGATAACGAAGAGTAATAATACGACCCCAAGTGAAATCACCCATTTAACCCACCAGTATTGGGTTGAATAAAGGCTGTCGCTTGTGTTATGTGTATCCCACAAGACGACAACTAGGCGATTCACCATTAATTCGGTGATACCGTAACTTGCTAGTAAGCTAAGGGGAACAACCACCCACATTGCATCAGATGTTGTTGCACCTGCGTATAAGAGTAAGCCGATTGTACCAACTACCGCCCATGCGACTGCAAAACGGTCGACATAGGTTACATCGCCATGTCGCCATAGGAGCCATGCACCACCAATCGCAAAGATAATCAGCAATGGTTCATAGGTATACAACGCCATGAATCCAAGCCTTAGCCCTCCATCATTCGCAGGTTGAATGATGCCACCTAGGGCGGAACCGATGAGTTGACTGACCGTGCTCAGTCCTGATGGATTGAGCATTACGAATGTCCCGACTGAAACAACGACAAATATGGGGACAAAAGCAACTTGCAAAAATGGGAAATCAATCAGACGTTTGAGAGCCGTCTGTAAAATATCATCGCCTGTCATATCAAGGCGTTCGGGTGCGCTAAGTGCTGTGCGCCAGACTGCCAACCAACCTGATACAAGTAAAATAATGAATAGTGGGATTCCTGATGGGCTTGATAGTAAAACCATCATTGTGATGAACGCTGTTGCCCACATAGCATCAGTCAGTTTATGTGAGTACCAGTATCGCCACACCATCCAAATGCCTAATACGGTAAATAACATCATCCATGTTGTGCCATCTGCATACCGTGACGATGAAATTGGTAAGGTAAGTACAGATAATAAAACTGCCCAAACAAAGGCACGCGTTTTTCCAATACGTTCACGAAATAGAATAGGTGTTAATGATAGTAAAACGCCTGCGACCATAACGCCTAATCGTACAGATAGCTCACTACCACCAAATGTCGAGAATGTGATGAGTTGTGCGACATAATTGAGTGGGTTATGCGATGTGATAAATTCACCCGGTGCTGAAGGGGTGACAGTATGCCACGCATGGAGTGCCTGTTGCGCTTCATAATCGCTGAGCGGCACTGCATCAAGCTCGGCGATACGGAAGACAAATGCCAAAAGCGCCAGCGCAATATAAGCAAGCACTTCTATGGATACTGTCATTCCAGATGTTTGTGATGTATCAGTTTGTTCTATTGTATTTTCCGTCGTTTGCATCGGTTGGTTATCGGCTTCCACCGTTAATTATCTCTCTGTTATTTACAACGTGTATAAAACGTTTCCTGACTGTCTTAACGAAACTCTGACAATTCCAATTCTCGATCAACAAAGTACACTCGCGAATCCCCACTTTCGCAGACGACCGGCAAGAAATCTGAGAATTTCTCTTCTCCTGCACTGCCATATTGTGCGCGTTCTGTTGACCCAAACAAAATATAGTTAATATCGTAACGGTTGATGATCTCGGCGGCAATTTCCATATCAACTGCTGTGAATAGACTATCCATGTCGGCGCGTCGTGTCCCGGCTACTTCAGCATAGGTAGGGCCACGCCATTGACGTTGGTGATTTTCCCACCCAAGAACAATTGGAATACCGGTTAGTGCTCCAACACGTCCATATTGTGCATTATACGCGTCTCGAACAGCTTCCGCGACAACTGCATCATCGCCATCAACTAGATCACTTAGGCAAGATACCACAGCAAAGTCGTCTCGGTCAATCATGGTACTCCCGCCGTCGAGAGTCAATTGTGGTGTGATAATGATTGTATTATCTGTTACAGTTGCGATTCCGGCTTGCCCAGATTGCATAATAAATGCTTGTGGGTTGTCATTTAAGTTTTCCTGAGCAATAAGGATTGTACCTTCTACTACAAATGCGCCATTCGAAACATAAATGACAGGTGATTCCCAATCTTGCGGTACAGTATATATCCGATTTGCAGCTGTGTTATCGCGCCCGGTTTCTATCCAAGCCCGATGGTAAATACCAAATGCTGAATACATCAATCCACCGAGCATCCCAATCGTAACAACTGCACCAAATACTATCCGAATAGGTGATGCCACTTGTGGAATTTGACGATCTCCAATAATGCTATAGATGGCATATGCTCCGGCAATACTCCAAACAGCCCATGCTTGATAGTAAAATTTGAAAATTGTATTGATACGTGTGCTGAAATTATCTTTGAGATAGAAGAATTCTGGAATTAGCGTTAGCATCAGCCCCATACCAACAAGCAGTAATGCGACACCTGTTGCAGATGGATAAGTAACGTTGATGCCATCAGCTACTTTACTTTTGTTGATAATAGGGAAAAGTCGGGCAATAACTAGGATGACACCGATGAGTAATATAACGCCAGTGAGACCATATTGGATGCGTCTTTGTATCAATAACGGCATGACCTCACCCCAGCCACCCCATTCGGTCAGGAAGCCTTGTACATATTGTTGAATTGTTGGGCTAATGGCACTTAATGCGGTCAGGCTGAGCATTATAACAAGTAACCCGAGTAACATTAAGCCACCCATGGCCAATCCTAGCCCCCAGTTTTGTTCCTTGAATTTGACTCCGCGCCATGCTTCTACCAACAAAAATACTGGAATTATTAGGACGAACGGACCAAACATCAAGAAGAAGCGGCGGAATAATGTTGGGTGGAGCAAGTTTGGTAAAATGCCGCCAGCTTGAGACCGGAATCCTATAATAAATGGTAGATAAGCAATCAGCAAAATAGCTGTCAGGATGATACCTAGGCGAATTAGTTGAATCCAATCTTCAGTATCGAGGCGACCTTTATCATATTGAATTAGGCGCCGTAAAGCTTCTGCACCAACTAAACCAACAAGATAAATCGGGCCGTCCCATGTATTTAGGAAGAATAATCCACCGACTGAGATACCATACAGTAATACCTCATATCCGTTAGGTTGCCTCGAGGTTAGGACGATATTTAATAACATCCCAATCAGCATAATGGCAAACGGTAGAGCTAAAACATGTGGATGCACATCTGCAAGTACGAAACTAAATGCTGGGAATTCATCAATGGGTTGAGCGTGCCAACTCGGGGGGAGAGTATTATCGAGATTGTAGTCGGTCAGTACACGGCTTGCACGGAACCACCACCAGCTTGACCATTGTGCTGGATGATCCATCAGAATACCGTCAGTATCTGCTATGTATTCACCCTCGCCAAAGTTGGAGCGTTCTTGAGTTCCCCAAAATTCGAAATACTCTTGAGACATAGATTTCGATTGATAGGGGGCTTCGATCAATATACCTTGGAAGTTGCCGACCAGGGCAATTAACAGTGTACCAAGTAGTCCGATACTGACCGCGATACTTCTAGATGCTGATGGATTGCGAAGCTGTTCAACTCGCTCAAACGCGCGTGAACGGACTAGGTTGTAAACAACGCCAAATGCGGTTAATCCTGTGAGTGCAAATTGTGATGCAATCGTCAAATTAAAACCGATTGTGCTGGTAATCCCAGTCAACATAGACAGCATCGCTGACATGATATAGCCCTTGTAATAGTAGCTAATCGCGTAACCTGCCATCCACGGATCGTTGGGCGGAAAAGAGCTACTCCGTTGTACCGCACTCATGAATGCAAGTTCCATTGGTTTTTCGGTAAATAGGATTTGGTTCTGATGAGCGCGGAAGAGTACCCAAGAGAAGAACAGTCCGAAAAATAGAAGTTCTGTGACTATAAAGACTACCTTGTTTTCACGCCACCAATCTTTAATGTCATTTAGTCTGCCAAACCGGAAAAATACCAGAATCGATATGAGAAGCACAATCACCCATGACAAAATGATGCTTCCGACTGAATTATCCAAAAAGCCATAGGTTGCCAATAGCCAGAAAACAAACGTTACTAACAGCATACCTACAGTGCGGGCAAGAGTATAACCTTTATCTGGTAAACCGCTGAGTAGGCGCATGCATAATGGGAATACAGCGACACCGGCTAGGGTAATCCATAACCACCAACCGAGGACGATGAGCCCTTCGCGGGATAGCCATTCAAAAAATAAGATCACTGGTAACGCTCCACAAGATATTCCAAGATTGCATCCTCATTAACTTCGTAGATTGTGCCACCGATTGTCGCGTAAGCGACAGATAATAACCCTTGGTCAACCATTCGCTCGAATTTATCGAGTCCTTCAGGTGTTGTTTGTACCCGTTCAAGAACGCTATTGATAATATATTTGACATCATAGTGATGCAATACATTTACCGCTTCGTCAATGCTTGGCGTATCATAGAACATGCGAATATTGGAGTCACGTTGATCTACCCAACGAGGTAATGGGTCAAATGTACGTTGTTGTTTCTGATGGAAGTTCCAACCGAGGACTGATGGTAATCCCGTGTTGATTGCAAACCGCCCATTCCAACGATATTCACTGGGGAAACTCCGCCCTTCTATGATAACAGGCGATCCCTCAACATTTTCTTGCATCCACAGGATCAGCTCGTGATCAACACTTAAGTCAATGACTTCACCGCGATTTTCTAGTTGCACTGTTTCATAATGTGTTGCCGCTGTCATATAATCCAATCCGTTAAGCGTCAACGGAATATCTGGTGCCATGCGATCGAGCGCACGAGCACGGGTCGCCATGACCGGATATAATCCAGCAATGATAAAGAGGATGATAAACGGGGTATACCAAGCAAAACGAATACGGTTTGACCAATAATCAGACGCTTGGAACAACCACGCAACAGCCACACCACCTGCGACACTAAATAATAACCATGCTTGGATGTAAAATTTAAACACGGTGTTTTGGCGACCAATATCACCACCGATGACGACAAATTCGACACCTAGTGTCATCGATAATGCTAGACCAATAAGCACTAGGACAAATCGCATCGAACGTGATTGATACGGGCGGAAGAATAGAATTGCTATCCATGCGATTAATGGTAGGACGATTAGAGCAACTTGATAACCGAGGATTCCTAACGCTAATGTGCCGAGCCCGCCAATAAGTGTAATGATCATTATACCTGTGACCATATTTTGTCGACCCCGCAACACACCCACACGCACTGTGCGCATCCATCGTGCTGTTTCCCAGATAAGTAAAGAAACAATCAAGAACAGGAACATACCGTGTATGTCGAAATATGCCCAGAGCGGCGTTTTACCGCCAGTCCATGGCGCGACACTGTTATAGGTTGCCGCATACCATGAGGAATAGGGTAAGACAAATAGAAGGCTCAATACTAGGAATCCAACAACTGTTGTTAAGAAGTCAATTGTTGAGGCACGGACAAGAAGATGTGCGCTAATAACCCATAAGACAATTAGTCCCATTATCGCAATTAGAGCCAGCCGGAACGTGCGCAATACTTCTGCAAGCATCACCACATTGAAATCAGATTCAATTTGACCGAGGAAGAGGGTCATAATTACAACAGCGACAGCCATAATGCCAACTGATAAAGCATACATTTGCCAGCCATCTATAGGTCGGAATGTATCTTTCCAGCGGATATACCACACATAACTGAGACCGATTACACAGAATAGCGTCATCGAAGGCCAATCCCATGTGTTGGTTGCTTGCATCAAACCAACTGACATTGCACCGAGTGATAGCGCAAGGAAACGTTCTGTGTAGCCTCGAGTATCACGCCCAACTTGAATGAGCTCATTAAACAGGAATAACACAGTTAACAGAATCAACGTCATGTTAATCATGTGGGCGTGGAGGTCACCATAGAGGAATGTGAAGTATGGCATTTCTGTAATGGCATTGCCTTCAACACCCTTTGTCTCGGCTAAAACACGTGACGGACCCCAATACCATCGATCATGACCAATTGGTAGTATATCTCCGGTTAAGGCACGCCCGACACCCAATGTCATACCAGATACAAGGGTGACTGAATTATTGATCTCATAACGTACGCGATCAACGATATTATTTTCGACAGCTCGCTCAACAATGTCGAATTGTTCTTCTGGTGATAGATCAAGCCCATTGTTATTGGCTTTAGCTTCTTCAAGTAGGAAATTCTCGAGCCCCAGAGGCACTTGGTATCCACCTAATTGGGCGACGCCATTCCCGATTACTCGAATAGTGTCTAAGTTGCCTAAGACAACACAAAGCAATAGAGCGAATATTCCTGCAACCCATGGATTACCGAGTCTACGTTTGGGAGTGCTATCATCGCGCTTTGCACTGGCGGGACGTTCACGCCAGAAGGATACGATATTAAATGCACCCGAGAATGCGCCCATTCCCGTCATTGTAAAGACGGTCGGAATCATTAGATTGTAAGCAAACGCTGGGACAACACCTAATAATAGAGCTGGCGACCCAACCAATACAAACCCAAAGTAGTAGTAGTTGATATATCCACCCGCGAACCATGGGTCAATTGGTGGGAAGGTTGTGCTTCTCAAAACGCCATTGAGGTAGGCGAAGTCCATTGGCTTTTCGCCGCCTTTAGCAAAATGCCATAAATCAGGGTTGGTCAGACGGACAAAGATCATAAAGGCAAATGCGACAATATATAGGATTTCCATCCACATCAATGTTTGCCATCTATCACGCAGGAATTCCTTGAGTTTGACACGATTGCGATAACCAACAATCCCGCTTAGGAGAGTCAAAACACCGAGGGAGATCAATACACCTGTCTGCGACCATAATGGGATTTTAAGGCTGGATACCGTCCACGCAAACCATGCAACAAGCAATAATCCGACAAGTTTACTAACGCCATAACCACCATCGCCCATATTCGGGAATAGTGAGAAGACCAATGGGAAAGCGATTACTCCGAAGGCAAAGATTGTCACATACCAGATAACGACACCCGCTACTTGATTGGTATTGATGAAACTATCACTGAAGAAACGTTCTGACCATGTACCACCTTGTGTTTGTGTCTCATAAGCATCTTCGGGCAACATGAGTGCTGTTGGTGCTTGATCTGCATCTATCGAAGGCCAGTTAATTACGCCGAGCATCTGAATTGTATCGTTCTGAAATGCGTCAATTTCTTGACTTTGTAATAGCGATACTTCTGAGAAGATAGCTTCTACTTTGGCTCTGGAATAATCTTCAGTTTTGCGGAAGACGAACACTGCTGGATGATCGTATACATGGAAAGCTTCATCTGCTTCAAATTCATTCAGCCATGCAGGGGAATCATAAATAGGCAAATGTTGATCGGATACGCGGAAAGGACCTAATTCAAATGTCTCGTCAAAAACTGCAGCAAGTTCGTAGCCGAGTTCCTCAGCAAACAATTTATCATAGTACAACGATGTCAGAGGCCAACGTGCGCGATTACGTGGTTCAGTGTCATAGAAGCGATTACTTGCAATCGTCAGATAATCACCAACATCGAGTGAGTTAACAATATCATCATATTTCAGTTGATTATCTAGAGGATACGACATCGATTGGTCATATGAATTCACCAACGAGAACCATGGTTGTTTTCCCTGACAATCATTGAAGTGAACAAGACCGGATGCTGGTTCATCGGCTAGAGTTAATCCATCAGGAAGCTGACAGATTTGAGTTGATGTAACCCGATTATCCCAATCTCCTTCAGTCAAAACAACTGACCCTGATCCAATCACATCACCACTACCTTGTGTTATCATGACTTCAAAACTATAGCTTTTGCCAGCTTCGACAACGACAGGAACATTAAATGGAATTTCATAAGCTGACCCTAGCGGGTGTTCATCTCGGGTGAAATCTTGCTCTAAGACTGCTTCGCCAATGGGTAATGTTATACCTTCTGTTCGAATCCGAATTTCAAGCCGCTCTGGGTCGGGATCATCTAATGGATCACCGAGATGTGGTACAAAAACGCTACTGATTGTACCGTCAGCAGGGGATGTAAAGTTGAGGGTGACAGGAACAGACTCGGTATAACGGGTGGCTCGCTCGAATAGACTCCCTGTAAGTTCTGCGGTGGTATAGCCATTATTGACCACAGCAAGATTGATAAGAGGGACAGATTCATCAGTGCCATCAATTTTCATAGCAAAGTCGCCGGGGACTTGCTCGAAAATGTAGCGCGACGATTGAACCAATGTTGTCTGATTGCGGTAGATATTGCCAAACATAAGTCCCCATAAAATCGAGAACAAGACAGCGAATCCACCGAGGATGATAGCGCGTTGTTTATTCAGAAGGGGTAAAATAGCAACGACTAGTAAGATGCCACTGGTCGCAATACTTGTGATAGATGTCGCATCAGCGATTCCATTGAGCGCCTGATACCAACCGATAACACCTAAGAAGATCCCCATCAATCCCATCAATATTCGTGTAATTGGTAAATCACGATCACCACGCTGAGCATGTTGATAGAGTTCCCATAATGTCCATCCAGCTAATACTGCCAATGCACCGTACATTGGTAGATAGTAACGAGGAGTCATTACCCAGATGCGTCCCATCAGTACGAAGAAATATGCTGTGATCCATGCGATTAGTAAGATGTTGGCAACCGCACCTTTGCGATTACGAATAAGGCGATAACTCGACCATGAAAAGCCGAACCATGCTAATACACCAAACCCTAAGCCCATTGACCATAGGAGCATATCCTTCAATGGGTAAATGTATGGGGGACGTGCTAACCATTGGAAGTTCGGCGGTGAATCTTGGTATCCGCTTACACCACGACTTCCACTCTCGATATTGGCTAGCCAACGTTCATTAGGGAAAATACCAAAGAATCCCGGTCCTTCAAACGCATATGGATTGAAAATGCGGAAGGCGATAAATGCGCCGACTCCTGCTAAAACCAGACCGATAAAATGATAAGCTATTAATCGAGTACGTTCTGAATTAGTGAGATTAGAGTCGAAAATCGGAGCCGCTTTGACGGCCGCTGCAACGACAATTACACCAGCTAATGGTGCAAGGTTAATCCGGCTTGCAACAGCTGCACCACATAAAATGCCAAAGAGTGTATATGCCCAAAAACTGCCTCGTTGTTGGACAACGACGGCGCAATATAAGGCAAAAGTGACTAAAAATGATGCGACAGCATTGACTGTGCCAAAGTGTGCTTTTTGGATGGCTAGTGGGGCAGATGCATACATTATCGCTGCTAGTAACCCAACCCATCTATTATGAATACGGGCACCTAAGGCAAATATGACAAGTATCGCTAGCATGTCGAAAATCATTGACATCCCACGCCATACCAGATGTCCACCTTGCCAATCAAATAGAGGATTACCTGCTTGCGATTCTCCACGAATGAAATCACTAGCAAAATGTGCGATAAATAATGGGAATGTGCCGTAAGTATAGAACCCTTGCCCAGCTTGGTGTGGGTTGAGGTTGGAGCAGTGCGTATCGAAGAATCCACCGATACCATTGGTATTCGGATTAAAATGATTACAACGAATTGACTGCAATTCTTGTGATGTCAAAATTCCTGCTGTGGTGATGACATTGCCAACTAGATTTTCACTACTACTGACGATGACTGAGTCAACTTCATAAGCTTGCAGGGAGGTGGTGGCAACAACGGAATTATCAAAGACGGTGATTTGGGATTCATCGACTAACCAACGAGCAACATCATGAGCAAAACTATCGCGCACGACACCGACAGTTGCAGTGGTTGAGTTTTGTAGATCAATTACATTGCGTACAATTGTGCCATCAACAGGGATGACAATTTTTTGTGCAGGGAAGTTCCTCTCATCAGGCGTATACTCGTTACCCCCACCGACTTGAGGCAGTAGATTGAGCGTAAGAAAGCGTTCATCTGGATGTGAATAGGTAAAATCATCCCAATTTTGCCCTGTATAACGCAGGAAACCAGCGTAGAGCATGACTAGAATGAGTAAAATAATTGCAATAAAGTTTTTCATCGGTGGTTACGCCTCAGTAATCAATTACACCTACAGGTACTCTATCCCCGTTTTGTATACATGCCAACACTGTATAATCCTCAGTATTACCTGAGATTATTAGCGACAAATTCTGCTAACTTTGCCTGACCTAAAAATGGTACACGATACAGCCTATAGCTATCGTCAGGATGATAGGATTGTACTTCTTGTTCGCGCCCTTCTGGAAACCATGTATTAAGTTGGAACGATGTCGCTTCATCATCCGGCGAATAGAAAAATAGTAAATCTTTGTCAGGATCCAGTCGGAATGTACCTTGTTGTAGCATTGCATTGTTCATAAAACGAGGCACATCATTCAAAGTAACAATGCCATTTGGCCACCAAGGTTCTCCACTAGCAATCCCAATGGCTCGATGTCCCCACCAATGCGGATATGCAATCATAAATGCATTGCCGTAACTACCATCGCTTTCGGCAAATCCTCGTAAGCGTTGACCAGCTTCACTATACGGATACGACGAATCGATATAGATCGGTGGATATTGGTCGAAGTACAACGCTGTATTTTGTGCATTCGCAAATATGACAATAGCCCCAATAAATACAAATCCAACCACCTTACCAACGCGCTTTGTCAGGGTTTCAGTAAACCTGAAGGCAATCACAGTGAGAGAAAACGCAGCGATCAGGTAAGCGGGTGGTATTGCGCCACTTGTCCGAGTGTGACTCGGATTTTCGAGTGGATATGCGATAGATAATGCTGATGGTAAGAGCATGATAAAAATCATCACTGGAATCAGCCAGATGACAGGATCGCGCGATCTGACCATGAATACCATCCATCCTGCTAGACCAAGTATCAGGAACGTGCCAGTATATGTATCCATTGCTGGTTCATTTGGCACGCCACTAATCCAGCCAACATCACCCTTCCAATTGAACATGAGTATCGCATTACGGACGTTTGTCATCAGAATAGGCACATTACCATTAAATGCCGCGGCTTGCTCTTCTGGTGAAGCACGACGTTCAACAATCGTACCATCAGGACGTTGCTCGGTTATAATATCATCGCCTAGAATACGTCCGGCTGTTCGTCGCCAGAAGTGGTCGGGATCTTCGCTTGAATAATGGAGCATCGGCAAGAAGACCATGAAGGATATAAATACTAACACAGTTAGATTCACACCGTAAACAAGTCGTTCGCGCCATGAGATATTGCGGATCATCACTGCGATTACAACTCCGACCACGACAACAACAGGTAACATCCGGACTGCTTGATAGGCGTATAAGCCAAACCCTAGAATTAACGCCACTTTGATGAAGTCGGAACGACGATTATAGCGCATGGCTCTGGCGAGGTAGATGAGCAATAGCGATGTAAATATGGGGGTCATGACGATACGCAGGGCTTGACGTGAAATTGCTACATGCCAGTAACTCACGGCAACTAATCCAGCTAATGTTAACCCGACGACAATGCCGAATTGTCTACGTTCTTTACCCATTAACTCAAGGCCAAGCCATACGAGAATTGGTAAGGTAATTAGACTCTGAATCGCTGCTAACAGCTTGAGCGTGAAATGATTGAAGTCGAGTCCCGGTATATTCGTGAATAATGCCATCAAATACATCTGGATTGGCTCACGTCCACCATTATTCGCAAAGAAGATGTTGAATTCGCCATTATATACACGGTAAGAGTCGAGGATTTTCTCAACGTGATCGCTTGTCATTTCTTGTGGTAAGCTATCTAGTTGTGCAAATCGGAAACCGAAACCTAAAATCATGATTGCAATGAATACCAGAATATAGCCGATGTTATCGTGCCAACTGAATCGACGTAACATATCGAGTTTTTCGGTTGCCCAGTCAAAGATGCTTGATTGAAGGGGGGCAAATGCAAAACCCCATAAAGCAGCACTGAGAAACCATAGTGCGATAATCGGTGGGGCGATCGTATTATTTGGTGTGCCAATCCACACCACAATGCTACAAGCTGTTGCCAATGTGAATAATAGAAGGCGAGTAAAGGTGATTTGGCGTAAATCTAGCAATAATGTATAGGTATTGTCTTCGGGCACTGGAAGATGATCCGGTGTTGTCCAATTGGATACCGCATCGGGATTTTGTTTGGCTATCAAACGAATGACAAATACGAGAAGTTCGATGAGTAACCATAAAATGACACCGAGTAAAATGCGACCAAGCGCAACCTGAACAAGACCAAGCGCAAACTCGGCAGGTGCTGTCATCGAATCAGTAATACGGAGTACGGCAGTTAACCATATAAATACGGGAATCGATCGTAAGACCCAGCGAACTTGTGTCAAGCGGTCACTGCGGTTCCACCAATTGACGAGTGATTCCCAATGCCCATAAAGCTCAGCTCCGAGCCAGATAAAAAAGGCAATCCATAGATATGGCGCGCCGACAAATAACGCATTAGACTCTGTACGTCTTACATTCTCGGCGCCTAATAGTAAGCGACTACCTAAAATACCAAAAATTACCGCTAAAATATATAAGCCTAATTGAATTTGCTTGCGAGTTGGGCGGAAGGAAAGAACCTCTTCCAGCTTTTCAGGCTCAGGTAACGTGTTAAGATCAACTGTCGATACTACATCAGGCTTACGGGTAGGTGTATCTGGAATAGGAATCGGTACAGATGTTGTATATTCTGATTCACGGGGTGCATTGGTGACATTCGTGATTGCTCGCCATGTTTTTTGGGGTGATCGTAATAATTGGCTCGTAAGCTCGGCGAGTGTTAAATCCTCAAATGTTCGATTTTCTTGTTCAGTATTATCAGATTCTTCTTCAATTTCGTTTGTATTGGCATTGGATGTATCGATAGTTTCTTTATCGACGGCTGAGTTGCCTACTTCGTGTTCTGTAGATGGCGCAAAGCGTAAGTCATCTGCGGGGATTTCATCGTGACTCTCGTTATTATCGAGATTGTCGGGTTGCAAGTCATTATTTTCAGGCATGGGGCTTGCGTCCTTTCACCGCTAGATTGACTGTTGACGTTTGGTGACCTTCGTTAGGTACATTGTGACGGTCGAAGAAGTTAAACATCGCCACCCCTAAATTAATCGGATTTAGCAAACTACCATCGTTTTTATCAAAATCTAGTCGGCTGGATGCGGTTTCCATTGAACCCGGTAAGGCACCGGCTTCTAGGAGTGGCATTCCAATTCCATAGACTAGATTATGAATGAATGGAAAACAGTGGTGCGTGAATGCACGCTCATCTTCGATTTTGAATCCAGCGCTTAACACCGCATCGTGTAATTGGGCTGGTGTATACAACCTGACATGGTTTGCCCAGATACCTGCAAACACACCTTCACTGATATGGCAGTTAAGCAAAGCCTCTAGCGTCTTGTTTATTGGGTCCCACCAAAACGGATAATTTGCATGAGGTACAGTTACTGCAAGAACACCGCCCGGCTTTAGAACACGATAGGCTTCTTTGAGTGCCTTTGAATCATTATCAATATGTTCCAACACTTCAGAAAAAATCACAGCATCAAACGAATTATCCGGGTAGGGCATCTGGTAAATATTGACACGCTGAATATCAATGTCTTCAAGATGACCAATATTGTGTTTTGCTTTTTGAATCACATCCCAATCGAGGTCGGCACCGATTAAACGGCATTTACTGACATAACGGAACATATTCAGGTAAAAACCACGTCCGCATGGTAAATCCAAAATAACCATATCATCAGTCGGATCGACATACTCGAAGATTGTTCTTGCCCGCATTTTGAACGACATATCAGCTTCGTTGCGGGTCATATATTGGATGGTGTCTAAATCGACCATGTTAGTTATTGCCTCGCGTGTTCACGGAAGACAGCTTCATAATGATTAACTGTACGCTCAAAAGAAAAGATTTCGCGTATTTCCTCACGCGATTTTACATATTTGTCACGATTATCCAAGACCTCAACTGTTGCTTCACCTATTGATTGCCAATCTCCTTGTGTGGCGAGTTTTCCCATCCCTGTAACAGTAACGGGAACACGTCCGCCAGGAATATTGGTCATAACCATCGGCGTACCACAAAGCATAGCTTCGACTTGTACTAGCGCAAAACACTCGGTATCACTTGGTAAAACAACGACATCACAGGCTGCATAGAAGTCCGCAAGTTGTTGTTTATCGCGTATCAGACCAAGGAAAATCAACTGCGATTGATATTGTTTTACCAAATGCTGTTGAAGCTCCCAAGTGTCTTCATACTTAATGTCATATTCACCTGCAAATACAACTCTAGCATTAGGATATTTCTGATTGATAACTTCTAATGCTTGTATCAGGAGTTCTGGACGTTTTTCTTGTACGAATCGACCTGAATATCCGATAATTGGTCCTTCTCCATCTTGCCATTGTTCGCGTAACTGTTTGACATTTTCTGCTATGGGATCAGGTATAAATATCGGCGGATAGACAGGCTTGACTTTTTCTCTAAATGGCTTGAGATAGTAAGAATTATCAGCGTAATCATCACTATAAGCAAGAATATTGGGCGCGCGTTTTGCCATAAATCTATAAAATGCGAACATCGTCTTGGTGATGAAGTTATTCACAGGGCTATCTGGTAGGACGAGGTCACCATGATGCGTTGGGATAACGTTTAATCCAGCTAGCCTTGCAAGCACGCTCACAATAGCAGTTTCCATCATTGGGGTATGAATACTGACAATGTCATGTTGACGCATGAGTAAATACATTGCCCATGGATAGGCTGGCATGATCATCCCACGGCTAAGCCGAATCGGCGCCCATAACCGAATGACGCGTACCCCATTGTGCATGACAGTATCGCGTGGGAGTTCGTTTGTATAACGTGCTGTCAACACAGTGACTTCATGCCCGCGTCGCGCAAGTTCTTCCGCAATTAACTGGACATGATAGGTTAATCCTGTCAGATGCGGATAGTAATATAGCAGTGAAATGAGTATTTTTAGTTTACGGTCGTCGTTTTGAATCTGTGTCATGTTGCTATGTTTGCCTCGTTGAGGGTTGTTGCATTTGGCGGACACCGGTCTTTAGCTGGCTCAATGAGATGCCTTCCTGCATAAATCCAACTACGCCCGTAGCAGCGTGAACAAATACATTGACAGCATGAACGGCTATTGCAAAGGCAATTGTGGTATCGGATTGTGCATATCCCAGCGCGGATAGTGCTAATAGAATCGATGCTTCGTATGTGCCAATGTTGCCGGGGACAGCCGGTACAGCAATAGCAAATGCAGCTGCAGCGATATATAGCATTGTCGCTGCCCAATTGCCTGTGTCAAAAAATGCGAACATTAAAATATAGCCTGCGATGATTGAGAGTGTCCAACTGATTACTGTCCAGAATATGGCTTGCGATAATGCACGTAGATCAATAATTGGCATCAACCCATCGAAGAAGTCTTTCGCAAATTTGTCTATTCTGAGTCGCTTTAAGATTGGAATTCTCTCGGCTAGACTTGTAATGAATCGTTCAGTAAACGAACGGTTTTTGGCTAGAATAATTAGAACGACAAATCCTACGATTGCTAGGCTTGCACCTACTGCGCCTGCTACTTGCAACTCTTGTGGAACCGGTGCTACTGTGAGGGCCAGTAACATCATGACCACAACAGCTAGCAAATCAAGTAAACGTTCAACAACGATTGTACTGGCAGTTTGCATGACGGGAATTGGTTGTTTGATACGCGTTGTCAGATAAATGCGTGCAACTTCACCAATTCGCATTGGTAGAATCCCATTCACTAGATAGGCGACATTCATAATACTGAATGCGCGCTTAAATGGAAGTTGGTGGGATAGGAGCACTTGCCAGCGCATTGCTCGTGTAAACAACCCGAGCAATAGGAAAATCATACACGGGATTAGAAAGCGATAATCTGCAGTTATTAATGCTGAGATGAAACGCTCGACGTTAATTTGTACTACAATAAAATATATGGCGATAAGGCTGACGATAATGCCAAGGATACCAACCTTGATATGCCCAAACCTACTCACAATATGATCGTCCTTTGCTTTACAAGTCGCGTATTATAGCATGGTCTATGCTTAATTGTTTGTCTAACTTTGTTTACAGATAAAGGAATGTCCTGTGCGTATTGCTGGTTTGTTCGTGATTTTGACACTGTTATTAGTTGCTTGTGGAAGTAATGATGAGACGTTACCGACACAACTCAATCTACCCGCTCCGACAAAAACGCTTATACCAACACAATCACAATCTCTTACAACGCCGACATTACCTGATAATGTTACGCCTGATGCTGAGACTACAGCTGTAGCGTCGGCTGATACACCAACTGATATACCAGTAAACTCAGATGCTGAAAATACAGCATCTACCACTACAGATACCCAGACAACAGTTGATACAGACAATTCTCCTACTGATACACCAGTTAGCTGTAATGTGCAAGAGGGATGGTTCGAATATACGATTCAACGTGGTGATAATCTTGCATCTATTGCCAATCGCACAGGCTCAACGATTGACGAACTGTCAGTTGCTAATTGTCTAGAAAACCCAAATCGTCTGAATGTAGGGCAGCTTTTGTTGGTGCCTAATGATCCATCACCAGAAAGCACAGGCATACCAACTTCAGCCCCATCCACAAGTGCTTCACCGCAAGCTACTTCTGTACAAATCGATCGTACACCTATTATATCTGCTTCACTTAAGAAGACATACGAAAGCCCAAAAGGTTTCGGTTTTGAATATCCAGTAGATTGGTTTATTACTGAATCTCAAACACCTACAGTCGATAATGTACTTATAACTTCTTTTGAATACACATCAGGTGTAGAGATTCCTCAAAATCTTTGGACTGATGAAATGGTAAGCATCACAGTGACTATTTTTCAAGAGGAAACAACACAATCTCTATCAGATTGGACGCAAACAGTGACGAATCAGTTCCAAGATGCGGCGAATGTGTCAGAGGTTTTTCTGCCGGAGACAGTTGAAACACAAACAGGCATTCAAGGGCGTCTGATTGATTATGTCACAAGTGATGATACCGTCGTTCGTAACTATTATTTCATTGTCAACGGTACTCAAATCCAGATTAATGTTGGTGGTAATGTCGAACTTGCTGAGACTGTAATCAATACTTTAGCTTTGACCCAACAATAGTCCAACTTAGTGTCATTGGGTATTGAGATTGTGTAATTCGTCTACTGATGTATCAGTAAATTCGAGATCTTCATCGGTATGACTTGTTAAGCGAGATGTATCCAGATTATCTTTGTCGACTGCGAGTTCGGCATTGATAGCCTGCGCAATGTACAAACCGTATTCTTCGGTGACATCTTTAATGATGAGTTGGCGACTCCCATCAAATCGGTTGGCATAGACGTTATATCGAGGTAGGTCGTATGCTTCTTTTATAGAAATCGCTGTCTCTTCTGTTGTGATCGTCTCAATATTTGCGAGATTAATTTCTGTATTGCCACTTGATAATGCTGGCAACGGAAGGCGTGATGTTTTTAATGTCATACCGTGTAGTTTGATATGGGTTTTATTGTATGCAGTTACCGCTGACAAGTAATATCCCATCAATGCGGTTAAACTGAACATCAAGGGTACGATACCAAAACCGCGTTCTGTGATCATCATCAAGGTGAGGATTGTAAATAACACTGCAAAGACTGCACCTGTTAAGAATGTCTCGTTTTCTTCGAGTTTCCAATTGGTGCGGAATGACATATGGAGATGATCGGTATTATGGATAGTCAAATCTTTGGGTTGATATATTTTACGGCGTTTAACTTTGGATTCGACTGGATCAGGTAAGGTGAACTGGAAAACACTATCACAAGTGTGACAAACTGCAATTTTGTCATGAACATTGATATTTTCTGCAATGATTATTTCGCTACAATTAGGGCAAGTTATCTTCATACTCTATTAGTCGTCCTGTATAGTCTATGCATATTGATGCCATCATACTGGCTTGACACATATTGCTACACCCCCTATAATTAGGGGTATTCTGCGGGTGTAGCTCAGTTGGTAGAGTACCTGCTTCCCAAGCAGATGGTCACGGGTTCGAGTCCCGTTACCCGCTTATGTCCCAAGTTGCCCACTACATATATTGTGGGCATTTTTCGTGTCTCAAGCATTGACGATATGAGCAGTGGCATTTAGAATGGCGAGACTTTTGTCCGCAAAATCAAACATACAGCAAATAATCCCTCAACAGGATGAAGTTAAGGAGTTCCAATCATGGCAGAGTATAAACTAGCTGGTGAAATTCGCACCGCTAAAGGCAAAAAAAATCGTAGACTACGCAAAGAGGGTTTTGTACCCGGAATTGTCTATGGACCCACAGATAATCCTGTGAGTGTACAGTTTGTATATCGTGAAGTTGAAGTTACATTGATGAACGCCGGTGGTACGAACCTGATTGATATTGAAATAGGTGGCGAAACATACCCTTCACTAGCGCGTGAAGTTCAGCGTGATGTGGTGCGTGGCGACATCTTACATGTAGATTTCCTTGCGGTTGATCCTAATCAGAAAATCCGAGTGGATGTTCCTGTTATTGTGGAGGGTCGTAGCCCTGTTGTTGCATCACGTGAAGGTATCTTGATTACAGGTCCAAGTACATTGACTTTGGAAGTATATCCTCAAGATATTCGTAACCGCATCGTAGTCGATTTAACACCACTGGATACACTTGGTGCAGAAATTCTTGTAAAAGATCTTGACTTTAAAGAAGGTGTAACAGTCATTAATGAACCAAATGAGATGATTGTTAAGATTGTTCAACCTGCAGCTGCACGTCGTGCTGAAGCCGATGCAATGTTAGAAGCTGAAGGTGAAGGTCTTGGAGAAGCAGGAGCTGAAGCTACCGAAGGCGAAGAATAAACTTGCTCTATTGATAGATTAAATTTTAAAAAGAGGCGTTCCTGATGATAGGTCGCCTCTTTTTGATTCTATACGTTGATTATATTATGACTGATTGCCATTTTGATGTGTGGTTTCGTCTGTATCATTGAGATCCCCTTCATGTCCGTTTTCGTCATTCATGAGATCTTCTTCATCTTCATCGCTAACAATGGCAATACCCGCTACTTCATCGTCCCCTTTAAGGTTCATTAGGGTAACACCTTGTGTGCTCCGTCCCGTTTCGCGTATCTCTGTTAAATGGGTACGGAGGACGATACCTTTCTTTGAAATAAGCATGATACCGTCTTCTTCAGTGATACAACGCATTGCAACCACAGGACCTGTGCGTCGATTACGTTTGAGTGTTCGTGCACCAGAGCCGTACCGACCTTGGACATTATATTGATCCAATGATGTACGTTTACCATAACCATTTTGTGTGACGATCAGAATATGTGTGTGGTCCTCTCTTATGACATCCATGCCGGTAATTTCATCATCACCTGATAGGCGCATACCGTTTACACCACCAGCTTGTCGACCCATCACACGGACATCTTCTTCTGGGAAGCGAATACTTTGACCGTTAGCGGATACCATAATGATATGCTGTGACCCATTTGTCCACTTAACCCAACCAAGTGTGTCATCATCGTGTAAACCCATCGCAATCAAACCACTTGGGCGAACATCAGCAAATTCTTCTAATGCGACGCGTTTGATGCGTCCGTTCCGTGTTGCGAGGACAAAATACGCTTCGTCAACTTCTTCTGTGTTGGTGAAGTCCACAGGTAGAATCGCCGTGATCTGTTCGTCAGAATCTAAGGGCAAGATACTATGGATGAGCACACCGCGTTTTTCACGTTGTGTCTCAGCGATATGGAACGCCATTTGTGAGTAGACTTTACCTTTGTCGCTAAAGAATAAAATCGTATCGTGGCTGTTGGCGAAAAAGACATCTTGTAGGGTATCGGTATCTTTAGTTGCCATGCCACGGACACCCTTACCACCGCGCCGTTGTGCTCGATAAGCACGGGCAGGTACACGTTTGATATACCCTTGTTGTGTCAGTGAGATGACCACATTTTCTTTGCGGTAAAGATCCATCTCGTCGAAATCAGCGTTGCCAAATTCGACTGCAGTGTTGCGGTCGTCGCCGTACTTTTCGGCGATGTCTTGAAGGTCTTCACGAATGAGTTCGAGGATCTTATGTGGTGAATTGAGTAAGTCTTCAAGATATTCGATACGCGCTTGGACTTGATCGTACTCATCTTGTAATTTTTGACGTTCGAGTGCAGCAAGGCGACGCAACTGCATATCAAGGATTGCATTAGCTTGGATTTCATCTAGGTCGAAGCGTACCATCAATTGTGCACGGGCTGTGTCAACATCGGCTGACGCTCGGATTGTTTGAATGACAAGGTCGATATTGGATACAGCTTTCAGTAAACCCATCAAAATATGTGCACGGGCACGTTGACGATCTAACTCATATTCAGAGCGACGGACAATCACGTCATACCGATGCTCAATATAGATTTGGAGTGCCCGTTTCAGGCCGAGTGTGCGTGGTTCACTGTTGACCAGAGCCAACATTTGAATGCTATGAACACTCTGCAGTTGTGTATATTTGTAAAGTTGATTGAGGACACGTTGTGGTTGAGCGTTCCGTTTTAGTTCAACGACTAAGCGGAGACCATTCCGGTCGGATTCATCACGTAGGTCGCGAATGTTTTCGAGACGACCATCACGTACTAGACTGACGATGCGCTCAATGATAGATGATTTACTGACTTGGTAGGGGACTGATGTGAAGACAATATTGAAGCTATCGCCACGTCCTTCTTCAATAGTTGCCGTCGAGCGAACTGCGACCCGCCCCTTGCCTGTGGCGTAGGCTTCTTTAAGATCATCGCCAACGATGATGGTTGCACCTGTTGGGAAATCGGGACCTTTAACGAATTGCATCAAATCATCTACGGTGATGTCATCAATATTGTCGTAATTGTCGATCATATAGGTGATCGCTGAGACTAACTCACGCAGATTATGTGGCGGAATACTCGTTGCCATACCAACGGCAATACCACTTGCACCATTGAGAAGCAGATTAGGAAGACGAGCAGGTAGAACGGTAGGCTCTTCTTGTGTGCCGTCATAGTTCTCAACAAAATCAACAGTATCCATGTTGATGTCGGTGAGTAATTCGCCTGCGATTTCTGCCATGCGGGTTTCGGTATAACGCATTGCTGCAGGTTTATCGCCATCTTGGCTACCGAAATTCCCCTGACCATCCACAAGGGGATAACGTAGTGAGAAATCTTGTGCCATACGTGCCATCGCATCATATACGGCTTGATCACCATGAGGATGATATTTACCTAGCACTTCGCCGACTAGACGTGCACTTTTCTTGTAGGCTGTGCCAGGGCGTAACCCCATATCATGCATGGCGAACAAAATGCGTCGATGAACAGGTTTGAGTCCATCACGTGCATCTGGTAAAGCACGAGCAACAATAACACTCATTGCGTAGTCGAGATAACTACCACGCATTTCCTCGTTAATGTTTATCGTCTGAATATTACCTGCATTATCATCTGTTATATTTGGTTCAATTGTGTCCATAGGTCGTGGCTAATCTTGTTGTAGATTAGCACAACACTCCTTTCCATCTCAATGCGAATTAGGCGCAAAATCCCCAACCCACTGCGTCGCGTCCAGTGGCAACTGACTGCAATTAGTCGATTATTGCCGAATGTGTAGGGGAGTATAATTTTGGGTGAGAGTTTTGTAGAATAGCGTCATCATATGACAAATTTTCAAGGGTTGCGCCCACGCGATTATTTAGGATGATTATATCATAAGTGTGGAATGATTGCCACTTTAATATTACTGTATCCCAAATTTTAAGTTTTTATCCCAAATAATATTGGGATAAACCCAAATTGAGAGGGATTTACGATGCGATATTCAAAGCTAATTGCTGGTTTTGCAATACTATTTTTTACTTCTACAAGCTATTCACAGAATCTTGAGTCAGTACATGTAACTTGCTTATTGGAATATGATACTATTGCCTCAGATCGTTATATTCCTACTGATGAATTTGGATGTTTTCTTGAATTTATTGGTCCGTTAGAGACACAACTTGCCGAGGATGGAATTCCACTCGTTACAAGTAATATTCTTGACGATACGAGTGACCTTGTTGTAACGGCTGTAATGGCTACAAACAATCAACTACTTTATCATTTGATGCCAACTAATGCTCAATCTCTTGAGTCTTCAGATATATTACACAGGCACCTTAAGAGTTCTTCAAGTTTCTATACGACCTTAGGATTTTACTTTTTTATCGGAGATTATGTTTTTAGTGTCGATCAAGAATTGATTGATACTGCATTGGGCTTAATACATTACGAAAGGAATCAATGCGATCATGCAAGCGAGTATTTTAATTCTGCTTTAGATTTGGTAGGTGAAAATGCTGAGTTTATGACGATGGCTCTTTATTTTTATCTTGGCAATTGCTCTATACTTCAAAGTGATTTGGTTGATGCAATTGAGCAATTTGAATCTGGATTAAATCTGACTGATGTAATATGGAATTCACTCGAGCTACCTACGAACCTCGCATGGTCATACCTACAAGTCGGTGATGCTGAATCTGCTTATCAATTGTTGGATGACGTATGGACGCAAATATCTGAATCAGATTTTTCTCGTCCTGACACGACATGGGAATTTCTAATGCTTCGTGCTGACATAAAAGCGCTAAATTTTGACTATACATCTGCCATCAAGGATATGGATTCTGTAATTGAATTGATGGGTAGCGATGACCAAATCGCTCAAGCCTACAAACAACGCGGTGACATCATTATGCTCATCTACGAATGGAATCGTGCGTTAGATGACTACAATATGGCGATAGAATTAGCTCCTTTTTATGCTGAAGCTTACTATAGACGTGGGATTTTATATTATACGATGGTCGAGCGCGAGAATGCATTAGCTGACTTCGAGACTTATCTTGAACTAGACCCCGCAGGGCAATTTGTCCCATTTGCTGAGGATTACATTGCAAATATCCAAGCTGAATTGGATGCGCTTGGCGGTTAGATCACTAGTCTCTGCCTGCTCCCAATAAATACTGTTATTTTAAAAGGAATTTTTATGAAAACATTACGTCGTATTATTTTGTCTTTGATTATCATCATTATTGTTGTGGGTGGCGGTATTGCATATACACTCTTCTCATGGACACAAGGTCCTTTACCTCAGCATGATGGTCAACTGCAAGTTGATGGGTTGAATGCAAGTGTTGAGATTCTGCGTGATGAATGGGGTGTACCCCATATTTATGCTAGCAATCCCTATGATTTGTTTTTTGCACAAGGATATACTCATGCACAAGATCGATGGTGGCAGATGGAATTCTCACGGCATATTGGTGCAGGACGCATTCAAGAATTAACAGGTGTAAACGATACATTGATGGGGACAGATATTGCAATCCGCACAATGAGTTGGTATGAGACTGCCGAAGACGAAATCGCTAATATAGATGACGAGCAATCATTGCTCATGCTAGAAGCGTTTGCGGATGGGGTTAATGCCTACATTATGAATCGTCCGGCAGGGCAACTCGCATTTGAATACAATGTGCTCGGTGTGACAGGTGTAAATATCGAAATTGAACCATGGACTCCGGTGGACAGTGTCGTGTGGGGAAAGGCGATGGCATGGCAGTTGGGTGATAATGGTGGTGAACTCTATCGCTCTGAAATAGGAGAGTTACTTGATCCGGATAGTGATCGTTTTGCTGGCTTGTTTCCGGATTATAATCTTGAGGAAAATCCCACCATTGTTATGGAATCTGATTTACCTTTGAGTGATAACACCCTCTCAAATGCGAATACGGATATGATGGGTATCTATGGTGTAGATGACACAATTGCCGGTGGTGTGTCATTGTTAAATCACCCACTATTAACAAAACGCGAAGGCATAGGTAGCAATAACTGGGTTGCAGGTGGCGCTATAACAGAAACAGGAATGCCGTTACTGGCTAACGATATGCATCTTGCTCATCAAATGCCCTCAATCTGGTATGAAATAGGCTTGCATTGTCAACCTGTAACTGATGAGTGTCCTTATAACGTAGTTGGATTCCAATTCCCGAATGTTCCTCTAAT
This sequence comes from Anaerolineales bacterium UBA6055, assembly GCA_002428985.1. Lineage (GTDB taxonomy): Bacteria > Chloroflexota > Anaerolineae > Aggregatilineales > Phototrophicaceae > UBA6055. The sequence continues at coordinate 287,445 of DIYL01000015.1, read as the reverse complement.
TACGGCTGGTCACAATGATCATCTAGCATGGGGATATACTGATCACACAGACGACGTGATTGACTATTTCTTGATTGAAATCAATCCTGACAATGAACTGCAATATCGCTGGAATAATGACTGGCGCGACATGACGGTTCGCGACGAAATGATCCGATTTGGGGATAGCGATGATAGTGTTACTGTTCAAATTCGTGAAACACACATGGGGCCGATTATCAATGATAACCAGTTGGATGATGATGGTAATCTAACAGGGTTTAACAACGATGACCCACGCGTTTTACGATGGACCGGACATGAGGAAAGTGGGTTGATTGTAGCATTACATAATTTGAGCCTTGCGACTAACTGGCAAGAATTTCGGGAGGCACTACATTCATGGGGTGCACCTGCGCAACATGTGGTTTATGCTGATGTTGACGGAAATATCGGACTGCAAGTTCCGGGTTTTATCCCTGTGCGGTCAGAAGGACATTCTGGGACATTACCAATAGTTGTAACATCTGATGAGCAAGATTGGCGTGGTTTTATCCCATTTGATGAATTGCCCCGCGTGTATAATCCTGAGCGTAATTATATTCAATCCGCGAACCAGCTTACATCACCTCCTGCTTATTTCGATCAACTGGCCGAAAATCTTGCTGATGAGTTCGGTGATGATATCAATGTCATGTATCAAAATACGTGGGCTGCCGGGTATCGTGGTCGCCGGATTGATGCGCTATTACAAGATTTAGCGCCACATTCAGCCGATACATTCCAGCAAATTCACAGTGATAACTATGACCGGAGTGCAGCAAAGATCTTACCATTGTTGACTGATCTTGAATTTGATGATGGACATTTGACTAGCATCCGTGATTGGTTGCTTAATTGGGATTATCAAATGTCAGCAGATAGTGGCGAAGCCGCAATGTACGGTATCTTCTGGGATACATTGGTTGATAATCTTGTGAATGATGAAATCGGAGAATTTTTTGATGAGAATGGCATTCGGTTCTCGCCCTATGTTGTGGTTCGGTTAACAGAAGATGCAACGCATGAATGGTGGGATAATGTTGAAACAGATAATGTCGAAATGATGGACGATATTCTTGCTGCAACCTTGGGTGATGCATATGATCGTGCAGTTGAATTGATGGGCGGGGATGAGTCTGATTGGCGTTGGGGGACAATCCATCTAGCTGAGTTTGAAAGTAATCCACTAGGGTTGAGTGGAATTGAGACTCTTGAAGACATTGTAAATCGATATATCCCAATTAGCGGTTGTACTGTGTGTGTTAATGCTGCTCATACTGGAGATGGGTTTATCGTTGAATGGGGTGTGTCGGAACGCGTGATATATGATGTTTCAGATTGGGATAATAACTTGTCTATACATACAACTGGGCAAAGTGGACATCCATATAGCGCTGCTTATGATAGTATGCTCGATAGCTGGAGTAATTTTGATTATCGACCAATGCTATGGTCACGTGATGCCGTTGAAGCCGCAAGTGTAAGCCAGTTAATATTGAATCCTTAGGCGAATTATAAGGGGGACATTGTCATGATTTGTCCCCTTTTTTCTATATAACAATACGTCCTGTGACAGCAAGAATTGCCGCACCAAATATCAGAATAATAAAGAAAAACATCATCGATACAAATGCACGTTCTCCGGCAGTCATACCGAGGAATTTAGGTGGTGGTCCCTTCTTTTCTTCTTCCTGCTGTGCCTCGATTTCGTCAAAATCTATCGGAAGTTCCGGTTGTTCTTCCTCTTGATCAAAATCATCTGCAATATCACGGCGGAAATCCATTGCCTGTGCCTTTCTCTTATTATCAAATCTGCGTTTATTTTAGCATAATCTGCCTGATTGCGTTTAACTCGCTCGCTTCCAGATATTGTTGATCAGGTTAAACAGAACAATGTCATCACGGAATGTATTCTCTGTGCCAACCCGTATAGTAAACCGTAGTTGAGGTAAGCCACTTGCTGATGTCTGAACCTGTTGATCAATTGCAATGGGTTGTTCCATCAAAATACCGTTAGTATAACGATTGTATGCTTCGATTCGAACTGTTTCATCGCTGGTGTCATATAAGTTAAGCCATTCAGCTTCTGATCGACTTGTGATCAGGTTATTTTCAAGTGACAGCCTCCATGTTATAAAATCACGCCAATCAAGGTTGGCTTGACCTAGTGGCGCTGGCACAACTTGTTGAATAATGGTCATATCAGCAGTTGGTGCGAAGAGCGATACCAATTGACTAATTTTATCCTCACCATATTGAGTGACAATGGACTCCATAAGGAGTGAATTTGTATCAATCTGTATAAATTGTTCGACTAAATATCCAACAACAGCTTGCTGTAAGTGGACGACATCATGTGGTGAATTGACCGCCATATAATTTGTTTGCTGATTCATGAGGCGTTCGGCAATTGTGTTTGCAAATAAAATCTGCCGTTGAATATCGAAGGGACTATCTGCTCGCGCGCCTGTTACATATGGGGATTGCAATCGAATAAGCCAGTTCAATTCATCAACCCAGATAATAGGTTCAGGGGTATCAGGAACAATTTCAATTGTAAGTTGAGGTGTTTGAGGGCACTGTAATATTTCGCATCCTCGGATGAGCCAATTCGGTACGGCGTCATTTATTTGTTCTGCAAAAAGCTCATCAACAGTGCGATAGCGAATCTGAATATTCTCTGATTCGATGACCTTGTCTTCTCCCCAGAACGTTAAATCAGGCGGTACATGTCGCCATCCGTCTGTATATCGCCAATAAAACCAAACGTGAGCATATGGGACACCGTCAATAATTTCTTCTACAATAGCGCGCCCACGTTGCCCTTCGATTTCTGTCGCAAGAACATTACCCGTGAGTTTTACGTCGTTATTGACCTTGAGTTGTTCATAGTTTTGGTAGATGAGTTGTTGTGTGTTGAGCCATTCATCGGTTGCGCTACGTTGTAAATTAATGAAGGTGTCGAAATCTCCGATGCGAATGGCAGCAACCTCTGCCTGTACTGTATCACGTAGCAGTTGATCGAGTTCTCTATCAACTTCATCTAAACGATTTTGAACGAATAGGATACCACCGACGGCTATGCCTAATATGATAGCAATAAGTAGAAACAAGCGTAGTAAATTACGCCGCCGTGCCCATTTTGTTTGTGGATCTTCACTATCGGACTTTTCAATTTTCTGGGTTTCTATATCCCATTCAAGACGTATGCGTCCCATATTGCTAGTTCCCTGATTCGTTTATGATAAAGACATCTCCTGCGATGATCTTTTGCATCTGCTTGAAATCATCTTGAACGAGCAATGTGCCATCTGGCTCAACATCAACAGCTAGACCTTCTAGCTCCTCAACTTGTATTCGTTTACCTAACATATTGAGACGATTTTTCCATGTAATAAAGAGGGCCTCGGTTGTAATACGGTCATACCACATATCAATTCGCTCGAGTAGATAAGTAATAAGTTCAGCTCGATCAAGAGATTTTGCAGCCTCTATTTCGAGTGTTGTTGCTTTGTCCGCAATCTCGGTATTAGAAAAATCGTTGCGTACGTTGATACCCATACCAAGCACAACGCCTGTGAGTTGGTCTCCGTCCCATACAACCTCAGGTAAGATACCACTTACTTTTTTACCGTTGATTTGAACATCATTAGGCCATTTAATGCCGATATTTTGGCATCCAAGATGTTCAGCAAGATCATACACGCTGAGCGCTCCAATAATATTGATACGCGAGAGATCGCTTGGTGAAGGCTTGAGTATAACCGACATGGCAATGGCAACATTAGGGGGAGTATACCATGTCCGACCTTTGCGCCCACGACCTTTTACTTGTTCGTCTGCAATGATGACCGAACCTGCTTGTGCTACGTCTTTTAACCATGTTTTTGCAAGATCATTGGTACTATCAACCGAATCATAATAGCGGAATGGTCGGTTGAGTTGGTTGTCTAAAGTTTTAGTTGATAATGTCATAATGCCTCAACTTCTTGATGATATATGTGCATTGTAACAGACACCTTCGCACCCTTAGAATAGAATTATTCGTATATTGCGAAATTACATTAGATTTTTTTGTAAGATACCAAATTTTTTATCTCTGTCACTATAATATGGCATACAACAAGAGGTTGATAAGCATTATGGATCATTTGTGGACACCGTGGCGCATGGCGTATATCAAAAGTGATAAAAAACCAGTTGACGGTTGTGTGTTTTGTAACAAATCCGACCATCCCGAAAATGACATCGAAGAGCATGTAATTGCACGCGCAAAATATACTTACATCACACTCAATAAATTCCCTTATAACAATGGACATGTGATGGTGGTGCCGTACGAACATCTATCGTCTCAGGAAGATCTGACAACGGAGGCTATCACGGAATTGATGATTATGGTGAACCGCATTATGCGGGTGATCCGTACATATGCAAATCCGCCAGCGTTTAATATCGGTGCAAACATTGGGGCTGATGCAGGTGCAGGGATTGCCGCACATTATCACTTCCATGTTGTACCACGTTGGGGTGGGGATGCAAATTTTATGTCGACAATTGCTGATACACGGGTGATACCAGATACACTCGATAATACTTATCACGACCTTAAAAATATTTGGGATGACTTATATAAAGAGGATTTATAGATGGCAATAGATGGTAAACAGGGACGTGAACCTGTTATTTTGAGTACAGCCCGTACACCACAAGGTAAATTTCTTGGAGGACTATCTCCCTTGAATGTTGCTGAATTGGGACAAGTTGCATTTGGTGCGGCGGTGGAACGTAGTGGTATTAATGCTGAGGACATTAGAGAAGTATTTGTTGGAAATGTAATTAGTGCTGGTGTAGGGCAGGCGTTACCGCGTCAGATTAGTATAGGTGCTGGTGTACCTGATACAGTTGGCGGGGTCTCAATTAATAAAGTTTGCGGCAGTGGACTCAAAGCGATTATGTTGGCGAGCAGTAGCATTAAAGCTGACGATGGCGATGTATATCTGGCAGGTGGGGTTGAGAGCATGAGCAATGCCCCTTATCTGAATTATCACCAGCGTTCTGGAAATAAATACGGACACATCCAGCTGACTGATTCACTGCAAACTGATGGATTGTGGTGTTCATTTCAAGATTGGGCTATGGGAAATGCTGCAGAATTTATTGGTAAGCAGTTGGAAGTCACTCGGGAAGAGATGGATGAATTTGCACTGCGTAGTCATCAACTCGCATATGAGGCGACACAAGCAGGTAAATTTGATGCTGAGATTACGCCTGTTACGATTAAAACACGTAAGGGCGAGACAGTTATTTCTCAGGATGAACCAATCCGCCCTGATACATCTCTAGAGGCACTGGGTAAGTTACGTCCTGCTTTTGAAGCGGACGGACAAGTTACGGCTGGAAATGCACCGGGATTAAATGATGGTGCAGCTGCTGTTGTGGTTTCCACCCGCGATTATGCCGAGAAAAATGGTCGTGCACCGCTTGCTCGAATTGTCGGATATGGACATGCTGCACTTGATCCACAATGGATATTTTATGCGCCTGTCAAAGCTGTTCCAGTAGCATTAGAAAAAGCTGGTTGGTCTATAGATGATGTGGATTTGTTTGAATTTAATGAGGCATTTGCGTCACAAGTTCTAGCTGATATGCGGGGTCTAGAACGTGATGGATATTCGATCCCACTTGAGAAAATTAATGTGCATGGTGGTGCGATTGCACTGGGACATCCATTAGGGGCGAGTGGAGCACGGGTACTGGTGACACTTATTCATGCTCTGAAAGATCGCGGGTTGTCGAAAGGGATTGCCGCATTATGTTTAGGTGGTGGCGAAGCTGTTGCGATGGCTGTAGAAATTGAAAACTAGTGGCTGTTGGTATAAGATAACATCACCTTTATACCTCCTAGTAAAAAATCATTGTCACATATCAGACACCCTGTTATACTTTTGCGCCGTTATTCGACGATATGCAGGGTGTCATGAAGGACAGATTCCATAAACTTCTGAATACAATCGACTATGGCTTACTGCTGGCAATTGTGATTCCAATCATTGGGATTTTGCCAACGTTTGGTGTTGGACTAGCAAATGGCGCTGATGCACCGTTCCATGCGCATCGTATTTTTGCGTTGGCTGAGTTGATTCAAGATGGGAATTTGTATCCGCGTTGGGTGAGTTATTTCCATATGGGATATGGCTATCCTGTGTTTAATTTTTATGCACCTGGGGCAACCCATATCGGAGCTTGGTTTCACCTACTCGGTTTTGATGTTGTTACAGCTTATAATTTGACAAATGCATTCGCGTGGATGATAGGTAGTGTCGGGGTTTATCGGCTTGCACGGACGTTTCTGTCAGTTCGGTTAGCACTGGTTGCTTGTGTATTGTGGGTATATGCCCCATCACGATTCTATGAATTTTGGTGGCAGGGAAGTCTCGCACAAATTGTTGCTACCTCGTTTATTCCTTATGTGTTTTACGGGATTGTCCGGACAACCAAGTACCCGTCTTGGCGTAATAGTCTGTGGATAGCTATCCCATTTACAGGGATTGTACTATCACATACGCCAACAACCTATATGACAGCGATATTTGTAGCACCATTCTGTTTTATTGCGCCAATGTCATTGAAATCTATCCGTGAAATTATCCAACGCTGGATTTACTTGGGTGGTGGGCTTGCAATTAGTGCTGGATTATCGGCGATATTCTTAATTCCTGTGTTTACTGAGTTACAGTATGTACGTATTGCTGGTGAACTGCCTGATACGATTGCGTTTTTACAAGCACGTTTTGGCACTTTATCAGAGATTTTTGCGATACCCCAAATTGTTGATGGAACAGATGCGACGCTAATCATGTCACGCACGCTTGGGTTAGTTGGTGGTGTGTTGAGTGTTATCGGGTTTGTTGCTTTATTATGGCATCGTCGAATTTTGCTAGCAATTGTACTGCTACTTGGATTGGGGTTCGCTGTTTTTCTTGCATCAGAACCATCGTTGGATGTCTGGTTACTCATACCTAGCTTTCGTAATTTACGGTTTCCTGAACGGATTTTGCGCGTGGGAACTGTATTTATTGCATTACTGGGAGCTTCGAGTTTGTTGTTATTGCCACGTCGTTGGCATCTAGTGGTTGGTGTCGTATTATCCTCAGTCGTTATTGCTCAAGCATTGCCTGTAATGCATCCACGTGATGATGATGTTATATGGGAAAACTTATCAGCCCTAGACGAGATCGAGATGGAGTTCCGAGAGAATAACTGGGGAACGACAGCATACAATGAATATGAGCCAGTTTGGGGTGATGCCCCTCGTTTTGATATGCCACCCGATGCCGAGAGCTACATTGACTATCCGTATCGTATTCGATTCCTTGAGTCGGACTATCGTCAAAAAGCGGATAGAATCAGTTATGAGCATATCAGTGATAACGAAATTCGTGTGAATAACACGCAAGATGGTTTGTTGATGCGGTTTCGACAGTTTTATTTCCCCGGTTGGCAGATAACTCTAAATGGTGAACCCATTCAAATTGAAATAGGTGAACGGTTTGGTTTGATGGGATTACGTATCCTGGAAGGTGAGCACACGATTCGCTTGGATTATGTTGGTACACCTATACAACATATCGCAACGATCATCACAATATTAACAGTGATCGGATGTGTGATTTTAATCTGGCGAAGCAAACCAATCTCTGTGATAAACGACCATCTTTGGCAACCTATATCTGCGCGGATGTTTATCGTCATAAGTTTGTCAATAACTGCGTTTGCTATATTTAACATGATATGGCTCCAGTCAAATGTATTTAGAATTCAATCGTCGCCTGACGACCCTTATTATATGCAATCCGAAGTCAATGTAACGTTTGATGATGTTGTGACACTTGTTGGTTATACATTAGATAAGGAGTCAATTTCGTCAGACAATCCATTGGGTATTCGCTTATATTGGCGTATTGAAGAATCTACTACTGCTCGCTATCGTCCGATTGTTCAGCTTGTTAATTTGCCTGTCACTGAATCTTGGGGAGTAAGCCAACCATTTGAATTTGAAGGTGGTAAACTGAGTGATCTATCTATAGAACAATTCATGTCTGACAAACATAATTTGGATTTATTTGAGGATGTACCGCCATATGTCGGGCAAATTATGGTTCAACTTGAGCGCGTTGAGCCTGAGGGTGCTTACAAAACAACCTTAAATGACGGGCAAGACCGTGTTTTGTTACCGGATGTTATACGAATTGATGTGCCTGAACAACTGTATGATGGGACTACTTCCAATAGACAATTTACGGATATGTTGCGGTTACTTTGTATTGGTGTGAGCCATGACGAAACAAACTACGCATTGGATTTATGGTGGCAGGTTTTGACATCCATACCAAATGACTATAAATTATTCGCTCATGGTCTTGATGAAAAGGGTGAGATTATCCAGCAATCTGATGTGTTTCCACTGAGTGGCTTCTATCCGATGTCACTATGGCGCGAAGGTCAAGTTTTAAATGATAATGTCATGTTGCCTTATGATGACGACATTACTGAAATTCGCATAGGTCTGTATAATCCCGCTAATAATACACGTGTGCTCGTTACCTCAGATACTGAACAGTCTGATCATGTCAATATGTCAATCGAGGACACAATATGCCAACCATAACACCGATCAAGCGTCGAGATAGTCTGATATTAATCGGGATTTTACTATTGGCTGGCTGGATGCGATTGGGGCGGGCAGGTATTGTTGAATATTTTCATGATGATGCAATGCTAGCGACGTTAGCGTTAGAAATGGCTGATGGTGAACGGTTTCCCATAACCGGGATTTTGTCGTCAACTGGGATTCCTAATCCACCAACAAGCGTCTATGTGATGGCGATACCGTTTAGTATATCCTCAGATCCAAATACAGCGATACACTTTGTGATGTTGCTCAATGTAGTTGGTGTCGGATTGTTATGGCTTATTGCTCATCGTTATTTTGGGCTAGTTGTTGGTATTGTCGCAGGTATATTGTATGCGGTGAACCCGTGGGCAGTGTTATTCAGTCGTAAAATTTGGGCTCAAGATTTCCACACGCCTTTTATTTTGCTAGGTATATTCTTGTTATTGTACGGCTTTTATGAAATTCAACAGCGCAGTCGATCAAAAATATTGGCGCAGATTTTCGCTGTACCCATCCTATTATTTGCCTTTCAGATTCATTTTGCAGCTTGGGCGTTAACCCCGATTATTTTGATAATCTTATGGGTGGGGCGTAATCAAATTTACTGGCGGGCGTTGTTTGTGTCGCTTGTCTTATGTGTTTTGACTATCTCACCATATTTATTAGGTTTGACGCAAACATTAGAAACTGATCCGACCCGAATAACGGATGCTGCTGGACGGTCTACTGCATCTGATGGCATCAGCCTGACTGCTAAATCTGTTGTGGATACCGTGTTTTTGTCTTCGGGATATGGATTAGAGACTTGGGTCGCGCCTGATCAGCAGACAAATTTGCAAGTGACATATCAACCCTTTGTATTTGCTGGTTTTGTAATGACCGCTATAATGTTGTTAGGCATCGTGATTGTTTTCAAAACTAATTTGCGATTGCTTGTATTCCTATGTTGTTGGGCATTTTTGCCACAGATTGCACTGATACCTAATTGGACTCCTGTATATATTCATTATTTTATCCCATCGATTCCTGCAATGATGTTAATTGTTGGTGTTGGCGCAGCGTGGGTGATGAGCCAAAGTCGGATTACATGGACTTTTGGAATATTCATTGGCGTTGTCCTTGTCGCCTCACAAATTGTAACTTGGCATCGCACGTTAGATTTCTTGGAAATTAATCACGTACCGTACCCAGGATTTACAACCCCAATCGCTGATTTGAACGAACTCCATGATGATTTAAAAGACAGTGATGATGTTTTAGTGATTAGTCAGGGTATGGCTTGGAATTTACATCATGAAGTTGCTGTTTGGGATACATTGCTGTGGGATGATGTTGCATGTGTTCGAACGATGATCGGCGATGGCTATGCGGTGTTTCCGGCGCAACCCTTTGATGTCGTGATTGCACCGGATGCACCTGCTGATCCTGTCGCAAATTTGTATCAGACAGATCAACCTGTTCAATTTGATACACGCATAGGGGATAACGGCTTTGTTGTGTACGAATGGGATACTACACCGAATTGGGCTGTCGCATCTATAAATCCAATTGATCCTATATTATTTGATAATGCGGTGCAGTTGACTGGATATGCATTATCAGATAGCAAAGTTTATCTCGAATGGCAATTACCCCAGCAAACAAAAGGTGCAGATTATCAATATTCTGCTCAATCATTTGATGCCAATGGGAATCGTGTGGCGCAATTAGATAAGACATTCTGGCATGGTCGCCATTGGTGTGAAGATGACCGATTGATAACTTGGGGGGCTCTGCCTTTGGAGTCAAACACCTCAACACTACGGGTAAGTATGTATCAACTTGGCACGGGCAAACTTGTCGGGCAATTCTTTAATGCTGAAGTACTTGATGAACTGGGTAATCCGGCGGGGCAATATGCTGAAATTGTTTTAGATGAAAACAGATGACATTTTGTGCCACCTGTATGTTTAGTCTAGTCGCTAGTTTCTTCAGTTGCTTCGGCTTCATTAATTTCGGCCGACTCATTCTCTTTGTCTGTATCAGTTGCATCTGGTTCATCAGTTGCCTCGCCTGTGCCGGAGACGGGTTGGCGACGGGCTTCTGGAGTTTCAAACTCATCAGCTTCATCTGTCGCTTCTGGAGTCACTTCAGCAGTCAACTCAAAAACCTGATACGCAAGATCCCACGGTATTTCAAAGGAGTCAAGGAAGACTTCTTCTTCGTCAATTACAGTTGGGTATTCGAGCCGATCGAAGAATTTACCGTCATTGAGATACCAACCCACAATAATGCGATAGTCTAGTAAGTCTATATCTTCGGGGAAATTGTGATACGTTAAATAGCTTTCACCCCAACGCCAATATTCAGTTGGTAGGCGTGGTGGGGCATCGGATTGAGCGACAATATTATTATCTTCATCCAATACGTGTGCGAAGACGGTGTAACTATCATCTGGTGTAGAATCGGCTTGCCAGTGTAAAACGACTTCATTGTGTTCATTGTCAATCAAAAACTCACGTAGGCGTATCATTTGTTCGAAAGTTGGTTGCGACTCAGGTAAGATTTCAGCAAACCCTTGGGGGGTACTTTCCACCCGCAAGGAGACGATTGCACCTATATCGAGTAATACTGGGGCGATAGAGTCACCTTCTGCACTTGTTGCTGATATTGACTGGTCAATTTCGAGGTTTTCCCATTCAATTTGTATGTCAAATGGATACCGTCCAAATGCACCTTGGTCTATGCCAACGACGTATTGGTCAGGGTAAATTTGACCAATTTCCCATGTTGATGTCCGTAATGTTCCTGCACCAGGATAACTAGAGTAGCGCCCAATCTCTTGTAGGTTATCGTCAATTAAAGATAAAAATATACTGTTGTCACGTTCCGATTGTTCGAGAACCTCCCAATAAAGGGTGACATTTACATCCTCACCTGGAATATAACGGCGATCAATATGTTCATAACCGACTAGTGCAACATCGCCAAATTCTGCATACACAGGCTTAACCGTGGCAGGTAGATCAATTACTGGTGTTGGCGCAACGTATTGTGTTGCGATGACTGTAAACGGGGTTAGCAAAGTGATAATCCCTAAAATACGCAAAGGCCAAAGCATCGCTTCATCTAGGAGTGGCTTGGGGACAGCATCGCCTGCACGGACGAATTCAAGATTTGGCGGACGTAATGAGAAGACTACCCACCAAACCATTTCAACAAATCCAACAGCAATAAGCGGACTAATTGCCGTAATTAGTGGAAACAAAATTCGCCCATCAGATGCATTAGTCAATGTGCTGAAATACAAGACACCAAACCATAAAATCATGAGTATGCTAATCAATGCGGTTAAGTTTGATAATTCGTACCGCGCGTAGGCTAGATCACTGATTGCGATGAGTTGGAGTAATAAGAAAACGCAACCAAGCACACTAAAGAACGTAATTAGGTCGACAAGCATATAAAAAATAGCAACAATCTGGATATTCATCGAGCCGAAAAGACCCCAGTATGACATACGGAATTGTTGATATTCAGTCAGTAATGTGATCAGATTGAAAGTTACGCCACGTGTACCTGCAATGTTTGCCATGGTATGGAGGCCAAATAACTCGCCATAAAGTTGCATATTACGGACATACCACCAGCCCGACAGACCGGCAAAAAATATGCCGAGGACAACCAAAAATACAAGAAGTCCGTTACGGTCTTTCGTCTTACGATATGTAAATAATCCTGCTCCGATAAGTACAGGCACTAAAACAAGAGATGTCAGTTTTGTAATCGCGGTCAAGCCTAAGATGAACGCAATAATCATGGTTTTACGAATGTCAAACCCGTCGCGCATTGTGCGTAGCATCAACAAAATGATAATGCCATTGAGTGTCATGGCAAGTGTATCGTTATTGACCGATGCACTCACAAATATGAACATCGGATTGAGTCCGGTCAGCGCTGTTGCAACAAAGGCAACTGTTGGGCGATGTGGTGCGATAAATCGACTGATTTCATAGACAGTAAAAATCGTGACTGCACCCAATACAAGCCCAATAACCCGAATAATGTGGACTGCTAAGCTTGTGCCTTCGAACATCGGGCGAGATTCATCATGGATGACAAGGTTTTTGTTGCCGAACGAATCGGGTTGATCGCGAGTTACATGTGGGTTGAGGGTTCGATAGTCGCCTACATCATCTATAGGAAAGGGTGATGTGAGCAATGCCATGAGCCCATAATATAAGGGTGGTTGGCTACCATGTTGCTCGTATACGGTTTCCGTGCCATCGAAGACTTGAACTGGAATTTCTCCGGTTTCTCGGACATATTGCACATATCCGAAATGCCAGATTTCGTCATTGGCTTCGAACACAGGTGTTGAAGTTGTATAAGCGATACCGAAGATTACATAAAACAATAAGATCCATTGGAGCGGGGTCAGTGGGATATTCAGTGAGTTGAACCAAACCCAAACACGTATGATTTGCTTGACAAACCACTCTAAACCTGTGAAAAATCGGTCAAGGAGTGGGAGTAGTCGTTGAGTGAGTTTTATGATGCGTTCCTGCATAGCAACAGTATACCTTCTTTGTGTTCAGCCAAGTCCCCCAACAATTAGGGGCAAACAACACTTCTAGTATAGTGTGATTTGCCCCGCTTGGATACTGTGTTATGGATGTTTGGTATTAGTCACCAGCTTGAGAGAACATTTCTCTCGCATTCTCAACATAACTGAGAGATTGATGACGGAAGTATGTATTATAAAGCTCTGCATAGTGTCCGTCGGTTTCCATGAGTTGGTCATGGCTACCTTCTTCGATAATTGCACCATTACTCAACACAATGATGCGGTCTGCACTACGCACTGTACTAAGTCTATGTGCAATGAGGATCGACGTTGAACGTGATAAGATGAGGTCGATTGCTTCCTGTATTTGAGTTTCTGTGAAAGGGTCGATACTTGCGGTTGCCTCGTCCAAAATAAAGATAGACGGCTTTTGTACCATAACTCGTAACAAACTGACCAATTGACGTTGCCCCATACTTAATCGGGCACCACGTTCACCAACATCTGTCTGTAAACCTTCTGGTAGGCTTTCCAACCATTCTCCATCACCAATGCTCATAGAAATATCCATAATTTCTTTTTCAGTTGCATCAGGACGACCATAACGAATATTCTCAAGGACAGTGCCGCTAAATAGGAATGGTTGTTGGGGGACAATGCCTAGTTTTGAACGGTAAGATTGAATATCAAACGAGCGTATATCATCTCCGTCAATTAAAATTTGCCCGCTTTGGAATTCATAGAAACGTGTAATGAGCTTCGCAACGGTACTTTTACCAGCTCCTGTGTGCCCTACAAAGGCAACACTTTCGCCCGGCTTAATGTCAATATTGAATTTGTCGAGAATCAGTTGATTAGCGACATAAGAAAAGTCCACATCTTGGAATTCGATATGACCAGACAAGTTGACAACATTTTTGTCATCAACTTGTTTCACTGTGTTATCTGCATCAATTAATGCAAAAATACGCTCAGCAGCACTCAGTCCTTGTTGGAATTGACTCCAAAATGAGGATAAATTCATGAATGGGAACCAAAAACGATCAACACCTTGAATGAATAGATACCATGTACCAGCAGTGATTGCACCTGCAAACACAGAGTTTGCACCCACCCAAACAATGATCGCAACCGCTATGGTAGATAAAATGTTGAGGCTTGGGAATACCATTGAAATGACAAACCCTTTACGCAGGTTGATGCTATAGCTTTGATTGTTGACTGCTGAAAACTCTGTGTAAATCATTTCTTCTTGGCGGAAGTTTTTTGCTACACTGATGCCTGTTACACTCTCTTGAATATTGTCATTTACAACAGCCATTGCCCGTGACCCTTGGCGCGTAACAATACGAGCGAGATAACGAAAGAATAATGCTGCAAATACAACCATAGGCATGGTTAGGATAAGAACAATGCTGAGCTCTATCGAATAGCTGAATAGTACGACGAGTAAGATAATCACAGATAAGAATTGTGAGATAACATCACTGCCGAGTAACATCACATCACCGAATTCTTGCGTATCGCTGGTGATACGGCTGACGATTTTACCTGTCTTATGTGTGTCATAGAATGCGAGGTCACGGTCAATTGCTGCTGAGAAAGAGTCCTTACGCATCATGGCAACAATTTTACCAATGACACTAACTGTGAAGCGTCGTCTTGCATAGTTTGCGATGTATTCAGTTACTGCGACTATGGCGAGTACGACAAATAAAAATGTCAGGAAATCGCTGTTATCGACCATATCATCAATTGCAGAGCTGATGATTACTGGACGTAGTGATGCAACAATACCAACAACGATGAACCCGACGATACCTAGTCCAACTTCGCGACGATGTGCTTTCAGATAATCGCCAATGCGTTTGAAGAGATAACTGTCTGAATACTGTCGATCATAATTATCGGCTTGTAAGCCACCAAATATTGCCGCCATTATTAGTCTCCTGCTACTGGGTGGGTTGATTTATTGGTTTCGGCATCATCGGCTTGCGGTTCATCGTAACGCGCAAAGATGCGACGATATGATTCTGAGGATTCAAGAAGTTCTTCATGAGCACCTTGTGCTACAACTTCACCTCTACGTAAGACGACAATATGATCTGCCCAACGAATTTGGGAAAGACGATGTGTGATAAGAATAGTTGTACGTCCTTCAGCCGCTGACCAAATCGCACGTTGGATTCTATCTTCGGTAGCACTATCGATTGCACTGGTGCTGTCATCAAGAATAAGAATCGGTGGGTTGGTCTGGAAAGCTCTCGCCAGTGCAAGACGTTGTCGTTGACCACCACTAAGCGTCATACCACGTTGACCAATAACTGTCTCGTAACCATCAGGGAAGGTCATGATGAAATCGTGAGCCTGCGCTGCTTTGGCTGATTCAATAACGGACTCCATATCAATGTCTTCCATACCAAAGGCAATATTTTCGGCTACACTACGACTGAACAAGAAAATGTCTTGCTCAATAATGCTGATTTGTGAGCGAAGCGATTGTAGGTTCCATTTGCTAACATCGACTCCATCAACTGTCACTATGCCACTTGTTGCATCGTAAATACGATTAATGAGTTTGGTTAATGTGCTTTTACCTGATCCAGTTTGTCCAACAATCGCAACGGTTTGTCCCGGCTCGACTTTGAATGAGATATCAGTTAAGACATCGTCACCTTCGCCATAATTGAAGTTAACATTCTCAAATGCGATTGCGCCTTTTATTTCACCATTGTATCCGGCTGCATTTTGATCGAGTTTGGTTTCTACATTGATGACTTCTAGGATACGGTCTGCACTGGCATAACCGGATGCAATACGAGAGGATGAAAATAGAGATATAAATACCGGAAATTGGAACAAATAGATAAAACCAATAAACGCGATAACATCACCTTCGCCGATAGTTCCCGCACTGTAAAGCGCGGTTGCGTGGATTAATGCGCCAACAAATGCCAAGCCGAGTAAGAGGGTTGACAGATACCGCGCTTCAAATTCACCTTGTTCGATAAATTTATCACGCACACGGTCTGCGAGACCATTAAATAATTTTACTTCACTATCTTCTTGGGCTGCGCCTTTGACGACTTGTAACCCATCTAAGGATTCTGCTAGGCGTGCATTCATATGCCCAAAACTTGCTCGAACTTGCTGAGCGATGGGATGTAAACGACGTATAAAGTAGATTTGCACCAAAACATGCGCGATAATAAACAAAAGTGGGACGATAATAAGTTGCGGGTGGATTGATGGTGCGAATAGTGCTGGCATAACTAGGAACATGCCCGAACCAATTACAAGGTTGACCCCTGGATTCATCATAAAATTCATCTCACGGACATCATTTGTTACGCGTGCCATGATTTCACCAACGGGTTGCATATCGTGATAACTCATACTTTTGCCCAGTAGACTTGAGTAAAGTTCGTCACGGACATCACGTTCAAAACGCTGTGCAAAAACTTCAGCACAGAAATTTCGCATCCATTGTAGAACTGAGCGAATAGTTTGCGAAGCGATAATGAGCAAAATAATATTGAATACAATACCAAGTGTCTCATCATTGAGATTGGTCATTGCGTCGAATGCATCACCAATGAGTGCTGGGACAACTCCTGCTAAGAATGCATTACTGAATGCACCAAGGACTAACAATAGGGCAACGACAGGATGTCTTGCTATGTGCGATAGGATAAATCTAAATGCATTGCTGTGGTTGGTTTTGATAGGGGACTTAACAATAAATTCGGCTGACATATCCTCTCCCTGAGTTTATTGAACCGTTATGAAAATAGTTTAAACGATTGACATGAGTTGAAGAATAGAAGATGGTAAATTATCTGAGAATTGCAAAAGTCTAATCTCTAGTTAATCACGAGTGTGATAGGTAATACCCCAATAGTTCCATTATCAGTTGTAGTTGTGCCTGTGACAGTTAGTCGTTCGACGTTAGCAGTTTCGGGATTATAACGATAAAGCAAAACCCAGATGACATAGTCCCCAGTTTCCAAATCTGGAGGCAAGCGTAGGGCGCGGTTATCCCAGATAGGTGAATTGGGGATCCAACTTGTCGTTGGTGCAAAACCTGCCTGTGGCATCGCATCTTGACCTTGTGCCACAAATTGACCTGTTTCGGCAGAAGCGATAAACCATGCAACTGTATAGTCGTGCTCCAATACAGCATTAGACTGCCATAATAGTGATAGCTCAACGGCTTCTCCTCCCGAGTAGTTCGTGCCGTTTGGTAATTGGAATCCTTTTAGTTGGATATGATCACCATATTGTAAATCTGTGAATCTGTCGGGTGTGAAGGTCAAAAATGGGTTGGGTGCTGCACTTCGAACACTATATTCAAGTAACCGGACGGTATCGTCTTGTGTGTCGAGCTCGACTTCGCGTAGTGGATAAAAGTAAGTTGCCATGTATCGCTCAAATGGACGAAAACTCCATGCCATAAATGGACTGGTGTTGGCAAGATACCAGAAATGATCGTTTTTTAAGGCGATATGAGGGATGACACGCACTGTAGATAAGTTTAACCAGTCATTGGGATTATTAGACACAACCTCTGCTGGTTGACGCTCACTCGCAGGCTCTGCTGGTTGTGCTGACAAAATAATTGGACGGGGTTTATTTGCATCCAAATGATTCAAAATGAAGCGTTCATATGTGTTATTGGGTAGGATCAGAAGATCATCTGAGCCTGCTTCTTGTGTGACAATATCAAGCACTTCGTGTAATGCTTGCTTTTGTGATTGCGGTACGGGGTCAGTATAATATACAGCTCGTAAGTTCGTTACAATCAGTCCAGCAAACACAATTCCCATTACAGGTGTTATCCATAATAGTTTGGAATGTTTGCGCCAAATTGACCACATTAACCCCAAGAGCAGAACAAGCGAATAGAGACTAAATTGTATTCCCCAATTGGTATGGTTGGCACGTACCCATAGGAAATCGAATCCTAAATCTTGCCAGCGAGTTGGTAAGACAACCCATCGAAAATACTGTGGTTGGGTTAGACCTGGCTCCCATTCTGTAAGTCCACCCGATTCCGGTGGTAGTGAATCCTCATATTGATACCACATTAGTGAAACACTGCTAAATTGGATCCAGATGCCGTACAACAGCAGTATTAGCCAAATGACACCTAATATTTTATTACGACGTTCAACAATATATTGGAGTACAGGTGCGGTAGCTAGCATCAATACTGGAATAGTTGGCACAAGGAAGCGGGGCGGCCAACTTTGACCTCCAAACCATTCTGGACCTGTTGTGACTGCATGACCTACGGTATAGCCGATAAATGCAAACCAGATTGTCCAGACTAAACGATGTTTGTGGTGTCTGATAAGAATAATACTGCCGAGGATTGACAATAAGAGAACAGGCGATGTACCCCATAAACTTGCACCCGGACTTAGTATATATACTCTGAGTGCATAGCTTATCACCTCGGGGGTTTCATTGAATCGCGCAACAATTGATTGAATCGCTTCTGGTAATGGGTCGAATAGCATTAAAGTACCGAGACCCACCACTTGCAAGATGAGCAATCCAATTGATACTTGGCGTGTTCTTGGCGTGTCTAGCTTTGGGATTTTCGGAACTAAGAAGACGAGAATCGCTGGTAACATCATAATTGCCGAGAATTTTGTTGATGATGCTAGTAGTGCGAATAATCCTGTAATGACGATCCCTACTGTCCACCATAACCAACTTCGTTCACGATAAAGTTGGATCGCAAGGAAAGCGAGTAGGAGGAAAAACGATACCAGTGGCTCACGGAAAAATGTCTGACTATAGGCCCACGTATTTGTGGCAAGTCCTGTGCTGATAGCAACCCCAATACCGATAAATTCACTATATCCAAATGATCTGACTATCAAATAGACCAGCCCAATATTTATAGATGTGATGATGATATTAAATAACCAGACGGTGTGGATATTGCCGAGGCGTGGTATTGACTGTGCTATGTGAAGTAGGGGTTGAGCAAGTTGTATATTTAGGCGTTCTTCTACATCATATTCTGCAAGCGGAAAGTCAGTTCTATCGCGAACCCTCAATTGATATTTAAACCAGACCGATTCATCCATCAACCAATCATTAAACCGTGTTTGGCTGGTTAGAGCATCAAGCGCGCGTAATGTATCACCGCTTTCGATGCGACCTCGAAATGTCAACATATAAAAACTTGCCATTAAAATGACAAGCAATGCAGAAATAGTGATTTGTCGAAACACAGTTCGATGTGCCTGCGGTTGGATTTAGCTATCCTTCTTTTCGTCGCTTGTACCTTGTAACCGTCCGATAACGCCTGCAAGCCCTTTCATGATACGTTCGTTGGTGGTGAGTGTTTCTTTGTGTTGCAATCCGTCACCAATTGTTGTTGCACCTGCGAACCATTTTCCGTTACCGATGAGTAAATACCCCATTGCGACCAATGTTTCACCATAGTTTTGTCGATCATCAAGTTCTTCAAAGATGTCAGCTGCTTCTCGGTAAGCTGTGTATGCTTGTTCTTTATCGCCAAGTGCAGTATAAACACCACCCATATTACCGAGGACTTTTGCTACGCGGTCTTTATCATCCATTTCTTGAAATAACCCTAATGCATTCTGCATAGCATCGAGGGCTTGTTGATTTTCGCCTAGAACCCGATGAATAACGCCAATGTTGACTTGCATTTCGGCTGCCATATCTTTTTGATTTTCTTCTGTGTAGGCTTCTTGCGCCTGTTGAAAGAGACGGGCTGCTGCCTCGTAATCATGTTGCTGATGTAACTTTAAACCTTGCTCTTTAAGTTCGTCGCCTTTACTCATAGTGCTGTCGCATACTTATTGGGTATGCTCTTGCTCCTTTCCTGATGGTTAATTACATCGTGATGTCAAGCATACCTTCAGCAATTTTGCGTAAGGTCGCGGTTGGCATATCACTAAAGTGCATAGCAATTTTAAGGAATCCAAGATTGGTCTGATTTGAGGCAAATTCTCGTACGTCCTCATCCAAATCCATGAATTTTTGCCATTCTGCTCGCATCTTTAGTAGTTCGCCTACATAGCTATTGCTCTCTAAAAAGTAATCTAAATTACGATTTACTGCTCCAGCTATTACGGTTAAGTGGTGCATTGGAATAATTACATCGCCGTATTCATATTGTTGGAGCAATGGCGCATCAATCTTAGTAGCTTCGCTCAAATCTTCAATACTTAGATTTTCGCCCTCGCGTGCAGAACGCATTAAGCCACCAATCATACGGTTTCTCAGTGCGACATATTCGAGTTGTACACCAGATTTTTCATCTTGGAGACTGCGAGTCGAGCTCCCCCAAAAATGACTCACTGGAATATCCAGATAGTAGGCAAGTAGCTCTAGTTGCGGTAGGGATGGCACATCGTCACCATATTCCCATGCACTGATTTGAGCAGGTGAGACCTGTAGAAGACGAGCACAGTCTTCAAGTGTGCGGGAAGCAGAGATACGTGCATCGCGGATGAGTACTCCTAACATCTTACCCCGCAGACGATAGGATTCTGAATAATCATACGGTTTATCGTCTGTTGCAGATGTCTGATGCTTACTACTCATACCTTTTTTGAGTCTATCTGACAAATCACCAAAACTCATGGGTACCTCCACTATTAATTCTATACTCTAGCATTATAGACCTATGGTGGATGTTCAGCAACTTAAATTCTTAATGGTGTGCCAAGATTTGGTGTCAAATATCACTTTTACAACAGATATTAGAATTGTTTATGCCAATCTGCCAATACCTGACTATAATAGAGTTAAATATCTAAAAACTGTGACTAAAAAATGACAAACAAATTTAAACCTTTTGCTCAACAACCAAATGACGATGACCTCAATTCGACTCCATACCAAGCACCACCAACTTCAACTACTGTCTTAGAGTTGATCCGTCAGGCAAGTCTACGGCTGGGAATGAAGCTCGATTTGCGTGATTTATCATCAGAATTGATGGCATTTGTTAGTTCTTTTATTGAATCAGACTACATGATGTTGTTTGTTCGAGATGTTGATGAAATTAGCTTCAAATATCAGATGAGTCTCCCGATTCATGAGGATCGAACAATACAGACACAACTTAAACGGGTCTTTTTCAACAGCTATAATGCTCAAAATGATCCAATTGTTGGACAATGGTTACAAAATCGCTCGGCTATTATTCGAGCTGACATAGTACAAAATACACAAACACAAGTCATCTTGGATGTTACGGGAGCTACCAAATTATCTAGCTATCCATTGAGCGTTGAGGGTGGATTGTATGGTGTGCTGATTGTTAAATTACCTGAAGAGCAAGACATGCCGGATGATTTGATTAATACATTAAATCAACTGAGTCCGCATCTGGCAACTTACTTGGCGAACGCATATACCTACGAAAGTAAAGTCAAAGAACTTGAAGGTGGGATGCATGAAGTTAAGATTTTAAGTCAGATTGATGAAGAATTGAATGCGACGATCCAACTTGATCGTGTGTTCCGCATGATTATGGATTGGGCATTACGCTTTACGAATGCTCAAGCGGCAGCGTTAGCAGTTTATAATGAACAATCAGATAATTTACGTGTTTTAGAACATTATGGGTATCCGTTGGATAACGCCTTATTAGAGCAGTTGTCCCAAGAACACAAAGGGGGCATTACCCATCGTGCTGCTCGTAACGGTTTACCCGAAGTCATACCCGATGTCACTATGGATAAAGACTATCGAATTGTAAAACACAATACACGCTCTCAGATGTCTGTGCCGATTATGCGTGAAGAACGTGTGGAAGCTGTCATTACACTTGAAAGTAAAAATCTGAACGGTTTCACCGATGAGCATCTTGATTTTGTGAATCGCTTAGCGCAACGGGCAGGAGTCGCTGTTGATAATGCTAGACTGTTTGCCGAGACCGAACAAGAACGTCAAAAGATGGCGCTGATTCTGAGTAATATCAAGGATATTGTTATTCTGGTAAGTTTAGATCGCCGTGTGTTATTGATAAATTCGTCTGCATTATCAGGTTTTGGTTTGTACGGTACCGCGGATGAATATATCAATACTAGTATCGATGATACGATTACTCATAACGAGCTAAAACAATTTTTGTCTGATGGTATGAAAAAAGATCAGGGCATGATGGAAGAAATGCAACTGCCCAATGGTCGTCATTATCATTGCCAGATTTCACCCTTAGGGGGTATTGGGTGGGTGCTGGTCATGCAAGATATTACCCACTTTAAAGAAACAGATAAGTTGAAGAGTGAATTGCTAGCGACTGCCTCACATGACCTCAAACAACCATTGAGTGTCATGCGTGGTTATATCGACCTACTGGAGATGACCAATACATTTGACGAGCGATCTGAACGATTTGTTAGCAGTTTGAATAAAGCCATCATCAGTATGCAGACTTTAATTGACGAATTGCTCGATTTAGCGCGAATCGAATCTGGCATTGAACTAGAGATGAAGAGTGTTGATCTGTCTCATATTTTGCGTGAATGCCTTGAGGCAAATATGCCTAAAGCCAACGAAAAAGCTATGACGGTTTCGACCGATATTCCTGAACAGTTTCCCAGCTTATATGGTGATGAGCTTCGCTTGAGTCAGATTTTTAATAACCTCATTAGTAATGCGATCAAATACACACCACCAGAAGGCGATGTTCGCGTTTTTGTAGAGAAACAGAATAAAGTTGTACGCGTCAGTGTACAAGATACGGGTTTAGGTATTAGCCCTGAGGATAAAGCACAAATTTTTGATCGCTTCTATCGTGTGCGGCGACCTGAAACTGACAGTATTGAAGGTACAGGCTTAGGGCTGGCAATTGTAAAATCACTTGTCGAAGCGCATCAAGGCGAAATTACATTGGTTAGTCAACTTAATAAGGGTTCCACATTCCACGTGACGTTACCAATTGATGTGTAATAAAAAGGTGATAAGCTATTGCCTATCACCTTCAGGGATTATTTTATTCGTCTGAATCGTTGTTATTTTCGTCCGTGTAATCCTCTGGACCATGTGTGTGAATTTTAATTTCACGTAGATCATTTCGTGAGTTGATGGAGATGATTGTCTTGATATCAACTTCATCAGGAATCAACCCCATCTCTTGCAATGTCCAAATGGTTGTCAAGCGACCACTAAGATTAGGCCATTGATCTTTCGCCCATTGATACCGTTCACGACTAAATTGCCAGATTGGTTCAGGTTGTTTTGCCCAACCATAGTCACGGTACTGCTCCCAGATGATATCATCGTCTGTCAATGGGAAGAGCAGGCTAATCATTGACTTTTGGACTTCGGATGCGTCACGACCATGTTCTTCATTAATCCAATTTGCATAATATTTGGCAATGAATGTGAAGATACCATAGTGTGAATAGTATTCAATTCTGTTGTAGATTTCCTCACCCGAATTGTAGTATTTTTGATACGTTTCCTCCAATTCAAAGCTCGGCTCATGGACATGATCTTCTTCGTGATGATCAGCGACACCATGTTGATCGAACGCATCTGGTTCAAGGTTATAGACATAAGTGACTAACCTGGTGATGCGATCTGGTTCAACGTTAAATTTGACGAGTGCACCCTCTTCAATCAGTTCATTAACACGGTCAACAATACCGCGTTGACGTGCCTCTTCTTTTGCACGTTGGATGCCGCTTTCATATATCCTTTGTTTAGCTGGTGCAGGTTCATAAGGGGCTGTCTTATTAGGGTCACGACGTGTGCCACCGTAAGCGTAATACAGTTGATAGAGTGTTACAATTGTGCCGATAACAACAATTGCACCAAGTGCATCGGTTTTTTGTGTTATCAGAACAATACCCATACTGTAACTAGCTATCATGCCACGTAGACCTGCGAATTTAAGTGATTTTGCTTCTGATGAACCCGGCTCTATGCCACGATCCAACAGCGCTTCATCGCGTACGAAAAATACAGTTGTACTGGTAATCATAAATGCACTGACAAACCCGAAAGCATAGTAGGCTTCTACGATAACGACCTCTCGAATCAATGGGATAAACACAGCTGCAAATCCCCATATCACTGCAATACCGATGCGATCATCAGCGAAGAATCTGGGTAAGCGTCCAAGCGTGGCTGCATTGGCTGCAACTGCTGCACCGCCAATATAACCGCCACCTTGTGCCAACAATAAGATGATTGCGAGCAACAGGGCTGCCAACGATAATATCCCTTGCCCACTCGTTCCCCTCAGTGCGTTATCTAAGGCATTCGAAAATGCTAGGTCTGATGCTAATGATTCTATTGCATCTTCTCGGCTGACTTCTTCCTCAGAATGATCATCTGAATCTGAGTGCGCATCTTCGCCTAGTAATAGGGCTTCTTCAGCTTCTTCAATCTGCCTTTGCTCATAGATAAGCTCTGCTTCGGCTCGGTCTTCTGCATCAACAACAATATCTTCTGGACTAACACCACGTCCGAAGGTCTGTGCAGCAACAATTTCGTATTCAATCAGCAGGGTACTATAACCTTCTGTTGATGGAATATTCCATGATTTTGCTGCCAACAGTTGTAAAACACCTGTACCAATTAAAAAGACTGCTGCAAGTGTGAGCGCAGTATTGATAACTTTCCACTTAGGACGAGCAGCATGTTTACCACTGGCAGGGATAACCTCATAACCCGAGAACCCAAGCATAGCACTACTCATAGAGCGGAAGAAGAATTGGAAGAATAATACCGTGCCTATGGCTGGCGCATCACCTGTTGCTCGAACAACATGCTCGACAACACCACTTTCTTCAAGACGATGTACAATGCCATCTGTCAAGAATGCCCACTCTGGATTTGCAACCGCAGAATATCCTACAAGTGACAAGGCAAAGAGTGTGAAAATAGTGAATGCACCACCTCCGATCAAAAAGAGAGGGACAGCACGTTTAGGTCCAACTGCGACAAGAACAGCCATAATAAAGAAGGCAAATATCTCGGCAATTAGAATGCGATACGGCGCGAATTCTGGGAATAATAGCATGAGGACATCGGCTGCCGAAATGGAGCTGATGATAATGGTTAGGACGGCATCAAGGAAGAATAAACTTGTCCCGACCCATGATAGCCAGCGCATACGATCAGGACCAATCGCCTCGACAAGTGGACCGCTACCCCCCGCATTCGGTCGCAAATATGCCCCAGCTTTGTAAGCTGGTACGATACCCAAAAATAGCATGGCAGATAAAACAATAAATGCGAGAATTGCAATGTCATGGTAGCCCTCGGCACCATGGATTGCCAACAATGTTTGATAAGCTGCGACGCTGAATGCGTCAGCAGCAATCTCAAAGATCAGCGCAAGGACGCCTAGACCGCTACCACCCAACAAAAGCCCCTCCACCATAAGTTTGGGGAGTTTACGATTGGCTTCACGATTTTCGTCCGGATTGATGTAACTACGGAAGACCATATGATGTTTTAACCTTAACACAAGATTAGAATTATATTAACCCAACTAGATAATCATAACACGGAATAGCTGACAGAGAAATCTAAAGTCAGATGATTTGTCTGAAAATACTCGCAGTATGATGATCCATTATTTTTAATATAATCCTTTCTCTTGCCCCTGAACCCCCAATTATTGGGGATTGTGTCGTGTGTAATCCCTACAAATTTAGTTGCAGGTAAACAGTTGAACTATTACAATCAGTATAAGTAATTAATTTAATACTGATTAAAATAAATTGGCTTAGACTTATGCAAAGACTGCAATCGCAGATTCATACAAAAAATGATAATTTTCATGACTATTACACACATAATTTAGAACTTGTTAAGCAGCTGCAACAGCGTCAGGCTGATGTACGTAATGCGGGTGAAAGAGGAAACAAGCGAATGTTGGAGCGCGGTAAATTGCCTGCTCGTCAACGCCTTGAGTTGCTATTAGATCCAAATTCTCCATTATTAGAGTTATCAACACTTGCCGCTTACGATATGTACAATAATGAGACCCCTGGTGCTGGAATCATAACGGGTATTGGTATTGTAAGTGGGATCGAGTGTGTGATTGTTGTTAATAATCCTGCCATTAAGGGTGGTACAACCTATCCTATGTCGCTGACCAAATCACTTCGTGCACAAGAAATAGCAATCACTAACCGTCTACCAATGATAAATTTGGTAGAAAGTGGTGGTGCAAATTTACCACACCAAGCGGATATATTTGTGCCGGGTGGACGTGGTTTTGCGAATCAAGCAAGATTAAGTGGTGCAGGTATTCCCCAGATTTCAGTTGTGTTTGGTAATTCGACAGCAGGTGGCGCATACATTCTCGGAATGAGTGACTATACAGTGTTTGTCCGTAACAAAGGCATGGCATTTCTAGGCGGACCGCCACTGGTTTATATGGCAACAGGTGAAGAAATTGATGAAGAAACACTGGGTGGTGCAGACATGCATGCATCAATTTCAGGTTTGGCAGATTACATTGGTGAAGATGATGCTGATGCTATTCGGATTGCACGTGAAATCATGGGCACGATTAATTGGCGTAAAACAACAGATGCTAGATTACAAACTCCTGAAGACCCATATTATGATCCCGATGAATTACTTGGGATTGTACCTATGGATACAATTCGTAAGCCATTGGATATGTTGGAGATCATTGCACGGCTTGTTGATGGCTCGCGGATGTTAGAGTTTAAACCGGATTATGGTAAAACACTGATTTGTGGTAACGCTTATATCAATGGGTATCCGGTTGGCATTATTGCCAATAATGGTGTGTTATTCAGCGATAGTGCCCATAAAGCGACACAGTTCATTCAACTATGCAATCATAGTCGGACGCCATTGATTTATCTACAAAACATCACCGGATTTATGGTTGGGCAGAAAGCTGAGGCTGGTGGCATCATTAAACATGGTTCACAGATGATAAACGCTGTTGCCAATAGTAATGTGCCTCAGTTCACGGTTTTGGTCGGTGGGGCATACGGGGCAGGATATTATGCGATGTGTGGTCGCCCTTATGACCCGCGTCTAATCTTTGCATGGACGACTAGTCGAACCGCAGTTATGGGTGCGGAACAAGCGGCTGGTGTACTTGGCATTATTCAAGAAGCATCAGCACGGCGCAAAGGTCAAGACCCGGATATGGAACAAATCGAACAGATGAAGTTTATGGTGAAGTACAAATTTGAGGAAGAGTCTGATCCATACTTTGGCACAGCACGAATCTGGGACGACGGACTCATCGATCCACGTCATACTCGTCAGGCTCTGACCATTGGCTTGTCAATGTCTTACAATCAAGACTGGGTAAGTCAAGGGCCACCGAAGTATGGTAACTTTAGGATGTGAGAGAGTGTATGTATGAAGCCTCCAATGCTCAAATCAGTTGAAGAATTTTCTGAGTCAATGATAGAGTTTTCTGAATATCATGAATGGCATGATATAGCATACATAATTGACGGTTATGAAATCCTAAAAGAAATGGGATTTCATGATAGTCAAGCTCAAGTTGGTTGGAAGAAAGAAAAATTTAGAATGTATGAGCGTGACCAGAAATGGAATCTTTCAACAATAGAGTTGTTAATTTTACTTTTCTTAGAGGATCGTCGAATTAGATTTGTTATCGCTGGCGAAAAATTTGATGTCATCAATAGCCTACTGATCGAAGTAGCTCAACAAACAAACAATAACTACGAACCGAATGAAGAAACTCGTAAATATATAGAAGGTCTTGATCGGAAGAAAAAAGAGGAATAGCATGGCAAACAAAAAACATCACGAAATTAACCGCCTTTCGTGGAACGAAGGCACCAAAGCACATAATAGCCATAAAGGTGATCAAGCCAAATTTTTCCGCGAGGGTGGGACAACGCTGTGGGATGATGAGGTGAAATTGCTAGGTGACATCGAGGGTAAGTCGCTACTTCATTTACAATGTAACAGTGGTCAAGACACCCTAAGTATTGTCAAACATCTTGGTGCTGTAGCTACAGGTGTGGACATTAGCGATGAGGCGATAGATTTTGCAAAGAAACTCTCACAGGATAGTGAGATTCCAGCTGAGTTTATACGTTCAGACGTATATGATTGGTTTGAGCAAAATGAGACCCAATATGATGTTGTATTTTGCTCTTATGGAGTGATGGTCTGGTTATCTGACCTCAAGACATGGGGCGAAGGTATAGCAAAAGCACTCAAATCAGGTGGACGATTTGTGTTCATTGAGTTTCATCCGGCATTGATGGTCTTCGAAAATGACTGGGAGTTTACCTATGATTACATGGGTGGTGGTCATTTGGAATTTGAGTCCGGCGTTGGGGATTATGTTGCCATGTCTGGCTCGGTTGTGACGGGTGAATACCAAAAAGGTGTTGAGAACTTTGAAAATCCAGAAGCCGGCGTTGAATATCAGTGGGGCATTGCGGATGTTGTGATGGCACTCATATCGGCAGGATTAACTCTCACTGACCTCAAAGAATATCCATATAGTAATGCCTTCAACCCAATGCCAGATTTACGTGAGACTAGCCTCCGTCGCTTTGTCATGCCGGAGGGAAAACCTCAACAATTTCCGATGATGTTTAGTGTCGTGGCTGAGAAGAAATAAGAATATAGATTTATTGAATACTGTTTTTAGGAGAAGTTTCTATGGTGACATCAACACAAATTTCCAATTATTATCGTCCATTTACTGAAGAACATGAGATATTCCGGCGGACAGTCCGTAGCTTTGTAGAAAAAGAGATCAATCCCTACATCGAAGAGTGGGAAGAAGCGGGTATTGCGCCACTCCATGAGTTGTTCAAAAAAATGGGTAACCTCGGTTTATTGGGTTTAGAATATGACGAAGCTTATGGCGGTGGGAACGCCGACATCTGGTTTACGGTTGTCTTACATGAAGAAATTGGTCGGGCGAATGCAGGTGGTGTGCCGATGGCAATTGCTGTCCATACGGATATGGCTACTCCGGCTTTAGCTGCGCATGGTTCACATGATCTCAAAGAAAAATATCTTGCTCCGGCAATTCGCGGTGAAATGGTGTCTGCCGTCGCCGTGACCGAACCCGATGCTGGATCAGATGTGGCGGGTATTCAGACACGTGCTGTCCGTGATGGTGATCACTACGTCATTAACGGTAGCAAAATGTATATTACAAATGGTACACAAGCCGATTGGTTATGTTTGTTGGCGCGGACGTCTGATGGTAATGACTATAAGGGTATGTCGCTAATTGTAGTGCCTACTGATACTGACGGGTTCATCATTAGCAAAAGTCTAAAAAAGTTGGGTAATCATTCGAGTGATACGGCTGTGTTGACATTCGAAGATATGCGTGTGCCTGTTGAGAACCGAATTGGTGAAGAAGGCATGGGATTCTATTTACAGATGCAACAGTTCCAGATTGAACGCCTTGTGGGTGCCATTGGTGGGACAGCTGGCGCAGAAAAAGCTGTGCGTGATACGATCCGTTATACACAAGAACGCAAAGCTTTTGGTAAGCCGCTTATCGCAAACCAGTGGATTCATTTTAAATTAGCTGAATTACTCACCGAAATTGAAGCGCAAAAACAGCTAAATTATTATTGTGCTGCGCTAGTTGAAGAAGACCCTACATCACCCGAAGTTACTCGGATTGCATCAATGTGTAAGTTAAAGGTGGGTCGATTGATGCGACAAGTAGCCGATACCTGTCTACAATTTTATGGCGGTATGGGTTATATGGAAGAAACACCTATCTCACGATACTTCCGTGATGCAAGATTGACAAGCATCGGTGGTGGCGCAGATGAAATTATGCTCGGGATTATCGCAAAGCTAGAGCGTATGGTCCCTAAAGAATAATAAATTCTTACAGATACATGTTATAAAGGACAACCTCATGACCTATCGTATTGGCTCTGCCGAAGGGTTCTATGGCGACAATGTATTAAGCGCGCTTCCTATGGTTATGGGTGAGCATGTTGATGTGGTTTGCTTTGAGGCTTTGGCGGAACTTACGTTGTCCATCTTACAAAAAGACCGTATGCGTGATCCATCACGCGGATTCACATTTGATATTGAAATTATCACTAATAAAGTTCTACCTGAGGCATATAAACGTAAAATTCCACTGATAACAAATGGTGGTGGGTTGAATCCGCATGGAGCTGGTGAACGGGTTAAAGCAATTGCAGAACAATTGGGTTTGGATGGACTCAAAATTGCAGTGGTATCAGGCGACGACCAACTTGATAGGTTAGACGAGCTTCTGGAGCAAGGTGAAACACTAACAAATATTGATACGGGAATAGCTCTGCATGATGCAAAAGCCCAAGATTGGATGACAGCTAATGTATATCTGGGGGCACAACCAATTGTTGAAGCCCTGAAAAATGACGCGGATATGGTGATTACAGGACGTGTGGCTGACCCTGCACTATACCTAGCACCGTTGATCGCACATTACGATTGGGCATGGGACGATTGGGATCGATTAGCATCGGGGATTGTTGCGGGACACTTGCTTGAATGTACGGGGCAAGTTGTCGGTGGCAATAGTTTGGCGATGATTGATAGCTTGGATGGGCATGAGATGCATAATCTTGGTTATCCGATTGCACTAGTAGAAGAAGACGGTAGTTTCGTTCTAACTAAGACACCGAATACGAATGGTGTTGTTAACATAAATACAGTTAAAGAGCAGTTACTTTATGAAATTCATGATCCGACAAGTTATATCACGCCAGACGTAATCGTTGATATCACAACATTATCATTGGAAGACCTTGGTAATGATCGTGTACAAGTTCGTGGTGTAACCGGCAAATCTCGCCCCGACACGTTGAAGCTAAATCTTAATCGGCTTGAAGGTTATTCGCGTGAACTAATTTATACAGTAGGCTGGCCTGAAACATGGCGCAAATATGAACAACTCAAAGGTTTAATTTCTGCGTCATTTGATGGGTTGCCGATAGACCATGTAAGTTATCATCTACTTGGACAAAATAGTTTATATCAATCGGTTTCTGGGGTTGATGATGATCCCATGGAATTGATTGTTCGAGTGATATTCACGGCTGAAGACCCTCGTATATTGAAGCAAGCTGTACGGAGACTCATGAACAATGGCTTAAATGGCCCAGCGGGAATGTCAATCTCGGGTACAACGATTGGGCAGAGCCCTCGTCCGATTGTTGGATTATTTCCGACATTGGTCTCTCGCGAGTTAATTCATCCACAGATTGATTATATAGAGGTGTAAGGATGACAAAACGATTGTATGACATTGCATTTGGGCGCGAGGGGGATAAAGGGAACATTGCGAATATTAGTGTAATTGCGCGATCGTCTGAAGCATATCAGGACATTAAGGTAAATCTAACGGCTGAAAGAGCCAAATCGCATCTCGCTGATTTAGTGCAGGGTGAGGTGATTCGTTATGAACTAGATAATATCGAAGCTTTGAACTTCGTCTGTTATGACGCGCTGGATGGTGGGGGGACACGTTCTCGTCGGATTGATGGATTAGGTAAATCACTGGCGGGTGCATTGCTCTACATGGAGTGGGAATAAACCTATTTGGCTTATTGGTTTTGCAAAAAAGAGAATGTTTAAATGAACTATGAGACTTTAGCAATTGATATACAGGGGCATGTTGCCCACGTCACACTGAATCGTCCACACGCAAAAAATGCGATGAATTACAAAATGATGGATGAGTTATATCAGGTCTTCACTGGTTGGAAAGATAATTTTGATATTCGGGCTGTGGTATTGAGTGGAGCTGATGGTGTGTTTTGTGCAGGTGGCGACATTAAGGAAATGCGAGCAAGTACGATGCCATCTGGTCAGCAAGCAGGCAATTTGGATGAGATGTTGACTGCGGTCAATGAAGCCTCACAGGTTGTTATTGCTAAGATCGAAGGTGTTGCATTAGGTGGTGGTTTGGGCTTGGTGTGTGTGTCGGACATTGCGATTGCAAGTTCGACTGCAAAAATGGGCTTGCCCGAAGTCCGTTTAGGAATTGCACCAGCGTTTATTTCGCCTTATGTATTAAAACGCATTGGTTTAACACGATCACGTGAACTTATGCTGACAGGACGACGATTTAGTGGATCAGAAGCACTTACTTACGGCTTTATTCATCAAGTTTGCGAATCTGAAGACTTAGATAAATGTATTGATGATATGCTAAGAGAAATTAACTATAACGCGCCACAAGCAATTTCAGCAATCAAGGCGTTGATGTTTCAGGTAGATGAGCAACCCACTTCTGATACTGTAGCTTATCGCGCTGACTTGCTGAATAAGTTGCGGGCGAGTGAAGAAGGGCAAGAAGGCATGTTGTCATTTATCGAAAAACGGCCTGCCAATTGGGTCAAACAAGGAGGATCTGATGCTCCTCAATAAAATTTTAATTGCAAATCGTGGTGAAATTGCATGTCGTGTTATTCGTACTTGTCAAGAAATGGGGATTGCAACTGTTGCGATCTATTCAGAAGCAGACAAAAATGCCCAACATGTACAAATTGCAGATGAAGCTGTATATGTTGGCAAAAGTCCTGCAAGCGAAAGTTATCTAAATATTGATGCTGTGATTGAGGCTGCGTTACGAACATCAGCTGATGCCGTCCACCCGGGGTATGGTTTTCTTGCTGAGAACCCCTTATTTGCATATGCCGTAGTCAGTAATGATATGACGTTTATTGGACCATCGCCGAGTGCAATGGAAGTGATGGGAAATAAACGAACTGCAAAAATGATTTTGCAGGATGTTCCTTATGTTTCGGGATATTTTGAAGACGACCAGTCTGATAAAACTTTTGTTATGGAGGCTGAGGCTATTGGTTTCCCAATAATGGTTAAAGCGACTGCTGGCGGTGGTGGAAAAGGAATGCGGATTATCGCACAGCCAGAAGACCTATTACCTGCACTCGAATCTTGTCGGCGAGAAGCACAACAAGCTTTTGGTGATAATAATTTGATGCTTGAAAAGATTATTCCATATCCACATCACATCGAAGTACAGTTGTTTGGAGACCTTGAAGGCAATGTGATTGCATTGGGTGAACGTGAATGTAGTATTCAGCGTCGCTATCAAAAGATTATTGAAGAGTCCCCATCCGGTATGATGACTCCTGAATTACGTCAGCAACTATGTGATACGGCTGTTAGCATAGGTCGACAGATAGGATATTATGGTGCGGGAACCGTCGAATTTTTGGTTGACAACGATAATAATTATTACTTCATGGAAATGAATGCACGCTTACAAGTCGAGCATCCTGTTACAGAGATGGTGACGGGCTTTGATTTAGTTCGATGGCAGGTTGAGGTTGCGCGCGGTGTGACGTTGAATGATTTATTACCTGATGACATGACAACTGAGAACTATGTGTTCGACCCTTTATGTCATGCGATTGAAGCCCGAGTCTACGCAGAGGACCCCACTAATCAGTTTTTACCATCGATCGGCAAAATTGCACATTGGTCTACGCCGGAATTTGTGCGGGCAGATACTGGCATACAATCTGGTGATGAAATTACCACATATTATGACCCGATGGTTGCTAAAATAATCACGTATGGCACAACTCGGCTGGAAGCAATTCGACGATTAGACTATGGCTTGAGCAAAGTTCAGTTGTTTGGTGTGCGAAATAATATTGCATTTTTGCGTCGCGTCTTGATGCACACAGATCATCTAGGCGGTATTATTCATACTGGGTTTTTGGATGAATACACTGAACTGATGGAAAACAATGTTGATTTGCCTCCAGTTGCATTAATCGCAACCGCGCTCTGTAAACAATCTTATACTCATCACTGGCGTAATAACCCTAATTCAGCTGTAATGCATACATTTATTCACAATGAGTTAACCTATGAAGTTGCCGTTAAAGCTTTACACGATATACTTAGTATTCAAATTGGTGAGCATACGTACGAAGTCGAACTGGTTGTTGATGATGGGATTCATAAAGTGATTGTTGTTGATGGTCATCGACAGCGAATATCTGTCATTGAGGTTGCTACCGATGAATGGTGGGTTCATTCTGATGTGGGAACGACTATCTTATACTGGAAATCACCTTTACCTTCAACAAATAGACAGCCTAATGTTGAGGGTTCATTGATTGCTCCAATGCCCGGGCAAGTTTTAAAAGTTGCTGTTAAAACAGGTGAAACTGTTAAACAAGGCGAAGCCTTAATGATACTCGAAGCGATGAAGATGGAGCATCAAATTGTTGCGCCAGTTGATGGAACAGTTGGTGAGATTTTCTTTGTTGAAGGGGATTCAGTTCAGCAAGATATGGTTCTGTTAGAAATTCATCAGAACAAAGATGATTCTAGTTTTATGTAAGATAGCTTACAGAACATTCGTGTGATATTTGTGATAATATTAGGCGGAATTGTATCCATGGCAGTTCTTTATTCAAAAAGTAATGTGGAGGACACATGAAATTTATGACACGCAGTAAGTTGGCGGTATTGTTTGTACTGACTATGTTAATGGTACTGGTAGGTGCCGTATTTGGCATTCAAGCACAGGATAGTGAACTTCGTATCGGTTTGCAAAACGTAGTCAATCTTGATCCTGCACTTGGTACTGGTGATCCTGAAATAACTTTTAACATGGCAATTTACGATTATTTGATTAACACCAACGCTGATGGTTCTTTAACTCCGAACCTTGCAACTGGTTGGGATGTTAGTGAAGATGGTTTGATATATACACTATCGTTGGTTGAAGGGGCGACATTCCATGATGGATCAGCATTCACCTCAGCCGATGTCGTTTTCACATTTAACCGTTTAAAAGAGGTTGAATCTCCCGCACTGAACTTACTCGGTGAATTTGAGATTGCAGCTGATGGCGACAATACCGTTGTCTTCACCCTCTCGTCTCCTAATGCAGATTTTGCTTATGGGCTTTCTGGGAATCAAACCTTCATCCTAAAAGACGGTACTGCTGAACCGAATGTACTCGCTGAAGGTGATAACCCTTATGCCAATTTTGTCGGAACAGGTCCATTCGCGTTGACAGATTTTGTATCTGGTGAAAGTGCAACCTTCAGTGCATTCGCTGACTATTGGTGGGAAGAAGAAGTTGGGGTAGATACACTTGTTTTGGTCTTCATTGATGATTCACAAGCACAAATCGATGCAATCAAAGGTGGTAGTGTAGACTTCATTTACAAAGTGGAGTTTGCTCGTGTTGCGGAATTGCAGGCAGAGGGCCTAACAGTGTTGACAGCTAGTGGTAACCGCCATCCTGTTATCCGTATTCGCTCTGACGAGGGAGCGCTTGGTGAAGATGTTCGTGTTCGTCAGGCATTCAAACTAGCGACTGATCGTGAATTGCTCAATCTTGACCTGTTTGATGGTGGAGCAATCGTCGGTAACAATAATCCGATTGGCCCGAAATATGGCCCACTTTATGATGGCATGATTGTTCAAGAATATGATCCACAAGCTGCTTGTGACTTGCTCGCAGAGGCTGGCTTCCCTGATGGTTTGGGTGCAGATGAACCAATTGAATTCAACGTTGTTGATGCTTTCAACTATGCTGATATGGGTGTTCTATTGCAACAACAATGGGCAGAAG
This sequence comes from Anaerolineales bacterium UBA6055, assembly GCA_002428985.1. GTDB lineage: Bacteria > Chloroflexota > Anaerolineae > Aggregatilineales > Phototrophicaceae > UBA6055. The sequence goes on along the minus strand of DIYL01000015.1, from coordinate 251,604 downwards.
GTTGCATTAATGTTGATGTCGTGATCGAACCTGAAAATGTCTACTATGCTGATGACCGTTGGCTGAATGTTCCTCTTGGCGTGACAGGTTGGGGTGATCGTCCAACACCGCAAGAATATCTTGCAACTGCATACCAGACAGGTGGTGCGTTTAACGAGTCACACTGGTCAAACGAAGAACTAGATGCACTGATTAATGCAGCGGCAGTAACGGCTGATGTAGATGAGCGCTCGGCAATCTATTCTGAAATTGCACAGATCTTCAATGAAGAAGGACCAATTATTGTGCCGTTCTTTGCACCAATCATTGGTGTAACAGCTGAAGGCGTAGATGGTTTAGAGGTACACCCATTTGCTGGACGTACTGATCTTCGTACTGTTACAGTTAGTGGATAATCTCCCACATGACTGCTAAACAAAATAAGGTGGAGTCCTCACAGGCTCCGCCTTCCAAACTCCTACAATTTTTCCACCCACTGATTGTCTTTCTTCAAAAATTATCAAAACGCCCATTATCCTTCGCTGGATTTATTATTGTTTTGCTATATTTATTGCTGGCAATTATTGGCCCAACACTGGCTCCCTATGATTTCCGCGAGACTTTACGTAGTACAACGGATTGCCAAACAACCTCCAGTGGACGTGAAATCTGCTCAAAACTAGAAAATACGCCTCCATCTGTTGAGCATCTCTTTGGGACAGACCGCAATGGCCGTGATATTTTTAGTCGGATTCTATATGGTGCGCGGGATACGATTGGGTTGCCTAGTGTGGCGACGGTTATATCTGTATTTTTCGGTATGGTGATAGGGCTTGCGGCCGGATACTTCGGTGGATGGATAGATGAAGCCATCTCGCGTGTGATGGATAGCTTGTTAGCGATTCCTGCGTTGATTTTGGCACTTGTGATGTTGACGACGATTGTACCTATTTTGGAGCAATCTGAATTTGCCCTGATTCAAGCTGTTGGTGCGACAAACGTTTCGCTCATTATTGTGATTGTATTACTATATACCCCGATTGTTACCCGTGTGATTCGTAGTGCGACGCTAGGATTACGAGACAGTGGGTATGTTGAAGCCGCAAAACTGCGGGGCGAAAAAGTGTCTTTTATTCTGTTCCGTGAGATTTTGCCAGGTGTTATGCCTGCTTTAATTGTCGAAGCCTCATTACGGTTTTCGTATGCGATTTTCCTTGTTGCATCGCTCGGTTTTCTTGGCTTGGGTGTTCAACCGCCGTCACCAGAATGGGGGCGTATGGTACTTGAAGCAAGGAGTGATTTCGTCGTTGCACCGTGGGGGTTATGGTATCCGGTGTTAGCAATTGCGATTCTTATTATTAGTGTAAACCTGCTTTCCGATGGATTACGCGATATATTCCGGTATGAAGGGGGACGCGCATGAGCCAACAACCTGTTATTGAAGCTAAAGGTATCAGCATTGACTATAAAATTGGTAAAGATTGGCTCAATGTAATTCGTGATGTGGATTTAAGTATCTTGCCTGTCCAAATTCATGGTCTTGTTGGTGAAAGTGGCAGTGGTAAATCTACGTTGGCACTCGGTATGATGCGATTCATGGCAGATAATGCTCGAATTTCATCTGGGGAGTTGGTGTTTGAAGGTAACGATATTGCTAATTTTTCGCAGGGGCAATTGCGTACATTATGGGGTAAATCAATTGGTTTAATGCCACAGAATCCTCTCGCATCGCTTAACCCAACGATTACGATTGGGAATCAGATGATTGAGGCTATGATGTTGCACCTGAATATGTCAAAGCAAGAGGCATTAAAAGAAGCTGAATCGTTACTACTTAAAGTAAAACTAGCGGATGCAGATAAAATCTTAGATCGTTATCCACATCAACTGAGTGGCGGTATGCAACAGCGTGTCATGATTGCTATGGCACTGAGTACACGCCCGCGTTTCTTAGTTTTAGACGAACCAACGACTGCTCTTGATGTTACAACTCAGGCAGTGATTCTGGATTTATTTCGAGAACTCATCATCAATGAAGAAGCTGCTGCGTTATATGTATCTCATGATTTGGGAACAGTCGCCCAATTATGTGATTATGTCACTGTATTATATGCTGGTGAAGTAATGGAAAGTGCACCAGTCAATGATCTGTATGCAAAACCATTACACCCATATACCAGCGGTTTACTTGCAAGCTTGCCGAATTCAGCTAAAGGTGACCAATCACGATTGTCTACGATTGATGGTGTCGCGCCGTCTCTATCTGAACGTTCGCATGCGTGTGTGTTTGCGAATCGTTGTCCAGTAGCGCTTGATAAATGCCATACGGATAAGCCTCTACTTGAAACGACACCAGAGGGACGACTTATACGGTGTTGGCGGTGGGAAGAAATTGACAGTGGCGAACTGATTCCACGTAATCGCCCTGCGGGACTGAATGAATCTGCTACTCCGCGTGATAACTATGTGCTTGATGCAACATTGGTCAGTAAGCAATTTGGTGAACACGGATTATTTGATCGTTTGACTGGAAAAGAACCTGACTATGTACAAGCGGTTGATGATGTGAGTCTAAGAATACGCGAACGTTCGACACTTGGCTTAGTTGGAGAGAGTGGGAGTGGCAAGACGACACTCGCGCGTGCAATTGTTGCACTAACAGCTGCAGATAGCGGTGAGATCGAATTGTGTGAAATGCCGTTATCCAAACGATTGAACCAACGCACGAAAAAGGCTATGCAAAACCTGCAGATGGTGTTCCAAAACCCGCACGATGCACTCAATCCATATATGACAGTTGGTGATACGATTGGACGCACCATACAGGTGCTGAGCGATGATTACAAAAACAAGAAAAATCGCGAGAAACGTGTTGCGGAACTCTTGCAGTCTGTAGGTTTAACTTCAGAATATGCTACCCGCTATCCTGACCAATTAAGTGGGGGAGAAAAACAACGGGTGGCAATTGCCCGTGCATTTGCGACGAACCCTGCTTTGGTCGTCGCTGATGAACCAACATCATCTCTGGATGTATCGGTGCAGGCAGTTATTCTCAACTTGCTTAAGGATTTACGAGCACAAGAAGGTGCATCTTATCTGCTTATCTCACATGATCTGGAAGTGATTAGTTACCTTGCTGATTGGATTGTTGTGATGTATCTCGGGGAAATTATGGAACAGGGGGATACAGAGCATGTCTATGAAGTTCCATCGCACCCCTACACTGAAGCATTGCTATCAGCGATTCCTTTGCCTGACCCCACGATACAGCAGGGTGAAATCCGGCTTGAAGGTGATATACCAAGTCCACGTAATAAACCGACAGGTTGCCCATTCCATACTCGTTGTCCACGTTACCTTGGAGACATTTGCAAAGATCAAGATCCGCCAATGCGCGATGCAGGTAACGGTCATATGATTCGCTGTCATATCCCAATAGATGAACTTATTGAGCTACAGTCTAAGCCAATGCAAGGAGGAGGCAATTAATGGGACGTTATATTTTGCGACGATTAATTCTTCTTGTCGGCACATTGATTGTAACATCACTGATTATCTTTGCGCTCACGCAATTACTGCCCGGTGATGTCGCCCGTTTAATTCTGGGGCGAGAAGCATCGCCAGAGGCAATTGCGCAATTCAATCAGCGCTTTGGTTTAGATCAGCCATCTCTTATTCAATATGTAAATTGGCTTGGCGGATTTGTAACAGGCAATTGGGGCACATCTTTTTCGGCAGGGAATCCTCAGGTATATGGTCTAGTGATAGATCGACTCGGTAATTCACTGATTTTATCTGGTTTTACATTACTGATTGCAATTCCGATTTCTGTTATTCTGGGTATCATTGCCGCTGTACGTGAAAATACGTGGGTCGATAGCGTTGTATCAATTGTCTCACTATCGGTTGTTGGCTTGCCAGAATTTGTTACCGGTGTGATTTTGATCAACATATTTGCACTTGGTTTTGGCTGGTTTTCTGCGACAACACCGCCCTTTGCTGAAATACAAACGCTAGGGGATTGGTTAAATATTCTTGTTTTGCCTGCTATAACCGCGAGTTTTGTACTAATTGGTTATGTCACACGAATGACACGAGCAGGTGTGATCGATGAGCTCAAGAAAGATTATGTTCGTACTGCTAAACTCAAAGGGTTGTCCCCACGTCAAATTATGATTCGTCATGTTTTGCGTAATGCTTTACTTCCAACAATTACAGTCATTGCGATCAGTATTGGCTGGTTAATTGGTGGTCTCGTTGTGATTGAGCAGGTATTTAACTATAAGGGCTTAGGATCGTTACTGGTTGATTCTGTCAAGCAGAAAAACCTCCCCGTATTACAGGCTGTCTCAATGATTGTCGTGTTTACGTTCGCTTTCTCAAATCTAATTGCCGACTTACTATATGCATTGCTCAATCCACGAATTCGCTTGTCTTAATTCATTCTGCCCGGGGGCCATATATTGGCTCTCGATTTTCTATAATGCAACACATCATTTCTTTTGGTCGTAATAGCATATATCCGCATGTCATCTTATAATGCTCAGGCTGATAAGTTAGCTTGCTTTGTAGTTTTGTTTCAGTTACTAGATTGAGAACGCATATGTTACGCAGACGACCTGCTCCACAAGAAAAAGAAAAACGAGAAGTCCCTGATATACCTGTTCAATGGCGACGGATGGTTGCTTATTTATCCCCTTATAAATTTCGCTTATTTTTGGCAATCATTGGTTTGATCTTCAGTGCAGGGCTTAGTCTTGTATTTCCTGCTGTGATCCAAAGTGTGGTTGACTCAGTATTTACGGATGCGGACTTACAACTACTAGATACCATCACACTTTTATTGTTATTGGTTTTTGTATTCCGATCTGTGGCAACGTTTGTACAGAACTACAATCTGAATTTTGTTGGTGAAAAGATTGTCGTTGATATCCGAAAAGAACTGTATGAACATCTACAATCTCTATCGGTAAAGTTCTTCACGGAGCGACGTGTCGGTGAATTGATTAGTCGTATTTCAAGTGATGTCACTGTAATGCGGACAGTTTTGACCGGAAATGTGAGCACGTTGTTGCAACAGTCACTCACATTAATTGGATCAGTGCTGATTATGTTTGTGCTTAACTGGCGACTGACGATGTTCATTATTGTGCTAATGCCTGTTATTGTTGTGGTCGGTTTTGTATTTGGTCGATACATACGCAAGATCAGTACGGAAGTACAGGATGAAATCGCTAGCGCAACTGTGGTCGCAGAAGAGGTATTCCAGAACATCCGTGAGGTGAAAAGTTTTGTCCGTGAGAGTTATGAGGTCGGACGTTACAACGATGCTGTCAACATTGCATTTAAGGCAGCTGTAAAATTACTCACAGTACGGTCAGTCTTCGGTCCGATTATTGCGTTTTTTGCCTTCGGTGGCTTGTCACTTATTTTGTGGTTTGGTGGTCGTGAAGTACTGGATGGGCGTTTATCAGCGGGTGAATTGATTGCATTTCTTATTTATGGTCTGACGGTTGCTGGTAGTTTTGCGGGTTTAATCAATCTGTACTCACAATTTCAAGAAGCGATTGGTGCGACGAAGCGCGTATTCCAAATTTTAGATATGCATCCCGAAATTGACGATGCGCCAAATGCGACAACATTATCCACAGTCAAAGGAGCGATTGCTCTCAATGATGTGTCATTTGCCTATGAAGATGACCATCATGTACTAGAGAACATCAATTTGCACATCAAAGAAGGCGAAATTGTGGCGTTAGTCGGCCCAAGTGGTGCGGGTAAAAGTACCATGTTCAATTTGATTCCACGATTCTACGACCCAACATCAGGTATTATCACCGTTGATGATTATAATGTGCGTGATGTTACCCAAGGTAGTTTGCGCCAACATATTGGGATTGTCCCGCAAGAAACCTTATTATTTGGGGGCACAATTCGTGAAAATATTCTGTATGGTAAGTTAGACGCGACGGAAGACGAGATTATATCGGCAGCCGAATCGGCGAATGCTCACTCGTTTATCAGTGAACTACCAAACGAATACGATACAGTTGTCGGCGAACGTGGTGTAAAACTAAGTGGTGGACAACGGCAACGGGTTGCAATTGCACGTGCGATTCTAAAGAATCCGTCAATTTTGTTACTCGATGAAGCCACATCTAGTCTTGACAATGAGAGTGAACACCTTGTGCAAGAAGCCCTCAGCAACTTGATGACAGACCGCACAACCCTTATTATTGCACATCGCCTGAGTACAATTCGTGTGGCACATCGGATTGCTGTGTTGGATAAAGGACAGATTGTCGAATTGGGAACGCACGAAGAATTAATGGCAGAACACGGACTATATGCCAAACTCTATGAAATGCAATTCCGTGAAACAGACTTGATGTCAACCTAATAACAAGCGTTGCGATGTGTCAGTATTTGTTATAATCCGGTTGATTCTACGCAATAATTATTGAGATGAATACATGACGCTAAACAATTCAAAGATACTTGTGACAGGTGCAACAGGTTTTCTTGGTGGACACTTGGTAAAAAGACTATCCAATGACGGTGCGACTGTAATTGCGCTGGCAAGACAACCGGATCGCGACCGTTACATCAAAGACTTGCCTAATGTAGATGTCGTGATGGGTGATATTACCGACAGTGTCCGCATGAAAGAGGTCATGGCAGACGTTGAGTATGTCTTTCATGTTGCGGCAGCATTAGGTGGCACAATTGAATACCAGAAGGCGATTAACGTCGACGGAACGGCTAATGTTGTTTATGGAGCAATAGAGAATAACGTTAAGCGTATTGTTCATGTGAGCTCAATTGCGTATTATGGATTTCCTGTGGTGGGTACAGTGACCGAAGATCACACGATTATCTCAACCAAAAATCCATACAATGTGACTAAGGCTAGTGCTGAGGTTATGCTGAGAACATTAGCGGATGCAAAGGGCTTATCTTATAGTATTGTACGACCAGCCTTGATATATGGGGAAAGGAGTAATCCATGGACAAAGACAATGTTTCGGTTGGCTAAATGGAATCCGACACCATTTATCGGGGATGGAAGTGGGAACACACATCCAATTCACGTTGATGATGTGGTTGATTTGTGTATTACAGTTGCAACTCACTCGAATGCTGATAAAGAGGCGTTTAATTGCGCGCCAGCATCTCCGCCGACATGGCGTGAATTCCTTGGTAAATATTCGGCTTTAGTCGGACATCAAAACTGGTTGAGCCTACCAGTTGGACTATTTAAGTTCGCTGCGCCAATAGCCGAAGCAGTGATTGGCACACTAACAAATGAACCTCGATCAATTCCTGCGATGGTTGAGTTTATAACATCAAAATCCTGTTACTCAATGGAGAAGGCAAATAGATTGCTCGATTGGCAATCAAGCGTACCATTAGATGAAGGTATTGAATCATGTATACCCTATTTACGTGAGAAGGGTTTGCTTAAATGATAGTTTTGCTGGGTATTGGTTTGTTGCTAGCTGTAGTGGCTTTTCTCGTTTGGTGGCTAATCTTTGAAACTGAGGGGGTATACCTCGGTAGAGGTATGGTGATCTGGCTATATGATGTCTATGCAAGTCGTTATGATGGTATTAAAGAGTTTGATGATTATGCTGACTTTGTGCTTGTCTCACAACCGATTATGTATCGGATTCAACCGCATGATAATCCGATAATTTTAGATGTGGCAACTGGTACCGGACGTGTTCCGCTTATTATGACGCGGAATCCTGATTTTTTCGGACATATTGTGGGTGTAGATTTAAGCAAAAAAATGTTGGATATTGCCCGTGAAAAAATTACTGATCAACATTTTGAAGATTTTATCACGCTGAGAGTCGAAAATGGTCAAGAGCTACCATTTAATGATGCGTCGTTTGATGTTGTCACGTGTTTGGAAGCTCTCGAATTCATGCCTGACCCTGAATCCGTTCTCGGAGAGATGATACGTGTATTGCGCCCCAGTGGAATTCTGTTAACTACGATTCGCATTGATACACGTTGGATGCCAAATCGCACATGGAATGAAGAAACAATGCGACAGAAATTGCTTTCGTATGGCATGCAAGCTATTGAATTTGAAGTCTGGCAAGCCGACTATACAAAGGTGTGGGCGGTCAAGTCCGGTGAATCTGAATTTTTGGGTGTTCGGATGATTGACGACATTCTGAAATAAGTTTGAAGTTGTATAGAACCCGCCATTAAATATCAGTGATTTATTTGCTAGAATTTTATATCCATGTTGACCCGTCTAGAACCAAAGGTAGTCATAACTTGAAACAGTTAAACAAAGAACTTGAACAACTTATCACACAGGCAATTCAATCGGCGCAGTCAGCAGGTGAATTGCCTGAGTTTGATATTCCTAGTATCCCTGTGAATCCGCCAAAGCGCGAAGGGCAGGGTGACCTCGCATATCCGTCGATGGCTTTAGCTAAACCAGCACGTAAAAAACCACTTGATATTGCCAATATTATTGTTGAACATCTGCCATCTTCCGAATTTGTCGATAAGATTGAAGTCGCACCTCCAGGTTTTGTGAATGTTTATTTCTCTAATGATTATCTCAAACAACAGGTTGAGACGATTATTGAAGAGGGTGATGATTTCTTTCAATTGGATATTGGTGAAGGTAAAGTTGCTCAAGTTGAATTTGTGAGTGCAAACCCAAGTGGCCCGATTACAATTGGTCACACCCGTAACGCGATTGTTGGAGATTCGATGGCGCGTCTACTAGAAGCGGCAGGTTATGAAGTCCAACGCGAGTATTACTTCAATAATGCAGGCAATCAGATGATTATCCTTGGTAACAGCCTGATGCTACGGTATCAACAAGCTATTGGAATGGATGTGGAGTTCCCTGACGAATATTATCAAGGTGAATATTTGATCGAGTATGCACAAGAACTTGCTCAAGAACACAATGATGCACTTAAGGATAAAGAGTGGGAATATTTCAAAGACCTTGCTGAAGCACGAATGTTTGATTGGATTAAGAAATCACTAGATTCAGTTGAAATTAAACATGACGCTTTCTTCAATGAAACCTCGTTATTTGAGAATAAAGAAGTCTGGAATGTGCTCGATGCGATGCGCGACAATGGACATGTCTATGAAGCAGTCTATTGGGAAGGTGAAAGCGAAGAAAATATTGCTGAGTTCACTGAAAAAGGCTATGAACCTGCACAATGGTTTAGAAGTACAACATTTGGCGATGATAAAGACCGTGTGATGGTCAAAGCAGATGGTGTACCGACATATACATTGCCAGATATTGCCTACCACAAAGATAAACTGAATCGGGATTTTGACCTTGCTGTGAATGTGCTTGGTACAGACCATTACACCGAGGCACAAGTGGTGCAGTGGGGGCTAAAGGCAATGGATATTGATCCGAGTCGAGTTCACGTGATTTTTCTACAAATGGTTCGAATTGTGAAAACGAATCCAGAATCCGGCGAATATGAAGTCGTTAAAATGTCGAAGCGGGCTGGGAACTTCGAAACATTGGATGACCTTGTTGAGATGACCAGTGCTGACGCGGTGCGGTATCATATGTTGGCACGTAGCCCAAAATCACAACTAGATTTCGATGTTGATAAAGTCGTTGAGCAGACTAATGACAATCCTGTGTATTATATTCAGAATGCTCATGTGCGGTGTGCTGGCATTTTCCGTAAAGCGGATGAAGCAGGTCTAACTGATGAAGGGGCAGATTTAAGTTTGCTCGGTGAAGATGAGCTTAAGTTTATCCGCAAAGTACTGGAACTCGGTGCGACGATTGAACAAGCAGTGACGAACTTCGAGCCACATAAAATTGCATTCTATACACATGAATTGGCGAGTGTATTTCACCCCATTTATGATAATGTGATGGTGCTGCACAGTGATGTACCAGAAGATGTGGCAAAAGCGCGGTTACGGTTTTATCGTGCAGCGCAAAGTGTATTCCATCGGTTGCTCAAACTAATGGGTATGTCTGCACCGGAACGCATGTAAATCCAAACTCTATACGATGATAAAGGCATGGACTATCGTCTGTGCTTTTTTTGTTTACAATAAACTCCATAAATTTAAAATGATAAGGATAGAACTATGGGACTTAAACCTGACCATTGGATTAAAAAAATGGCGCAAGAACACGGTATGATTGAGCCATTTGTCGATCAACAAGTACGCGAGGGCGCAATTAGTTATGGTGTGTCTTCTTACGGTTATGACTTGCGTGTAGCCGATGACTTTAAGATTTTCACAAATGTACATTCGGCAATTGTTGATCCGAAGAACTTTGCCAGTGATTCATTTGTAGATTTTAAAGGTGATGTATGTATTATCCCGCCGAACTCATTTGCTTTGGCACGTTCGGTTGAGTATTTTCGGATTCCGCGTACTGTGCTGACTGTGTGCCTTGGCAAATCGACATATGCACGTTGCGGATTGATCGTCAACGTCACACCTTTTGAACCTGAATGGGAAGGGTATGTTACACTCGAAATTAGTAACACCACCCCATTACCCGCCAAAGTCTATGCAAATGAAGGCCTGGCACAGGTCTTGTTTTTTGAAGCCGATGAACCCTGTGAGCAATCATATGCTGACAAAAAGGGTAAATATCAGGGGCAGACGGGAGTTACACCACCACGGATGTAACACAATATGAAGAGGACACATCATGACAAAAACTGAACAACGTGAAGAAGCTATTCGCCTGCGTAAAGACAAAGGTTTATCAGTCAATAAAATTGCTGAACTTGTTGGTGTGTCCAAGTCAACAGCCAGCCGTTGGTTAAAAGATGTACCATTAACAGATGACCAACGGCATCAATTAATGGAGAATAAACGGTTATATGGTGCACAACATCAGGGAAGTATAACGAACAAATTAAAGCATCGGAAAATACGTGAGGCTTATCAACAAGCTGGGCGTGAAAAAGCTCGAGAAGGCGATGCGCTACATTTAGTGGGGTGTATGTTGTATTGGGCTGAGGGAACGAAGGATCGTAATGAATGTCGCTTTACAAACTCTGATACTGACATGATGATGAGTTATATTCGATTTTTACGAGAAAGTTTAGGTATACGCAACCATGAATTGCAGATACGAATTACAGTATATCTGGGTAATGGTTTGACCATTGATGAGATTGAAGACTATTGGCTTGCTGTATTGAAGTTGCCTTATTCGTGTTTACAGCAAATTGACACAAAATAACCTAAAAGTAGTCAGCAAAAAGGGCGTAAGCTCCTTTACGGAACATGTGAGTTAAGAGTCTGTGGAGGCACACGATATGTCCAACATATATATGGAGCGATTCAAGAATATATGAGTATTGATAAACCTGAATGGCTAGATTGAGTCTTGACTTTATTAAAAGATATTTCTATAATTCTAATCCTATTAGGGTGATTAGCTCAATTGGCAGAGCAATTCGTTTACACCGAATAGGTTGGGGGTTCGAGTCCCTCATCACCCATATCAACATAAAATTAACGGATACACAAGTATCCATTTTTTTATTCTTCTACTTCAATAACACCGGTCACTCGTTTTACTGCGTCAACAGCTAGCTTAGGAAAATAGCTTGTATTCCAGATACCATAAAAATTGATACTCGTTGCGTCTGCAGGACAATTAGGTTCTTGGCAGGTTACTGAAGTTGGATAGTCAAATGCCATGTAGAGCGCCCAACCTGCAAGTTCATTATTTTGTACTTCCTCCATCGCTTGAAACAATAAGTTCCGTTGTGCTGTTTCGTCTATATCAAAAGTGCTGAAACCAATTGCAGATAACAGTATCGGTTTATCTGTTTGTGACTTTAGATTTGCAATCTCTTGACGTAGAACTTGGTAGTCCCCAAAGTGTTGAAAACCAACTATGTCTACCCATTCGATGATGTCTTGCGCATTAGTTCGCCAGCTGGCAGTAATTAGGTGTTGACTATTAACTTGTCGGATGGCTTGGATTGCATTTGCTAACCATGTAAGCACAGTTTCTGATGATAAGTCTATATAAAGACGATCTCCATTCTCAAGCATATCCCATGCCAAGATAGCTGGCTCTTGTGCATAACGTTGAGTGATAAATCGAACCTGTTCCAAAGATGTTAGTTGCGTATTGTTTATTACTTCATGTAATACAACAATTGTATGTAGTTGCTTGTTGCCAATGGTATTAATAATGCGGTCAAGTATGATAAATGTATCAGGATTCGGGATAGCTTCAGATTCGCATAGAAATAGTTGCTCAAGATTGACATAAATTCGTATTGTATTGATTCCGGATGGAATAATAACATCGAGTTCTTTTGCAATAATATCAGCTGATGTATCGGTTAGGAATAAATCAAAGGGTGACATACGAGGATAATAATTAATACCGTAGATCGTAAATGGCGCGTTATTTGATTGCAATTGTGTACCATTGCTGGTTACCCAGTTGTTGACGGATGGCAGGTAGGGTGCTAACATCTCGTTATGCGTCACATTGCAAGAAGTGGAGACGTCATCTATATTGATACTTACTGGGGTTGGAATTTCGGTTGCCTGCGATGTAGGTATTGCGGTAACGACGTTAATAGCAGGCGTGAGCGTTTCTGATGTACTACATCCGATACAAAATAGGCATAGTAAAAGAAGATAGCGCATTATAATCTAAGCGGATTGCATAATACTAATGACAACGCCCTGTGTGTCAATCGGGACAGTTATCACATCGGCTTGTGTATTGAGATTGTCAAATGCTTTCTGAACAGCATGTTCAATATGTGGTAAGTTTTTATCTGCAATAATTACCATAGTTGAATCACGCCCCGTGGTTGTAATTGCTAGCGCACCCTCACGACGAGCTATCTCAGTAATATGTGTATAATCTGGATTCCCAGCACGAATAAGAGGCTGATCGATGGGGTCATTCAGTGCTTTTGCCAGTAAATTAAGGTCGCCGAGTGCGAAAGCTTGCTGGAGTATGGTCGTTCGGCGTAAATTAGCTCGCATATCTGATAATGCGATTAGTTCTGGAGAGTCCTCTACATTAAACCGACGGATGTCTGGTACAGCGATAATAAGTCGAAACGGTGTTATAGGTAATGCTTGATAGCTAATGTCCTCATTGTCTTTGATGCTGGTAACTAATCCACCCAGAAAAGCTGCGATTGCACTATCAGTATGAGGAGCAAACTCCGCAATTAGGGGGATTAATTCATCACGAGTGTATTTGTTACCCATGAGATAGTTCGCACCAATCATACCTGCAATAAGAAAACTGGTCTCTGCATTCAAACCACAACCGATTGGGATATCGTTTTTTACTCTAATGTGTAACCCGAGTTGAGTATTCTCGAAATACTGGAACATACGTGACGCTCCACGAACAACAGGATGGCGAACAGCAAGTGGATAATGCTTGGCGTTTTTCCCTTCCGCTTCAACCACAAGTTGATTATCCGAGCGTGAACTTATCTCTATATTTGTATAAATGCCAACTGCGAGCCCTAATGTATCAAGACTTGGCCCAAAATGAGTGAGGGTAGCTGGCAGACGAATCTTAATCTTTTGCACGAGACACCCTAAATATCCTCACTAGGCAAAACAAATGTAAATGTTGTGCCTTCATCGAGATTACTTGTTGCCCATAAGTCCCCACCCATGCGTCGGATAATAGTGCGGGCTAATGTAAGACCAATACCACCACCCGGGATAGCACGCACACGCGGATCACGCGAGCGATACATCCGGTCAAAAATAAGCTCAACTTCTTCATCACTGATACCAATCCCTTGATCAGCTACACTACAATAGGCTTCTTTTTCATCTCCCCACGCATGAATTACAACATTATCTTCGGGGTCAGAATACATAATTGCGTTATGCAGTAGATGATAGATGACCATATGTAAGCGTTCTGCATCACCCATGACTACGGGTAATGGATTTTGTAAGGACACTGCCATCCCAATTTGTTGTTTTTGGGCTAATACCTCAAGGGAATTAATCGTTTTATGGATCGCATCACTTAAACGGATTGGCACATGAGAAAGAGGCATACCAGCTTCAATCCATGCCAGATCAACCAGTAATTCTGACATATCGTGGAGTTTGCCAGTTGTCTGTTTGATGCGTGTGAGGAACTTTTCTTGCTGATCGTTGATATCACCGAATTTACTGACCAAATCAGAAAAACCACCAATGGCAGCGATTGGATTACGAAGATCATGTGCAATCGACTTGATGAGCATTTCGCGACGTGTTTCTAAATTACGTTTTTCTGTTACATCTTGCAAGATGACGACTCGTTCACCCGCTTCCATCGTTGATGCAATACCGATTGCGACGCGTCGACGGGGTAATCGGACATCTAGATTTTGGTCTCCATGACGTTCGAAAAGATTGATCAAATTCGGATGTTTTTTGAAAACTTCTCTTGGAGTCGCATCTAATACATCATCAACTGTCACTTGCAACATAGCAGCTGCTGCAGGGTTCATATGAGTGATACGTAGATCAGGTGGGGAGGCAATGAGAATACCATCCCCAATACTGCGGAACATAAAGTCATATATCTGGATTGGGTCGAGGGTCGGTTCCGACATTCGATTTGTTTTCTACGCGCTGTTATTTGATTTATGATTGAGTGTCATCAGGTTCGTCATCTGACTCAGGATCAGTTGCGTTTGATGATTCGGACGAGTCATCGTCTTCAATAATCTCAGCTTCTTCGATAATGTCCTCTTCGCTAGGTTCATCTGATGTCGGATCACTTTCTATTTCAACTGGAATATTGGAACTATTTTCATCCTCTACTTCTATCATAACGCGTTTTCCAGATTCTGACGCTGAGGTTTCTGGTAATTCTGGAATTTCGGGTTCATCAGGCTCTTCTACTTTTAATGTTGGAGTCGGGTCGACAACTTGTTGCCATTCTGCATTTGCATCAAGTGTAACTTCATGACCTGAGCCAAAGCGAATATAAATCTCTTTATCAGAACGTGTGACAACAATACCATATTGTTCAAAGATAATTTGGTCATCCCATGTGAATTCGCCACCGACCCATACTTGATAACGTGACACAATCCGCACACCAAGAATTTGGGTTAACAAATGCAATGGCACATGTCCCCCAATATGATGATCTTCACCATAAGCTTTGAGTTCGTCACTGTGGTAGAACTGTGATAAATAGCCATCATTAGCTAGCATTTTTGTGAGTGAATCGAGCACGGTTTTGATTAGTTGTGTCGCTTCTTTACGATAGCCACTTTTTACCATGCCTTCGCCAATGAGTGATAACCAATACATCCATATACCGCCGCCACCGTTGGCATTCGACGGTGAGAAATCGTGATCTGATGCACTAACCATCGTGATACCATTTGGACGCATAAAGTGGTTCTCATCCATCGCAATATCTACCAGAGATTTGGCATTATCTTCTGGAATACGTCCT
This sequence comes from Anaerolineales bacterium UBA6055, assembly GCA_002428985.1. GTDB lineage: Bacteria > Chloroflexota > Anaerolineae > Aggregatilineales > Phototrophicaceae > UBA6055. The sequence continues at coordinate 236,162 of DIYL01000015.1, read as the reverse complement.
GTCCATAATGGAAGCAGATGATTGATGTCAAGACGGCTATTATCGATTGTCTCTGCATAAATTTTGTAGACGCGGCTTAGTCCATCTATTTGAATGCTCTCGATGTGTGACAGGGCTTGTGTGCTAGTATACATGCCTTGACGATTGAGCCAGAGGAAATCATCTGTCTCAGCGTCAATAGTTATCGGATTGCCGTTTGTATCTTTACCAACTAGTGATAGTTTTATTTTGGGACGATGATTGACACCACCGACAACTCGTATAACGACACGATTTGGTACAACAAGTCCACGATTTATCGTGTGTAGTTCATCACCAGCTACTCCATCAAGCAATTCGACACTATCTGTTGTGATATGAGAATCCCGATCACGGTAAGTGTAACGTGTACCATCCCAGAATGCCTCTAAATGTTCTTCGAGCTGTGTTCGTTGTTCTGTAAGGTCTTCCGTGTCTTCTTCTAACGTAGTAGCGATTTCAACAAGCGCATCTGCTTCCGAAATGAGATAGGCGACTAAATCAGGTGTTTCCATTTGTTTAATGTTGGCACCTTGCCCCCATGCTTGCCCCTTACCAAATGTTGGCAATGCGACATATCCTAATTGACGTTCGGATTGCCACTCGGGGACACCATCACTATCTGCATCCATATCATGATTGAACCAACGTTTAAAAAACGCTTCGAGTTTGGGGAATGACTCGGTTAGGAATTGCTTATCCTGTGTATATTCATAAATCATCCACGCCATACGTGCTAAGATTGGCATCATCATCATGCCTTGAGTTTGACCGCCTAGACCTGGTTGGCGATCAACGAATCCTGAATCATCCTGTGTGGATAGGTAATTTATGATAACCCCCTGTGCTAATTTCGGATCAATACTTGCGATAGCTGGTACAGTTAGATAGGCAAGGGTAGGATCTTGTCCTGACCATACACGAATATGGTCGCTTCCATCACCCCGTTTACTCCATCCCCGATTACTTGCTCTCGTCGCAACAAATGATGCATAAGGCAAATTCTCGGTGGGCTTCATGAAAGCATTTACCAATTGAGCGTAAGAGAGGTCAATCAATTTATCCCATTCAGAATTGCCAGTTTCGATCTTCGGGACAGTTGTGGCTTCAAGATTAATTTGTTCAAAAAAGGGCTTCCATGGACGTGACATCCAGTTCATGGCAAGACTGACAGAATCCCGCATCTCGGCAAGTCCTGCGACGACGAATGGGATTTTAACAGTTTGACCAACTTCGATTCTGACTCGGCATCCGACCTTAGGACTGGAGATATACCCACCGTAAACAGATAAGCTAGATCCTTCAAGCGTGACAACGGGATTAATGTTACCAATTTGGCCAAGGTGTAATGCAATTGTATCGTCACGGAATGTCAGAACATTGAGTTTACGGTTACGGTTATTGATAACAACCCGACCAAACAAATCTAAATGTAATTGTAGGTCTTTATCACCTGTATTCGTCAGACTAAATTCACCGCCTGCAGCACGTGATTCCATTGCCCAATATTGTGCAACTAGCTCGACTTCTGATGTGATTTGCGCTTCAACACGAATATAACCAGGTGCAAAATGGGTTAGATATGGTGGTGTGACATAAGTCTGGAACTGTTGAATTGCGCGTCCGTCTATTGTCCACATAGGAACAATACTGGCGACTTCAGTCCGACCTCCAAATTGTGTCTGAAATGAAAGTGCCGGATTGTTGCGTGAACCAAGATTAAGCTCCCACACTTGATCATCCGTATAGTCTGTACGACTAAATCGCGCATCTGCTGCAATTTGATACTTGAAATTTACAGCACGATCCATCTCCCAGCGACGTAGATTATCCATCCTGTCATACCCCCAATTCTTTATACTACTCTTCTACAGACCAGCTAAAGTCATCTTCATTAAACTGGAATAGGTCCCCGAATAAGCTTTCTACCAAATGATAACCCGGTCCTGGTTCATACTCTAATTCTTCAGTTTCCTCATCCGTGATGACTTCGCCCCCTGCATGATATTCATAGCGGGTTGTGTGTCCTAATTCTGGCTCTAGAGCCCAACCAACGGCCTCACGAACTTCTGGGTTTTCGCGCCAAAGTTTGCCAAACCCTCGTTCTGGCTGATAAAGTCCTTCTGGTGGAACAATCTCAGGATCAATTTCGGGTTCGCCTTCTGCGAATGAATCTTCATAGACTGACCAGATACGATTGGTCTCTTCGCCGTCTTCACTTTCTTCTATCGTAAGTACCCAGATTTGAGCAACAGGTTCTACCCAGAACATCCAGCCATCTTCAAAGCGTTGTTCAGCGACATAAATTTGTCCTTCAACGGGCGTTGGGAATGGATCTGGAGTAGGTGTGGTGGTTGCTGTCGGTGTTATAGATGGTTCGAGTGTGGCTGTCGGCTCTTCTGTTGCTTCATCAGTTTGTGTATCGTCTGCTGATTGAGCATCAATGTTAGTGTCACCCGTTTGGGTAGTTTCAGTTGTTGTTTCTGGTGTAGCTGTGACGACTAATACAATTTGCGTCGGAGGTGGTCCTTGACATGCTGTCAGTAGTAACAGGGTTGCCAGCAAGCATAAGGAAATTAAGCGAATACGCATTAATGAAGCTCCATATTTGTCGATAGATTATAGCCATGATATTGTAACAGAGGGTTGTATAAGTGCAAGTAAAACAAAAGCAATCGTAGGGCAGACACAGGGGATTTTATAGAATATTAACGGGTAAACACACAGTCTACCCATATGTAATAGATTAGCTAAACACTTGCTTCACGGCTGACTTTAAGTTTCTTTGTTAATTCAACAACAAGTTTACCTAGTGCATTGAGCTTTTTCTCATACTTTTCGCTGACGATATTCCCGTTAGTGTCAAAGGTAGACTTCGCATTATGAATGGATACCATGAGAGGGGCAACTGTACCACGTAGAGAATGGACACTATGTGTCATTGTAGTTAATGTATTTACACCTGCCATATCGCCACCAGCTGTTGCAATTAGGCCGATGACCTTGTTATGCAAATAGGGATGCTCACCACCGCTGAGATATTGCATATAATCAATTGCATTCTTTGTGACACCTGCAAGTGTGCCATGGTACGCACCAGTACTCCAGATCATGCCATCGGCAGTACGTATTGTCTCGATAAAATGTTTGATGGTGGCATCCTCATCTGCGTAATCGCGTGATGGATCGTACATTGGTAATTGTAGATCGAACATTGAGAAACGTGTGACTGATGCACCTTGCGATTGGGCTATGGATAATGCGTAATCAAGTGCGTATAAACTTCGAGAATCTATTCTTAGTGTGCCACCGACTCCAACAATATGAATTGGATTTGTCATAGTTTCTATCTCCTTATCCACGATATTCACAGTATGGTGCAAATTCATCCAGATTGTATGTGATGATCGACTAGAATGGACTGTACTTTAGGACAGACTTTATAATTTAATCAGTCCTTTTTGGGCTGCGATAGTAACTGCTTCGGTGCGGTTGCTTGCATTGAGCTTCCCAAGAATTGCACTGACATAAAATTTGACTGTGCGCTCTGTAATGAAGAGCTCAACCGCAATTTCTTTGTTTTTCTTGCCCTGTGCGAGATAAGCTAGAACTTCTTGCTCACGTTCCGTCAAAGGTTCAGGTAAATCATCATTTGGTGACTTACCCGATTCCCCACTGATATGTTGTAGTAATTTGGAAGCGACATCTGGTTCAAGTAATGACCCACCTCGGCTTACCACACGTACGGCTCTGAATATCTCATCGCGTGGTGCACCTTTGAGTAAATAACCTTTTGCACCGGCTTGTACTGCACTGACAATACGCTCGTCTGTATCGAATGCTGTAAATACGACAAATTGTATGTCAGGCAGATAATTGCGGATTGCTTTGATTGCGTCAACACCGTCAATTATAGGCATTTCTAGGTCAGTTAAGATAATGTCTGGGGTGTATTGGCGAGCTTTTTGAATGAGCTCATCGCCATTTTGAGCTTCTCCAACGATCGCAAAATCATCCTGTGTACTCAGGATCGCGACTAGTCCATCCCGAACGACTGGGTGGTCATCAGCAACTAGAATACGAATTTTGGGACTCATAAGATTGTATCCAGTGGAATCATGACTTCAATAATTGTACCTATATTGGCGGTGCTCGAAATGTTGATTTTCCCGCCCAAAAGTTTTGTTCGTTCTTTCATGCCGATCAACCCGTAATGCCCGTTTGGGATGTTGTATGTTCGAAAGCCATTGCCATCATCTTCGATCACTAATTGAACACGATCTGGGACGAGCCGAAGTTCAACCCTTAGATTCTTAGCGTCTGCATGTTGTTTTACATTATTAATGGCTTCTTGAGCAATACGATATAATCCAGTCGAGATGCGTGTGGGTAGCGGTGGACCACTGCCCATAATGTCGCATTGTGTTTCTAAGCTGGTTTGAAGATCCGGTTCATCAAGCAAGTGACGCAGAGCATCAGGTAATGTTTTTCCCTCGAGCGGGGCAGCACGTAAGTCCATGACTGATCGCCGAGCTTCTTCAAGGTTGGCACGGGTCATGTCTAGGGCTCGTTGGATAGTAGCCCTGACTTTTTCAGGATTTGAATTACGTTCAAGTAGGGTATCAGCAGTTTCAAGTTGTAGAATTGTAGCCGCCATGTTTTGTGCGATCGTATCGTGTATCTCACGGGCGATACGATTACGTTCGTTGATTGCGCCGATATCTTTACTTTTTTGATAGTGGCGGGTGCGTTGGATGGCAATGCTCATCAGATCTGCAACAGTATGGAGTACCTGTAAATCATCAGCCGAAATTTCGCGCCAATCGGTGCTGGCTACATTCAGGATGCCTAATTCGAGAATCTTGTCGTCACTATCATGCGCATATAATGGAATACTGGCGTGATAGCGCAGTCCAGCCGTACCATCTTTAAGATTTTCTAACCGCGAACACAGGATGGCGTTGATGTTAGCCGCTCCATCCATATCACCTTCGATGTAGGAATCAATGCAATAACATGTACCACCCATACGGCGTGGATGATCAGCTAGGGCAGGGGGAAGGTCAATTGTTACAGCGGTGTAAAACTTGTCTGTATTGTCTTCTTTCAAGAAGATCCATCCAGTTGTTAGATCAAATAGTTTGATAATTTTATACAAGGCTGTTTCGAGTGCGTCTTTCAGTTGAATTTCACGGTTGAGTGCTTCTGCAATGTGATTAAGAACAGTCAACTCATGATTACGTTTCTCTAATTTTTTTGTATCAATATTATCAGAACTCATATGGACGATACTTCTCAAATAATTTCCCAAAGTATAGCATAGGCTCATAGTCGAATAGTATAAGGTAGATAACAATGGATTATACACCAACCAAAATTACACTGGATAAAACACAAGGTCATCTTGAAATATCATGGAATGACGGTCTCATAAGTCAATACCCTCTATCACATTTGCGTGAAGCATGCCCTTGTGTGGAATGCCGAGGTGGACATCAATATATGGGAATTGAACATGCACCTGATGATATTTTGAAATTAACTCCGAAGAGATCATATCAGATAACTGGCATAAGCCCTGTGGGGAATTACGCGATCCAGCCCACTTGGGATGATGGACATGCTACTGGAATTTATTCGTGGGAATATTTGCGGGTTATTTCACCACAGTCACCGAATACTTCCGAATAGTTCTGATTACTTTCACTTTGCATTTCATCTCTAATTTCCCATTAATTTTGGTTACTTTATACAAGGTTAAACGTTTCTTTAAAGGTATTGCTTTGTATATAATTAGTCCAATCACGGAGTGATTAATTTTGTAAACAAAATTACTTAAAGGAAAGTTGAATGAAACTCACAAAAATTTTTGCATTGTTCATCGCTATGATGATGGTCGTTAGTGTGTTGGGTGTATCCGCACAAGACGAAGATGCACTAGTTGTATGGGCAGACGAAACCCGTGCACCTATCTTAGAAGAACTTGGTGCTGACTTTGAAGAAGAATTCGGCATCCCTGTTGTTGTTCAAGAACTTGGATTTGGTGACATCCGTGACCAATTCAAAACTGCTGCACCTGCAGGTGAAGGCCCAGACATGATCATTGGTGCTCATGACTGGTTAGGTGAATTGGCTGTAAATGGTCTGCTCGCAGAAATCGATATTACAGATGTTGCAGAAGACTTCCTTCCTGCTGCAGTGAACGCATTTGTATTTGATGGTGTTCAATATGGTTTGCCATATGCTGCAGAAAATGTTGCTTTTGTTCGCAACACTGACCTTGTTCCAGAAGCTCCTGAATCATGGGATGATGTTCGTGCAGTCAGCGAAGCGTTGGTTGCTGATGGCGAATCACAATATGGTTATATTATCCAAGATAATGATCCATACCACTTCTTCCCATTGCAAACCGCATTCGGCGGTTATGTATTTGGCTTGACCGAAGCTGGTTATGATGCAGAAGATGTAGGTATCGACAGTGAAGGTGCAATCGCAGCTGCAACGTGGCTTGAAGGCATGGTTGCTGATGAATTGATGCCATCTGGCGTTGACTATGATGTCATGCACACACTCTTTGGTTCCGGTGATGCGGCTATGATCGTTACAGGTCCATGGGCTATCCCACAAATTGAAGAATTTGGTGTTCCATTTGAAGTTAGCGGTATCCCAACTGGTCCTGAAGGCACTGTTGCGCAACCATTCCTAGGTGTACAAGGGTTCATGATTAGCGCATTCAGCGAAAATCAAATTCTTGCTGAAGCATTCCTATTTGAGTACATCGCTACCGAAGAAGCAATGTCTTCTATCTTTAATGCAGATCCACGCCCACCTGCATTCCTCGCAGTACGTGACAGCATTGAAGACGAAATTCTCAACGGTTTCGTTTCTGCTGGCGCAGAAGGTCTAGCTATGCCTGCAATTCCTGAAATGTCCTCTGTATGGAGTGCATGGGGTGGCGCAATGGAATTGGTTCGTACCGGTGAATTGACCGGTGAAGAAGCATTCACCGATGCTGCTGAACAAATCCGTAACCTCATCGCTGAAGAAGAAGGCTAAACCACAGCCTAAACCGAAACTTCAACAACATCAGTTACTGATGTGACGGGGGATTATCCTGAGGGGTATCCCCCGTTGTTGAATCTGTACGTTATATAATTGGAAAGGAGAATGGCACTCGTCTTTGATGTGACGAATGCTTAGGGATATGACGACAGCTACAACAGACGACAAACCCAAACGGTCTAATGGGAAAAGTAAATCAATTGCACAACTTGGACTAACCTATTTTGCTTTAGCCATAGTTGATGCATTTGCATTGTTTCTTGTGTACTCATTCGCCAACGATGGCGTTTGGGAACTGGCAATAACCATCGGTCTAATTACGCTCATGGTCAATGTGATTAATTTGCGCGATGATCTCTATCCATTGCGTTGGATTTCGCCTGCGCTTGCACTTATGGGGTTAATGATAGTATTCCCACTTGTTTATACTGTATATGTGTCGCTCACAAATTATGGTGACGGAAACTTATTAACAAAACAACAAGTTATAACATTGTTGGCAAATGAAACTTATTTACCTGAGGGTGGCAAAGTTTATGGTTGGAACATCTATCAGAATGATGCTGGAGACTATGCACTCTGGTTGACAGATGAAGATGATGGCGATGCTTATTATTTTGCAACATTAAATGATTTTGAGGCTGTGACATCGGTTGATGCTGGTGCTGATTTGCCTGAAGAGTACAACGGTTATCGTTTATTGGATCGCGGTGAATCGTTACGTGCATCTCAAGACGCTCAAGAGCTTACATTTGGGACAGGTGAAAACACAGTCGGTATAGCTGGACGGCGTGAAGCTGGTGAATTCGAACAGCGCTATGTTTATCAACCCGATAACGACGCCATTTTGGACATGGAAACTGGTGATACATTTGTTGCGAATGCTGAAAATGGCCAGTTTGAGAACGAAGCTGGTGAAACTTTGCGTACAGGTTTCATTACGCTGATCGGTTTTGATAATTATGTCAACTTCTTGACAAGTCCAGCCATAAGTGGCCCATTGTTAAGAATCTTTGCTTGGACAATTGGGTTCGCATTCATGTCGGTTGTAACAACCTTTACTGTAGGGTTGTTGTTTGCCCTGTTATTGCAAAACGATAAGATTCCATTCCGTAAAGTGTTCCGCACACTGTTGATTGTGCCATATGCGGTTCCTGCATTGATCTCCGTGGCAGTCTGGAAAGGTATGTTGAATCCTAATCTTGGGGTCATTCCAGACTTTATTGCGTCACTCGGCATGGTACCACCACCATTTTTCACTGATCCCGGTTGGGCTAAAGTCGGTATTTTGCTGATCAATTTATGGCTAGGTTATCCTTACTTTATGTTGGTATGTAGTGGTGCTCTTGCTGCAATTCCATCTGATATGTATGAAGCCGCTGAAGTTGATGGTGCAAATTGGTGGGAAAAATTCCGGGACTTGACTCTGCCAATGCTATTGGTTGCCGTTGGTCCATTGCTTATCGCATCGTTCACTTATAATTTTAACAATTTTGTGATAATCGATGTATACAACGAAGGTGGACCACCTATTGCCGGAACACCTACACCAGCTGGACACACGGATATTCTTATCAGTTATGCATTCCGACTTGCCTTTGGTGGTGGGCGTGGGGCTGATTTTGGTCTGGCATCTGCGATCACAATCATCATCTTCTTGATGGTGGCAGGCGTGACTTTATTGCAATTCCGCCTCACCAAGAGCTGGGAGGAGACTTCAGAAAATGTCTAATAAAACAAAGAACTTAGGTATGGATCGCCGTCAGATTTCATTCATTTACACGACTATTCAGGTTGTGATTCTGATTCTAGCTGTAATCTTTGCACTTTTGCCTGTTGTCTGGATTGTGTCTGCTGCATTTAACCCAAGTCAATCTATGAGTACGCAATCAATTATCCCGCCACTTCCAGAAACACGTCTTGTAACGGCTGACAATGACGGTACTGTTGTTGAATTGGTTGCTAATGAGGGTGATCGTGTTGAGCGTAGTGCTCAAACAATCATGATCATTGAATCTGAGGGTGAGCAACAAGAAATCCGCGCACCAAAAAATGGTTATGTAGAGAACTATCGCTTTGCTGTTGGTGATTCGGTCAGTATAGGCGATGAGTTGTTTGATATATCATCAAGTCTACTCATTAACTTCGATACGCTACTTACAACAGAACGGCAGCCATTCATGCGCTGGCTGGTTAATACAGTCATTGTAGCTGGTATCACGTCGATACTGACGGTAATGGTTACGGCATTGAGTGCTTATTCATTTTCTCGTTTCCGTTTCCGTGGTCGTCAACAGTTATTGGTCTTCATCTTGCTTGTACAGGTGTTCCCTAATCTGCTTGCAATGGTTGCGATCTTCTTGATGCTCCAGCAGATCGGAAACTATATTCCATTCTTGGGCTTGAACACGGTTGGTGGTCTAATTCTTGTATATGTGGGTGGTGCGATGGGCATCAATATCTGGTTGATGAAAGGCTTCTTTGATTCAGTTCCACGGGACATCGATGAATCCGCGTTAGTAGATGGTGCTTCTCACTGGCAAACCTATTGGCAGTTGATATTCCCACTGGTTCGTCCAATTTTGATCGTTGTTGGTATTTTGTCTTTTGTTGGCACGTTTAACGAGTTTGTGCTTGCACGTGTCCTGTTGCGTGACAAAGAAAGCTGGACTCTAATGGTCGGACTATGGGGTTACATCAGCGATAACTTTGCACGTGATTGGGGTGTGTTTGCTGCAGGGGCTATTATTGGTGCTGTACCTACGCTTGTGATCTATTTGGCTTTACAAGATCAGATTGTTGGTGGTCTCACGCAAGGGTCTGTTAAAGGCTAATCACAAAATCTTATCTATTGGAGAGGGTGTTGCTGGGATATGCACACCCTCTTTTAATTTGGTACACTGACGACAAAGACTTTATTGGATTATAGAAAGGGTTTAAGCTTATGACAGTGCCATCGCTGGAGGTTGTCAACAAGGCAATTGGGACGGAACTCGAACCAATTACATATACATATACTGAACGTGATGTATCACTATATGCACTGGGGATTGGTGCGCCAGCAGACTGGCTCGACCAGAATGAATTACAATATGTTTATGAAATGAGTGGAGATGGATTCAAAGTTATTCCGTCATTTGGTGTGATTTTTTCTGGTCGTCAAATTGAGTCGATTTTGTCCGGCAATATTGCTGGAATTGAATTCAACCCGATGATGCTAGTACATGGTGAGCAATTTCTGGAAATTAAGAAACCACTTCCAACTTCCGGTACAGTTACTTCTACACCGAAAATTGTCAATATCTTTGATAAGGGCAGTGGTTTGTTGATGGTCACCGATGTTACAAGCCGTGATGAGGCAGGTGATGTTTTGACGGTGGGGCGATCTGCGATGTTTATTCGTGGTATTGGTGGATTTGGTGGGGAACGTGGTACAAGTGAAAAAGTTGAAATCCCTGAACGCGCACCAGATATTGTACATGAAGAACCCACACTCAATATACAAGCATTGATTTATCGCCTATCAGGTGACCGTAATCCACTGCATGCTGATCCCCAAATGGCAGCTGTTGGAAATTTCGATAAACCTATTTTGCATGGACTGAGTTTCTTTGGTTTCGCAACACGCGCTGTTATGAAGCACTTCTGTGATAATGATGGGGATAAGTTAGCTTCAATTGGGGTGCGCTTTTCAAAACATGTTTTCCCCGGAGAGACCTTGATTATAGAGATGTGGAAAACATCTGATACCGATATTGTCTTCCAAATGAAATCTAAAGAACGTGATGTGATTGTATTGAGTAACGCAACTGCAACGATAAAGAGGTAATGGATATGGAATTTGACCCAACTGAACATCCGCATCGACGGTATAATCCATTGATGGATGAATGGATTCTAGTTTCTCCACATCGTACCAAACGACCATGGCAGGGAAAACAAGAAAAACCTGCACCCGATGAACGACCAAAATATGACCCCAATTGCTATTTATGCCCCGGTAATACCCGTGCAAATGGCGAGACAAACCCTGACTATGAAGCGACGTTTGTATTTACGAATGATTTTGCAGCAGTGTTGCCGGATGTGCCAGATGCTCCGCAAAGTGAGAACCCGTTATTTCAGAGTCAATCTGTACGAGGCACAGCTCGTGTCATTTGTTTTTCTCCTCGTCATGACTTGACCTTAGCAGAAATGTCGGTTGAAGAAATTCGTACTGTCATAGAATTGTGGGGTGAACAAACTGCAGAACTTGGGCAACAGTATTCATGGGTACAAGTGTTTGAAAATCGTGGTGCATTGATGGGTTCATCAAACCCACATCCACACGGGCAAATTTGGGCTACGGATAAACTCGGTAACATCCCAAAAACTGAAGATAACCAACAAAAAACGTATTTGACCAAGCAAGGCTCGCCGATGCTATTGGATTATGTGCAACAGGAGAGTGAATCGGGTGAGCGTACTGTTGTCGAAAATGATGATTGGCTTGTGGTTGTGCCGTATTGGGCGGTTTGGCCCTTCGAGACATTATTACTGCCAAAACGGCATGTTTTGCGCATGCCTGATTTAAATAAATCGCAACGTCAAGCATTAGCTGAAATACTCAAAGCGATGCTTGTTAAATATGATAATTTATTTGAGGTATCTTTCCCGTATTCAATGGGGTGGCATGGCGCACCATATTGGGATGAAGATGTAAGCCACTGGCAATTACATGCACATTTCTACCCACCATTATTGCGGTCAGCAACTGTAAAGAAATTTATGGTTGGTTATGAGATGATGGCAGAGTCTCAAAGAGATATTACCGCAGAGCAAGCCGCACAACGTCTGCGTGACTTGCCTGATGTTCACTATAAGCTACAGTAATTAGGATGAGGGGTTGAAACAAGATTCAGCCCCTTTAAATATGCCTTAGTCATCCCAGATAGCTTGCATCAAGTCACCGACTAACGGATCACCCGCGTAGTTGCATGTGTTAGCCTCAGGGATAAATCCGTCACGTACGATTGGTTGTGGGTTATCGGGATTGTAGTAGTTATAGACTTGACGCGATAACTCTGCAATCACTGGTAGTGACTCCTGAAAATTGAGCCATTCTGGTTGATACATTATGGCTGAAATCACGTAATCTCCACCCGGCGTGAAAAATACGGCTGCATTGCTATGTGTGTCAGCAATCCAACCGTGTTTGTGAGCAACACGTGTATCGGCTGGTACACCGGCTTTGAGTAGTGCATCAACGGTATTGTTACTCATAACATGTAACATCTGGCGGCATTCACGTGGCTCAATCCGATTCTCAAATGTATCAATCAGTGCACCACTGTCGGTATAGGCGCATTGATAGACGTTTGCCAGTAACGACCCGATTTCAGAAACAGTTAGCTGATTCGATAGATCGGGGTTAGCTTTTTCTTGATTAGCTGTTGTCTCCGGTAATAGAATTGGACGAGGTGGTGGTTCTGGTGTACCAATAGTTGTGTATGGTGCGGTTAGGAAAGACCGGTTTAAACCAAGCTCGTTGAGGAATCCAGTCACAGCCTCTGCACCGTCGTATTGATTGCCTCCGCCGATTGTGCTGAGCAGACGATTGGTTGCAACATTTTCACTACAAATCATGGTATTCGCAATATCGGTTGCTTGTTCAACAGAGGGCGGCGTATCAAGTGTCTCATATAATGATGCTAAAATTGAGATTTTGTTGATACTTGTTCCACTAAATGCAAAGTCGTCACCAAAGGTTAGAGCTTCTCCGGTTTGCAAGTCCAGTACAAATAATGCCCCAAAACGGCTTGTTTCTGGGTCAAATTGGTTATCAAGGACGATATTCCATAATGTATTGCCTAATACCTGAAAACCTGTGCTGAGTGGAACTGTATCTTGACCAGCGATTCCACTTGCACTAATTACCGATGGTGTTGGTGACAAGGGTGGTAATGCTAAACGGGCTTGCGTAATCGCTTGTGTTGTGAAGACATTACCCTCAATAGCAAGCAGATCTTGTGCGATCCATGCTTGATTGTTGGGGACGCCATCAAAGCGAATTCGTACCCACGGAAATTGTGTGTGATATCCGGTTACTTCATACCTGTCACCAGCATACGCAACCCCAACACGCGGGTATTCTACCCCCGGGCCATAACGGATGTTAATCTCTCCAGTGGCAACACCAGTTACCGCAAATGCACTAATTGTGGGTGTAGCGGTTACACTTAGTACCGTTGGCGAAGCAATCACATTCGGTTGAACTTGATTTTGATTGGTTATAGGTGTGCCAAGTGGTAAAGGGGTCGGCACAACTTGATTAATGTTCATATCGGAAAACGGCACAACATTTACATTGCCATTGACAGTGACAAGTGTGTTATAGACCCATCCTTTGGGTTCAAGCGTATTGGGATCACCCAGTAGTAGCCACGGGAAAAATTGACTCCTCCCGATAACCGGATAATTGATACCAATAGTAATTTCTCCAACGAGTTCGGAATCAATTGTGTCTGAGGCACGTAAATTGGCTTGACCAACGGCTTGTGCAGTCACACCTGTGCTCTGTTGTGCAAGGGATAATGTAACAGTAAAACAAAGTAAAATACCAAAGGTGAGCAAGAGTCGTTTCATAGAATTACCTGTAATCAATGACAGCAAACACCGCGCATTATAACATGTTGAAATTCACCGGAAACAGTCGATTTACCTATGATTCTGATATTGACTTTTATATGACACTCAGTATACTTCTCTATGCTCACTTGCCGAAGTGGCGGAATTGGCAGACGCGCTACGTTCAGGGCGTAGTTCCCTTCGGGGAGTGTGGGTTCGACTCCCACCTTCGGCATATCAGTTCAGGCTTTTAACTAATTGATACGACATCACCCATAAAATAGAGTTTCTGCGTTCTGACGCTTCTCAGACATTCATTAATCTCCGAACATTTTCAAATTAAAACAGTAGGAAATAAGTTAATTTGTTTAACGCTCTAAAATAGATGCTTTATGTTTCTTTAAAGTGCGTTGTACGACAACTTCAAGCTCGTGAGGATATGTAAACGAATATTGCTCAGCAAGCTGACGACCGATACGTGCCATTTCTGACCTTATAGATTCAATAGCAATGATTGTTTCATGTGGTGTTCGTGACGGCAAACCAAGAATGTCCTTCTGTTGCTGTGTGATTTTGCCTGCTAATCCTTTGTGTAGCACTCCGAGCATATGCAAAGTAGCTTGATTAGTAATATCCTTACCCACGATTTGTATATGATATGCTCGTAGTAGAGCTAGACGCTCCCAGTAGAGACCAACAAAGGAAGAAAGATCATATTGTCGAGCTAACGCCTTTAGTTCTTTATGAGTGATAATCCAGTACTCAACAAGTAACTGTCTAACTTCTTTTGCATCAATTTCTTTAGTAAGCGAAGATGTAGGATGCGAAAAACTTTCTATCTTTTTCTTTAGGTCGCTATCACGACAAGCAATAACAACGAGATGCGGTTCCAAGTTTTGCCGTTCAGTATCTTGAACGAAGAAATCAACAATTACTCCGTTTGTTAAGACAAGGTGATGTAACAGTGCTTGTTCACCAAATTCCATCAACGTACCGCCACATGGAAGTATTGGCAAATATTTCTCCCAGCTTGGATTTGACCAGTTGCCAACTTGACCCGGTTTAACTGCGACCCGAAAATCTAGATCGCTAAATGTATCGCCATGACCAGCAGCAAGGCTACCACCAACCCAAATAGCTTGGATGCGTTCATCTTTGATACATTTATCAGCCATTTCGTGTATCAATGATGCGTGAGGACCATATACTAATGAACCAAGGTTAATTTTTGTCATAGCTTCTTACCTATACTTTGCTAGTAATGAATTGAATGTTTTGATTCCACCTTACAGCATTATAGTGCAAAGGAAATGATCCCTTATAAAATATCACCCCCAACCAAGTCCCATTTTTTTAAATTTAATATGTTTTTGGTGCAATCTTGTAACGGCTTCACGGTCAAATAGTACGGATTACGGGTGATTGGTAGTTTGATAAGCTGATGGTTTGATCTGAGAGACTGTTTGAGTGTTGAGATTGGAGATGTTAGGGTATGAACTAAATGTATATTATTGGCTCGTAGAGTATGCGACCAATGGTGTAATAAGTCTTTGGGATTTTCACTAAGGATATCGAGTAAGGCAACTGCTTGTATTCCCCATAATTTGACCGGACGGTAGACGACAAACCCTAAATTAAGATTATCTTCTTGCCAAACCCCATAATGATAGTTGCGGAATGGGTGTTGAGCATAACGTTGGTTGAAGTATGTCCAATCTTTTACAAATTGAGTTGAGGGTGAACATTCTGATGATAGTGTGAGCGGTGTTTTAGGGAATTTATCCGTCAAATAGACAGGGGATGCTTTAGCCGAAAGTGTTCTTGCAAGATGAGGTTGCATCTGACCGACAACGTTGTAGCCGTAGCTTTTACTGCGTCGGTCAACTTTGACTCCATCAGCATTCGAAAATCCCATGCCAAATGCAACATTGTGTTCTGTAAGTGATTCATAGACAGGGCGCGATATATGTTTGATGAGACCTTGCCCACGATAGTCAGGATGGACAGCCATATTCATACTCATGCCGACTTGATGTTGTTGATATTGATGGGTGATGGGACGTGTTAGACAGGTATATTGTGCTATGAGCTTGTTATTGTCCCAGATGCCATATGCAGTGAAATCGCCGAGTCTATGCATCCAACACAATACTGATTCCATATGATCTTGAGGTTGCTCAAAACAGATTGATAACAATTCTGCCCACGCTGTTTGCTGATCAAGTGTTAATGGCTGTAGTTTCATCGTATCCTCTGAGTGATCTGTTTCTGTCATTGTATGTGGATAGCGAATCAATGGATGTACGTTTACTTTATTGTATGCCTACGTCATTACTACGCTTCAAATTTGGATAGTAAACGCCCTGTATGAATTGCAGACTTGGGTTATCATATGAATATGTTATGTAGTAGGTAATCAGCAGGCTATGGCAGAAACAACAGCGAATCCGAACCCCTCAACCGAAAATCGCGAAGAGACTAAGCGTAATCGTGACCGTCGATTATCCAGTGTACAGATTATGTTCGCGGTTATTTTGAGTGTTGGGTTGATGCTGGCGTTACAGTTTAGTAGTCGTATTCAAGCTGACCGGGAATTACAGCGTATTCATGACCAAGTAATACAAGAGATTGATTTTCTGGAACAACAACAAGAAGATTTGGTCAACGACCTCAACTATGTAAAGAGTGATGCATATGTTGAACGCTGGGCACGTGATGAAGGCAAAATGATCCGTGAAGGTGAAGTGCTTGTCTTACCACAACCACTGGAAAATTCGATTGAGACGGCTGTTACACCGATTCCATTAGTTGCATTTGAGACGACACCACCTGAACCTGAAAATTGGCAGTTATGGTGGGCACTATTCTTTGATTCCCCACCCCCATCATTTTAGCTATCCTTGTCTAAAATTACTGTTTTTTGAGCCTGTTGTGTTGCTGTTGAGATGACTTTACCGTCAGGTGTAACCAAAACTGACCCCTCTGGCACAATATAATTGTGGGATCGTCCCAATAACGAAACTGCTAGTAACAAAAATCCGATAGCAATCAGTCCACCTGCTAGTGCAAGCATTGTAGAACTTGCATCTTGATAAACTGAACGGGCAAACCCTGCATAAATTTGTGCTTCAAAGCGTTCAATTTCACTGCTTGCTCTGACAACATCATCAAAGCTCTCAAACACAGGGACTTGACTTGTAAATATCAAGAATAACGTGATAATGCCTGTTATAATAAATGTCCAACCGATCCAGCGCCCGAAGCTCGTAAGGTTTCTTACTGCAAGCACCATAATAAAACCGATTAAAGTCAATGGGCATAGAAGCAGTAGTAGGCTGAGTTGAGAATCAAGTTGGAAGAGATTATAGATGAGACGGGCGTAGTCTTCAGGAATAACAAGGGCATTATCCTGCTGCCTTAGTTCCATATTTAAGACGATACCAATTTGTGAAAACCATTGGCTAATTATCGCTTCGGCTCTGTTTCTTAAATTTTGTGTTGGCGGATTACAAAGTGGAAATGTCTCATTTGGATTACCTTCAAAATTACGTAGTTGGATGACTTGCCGTGCATTACAATCTGGTGCAGATGCAATAATGATTTTACTGGCATTTCTACCTTCTTGCCCCTGTAGACGTTCAATGACTTCTGTAACATCAATAATATTTCCAGCCTGTTCAAGGTTCCCCATAGAAATTTGATTGAGCGTATCCAACACAGATTCTGTTTGTGTCTGTAACCATTCCGCTGGGATAAGTTCTTCGGAAACCGCACGCCAGTTTTCTGTGGTCATCACACTAGCGATATCATTTAAGTCAATTAAGAATTCAGCATCTTCGCCAATGGTTTCTTGACTGTTGCGTAATATAGCAGGGATAACATATGGGACAATGTCTTCGTATAAGTCTTGTTCAACAAATACCTGTTTATAGGTATCAACATTGATCAGCGTATCACGGAAAGCAGCCGTACATGCTGATAATGATGCAATTAGAATAAAGAGTAGAACAAAAAAGACCGCAAATGCCCGACTGATATAGCGTCCCATATGTCAAAATCCTATTTTAATCGGTAATAAATGTAGGTTGCTCTCCCGCATAGTCTGTTACAGTTGCCATAATGCGTTTGTCACCAACAGATAGTTGTGTATCCGGATGAGCCGAGTCTGTTTTTATTATGGCGTTCGCAAAAATTTCACCATTGGGTAATGCGACACTGCTGGTTAGTTTACCAACTAATTTATCTCCGTTATACACAGGTGTTGGCGCTTGCACAAATTCTGATAACGTTAATTTCACCATAGTTTTGGCTAAGCGCTGACGGCTTTCCATACGTGCAATAATTTCTTGACCTGTGTAACAGCCTTTGCTAAAACTGACTTCGTCCCATAACCCAACTTCGAGTGGAATATAGTCAGTGGATAGCTCCTGTCCTGCGGGACGACCACTGCGAATCCGTAGTGTGTTAAACGTAAGTGACCCTGCTGGTATTAAACCATGTGGCTCACCAATACTTAACAGGTGTTTATGAATTGCCTCAGCATGCCGTTGTTGACAAATAATGACCCAATGTGACTCTACAATTGATTTACGGCGTACTACAGTAAACGTTGCAAGATCATGTTGAATCTCTGTGCTAGATAGTGGTTGTAGATTTTTTAGGTCTGAGGAGAGGGCTTGCATCACAGCATCAGCTGTTGGGCCATGAATAGCAAGTTGAGTGGTTTGTTGTTGTAGATTAATTACTTTGACATTATCCCCATAGAATATATTGCGTTGTAGATAGGTTGCAACTGCATCACCCTGACCGGGTTCGGTAATAATAAGCAGACCTTCGGGACGATTATATGCAATAACACGGTATAAAATCCGTGCGGTTGCATTGGTGAAAATGGTAGGTTGTCCTGTATGTAGTGGCATATCAACCACTTTATTGGTTGACATGCGATTAACAATCTCAAAACGATTGTCACCCGTTAAAATAAGGCGACCCTCATGCGAGCGATCGAAAACAACAGCGTTGCTAAGCGCCTGATTATATTCATGGCTGAGGTCACTATATTGTAACGGGATACCGTCGTCGGCAAGGGTTGCACCTAGCGACTGATGATAGGTATTTAGATGAGTCATGATGGTTGTTGTCCTACTAACTGACGTTTTTTGAATTCTGATTGGATGATTTTTGAAACATCGTCAATGGCTTGCGATAAGGTGTCGTTGACGACGATATGGTCACACTCTGATTGATAGGGGAGTTCAAGCTCTTTGGCACGTTTGAGTCGTTCATCAATATCAGTGGTATTGTCATTGCGATGTATCATCCGCGCTTTTAGAACTTGCAACTGTTCTTCTAATGTTTCACCCGCAACCGTTATGTAGATCTGCACGACATGATCTGGGAAGGCTTTGGCAAGTTCCTTTGCACCGAGTACATCAATATCCGCAATACGTATATGACCCTTGTTTACGATTTCTGCGACAGATTGGCGCGGTACACCATAAAATTTATTAGGTGTTACTTCTTGATATTCTAGAAGTTCGTTATTCGCAATCATCTTTTGGAATTCACTTAATGAAATGAAAAGATGTTCACGCCCTTGTTTTTCGCCATCACGCAGAGGACGGGTCGTTGCTGTTGCGAGTTGTTGAATAACATCGGATTGATTAATGATCGCTTTCATGATTGTGTTTTTACCGACACCGCCGGGACCAATCATCACAAAAATAATACCACTAGGATTTTCAGAATGGGTCACGTTTTCTCATCCTTCATCAGATATTTGATAATTTCATGATAGCAAGCTGACAATAGATTCTCCATATGAAAAGCATGAACAAATAAAAATGGACTCCATTACGAAGTCCATTTTTGTTGTAAAGCTTGTTGTTACGATGATCTAGGGATCGCCAGCTACAGTATCTTGAATAATCATGTCTGTGATCCACCAACTTTCCATCCAATTGGTTGGGTTACCAAGGGTGTTATTACTATCATTCTGTTGCCAGTTGCTTGTCTCGCTGATGTTTTTGCGATCTAAGCGGAAGCGCAAACCAATTAGTGGTTTAGGCGATCCATCTGATTCTACACCAGCGAAAGATCCGAGTGAGTGTTGTTTTAGTCGCCAGCTGCCATCATCAGGCATATAGGTACCACCATAGCTTGGTAAGTCAAAATCACCGACCCATTGCTGAAATCTAAGCTTAGCATCTTCTGTATTTTCAAAGTAGTCTAGGTATAGAGTGTGTGTTCCAGCTGGAATTCTACGGGTGATTTCCTTGCTGTTATTTCTATTAATTTCCCAATCACTGATCAGCAAACAACTGCCTTCATCAGCAATAAGATAATCTTCCCCACCTATTCCTGGTCGCCCACTCATAATGAGTTGACCACTAATGTCTGCACACTGCGGGAAGTAACCACCTGTTCCTTCTATGTCAATCCAGAGACGATGACCATCGTCGGATGTGATACGATAAGTGATTTCAGTGGCTTCGGTTAAGGTAAAGGTACGACGGAATTGCGCTGACCAGTTGTTTCTTACCCATCCACTAATTGGCGACTGATTGCTACCCCAGTCGAAGTTTAGCTCTGTACCGATGTTTACATTGGCGTGGTCCGGTGGAAGTAGCGGATTACCTCCACTATCGACAGGGTTATATTGTTCTTGACCAAAATTGGTTTGCCCGATATTATCTTGATCATCAACATATGCCATCCTTTGATTATTTGGACGGCCACTATCATCCCAGAAATCGGCAACCCAATCCGTCTGCCAGAAGTTTGCAGGGGTAGCGCCACGTAGACCCGTCTGTACCCATGTAAATCCGCCATCTCGTGTGACTTCGACCCGTGCTGTACCACCTAATTCATGATAGGTGTAATAGCTCAAGGTCGGGGCAATTGCATCTGATAAATCAAATACGCCATTAAAGATCATAGAGGACTCTGCCCGTGGATTCGCAGGAACTTCTGGGAAGGCTGCACCAGCGGCTTGTTTTGGACTATCGGTGAATGAGAAGCTGCTGCTACCCAATGATACGATAATTGATGCATCACCCCACCGATCGAAATATTCCATGCGGAATTTGTACTGTTTGCCGTTTTCGAGCAATGCATTCGCAACATTGACTTGGCGACCACCAACATTGAAGTCGTTGAATATATTCCATTCTGGATCATATGGATCAAAGTCCGGTGTGCTCGGTAGATCACCCCCTGGTACTGTGTCATATTTAATCCGTAGTGCTTCATCATACGTAAGAACAAACGTATAGTTGCTCGGTGGCATGGTCGTACCGATAATCGGTGTTGTAAGCTCCCAAATACCGCCAAACTTAAATGATAGATCACATGGACCACCCGAACCCCAGTCATTTGCAATGTCGAGTGCAAATCCCGTACATTTTGGTGTACCGCTGTTATAATTTGTATAACTATCGAAGGCGTTGCGGACACAGTTGCGGAAACCGGAGTTACCATTAGAACAACTCGAGAAATCATAGTATGCGTAACTCCAGAATGCACCACCGAAGCTAGCAGGACCACCACCGGATCCGCGGAAGAATTCCGGACTCAGACCCCATGTACCTTCTAGTGTCCAGTTACGTGTATTCCGAGCACCGTCAAAGAATGCATCATTTACGTCACGATCAATGTTAATGACTCTTGGGTTATAGAATTTGAACTCGATATTGTCGATATACCAACCGTCTTCTAGGTCACCACTACCCGGAGCACGATCCATCGAATCGGATACGAAACGAATACGAATACGTTTACCTGAGTCATCACCATCAGCTGCATATCCACTGAGGTCGAAGATTTCTTGTTTCCAGAGGAATTGATATTGACGGTTGAATTTATCCCATGCATCGTCGTTGGAATTATCTATATTTGTCCACGGGTTGATAGTTTCCCATCTTGACCATCCATAGTTATGTTCATAACATTGGTCGAATTGGGTATTCCAACAATGGCTAGCTGAACCAATTGTGCTAGGGTCTTCGTAAGAGACTTGTACACGAATCTTCGAACCATTGCCAATGTAGTGACGTTGCCAGAATGTCATGATTGGGCGGCTACTTGCTGGTGTTGCTCGCAAGTCCATAATGGTGCGCATTTCCAATACGTTAAACGTGCGTCCACTATTATTAGTAAGGCTTGAAAAATCTGGTGGTAGTGTTTCAGGGTCTCCGCCACTGTTTAGTGGGGAAGACGTACTGTCGTGGAAGGCGAGTACACCGTCATACTGTGCCCAGTCAATTACGCTCCATGTGCCACCTAGGTACCAGTTGTCAAAGATGTCATTCGCGTTGTCATCAAGGTTATCGCGATATGATACACCATCACCAACTACTTCCACGGTATCACCACTGCCTGCTGGTGCGGTATCTGTTGTGTAGTCAACTTGTAGGTCGACTGTCTGTTCACTCGCCGTTATCGCTAATTGCCCCTGTTTGATCAGCTCCCAATCTTTGTCAGCACCACTGTCATTACTGACATAAACTCTGTAGTCACGTATCCAACCGTTTTGATACCAATTACTGTTTGGGTCACCCTGGCG
Organism: Anaerolineales bacterium UBA6055; assembly: GCA_002428985.1. Lineage (GTDB taxonomy): Bacteria > Chloroflexota > Anaerolineae > Aggregatilineales > Phototrophicaceae > UBA6055. The sequence goes on along the minus strand of DIYL01000015.1, from coordinate 213,913 downwards.
GGGGAGAATACTCATTGCTGCAATCTGGTGACCCGCGTTTAGGTCTAACTCAAACCAATGTGGATGATTGCGGCTAACATCAGTAAACCACTCTGTATCTGTATCATTATCTAGCATGTATTGAATGCGGTCATCAGGCGATGTACGGTTACTACTGAAATCATCAATATCCCAGTTCGTACGATCTATGAGATTACCATCAATATCATACAGATTAAATTCAGCGATCGTTGCAAAATGGTTGCCGTTAACCTCTGATAATGCTTCGAAACGTACATACCGGAAATCACCAGTTGTATAAATTAACGGATCAGTGGTTGGGAAGGTCGGATTTTCAACATCTTGTGTTAAGCCTTCATCCCACAATGAGTGGACGAGTTCGTCGCGTTCGCTAATCTGGAGGTTATCAATATAGACACCATCCGCACGGCCATTATCGTTGCTACCGTTGCGATCGTTATCTCTGTTTGTCACAAATCGGAAACGGAAGAGTATATCATCATCTGTATCCGCATCTGGCACGTTATTATCGAAACTTGCTGTTGCCCAGATTTGACGCAAGTCAACTTCTACACGTTGCCAGTTCCATTGGCGACGGGTACTATCATCACTCTGACTATTGAATGCCATGCGATCACGGTAAACCCATAGTGTTTGCCATGAACTAGCGTCATCGGTTGCTTTTTTCCATTCAAGGTAGAAGTGCTCACCACCACGATCTCCAAAGTCATGCCACCAGTTGAAGGTTAGAATCGGATCAACTGGCAGGTCATTATCTGGTAACGCACAGGGGTCTGGATCTGAGCCCACTAACGCACAAGCTGGTGAATATGCATTCAGAGGCGAGTCGTTATTAACATCAAATGCTAGACGGATTTCCGAAATAGATGTTTGGTTCGTCGCGTATGTTTCATCTTGTGGGTTGCCACTACCGTCTAATGTGTATGGTGAATCTGTGAGTGAGAAACCAACACCGTTAACAGGTTGATATGCGCGATTATCGGCGCGACCCCAACTACCACCAAGAAGCCAATCGTTGAGGGTTTCTTCTTGTTCAAACCCTTCTTGATATGGATAGGGTAAGTAGCTTGCGAGAGACTCACGCTCGAGTGCAATGTCATCAATCCACCAACCTTGATCTGTACTTGTATTGTCCGTTACCGTCATGATAAACCGGATACGAACTTTACCGTCAGGTACTGCTGCCAATACGTCTGCAAGACTGAGTTCGACAAAAACCATCGATCCTTGATTCGGTCTTGTCGTGTGTTGGCGATCGAATATCACACCATTAGGTATTGCTGTCCACTCTGGTGCATCACCTGTGTCGAAATCTAGGTCAGTTGTATATTGAATTTCAAGCCCAGTACGTTCACGAATGTCGTAAGCATGCCAGAAGGAAAGCATTGGTGCGCCTGTATCACCCTGAAGGTCGCTAACACCGGACGGATGCAACAAGTCCACAATCCCGTTGAATTCCAATGAATGTAAGCGCAGACTGTTATCGTCAAATTCAGGACATGTCGGGTTCGATGAATCACAATTATATCCATCAAGGCCTGTGCGTGAATATTGTGCAAATGGACTGTCATCCCATGCGAAACCATCGTTCCCACGTGTGCGGGCAGCTGTTAGCTCCCATCGACCGCTTGTAATGAAGTCATCAGCTTGAGCTAAATCATTGAAATCCCATTTTTGCGCATTATAGAAAACTTTCTGTGGTGCGGCATCAATGTTGATGCTATCAACCCACCATAGACGATAGCCTCTATTTGTACCTGTGTTGTATGTTGCATTGTTAGGCACTTTTACAGCGAAACGAATGGTATATTTCTTGCCTTCCATTGTTTCAGGATCAGTAATGCCAAGCATCGTGCGTAAATCGATGCGTTGATATGTCCAGTTGTAGTTGGTTGTATTACCTGAGTGAATCTGTTGACTTACCCAGACAAGTTCTGTTGGATCGAAAATTCCATCGTTGTTAGGATCATATTCAGCAACTTCTACATAGGCTTCCATACCTGCATTACGGAAGTCCCAAACATCCCAGAATGTCAGAACAGGGTCAATCATGCCCGTTGGGATTTCAACACTACCACGTAATTCGAGGTGACACAGATTACCAGGAATAATATCCAGACTGTCTTCACGGGCGTCCCATTTGAAGTCTAGTGAGTTAGATTCTGTTGTGTTTTCAACATTACCCCAACGACACTCTGGTTCTCGGCTACCATCAACGGCACCTGCGTCATCAATCGCACGGTCAGCATCATTGCCACGTAAAGAATTTGTGAGAAGATCAAATTCGATTCTTGCACCACCAGTAAATTCAACCATATCAACAATAACAGTGTAGGCTCCTGCAGGCACCGTCATCGTTGCTGTGGCGCGATCATTATAGTGGTTGCCCCACGCATCAATAATTAGACAATCGCTATTACCACCAAATGTCCCACCATAGACATCAGGACTACCGGAACTATCCGGATTACCACCCCATGTAACACCTGTAGAAGAACAACTGCCAGGGTCATAGGTTTGCAAGTTAACATGGTTTTCTACTAACCAAACCCGATACCCATCATCAATCTCGTTGATTTTGAATTGTAATACATATTCTGATAGGTTGTCGGGCAAAAAGATGTGTCGGCGGAAGGACGCGCTGAAGTTATTGCCAACATTACCTGCGGGCCAGTTTTCGATTGGTCCACCATTACCCCAATTTAAGTCGAGGTCATATTGCAAACTGATGTCTGTATCCATCAAGTATTCGCCCGTAGCAAAGGCAGAAAGTTGTGTGTCTGCATAGTAATTAGCATACCAACCACGGTCTGTACCAAAATTTGTGTCGTCACCGAGTCGCCAGTAGTCGGCTTCGTCAGCTGAATCATGCCATGGCGCGACAAACTCGAAATCTCGAGGCGTCTCTGTTGGTTCGGGTGTGTCTGTTGGAACCGTCGGTGTAAAAGTTGGTGTGAAACTTGGTGTTGGTGACGGACCATCTGTTGGTACCTCAGTTGCAGGTAGGCTTGTCCGTGTAGGCAGAGGTTCTTCAACTGGAGTGATTAAAGAAACTCTGGTCACAGTAGCCCAGAATGCGTCACGATTTGGAAGGTCATCAATATCTTCAGGGTTTGTTCCCAGAAGATTGTAGACCGTATTACTGAAGACATTACCGATGGCGGGACCAGTCGCGGCAATTGCAACAGCAAACGATAAGATGACCAATGAAACAATCAGCGCATATTCCACCATGGATTGCCCTGATTGATTTGGTTGATGTGTTGGTTTCTGTTTTTGCATAAGTGACCCTCACTCATATGCACTTGGGTTATTGCTGAAAATATCTTATTTTTATGTTCTAATGTTACCTGATTTAATGTGAATTTGGGTTTAATTCTTGTTGTTTCTTGTATAGATGCTTTGACATAACCTTATGACTTGAGAAAAATTTACATGCTACGTATGCTTATATCTGAATCCGTTGAATTTTCTAACCGAAAGGAAACGATATGCAAGCGAAAATTTTAGATGGTCGTGCAGTTGCGGAACGTATTCGAGGGGATATTTCTACCTCGGCACAACAATTCACAGATGAAAATGGATATGCTCCGGGATTAGGCGTTGTACTTGTCGGCGATGACCCTGCATCCGCTATGTATGTACGGATGAAACGGCGCGCCTGCGAAAAGGTCGGATTTATTAGTGAAGCGCAAATTTTACCTGCTGATGTTACTCAAGAACAAGTTGAAGCTGCTGTTCGGAATTATAATGATGACCCTAAAATCCACGGTATTCTTGTTCAGCTACCGATGCCAGATCATATCGATGAAGAGGCTGTTTTGCGTGAAATTAGTTTGAGCAAAGATGTAGACGGTATTCATCCAGTGAATATTGGTAAATTAGGGATGCGCGGACGTGAACCATCATTCACACCAGCAACACCAACCGGTTGTATGGTGCTATTAGAAGAAACGGGTGAACCGATTGAGGGGAAACAAGCTGTTGTTATTGGACGTAGTAACATTGTTGGATTACCTGTAGCACTCATGCTGACAAATGCTAATGCGACGGTTACGATTTGTCATAGTCGTACCCAAGATTTACAAGGCTATTTAAAGAATGCAGATATTGTTGTTGCGGCAGTTGGTCGTCCTGAATTCATTAAAGGTGAATGGCTAAAAGAGGGGGCAATTGTCATTGATGTTGGGTCAAACTCGGTTGATGATCCTTCTTCTAAGAAGGGGTATCGTTATGTCGGGGATGTTGAATTTGAATCTGCGAGCCAAGTGGCAAGTTATATTACTAAAGTCCCCGGCGGTGTTGGACCTATGACAATTACAATGTTGTTACAAAACACACTCAAAGCAGCACAAGAAAGTATCAAAGCATAAGAGTTTCATCAGATAATAACAATGAGTGGTGTAAAAACTTGATGTGATGCAGGCTTTTGAGGTTAGATAGTAATATCAAGTTGGAAGATTATCGAATAATAGTGGAAAACTCAATTATGCCACCAATGCAATATGTATCAAAATCTGCAAATACAATTGCTAAAACATGCCTGACAACGCTTGTACAACACTTGATGGATATTGAGGTTAGTCAGATTTTGTCTGCAAGTCGTTACGAACGGAGTGACTCACGTCGTGCTTACCGCAATGGATACCGTAAAACGGTGTGGAATACATCGATAGGCAATATTGAATTGCAAATTCCAAAGCTTAGGCGTGGGACATATTATCCTGACCGTTTGTTGAATGATCAATTTGTGGAGCAACAGTTGGTAGAACTTATACATCAATGTATTGTACATGGGGTAGCGTTTCATCGTATTTCGGAGTCAATCCGACAGTTAAGCTTGGTGGAATTATCCACTTATGAGATACACTCGATTTGTGATGCTCTGCATCTGATTACAGATACAGAAAAGCCAAATCACCAACGATCAACACAGATTCTTCGATTGTCAGCAAATGACGGCCTTAGTAATGAACAGATAAATGAAGAACAACAATTCTGGCGCGATTTCTCACGACGCATGGCTCATACAAGAATTGGGGTTGAAGAAGAGTCTTCAATTTTGTCGGGTGTGAATCCATATGCACGGATAGGAGGGGAAACGCCTGCTATTATTCGACCTGATTTTACACAGTTATACACACGCAAAATCTTATATGTCGCATAGATAAGAAGGATACAAAGCTTATGATACCTATGGTAATTGACCAATCCTCACGTGGGGAACGTTCATACGATATTTTTTCGTTGTTGCTTAAAGAACGTATTATTATGTTGGGGCAACCGATCGAGTCACAGATTTCTAATCTGATCGTTGCTCAACTATTGTTCCTCGAGCGCGAAGATAGCGGTCGTCGCATTCAGATGTACGTTAACTCACCCGGCGGAGAAATTTATGCCGGTATGGGTATTTATGATACGATGCAAGCGATTAATGCCCCTGTGAGTACAGTTGTTGTCGGGTTCGCGGCTAGTTTCGGAACTGTTGTCTTGTCTAGTGGGGCAGCTGATATGCGTCATGCATTGCCGAATGCAACGATTCACTTGCATCAACCACTAGGTGGCGCACGTGGTCAGGCGTCTGATATTGTGATTCAGGCAAATGAAATTGTTCGCCAGAAGAAACAAATCTACGAAATCATTGCAAAACACGCCAACAAAACACCTGATTACATTGAAAAATTATCCGAACGTGATATCTACTTCACACCAGAAGAAGCTATTGAACATGGTTTAATTGACAGCGTTTTGGATCGTCATGCAGATGCTGAGGCATCATAACTGACACTGACATATGAATAATTGAAGCGGGTATAGACTAATCTATGCCCGTTTTACGTTAATTATCTTGTGGACTTTCCAATGAAGGGCTATAGTAGACCATATTGATTTGGGTCAGGACACAAGGATGGGTACGTTACTCCTCAAAAATATCCACACACTAGCGACACTAGACAACCAACGTCGCGAATTATCAAATGTCTCAATATATATAGAAAATAACGTCATTACCGCTGTGGGAAACTTGGATGCAATGCCATTTCATTCGGCAGATACCGTCATCGATTTATCTAATCACATTGTTTTGCCGGGTTTGATTAATACTCATCATCATATGTATCAGAGTTTGACGCGTGTACTCGCCCAAGATAATGAATTATTTGATTGGCTCAAAATATTATATCCAATCTGGGCAAATCTGCATGGTAATCACATTTATGTGTCGGCAAAGTTGGCGATGGCAGAATTAATTTTGTCTGGTTGTACAACGTCAAGCGATCATCTATACATCTTCCCAAATGATGTCAAACTAGAGGATGAAATCCGCGCGGCAGAAGAAATTGGGATGAGATTTCATGCGGCGAGGGGTTCGATGAGCTTAGGGGAGAGTAAAGGTGGATTGCCTCCCGATAGTGTGGTTGAAGAAGAGCGTGCCATCTTAAAAGATACGCAACGTGTTATCGAAACCTATCATGATTCAGACCGTTATTCTATGTTGCAAGTTGTAGTTGCACCATGTTCACCATTTAGTGTCACTGTGGATCTGATGCGTGAATCAGCTGATTTAGCAAGAGCTTATGATGTTCATCTACATACACATCTCGCGGAAAATTCGAAAGATATTGATTTCAGCTTAGAGATGTTTAATCAGAGACCTGGTGAATACGCTGAATCGGTCGGTTGGGTCGGGGATGATGTGTGGCATGCACATTGTGTCAAATTAGATAAGAATGAAATAAAACAATTTGCGCATACCGGAACGGGTGTGTGTCACTGCCCATCATCTAATATGCGCTTAGCATCTGGCATTGCGCCAATCCGTCAGATGATTGACCAGCGTGTAAAGGTTGGCTTAGGTGTGGATGGGTCGGCATCGAACGATGCAGGACATCTTTTGAATGAAGCGCGACAGGCTATGTTATTACAGCGCGTCAATGGAAATCCGTCTGGATTATCGGCGCGGGAAGCGCTGGAACTGGCAACGATTGGCAGTGCTAGTGTATTAGGGCGTGATGATATTGGTGCGATTGCGGTAGGCATGTCTGCGGATATTATTGCATATCGACTCGATAGTGTAGGATTTGCAGGTGCATTACATGATCCGATTGCGGGTTTGTTGTTTGGACAATCTCCGACAGTCGATTTATCTATTATCAATGGCAAAATTGTTGTACAAGATGGACATTTGCTGACATTAGATTTACCTGTATTAATTGAAGAGCACAATAAACTATCCAAACAACTCATCAATGGGGATGTTTGATGGGATTTTTGCGATTGGGTGTTGCCTGTATTGTTCGGGATGATGACGGACGAATATTGCTATCTAAACGTAATGATTTAAACGTCTGGAACTTACCGTCAGGACGGCTTGACAGTGGTGAAAACATAGAAATTGCTGCTGTGCGCGAGGTGCTTGAAGAGACAGGGATTCAGGCAGAGGTGATACGTACTGTCGGGTTGTACTATTATCAAGGTTGGCAAAGAATGAATGTATTATTTGAAGCCAAGCCAATAGGCGGTGAGTTACTTCAAGAGACATTTGAGACTCAATCTAATCAGTTTTTTGCTGCTGACGAGTTACCATCGGACAATATTGACCACATAATGGTTTATGATGTTTTACAAGATATGAAGTCTCCAATGCGCGTCATATCCCTTCCGCTGGAGGAATTGTTTCAGATTAAACTAAAGTTAGGGTGGCGTTGGGTAAAAAACTTCTTTCATGGTCATATTGAATCCCGTCACGCTCGTTTTACAGTATATGGTTGTTTACAAGATAATGACCATCATCCGATACTGATTGACGGTGATCGACCGTTATGGCAGCAACTCAATTTGACAGAGGCACACACGCTGCTTGATATTGAACAAGATATACATACGGATACCCTTAAGTTTACTTTTGGGTCTTATGGTGTAAGCATTTGACAAATTCTCAAAAAGAGGAGTAAACACGATGACAATTGTTGATCGTTTAGCTGTAGCACGCGGGGATATGCCTGCTGAATTAGTCCTCCAGAATGCACAATTGATGAATGTGATTACAGGCGAAATCTATGAGACAGACATTGTTGTGCACGATCGTTATGTGGTGGCATTAGGTAAAGGATATGAGGCAGAAAAAGCTGTAGACCTTGGCGGAAAATATGTCGCACCGGGGCTGATTGATGCGCATGTCCATATTGAGAGTAGCCTCGTCACACCACCAGAATTTGCAAGGGCAGTGTTACCACATGGCATCACAACTGTTGTGACAGACCCACATGAAATTGCGAATGTGTTAGGGCTCGAAGGTATGCGGTTTATGCTTGAGAGTGCTAAGCATGGTTTACTTAATATGTATGTGATGGCATCAAGCTGTGTGCCTGCAACGCATATGGAAACATCAGGTGCGCGTTTAGAAGCGGAAGACCTTGAACAACTGGTTAGCAATAAGTGGGTATTGGGTCTCGCTGAAGTGATGAACTATCCCGGTGTTGCGCTAGGTGACGAGGGCATGTTGGATAAGATTACCTTATATAGGAATATGGTATTGGATGGTCATGCTCCGGGCATGAGCGGACAGATGTTGAATGCCTATGTAACAGCAGGTATCCAAAGTGAACACGAGTGTACAACGGTTGATGAAGCCCTTGAAAAACTACGCCTTGGTCTGACAATTTTTATCCGAGAAGGAACAGCTACCCGAAACTTGGTACCCTTATTACCATTAATCACGCCTGAAAATCATACGGCGATTTGCTTCTGTACTGACGATCGCATTCCGGCAGATTTGATTGATAAAGGGTCGATTGATTATATGATTCGAGTAGCGATTGAAAATGGGGTTGACCCGATGATGGCAATGCGAATGGGTACAATTAATACTGCGCGCTACTTTGGCCTCAAGAAATATGGCGCTGTTGCACCGGGCAAGTATGCCGACATGATAGTTTTCTCGGATTTGCAAAATATTATGCCAGAACAAGTTTATCGAGGTGGCAAGTTGGTTGCAGAGAACGGTCAAATGGTCGTTGAAAGGCAGGTTATACGTCCGATGGATTTACGTGGCACAGTGAATATTAGAGCAGAAGAACTCGATTTTTCAATTCCTGCGGAGAGTGAAGATATTCATGTGATCGGGAGTATTCGCGATCAAATCGTGACCGATCGATCAATTGAATCTGCAACTGTTGCAGGTGGCTTTGCTGTCAGCGACCCAGAACATGATATTCTCAAATTTGCGATTGTGGAACGTCATCGGGCGACAGGTAATATCGGCAAAGGTTTTATTAAAGGGTTTGGCCTTAAACGGGGTGCTATTGCAGGCACAGTTGCTCATGACCATCATAATCTGACTGTAATTGGTGTAGATGATGCTAGTATGCAACATGCTGTACAAGCTATCCAACAGATGGGCGGCGGATTGGTTGTCGTTGATGGTGATCGTGTGTTGGCACAATTACCGTTACCTGTAGCTGGATTGCTGAGTGAAGAGCCTATAGAGGATGTCTGCGCAAATTATGACATTCTTATTGAGAAAGCACATGAACTCGGCAATGACATGAGTGACCCGTTTATGGCGATGAGTTTTATGGGTTTGGAAGTGATTCCAAAACTAAAGCTAACGGATATGGGACTGGTTGATGTTGAACAATTCAAGATTATTGATCTATTTGTGTAAGTTGCATCTTTGTCTAGAAGATATTGTTAGTTAAAGTATCTGGCAGATTTAATGAACTAGAAGGTTAGGGGAAATAATGGTCGAGCAGGCAGTTATTGACAAATTAAAAGAACGTGTTGAGGAAGAACGCGATAATATCATCACATTTTTGCGTGAAATTTGTGCGATTCCGAGTATGGAAAGCCAGATTAAAGAATGTGGTGAACGTGTTGCTGATGAAATGCGTAAACTTGGGTTTGAAGAAATCTGGTGGGATAAAATGGGTAACATCGTCGGCAAAATTGGTGACGGCGATAAAGTCTTACTTTATGACAGCCACATTGATACTGTCGGGATTGGTGATCCGGATGAATGGGACTGGGATCCGTTTGAAGGCAAGATTGAAGACGGGATCTTATTTGCACGCGGTGCATGTGATGAAAAGGGCAGTACACCTGGTATGATTTATGGTTTAGCGATTGCTAAAGAGCTGGGTTTACTCGATGGGGTAACTGCATATTACTTTGGCAATATGGAAGAATGGAATGATGGGCAAGCCCCTCATGCATTTGTTCAGACCGAAGGCATTAAACCTGATTTTGTTGTCATTGGTGAACCCACCAAAATGCAGATTTATCGTGGACATAAAGGGCGCGTCGAATTTAAGGTTGTAGCAAAAGGCAAAAGTGCCCATGCAGCCAGTAACTTCCTCGGCGACAATGCCATATACAAATTGCTACCCATTATTGATCGCTTGAGCAAAATTGAACCTGAGCTAGGCGACCATGAATTTTTGGGACACGGTCGGATTACTGTGACCGATATGGATGTAAAGACACCAAGTATAAATGCTGTACCAGACGAAGCAACCATTTATATTGACCGTCGAATTACCTTTGGTGAAACACCTGAAGCAGAATTACAACGTATCAAAGACGTGATTGGCGAACGTGACGACATTACGGCAGAAATCCTTGTCTATGATGAACCGAGTTACACTGGATTTGTTTTTCCGCTTGATAAAATTTACCCAGCATGGGCATACGACGAATCTGATGCTGTTGTGCAGGCAGGCGTAGAAGCTGGTAAAACTCTATATGGCGAAATTGGTACGGGTAAATGGGATTTCTCCACAAATGGTATCTACTGGGCAGGTAAAGCTGGCATCCCAAGTATCGGATTTGCCCCTGGTGATGAGATTCATGCTCATACTGTCCTTGATCAAGTACCGTTGGAAGATGTTGTGAAGTCAACCGAATGGTATGCGTTGTTCCCTGCAATTTTGATGAATGCGATCAATGACTAAGAAACGCTTCAAAGGCTCTCAATTTATAGGTGGGAGCTGGGATAATGGATTTGGATTGCAATTTGGTTTAGCGGATGATGGTAATGTATCCGCTACAACCACATTCTCCGAGAATAAAGAAGGTCCCCCAGGGTTAGTGCATGGTGGGGCTTTGGCTGCTGTTTTGGATGAGGCAATTACAGTTGCTGCATTCGTTAATGACCGCGGTGGATTGACTGTAAATCTCAATGTTGATTATAAAGCCCCTGTACCTATCGGCGCCCGTGTTACCATAACAGGGCGTATTGATCGAATTGATGGACGTAAGACGTTTCTGTCCGCAGAGGTACGACTCGCTGATGATACGATAGCCACATCTGCTAAAGGTTTGTTTATCACTGTTTAAACTTTATCTTTGGGTTTATCTTCAATATTTTGAGTTCGTCTACGAAAAACCGCGAATATGATACCGACGGCAAACAAGACTGGGGCACATGTTGCTAGTAAAAATGATGACACCCCTACAATGATGAGACCGATCTCTTCTAGACCAACTTCATAAGGTTCTATACGTTCGAGAATATAAGATTCTGTTTCATTGCCTGCAAGATCACGATACTGTTGATAGGCTTCGACTGCATTGTGTCTTTGATTCGCATCGAAATATGCATCACCCAATAGACGATAGGCTAGGGCACTATTGGGGTTGATTTGGGTCGCACATCCGAAGTGAAACCACGCTTGACCAAAATTACGGTTGTTGTAGGCTATTTGTCCATCAATTATGTGATTATCGAATGTCAATTCAGTACACATCGGCTCAACATCTTGCGCGGATACAATCCCCCAACTTAGTATGCAGATCAATAACGCGATTAGTGAAATTTTCATCATGTTGTCCTCAGTGTTATGCGGTTGTTGCCGTTGACGAGCTACACTCGAAGCAGTAACTTGTAAAATCGAATAAAAAACCGCCTGCCCCAAGTATAAGGTAGACGGTTGAAAAGCAGAAGTTTTATTGGTGCGTCTAACGCATAGTGAGTGCCATTGCTGCCTTTTGGACATGCAGGCGATTTTCAGCTTCATCATAAACGACGCTTTGTGGTCCATCAATCACGCTGTCAGTGACTTCGATATTGCGGTCTGCAGGGAGGCAGTGCATGTAAATCGCATCGTCATTTGCCATTGCCATCCGCGCATCATCTGTGATCCAGTCGGTGTATTGTGCGCCGATTTTTGCGGATTCTTCTTCGTCTTCGGTGGTCAACCAGCTACCCCAACTCTTTGGATAGAGGATGTCTGCGTCTTTGAAGCCTTCATCGAAATCTTCAAAAATCTCAAATGATCCACCATGTTGTTTGGTGTTTTCTTTTGCTTGTTCAACAATATCTGGCATCAATTTGTATTCGGGTGGACGGGTCAATCGGACATTCATGCCAAAGCGTGTCATCAACAACACGAGACTTTGTGGGACCGAGATTGGTTTCTGATAGCTGGAGGCATACGCCCAACTGACGTTAATCGTCTTACCGCGTAAATTACGCCCTAATTTTTCTTGCATTGTCATCAGATCCGCAAGGATTTGGAATGGATGATACACATCACACTGCATATTCAATACCGGAACACGACTTGCATCTGCAACGCCATTAATCCATTTGTTACCAATACCCCAATCGCACTGGCGAATCGCAATACCATCAGTGTAGCGTCCAACAATTTCACCAATTTCTTTAGCAGTATCACCGTGACTAATCTGTGTGGTTGTGCTATCGATAAATTGGGCATGTCCGCCAAGTTGCGCCATACCGGCTTCGAAGCTAATACGGGTGCGTGTGCTGGTGAAGAAGAATAACATCGCCAGAACTTTGTCACGTAAAAGGGCATGGGATTCACCTAATGCACGTTTGCGCTTTAAATCCCATGCGACATCGAGTAATGTTTCGATTTCTTCTTTCGACCAATCCTGTGTACTAATGAGGTCACGACCTCTGAGGTCAGTTTGCATAACTGTCTCCCTAATAGTGTCATCAATCTACAAGTTCAATACATTCCAGACGAATCCCGTCAGGATCACGCCATTCTACCCAAAAATAGGGGTGATATTCAAATCCGTCAAACTTTCCGGTTTCAAATGGAATATTCAGCGATTGTAACGTATCCATTATTTTTTGCCTATCTTCGACTCGTAATGAGAGATGTTGCTTGCTAAGGAATTCGCGTGGGAAATCGACCTCTTCAAGGAAAAAGTGAATATTTTGATCTTCACACATCAAGGTTTTACTGGCTGTGGGGTGGGGGCGTATTGTCAACCCAAACAGCGATTGATAATATCCGCGTGCTTTCTCTAAGTTGCTCACTAGCAAGCAAGTGTGGTCAATCGCAGTTGCTTTAATGGATTGATTTTGTTCAGTAACTATATTCGATTCACCATAGGCTTGAGCTAGGTCTTCAAGGAATGCTTGTTGTGCGTCTGCTAGCATAAAGAATTGGCTCATCTGTCGCCCCGCTTTGACTTTATGCTTCGCATCTTCTAGGTTTAACCCGCTCGCGATATAGTATGCGTGAAGCATTGTGCCTGTACGTCCAATCCCAGCATGACAATGTAATAAAACAGGTTTTGATTGTGATTTCATTTGGTCGATAATTGTTTTGAGGTCATGTACCATTTCTGGGCTTTTAGGAGGATGTTGATCAACTAAGGGAAGATGAAATAAAGAAATGTCGAGGCTAGATACCAATGCTTGGGTGATTTCTGTTTGATTGGTTAGAGGTGGCTCTGTCAGTGTGATAATTGCACGAATACCCTGACGATGTAATGATTCAATGTTCTCTTTACCAAGTGGAATACCACTAGCTGCAATCTGATTAGGTTCTATCCAGCTAATACGCAAGGCCTGCTCCCATTTACTTATAATTGAATAAATTCATTTTAGCAGACTAAAAGGTGACGGTTGATGGTTACCGCCACCTAATTATATTTTAGTCGTTGAGAACTTTTGTCATGATTTGCTTGACATGTTCAATTTCATCTTCATTCACAGTATGACCCATACCTGGATACAACTTCATGGTGACATCCCCGCCAATTTCTTCGAGGGCTTTTGCACTATCTTCTACCCGTTCCTTCGGAATATGGAAATCAACATCACTACATCCGAGGAATACAGGTGTTCCATCAAGTGATCCAGTATACCCTGTGATCTCTTCGTCGGTGCCGATAAGACCGCCACTTAGCGCGATAATGCCACCATATTTCTGAGTATTCCGCGCCGGATACTCGGTTGCCAGACAAGCACCTTGTGAGAACCCAAGGAATATGATCTTCTCAGCTGGTACGCCTGCGTCAAGCGCAGCCTGCAATGCACGTCCAACCGCATCTTTGGCGGATGATAACCACGGCTCATTCGCATCTTGTGGCACAATGAAACGTTGCGGATACCATGTATTGTGTGCTGCTTGTGGCGCAAGATAAGCAAATCCATCCATATGGAAATGTTGTGATAATTGCAAGATGCTTTCAGCTGTTGCACCGCGCCCATGCACCATAATCATTACTGCTTTTGCTGATTCTAGCGACTCTCCTGCACTGAGGAGCGGTTGTGTCATATGCGGACTGTTTTTATCTGTCATGTTATTTTACCGGAGCCTTCCATTCTGGGACTACTAAAGGTGATACACCATTTTCAATTGATGTGCGATGTTCTTCCAACCAAGGTGGAAGCATAAGTGTTTTGCCGAGATCAGCTTCGGATTCATCAAACAGGAAACCCGGACCATTGGTTGCTAACTCGACTATATGACCATCTGGATCATTCGTGTAAATTGACTTGAAGTATACACGATCCATGATTGGCGATACACGATAGCCAGCTTTACTGATCCGCTTGCGCCATTCAACTTGCTCAGCTTCATCTTCGACTGCGAATGCAAAGTGATGGACTGAACCAATACCCATCTGAGCATAATTCACTCTTTCGGGTTTGTGCTCAAAATAGGTGATAAGTGTACCGGGTTTGCCGTTATCAACACCCCAATACCAGTGTGCTGAATCCGGTGCGTCAAAGTTGTCTGTCATTTTCACCCGTTGTAAACCAAGCACATCCCGATAGTATGCGTCGGTCGCTTTGATGTTTGAGCCAATTGCTGTGATATGGTGCATGCCGAATAGAAGTGCCATATCGTCTGTGATTTCTTCGATGGGGGAGTCCCACATCAATGGCTTAATTGTTTCTTCATCACGATTAGCACGCATCATCTCTTCTGGTGGCGGTTTGTGAACTGTGCCCAGTTCATTCAGTTGCTCGTCAATTGTCCAACCTGGTCCTTCAGTAGCGATTTCTAAGATGACACCGTTTGGATCACGAAAGTAAATCGACTTGAAGTAGTGACGGTCATAGGGTCCATTGACCTTGATATCCATGTCTACAAGACGACGCTTCCATTTGAGCAATCCATCATAATCTTTGACTGCCAAGGCAAGATGATGTGTTCCACCGATACCACGTCTTCCACGCGGTAAATTGCCCCATTCGAAAAAGGTAATTGCTGTACCAGGTTTGCCTGTTGGGTCACCAAAATACAAGTGATAGCTGGTTGGATCGTCAAAGTTGACTGTTTGCTTAACAAGGCGTTGCCCTAATACCTGTGTGTAAAAGTCAACTGTCTCTTGTGCATTTGATGCAACCAAAGTAATGTGATGGAGACCTTGGATTTTCATGTTTATCCTCTCTAAATTTCCCTTATCTGTTATATGGACGATGATACTATCTAAGGACTTACCTTGTAAACGGACTATAGTCCGTTTTTAATATAATTCTTACAATAACAAAGAATTTGCACCTTAGTGTTGTGTTTTTTTGCCAAACCATGCACAGAATTCAAATTCACCTATAATACAAATACGGTGAACTACTCCGCAGAATTATTGACCTTTTTGAAAGATATTTAAAATGATCGAAAAATTAGTTGTGGTTGCGATAGGTGGCAACTCACTCATTACCGACCCCAAAAATCCAGGGATTGCGAGGCAGTGGGATGCCGCTCGAGAAACTTGCCGACATATTGCTGATATGGTAGCAGATGGATGGCATGTTGTTGTCACACACGGCAATGGACCACAAGTTGGTTATATTTTGAGACGTGGTGAAATTGCTCGGCGAGAGGCAGGTATCCATGATGTACCACTTGACCTCGTTGTCGCCGACACACAAGGTAGCATCGGTTATATGCTACAACAGGCATTGGATAACTCACTACGAAGATTAGGAATTAATCGCACGGTGACAACACTGGTGACCCAGATGCGCGTTGATCCAAATGATCCTGCTTTTGAAAACCCAACAAAGCCAATTGGTGGCTTTATGACTGAGCAAGAGGCTGAAGAAGCCAAAGCTGAAGGATGGCAAGTTGTAGAAGATGCAGGACGGGGATGGCGACGAGTGGTTGCATCGCCACAACCACTGCAAATTCATGAGATTAATGCACTCCAAATATTGATGCTCAACGGGTATGTTGTAATCACATGTGGTGGTGGTGGTGTTCCTGTTGTTCGTAATGAAGTTGGGAGTCTGCGCGGTGTGTATGCCGTGATAGATAAAGATCGCGCCAGTAGCTTACTTGCTCAGACATTGCGTGCTGATCTTTTCTTGATTTCTACCGGAGTTGAAAAAGTGTCATTAAACTTCAATACATCTGACCAAGTTGATTTGGATCAAATCACACTAGAAGAAGCCCGACAGTATGTTGAACAAGGGCAGTTCCCGGTAGGAAGTATGTTACCTAAAATAGAAGCGGCTATGGATTTCGTACATAATGGCGGACCGAGGGCGATTATCACCAATCCTCAAAATTTGACACGTGCATTAAATGGGGAAACAGGAACACGAATTGTCCCCGGTGGTTAACGACTTTTTGATACGATATGTGTATAGTAATTTTAGAGCCTGTGAATAATTGTCCCATGCGGACATCTATATGAAAGAGCCTGAAACACTATGGCAGAAATTAAAGAACTAAAGTGTGTCATCGGTGGATGTTCATACAGTGCTGATGAAGTAACATATACATGTCCGGTACATGGTGAAGTAGGTACACTCGATATTTTGTATGATTATGATCACCTCAAACAAACGATTGATCGTGATGAAATTAGTGCAAGCCGTGTCATGACAAGCTGGCGATATAAGCCGTTATTGCCAATTCATCCGGATAGTAAAGTTCCACCGTTAAGTGTGGGATGGACACCGTTATATGATACGCCCCGTATTGCTGAGGAATTAGGCATTCGCCAAGCGTGGGTTAAAGACGATGGTGCGAATCCTACCGGATCACTCAAAGATCGTGCCAGCACAATGGTATTGGCACGAGCACTAGAAAAAGGTATATCGACCGTGAGTACTGCTAGTACAGGCAATGCCGCTGCTGCTTTAGCAGGATTAGGTGCGTCTGTACCAGAAATTGACATTGTTATATTTGTTCCCGTAACTGCACCAGAAGCAAAGATTGCACAGCTGCTTGTTTATGGGGCTACAGTCATGTTGGTCGAAGGCTCATATGATGATGCTTTTGATCTATGTATGGAGGTTTGCGAAGCCGAGGGTTGGTATTCTCGTAATACGGGGGTAAATCCATTTACGACAGAAGGTAAGAAAACAGTCTCTCTCGAAATCGCTGAACAACTGAATTGGAGTGTTCCTGATGTTGTAATTGTCAGTGTCGGCGATGGGAGCATCATTAGTGGCACATATAAAGGGTTTCACGACCTAAATAAATTAGGCTGGATTGATAAAATGCCACGTATTATTGGTGTACAAGCAGAAGGTAGCTCTGTATTGGCACATGCGTGGAAAAATAATATGAAAGCTGAGGATATTGTCCGTACCGAAGCGATTACGCTTGCCGATAGCATTTCATCGGAGTTACCACGTGACCGGGCAAAGGCACTGCGTGCTGTCCGTGAAACGAATGGTCAGTATGTTACTGTTAGTGATGCCGAAATTTTAGAGGCTCTGCCAAAATTTGCACAATTATCGGGTGTGTTTGCTGAGCCTGCTGCTGTTGCAACTTATGCAGGTACACAACGCGCAGTGCAATCCGGTGTTATAAATTCTGACGAAAGTGTGTGCTTGTTGATGACAGGTAGCGGTTTAAAAGATGTGCGACGCGCACAAGAATCCGTTGCAAAAGGCATACGAATTCAACCAAACATTGACGCAGTACGTTCAGCATTAACACAAGTAAGGACACAATGACAAGACAACCAATCTATTCAATTGTTGCACCTGTATATAACGAAGAAGGTAATGTCCAACTATTTTATGAAGCTGTTCGCGATGCCATGGATTCGACAGGAGAATTATGGGAATTGCTGATGGTCAATGACGGTAGCCAAGATGGGTCACTCGATTTGATGCTTGGCATTGCCGAACAAGATGAACGTGTGAAAGTGATTAACTTCGCCCGTAATTTTGGACATCAGATTGCTGTAACGGCTGGTATTGATTATGCGACAGGGCAGGCTGTGGTGCTCATTGATGCTGATTTGCAAGATCCACCATCAGTCATACCTGAACTCATCGCCAAATGGAAAGATGGTTACGATGTAGTGTATGCTGTCCGTAGTGAGCGTAAGGGTGAGAGTGCATTTAAGAAGCTCACTGCAAAACTCTTCTACCGTGCAATCCATAAGATCACCGATATTAACATTCCGGTAGATACAGGTGACTTCCGACTAATGGATGAAAAAGTCGTAGATGTACTTCGTCAAATGCGGGAGCATCATCGCTTTATTCGTGGGATGACAAGTTGGGTCGGCTTCAAGCAAACAGGTGTTGAGTATGTGCGTGAAGAACGCCACTGGGGTACAACAAAATACCCACTACGCAAGATGCTTGCATTTGCGTTGGATGCGGTCGCAAGTTTTTCATTTTTCCCATTGCAAGTGATGCTCTATATCAGTTTCACGCTGGCAGTTTTATCACTCGGTGTTGGTGTTGTGATTTCGATATTGCGTATTACAATGGGGGACGAGTTTTTTGGGGGACAAGCAACAACAATTGTATTGCTCTTGTTGTTAAGTTCATTCCAGTTGTTTTTCTTATTTATTATTGGACAATACGTGGCTCGTACATATAGTGAAGTTCGAGACCGTCCGCTTTATGTGGTAGCGAATACCACTGGTTTAGGTGCACCACAAGTGTCCAATCAACGTAATAGTTCACGTCCTTATATCGTTGCTTCAACAGAAGGTATTCCACCAGAAGCTCAAGTGAAAGTGACACAACATGAGTGATATGAACAACCCACTAAGCTTAGTGCAAGAGTATCGCAAACTGGTACTCATCTATGAGGCGCTTGACGAAAAAATAGATGAACTCATTATGACAAGTGAGGGCACTATGGAGAATATGTCAGAGGCTGAATTATCAGAGTATCGTAGGTTGGCACGTGAACGATCTGAGGTGCAAAACGAGATGCGTATTCTTGAACAACAACTGATGATAGATGATGAGGATGATTAATTAGTTTAACAGAGGATTATAGGTATGATTACTGGACCAACATTTGAGGAAATGTTACATCCACACAAAATTGACCCTGCGATTCGTGCAGATGCAATTCGCGCATTAGATGAAGACCCACTTAACCCGCTGAACCTGTTTAATATCACATGGCGCGATAGAAATGATAAGGTGTTTCATGTTGTTTTACCAAAAGAGCTAACAGGTGTAGATGCTAACATCGTTGTGCTATATGGGATGGGTTTTCCTTCAGGTAGTCACAAGGTTGGGGCAGCTTATTCTGTATTGATTGAACAACAACTGATTGGTGAAGCCGACCCTGACATCCACACATTAGTCTGGCCTTCGACGGGTAATTATGGGATTGGTGGCGCGTTTATTGGTTGTCGAATGGAATATGACAGCATTGTTGTACTACCCGAAGAAATGAGCCAAGAACGATTTGACCGTATTACAAGCTATGGCGCGAAAATTATCCGAACAACCGGTAGTGAGAGTAACGTCAAAGAAATCTATGACGAAGTGAATCGTCTGCGGAATAGCGATGATAAGATTCGTATCTTGAACCAATTTGAGGTCATGGGTAATTATCGTTTTCACTATCATGTGACAGGTAATACACTGGTGGAGTTGGCTGGTGAGTTAAAAGAACAGGGCATTGGCTCGGGTAAAATTTCTGCATATATTTCGGCAATGGGGAGCGCTGGAACAATAGCAGCTGGTGATCGACTGAAACAAGAATGGCATGACCATAAAATTGTTGGATTAGAGCCAATCCAATGTCCAACACTTTACAACAATGGCTATGGTGCGCATGAAATTCAAGGTATTGGCGATAAACATGTTACATGGATTCATAATGTCAATAACATGGATGCGTTAATGGCGATTGATGATATGGATTCTGTAAATGGTTTGCGTGTCCTTGCTGAAGAAGCTGGACGAAAAACACTCGTTGATCGTTTCGGATTAGAAGAAGGGTATGTAGATTGTATCGCCGAAATGTTAGGAATTAGTGGGATTTGTAATATTATTGGTGCAATTAAGACTGCTAAGTATTATAATATGTCATCTGATGATGTCATTGTGACTGTCGCAACCGACTCAATGGAACGCTATCATTCAGTAATGGATAACATGCGTGAACAACATGGTGCATTGGATGAGGCGCAGGCAACCGCGCATGTGGATGGGATTTTCCATAGAGCAGGTACAGATTGGGTGATGGAAGGCACACGAGAAGCTCGTGAACGCTGGCATAATCTCAAATATTACACGTGGGTCGAACAACAAGGTAAAACTGTCGAAGAACTCGATGCACAACGTGATCCTGAATGGTGGATAGCGCATCAGGAACAAGTTGCTGAGATTGATAAACGCCTAATGGAGGAACGGTCACAACGATCTATTGCAAAGTAGTTGCATAAGGTGAGTGTATGTATCCAGATGATCGTGTTCTTGTTGGTGTAGTCAACCGAAAAAAAGACTTTCTTATCGCACAAAATGACCATTGGTATCGTGTACCACAGAAGCAAATGCCACATGGTATTAATGCTGAATACATTGCACTGTTTCTTAGTGGTAAAACATTCAAAGAAAAATCGGGCGGAGTTGCTTACTTCGCCCCGATTAAAGGTTATGAACTAAAGCACCGTAAAGACTTACTCCCCGACGAAGATAAACGTGCTGATGAAGTTTACTATCAATTACAATTTGAGAAATTACTCGAAAAAGTACCCCCGATTGTTAATGAATCGAAGCGCAGTATTTCATTTGTGCGGACAACATGGGATCGGTTTATCAGTGCGAAGACTATTGCGGACCTATATAGCCAAGCCGATTATTATGTCGATCGCATCTATCATGCGCTGAAGTCACGAGGTGTCAGGTCTACACCATATTACACCACAGATTATCGCGAGACTGGGCATCCGGCGCAATTGCGGATGGTATGTGAAAATGGCGAGGAACTTGTGGTATCATCAGAACCAAAACAGGGAGAGATGAATCTACTGGGTCATGTCTCTGAAGACAAATTTCTGCAGGAAATTTTTCGGCGGATTGCCAGTAGCGATGGACCTGCAACAATTGACATACCTATTGTTTAATCATCTGTGAAGAAAGTTAAATTATTATGCTCATTACCCATGCGACAGTTGTTACATTGGGTGATAATCCACAAATATTACCCGATCACGCAATTTATATTAAAGATGACACAATTCAAGCAATTGGCAAAACCGAAGATTTAGAGGCTCAATATTCATCTGAGGATGTTGTAGATGCAAAAGGGCAGTATGTAATGCCTGGCAATATTTGCGCTCATACACATTTTTATGGCGCATATGCGCGTGGAATGGCAATCCCTGGACCTGCCCCTAAAGATTTTCCCCAGATTCTAGAGCGGCTATGGTGGCCTCTTGATAAAGCGCTTGATAAAGATAGCGTTCGGGCAAGTGCGCTTGTATGTCTTGTTGATGCGATTAAGCATGGCACAACCTCTTTGATTGACCACCATGCAAGCCCGAATCATATAACAGGTAGCCTTGATACAATTGCTGATGCTGTGGATGCTGCGGGGTTACGTGCTGTGTTATGTTATGAAGTTACTGACCGTGATGGTATGGATAAGATGCATGCGGGGATTGATGAAAACACCCGCTTTATGCAATCAACTGAAGGGCGAGCACGTGTCGCTGGGACATTCGGGCTCCATGCCAGCTTAACATTAAACAAAGATGCGCTTAAAGCTTGTGCTGATGCTATTCCTGCTAATGCTGGATTCCATATTCATGTTGCAGAGCACGAAGCTGACGAAGACGATAGCCTCGAACGCAGTGGTAAACGCGTGGTAGAACGTCTCAATGAATATGGTATCTGGAGACATAATACGATTGCTGCGCACTGTGTTCATATTGATGAGGCTGAACGCAATATTCTTAAAGACAGTGGTGTATGGATTACACATCAGCCACGTTCTAATATGAACAATGGGGTTGGTGCGGCCGATATAGATGGTTTACTCGAAGAGGGCATGAAGTTATGCTTGGGGAATGATGGCTTTAGCAATAATATGTGGGCGGAATGGAAGACTGCATACCTGTTGCATAAGGTTGTTAATCGTGACCCGCGTTATGCCAATGGCATGAATATCGCTAAAATGGCATGGTATAATAATGCACGTTTGGTTGAACAATTTTTCCCGCAAACAACACTTGGTGAGATCAGCATTGGTGCAAAAGCAGATTTGATTTTTGTTGATTATAATCCATTCACGCCATTGACGGAGGGCAATCTCCCATGGCACTTGATCTTTGGATTCGAATCATCCATGGTGACGACGACTATTTGCGATGGTCAGATACTAATGAGAGATCGGCAAGTGCTTGTACTGGATGAAAAGGCAATTGCAGAAGAAGCAATGGCACTTGCGCCCAAAGTATGGGAACAGTATACGCGAAATGCACAAGATGTTTTACAATCTTAAAATTAAATATTCTTAGCGACTATCATTTTAAATCTTGAATAAGGATAAACAATGGCAGAAGAAAATTCACAAATTCTTGTTACTGTCGGTATTCTTGGCGGAACAGGTAAAGAAGGTGCTGGCTTGGCTATGCGCTGGGCACTGAACGGGTATCGTGTGGTTATCGGATCGCGTTCTGAGGAAAAAGCGACGACCCGTGCTGCTGAGATGAATGAACAACTTGGTGGTGATTATATCACTGGTATGGGCAATGAAGACTGTGCAAAGGAAGCTAATCTCGTTGTCTTAAGTGTTCCATACGGTGCACACAAACCGACACTAGAAAGTGTAAAACCATATTGCGAAGGCAAAATTGTTGTCGATCTGACTGTACCATTACAACCACCTGAAATCATGTCTGTCAATTTGCCAGAAGGTAATTCGGCAGCGCTTGAAGCTCAAGAAATTCTGGGTGATGGTATTATTGTTGTAGCGGCGTTCCAGAATGTTAGCTCAGTAAAACTTAAGAAGCTTGATCAACCCGTCGACTGCGATGTACTAGTCTGCGGTGACGATGTAGACTCAAAACAAGAAGTGATTCAATTGGTGAAGGCTGCGGGCATGCGTGGAATTGATGCAGGGGTACTTAAAAACGCCGTTGCTGTCGAAGCATTGACACCTGTATTGCTGTACATTAACAGAACATATAAGGTTAAAGGGGCTGGTATTCGTATTACAGGTGTTGAAGACTAATCATGGTGCAGATGCCGTCGTTTTCTGCGTACGCGATTCCTGATATCCCTCTAATTCAGACGGATGATGATGTCTTAGCGATCACGCTGGATAAAATCCAACAAGCTGACTTGTCGTTAGCTGATGGTGATGTGTTGGTGATTTCGTCGAAAATCTTGTCTAAATCAGAGGGGCGACGTATTGCTTTAGACACTGTTGATCCGTCGGATGAGGCATATCAATTAGCAGAAGAAACGGGAAAAGATCCTCGTCTTGTCGAATTGATTCTGCAGGACAGTACGGCTGTGTCGCGTAAACGGAAGGGTGTTTTGGTGACACAACACCGCCTTGGGTTTGTATCTGCAAATTCTGGGATTGATCAATCCAACTCGTTAGATGGCGATAGCAATGTACTGATCTTACCGGCTGATCCTGACAAAACTGCTCAGGAATTCCATGCAAAAATTCAAGATGAACTTGGAATACATGTCGGGATTGTCATCAGCGATACTCATGGTCGTCCATTTCGAATTGGTAATATCGGTGTTGCCATCGGTGTCGCTGGATTACCTGCTGTAAAAGACTTACGGGGGCAGCAAGACTTATTCGGACGGACGTTGGAAATCAGCCAACAAGCGTATTCAGACCTTGTTGCATCAGCAGCACATTTGTTATGTGGTGAAGCAAATGAAGGGTACCCTGTAATTTTAATACGGGGCATTGATATTTCACCACCACATGGTCAGGCGAGTGAGATGAATCGCCTGCCTGAAAATGATCTCTATCGTTGAGCAAATAACTATTGTGACAGAACATCCAGATTCATTTTTAACATTTCTCAAGTCGCGACGTTCAATCCGGCGATATACATCCGAACCAATCCCTCGTGAGTGGCTTAAACAAATCTTGGAGGGCGCAATTTGGTCACCATCAGCTCATAATCGACAACCATGGCGGTTTGTTGTTATCGAGACATCTGATACAAAAGAACAGCTTGCTTTGGCGATGGGGACACGTTTGCGAGCAGATTTGACGAAAGACCATGTGCCACAGGAAATTATCAAAAAAGATGTTAATCGTTCTTATGATCGGATTACATCTGCTACTGCTATCATTGTTGTCTGTATGACGATGGTTGATATGGATGTGTATTCTGATGATCGTCGAAACGAAAACGAACGCATCATGGCGATTCAAAGCACATCTATGGCAGGGCAGAATATACTACTGATGGCACAAAGTCTTGGTTTAGGAGCATGTTGGATGTGTGCACCTTTGTTTGTTCCAGATGTGGTTCGCCAGACATTAGATTTACCAGAAGATTGGGTTGCACAGGGAATGATTACAATGGGCTTTCCTGCACAAACCCGTGAAAAAACGCGCAAACCTCTAGAAACGAGTATACTGTGGCAGTAGACAAAAAAATTGTTGTGTTTGTTGGTGGTGTCGGCGGAGCAAAGCTGGCTCTTGGATTATCTCATGTTGTAGCACCCGAAAATCTAACACTGATAGTGAATACAGGTGATGATTTCTGGCATTTGGGACTCAAAATATGCCCTGATTTGGATACCGTCATGTATACATTATCTGATGTTGTAAACTCGGAATTTGGTTGGGGTGTGAACGGCGATTCAATTATTACTCTCGATACATTGACACAACATTTCCAGTTTGAACCTTGGTTTCGGCTGGGTGACAAAGATATGGCGACCCATTTATTGCGCACCCATTTGATTCGTGAAGGACACACATTAACCGAAATTACACAATTCCTTACCAAGCAAATTGGTGTTAAACCTACAATGTTGCCCATGTGTGACGAAGAAGTTCCCACGAGTATTGTCACGAAGGATCAGGGCACACTCGGATTTCAAGAATATTTTGTGAGGCATCGTTGGCAACCCGTGATTGAATCTATCGAGTATACCAATCACAAACAAGCCAAAATTTCGGATTCTGTGAAATCTGCGGTAGAATTAGCTGACATGATTTTGATTGCGCCATCTAACCCTTGGTTATCAATTGCACCTATCTTATCTATATCTGATTTATCTGATTTGATTCAATCACGTGATATACCACGCGTACTGGTTACACCTGTAATTGGTGGGGCTGCTGTCAAAGGACCAACTGCCAAGATTATGGGTGAGTTGGGATTATCTGTAACTGCGGAGTCCGTCGCAAGATTCTATGGCGAAGTAATTAACGGTTTCGTTAATGATATAGAAAATCGCGATCTTGCATTTGATCATGTTAAAACAACTAAATTTAATACTTTTATGAAAGATTTAGACGATAAAATTAGATTATCAGAGTCTATATTATCGTGGATAGAAGGATGGAAATGATGAGCCTTTGGGCGATCATCCCGGTCAAACCACTCAAAAATGCGAAGAGCCGTTTGTCAAAAGTTTTAACGACTAATCAACGGTATCAGTTAGCTGAGGCGATGTTTCGCCATGTATTGGACGTTGTCTCGACAGCACAACAAGTAACAGGTGTGGTGGTTATATCAAGGGATACTAAGGCTCTGGCGATTGCGCGTGATATGGGGGCAAAAACCATCCAAGAAAGTGCTGTTTCCGACTTAAACCCTGCATTATTACGTGCAACAGCCGTGGTGAGAAGTTGGCGAGCCGATTCTGTATTAATTCTTCCGGCTGATTTACCGTTTATCAATGTTGATGATATTCGTGGATTAATTCAACTCAGCTCAGATAATTCGATTGTTATCTCAACTGATGCTGAAGGTGATGGGACAAATGCACTATTAGTACGCCCCCCCGGATTGATCGAATATGAATATGGTAAAGGTAGCTTTCATAAACATATTGATCGTGCACATCGGGTTGGTGCAAACGTAGTATCCTTCTATTCTGAACGTCTATCGCTCGATATAGACTATCCGGAAGATTTGCGAAACTATCATCGCATATTAGCGCAAGGACGCTTTGGACATTTGCCAACGTTTCCAAGTGAAGATACAACTCTTGGCGCGCTCGAATAGGTGATTTGCGTTATTCCTCGCTTTTTTTGATAATATAGGCATTATTTAACTAAATATGTTTCTGGATAGGAGATTATAATGGCAGATCGTGTTGCGTTATATTTGCAGGATGCCCATTCTTTACAAGATGCCATCGAATATGTGAAATATGCTGAATCACGTGGGTTTGAGGCAGTTTGGCAAGCAGAAAGTCGTCTGGTGCGAGATGCAATTGTACCGATGGCTGCATTTGCGGCAGTGACCTCTCGCATTAAAATTGGGTCTGGTGTTATCAATAACTGGACACGGAATGCAGCTGTGATTGCTGCAACATTCCTCACACTAGATGATCTTGCTCAAGATCGTATTTATTGTGGAATTGGGGCATGGTGGGATCCGTTAGCAGCAAAAGTTGGCATC
The DNA here is from genome assembly GCA_002428985.1 of Anaerolineales bacterium UBA6055. Lineage (GTDB taxonomy): Bacteria > Chloroflexota > Anaerolineae > Aggregatilineales > Phototrophicaceae > UBA6055. The sequence goes on along the minus strand of DIYL01000015.1, from coordinate 186,835 downwards.
ACACGTCGTCGTAATTTGTTAGCGATGCGTGAAGTTGTGACGACTGTTCGTGCTCTATTGAATCGTGAACGCGTGACATACAAAGGCGAATTTGTTCAACTTGAGGATGTAGAATTAGATGTTGTTCATGGTCGCAAAGAGCCTCGTAATGTTCCAATTTATATCGGCGCAACTGGACCAAAAATGATGGCATTAACTGGTGAAATTGGGGATGGTGTTGTACTGAATTACCTTGTGTCACCTAAATATAATGATATGGCGATGCAACAATTGGAAATTGGTGCGAAAAAAGCTGGTAAATCGATTGATGAGATTGATCGCCCGCAGTTAGTTGTCTGCTCTGTAGATAATGATCGTCAAAAGGCGCTCGATGCTGCACGTAAATTGGTGACCCAATATCTTGGACAACAACCGCATATTATGAAAGCTAGTGGTGTTAGCCAAGATTTGCTTGATGAAATCGGTCAAGTATTGACATGGCCTGCGACTGAAGAACAAATTCTTGAAGCAATGAATCTTGTTCCAGATGATGTAGTACAGATGATTACTGCATCAGGAACGCCGGATGAAGTCAAAGCAAAAGTCCGGGAATATATCTCGGCTGGTGCGACGTGTCCAATTTTGTATCCATTAGGGGAAGATGTCCGCCTAATGATAGATACTTTCGCTGATGGCTACTCCAGCTAACTAACCTCATCTAGGAAACTTCGAAAGAGCGTGGCAGAATAGCTACGCTTTTTTGTTTCAGAGATCCATCCACTATGCGCTTAAACCATTGGGTTTTGATTATATTTATTGTTGTTGCCATTGGTATTTTTACTGTTTTTCTTGGGATAAACTGGTCTCAAGCAAATGGTGAAATTGTGATGCCATTGGATGATGTATACATTCACTTTCAGTACGCACGTCAATTAGCATTAGGCGAACCGTATGTCTACAACCCTGGTGATTTACCAACTTCCGGCGCGACAAGTTTTATTTACCCATATATTCTGGCTTTCGGATATTTAATCGGTTTTCAGGGCTTAAACCTTGGTATCTGGGCGATGATTGCAGGCTGTTTTGCCTTATTAGGCGCAATGTGGGCGATTTACAGGCTATGTTATATATTTGATGCACCAATATGGTTAGCTGTGCTGACACCGATTTCGTTTGTTTTAACGGGTTCATTTAGCTGGCATGCTGTCAGTGGGATGGAAACATTGCTAATCGTGTGTTTTTCATTGTGGACATTGCTCGCATTTATTGAAAAACGAGTTTCACTGTTTGCTGTTGTTGCGATTTTGCTAGCTCTGACCCGCCCTGAAGGCAGTATTATGGCAGGAATTGCCAGCGGGTTATATATTTTACGAACACTATCCGATAAATCTATACAGTTTAAATTTAAGCATACCGTGTTTCTCAGCCTGCCAATACTCGCGTTCGGTATTCAACCGACTGTTAATTTTTTATTGACGGGATCGTTTTCTTCTTCTGGCGGTCAAGCGAAATCACTATTAGGTGTAATTCCGCAAGATTGGTCCATTATTATCTCGCGTATTGTTGATAATTTCCTTCGTATATGGCTGGAATTATTGACAGGATACAATCCATCGCAAGACTTATGGTATGTCATTATTTTGACTGTGCCTATGGGTGTGATCGGATTATTCCTGCTATTACGTCGTCGCGAATATTGTTTAGTCGTTTTGATGCTTGTGTTATGGATGCTGGCTGTCTCGGGCGCTATCTCGACCCTTGATACGGCATTCTGGCATTTTAAACGGTATCAGATGCCTCTTTTTGCTTTATTTGTTCCGCTCTCTGTTATACCTGTGGTATGGACGTTGAAGCAGTTTCCACAGGCGCGATGGGGTGTATATGCATTTGATATCGTGATTGTTCCGCTATTTGTCGTCCTCTCATTATCTGCGTTTTTGCATCGTTATGAAGTCAATCTTAATTACGTCCGGCAGCAGCCCTTAGCAATGGCTCATTGGTTATCTGAGAATACATCAGAAGATGCAGTTGTTGCTGTTCATGATGTTGGTATGATGCGATATATGGGAAATCGCAAAACGCTTGATATTGTTGGATTAACCACACCATCTGCTGCACAATATTGGCGTAATGGGGTAGGATCGGTTGCTGAATTCTTAATGATACATCAGCCCGATTTTATTGCATCTTATGGGCGTGGGCACGGTTACGGGCTTTATATGTTAGAAGAAACATCAATTTACGGTGAACCATTAGCCGAATTTGTAGTGAATCTGGATTTAAAGTTAAACGTTGCATTGGCAGGTGATCGTCAAGCAATCTATCAACCTGATTGGAATGCAATTATTCCGCCAACGAGCGATGAGAATATACTGCTAGAAATAAATGTTGCTGACATCGACAGTGAAAATGCCAAATACTATAACTGGCAGAATATAGATTCTGTTACTGGCTTTGCCACAGTGGCATATCAATTTGATTTACTAGGATGTGATGTTTCGCATAGTCGATCGTGTAATATTGTTGATGGGGCAAGACAAATAACAGGGGAAGAGTCGTTTGTAGCAGACTTATCTGGTATTGAGAGATCTGAGCCGTTGATTTTGAAAACGCGTGTTCATGCTGTTGACGCAATTTCTTTAGATATTTATGTTGCTGGAAAGCTTGTTGATACACAGTGGATACCAGAGAACTCAGGAAAATGGCTTGATATTGAAACATATATTCCTTCACGTGATTTATATAGTGCTGCAAGAATTAATATTGTGCCGAACCTAGATTTGGGTGAAGTTTATGTGCCTGCTCGCCATACAATAATTGATCCAGAAACGACTATATCCGATCCACCTGCGACAAAACTTGCTTCATACCAAGATGAACATTTACAACTGATAGGATACGATATTGAACTATCTAATGATCAATTGGAATTAGGACTAGATTGGTATAGTGATGGTCAAACAACAGGTGATTATCGTTTTTTTGTACATATTTATGATGATATAGATCAACCACCAGTTGCTCAATGGGATGATTATTTAGGTAATTCAACCCTACCACTTGGGAATTGGCTAGTTGGCACACGACGCGATACAATAAATCTCGATACCAGTTCATTGGCTTTGGGTAAATATATATTGATGATTGGTTTCTATGAACCAGAAACCCAAGAGCGACTTATGTCACTTAATCATAATGATGGCATTCACGTCCAACCGGACGGTCGATTAGTTTTGCAAATATTGGAGATAAAGTAATAATGGCGGATGACCATTTAGCTGTTTACCAAGCACTCGTTGATGCACAAAAAAATGGTATCCCTGCGGTACTCGCAACGATAATCGAAACACAAGGTTCAATGCCACGCCACGAAGGTAGCAAAATGTTGATTTATGATGACCAGACGATTGTTGGAACCGTTGGCGGCGGCGCAATGGAATCTGCTGTAATAGACACTGCGAAAAAAGTCTTACAAACAGGTGTCGCAACCACAGAGACCTATACCTTGAATAGTATCGAAGATGGTGATCCTGGTATTTGTGGTGGAACTGCGAAAATATTTATTGAACCGCTTGAACTTCCTCCTACGCTTCTAATTATCGGCGGGGGGCATGTTGGTAAAGCAACAGCTGAATTAGGGAAGTGGTTGGGCTTTCGTGTAATATTAACCGATGATCGCCCTGAATTTTGTAACCCAGATTATGTTTCTGGGTTGGATGAGTATGTTGTTGCGCCACCAAACGAAATTGCTGAGCATGTTACAATTAATCAGCAGACTTATGTTGTGGCTGTTACACGTGGATTGCCGATTGATAGTAAACTCTTCCCACCGTTATTGGAATCATCAGCTGCGTATATTGGCCTAATTGGTAGTTTGCGTCGCTGGACATTGACGCGTGATAAATTACAATCACTGGGGACTACTGCAGAGCAATTAAAGCGTGTACATGCACCGATAGGGCTTGAACTCGAAGCTGAAACACCAAAAGAAATCGCAGTCAGTATTATGTCCGAAATTATTATGATTATACGTGGTGGAACAGGTAAGCCCATGCGTTCGCCGAAAAATAACGAAAAGACAGCGATATAAACAAAGTAAGTTAATAATATTTTTTGAACTATATCAGGAATTCAAAGTGAAAATCCTTTGTATTAGCGATACAGAAATGCCACAATTAGAAAACGCGGCAAATTTGCGTCGGCAATATAGTGATATTGATATGATTATCAGTTGTGGTGATATGCCAACTGCTTATCTCGACTTCATTACAACCATCATTGGTGCGCCGATGTTTTATGTTCGGGGTAACCATGATGAACGGTATGAAGAACAACCTCCGGGTGGGGTGGATTTACATAACCGTGTTGTAAAATATCGTGGTATAACGATGGCAGGTCTGGAAGGATCGATTAAATATAACAAAGGGAAAATCCAGTATACACAAACCGAGATGCATTTAATGGTTGCAAAGATGGGACCTAAGTTAGCTGTCAGCAGGATGCGACAAGGACATGCACTTGATATATTTGTAGCACATTCACCTGCGCGCAATATTCATGATGGTGAAGATTATCCACATCGTGGCTTTGATAGTTTTTTGAATTTTATGAAATGGTATCGTCCGCGCTATATGATTCATGGACACGTTCATACATGGGATCGGCGCAAAACAATACAAACTGATTATGAGGCAACAACAATCATAAATATCAATCCGTTCACTGTTTTAGACATAGACCCTATATAGTTAATATATTTACGAGTGATGTTATGAGTGACAAAATTCCTACAATCAAGCGACAACTGAGAAGTGATGATCCATCTCAACGTACGGTTGCATTAGTTTTAATTGGTAAATCTCGGGTTCATAGTTTGATGCCAGATGTAATTGCGATGCTGGAACATGATGTAAGTGATGATGTTCGAGCAATGGCAGCTTGGACACTTGATCTGTTAGGCGATCCTGACACAATACCATACTTAATCAATGCGATGTATGATAAGTCATTCGGTGTGAGATCAAATGCTGGATGGGCACTCGTTCACATAGGAAAACGAATCATCCCAAACTTAGTTGTGCCGGATGTTATTGAAGTCCTCAAAGATGATGATAATTTTGATGCTCGTCAGATGGCGTATATGGTTCTGACGCGTATCGGCGGAAATTCTGCCTACCAAGCAATACAAACCTATTGGAACTAGACAATGTTGTAAGGAGTTCAGTGGATTTATGTGGGAAACATATTATAGCGTTAACTCGATTAGTGAAGCTCTCGCATTACTGGATGAGTATCAGGAAACAGCCCGAATTGTAGCCGGCGGTACAGATTTAATTTTGGAGTTAGAACGAGGGCAACGCCCAACAGTCAATACAATTATTGATATTACACGTGTTGCTGGACTTGACCAAATTACATTACATGGTGAGACGATTCGCCTTGGTCCACTCGTCAATCATAATCATGTGGTAGCTAGCGAATTGATATTGACTCGTGCATTACCATTAGCTCAAGCATCTTGGGAAGTCGGCGCACCACAAATTCGTAATCGCGCCACTATTGTTGGCAACCTTATCACTGCATCACCAGCAAATGATACGATTACACCGTTGATAGCATTAGGTGCACAGCTAACACTGGCATCTGTTGACGGAGAACGTACCGTGCCGTTGCGCGAATTCTATAGTGGTTTCCGCCAGACAATTTTACGTCCCAATGAGATGGTGACGGCTGTGACTTTCCCTGCACTTGCAGAAAATGAGCGAGGGTTTTTCATGAAACTTGGGTTGCGCCGGGCTCAGGCAATTTCGGTTGTTGATGCATCGGTTGTACTGGGGTTTGATGAAAGTGACGCTGTTACATCAGCACGTATGACATTGGGTAGTGTTGCCCCTACAATTATTCGTGTACCTGTTGCCGAACAAGCATTAATTGGCAAGACACTTACACCAGAGACAATTTCGGAAACTGCTCGCCTTGCCTCTCTGACACCGGAACCAATTGATGATGTACGCGGTACGGCTGAATATCGTACTGAGATGGTTAAAGTGCTAATTGCGCGTATCCTACGGCAACTTGCACAAGATACTATCGATGCAGGAATCCCTGATAATCCCCCAATGCTTTGGGGTGATAACCATGCAACTGTGAAAATAGGTCTGGCGGAGACGCTTAAGCACACAGGTGATACGCCAATTGAAACCACCATTAATGGTACACCTGTTGAAATTAATACAGGGCAACATAAATCACTACTGCATTGGTTACGTGATGATGCGAAACTACCGGGGACAAAAGAAGGCTGTGCAGAAGGCGAATGTGGAGCTTGTACCGTGTTTTTAGATGGTGCTGCGGTTATGTCGTGTATGGTTCATGCACCTCGTGCGCATAATGCAGAGATTGTTACGGTTGAAGGATTACGTGACGATGAACAATTGCATCCGATACAAAGTGCATTTATTCAGGAGTCTGCGGTACAATGTGGATATTGCACACCTGGCTTTTTGATGTCTGGGGCAAAATTACTTGAGGAAATTGATTCGCCGAATCAGGAACAAATCAATTATAGTATAAGTGGCAATCTTTGCCGTTGTACGGGTTATTATAAGATTGTTCAAGCGTTTCAAGAGGCAAGCAAGGCTAAACAAAAGTCATAATCACTTAAGGAGAGCAAAATGGGTTTTGGCGATGATGATTATAGAATGAGGCAAGGCGGTACTAACTGGCAAAAGGTATTGATGCCGGTAATGGGACTATTGTTATTTGGGTGTGCTGCGGCAATTGGTTTTGCACTATCTGAGCCAGCAACAGATTTTGTGCGTAGTAATGTAGGAAATATCCCACCGGGACCAGAAATTCAAGCGGCTGTAGGATTCGGTATTTTCTTAATTTTATTGCTTATATTTGGTGCCGTGTATGCACTTTTTGCACCTAAACCAGATAAAATTATCTCTGAGAGCGAACTCGCTAAAGAGAAAAAAGCTCGTGAGCGTGAACGCTTAGCACAAAGACGGCGTAGACGTGAAATTAACCAACAGATGGCACGAGAACGGCGCGAACGCGAAAACTAAGATTAACTTTTTCACCTATTTTGAGTAGAAAGGAAGTGAGCGACTGTGCTGGATAGCGAGTCGCTTATTGGTATATATATGGATAGAACAGTACCCAACACAGGTAGCGAAGAAATTCAGTTGTATATGCGGACATATTATTCTTTATTACGTTCTACCGATGCCATCAAAATAGAAACCCTAGTCGAAAGTCATGTCGCAATGCGGTCGTCATTGCATGAATATGCTACCGACGTTGACCCTGATGTGCCAGCTCTAATGTATAGTGCATTACGTTTACCGTCTTGTATGGTACATGTTGATGAAGTACTCATTGGCCAGATGGAACGGGCGTTTATCGCTGGTGGCTATAAAGATATTGCATCTTGGGAACGTGTGTATTCTCCCGGTCGTCGTCGTCGTACCCAATTTGATGGCAAAAGCAAACTAGCTGTTTACATTGTAAGTCGTTCTGATATTGATGATCTTGTACCGATCATGACTGCTTTCCAGATTGAATGGAATAAGTTGCATGAGTTGCTACAAAACGAAGATGTGCAGGATATTCTGGAATCTCATCGGAACGATAGCGAGTTGAACCAAGATGAATTCGAACAGATTGCGGAATACCTTCATATGTCGGCTGGTGACTTAAGGCGGATTCACCTACTGTGGGACGATAACTTCATCGAAAATTTATTGTATATTAGTAAAAATCGCAAAAGTATGAGCTTGCGCATGATTTCTGGCTCACTTGCGGATTATCGCCGTGCAACAGCCTCATGGTGGAATACGTTGTGTGAGGAGCTAGAAGCTGTTGATATTGATCCAAAGCAACGTCCAGTTTACTTTGTTTCAAGTAACACGCATTCTTTGATTAACCTCTTGGCGGGTTTCGCTCGTCGTTATGAAGAAAGCCTCGTAAACTATATTGAACAATTTAAAGAAACATCCTTACTTACAGAATACGAGGATATCAAACAAAGTTACCATAAAAGCATTGATAATTTCCTCTATTATGTTCTCAAAGAATACTTAAGCGAAGAAGGTCATGAGACCAAGCAAGTTCTTGCAGAAGAGGAACAGCGTTTAGGTATTACACGCATCCCAAGTCGTTATGGCTTTGAGATTGAAACACAAGTTATTGAGCTTGGTAAACTCGAAGCTCAGTGGTTTGATCCAAGACTGGGGCGGGCTGAAGATTTGGAACCGATGCGTCACAGTAATGCCCTAATCATCAATATTGATTATCCTCTTGGTATGGCTGCGTATGAATTGCTAAGCCGTATTGCTGAAGGTGTGGGGCGTTTAAATGGCGTATATGTTATGGGTAAAGCTGCGACATTAAACGGACGTATCGGCGATATGATGATTCCAAATGTGATCCATGACGAACACTCAATGAACACGTACTTATTTCGTAATTGCTTTACAGCACGCCATGTTCGTTCATACATGACATATGGCAATATCCTTGATAATCAGAAAGCAGTTACTGTTCTCGGGACTTTCTTACAGAACCCGCGTTATATGAGTGTCTTCTATCATGAAGGTTATACAGACATTGAGATGGAAGGTGGACCTTATCTATCTGCAGTCTACGAAGCGTTTCGTCCAAAACGTCATCCTATGAATGAGATTGTCAATTTGCACTCTGTACAATTTGATATTGGGTTCTTGCATTACGCATCGGATACACCAATGAAAAAGGGGCAAAATTTAGGAGCAGGTAGCTTAAGTTATGGTGGTGTTGAGCCTACTTATGCATCGGCTATTGCAATCTTACGCCGGATTTTCTATAACGAAACAGAACGCTTAATTGAGACCAACTTTGAGTCAATCTCGACCTGATGACTACCAAATTGTCGATCGAAACCTTTTGATTTAGAAATTGCTTTAGAAGGATTGTATTGTGCCTAAAGATAAAACTGTTGTTATTGGACAATCGGTTAAACGTATTGATGCACTTGGTAAAGTGACAGGGGAAACTCCATATCCTGGAGATATTGACATCGAAGGGCAATTATGGATGCGGATCAAATTTAGTGATCGTGCCCATGCTCGTGTCATTAATGTGGATGCTAGCAAAGCGGAAGCATTAGAGGGTGTAATTAGTGTTTTCACAAGTCTTGATGTACCCGTTAATGAGTATGGTTTAGTCATTAAAGATCAGCCTGTGCTGTGTGGTCCTGGTGGTGATAAAGTCGGGACGGATGTTGTGCGCTGTTATATGGATATGGTCGCGACTGTTGTTGCTGAGACGGATGCTATTGCGCAAGAAGCAGTGCAACTGATCGAAGTAGAATATGAGGATTTCCCTGCTGTATTCGACGCGGACGAAGCAATGACTGATGATGCCCCCCAATTACACCCTGACAACCCTCGCAATCTGGTTACTCATTTTCGGATTCGTAAAGGCGATATGGATGCTGGATGGGAACAGGCTGATGTGGTTGTTGAAGGCGAATATGAGACTACATGGCAAGAACATGCATATCTACAACCGGAAGCTGGACTGAGTTATATCGATGAAGAAGGGCGTATAACGGTTGTTACTGCTGGGCAATGGACACATGAAGATCAGGAACAAATCTATCATGCGTTAGATCTTCCTGAAGAGAAAATCCGTGTAATCTATCCTGCTATTGGTGGTGCATTTGGCGGTCGAGAAGACATGTCCGTACAAATTATCCTTGCTCTGGCAACATGGAAACTCGAACGTCCGATTAAAATTCAGTGGAATCGTGAAGAATCAATTCTGTATCATCATAAACGTCATCCGATTACTGTGCGTACAAAATGGGGTGCAACTAATGATGGCTTAATTACAGCGATGTCAGCTGAAATTGTTGGTGATTCTGGTGCATACAACTACACATCAAATAAAGTTCTCGGAAATGCTAACCTGACAGTTACAGGTCCTTATGTGATTGAAAATATTCATATTGATACCTTCACCGTGTATACCAACAATATCCCATGTGGTGCTTTTCGTGGGTTTGGTGCACCTCAAGCGCTTCTTGCTGCAGAAGGGCAGATGAACAAACTTGCTGATGCACTTAATATGGATCCTCTAGAAATTCGTCTTAAAAATAGCATCCAAGAGGGGAGTATTGCATCTGTTGGGACACCTTTCCCACCGGGTGTGACGATGCCACAAGTATTCGAAGCTTGTGGTGAGGAATCATGGTGGGAGAAAAATGGCAATGGGTGGACACTTAAATCCCCTGAGCAACCTGCTGATACAACAAAGCGGCGTGGGCGGGGCATTGCTGGCGGATTCAAAAATGTAGGATTTAGCTTTGGTTTTCCTGAGCATTGTTGGGCTGGATTGGAACTTCATGGCGCCACAGAAATTGAAAAAGTTGTTCTGTTTCATGCAGGTGCGGATGTTGGTCAAGGTGCGCACACGGCTTTGATGCAGATGGCTGCTGAAGCTGTTGGTGTTCCATTTGAAAAAGTACAAATTATCGCGTCGGACACGGCCACATCTGGTTCATCGGGTAGTGCGTCGGCATCGCGCATGACGTTTATGGCAGGGAATGCGATTCGTGGTGCTGCCGATGATGCGCTTCAAAAATGGGAAGATGAAGAACGTCCAGCTAAGGGCGAATTTATGTATCGTCCTCCACCAACAACCCCCTATGATCCGATGACAGGTAAAAGTGAACCGAACTTTGCCTATGGATATGTTGCTGAGGCGGTTGAGGTCGAAGTCGATATTGAAACAGGACATGTTCAAGTCCTAAAAGTCGTTTGTGCGAATGATGTCGGGAAAGCTGTTAATCCTGAACAAGTACAAGGGCAGATCGAAGGTGCTGTGGTACAAGCGCATGGTTATGCCTTGATGGAATACTTAGTTTCTGAAGAGGGGCAAATTAAAAACCCATACTTTTCAACCTATTTGATTCCGACATCATTGGATGTCCCGCCAGAGGTTAAATCAGTTATTCTCGAATACCCTGATCCGATTGGGCCATGGGGCGCACGTGGTATGGCAGAAATGCCATTTCTGCCACTAGCTCCCGCCATAGCTGCCGCGATTTATGATGCCACGGGTGTCTGGGTTAATTCCCAACCGTTTACACCTCAAAAGGTTGTAAAGGCATTACGCGCACATGGGATTGGCGAGATATAAATTCTAGATATAAAATCAGTTCCGCCCTTGCTTGAGCGAGGGCAATTGTTTATAATGTTGGTCGCTTAGGGGAAGTGGCGGAATTGGCAGACGCGCATGACTTAGGATCATGTCTCCCAGAGGTGAGGGTTCGAGTCCCTCCTTCCTCATTTTTTCTTCACAACAATGTTAACAGCCCACCTCACATCATATTTCATAATGCAATACAATTACTGACATTATACAGCGCTTTGGTACATAGCTAATCTTATAGGTTTTGCTAACATCGTGTATCGAAATGTCTGTCTTACTCCTACATCACTAAATGAGATGTTAAGGTCTGATGAGTTAGTACATGGGTATTATATGAATACTTTGCCAATACTTGATAAACTTGTAGTTGATTTAATCAAAGAATTTACAAGCCCTACAAGCGAATAGAATAAAACTAATGACGGATCAATCCAGTTTAGAAAAAGAACTATATCTCGCAAAACAAAAAATTGCACATCAACAAGAGCAACTGTTATATGCTGATCGAATGTATCAAGAACTATTTGAAGGAGCAGGTGAGTCCATTTTTATCATCGACCTTGATACAGATAAAATCATCAGGTGCAACAATAATGCATCCCGGCGCCTTGGATATGTCGAAGATGAATTAATCGGTGTACTTTATGAGGATATTGAAATAACTGAAGTCAAAAACTCGACAACAGATTTTGTATATAAGTCTGCATTTAGCGGAACTTATATTTATGAATGCCAACATGTACATAAGGATGGACAATTAATTCCGGTTGAAGTTAGCAGTCGTCTTGTCGAAATTGATGGGCAACAAGTATTCATGAACTTTGTGCGCAATATCGCTGTACGTAAAGAGGCTCAAGAGCGCAAAATAGAACTCACGTTGCAACAAGAACGTATGCAGTTGTTAATGCAATTTATTCAAAATGCGGGTCATGAATTCCGCACACCATTATCAATTATAAAAACATCAATATACTTGATGTCAAAATCCGATAACCCGACAGTCCGTGCATCACACGGGGATAAGATAAATGATCAAGTTGACCGTATTTCTGATTTTGTGAATACTATGTTGTTGATGACTAGGCTGGAGACTGAGGCGATTCCATTAGAGCAAACAATTAACTTGGTTGAACTATTGAATAATGTGTGCTATGAGTTGGGTGAAAAATACGGTAACTCGCCGAAACTGAATCAGGGCTATGCTTCAACTTCTCCTGCAATTGTCGGTAATATGGACTATCTGCCTAGAGCCTTTTATCAACTAATTCTCAATGCCTATCAGTTTACGCCAGCTGATAAATCTATATCTATCGCAATGGCCGTTGACGAGCAAATGATTCAGATTGTTGTGCTTGATGAAGGGGTTGGTATGAGTGAAGATACACTTGCCAATGCCTATAAACTATTTTGGCGTGAGGATGAATCGCAGAATGTGGCAGGGTTCGGCTTGGGCTTACCGATTGCGAAAAGAATTATTGAATTACATGGTGGGACAATAGACATAACAAGTGAACTAGGGAGTGGAACACAAGTTATTGTTAGACTTCCGATCTCCTCATAAACATATCATGTCATGTTTCAAAAAGATCGTGGACTATAGTATACCCCACATTATATCTATCGGATGATTGTCTTGTGGTTGCTAATTGGATACTCCAATGCAAAAACTCCAATGCTTTACAAACACTAAGGCATTGAATGCACTAGCTGTTTGTCGTAAAATATATGTTTATGTTGTAAGACTAGTTATACTTTAAGACGGCGATTGATAAACACAGTGTTGGGAACATAATTGCTTGCATGATATGACTCTGGGGTAGAGTTTCCCCTCCTAAACACATCGAAATCCATCAATGGCGTATGATGCGTCTTTACATTTCTGATAAAAACTTTATGCACTTGATACCCTATCAGGTGTTAGAATATAGGCATATCTCTCAAGGAAAGCATCTTGAACGTACAAACTGAACGTATAGACAACCACAAAGCACAATTCACTGTTGAAATTGAACCAAAACAACTTGATGATGCGAAACGCAAAGCGGCAAAGAAAATCGCGCGTAGTGTTCGTATCAAAGGCTTCCGTAAAGGGAAAGCACCATATCGTATCATTTCACAATATGTCGGCGAAGCCGCTATTCTAGAAGAAGCGATTGAAGTACTTGGAAATGATATTTACAAAGACGCCCTCGAAGAATCCGGTGTGGAACCATATGGTCCAGGTATATTAGATGATTTTAAAGTCGAACCTGCACCAACATTTATTTTCAGTGTTCCGCTCCAACCTGAAGTCGAGCTCAACGATTATGCTGATGTTCGCCTTGATTTTGAACATCCTGAAGTAAGCGACGAAGAAGTCGAAAATGCTTTAAAAGCAATGCAACGTCAACAAGCAGAAGTCATTGATGAAGATGTTGAAGAAGTCGCTGCTGGGCATCGCGTTACATTGGATCTAAACAGTGAATTTGCTGATGGTGAAGAACCTGAAAGCGAAGAATCTGACGATGTAGAGTTGGAATCTGAAGAGGCCGAAGATACTGTAGAAGAATCATCTGAAGACGGTGATGAAGCTGCTGAAGATGCACCTTATGTTCCAAAGAAAGGCGATCAGTTTATTCATCGTCATGATGCAACACTTGTCCTTGAACCATCTGATGAACCAATCCTGCCCGGTTTCATTGAAGGATTAGTCGGTGCTAATCTCGATGAGGATGTTGAATTTGAATTGACTGTTCCTGATGGTGAAGAAGATTATAAGGACATTGTTGGACGTAAGGTCAAGTTCCAGATAACCGTCAAGAAAATAGAAGAAATCAAAACACCAGAACTTGACGACGAGTTCGCCCGTAAAATTAGTGAGGTCGATGGTGAAGATGTTGTCGATTTAGACGGCTTGCGCGCTCGTACCCGTGATGAACTTGAAAAAGAAGCCTTTGAGAATGCAAAAGCACAATTCGGTGAATCAGTTTTAGGCAAGGTTATTGAAGGCGCAGAGGTTGCTTTCCCTGAATTAATGCTTGAAGAACAAATCGAGGATATGTTGCGCGATCTTGATAACAACTTGCAACAACAAGGCTTAAATCTTGATACGTATATGCGGATTACAGGTACATCAAAAGAGACGCTCCAAGAACAATATCGGGACCAAGCTGTTGATACCTTGAGTCGGACGCTCGTTCTACGCGAACTAATCACTGCTCAAGAAATTGAAATTGGTGATGAACAAATTGAAAAACGCATTGACGAAATGATGATGCAATTTGGCGGTGGGGCACAAAGTGATCAATTCCGTCAGATTTTTGATACGCCTCAGATGCGTCAAAATATGATGAATGATCTGCTGATTGATAATATCATGACACGTCTTGTTGCAATTGGGCAAGGAAAAGACCCCATTGAAGCAGTTGCTGAACGTGAAGCTGAACGCGAAGCAGATAATCAAAAAGCCCGTGAACGTATTGAACGTATGATGGAACAACAAGAAGCCGAAGACGACGAAGCAGAAACACAGGCTGATGCAGAAGAGCCTGATGATTCTGAAGTTAGTGAAGCGGTTGCTGAAGTTGAAACGACAGAGGAACCTGCAGAAGAGGTAGAGGCTGAAGAAGAAACTTCTGCTGATGAATCTGAAGAAGAGGATTCAAAAAAGGAATCCGACGATAAAGCGTAATCTCGTAATCGATTGAAAGGTTAAAGATAGACGGTATGAATAACATTCAAAGTGTTATCCCAATGGTAATTGAGCAGGGGAGTCGGGGCGAACGCGCTTACGATATTTATTCCCTGTTATTGAAAGAACGGATTGTTTTTGTCGGTACCGGCATTAACGACCAAGTTGCAAACCTTATCGTAGCACAGCTGTTATTCCTTGAACGTGAAGGCCCTGATCGTCGCATTCAAATGTATATCAATTCGCCTGGTGGCGTTGTTTACGCTGGTATGGCAATGTACGACACAATGCAACAGATTTCCGCTCCTGTTAGTACAGTTGCCGTTGGTATTACTGCAAGCTTTGGAACAGTATTGCTGGCTTCAGGTGAAGCTGGGATGCGTCTTGCGCTACCAAATGCGACAGTGCATATGCATCAGCCACTCGGTGGGGCACAGGGGCAAGCATCCGATATTGTCATTCAAGCTGAAGAAATTGTTCGCTTGAAAAAACGGTTGATTAATATCTTTGTCAAACATACAGGACAACCTGCCGAAGAAGTTGAGCGTGTTCAAGATCGTGATATTTATATGACGTCACAACAAGCTGTAGACTTTGGCTTGATTGACTCCATTCTCTATACGGAAGACCGTGAAGGCGAAGGAAAATAACTGTGAATTACCCAACAACAAATCATCGTTGTTCGTTTTGTGGGCGTAATCATGATGAAGTTGAGCGACTGATTGCTGGTCCAGACAATGTGTTCATCTGCAACTATTGTGTTGAACTATGCCATAACTTGTTAGCGGACGAGGAATTTAGCGAGTCGTTCGATACCGATTTTGAATTGGATGGATTGCTATCACCACGCGAAATTATGGAACGTTTGGATGAGTATGTTGTTGGGCAACAATTTGCCAAACGTGTGCTGAGTGTTGCTGTGTATAATCATTACAAGCGCATTCAATCTGCTAAAGACCCACAAGGTGTTGAACTTGAAAAAAGTAATATCTTGATGGTTGGACCAACAGGTAGTGGTAAAACATTACTAGCGCAAACATTGGCACGTATTCTCGATGTTCCGATTTGTATTGCAGATGCGACTGCACTTACGGAAGCTGGATACGTTGGTGAAGATGTTGAAAATATTTTGCTACGCCTTATTCAAGCGGCTGATGGTGACATTTCACGGGCAGAACGTGGGATTATCTATGTGGACGAGATTGATAAGATTTCGCGCAAAACAAACGATAATCCGTCAATTACT
This sequence comes from Anaerolineales bacterium UBA6055, assembly GCA_002428985.1. GTDB lineage: Bacteria > Chloroflexota > Anaerolineae > Aggregatilineales > Phototrophicaceae > UBA6055. The sequence goes on along the minus strand of DIYL01000015.1, from coordinate 170,741 downwards.
CGTGATGTGTCCGGTGAAGGTGTTCAACAAGCCTTGCTCAAGATTGTGGAAGGCACTGTAGCTAATGTTCCGCCTCAGGGTGGGCGTAAGCACCCACATCAAGAGTTTATTCAAATTGATACCCGCAATATTCTGTTTATTGTTGGGGGAACGTTTGATGGGATTCAAGATGTCATTCGCAAACGTATTGGGATGAAAAGTGTTATCGGCTTTGGAAACCAGTCGGGTACACAAGAAGAAATTGCCTTGGGTGAACTACTTCGTAAGGTCTCACCGGAAGACTTGATTAGTCATGGCTTAATCCCCGAGATGGTTGGTCGTTTACCTGTATTAGTGAGCCTTGAACCACTCGAACTTGAAGACCTCGTACGCATCATGGTTGAACCCAAAAATGCTCTGATTCGTCAGTATGAACATCTTTTATCACTTGATGATGTCTTACTTGAATTTGAGCCTGATTCATTACGTGCGGCAGCAGAACTCGCTATCGAACGGGAAACAGGTGCACGTGGCTTAAGGTCTATCATTGAGACATGCTTGCTGGATGTTATGTTCGAAATTCCTGGACGCGACGACATCAAAAAGGTTGTAATTACTGCTGATGTTGTCCGTGGTGAAGATAAACCTCGGATTGAAACAACTGATGGTCGTATGATGACCCTAACAGATAATATCAACCCAGCAGCATAAAATTTCAGAACGATCAGATGAATGCTCTAGCAGTTTGCTGGGGCATTTTTTATTTAAGTGGTTAGAGGTAGTAACAAAACCTCTGCTCTTCCCCCGATTGCGTCTTTAAAATCTTGTGCATCACGAGGCGTTGCTTCTTCTCCTGATTGCCCCCAATTATATGGAATAACCCACCGTGGCTTTAGCATATTGACGACTTCAATCGCTTCTTCGGCTGATAAGCGACCATAACCATCTATAGGGCATAGGATAACATCTGGGTGTAGCATGTTCATTTCTGGGATAATCTGTGAATCTCCGACATAATAAATGTCATAATAGTCTATTGAAATCACAAAGCCTAAACCGTTATCAGCTTTGGGATGGCGGGAGTCGTTAGGGGAATATGCTGGAATCGCTTTGAAATTGGCTTTATCAAGACTAATACTTTGCCAGGGTCGAATAATCTTTGTGTCTGGAATGATTGTAGCGACGCTCTCATTGCCTATAATCTGCGTGTTTTCACCACGTATTTTATCTACATCTGCTTGTGAACAATGGTCATAGTGATCGTGCCCAATTAGAATAACATCGGGATGGAATGTGCTTGTTGTGACACGCCACGGGGCGATATGAATCAATGGGGTACCTTGAATAATAAAACTACTATGCCCTAACCACTGTATTCTTTCTATCACTTCCAATCCCTCTCAAATGTTTCCAGTAACGATATGTGTTAAAATAAGTTGTATGAATAGTTATGCAACTCTATAATGACACATATACATAGTATAAATTGTTTGTCTTGTGTTTGAAGATTGAGATGTATCAACGCTGTTAAATAAACTTCATGATATGATTTTATATATGACTTTCTATCTAAGTTCAAATGACAAGACTGGGGAATAATTGACATGGTTAAATCGCTTAAGAAAATATCACCTCAACAAGAGGCAAAATCTAGACCGGAACCAATCTCAGCAACTGTTATTGAACAAGATGAGCCTTGGAATCCACCTCCTTTGCAAAGTGTTGAGGATACCGGACTATCCAAACTGAATATTGCAGACTTGATATTGAAAGTACTGTATAACGGTGGTGATATGTATGGCCACGAAATTGCTAGTCGTCTAAAACTTCCATTTGGTGGCGTACTTGATGGAATTGTTGAGTGGCTTAAACACGAGCAATTGGTTGATATTGGTGGTGGTGGTGGTATAGGTGAGGCATCCTATCGTTATATCATTTCATCTAAAGGTGTACAAAAAGCACTAGAGGCGAATGAGCGTACTGCTTATGCCGGTGCAGCTCCTGTTCCGCTAGAAGAATACATTGAATCGACTCACGTTCAAAATCGCCGGTCTTTGTCTGTTAATCGCGAAGATATGATGAAGGTTACTGAAAAACTAATTGTATCGGTTGAGATGCTAGATCAACTTGGTCCTGCCGTGAATTCAGGAACTTCCATCTTCTTGTATGGCCCTCCAGGGAATGGTAAAACGACCTTATCCGAGGCAGTGGGACGGTTTATTCTGGGTGATGATATGTGGATCCCATATGCTGTGGATGTTGATGGTCAGGTCATTCAGATTTTTGATGATATTAATCATGAGTTATCGGAAGATCAATCCCCGATGAAATATGGTACAGGTCTCATGGCTGACCCGCGCTGGGTACGTGTCAAACGCCCAATGATTATGGTGGGTGGTGAGCTTGAAATGCAGAGCCTTGACCTAATTTATGACCCGAATAGTAAATTCTATGAAGCGCCTTATCAGGTAAAAGCAACTGGTGGATTGTTCCTGATTGATGACTTTGGTCGGCAACAAGTGAGCCCGTTGGAACTACTTAATCGCTGGATTGTACCTTTGGAAAAGAAAGTTGATTTCTTGACACTCAATAATGGGCGCAAAATAGGGCTTCCATTCCGTGTGTTGATTGTTTTCTCAACGAATCTTGATCCTGGAGATCTTGTTGATGATGCGTTCTTGCGTCGTATTAAGTACAAAATCGAAGTTGGTAACCCAACATTAGAGCAATTTCGCGACTTGTTTGAATTGATGTGTAAGATCAAAAAAGTGCCATTTGATGAACGTGGATTGGCGTATCTAATCCGTGAGTGGTACCAAAAATATGACCGTGATCTGCGCTTTGTTCATCCGCGCGACATCTTATCACAACTGCAGGATGCAGCATCCTATCTAGGTGTTGAGCCGCGTATGACGAAAGATCTACTTGACCGCGCGGCCTCATCTTATTTTGTAGAACTTTAAGTATTGATTTGGCTGACACGATTTGTTTGTGTTAGCTTCTTATCACATCATGAAGATTATGTGGTGATTATGTGTTATCGAGAGGGAGTAACGGGTGTCTGACAAGAAAATTGTTGTAATGTCTATGCCAAAAGAAGACGAACAATCTGCGATCTATGAGTTATTGGATGACATGAACTTGAGAGTCCACCGTGCGTCTAATGGACGGGATACGATTTATCTACTAGAAGATCATCATCCTGATTTGTTAATTCTCGATCAAAATTTGGCGGATATGCATACATTTAAGTTATTGCGCGAATTGAGTGAGCGTGTGCATATCCAGTCGTTACCGATATTAGTTATTGCCAATAATCAAAATATTACGCACTTGGATAATGTTACCACCCTTGTGCGTCCTGTAGGGATACGCCAATTACAAGAAACAATTGAGAAACTACTTAATCCATTGACACCAGAATAAGCTCAAAGTAATAGCTTGTTATTTGCCACACTTGTTGTTAGAGTCAAGCAATGTTTGTAGATTCAAATTTGTTGACGATATACAACTGGACACATCATGATATTTGTTACAGGTGGAACTGGGTTTCTTGGTAAACATCTACTTGCGTTACTTTGTCGAAAAGGTTATGAGTTACGCGTCTTAACACGTACACCCCATCGTCATCCATGGCTTGATATGTACCCGAATCTACAAGTAATACAAGGCGATATTCGTGATAAGGCATTAGTGCGTGAAAGTATCAAAGGCTGTCGGTATGTCGTTCATGCAGGGGGGAAGTTTGCCTTTTGGGGGGATGAGTATGACTTCGAAGATACTAATGTTAATGGCGCACAACATATTATGGATGCAAGTCGTGAATATGGTATCGAACGTGTTGTTCATGTTTCTACTGTCGCCTTGATTGGTACACCCAATAAAGACGGACTTGTTGATGAAAATCATCCCGTTAACCCCCAAGACCCTTATCAAGAGAGCAAATGGCAGGCTGAACAGATTGTACAATCGTATCACACTGATTATGATGTGCCTGTAATTATATTACGCCCCGGTGCGTTTTATGGGCCTTTAGGAAATTATGCGTTTAATCGACTATTCTTTCGGGATGCTTTACGGGGTCTTATCGTCAAATTAGATGGCGGTAATTATGTCACATTTCCAGTTTATACAGTGGATGTCGCACAAGCAATCGAGTTATCCCTACATAAAGGACGTGTTGGCGAAGTATATAACATTGTTGGTGATTGTATGACCCATAATGAAGTATTTGATACGATCAAAGAATTGTCGGGTATATGGTATCCCAAGATCCCGATACCAAAGCAAGTGGTTGTGCCTTTCTCCCAACTCTTAACCCTTATTTCACATATCACAAAACGCGAGCCCTTCTATCCCATCAACCTACAAAGTGTTATTTTTAATAATTGGCGTGTTACGAATGATAAAGCGATTCGTGAACTTGGATTTACTCCAACAGATTTTCGTGTAGGTGCAGAACGCACATTGCAATGGTATCGGGAGGGTATGCCGGAGGTCATTGCAGAGATGGCATGTTCTTAGCATTGCTTAAATGTTTGCATGTTTCATCTACACGCTCTCGTTAATCTCAGGTATGCTACTAACCTAGTTTTGTTTAGTTGACAGATTGTAATATCATATGTTGGTTGATGAAGCCAAAATTTTTGTTGCAAGTGGTCGGGGTGGTGATGGAATTATTGCATTTCGTCGTGAAAAATATATCCCTCGGGGTGGTCCCTCTGGTGGTAATGGGGGGCGCGGTGGTGATGTTATCCTCAAGGCCGATAGCAACCTAAATACCCTATACTATTTCCGCAAGAAAGTACATTTTAAAGCTAGACCCGGCTCAAGTGGTGGCTCTAGTAATAAAACGGGTGCGAATGCAGATGCGCTTTATGTTCGTGTACCGATTGGCACAGTTGTCCGCGATGCCGAAACTGGTGGGTTAATTGCTGATCTGGTAAAAGATGGTGCTGAAGTGACAGTTGCTCGTGGTGGGCGGGGTGGTAAAGGTAATTCACATTTTAAATCATCCGCAAATCAAGCCCCTCGTATTGCAGAAAAAGGCGAACCCAGCGTAGAACGTTGGATTACTTTAGAACTGAAGATGATTGCAGATATTGGGTTAGTGGGTGTGCCGAACGCTGGTAAATCTACACTGTTGTCAGTTGTCAGTAACGCTAAGCCCAAAATTGCAGACTACCCATTTACAACACTTGAGCCTAACTTGGGGACAGTGATCTATGATGATCTTGATCTCGTATTTGCGGATATTCCGGGGTTAATCGAAGGCGCGCACCAAGGGGTTGGACTTGGGCACTCATTTTTACGCCATGTTCAACGCACACGTCTGATTATTCATGTATTAGATGGCGCAGCAGACGATCCGATTGCAGATTATAACCAGATTACAACTGAACTGGCACTGTATGACGAACGACTAGCTGAACGCCCTGAAATTGTTGTTGTCAACAAAATGGATATGCCAGATGTGCGTGAATATTGGGAGCTATTGAAAGAACAGCTTGAAGAACGAGGTGTTGTAAACCCAATGGCGATTTCTGCGCTAACACGTGAGAATATCAAACCTCTAATTCAACGTGTGTTTGAGGAAATTGCTAAGTTGCCAGAGATTGAAACCGAAGAAAATGTTGAAATCCCAGTTTATGAACTGGAAGAAAGTGATGTTGTCTTTGAAGTTGAGGTCGAAGATGGTATTTATTATGTCACGGGTGAACGAATTGAGCGGGCTGCTGCGATGACGTATTGGGACTACGAAGAAGCTGTATTGCGTTTCCAAAAGACATTAGAAATTCTTGGTGTATCCGAGGCACTAGAAAAATCTGGTGTGAAACCGGGTGATACTGTTTTTATTGGTGATTTTGAATTGGAATGGTCTGAGTGAGTTTTAAACGAGTGGGTATCTTAGGGGGCACATTCGACCCTCCACAGATGGGACATCTTATCCTAGCTGAGTATAGTCGTGAAACATTGAATATGGATCATATCTTGTTTGTTCCAGTGGCAGACCATCCAGTAAAGAAGGGAACAACTCGTCTAAAAGTTGATCATCGATTGGCGATGTTGCAATTAGCTGTAGATGATAATGACTATTTTAGTATTTCACGCGTGGATATTGATCGCGAAGGACCGCATTATTCAGCCGATACCGTCAATATTATTCAGGAAAATCACCCCGAAGCGCAGCTTTATTTTGTGATGGGTGGCGATAATCTGAGATCTTTGCCGACCTGGAAACGTGCCGATGATCTTTATAAGAACTGTCGCTTGGCTGTGATGAAACGTGCCGATGAGGATATTGCACCAGACATGCATGATGACATTCTGCCGGGTTTATCGGATAAGGTCGATATTGTTGATGTTCCGATGTTGAGTATGTGGCTGTCATCGACTTATGTTGTTGAGCGAATTCGTAACAATAAAAGTGTGCGGTATCTCGTACCTGATCGTGTATTAGAGTATATAGCGCAGAATAACCTCTATCAATAAAAGGTCTTATGAAACAAATTACAACTGCATCTATTTTCCTGATAGTATTAATCGTTCTTGCCATGCCTATTAAAGGTCAAAATAGTGAGCCTGTACCCACATTGGCAGTGCCAACGCTTGTCCCAACGATTCCTGCACCAGAGACTGATTCATTGTTGTCGACGTCGGCTATCTCAGATATTCAGTCATCTGGGACTTTTCGTGTTGGGATATTATTTAATGATGCACCATATGGTGAGTTAAATACACGCGGACAAGTCCGTGGTTTTGATGCAGAATTTGCGCGCCTAATTGCTGAAACTTGGGATGTAGAGATCGAATTCATTCAAGTGACGCGCCAGAATGTTTTAGAACGGCTCAATCGTGGGGATGTGGATGCGGTATTTTCTGCATTTATTCACCATCGCGATAATGACAGACTAGTTGAGTTTAGTCAAACATACTTGCTGGGCGAACAGTCGATGATGGTGTTAGCCGATAGTGAATTTGAAGTGCCAACAACGATGATTAATCGTCCGCTAGGGTATGTAATTGGGACACGGGGTGAAGGTGCAATCCAATTATGGGGTCAACAATTAGGATTGCCACTAACAACACAATTTTATGTCAACCTTGATCGTGCTTATGTAGCGTTAGCGCAGGGTGAAATTGATGGGGTAATTGCTGAGGAGCAAGCGTTGTTACAGGTCTCACGTAATGAACCTGATCTTGTGCGTATTTTAGAGAGACCTGTTGTGATTGAACCGCGTGCTGTGGCAGTCCGTCGACAAGATGCGAATATGCGTAATCTACTAAATCAGACGATTCAATATTTGACCAACTCTGGTGAATTAGAAGTATTATTTAGCGAATTTTTCCCCGGACAAGATTTTCCTTCAGACATCATTTATCTTTGGGATGGTATTGGAGATGAAGCACCATCGCTAGCTCAATTCCCGACGGATGTTCAATATCCCCCACAATATGCGACAAGTCGTGTTTTTCAGTCTGGTGTGTTGCGGGTTGCTGGGATAATAAACTTACCAGAAAGCCCATCAGAAAGTGATATTCGATTAGATGCGCTAAATCGTAATATTGTTGGAGAAATTGCGAGACGATGGGGCGTATCGGCTGAAATTATCCCAAGTACACCTGAAATGGGGATTGATCTAATCAACTCTGGTCAAGCTGACCTTGTCGTTGGCATTCAACCGAGTTGGCGTTTAACCAATTTAGTTGATTTTACGACACCCTATTTGTTGCATGGCGACCGACTGATGGCGCCATTTCGTTCCAATATTGAGGGATTCAACGAATTGCGTGGACAATGGATCGCTACGATGATTGGTGACGATACAGCACGACAACGGGCTCAAGAATGGGCAGATAGTATCAATGCGACTGTGAACTTCTATCAAACGACCGAGACTGATGCTGCGTTGACAATCTTAGAACAAGACAACGCAGATGTTGTATATGCCAATAGTCTTTCGCTAATACCACATTTAGAAGCGAACCCTAATGCCCTGCGTTTGACTGATCGTTGGTATAGTCGATCATATTATGGACTGGCAACCCCACGTAACGATATTGATTTTCGACTTCTGGTTGACTACACCATCCAGGAATTGATTGTCGACGGGACACTCGAACGGTTATCGAGTTCACTCATATTGTCGGACGAATTGCCTATGTTTGATATTTGGCCTGGCCCGCCAGAATATGCAGGTATTACACTTTCGTCTTAAGTCGGTTCTGCCCGTTTAATACGATCGTTACACCGATCAAAATCACAATACCACCAAGAATTTGTAGCACTGTTGGCACTTCTGCGAAGATCAATAATGCCCATACGCCACTGAGTATCGGTACAGATTGTCCCATCACACTGAGTAATGTTGGGGGCAAAAACTTGACTACATAGTTGAGTGTGCCATGCCCGATAATTTGCGCCAATATAGCCAGAGCTAATACCCAAAAATACCCTTGCGGATCGTATCCTGTTACGGGGACTTGGTTGAAAAATATGATGATGAATGTAAACACCGAGCCACTCGTATAGACGATCCATATATACGGAACCAGCGAGACGCTGCTCCTGACACTCCGCCCGATAACAAAATATAGAGCTGCCATCAATGCTGCAAATAATGCTAAACCTACGCCTAGCGGCGCATTCCCGCCTTCGATAATCGCTGGTGCACCTGTTGTCGAAGTTGCAATTACAACTCCACCGATGAATGCTACAAATATACCGAGCCATATCATTCGGTTGAGTCGCCCTTTTAATACTGTTACTTCAAGAATAGCAACCCATATTGGATTGGTGGCGATCAATACTTGGTTAATCATCACGCTGATGTGCTCTAGTGATGTGATCATACCGATGAGGTTAAGTCCAAAAAACATGCCGGCAATCATCGCGAGGATAGCGTGACGTGGGGAAATACTTACAAGTTCGTGTTTATACCTTGATAGGACAATCGGTGTAAATACGACAGCTCCAATTAACATGCGTAATGCTGAGATTACATCTGGTGGCATGTCGTACTCAAATGCATAACGCACACAAATAGGACCGAGTGACCATGCGAACACAGCAACGAAGACCAGAGAATACAGTAAAGGTGTTGATGGTGCTTCAAAGTTAAGTCGCATAATGACTATGATGCCCCTTTTGAATTTGTGACTTTACCACGGCTTGCGAGTAATACGCCGAAAATAATAATTCCACTTCCGATTACTTGGTGAGTGGGTGGGAGTTCGTTAAAGAAGATAACTGCCAAAATAGCGCTCCCAATTGGCTCGAGTTGTGTGAACATACTTACAAAAGTAGCTGGAAAATACTCTAATAGATAATTGAGGGATGAGTGTCCAATCAACTGGGGAATTAGTCCCATTGCGAGTAAGACAAGATATCCCTCGAAGCTGAAGCCTAACACTGGCGTTGACGTAATTAGAACAATTGGCATCATTGCCAACGTTGAAATCCCGTAGACTAGCCAGATGTAAGGTATAACAGGCAGGGTTGCTCGTAATTTGCGCCCAATAAGCATGTATACTGCGACCGCCACAGCGCCGACCCATGACAGTAATGCCCCTATCATCGTTGTATCGGCTTCGGCGGCTGATTGTGTGGATTCTGTATTGCCACCGAGCCCACTTAATCCAATAAATATGCCACCTGCTAGCGCTACGATGAGACCGATAATCACGAGTTGTGATAGTCGTATACGTAGAAAAATAACTTCAAGAATTGCGACCCAGATAGGGCCTGTTGTGACAATAACGACACTGACTAGGACGGTTGTATATTGTAAGGATGATACCCATGCTAAGAAGTGAATGGCTAAAAATATACCTGAAATAGATGCGAGAATAAATTCTGTTCTTGTTAAATTCTTGATGTCTGACCAATATTTATTCAATGTGATTGGTGTAAGAATGACTGTGGCGATAAACAATCTGGATACTGCAATTAAGACTGGTGGCATATCCTCGCCCAATGCCAGCCGAATAAGAATTGCAGCAGATGACATGGATGCAATCGCTGCAAGTATAACAGCATAGGCAGTTAAGGGTGGCGAGTCAATAGATTTAGCTGGTGCTGGATTTGTCATTCATACTCCTCACTCTGGAGACATAGAACGCTAATCATCGCTAGAATACGTAAAATTTCAAGTTCTAATGTGATAACAAAATGACTTTAAGTTAGGTCTCTGCTTTCACACAACATATGACCTTACCGATAAGACGATTGGGGCTGATTGTCCCAAATGATCGGCTGTCTGTACCAGCTTTAGGATTATCACTGTGCAATACTAAACGCCGTTCGTCTGTAATATCTGCGATGCGTTTGATGATAGATAAGTTACGTTGGTAGGGATGATGAGCGACCACAATCTCTCCAACTTGTGGCGATGATGTGCTGTAAGCTGATGGATTAACAAACACGGTATCGCCTGATGATAAGGTTGGGTGCATAGAGTCACCTGTTACACGAATGAGAATACGGCGATGTAAAAGTAGTAGTAGCCAATCAAATAAGGATGGGCTAGGAAGTGGTGAGTGTGTCTGTTGAATCGTCATATGAACAGAAAAAAGCTGGACTATCACTAGCCCAGCTTTTGAAATCTTGAGTTGCGTTCAGCTTAAGATGCTGTGTAGTATTCTACATCGCGATTTTTGGTTGCCCAGAAGATTTTATGAATTTCTTCAATTGCATCCATCAATTCTTGTGCGTGTTCAAGGTTAACTTCAACCTTTACAGACGAGCAAAGTTTTGCTGCATTCCAGAAGGTGGTGTGGATGTCTGGGTATGCTTCTAAGTGGACTGGTTTGAAGTAATCTGTCCATAGTACAAGCAGTTCTTCTTTTGCAAGATGTGCTTGTTCTTCTTTAATTTGGACATAACGGGATACAGTATTGAGATAGCTTGCCCATGCTTGTGCATCGCCTTCTGCTGGCGGGTCAAGCGCGAGAATTTTCTTGGTCATGGAAAGAGCTGCTTCTGCTGCGATACGCGCGGATGCAGGATCATAAACGCCACATGGACCATCGCAGTGTGCGCTAGCTTCTTCTGCTGGAAGTTGTTGAGCAAATTTATTTAGAGCATCTTTCAACATGTGTAAAGTTCCTTTTTGTGATAGTTGGTCAGAACAAAACAATTTACACTGTAATGATGCCACTTTTCACATATGAATGCTAGTCTAAATGCGTTGAAAATAACTTTAAAACGTTGCATTATCATCAACTACTTATGATAGGGTTCTATTGGCGGGTTATCATTCTCAAGCTATTCAAACGGCGTTACAATAGTGGGGCTATTTTAAAGTTTAGATTGACCATCACCAGACGGTGATGATAATACAAATATTCAACTTAATGAGGAGTTCTACGATGACAGAATATCGTATTGAGAAAGATTCTATTGGTGAAGTAAAAGTTCCTAAAAATGCACTCTATGCGGCACAAACTCAACGTGCAGTTGAAAATTTCCCGATCTCTGGGATGAAACCGATGCCTGCATTTATCTGGAGTATGGCATTGATTAAACGTGCAGCAGCGGAAGTCCATAAAGACATTGGACTATTGGATGAAAAAGTTGCTGATGCAATTATCCAAGCGGGTGATGAAATTTTGAGTGGGCAACATCACGAACATTTCGTTGTTGATCCATTCCAAGCAGGTGCGGGTACCAGCCACAACATGAATACCAACGAAGTCATGGCAAATCGCGCCAATCAGATTCTCGGGTTCTCTGTTGAAGACAGTGACAAACCCGTTCATCCGAACGATCATGTTAATATGGCGCAATCAACCAACGACACCATCCCAACGGCGATTCGTCTTGGTGTACTATGGCGTTTCGACGAGCTGATTGAAACGTTGCAACACTTTGTTGATGTGACCAACGGCAAAGCTGAAGAATGGGATGATGTTGTCAAAACGGGACGTACCCACTTACAAGATGCTGTCCCAATTCGCCTCGGGCAAGAAGTTGGTGCATGGGCAAAAGCAATTGAACGTCAAATTGAAAAAGTAACCTTTGCAGCAGAAGGACTCCGTCGCCTTGGCATCGGTGGTACTGCAGCCGGTACAGGCTTGAACGCACATCCTGATTATCATGGTCGTATGATCACAAAAATATCCGAGTTGACTGGACTTGAATTGTCCGAAAGCGATGACCTGTTTGAATCCATGCAATCCATGCAAGATGCGGTATTCTTCTCGGCGGCGTTGCGGAACTTGGCGATGGACTTCACCCGTATTTCCAACGATGTACGCTTGCTCTCTGCTGGTCCAACAACCGGTATCGCTGAATTGACCTGCCCAACTGTCCAACCGGGGTCATCTATCATGCCGGGTAAAGTCAATCCCGTATTGGCGGAAATGTTGAACCAATCTATGTATCACGTCATGGGTAACGACACCACTGTTAACATGTGTGGTGCGGCCGGACAATTCGAACTCAACGTTATGATGCCGATTATCTCCCACAACCTCAACGAAATGATGCAGGTCATGATTGGCTCTGTTCGTGCTTTCACTGACAAACTGATGGCTGGACTCATCCTCAACCGTGAAAACGCGGAAAGCTGGTTGTCACGTAATCCAATTCTCGTGACAGCATTGAACCCAATCATCGGTTATAACAACGGTGCCGCAGTCGCTAAGAAAGCACTCGCCGAAGGTAAGAGCGTCCGTGAGGTTGTGCTTGAAATGGGTTTGATGGAAGCTGCCGACCTTGACGAAGCACTTGATGCTTACGCCATGACCGAGGGTGGTATTCGGTCTTAGTATTCCTGAAGTTGGGGTAGTCTAATGATTATCCCAACTTGTTTATACTTTTGACAACATGGAGTCGATTGAATAATGCCTGATTCATCAAATGAGAGTGAGTCCAAATATGGACGTACAATTTATAGTTCAAAACCTCAATCACAATTGGAAGCTGAGGCAGGTGAAAAATTATTCAAAATTAGTGATGGGGTTTATATTAATCAAGTGACGAAGGACTTCATCGAGTCAGAAGAAACGCCAGATATTACCAACGATGTATTACATAACTTTGATAGTATATTTCTAAAAAAACAAGATTATCTTGCTACTACATGGCATCCGTCCAAATTGATTCTCATTGCCGTCTACAAAAAAGATACAAGAGTAAATTTAGAAGTTGCTACCATATCTAATGGTAAGTATAAAATTGAGTCAAATGCTGTGTTACCTAGCATGCCATACGACGTTATTAAAATAGCACATCACCCTAATTTACCTTTAGTAAGCATCTGTACACCTCACTCAATACTGGTATGGGATTACGAGCATAGCAGAGAGATATTCTTACAAAACCTTCCTGATGGTAAAGTTACAAATGTTGGATTCTATCCAAGTCAGAACTTGGTTTGGGCAAATTGGATAGGGGAAGATAAAAACCCAGCTGCACATCAATGGTTAGTTATCGACTATAATACCAAAACTAAAGATGTGTATGATGTTGAATATGAAGATGTTTATAGTAGAGGTTCGACTTTACATCCAAGTGGTCTATTGATTGGAGTGTTATATAACGACCATAATAATGGATATTATATTCACACCTCGACTCCCAAGTTAGGACATCTCTATTATTATTCTGAACCATCGCCTTCTAGAAGAGAATACGAAGCATATTCACCTGATTTTTCTATTACTGGAAAGTATTTTGCCTATATTGCAAATCCATATATGAGTATGCGTAAGAATTATTCGAAAGTAGTCATTTACGATATTAAGACTGCCAAGCTACAAGCAGAGTTCTATACGGGTTCAACGAATTTTGATGCAAGGCAACTTCAATTTGCTCATGGAAGTAAGTATGTGACATTGTTTGATGTGCAATCGTCAATTGTTAGTATGTTGGATTGTTCGAATGGTCAATTAATTGGGCGTCATGAGTTTGACACACAGGTTGTTTCATTATCATCTCATCAACGATACGGGTATTACTCAATTTCATGTCTAGATGGACTATATATTCTAATTGATAAAACTGACTTAAACGTATACAGAACTGATACAAAACGCGGGAATGAAAGTATTGCAAAAAGTTTCATAAAGAAAAACTCAAAGTATCGGCTCAAAGTTGGCAACTTGTACAATTAAGAAATTTATCGTTTCATCCACGCGACCGTCTACTCATCTTTTGAACTTCATTCGATAACCGACATAGCATTTGAAATTGTCCCCAAATGTGGTTACCATGTCTCAGTATAAATTATGCTGTTATAGGAGTTTTATTTATGGAACGTGCTCAGGCATGGGATATTGTATGTGAATTTGTGCAGTCGGATAGTTTACGCAAACATATGTTGTCGGTTGAGTTCGCGATGCGAGCATATGCTGAACACTATGGTGAAGACCCTGATTCGTGGGGGCTAGTTGGACTATTACACGACTTTGATTGGGAGATTCACCCAACGCTCGAACAGCACCCCGTTGATGGTGCGCCGATTTTACGTGAGCGTGGTTTAAGTGAAGAGGATGTTAACACAATCCTGAGCCATGGACCATTGCACGGTCATCTGCGTACAGGGCTACGTGAGAAAGCGTTATTTGCAGTTGATGAATTGACAGGGCTAATCACAGCTGTTGCTCTGGTACGTCCAAGCAAAGATATTCGTGACGTAAAGATCAAGTCAATCAAGAAAAAATGGAAAGATAAAGCCTTTGCAGCGGGTGTCGTCCGTAACGATGTGGTCGAAGGCTGTGAAGCACTTGGCGTCGATTTATGGGAATTCCATGTGCCGCTTGTGCTCAAAGCGATGCAAGATCATGCCGAAGACCTTGAATTGGATGGTAGTAAAGCCGGATAGTGTGGGAGCACAGACACGTGCCCCCGATTAGTTTTATCTAATAAAAACGAACGTGGACGGGTGTGCCGACACTAGCGAATTCATAGAACCACTGTGCATCTTCGTTGGTTAAGTTGACACATCCATGGCTCATGGGCTGACCGAAATTCTCATGCCACCATGTGCCGTGCAAACCGTAGCCTTGATAGAAATACATCACCCATTCCACATTTTCTAGATAGTAACCCGGACCGGACATCGTTTGGGCGCGGGTTTTATTCCAGACTTTGAAGTCACCCTGTACTGTTGGTGTGGCGGGCAGTCCAGTCGATGCTAGTGCGCTGTGTTGTAATACACCGTCTTCGTACGCATAGGTCATCTGGGTGCTGAGCACAACAACGATTTCTCGCCCTGTACCAATACGGGCACCTGGGTCGGATACGGCAGGAGCGATGTTATTATAGGTCGCATATGATACGTTTTGTGACAGTACATCAGATCCATTCGGAATGAGTAGGGTCATGCCTGCATAAACTGTATCAGGATCAGTAATGCCGTTTAGTTCGGCTATCGCAACCCAGCTCACATTAAATCGACGCGCGATTTGTGACAAATATTCGCCGGATTGCACGACATATTCTTCGCGTTCAGAGGATTGAATCTCTTCCAAAGCTTCTTCTTGTGCTTCTTGTTCTGCAATTGCTTCCTCAAGAGCTTCTTGCTGCGCTAAGAATTCAGATGATGCCCAGATATTGAGTTCTTCGCCGACAACAATGCGATTTGGATTTGAGATGCCATTGGCTTGCATTACAGCTTCAACTGTTACCCCATACTGCCCTGCAATTTGGCTAAGGATTTCGCCACGTTGAATTGTATGAACAATAGGTGCGGCTGCAACTAAGGGATTTTCAACGACATCTTCTTGATTTCCTTCAATAATAGGGGTTTCACCTTCAACTGCTGGTAAGGTTAAACCCGGGATGACAAGTTCTTGACCCGAATAAATGCTACGCGCATCGGGTAAATCGTTAAGTTCACTTAACTCGGTCATATCAACACCATAACGCAAGGCGATGCGGAAAAGATTTTCCCCCGGTTGAACGATATGGGTGACTTGTTGGGTATTTTGGGCAAAAAGGGTAGTTGAAAATAACGTCAAAATTATAGCAATAACAAACTGTAATTTACGTATGTGCATGATGTGTACTCCAATAGAATTATACGAATCCCTATAACTATACTCATAAAATCTTACAATGACAGAATAAAGTCAACATTTTCTAACGCAAGTTGGACGATTAGTCTATAATTGTTCCTAAGCTCAAATATTTGTAGAATGCTTGTGTAAATGCGAATTAGTAAAGATGCTATTAAATGATTTTAAGAGTTTATCGGTTAACTGACAAATTAGGATTAGTCGCCCTTAAATTGACTTCCGCACTTGGGGAATGGTTGTTAGATGGTGTTGGTGTACTCACAGGAACGACGGGGGGCATAATTGGCGCTATTGTTTCCCTATTGATTTTGGTGTTAAGTGCATTGGCATCTTTGTTTATGCTGATTCTTGGCGCGATTATAAACTTCGCGAAAGTCATATTCGGTTTTGGTTTGCGTGTTGTGAGGCTAATAGTAAGTCTCGCGCAACAAATTATAGGATTGTTGTTCAGAGGTGTACGACTTATTGCAGTAGCTGTTTTGGGATTATTGACGGCATTCACTGGATTACTAGGATTTGTATCGAAACGTGCTGTCAATACTAGTGTGGGGGCGACTCGGACTGTATCGAATACGGTATCACAAAGTGCTTCAACTACTATGGCGCGTCGTGCCGCTCGTGCGGAGATTGATGTTGTTATTCAAGAAGATCCGCTCCGTACTCAAAATCGTTTGCTCAGTGTCGCATTTGTTGTGTTAGGTGTTGTGGTCATCGGAATTGTTTTATGGGCAACTGATCCATCGCAACAGAATACGAATCCGATTGCAAATCCGCCTGTGCAAGATGTTTCGAGTATATTTAATGCAACACCACTTCAGCCGACTCAATCTGGCGGAGCGATTATCGCGGCGACTGCAGTGCCGACAGCAACACAAATTCCTGAAGTATTGCAAGTACGTGGCGCGATTGCGTATGTTGTCCGTGAACAAGGGCAAGATGATCTCTGGGCTGTAAATGTTGGGTCGCGTAATCCAATTCGTATCACAAATGATCGTGCCGATGAAACAAGTCCAGCGTGGTCACCACCCGATACAGGGACGATGCGCTTAGCTTATGCCTCGAATAAAGAGGGTAACTGGGAAATATATGTATATGACCTTGATAACGAAGAAACAAATCGTTTGACATTTGATCTGTCGTATCAAGATAACCCGAAGTGGAGTAATGATGGGTTGTGGTTAGTCTACGAAAGTTATCAGGGCAACAATCTTGATGTATATGCTGTTCCTGTAGATGGATCGGAAGCACCTATACGTATTACCGATCATCCGTCGCCAGATTATTCTCCTGCCTGGTCACCTGATGGGCGGCAGATTGCATTTGTATCCCTGCGCGAAGGTAATCAAGACATCTATGTATTTAATCTTGATACATTAGAAACCGTCAATGTCACGAACACCCCAACCCGTAATGAGAATTATCCGGAGTGGTCACCTGATGGGCGGGAGTTAGCATTTAGTGCATCTGAACTCGGACGGGATGTCATTTTTGTACAATCTCTTGCGAGTGATGTCGCATCGGCTGAGGTGATTGGTTTTGGTCGAATGCCGTCATGGTCACCAGAGTTGACTGCGAAGAGTTTGGTTTTTGCTGTCGATTCAGAGGATGGTCAGTCTACATTCTTATCGGCACGTCCATATACTGGAGATGGTGTTGCAACGGAGGTAATTTCAGTTCCATTTGGAACGACCTTCCCAACATGGTCAGATCGTGTATTGCCTGCCTCGTTACTGAATACCGGTGGCTTACCACTTGGGGTTGAAGATGATCTATATATTGAGCAATCCAGCCCAGCTACGGATAACGTTTCCTATAGATTAAGCCCATTGATTGATGTTGAAGCACCCAATGCTGTATTGAGTGATGCTGTAAATGATTCCTTTAACGCATTACGGGAACAAGTGCTCGCCGAATCAGGGCGAGATTTTATGGGTGAACTTGATGATGCGTTTTGGGTCATTGACCAATTACCTCAACCTGGTGAAGATCGCCGTAATTGGCATAAAACAGGTCGGACAATTGCGATTACTCGAAATTCTATCTTAGGCTTCCCACCCTTAATTGAGGTTGTGCGTGAGGATGAAGGGGTCAATACGCACTGGCGCGTTTATCTACGCGTTGCTGATGAAGCACAATCTGGACAATTGGGTAAACCATTGAAATATCTGCCATGGGATTTTATTAGTCGTAGCAGTGGCGATGTCGAAGCATATAATCAAGGTGGGCGATTCAAGTCCGAAATACCTTCTGGATATTATATTGATTTGACGGAGCTGGCATTAGACTATGGCTGGGAATGGACACCTGCTGGTAACGACTGGCGTGCAAATGCCAATACAATGAATTATTGGATGTTCCGTAAAACTGAAGGCTTAGATTGGTATAATGCAATGCTTGAAATTTATGCTGTTAGCCAGATGGGTGGATTTGCGCTGACACCGACGCCATCCGCTAATATACCTGAAGCAGATGAGGATAGTGGATAGTATGGGAAAACGATCATCTGGTTTACCAACAATTCTAATTCTATTGGTTGTTTTGTTTGGGTTTGGTGCATTATTACTGGTTAATTCATCGCCTGCGTTGTCCGTTTCACCGGTTATTCCTACTGAGGAGGATGTTCAGGCTGAAGGAAATGCGTGGCAAACTATTTTGAGTGAAGGCTTTGGCGAAAATAGTACAGCATTGCCAACTATTGCGATCCCAACTCGTGAATTTATTCCGCCAACATTACCATCGAGCCAACTAGAGACTGCTACACCGTTCAATGCGTTTGATGTATCGAATGTGGCTGATGCATCAGTTGCTGATGTCGCAACACCGACGATACTTGCACCAACAGCTACTACAGTCGGCGACGAAATTGTGATTACAGTTGAATATGTGACACGCGCACCTGCAGAATGGCAACCTCCGCCGTTGATTCCTCCGTTGTCACGTGACCCACTCGGACGCGATCACTATTGGTTGACGCGTCCTGTGGATTCGAATGCCAATAATGCGGTGCTGTTTTATTATCCATATGGGTCGGATGGGCCTGAAAAGGATAATCCATTCCGTGTGCATCATGGGATTGATATGCCTAATCCAGTTGGGCAAGCAGTGCGGGCTGCGGGTAGTGGTACTGTGGTTTGGGCTGCGGATGGACGGTCACAAGATGATGTGCCAAGCTTCCAGAATTCACCTAGCTACGGTAATGTGATAGTAATTGAGCATGACTTTGGCTATCGTGGACAACCAATTTATACACTTTATGCCCATTTATCCGCTTCATTGATTGAGGCAGGGCAGTATGTTGAAGCTGGCGAGGTGATTGGGCAAGTCGGGAATAGTGGACGTGTGACAGGACCGCATGTGCATTTTGAGGTACGTATGGGGGAAAATGCTTATCGAGCGACGTATAACCCTGCTTTGTGGATGGTACCTTATGTTGGCCATGGGGTTATTGCGGGACGTGTATTAGATAATGATGAAAATCTAGTACAGGATGCTGATATTACAGTCCGTAATCGCTCGAATGGGTTGGTGCAAGATACAACAACTACATACATTCAACTCGGAACAAGTTTTGATGTAAATTCTGATCCGATATGGGAAGAGAACTTCGTTGTAGCTGATGTACCAGTTGGGCGATACGATGTGATTGCAACAATTAATGGTGAACGTGTAATCCGTCAAGTTGATGTGATTGAAGGCACAACGACCTTTGTAGAACTGTCTCCAGTTGATACGGCAGATGTTGAAGCGGTTACACCAACTGATGAATCCGATGGTTAAGCGTAGGTTGAAAACCTATAGCGTACTATCCGATAATCAGCTACACTTGCTTAAGATGTTTATTCGTTTCCAGAATGTTAGGAGGACTGCTTGTATGCCTGAATCTACCTTCGTATGGCATAAGCGGCAGGGATTGTTTTTATTTGTGCTAATAAGCGCATTGCTATTGAGTTTACCTCCCGTTTTTTCACAGGATGAAATACGTGTATTGTCGCCTGGCGTGACCGTTGAAGGGGCATTGTCATCTGATGCACCTGCATCATCATATGTTTTTGATGCTACAGCTGGCACGACAGCAACAATTACAATCATCAGTTCAGATGCACAATCGTTGGCTGTCTTATTAAGTGACCCGAGTGGAAACATTGTGTCGCAGTCGCTTGATACTGGCGGGATTGGTGCTGTACAAGTTGAAAATGTTCTTCTTGCAGAAAATGGGCGCTATTTTGTAGCTGTATTTTATGCACCTGGAACTGAAGTAGGAGCAGCTGGCGCATATAATATCACGTTAGCGGTCAATGAAATTGCTGTACCTGTTGAAGCAACACCTGTGCCAACAGAGGAAGCAGTAACAACAGATACAACTGCTGAAGTTGTGCAACCCACTGTTGAATCCGTCTCGACTGAGCCAATCCCCGAACAAATTTTGTTAGGTGGTGGGATTGAAGTCACATTGAACTGGACAGGTAATGCTGACATGAACTTGCAAGTTCGTGATCCATCTGGTGAAACACTGTTTTGGGATTCAAGGGCGACAACAAATGGCGGTTCGTTCGGTTTTGATGCGAATGGCTTATGTGAAATTATTTCGGATGGCCCTGTTGAAACTGCCACATGGCAACCAGGATTTTTACCAACTGGTAGCTATGAAATCTTGGTATTCTATCGAGAAGCATGTGAGGCCACTGTTGGGTCTGTTCCGTTTACTGTTAGTGTGACTGTAGATGGTGTGTCTGCAGGATCTGTAGATGGTGTATTATTGCCACCACTGCAAGGACAAAATAGTGTTTACCTCTCACGTTTTGAAATAGACGGTGAGGGTGCAGCTTCGATAGATGTTGGTGGGGTATACCCTGATGCTAGTTTGAATCTATTGCCGACTGCGTTTGATATCGCAACTGATAACCCGACTGCCATTCAACGCGATGCCCCAATTATTAGTGAGATTACCAATGCTAATATATTTGAAACCTACTCCTTTACAGGGACTGCTGGTGATATCATTTCAGTTGATATGCAAGCGCAGGGTGAAAATCTAGATACACTTGTGCAAGTAGTTGATGCCACAGGTGCATTGATCGGAGTGAATGATGATTCCAACCAGACAACGAACTCGTTCATTCCAAACTTGCGATTGCTAAACGATGGTATCTATACAATTGTTGCAACACGCTACGGTAAAGAAATTGGTGGGACAGAAGGTCAATACCAGTTAACACTTACAGGTGCATCTTCAGATGTTGCGCCCGAACTTTCCGAATTCCAATTACCACAAGGTGATATTGAAGTTACCCTATTGTGGGAAACATCAGCAGATTTACAGTTGCTTGTGCGCGACCCAGTTGGCGAAGCAGTCTTTGATGATGTTCCATTTATTAATAGTGGAGGGATTTTACAGGAAAACGGTAATGTTAGCTGTATTCCGGCTGAAACAATCCAACCTGTTTCTTATGTCTATTGGCCGTCAGGACGCATTCGCCCTGGTACCTACGAAGTTGAGGTGTGGTACCAAAATGGATGTATTGATCTCCCTCCACCAGTTGAGTTCACACTAGTAATTGAAGTTGCGGGGCAAACAATCTCCGTCCAACGTCAAATCCCATTGGTCAACCAAAGATATATCACTAACTTTACGATTGATCCTTCTGGCGCTGCAACAGCGGGCGAAGGTGGTTTCCTCGGAGGTAGTGAGACACTCAATTATCAGCCAGAAGTGCCATCGGCATTGCCTCTTGTGAGTGCACAACCTGTAACCGGTGTCCTCACACCGACAAATACCTTTGATGTATATACCTTTGATGGTGTAGCAGGTGAATCTGTGACCGTGACTATGTCAGCTTCGTCTCAGACATTGGATGCCAAACTTTTCCTTATCAGCCCAAGCGGTATTGAAATTGCTGAAAATGATGATGCGGACCCTGTCTTGTTAGGTCAAACTGGTCGAACAACAGATTCTATATTAAGCCAGATTATCTTGCCTGAAAATGGCCCGTATACCATCATCGCAACACGTTTCGGTACTGTATTTGGTGGGACAATTGGTGGGTATACGCTCACAATGCGAAAGAACTAAGAATATAAGTTAATCGCGATTAAGAAGAGGAGTGAATACTCCTCTTTTTTATTGGATTCATGATAGATTCTATGAGTAAATATTAGGGTAGACTGTACAAAATGAATTGCCTCTGTTATGATTTTGTGCTGTTACAGCCAACCATTTTAAGGTGAAATTGAATGTATCGTCGTTTGTCATTAATCTTTGCTGTATTGATTGTATTTTTGTTA
Organism: Anaerolineales bacterium UBA6055; assembly: GCA_002428985.1. GTDB lineage: Bacteria > Chloroflexota > Anaerolineae > Aggregatilineales > Phototrophicaceae > UBA6055. The sequence goes on along the minus strand of DIYL01000015.1, from coordinate 148,457 downwards.
GCCGCATGTGCCCCAACAATTAATCTTCTTGACGAGAACAATCTAAAAGACACAAGTTTACTAACAGGTGAACCCTGTGATGCGCCTTGTTGGAATGGAATTACGCCTGGTGAAACAACGTTTCGTGATGCTCGTATTCTCGTAGAAGATGATGAACGGTATCTGAATGTAGAAGAAATTGAGCCAGAAGAAGAAACAGAAGAGCGTTTATTCGGTTTTTCTGACGGCGAAGCTAATATTTGTTGTCAGATCTATAGCCGCGACGGTGAAACAGTAGAGTCGATGCTGTTCTTGTTGGCGCCAGAAATGACACTAGGTGCGGTTGTTGATAAATATGGTGATCCAACATATTTAACCGGTGAAGAGGTTGCTGAGGGGCAGGCGATTATGTTCCTTGTGTATCCTGATGTACCGCTTGTGTTATACGGGTTTGTTGAAGGTTCGACAGGTGATATTACCGCATCAAGTGAGATTATCGGTGTATTATACATGACTGAAACTGAGATGCAGCAAATTATTGATGCAAGCCGTTTTTATGAATGGGAAGGTTATCAAGCTTTCGCCGATTATGTTGATGAAAACTATGATTTTGTCGGTAGCGAAGCCGATGCACAAGATGCCGAGGGTGAGAACACTGATGAAACGGGTGATGAAGAAAATACAGAAACTGATTAGACCACAAAAGGTACAATTGTAAGAATTCAAGTTCAAGGAGCAGGGTTATGGCAGAACAAGTCGAAACACAAAATGGAATAGAAGTTGGTAATCAGGTTAACGGGCGTGTTAAGCATCTGGGGATGTATGGCGCACTCGTCGATATTGGAACAGGTCAAGATGCCTTGCTTCATATATCACAATTGGCGGATGATGAAAAACGTTCATTTGAAGATGTCGTCCACAAAGGTGATGAAATTACCGCGTATATCCTAAAAACTCGCAAAGATGGTCATGTTGCCCTGACAATGGAAAAACCGCCCGAAGTGCCATGGCAAACTATTAAAGCTGGTAACATGTATACAGGCTCAGTTATCCGCATTGAAAACTTTGGCGTATTTGTGGATTTCGGCGCAGAACGCCCTGGCATGGTTCATGTCTCCGAGATGGCTGATGGGTATGTTAAATCTCCTAATGATGTTGTTGCAATTGGTCAAGAAGTTGAAGTGCGTGTCATCAATAAAAAAGGTGGTCGTTCCAAACAGATTGATTTATCAATGAAATCTGAGCCAGAACAAATAGAGGTATTTGACGAACCGGAAGAAGAACTTCCTACCTCAATGGCACAAGCTTTCCGTCGTGCTATGGAAGAACAAGACGATGATGCTCCAGTTGCACCAAGTAAGAAACAAGAAAAACGCAATCGTAACGCAGCACAAGATGATATTGTCGCGCGTACACTGCGTAACGCCAGTTCATAGATTGCTGTTAAAATCAAGCTGATCTGAGGGACTCATGAACGAGTCCCTTTTTGATTTATACGGTCGCTTCTTCGTAATCGTCTTCTTCGGTCATATCTTTGTAGAGACGATAACAAATAAAACCAAATAGAATTGTGAAGTTAGCTTCATGTGATAAGCACCATGGGCATAGTGCTTGTAATAGAACAAACTGAACAAAGACCAACCACATTGAGAACAACCACGCAAACAATCCAATACCAAATACGATTAGCTTGCCATACTCTTGGAAGATTGCGATGCGATTTTCAAACAATATCACAATGCCGATAATCACATATGTTAAAAAACCAAGATAAGCTATTGGAAATCCTGCGATTTCTGAATAGACACTATTGAGCACAACATTACAATTAAATGGACCATCTTGGATGCACACAGATGGTACATCGGTTAATTTTAGGTAGCTCAGATAACCACTTACAGCTAGACCAAATAGGATAGATAACAACTGCAAGAGTCTAACTGATATAAATGAACGTTTTTGCTTCTCTTGGATTGGTGCGAAATCGGTTGTGACTTGATCGCTTGTTACCATATGATACTCTCTCTATAAACTTCGATGTGTTTAACTTAGCTGACGTAATAATAGCACAGATAGTTCTGTTCCAGCGGGGATAAATTTTGTATCTTCAGGGATAACAATTAATCCGTCTGCCAGAACCATTGACATCAATGCACCAGAACTTTGAATACCTGTCGAATGTGCCAAATAGGTATCGCCATCTTGCTCAATTGTCACTCGATTATAAGTTTTTCGTCCATCCGATTTCATATCATTTTGTAGTACTGCACGAATTGTCAGTGGATTGTGTTTAGTGCCAGACATTTTTGCTAGAGCAGGGCGGACGAATACTTCAAAAGTGACCATGGCTGATACCGGATTACCCGGTAAGCCGAAGAAGGGGATTCCTTGAATTTCACCAAATGCTAGAGGTTTACCCGGACGAATGTTTATACGCCAGAAATCAATGTTACCCATTTCACCCATTACAACTTTAACAAGGTCTGCTGTGCCTACAGATACACCAGCAGAGCTGATAAGCATATCAGGCTTTTCGTTTAGCGCTGTCTGATATAAGTTGCGGATAGAGTCCATATCGTCACTGGCAATTGGTAAACGTACAGGAATGCCTCCGACTTGTTCGATAAGTCCAGCAAGTGTGTAGCTATTGGTATCCCGAATCTTGCCGGGCGATAGTGGTTGGTCTATATCAAGTAGTTCATCACCTGTTGTCAGAATAACGACTTTAGGTTTGCGCACTACTTTGACATGTGTACAACCAATTGCTGCAAGCATGCCAATTTCTGCAGGGCGAATTTGTGTTCCGATTGACATCACAGTGCCGCCGACTGCAATATTCTCACCTGCACGTCGAATATTTGCACCGTCGCTTGCCGGTTGCAAGATTTCAATAGACTCAGGTAACGGTGGTGAATCGCCTTTTTGCCAATTATCAGTTGTATTTTCGACTGGCACAATTGCGGTTGCGCCATCGGGTATGGGAGCACCTGTCATGATTCGTGCTGCTTGTCCAGTTTGTAATGTCTTGGAGGGTGCTGTACCCGCTGGAATATCCATAACAACGTTAAGCTGTGTTGGGTTTGATTCTGATGCTGAAGTTATATCATCAAAACGGACAGCATACCCATCCATTGCAGAGTTATCAAATGGGGGTAGGTTGGTATCCGAAATAATATCTTCTGCAATGATACGTCCCAATGAATCGGGCAATGTAACGGTTTCTTGTGATAATGTGTGAATCGTTTTCAGAATATTGTCAAGTGCTTCATCAACACTAAGTAAATTAGACAATTTAAGTTAGCTCCTAGACTACTGAATTGGAAGAAAAGTTGATGAATTATAGCATATGGATTGGTCACTTTGTGGAAATTTGACAGCAATTGTATATAGTGATATGATGATTTCCGATTAAATGCAAGAAAACTACTAGAAACCTCGCTAACTTACTTGACTTTTTTTGTCAAGGTAGGTTATAATTTAAATTCTATGGATAAGTGTGGAGATTACGCATAATACAAGGCACAGGATAAAAATTTAACCTGTTGCCGTTTTGTAGTTTGTGGTGATATCGCTCACGTTTCATTCGTTCAAATACCTATCTACAGTTTTATAGCGCAGAGGAGGATACGCCTTGGAGGCGAAAGACTTTAGCGCACTACGCATTAGCCTAGCTTCTCCTGAACAGATTCGTTCATGGTCATTTGGTGAAGTAACCAAGCCAGAGACTATTAACTATCGTCGCCTTCGTCCTGAAATGGACGGGCTATTTTGTGAGAGAATTTTTGGTCCGACCCGGGACTGGCAATGTTATTGTGGCAAGTATAAGAACATCCGCTATCGTGGGATTATCTGTGATAAATGTGGTGTTGAAGTAACCCGTTCATCCGTGCGTCGTGAGCGTATGGGACATATTGAGTTAGCGGCTCCGGTAGCTCATGTCTGGTATACCCGTCGTGTACCCAGTTATCTTGGCTTACTCCTTGATGTTAGCCGTCGTAATTTGGATCGTGTATTGTATTTCGCACAATATGTTGTGACACTCGTTGATGAGGATGCACGAAATAAGGCAATTAGCCGGATTAAGAAAGAACTGTCGCTCAAAGAAAAAGAACTCGGTGGTGACATCGAGGAACAAATGACTGAGCTACGTGAAAATCGAGATCAATTAGCTGATGAGTTTGATGACAAAATCAAAGCGATTCGCGATCATTTTGATAGTGAGATGGCGCGCCTAAGCGATGAGGTTATTAGTGAAGCGCAGTCAGCTCAAGGTCGGGTTGAAGGGCTTCTGGGTCAAACTTCCCCATCTGATATTAACCTCGAAGCGACAGATTCTGTTGTTGTTGCTAAGGGTGAGATGATTACCAATGAACATATCTCACGTATTCAGACACTGGTTGATAATTACCTCAGTGATTTACAGTCAGAAATTGAAGACTTAACACAACAAGAAATTGAAAAGCTTAGTGGTGAGATTGATTCTGCTAATCTAAACGTTGATGTGTCTATGGATGAACATCTTCAAGAACTTGATGATCGTCTTAGTACATTGCGTGCGAGCGCAGAGAAACAAATCAATGAACTAAAGGAACTTCATGTTCTTCAATTCCTTTCAGAAAGCCGTTACCGTGAACTGAAAAGTCGTTTCGGTAATGTTTTCCAAGCAAATATGGGTGCAGAAGCATTTTATGATATTTTGCAAACCTTGAATTTGCCTAAACTCTCTGAAGAGTTGTGGAAAGAAGTTCGTACCACAAAATCAAAACAACGTCGTAAAAAAGCAACCAAACGTCTGCGTGTTGTTGAAAGTTTGCGTAACAGCCGTACAACAGTCACTGATACTGATGAAACAAACCAAGAAAATGAACCACTTGGTAATCGTCCTGAATGGATGATTCTGACAGTGCTACCTGTAATCCCACCGGATTTACGTCCGATGGTTCAGTTAGATGGTGGACGTTTTGCAACTAGCGATTTGAATGACCTCTATCGTCGTGTGATTAATCGCAACAACCGTCTAAAACACCTGCTTGATTTGGGTGCGCCAGATGTGATTGTTCGCAATGAAAAACGTATGTTGCAAGAAGCGGTTGACAGCTTGATTGATAATAGCCAACGCGGTAAGGCACTCAGCCGTCGCGGTCGTCGTGAACTTAAATCTTTGAGTGATATGCTCAAAGGTAAGAAGGGACGCTTCCGCCGTAACTTGCTGGGTAAGCGTGTTGATTACTCCGGCCGTTCGGTTATTGTTATTGGCCCTAAACTCAAATTGCACCAATGTGGTCTACCAAAGGTAATGGCACTCGAGCTCTATCGCCCATTTGTGATTAGCCGTTTGGTAAAATACAACTATGCCAGCAACGTTAAAGGTGCAAAACGCATCATCGAGCGTGAAAAACCAGAAGTCTGGGAAGTTCTTGAAGAAGTTATCAAAGAACGACCTGTATTGCTGAACCGTGCACCAACACTCCACCGCTTGGGTATTCAGGCATTTGAACCACAGTTGGTTGAAGGTAAAGCAATTCAGATTCACCCACTTGTGTGTTCTGCATTTAATGCTGATTTTGATGGTGACCAGATGGCGGTACACGTACCGTTGAGTGAGCGCGCTGTAAAAGAAGCTCGTGAACTGATGTTGAGTACGCGTAACTTGCTCAAGCCATCTGATGGTATGCCAATTGTTGGCCCATCAAAAGATATGGTCTTGGGTAACTACTACCTGACAATGGATCCGACCGTTGAGATTGTCGCACGTAAAGACCGTGCTGATGACTTCCGCTCGGAAAAATCCCTTTACAATACTGATCAAAAAGTTGGTATCGCATTCCGTTCTAATGGTTACTACTATTCACAATTTCGCCCAATTCCTAACAGCGAATTGTATTTGGATAGAACAGAGCCTGATGAAAATGGTCGCCCTAAAGTTGTTGAGACAGCTATTGACCGCACAGTAAAAGCTGTTTTGGACGGTGATGTCGATTGTATGTTGGCGAATGCTTATGAAATGCGTATTTATATGCGTAAACATGGGTTGGAAGATCAACTCGAAATCACAAATCTGCATGAACGCCGTGTTGTTGTGGATATGGATGAGGTCGAATATCTCTATCGCATCGGCAAGGTTAATCTGCATACGCCAATTTTGTTGGGTAACATCTATGATGACCGTAGCCCACAAGAAGAACCAGAAATTTGTACTGTAGGACGTGCGATTTTCAACCGTATTTTGCCGGATGAAATGCGCTTTGTCCAAGAGACCCTTGGCAAAAAAGGTCTGCAAAAACTAGTTGCTCGTTCCTATCAAGTCATTGGTGGTGAACGTACAACAGATGTTGTTGATGCGATCAAAAACTATGGTTTCCACTACGCGACAATTTCAGGTACAACAATTGCAGTTAGCGATTTGACAATTCCTGATGAACGTGCAGAAATTTTACGTCAGGCCGATGAAGTTGTAACTCGCGCTGAACGTGACTTCCGCCGTGGTTTGATGACAGAAGAAGAACGTTATCAAATTACGATTGATGAGTGGAACCGTGCAAAAGAATATCTACAAGATCGTATTCGCGATACGCTAGATCCTTATGGACCAATTGCTATTATGGCAATCTCTGGCTCAACTAAAGGTGGATTTGGTCCGATTACCCAGCTAGCTGGTATGCGTGGTTTGATGGCTGATCCGTCGGGGCGTATTATCGACTTGCCGATTCGTAGTCACTTCCGCGAAGGTCTGAATGCACTTGAGTACTTTATTTCAACTCATGGTGCGCGTAAAGGTCTCGCTGATACCGCGTTGCGTACTGCTGACGCTGGGTACCTAACGCGTCGTCTTGTTGATGTTGCGCAAGATATGATTGTAAATCGTTGGGATTGTAAAGAGCACCGCGACTCACCATATCAAGGTCTGGTTATCCGTCGTGCCGATGATGTAGCAGGTCAGACTGTCGCTGAACGTATCGTTGGTCGTACTGCTGCTCGTGCAATCTTTGAGCCAGAAACTGGTGATTTGATTGTTGATAAAGACGAAATGATCGATGAAGATGTTGCAGATCGCATCCAGAATTCAACGATTGAAGAAATTGAGGTTCGTAGCCCGCTAACCTGTAAGCTTATCCACGGTGTGTGTGCGATGTGTTATGGTCGCGATCTCGGATCTGGGGATATGGTAGGTATTGGTTCAGCTGTAGGTATCATTGCTGCTCAATCCATCGGTGAGCCGGGTACACAGCTTACATTGCGTACTTTCCACAGTGGTGGTACAGCGAAATCTGGTGGTGACATTACCAGTGGTTTACCTCGTGTTGAAGAGCTCTTCGAAGCACGGAAGAAACCAAAAGGTGAATCCGTAATGACTGACGTAGGCGGTATTCTCCGTTTACAAGAACGTGAAGATGGTGCACGTATCGCACGTGTCATCGACAGTGAAGTCATTAACGAAACTCATGAACTACCAAGTGGCTGGGAAATTACAGTCGAAGATGGTAAGGATGTCAAAGAAGGTGCTATTATCGCTGTAAATGGCGATGAAGAACTGAAAACCAAATTGGGCGGTACCGTCCATATTGAAGACAACACCGTTTACATACGCTTTGAGCGTCGTGATGAACATGACTACGAGATTCCAGCGAATGCTCGTCTGCTGAAGACAATTTATGATGGTATGGAAGTTAAACCTGGTCAACAACTGACACAAGGTTCGAAAAATCCACATCGTATCTTACGTGTTCTCGGTGCAAACGCAACACAATTGTACCTCCTTGGCGAGATCCAAGAAGTGTATCGTAGTCAGGGTGTAAATATTGCTGATAAGCACTTTGAAACTGTCATCCGCAAAATGATGTGTAAAGTTCAGATCACAAAGAGTGGTGATAGTGACTTGTTGCCAGGTGAGTTGATAGATCAACTCAAACTCTTAGTCATCAACGAAGAGCTAATTGAACAAAACCAAGAACCTGCATCTGGTTCACCTGTATTGCTTGGTATTACCAAAGCGGCACTTAGTACCGAAAGTTACTTGTCTGCGGCAAGTTTCCAACATACGATCAAGGTGTTGGCAGGTGCGGCAATCGAAGGTCAGATCGACCCTCTGCACGGTTTGAAAGAAAATGTGATTATCGGTAAGTTGATTCCGGCTGGTACAGGTTTCCATGCCTACCAAGATCGTGAAGCAGTTGCGCCATCTGCAACGCTAGAAGATCAAGCCGCTCTCGACTTTGATGAGATGAGCGATAATGACGACTTCGAAAGTATTTTGTCTGATTTGTAATTAGATTAGACATTGTAACTGACGAATTTACAGAAGCGCGGGATAGCAAAATAGCTGTCTCGCGTTTTTTTAATTCTCTTGTCTTTGTGTAATGTTGATTTCACCTAATATAATGTGATCACTTAAGACCTCACCATTAGCATCCAATACAGGTATGCGAATCCCCGTTTGTATATCATACACGCCCATCACCAAACGATATGTGCCTGTTTCGATTGGATTCCAGAATGGTACAAAATTATCCTGTATGAAGACAATATTCGGATGCCAGTAGGCTGGTGTGATGCCTAATAAGTCACGTTGGGCTACTGGTTGCTGACCGTCTTCTTTGATGAGGTGCATAAATATACTCAAGGTCGCACCTGATGGTTCAATCAAGGGTTCAAGGTAAAGCTGATTGTTCACACCATCATTTTCATTGTAGACTGTTTCGCGTGGAATCTCTAAACCTCTCAATAATACTAGATCACCAAAATTAATTGGAAATTTAATAGGTTTTTGCCCTTCATCTGTATTGATGAAAATATCACGATTATCTATTCGATCCAAAGTTTGTGTGAGGGTTTGGGATGTGTCACTGACCCGATATACTGCATATGCTATTTCATTATCTTGGCGGTAAATGGTGTCGATGTGATTTGTCCCATAGTCGGGTGTAAGCCATTGTTGATGTTTCTCGGAGATTGGGGATAGTGGTGACACAAAAAGTAGTGTGGGATCTTCGCTCAAGACAATATTGGCAAATGCGTTGAAAAATACAAACTCGGTATCCCCTATGTAGCTAGAATATTTGAATACGAGCGGGTCTAACTCTTGATTGGGTGTCGATACAAATACAATTGTTTCGTTAAGTTGACGGATGTAGTTAGAGAGTTGTTGTAAGTCATCTCGATAGATTTCATACACTTTTTCGCCTTGCTCACGTTCATCATGGTAGGGCAGGTTGACTGTGGTTTCAGTTGTCCATGTGTCAAAATAGGCCTGATAATCAACGATTGCTGTTATGCTGATTATTGCGCTGATAATCAACCAAACTGCTTTGTTTGGAACAAAGCGCGCGAAAAATGAGATTGCAATTCCGATCATTATCATGATAGATGGCAAGATCACAATTGTTCGTAGAAATGAGGGTGCAAGCACTGTTAGTAAACTGGGGATGATACCGATGAAGATTAATCCAAGTAATAGGATATTGATCGGTTGCTTTCGTAGTTGGATAAATGCTAGACTTATTCCCATGTACACCAATAAACCAATTGGTAATATAAATAGTGGACGACCCGGTATGTTGTACCGCCATGTTGGATCGCCAACGAATGCTGGCATACCTGTGAGTTTAACTGCATTATCGAGAAGGAGCTGAGGGTTACCTGCTTGTGCTTCTTGTAATGGTGTTGCTATGCTATCAGCGCGATTACTACCTTGTGGATCCGTCAGACGGATATAGACCATTGGAAGTGTCAATAATGCACCGACGATACTGATAATGAGAAGTTCTCGCCATAATCGCATAAAAATTTGACGTTGGATGATTATTAAACCGACGAAAAACAAAGCAAATGCGATATGCAAAGCAAACGATGATGTATATGTATAAATCGCAAAACCAAGCGCAATTCCTGTTAATCCTGCTATTTGCCATAGGGTTTTGTCTCGATGATATTTTCTTCTCAGGAGATATGAAATCCCTAGCAGAACGACTAGAACGACAGCTGGTAACATAACGGCACGTAATCCTAGACGTGATGTAAATACTGCCCAAAAGGAAACAGCGGTTAGACCACTTGCGAGTACACCGACATAAGGCGAATAGGTACGATAGCCAAAGCGAAATATGAGTGCGACCGTGAGAATTCCGAAAACAAATGCTGGATACTTTATCATTAACGGATTAATACCGAAGAGGGCGTATGATATACCCAGCACCCAAACAAATGCGCCTTCATGTCCTTGATTTGTAGGGTAGAAAAGACGAAAATCACCTTGTTCAATGAGGCGAACACCCTCTTCTGCTTTAAAGATTTCGTCGTGTTGGAGTCCGGGAGGGACTTCTTCGAATAACCATAATCGAAAGAATGTCCCTACGAGAAGTATAAATAACCCGATGAGTAGGCGTTGATTGAAAGTCATCGGTACATCGCTTATTATGGGCGATTTGCTAATGCCCCGTATAGTGGACGGCGACGTTCCCCATCGCTACCATCAAAATACGGATATAAGAGGCTATAACCTGCTAATTCACTGCGCTGATCAATGATGACATCGTTGGCGAAGTTAAGATTCCACAAAATCATCAAACCAATATCAGAGCTTTCCTGAGCAATTTCGAAGGCACGCAATGTATAGTTCATCTGGTCAGTCGGTGAGTTATATGTCATCCATACATCGGGCGGTTGGTTTGGATAGTCCTGCCATGTTGCCCAGCCGAATTCAGTTGACCACATCTGAACATTATGTCCATTTGCTGCAAGGATATTACGATAGTCTTGAATATTATTTTGGAAGAAAAATTGTGGACGGTCGTCCCATCCCTGATTGTCTACATTGTTACAACAGACAAAATCGGGTGGGTTACCCCAGCTATATGGGTGGATACCAATGACGACGTCCTGATATTGAGCAAGTCCAGCATTATACATCTGTTGTAAATAATCTCGGTCATTAACTGAGATATTTGGTGTATTGCCTGTCGGTGCAAGTCCTGCGGTAATGATAATCATATCGCTAGAATATGCTCGAATAACATCGTATGCGCCTCTAAACATCTCCATATAAGATGCACCGTTGAATGGCTGTGAACCAGCCCATTCACGACGGAGGTTTGGCTCATTCCAGACTTCAATCGCATCAACTGATGGGCCGACGCGGTCGAGCAAAAACCTCAAGAAGTCGTAGAACTGATTATAATCATCTGGTGGCCCATCTTCGCTGCGGTCAACGTTACGTGCCCAATCCGGTGCTTTAACAACACTGAGCATAACTTTGAAACCACGTTTTTTCGCTTCTTGCACATGTAACTGGAAGAGACGGAAATTTTGATCGAACTGTTGGGGGTTATCAGGTTGTAGCCAGTTCCATGCTGCCTGTAATTTAATCCAATCAACACGTAGCTCACTTACTTGTTGCAAGGTCCGATCCCAATCCGACACGCCGAAGTTGTAATACAGCTGTACGCCCATTTCTGCCCGATTTAAACCAACGGTATCAACTGGAATCGCTGTTGTAACTGCATCAGGAGCTTGAGTTGGGGCAACAAAGGTTGGTGTATTGGTTGGTGCAAGCGTTGGGCGCGGTGTACTGGTTGGTGGTAGTGTGTACCCTTCACCAATAACTGCTCCGATAAATTCACCACCTTCTATATTTTCGAATGTCGGTGGAATATCAGTAGGTTGCAAATCAGGTACAGGGGTTGCACTAGCTTCTACTGTAGGTGGTAGGGTAGATGTTGCGACTAGTGTGGGTAGTTGATTGGGTACAACCGTTGGGACTGTAATATTTTCAATCGTTGGTTGTACTGTTTCTTCTTCTGTGGGTATAGGTACATCTGTATCCGTTTCAACTGCTTGAGCTACCGTAACCGGTGTTGACGACATAGTTGCCATCATTGTAGGTGTGACGAAAATGGGTACAGGTGTTTGATTGGAACATCCTGCCATAACTAGCAAGATACCAATAACAAATACGGGAATGCGGAATGTTGTCTTATGTTTTCGTATCATGCGTAGCAGTCTACCACAGGGGAATTTAGCTTTCTATAATGGATTATAAGCGTAGGGGAAGAGTATAATTCTAAAAATGTGGTATAATAGAACTAATGTTTTAATTTGACATAATTTGATTTTACAATCTACAATGGTAGCCATGTTGCTTACCCCAACCTAGATAGCTCTTGACATATAAAGGAACATCCATGACTGATAGCTCTATCCATCAAGTAAATATTGAGCGTGAAATGCGCGACGCATATCTTGATTATGCAATGAGTGTGATTGTATCTCGTGCATTACCTGATGCACGCGACGGATTAAAGCCTGTGCATCGTCGTATTTTATACGCTATGCATGATATGGGTATTCATGCCGCGAGCTCGCACAAGAAGAGTGCACGGATTGTTGGGGAAGTGCTTGGTAAGTATCATCCACATGGCGATGCAGCTGTTTACGAGTCTATGGTACGCATGGCACAAGATTTCTCAATGCGTTATATGTTGATTGACGGGCAAGGTAATTTTGGTAGTGTTGATGGCGATAGTGCTGCTGCAATGCGCTATACCGAAGCGCGTATGGCGAACATCGGCAATGAATTGCTGATTGATATAAACAAAGATACAGTTGATTTCGTCGAAAATTTCGATGGAACACTGAATGAACCAGCAGTACTGCCGTCGGTTATACCGAATATGCTGATTAATGGTGCGTCGGGCATTGCAGTTGGTATGTCTACAAATATCCCACCACATAACTTGGGGGAAGTGATTGATGCACTGGTCTATATGCTCAGTCATTGGGAACGTATAGAAGAAATTGATGTTGAAGAACTAATGCATTTTATCACAGGACCGGATTTTCCTACGGGCGGTGTTGTGTATAAGATGCGTGGTGAAACCGATATGATACGTTCTGCCTATGCGACAGGGCGCGGTAAAATAACCATGCGTGCTAAGGTGCATATCGAAGATATGGGACGGGGTAAGTCACGCATTATTGTCAGCGAGTTGCCATATCAGACGAACAAGACCAGCTTGATTGAACGAATTGCTTCGCTTGTGAATGCTGAAAAACTGCAGGGCTTAGCGGATTTACGGGATGAATCTGATCGGCAAAATCCAATTCGCCTCGTAATCGAATTGCAACGTGGTGTGGATGCGACTGAAGTTATGGCACAGTTATTTAAGTTGACTCCATTGCAGGCGACATTCGGTATTATCATGTTGGCATTGGTCGATAATCAACCTCGTTTGTTGACGCTAAAACAATCATTACGTGTTTATTTGGAACATCGTCTTGAGGTGATTCAACGGCGTAGTCTATATGATCTTGAAAAAGCACGAGATCGTGCCCATATCCTTGAAGGATTGTTGATTGCGCTGGATAACTTAGATGAAGTTATCGATACGATTCGTCGGTCACGTAATACAGAATCTGCACGCAACAATTTGATGAAGAAATTTAAAGTCAGTGAGATACAGGCACAGGCAATTTTAGATATGCCCTTGCGTCGTCTAGCATCATTAGAAATTAAGAAAATCAAAGAAGAATACGACGAAAAAATAAAACTTATTAAATCGCTTGAAGAGCTTCTGGAAAGCCCTAAGAAACAACGTATTACTATCGCTGAAGAGCTTGTTTTGGTCAAAAATGAATACAATGACAAGCGCCGTAGCATTATTGTAGACGGTGAAGCAACTGCTGTCACAGCTGAAGACTTCCTGATGCCAGAAGAAGAAACATGGGCTGCGCTAAGTGTAAAAGGTCATTTGTCACGTACTTTCACCAACGAACCACCTCATGTAACAACATCAACAAAAGTACCGCCACGTTTTATGCAAGCAACGTCTACATCAGAGATTTTATATCTGTTCACTGATAAGGGTAACTGCGCTACCATTCCGATTCAACAATTACCTCAAGCCGAAACGCTGACCGATGGAATGCACTTTAGCGACTTATGCCCACTTGATGCCGATGAGACAATCGTAGCGATACAATGCCTACCGATGAATCTAAATCATGGTTACATGCTGTTCGTGACTGAACAAGCACAGGTCAAACGGCTGCAATTGGAAGATTTGCCTGGTGTGATGTCTAAAGCATTCAGTGTGATGAAAGTTGCAAATGACGATGCCATGATATATGCCGGATTCACGACAGGTCATTATGAAATTGTACTTACGACAGCGATGGCGCAGGCTATTAGATTTAGTGAAGACGATGTTCGTCCTACAGGCATCTCTGCAGGTGGGGTTCGCGGTGTGAAACTCGTTGGCAATAAAGATCGGGTTGTGAGTGTATTTATGGCTGATGACAGTCTTTATACTTGGAATATCACAAATGATGGTATTGCAAAAACATCCCCCATGGATCAGTATCCATCGCAAGGGCGTGCAGGAAGCGGTGTGATTACAATGCGCTTGCCTGCTGATAGTCGTGAAGTTGTTTCGGCCACAGTTGGGAAACTAGATGATACGGTCTTGGTGTTAACGAGTAAAAACAAGGCAAAATATATGCGTCTAGGATTAGCTGAGACGATTAAACGTGGACGAGCAGGTGGTGATTTTGTAATTTCATTACGTGAAAACGAAGAGGTCGTTTCTGTTGTTAATTATCAACCCCGTTTAAATCCATCTGAGCCGATCGAGGATGTGTTCGTCGAAGAAGACGTTGCTACTGATGAAATTGATGACTAAGTTCCGATAATGCAGTATCATATTGCATTGCTACAATCGTCCAATCAAATTGGGCGATTTTTGCTTTTAGTGGTGCTGTGTCAATTTGTAGCTTTCCATCTAGATGGTGTTTGAGTAGGGCGGTGAGTTTGTCTTTTTTATAGAGACATTGTGAATGAACATCTTGTGGGACAAGATTAGGATAATTGAGCCTATGTGGCAAAATCGGAATACATTGACAATAAATTCCTTCGCAAATTGAAATGCCAAAAAACTCTTGATATGCAGTGCTGACAACATAATCTGCCTCCCATAAGAGTTGTGCATAGTCTGCAAATGAGTCAACATAACCCAGTTGTACGATTTTTTGATTGAGTTCATTTCGGGCATATTGGAACAATTTTGGCTCTTGCTGAAAGTTTTCACCTGTTATTGCTACACGAAAATCATAGCCTAAGCGCTGTAATTCGATTATACTGTCGATAAATAGTTTGGGGTTTTTATCTTCTTCCCAACGATGATTCCAAACGATGAGTGGGGGAGAGTCTTCTGATTGGCTTACTTGATATTTGTCAAACTGGGCAAAGTTGATGCCTACCGTAAGAACCGATGATTTATCACGGATCGTATCTATCGTCTGGAGTTCATTATAATCAGCAAAGTGTTTCAATAAACGGGAGAGCTGTTCACTAAAGTCTTGTAAGTGATAAGGACTATTGAAAAAATTTGCATCTGCGACTAGAGCACTAATGTAGTTGATAAATCCATATCGCCATCCATGATGCTGTCGTTGATTTTGCGGATATGAAAGCTGGTTTTCATGAAAATACATGGCAATCGGTACATCACCTAATTGCTTATAAGTGAGTGACCGAAAAATAGATAAATCTAGCATACTGGATGCTAGAATTACATCAGGCTTGAAGTCTAGCAGACGTGCAAGACTAATTGCACCGCCTTGCATTCGCCATTTCCAGAATTGTGCTGGTAGCGTGATAAGTTTGATATTATGGGTAGAAAACTGTTTGTATCCATCTGCCCATGTTTTATGGCTACCACCATAATATGGCTCAAGGATAGCAATATTCATTTTGTTTTAGACTGTTACTGGTTTTGGTCGGATACCATCTGCAATCTCTTGCAACATTGTTGTGGGCTTAATGCCATAGTCTTTTTCGAGATTATGTTCAATCCAATCATATAATGCCAAGGCATCATTAGTTTGCCCACTGTCGTGATAAAGCTTCATTACCTTTGCAACGATCTCTTCATGGTGATTTAGAATTCTCAATGCGCTTAGATAATATCCGAGGGCTTGTTTTTCATCACCTGTGTCTATTTTGTATTCGGCTAACATCAATAGGGCTTCACCATACATCTCATGGAGTTCTTCTCGGCGTTTACTGACCCAATGATCCTTATTATCTTCTTCGTCAGTATTTTCTGCATTGAGAAATGCGGCACGATATAATGCAATTGCTGTTTCGAGTAGATTTATCGCCTCTTCTGCATCCTCACATATAACACTCGATTGAATATACTCTGAGAAGCGAATTACATCATAACTGAGCTCTATATTAGGGGATATACGATAGAAGCCACCACCAAATTTAGTGAATGATTCACTGATAATATCAGTAATCTTACGCTTTGTAACATGGAATACATTTGTAGCTTCACGGGTATTCAAGTTAGGCCAAAATGTTGCAAAAATATCGTTGCGGGTTGTCATACCACGGTCGGCGAGATAGAAGAATAACTGACGTGGTAAAATACCATCCCATTGCTCGATTTGACGACCATTGACGTAGACAATACCGCTACCAAATGATCTTACTTCAACTAGTGTTTGTGATGCGTCACGTTGCGCATAATCATATAACATTAGTTTTGGGTCGACTGGTACAAACTGACAACGACTGCGAAATGCATCATCTTCGAATAGTTCATATGCCACTAAACGACTGATAACAACCAGTTTTATGTCTTTGTGGTTGTTTGCATAATTCAACAGAAAGTCATTAAAGATATGTTTCTGTGCACGATCACAATCATCCAGAATAATCGTTTGGATGTTCATATCGGCATAGTCATTTAGATGTTGCTCGACTTGCGTGTTAAGGTCATCGACAGTTAGGTCATCACCAAAGAAGCTCACATAGGCTGTTTCTTGGTCATCCACCAAACAGTGAATAATACGCTTTTGATTTTGGTAATGTGGATGCGCGAATATAATTTGTGTCGTATCGGCGACCGACGCTAACTGGTCTTGTAAAGACTCTAATGACCAATCAAACATAGATGACAACTTTCAAAATAATTAAACGTGTAAAATGTCTAAAGGGTAGGTGGAAATCCCTACACTTGTATTTATTTTAGAGTGATTTTTGTCCAAGGATAATTAAGATATAGGTGAAGGAAGGATTAGCCGTTATGAAGGGTTGCGTCTTCGCGCCTCAACTACACTAGGAATACAATCAATTTTGGACAGGATACGGGTTAGTTGTTGGTTACTAGCAATTTCCAAAAGTAAGTGGAGCGTGGCAATATGCTGGCGGGTAGAGACCTCAACTGAGGAAATATTGACTTTTTGATCCGCTATGATGGTACTAATCTCACGCAAAAGACCTTCACGGTCATATGCAACAACTTCAACAGGAACAATATAGCGTTGTTCCTCATCGGCTTTACCCCAAGATACATCTATCAAACGTTCAGTATCCTTTAGAGACTGCATGTTTGGACAATCTGTTCGATGAACAGTAACCCCGCGTCCCCGTGTGATGTAACCAATAATTTCCTCGCCAGGCATTGGCGAACAACAACGTGCAAGATTAACCAATAAACCACCAGCTCCCATAATACTTACACCTGTTGTTGTATTTGCCCCTGAGCTTTTGCTTCGTGGTTTGAGTAAATCCTCTTCTTGGACAGACTCTGCTTTTTTGCGCCGTTCTTCTTCTAATACCCGATTTGTGATCTGCGAACCGGTAACATCTCCAGCACCGATGGCTGCGAGGAAGTCATCTAATTTGTCGAATCCAAGTAAGTGTGCAACTGATTCAAAGGTTACTTTGTCGATAACCCCTAGCCGTTTTAGTTCTCGCTCGAGCGCATCTCGTCCCATTGCGATATGTTTGCTACGGTTTTGTTTACGCAACCAATGACGGATTTTGCTACGGGCGCGAGTTGTCACAGAATAATCTAAATCTGGATTGAGCCAATCCATGCTAGGACCGCCACGCTTTGATGTCAGAATTTCGACTTGATCCCCCATGTTTAATTTATAGTTCAATGGGACAAGTCGCCCGTTGATCTTTGCGCCACGGCAACGATTGCCAATGTCTGTGTGGATGTGATACGCAAAATCTATTGGGGTTGCTCCGACTGGTAAATCAATTATGTCGCCGTTTGGTGTCACACTATAAACACGATCTTGGAAGACTTCTGACTTAACTGTATCAACAAATTGGGTTGCATCATTTACTTCTGGACCAAACTCCATTAAGCGTCGTAAATAACTAACGCGTTGTTCGAAGGCTTTGTCGTGCTGACGATTACCTTCTTTGTAACGCCAGTGTGCGGCAATACCATATTCAGCGTCTTCGTGCATTTCCCATGTACGAATTTGAACTTCAACTGTTTTACCTGCATCATCGTGAACAGCTGTGTGCAAGCTGCGGTAAAAATTATCTTTCGGATTTGCTACATAATCATCAAATTCGCCAGGAATAGGTCGCCACAAGTTATGTACAATACCAAGTACCATGTAGCACTCTGTCAGTGTGTTGACGATCACGCGCATACCTCTGATGTCATATATCTGCTCTAACGGCAAGTCTTTGCGCGTCATTTTGTTATAGATGCTAAAGATGTGCTTTGGTCGGGCTGTAATATTGACATTTTCGATACCATTTGCGTCTAATTCTGTTATAAGTTTTTTGCGCACATTTGCAACGTAATTTTCGCGGTCTGCACGTCGTTCATCGAGTGCTTTAGCAATAGCGCGATAGGCATCATTATTCAGATAACGGAAGCTTAGATCTTCAAGTTCCCACTTGATTTGCCAGATACCTAAGCGGTTTGCAAGTGGTGCAAAAATGTCCATGGTTTCGCGTGCAATTGATTTTTGCTTATGTTCGGGCATATAACCGAGTGTCCGCATATTGTGCAGACGGTCTGCTAACTTTACCAATACGACACGTACATCATCACCCATTGTCATGAGCATTTTGCGAATATATTCCATTTCACGATTTATAGTGCTAGTACGCCGTGAGTCACCGGAAGGCGAGACATTCTTGATAGGGGGTAAATTCTTGAGTTTTGTAACACCATCGACAAGTAATGCGATTGTTGTGCCAAACTCTTCACGTAACATATCAACAGAGACGTCTGTATCCTCAGCGACATCGTGCAGTAGTCCTGCTGCAATTGTTTCGGCATCCATGTTCATATCTGCGAGGATACTGGCAACAGCTACACAATGCGTGAAATAGGGCTCACCAGATTTACGCTTTTGTCCCTCATGTGCAGTTTCTGCGCGATAATAGGCGCGGGTAATGAGGTCTTGCTCGTTTGGCTTAATATCTTGGAGCGAATCAAGGAGTGATTCAAGGTCGCGTGAATATATATCGATTGGTGATACCATAGACTATGCCCCTGCCGAATGACTTTAAGAATAGATTATCACATTCTGATTAAATTGTCTCATTTTGGTGGGGATGTTATTGGATTTCTGACGTGATATGTAGGTGAGTAGGGCAGGTCAATAACAACCTACCCATATTATTAAAACTTAGTTATATACGGACGACTGCTCCACAATACATACACTCAACTTCTGACTGCCCTGCAACAATTTTGGGCAGTTTACCGCCACATACTTGGCAATCGGTTGGTGCATTTTGCAGGCGTTCAATCAATTCTGGATCGGGTTCGATTGCTCGTTCATCTTCTGCATTACCTGTTGCCATGCGTTTGATTTGTTTTGCCCAGAATTTACTGGCAACCCCACCTTTAACTTCAACAACAATTTCGGCATATGGTGCACCAGCTCCCAGTTTTAGCGTGACCATATCTTTACCACCGAGTAACCCTTTATTGGAGGCGATTGAATCCTCAACTGTATCAATTGGTGCTTCCCAAAGGATACCTTGCGTTTCTTTGCCACCGAACATCCCAAAGCGTTTGCCAGTTTTCTCTTTTTGTTCAAAGACTAAACGATGATTTGTAAGGAAGATGAGTCCATCCGGTTTATCTTTACCATCATCCCATTCTGCTTTTGCGACAAGGAAGACTGATTCGGCTGCACCGAAGTCAAAGCTGGCTTCTTCTCTCATATCCATAATCCAATTCATCTCGGTGAGTTGACGTTTGGTATTATTTACCTCACGTTGAATTGATTCATATTGATCTTCGATATGTTCTTCGGCTGCTTCAATTTTTTCTTCTAGTACTTCCAATGCTGATTGTGTGCGCCCTAACAGACGTTGTGCACGTGCGGTAATCCCTGCACCTGTCAACCGTTCAACAAGCCGTTCTACCTGTTCTAACTCATCTTCAAGTTCTGCTGATTCGTTTTCAACCCAATTTTTGAGATCTTCATCTACGTCTTTCCACTGTTCTTCAAGTACATCAACCTTATATTCAAGGTAAGAACGATAAGCATATCCGCGATCTCTTACGGCTTCGATTTGTGCTGGTAGTTCGGTGGTATCATTTCCAAGTTGTGTAATATTACTAGCAAGATCAGTTAATTTAACTTTTCTAATAAGTGCTTTAAATTTACTTTCAGCTTCGCCTACGGCAGATTCTAATTCGGTAGCTTCTTCCTCTGGCAATTCATCGCCATCATCGTCATCGTCTTCTGCATCGTCACCATGTTGTGCACGAAGGCGTTCTGCGAGTGTCATCGGTTTGCCTTCTGCTTCGGCAGCTTCTTTTTTAGCACGAAGTTTTTCTGCGAGTGTCATCGGTTTTTCAACTTCTCCGGCAGCTTCTTTTTCAGCTTTTTTGGCACGGAGTTTTTCGGCTAAGGTCATATTTTCATCACTCATGAGTCATTTCTCCTTTGACTTGACTAGGCATGCTTATGTTTTAACATCTCATCTTAATTTTTGCCAATACTATACAACAATAGAAAACCCCAATAATCTAGAAATTACAGAGGTTTTGGACGAATATATGATAGAAATTTTAATAGCTTTTTAGCACTTTGTAAGAGAAATTATCCGCCTACTTTACTACGTAGGTAGGCTTCCATAAAATCTGCGAGGCGACCATCAAGAACAGCACTTGTATTCCCGACTTCAACATTGGTGCGATGATCCTTTACCATTTGATAGGGATGTAATACGTAAGATCGAATTTGATTACCCCAACCTGCATCAACGTTCTCCCCTTTTAGTTCTGCCATTTCGGCTTCTTGCTTAGCACGTTCCATTTCGAAAAGGCGCGCTTTGAGGATTTGCATTGCGCGATCGCGATTTTGAGCTTGACTACGTTGATTTTGGCATTGAACTACGATGCCAGTTGGTACGTGTGTTATACGAACTGCTGTATCATTTTTCTGTACGTGCTGACCTCCGGCGCCGCTTGCACGGTATGTATCAATTCGTAAGTCTTTCTCATTGACTTCAATTTCGATGTCTGTCTGAATATCAGGCCATAATTCGACTTTTGCAAACGACGTATGACGACGACTGGCACTATCAAATGGGCTGAGGCGAACGAGACGATGCACCCCTTCTTCACTTTGTAAGTAACCAAACGCATAATCGCCTTTTACACTGATGGTAACGCTTTTAAGACCCGCTTCTTCACCATCACTGCGGTCGAGAATTTCTGTTTTATAACCATTCTGTTCCATCCAACGCAGGTACATACGTTCCAACATGTGCGCCCAATCTTGAGCATCGACTCCGCCAGCACCAGCATGAATCGCGAAAATAGCATCTTCGCTATCATAATCGCCAGATAACATGGCTTGTAGTGACATGGAATCAACAAGTGTCACGAGCGCTTCGGTTTCTCGTTCCAGGTCCGCTTGCATGTCTTCATCGGCAATCTCAACGAGCTCAATTGCATCATTGATGCGGTTTGCTGTTTTTTCCCAACGGTCAACTTGAGAATTGAGCCGGGACAATTGTTGCATGGTTTGTTGCGCAGATGACGGGTCGTCCCAAAAGGTGGGTGCACTCGCTTGTTGTTCTAGCTCGGTTGCGAGTTTGGCTTTGCCCTCTATGTCAATTCGTTTCATGAGTTCTTCAATTTGTGATAGGAGATCTTGAAGTTGTGTAATTAGGTTATCCATAATAAGTACGGGTGATTGCAATTACCCGATGTGTCCTTTCTTCAACTGGGAATATGTCAGATATAGGGTTAGCTGTACTGGCGTTGCCGGAGGGCTTCGTACATGAAGATTGCACCGCTGACAGATACATTGAGCGAATCAGAAATTCGTCCTGTCATAGGTATATTGACGAGTCGGTCACAATTTTGTACCCATTGTTGGCTTAATCCTTTATCTTCTGTTCCTAGCATAATGGCAGTTGGTTGCCGAAAATTCACATCGTATATGGTCTCGTCACCTGTAACATATGCTGAGACTAATTGTATATTATTCTCCGTACAGTATTGAATGGCAGATGCACTTGTTAGTTGGTAGATATTATCTAAGAAACAAGCACCTGTACTACTGCGAATAATATTTGGATTATATAGGTCAAGCGACATATCGACTAGTAGAATTGCATCTATATCTGTTGCATCAGCTGTTCGTAACAATGCTCCAATATTACCGGGTTTACGTAAATCTACCAATCCAATTAGGTGCTTTGCATCAGATGCTGTCAGTTCTGCTAAGCCTTGAACTGACTGCGATTGCATAACTGCAACAAAACCAGCTGAATTTTCTCGATAGCTGACTTTATTTAAAATTTGCTCTGTGATTTCATATGCACTAGCTTGTCCAATTAAATCGATGATATTGTCGTCAGCGATTGCAGGGCAAACCATGATGAATTCGATGGTATAGCCCTGTTCAAGCGCGCGTTCAAGATCACGATCGTAATCGATCAAAAATAAGTTTTCTGTCTCGCGTCCACGTTTTGAGCGTAAACGATTGACCAGCTTGACCTTAGTGTTCTGAAGGCTTGTAATTTGCTCAAGCGCCAATTAGCTTTCTTCCTCATCATCTTCTTCGGCATCACTAAATAAACTATCCACGAAAAATTCAGGATTGAAGAGCACCATATCATGAATACCTTCACCAAGTCCGGTATAGTGGACAGGCAATTCAAGGTCGTTAAAGATTGAAAACACCATACCACCTTTGGCGGTGCTATCTAGCTTGGTAACAATGACACCCGTAACACCGGAAGCTTCTTGGAATTTTTTTGCTTGTTCGATTGCATTTTGACCAGTTGTACCGTCTAACACCAATAAAACTTCATGTGGTGCGTTAGGGACAACTTTACCTGATACTTGGCTAATTTTTGTCAATTCTTGCATGAGGTTATAGTTATTTTGCAAGCGTCCGGCTGTATCAATAATCAAGATTTCATATCCACGGGCTTTAGCAGCTTCAGTTGCATCAAATACGACTGCACCGGGGTCAGAGCCGGGACGATTGGCAATGACTGGAACATCAATTCGTTCACCCCAAGTCTGTAATTGTTCAATCGCGGCAGCGCGGAAGGTATCGCCAGCAGCAATCATAACTTTACGTTTAGAGAGATTCTTTAGGCGGTGCGCTAGTTTAGCGATAGATGTTGTTTTACCTGAACCGTTCACCCCAACCACAAGAATAATTGAGAGTTCGCGCCCTGAAATATTCATCGCAGGTGGGAACTCGAGGAGGCCTGCGAGTGTCTCTTTTAGTGCAACTTGTAGTTGATCCGTTTTTGTGAGACCTTGAGCACGGACTTTTTCTTGGAGAATGTCAATCACTTTCATAGATGTTTCGAAGCCCATGTCGGCTTGAATGAGTAACGTTTCAATGTCTTCCCAGGTGTCCTCATCAATTTCGGTATTGCCAAGCATTTGTGAGATGCGACCAAAAAAGGATTGACGGGTGCGAGATAAACCGCGACGAAATAAACCCAACGTAATTTCTCCTGTGTACTAGGTTGGCTGAATGCTCATCATTATACATGGGTGAGATAAGCGGGACAATGTGTGTGTCGTGACATAATTGAATATACTGTATAATGATTTTGGAAGTTCATTATTGATTTTGAATTATAAATTATTGGCACAATGATGATACAGACAGAAATTGAAAGGGAAACATTATGATGCCCCAAGACCCAAACGAAGCACCAGTTCTTGTATGGCTTGATGGTAAGCTATCAAATCAGCACTGGGTATTGGATAGCGAAGAGATGACATTAGGACGCGATGATGTATGCGACATCATGATCCCTGTGCGTCAGATTTCCAGACAGCATCTTATGTTTCGTAGAGTTGACGGTGTCTGTGTGGTTGAGGATTTGGAAAGCAAAAACGGGACATGGGTCAACGGTTATCGTCTGACTGGAACGCGTGAACTAGAGGACGGTGACGAAATTCGGATTGCTAAGGATATTCGTTTGCGGTTTGTTGGGTCAGGTGTGACAGCACCGACGACAACCCGTAGTTTACCGCAAGTGATCCCATCGGCAGCGATGAAAGGTACACGCTTACGACTCGACCCAGAATCACGACAAGTATTTATTTTTAATCAAGAGCTTGACCCACCATTGAGCCTCCCACAGTATCGGTTATTAGAATTGCTTTTTTCTAGTCAGGGTGGTGTCTGTACCCGTGATGAAGTTGTGGAAGCGGTATGGCCTGATGCGATGGGGGATGGCGTAAGTGAACAAGCAATTGATGCATTGGTGCGTCGTTTGCGTGATCGCCTCAATGAACTTGACCCAGAACACCAATATGTAGTGACTGTGCGTGGGCACGGCTTTAGGCTTGATAATCCACAGGATTGAGTCATGGTCTTCAATGGTTTGTATATTGACTTCCCAGATGCTAATACAAGCATAGAAACGTTAGACGTTCCAGAAGAATGTATCACTGCGATGAAACGATTTGGGATCGAATATATTGGTGATATGTTGGATGTCTATAGAAGAATGCCGATTGGAGTAGATGTTCTCGCAAGAATGGGTTCTGATTGCATATCACAGGTGTATCGTGAAATCATCACATTCAGTGATTGTCCTTGGCGTGGTGAAATTGAGAACTGGCTTGTGAAATGGGTTGAGAAGGACTAATTAGAGCTGGATAAAGTAATATGAGTAATCTTATTTATTGGACTATTGCCTCTTGTAGAAGAATTTAATTATAGTGATGATGTGTTTTTATGATGATAATATTTGTGTGTTAACCGTTTATTATATACGATGATTCGTAAGTTTGAATTAGATGATGATATAGAGCAACGCTTTTTGGATTGTATTGCGTCGAAGTTATAATCAACAATTTCCATATTTATTTATGATAATATAATAACTCACTTATTTATTCCTCTTAATATGATTAATTACCTCAAAAACAGTACATTTATTACTAGTAGATAAGTACTGGTGATTGAGACTTGACACTTTTCAAACAAACAAAAAACAAACACTGTCAAATACGTGAAAGGCTTGCTAATAAACAGTCTGCGGACTTTTTTGAGATATAATGTGTCAAATTATACAATTAAAATGTTACATGTAACAAAATTGAGATGTAGTTTTCTTAGCTAAGTCTTGCACTTTTTGGTAGTCTTCAACTGACGGATTGAAAGGGTAAATTGTGTTGACTGCCGAAAATATTTATTTGTCGTATCACAATATTCATACGAAATTTGCTGCTCGGCTCACAACAGCGTTATACGAACTAAACAAACCCATATGGTTTGATAGATTCAAAATACATCCAAGTGACGACTGGGCAAGTGAGCTATCTTTGGCTCAAGATAATGTGTCATATGCAATTGTAATTGTAGGCGCTCGCTACTTATCATCACACTATTGTTTACAAGAATACCGCACGTTACACAATGCAGGTGTACAAATGTTAGGGATTATTGTTGATGATGTATCCATTGATGATTTGCAGAGTGCCATAAGTGTTATTGATTGGATCGATTTGCGTAATGTAGAAGATGATATCAGTCTTCGACAGAAGGTCTTATTGATCGCTGAACAGTTGGAGCATATTAATAATTTAGCTCCAATTACTAAACGAAATCATTATCTATATCAAATTTTGAGTGATCTGGAATCGCGTTTGGCTGATACCTCGACATTTCGTGCGTTATGCCATGAAACAGTGGATTTCAGGGATAACCTAGTCTTGAATCGGCCGCGTGGATACGATGTAAATCTTTTGCGAGAATGGCATTTAACTTCCCAAGTTAATCAGGCAACTTTAGATATTGAAGATATTCTGACATGGTACGATACACAGCGCCAATTTACTTTAGTTGGCAAACTTGGAAGCGGTAAAACGATTATTGCATCTCTTCTGACCATAGTAGCAGTGCATGAAGCACTTTCTGATACAGATTTGCCGTTACCTATTTGGCTTGACCTTGCTTTATGGAAAACTGGGCAGACACTGGAAGATTATATTGACGATCAATGGCCTCTTGATTTCGAATGGCAAGAATGGCTGGATGATAATGAAGCCTTACTAATTTTTGACAATCTAGATGATTTTCTTAAATTAAACCCTTACAATATGGAAGAATTCAGCGAGTGGTTAGCAACGCAGTCTCGGCACAAAATTATTGTTCTTTCGCGTATTATTCCTGACACACATAAGCTTTCCATGCAAACTGTAGAAATTGGCAACATGCCTAATACAAATATCCAGCGATTTGGACGTGTCTTCTTGTTGGATAAGCAAATTGGGACTTTTAAACGTTTAGTATATGAAAACAAAGACCATCTTCAACAACGAAGTATTGACTTTATCTCGTGTGGTCTCGAACTAATTAGTTCTCAACATAGTGCTACGATAGAAAGTTGGTTTATCGATCCTGTTGAAGCGCTTATTCTGATGCGTTGGAAATCTCATTTTGGTAATTTAAAAACGCCATTCTCTGATCAATATTTTGTCAAAGCACTGCGTATACTCGCATGGCATATGATGCAACAACCATATGAAACAATGGTTAGATATGAAGTCGCTGAAAAAGTTGTATTTCGTAAAGATGTTATCAATGTAGCTGTCGACCTAGGTATTCTTGAGACCCTTGGTGACTATGTTCGTTTTCATGCGCAAATGTATGCCATATATCTGTGTGTGCCTCATCTTATACAGGATGGTTTATACGTTCATGTTACCCATCCACGTTTCGATAAAGATGGAAACAGGAGAGCTTCTCGGTGGGATGATGTGGTTGTTGCACTTATTGATTCTACATACGGAGAACATCAGTCTCAAATTATTAGCCACCTTTTAGAAATAGATCCATACCTAGTTCATAATTGCATACAATCTTATCCAGAATTGTATGATGAGTACTTTGAAACGCTACTTATCAACATGATTGATGTGAGAAGTCATAATACTGATTCTCATATGGCGTTGGTACTTGCCATGCGTCAAATGCCAGATATGTACTTAGTTGCTACAATACTTCTGCAACAACTTCAGTTATACAATTGGAACATCCAACAGTGGCTCTGGTTAGAGTTCTTGAAACTTCCATTGGAAATACCTCCAGCTTTGATTCATTCAATACGTACGCTTGATCGTGAATTTGACGATGTGATTTTCGATTTATTATCAGACTATAGTTCTGGTGAGTTGACCATATATCTTGCATTATTGATGTCACATCAAGACGCTGCCACGCGACTGAATGCAATTTGGATAATTGGGCGACTAAAATATCAACAGATGATAATAGGTTTGCTTAATCTACTTGACCATCACACTCTTGAAACCAAAGAAGAAGCTCAGATTGCTTTATCACAAATTACCACGGTAAAAGAAGATTTACTTGGTAGTTTATTGACATGGGTTGACCAACATCCGAAGCACATGGGTATTATTGGTACGATATTTTATCAAAATACTCGATATGTTACTGGGCGTTTACTGATGGAATCCCTGACCTATGAAATCGAACCAAATGCTGAAGATCTAGCAATTTTTGAGACTTCGTCAGAAATAGAAATTGCAAGCTATGTAGCGACACATTTAATTGCAACTAACCCTAAACTGAAACAAATATTTGATTTTTTAGAGACCTTCGAAATGAATATTCCAAAGTTTATTCAAGTAAGTCTTGAACAACTACCACGTGAGAGTCTTAATCGCTTGATTCAAGATGTGCAACGAGTGTTTATAACCAACGGAGATATACCTGAAACATCTTCTGTGACACAACGGGCTCAATTGGCTATTGAGTCAAGCCGTCCATCACGTGAACTAGCTGTAGGACCTACCAGCCCTGTTGATGATGTCGAGGAGAAACTACAACATGATGACTGGTTGGTTCGGTTACATGCTACTGAACTTTTAGGACAACTACCTACTGAACAAGCTTTGTCACTCATCTTACAAGCTACCAATGATAGTGATGTACAAGTACGAGTGACAGCATTCAGTCAATTAGTAAATTTCGTTGATCGTGCAGACGTCCAACAAAAAATGATTGAGACACTGACCGATGACGACTCGATGGTAGTAGATTTAGTGGCTGATCTTTTGAAGTCTAGTGATATTTTGGATACACCTACTTTAATTGCGTTACTTGCTACGGATAATGTACAACAACTGGCAGCTGTGCTTGATATCTTATGTAGCAAGAAAGATAGTAGTGTTCTGCCACATCTTGTACAGTTTCTGGATGATAATCGTCAATCTTGGATGGATAAGTCAATCGCAGATTATGCTAAAGACGCAATTCGGGCGATTGGTACCCCAGAAGCCTTAGCTATGTTAGATGAAGTGGAGTCAACTAGTCAGTCTGATGTCGAGGCATTTGGTGTAAAAAGTGTTGAGCCAAACCAAAAGAAGACGTATACGGTAGTTGAAAAGATTGAACTGAGTTTGAAGGTTTTGCGCGGAGACGATTGGGGGCGCGCGCAGAAGGTTGCACGGTTCATTCGTGAACTAGCAAGGCGAATGCGTGGGACGCATAACCCAGCTGTTCTAAAACTTATGTGCGAAGCATTAACAGATGAATATTGGCATGTGCGATGGGCTGTTGCCGAGGCACTGGGTTGGTTACAAGATTCAGATGCAACCCCATTTCTAATTAATGTATTGGATGATGATCATTGGATTGTACAGGTTGCTGTTATCCGTGCTTTGGCGGAGCTGGATGCATCAGATTATGTTACAGAAATTGCTACATTGCTAGACAGCCCTAATAATGTTGTTCGGGAAACAGTAGTTGAAACTCTTGGTGATCTGGGTAATGCGGATGCGATTCCATACTTAAACAAGACACTCGTGCATGAAGATGAGTTTGTTCGAATGGCTAGCATTAAATCACTAGATTTGTTACAAGGCGAAATAAATACAGACCACTTATATGCTGGTTTGCATGATAATTATATCCATGTCCGCTGGTATGCGATGGAACAATTGTGTTTACGATTTACCCCTGATGATATTCCACTTCTCGCCCAACTTCTGGATGATATAGCGAAACCTGCTTGGGAAGACAAACGAATATGTGATTTAGCATATGAAGTGTTGCATGGGTTTGATACAGAAGAGGCTCATCAAGTTATTAAAGATTGGCAACAGCCAAACTCAGAAATTTAGGATAGCCATATGAAGATTTTTATTAGTTATGCGCGAGTTGATAAACCCTATTGTATCCGAATAGTTGAGACGCTTCATGTGCATGAGGTATGGTATGATCAACGGCTATATGCGGGGCAGCACTGGTGGCGGGAAATAATGCGTCGACTAGAATGGTGCGATATTTTCCTATATCTTTTGTCTCCTGAGTCCGCAAACTCTATGTATTGTAAAAAGGAATTGGATGTAGCTATCAAACTTAATCGACCTGTTATACCGATTCTTATTGATGCTGAAACCGAAATTCCAGAGAGTCTCAACGATTATCAATATTTAGATATGACAGGTGCATTGACTGCAAGCAATGTTGCAGGGTTATTAAATGCTATTTTACTGGTTGAGCGAGAGGCTGTCAGTGTTCCAACCTATGGACAGGATACTCTCGCAACCTCTGAAATGATGTTGCCTGAAGTCAGTGTCGGGCCTGATATGATCCGCGATGCGGCTAGAGCAATGCAAAATGATGATTATGACAATGCAATTTTATTGTTAAAGCAAGCACAAGCAAGTGGGTTCGAATCTCGATTTGTTGATTTAGATAGTCTTGTGAAAATTGCAGAAGATGAGTTAACAAAGCGAACACGTTTAAAAGAAGCCGAACGGGAATATGAATATATAGTAACTTTATTTGAATATGAAGCGACACGGGATTATGCATGTGAGACTTTGCATTCTTTCCAACTTGAATATCCTCAGTATGACCCTAAACAGCTACATAAACTCTGTGAATCACCTAATGTTGACCGTAGTGACATAGATTCATATGTAGATGAAGAGGTAAAAGATCTGTTTTATCTTGATTCACTGTATTGGTGCCCTATACCTGAAGGAACGGTGGAAATCTCTAGTATCCATAAAGATGGAGAACACTATGGTGATAAGTCCGAACATGTAGAACCGTTTTATATGAGTCAATATCCTGTTACAAATAAGCAGTTTGATACCTTTGTTCGGGCACAAGATGGTTATATGAACCCACAGTGGTGGAAATTTTCAAAGTTTGCTAAAGAATGGTTCGAGGTGGAAGGTGAGCCTCAAAGACCAAAATTCATGGGTGACGAACGCCCACGTGAGACTGTAAATTGGTATGAAGCAGTTGCGTTCTGTAATTGGCTAAGCTATAAGCTGGATAAGAAAATCATGCTTCCAACGATTGCACAGTGGCAACGAGCTGCGCAGGGAGATGATGACCGCGTTTACCCATGGGGTAATCACTTCAGTGAGGAGTATTGCAATACACACGAAAGCAAGTTGAAGATGACAACACCTGTCACGCAATATGCTAAAGGTGTAAGCCCCTATAACGTTTACGACATGGCAGGTAATGTTTGGGAATGGACACTGGATATGGCACAACCTACGGATGAATCTCCAGATTATAAGCGTTCTGTTATTGGTGGGAGTTTTGTCAGTCCGTGTGAACGTGCTCAGGTGCCATTTCGCTTTTATCTCAATCCCCGTGTAAGTTATGCATCGATAGGCTTTCGTATTGTACGAATCGATTAATATCAAAGAGGATAGTCAATATGTCATTACAATCAGAAAAGGACAAGGATCAAGGCACTAAAGATTTAGGTATGCAGATTGATATTGGGCATATGTCAGTCGGTGGAAATGTAGTGATCTCAGGACGTGATGGATCGGTTTATGTCAATACCGGCGGCAATGTGGATCATCAAAATCAACAGTTAATTACTGTTGGTGGTGTTGAGACGACGCGTGAAGAGTTAGATAAGATGGTTGAGAAAATCCGCGCACTTGATAATGGTATCGCTGAATCAGATCTCGACGCTGAAACAAAAGAAGAAGCTGAGTTTAACCTCAAGACAATAAAAGACCAACTAACAGCATCAAAGAAACCCAATGCAAAAATCTTAGTAAAAGCTTCACAAGCGCTTTATCGCCTTAGCCCTGTGTTGGCAAGCGGAGTTTTCGCATTATTTGGCGAACCACTAACTGCTCAGATCATGGCAGGGGTTGGTGGGGTTGCCCTACAATTTGTTGAAAGCCTAATGCGACGTCATACGAGCAAATAAGAAAGTCTTGTATTCTTATAAATCGTAGCTTCCAAAGACGGCATATCTGCTTGATGTTCAATATCCTAATAATGCTGATGAAAGAAAATCAATATGAGTAAGCTAGCTGCGGCGAAAAATTCTTCAATTAGTAATACTGTAGTTATTAATTCTGTAAAAGAATGGCATAGTTTTATTGTCAATAACTGGAAAACACTTAAGCACAAAGCAGAAGACTCTGGCATAGATTCACCGTATCAGCAGTTAGTAATGGTCTCACTATCTCCAATTATTCCTGAAAATGGAACTCAGTTCACTCGTTTTATAAAATTATTGCAGTCTTTACGTCACACGAAAGCACTGGTCGACAAATTTAAAGTCATCTATAAAAAGAAAAAATATGACTTACAAATTATAGATATTGTCACGAAAAAGTTGAAATTAGACGGATTAACACTAGAAGAACGTGCTGGGCTTGATTGGGTTTTGATGGCGACAGGAACTTTATATGGTTTTAGCCAGGATACTGATAGCGGAAAGACCTTTATAGCTGATTTGCTGAACACAGTCAAAAGCCGGGAACAATATCCATCAGCAGTTCGTGTGCAGGCGGGTATGATTTCTGCTGGTCAAAATATAATTTTTGCTGGACAAGATGCACAGATAATAACCAATGTTTATCAGGGTTCTAAGGCTTCCCTGGCGTCCTATTTGAGTGGCCTTAGGAGTGATTGGGATATGCCAGCGACTAACATACACCCGCGTTCACAGCAATACATTTTGACTCGATTACATCAGCTTTACACGCCTATCGATGTTTGGATTGATGATCCAATGGATGTCGAGCAAGATAAAGATCATGTGGTTAATACACGATGGTATCGCGCAATTAATCGCGAGTTACACGAAGAACGGATGCCGGCACTTGAGGCATTGGCAAGTTGTCCGCTGTTGGTAGTCACAGGTGGAGCCGGTTCGGGTAAAAGCTCACTAGTTCAATTTCTCGTTACAGCACTTTCATATGCTTGTGATAAAGCAGCTGAGAAACGCGATAAAGTGAGTGGTTTGGAACTCATGGGGTCGGCATGGATACATGGCGAGCTCCTCCCCATCTTTGTGAATTTGCGTGATTTTTGCAATTCTAAGAACTTCCCAAAGTCTGCTAAGGAGGTTAGCGCAAAACGTTTGTTGGCGCACATCATAGAGGACGTCGGTAGTTTCGGTACACATCTTGAAACATACTTGGCTGGCACTGAGACAAAACAATATAGCGCGGTGCTAGTACTAGATGGATTGGATGAAGTGTATACAGAAAAAGATCGTGTGATTATCCGTAACATGATCGAAAAATGGGTAGATAGCTTTCCATCTTGTCGCGTTGTTGTTACCTGTCGAACCTATGCTTATCACAAAAAGGTGAAATGGCAACTATCAGAGCGATTCAAATCTGTTGAGCTTGCACCTTACACACGTACACAAATGACAATGTATATTGATCGCTGGTATCAACTCGCAGCTACGACCCGCCCTAGTACGTTTGGAGGACGGAATCTAGCCAAGAAACATGTGCAGCATATGGCACAAGATATTAAAGATAATATTGATAATAACAAGTCTTTGCTTCCGCTAGCACGACATCCATTGATGCTAGCACTGTTGGCATTGATCCATGAAGATTATAAAAATTTACCAAACAAGCGTGCAGAACTATATTCACAAACTGTCGAGCTTCTTGATCGCTGGAATACGCCATCGCATTCGGACAAATTACATGAAAAATTAGCCAACCTTAATTTGGATCGGATGCGAGCTACGTTGAAGATGCTAGCGTTTGATTTACAGGCGCGACAACTCTCATATCAGCGTTATCCCACGACAATTGGACGTGGACATTTGTTGGAAAAACTTAAGGCACAGCAGGATATTGATGATGGTTTAGGAGCAAATATCGAAGATGTACTGGAATATCTTGCAACACGAAATGGAATCCTCGTTTCAGATACCCGCAAGCATTATCGTTTTCCACATCTGAGCATTCAGGAATATCTGTGTGCGTGTGCGTTGATTGAATTTTATGATGAATGCCCGATGCCGGATGAACTTGAAACACCGACCGAAGGTTGGACATTTCCTAAAAATATTGTTGCTTTACTTCAACATGATACAACTCGTTGGCGAAACGTGACCACATTTGCTGGGTCAATACTAGCAGCTGGTATGGGTGGGCAGGATATGCGGTGGCAACTTATTGATGAGCTATTGCCAAGAAACATTGATGATGAGTTGTCAGATAGTGTGATTTATAGTATTTGTGTTGCATCAGAAGTATGGGCAGATAGTTATCTTAAACCACGCATTAATGTTCAACATCGGATTCGTGATCATCTCATCAAATGTTTGAAAGCGATCAAGAATAATCAGCGGGTGGATGTCCCTGATAATGCTAAGAATATAGTAGTATTAGCTAAGCTAGAAGAGGATTTAGATTAGTATAACTTTATCATTAGTACGTTAAGTGGTTGCGTGGTATAAATATTTTGTGTGGTTGGGTAATCCTTAAGAGTAAGGTCATTATCAGCTTATGAAGATAGGGGTAATTTCTGATATTCACGCTCATTTCGCACCATTAAAGTGTGCAATGGATTTATTTGAGTCTCATGATGTTACTCAAATTATATGTGCAGGTGATTTGGTTGACGGAGGGTGGGATGATGAAGCTGTTATTGACTACATGCGGAGTAGTCAGATTGTGTCTGTCCGAGGAAATCATGATAGGGGCAGGTTAACGGATCAGATCGATCATGTGCCATATGATGGTGGTGACATTGATCACGAAATGAATGAGTATCGGTGGAAGTATCTTAATTCATTACCTCAAACTTGTGAATTTTCATGGCATGATGTGGAAGTTCTTCTTGCACATGGTGCACCATGGAGTGATATACAGCATGTATTCCCGAACGCATCATTAGAATTATTGTCTCAAGTCCAAGATGCAACCACAAGTGACGTTGTTATTCTCGGACATACTCACATTCCTATGAAAACTAAGTATAAGAATAAGTGGATTTTCAATCCTGGTGCATTATGTGGAAATCGTGAAGATCTAAAGTCAACCTGTGGCATCTTGACTTTACCTCAAATTCAATTTGATGTTTTTGATGTAAAGACGGGTCAATCTGTTGAAGTTGAAACAAGAATAATAAATGATGACGCTGGTTAAATATCAAATCATATCGTCTGAGATTGGGTGAAAATTTGATTATATTGATTCAAAGGTATGAATATGCACGAGTATCCCGCTGATGTATATCCGAATTTCCCAGAAGCGCAGTGGAAGATTGAAAAGCTTGATTTGCCTGTAGAATGCTATAATGCTCTGAAGCGCACAGGTATTGAATATATTGGTGATATATTAGATTGGGTTAGTAGGGTGTTGGACGCAATGACTTCTGGTTCATTTCGTATGAGTGCATCATGCTATCCTATCATCTTTCGATCTCTACTCGCTTTTGATAATTGCCCGATGCGAGAAGACATGGAAAAACGCTTGGCTAAGTGGGATGAGCAATAGCTATGTCTATTCAAGCTGAATCTGCTTTGATTTGGATAATCTGTGATAAGCCTGATCTTTGCAAAGAATTCTGTGATGTAACTGCTAACAAATGGTATCCTGCAGGACAATACGATTTATCTGACGAATTCTGGCTAAAATATCATCATATTGGTATAAATCGTATTGAAATGAACAACAAAACTATTTTTGGAAAACCTCTCCATCTCAAATATTTTTGCGAAAGTGGCTTTGGCACAGCATCTGCTTCTGATCTAAGTGAATTCAATGTAGGTGTGATAATATTCATTCAATTAGATGATATTGAAAGTGTCAAGCATGCAATGGATGCGGTCAGATATGTGCAAAACCTGATGCCATATACTATTGTGACTTGGGCGAATGCTTCTACAAAATCATGGCATTCGAAAGTCAATATTCTTAACGACGCGAATACCCTAACTTACAACCCCGAAGACAAAGCCAGTATCAAAAATGTATGGAAGACGATAATTCGTAGGTTTGAATTAGGCGCTGAGTTAGAGCAACGCTTTTTGGATTGTATAGAGTCAAAAGTCTAATTTACTGCTGTTGTGCCTGTTGATCTTGATAATATTGATAATGTGGTAAGACAATCTCCGGTGCGAGTTCTTCTTCCTCAAATGGGAGTTCATCAAGTTTTTCGACCTTTACACGTACATCAAGTTCTGTTTCAGCAGCACCTTTGAATACACCACGAGATGGTGAGGCAGCCGCAAAATCATTTGCAATACTCACACGAATATGACGATCCGACACAATTAAATCATTGGTTGGGTCAAATCCGATCCAACCGAGATCTGGTAGCCATGCTTCAACCCACGCATGCGATGCATCAACATCGGAACGATCATGATCTCTCTGATGATAGAGGTATCCGCTGACGTAGCGTGCTGGGATACCGACTTGGCGGACTAATGCTAGCATAATATGACTAAAATCCTGACAAACACCTCGTCGTGCACTTAATGCATCGTCGATGGGCGAATCGACACGGGTCACATTCTGCACATAATCAAATTTTTGGTAGATAGTCGAATTGAGTTCACGCAATAGGTTAAGTGGGTCAGTTCGCCGTTTCCAATTAATTTCATCAGCAAAGTCTTGTAGCAGGTCAGTTGGGTGCGCAAATTTGCCGGGTAACAACATGTCGTACATGTTGTGGTGCTTGGCTTCTGTATCAATTGTATCCCATGAAGACATCGGTAGTGCATTGGGTAAATTGAGTTTGTCTTTGACCTCAACAACCGCTTCCGCTTTGATGGCTAATT
The DNA here is from genome assembly GCA_002428985.1 of Anaerolineales bacterium UBA6055. GTDB lineage: Bacteria > Chloroflexota > Anaerolineae > Aggregatilineales > Phototrophicaceae > UBA6055. Next base: position 112,138 of record DIYL01000015.1, on the reverse strand, counting down.
TGGTATGTGGAGCAGGAATATCAAATGTGTGGATGCTATTGCCAAGATAGTCTCGATGATTGAAGACTTTCGTTGATGGGCTGATGTGTAAATCAAAGCGTGGACAGCGTTGTGTCTCATCACTACGGGGTTGCATCCGTAGTTCCATCACACTGTCGTTGATGGGATCACTATATTTATAGATGGTGAGGTGAGTGATGGCGTAATACATAATTTACCTTACAGAGCCGATTCAATCGGATAGGTGATAAATGTATCATACAGCATACCATGAATCTGATAGATTTGTTGCCTAATGCTTTTTAGATACTCACTTAAATCTTCAATATCTTGGATTTCGTCATAGCTCAGGTTGGATTGTAACCGTCCGGACATGCGATAGAGCTTGGTGTTTTTACTCTGTCCGGTTGCATCAGCGAGAGCTTGTAACGAATTTTGAATCATCTCGACACAGAAGCGCAATGATCTAGGGAATTCCACGTTGAACAAAAGGAATTCCACAATCCATAAGGACTGTAAATTCGGGTTGTATACCTTACAGTAGGCTTCGAATGCGCTGACTGATTTAAGAATAGTCACCATTTCAAAGTACGTGTTGGGTTGTATATCTTTCTCAGTTTCGAGCATGGCATCACGAAAGTGCACATCTAACAATTGGAGTAAGCTCAGACTCCGTTCAATATAACGCCCAATCTGGATGAAATGCCAGCCCTGATTGTGGTTCATGGTTGCATCGGTAATACCTTGAAATAAATGTGATCCATCTCTCACATGTAAATAGAATTCATGTAGGTTATTTTCACCGACGTTATTACTATCCAAACCATTGACTAGTAAATAGAGCTTGTTGATTTGTGTCCACATCTCGGAACTTATTTGTTCGCGAATTTGACGAGCATTTTCACGTGCGCTGATAATTGTCGAGACAATAGAAATTTGTTGTGTTTGATCAAATGTGAGTACATGTAACAGGTTATCGTTAATCGGAATGTCGATATCTGTACCCATCGTCAAAATTTCTTCTAGTCGTGTTAAACGCTGTGTCTCCACAATTTCAAGGTTCATGTCCAACATTGAATTAATATGTACATCAATTAAACGTGATGTGTTTTCTGACCGCTCTAGATAACGGCTCATCCAATAGAGACTATCGGCGACCCGTGATAACATTGCTTGTGACTCATTCATATAACACCCATGTATCTTTACTACCGCCACCTTGCGATGAATTAACAACTAATGATCCACGCTTCAATGCAACTCGTGTTAAACCGCCCGGCACAATAGTGCATTTATCGCGCCCGCATAAAATAAATGGTCGCAGATCAATATGCCTACCCTCAATATTTTCATCAATAAAACAAGGTGCAGTAGAGAGTGATAGGGTGGGTTGAGCGATATAATTACGAGGGTGAGCATTGATTGCTCGGATAAAATCTTCTTGCTCGGCTTTTGTGCTGTGTGGTCCAATCAGCATGCCGTAGCCACCGGCTTCACCAACTGCTTTGACAACTAACTTGTCAATATTTTCTATCACATGCTGGCGTTGTTTCTCATCATGTAAGAGGTAAGTTTCAACATTTTGGATGATGGGATCTTCGTCAAGATAGTATTTGATGATTTTGGGGATATAAGCATAAACGGCTTTATCGTCGGCGACCCCTGTGCCAACAGCATTAGCTAGGACAACATTACCTGCACGATACGCATTGAATAATCCATTTACCCCTAATTGTGAGTCAGGTCGGAATGTTAGGGCATCTAGAAAATCATCATCAATGCGTCTGTAAATTACATCAACCCGCTGTAGACCACTGGTGGTCCGCATATAGACAACATTATCATGGACGAGTAAATCACGCCCTTCAACGAGTTTAATACCCATTTGACGAGCTAAATACGTGTGTTCATAATATGCAGAGTTATAAACACCGGGGCTAAGTAGAACGATTGTCGGGTCTTCGTGATGAGGTGATAGAGATTGTAGTGTACTCAGTAATGCCTGACCATATTGGTCGATTGGACGAACACCATAATTCGCAAACAATCGGGGGAATACATTTTTTGTGATTTGCCGGTTAGCTAGCATATACGATACGCCACTCGGTACACGCAGATTATCTTCTAATACCGCAAAACTACCATCCTTTAACCTGACCAAATCAGACCCACAGATCGAAACATAGACCTTATGTGGAACAGATACACCCTTCATTTCGCGTCGATAATGTTTAGCACTGGCGATTATGTCATAGGGAATGATTTCATCTTCAAAAATGCGCCCTTCATGATAAATATCGTGTAAAAATAGGTTAATTGCACGAATGCGTTGTTCTAGACCACGATTAATTGTGTCCCATTCATCTGCTGTGATAATACGTGGTAGTATGTCAAATGGAAAAGTACGTTCAGTACCCTTATTATCGTTATAGACCGTAAATGTGATGCCATCATTGAGGAAGGTCGCATCAGATGCTTGCTGGCGAAACTTAAGTTCATCTGATGATAACTCTAATAACTTGTCGATTAATTCCTGATATGCTGGACGTGCTGTATTGGGCGCAGAAAATGTCTCATCATATGCAGTGTCGTGAAAAGCATAATCTTGTACAAGGGTTGCTAATGGGCTTACGGTCATAAGGTGTCCTGAAAAAATTAGCTATTTATCGGTTCAAAATCTTTAATTGTTAAGTGTTTGCCATCCTGCGTGTGAAATGCAATAGACTGTATATCATTATCTTGTTGTTGAGAAACACCTGTTAATATATATGGTCTTGTATTGTATGTTGTCTCAAATCCGTCATGGTGAATTCGTAATTGATTTTGTGATTTGAAATATGCATAACGGATATTGTTTTGTGTGCCACTAAATGTTGGTTTTGTATCATTATTTGACCACCATGTTGCGTTATTCATTGTTGTAGGTGGCTTGGTAGATTCTAGATCACCATTATGGTAAGCAGTTGCTAATTCATGGCACAACACATCAACTTTTGCTTTGAGTGTATAATTAAAAGCATCACCAATCATCATCATAGTTGGCATCCATTGTCCCATGCCACCTAATTCTGGATGATTAAACTGTGCTTGTATACCATTGCCAAGGGCTATTGCATTTGCTAAATGTTGTACTGCAGATAAACTGATATTATGTTTTTGCGCGATTTTTGTGTAATCTATGCTCAAAATCTATCACCTCAGACGTAATTGTTGCAGATATAGCAGAATAAAACATGAACAAAGCACACGAAATAATCATGCTTCGTTTGCAGAATATACACAAATGTAGGTACTTTGTGAGATTTTGTAAATAGGATATGGACTATCACAACGTCTGCGTTAAACTAGTTTACCTAGTTAAAGCATGATAGGTGAGAATCATATTATATGGCGCAAGATTTGAGAACCATTGTTTGTCTGGGTGTGAAGCGATCAGGTACAACTGCTATTCACCGCGTCTTTGCAAAACATCCCCAAACACAAATTGCTCATCCCAATCAACAGATCAGAAACTTTGAACCGAATTACTGGAATTATGCAGCTGCTGTGTTACAAGACCCCAGCCAGATGACTGTGCAAGGAATATCCGCCTATGATCGATTTGTGCAACGGGTAGAGGTTATCGCACCGGAAATTAGCGTTCCGAACATTGTGACACAAGACATTATATTTGCATTATGGGATGAGATCGCGCGACTGTATGCGCCGATTGTGTTTGATAAATCGCCACAGTATTTAGACGATGATGCGACTATTGAACTATTGAAAGCCTATAAAGATTCGGGGCGTGATGTGCGTTTGTTTGGAGTGATGCGTTCGCCTTGGGATACGATCACAAGCCAATATGAATTATGGCATGATATATTCCCAATAGGTACGCCAACTTATCGTGATACAAATTGGTGGGAAGCCTATCAACGTTTTGAGGCTTTGCAGGTGTATTATGGCGAGCATAATGTACCGTTGTACTTGTATGAGCAGACATCATCTGAGCCACAAAAATATATTCGGCATTTGTTAGAGTACTGTGGGTTAAATAATGTGCCAGAAAGTTATGCACACTTTAAACCTGTATCTCTGGGACGTTATTTTGCCTCATGTGAGCCTGCGATTGCCACATGGTCGCCTAGTCCTGAGTTGCTCTCTATAGCTGAAAAATATGGATATACGTATGAGCCACGCACATGGCATCGTCACCAATATTATTTGTGGCTTTTTCGATGGCGAATATTGGCAAAGTTTATGAAATCTAAGATGCGATGAGTCTGAAAATCGTTAGGTTATCTAACTCACAAAACATCAACTTGCCACGGATCATGACCTCAGGCACAATAATAGGACGATATTAAGTATTGACAGTATGTTATGATCTATCAAGATTATCTCGACACACAAGCATTACAGCGCTATGCGTCTACAATGAATGCGCGGGCAAAACGTATAGATGTAAAAGGAAAACTAACAGCTGGTTCAATTCGAGATCGAATTTTTGAATCAGGTGGGCATTGTGAATGGTGTGGCATTGAACTTGTCAATAAAGAGTTTGAACTTGATCATGTGGTGAGTTTAAGTCATCAGGGACATAATACACCACAAAATTTGGTTGTCTCTTGTCCTGACTGTAATCGTCGAAAAGCAGGCAAGCACCCGGCAAAATTTGCTGCTGAAATTTATAACCAGACTCAGCTGAAAACGAAGTTAATCACAGCGATAATGAGCCAATACGATATAAACCCGACGGCGCAATTATCACTCTTTGATACGGATTCTGCCGAATTACCCCCTAAGATTGAACGTGATGATGAGTCATCAACGACGCCACCATATAAATGGTCGTGATAGTCATATAACTTATCATATATGAAATAAGGAGATGCACATTCATCATGTGCAAAAATTGCTATGGATGAAATACAACAAGATGTTGTGATGGACGAAGCATGGGCTTCATTATTGGAATTGTGTGGTGATCAGATTCGGGCAGATATTGATAAACCGATTACAGATAATGCAGATATTTCGGAGCAAGTGAAAGCTCGTACGTATACTTTGAACCATGCATCACAAATATTAGGAATCAAAACACAGACATTACGGTATGCATCACAAGAACTTGCATTAGATAGCTTTCTTGACCCTGATGGCACAATACGTTATCCCGCTTACACATTTGAGCCAACGGCACATGATCCTGATATGCGAGAGATGATTGCAGGATATGAACGTCTAAAATCTCGTGATTTACGTGACTTGCTTGATCTAAAATCAAAGGTGCTTAATCGTAGATTGCGCCGACTTGGTGTGACTTCTAAGAGCGTAGTCTGGCGTGATGTTAGGGGGATGTGGATTCTGCCAGAAACATTTGATGAATATCGAAAGATGCTGAATGGGTTGCGTGAAGGTCAAAATGAAGAAAGACGCGACAAAAAACGTAAAAAACGTGAACGTCGTCGCAAACGACGCGAAGAACAAACACAATTACGTAATCGTTTGATTGATGCCTTCCCTAAATGGCGCGATTCAGCCCGCGATCATCAAATGATTTATATGCATATTGGTGATCCTAATAGCGGTAAAACCCATGATGCACTAGAAGCTTTAAAAGAAGCAGGGTCGGGTTGGTATCTTGCTCCGTTACGATTACTAGCTTATGAAATTTTTGATAGATTGAATGATGCTGGTGTCAAATGTAGCCTGTTGACAGGTGAAGAATACATTCCAGTCGACGGTGCACATATCACTGCTGCTACTATCGAAATGTTTAATCCTGTAACAAGTGGTGAGTGTGTCATTATTGATGAAGCGCAAATGTTAGCCGATGCTGATCGTGGTTGGGCATGGACACGGGCTATGATGGAGTCAAAAGCTCCAGAAATGCACATTATTGGACCGCCAACGGCTCGAACCTTGATGGAAGTTTTGTCTTCGGCGGCAGAGATACCATATGAAGTGGTAGAACACACAAGGTTGACACCAATTCGAGTGGCAGATAGACATTTCACGCTTGAAGCATTGCCAAATCACACCATTTTGGTCGCTTTCACTCGTCAGGGTGTATTAGATCTAAAAACGAAACTTGAGCGACTGGGACGCTCTGTTTCTGTTGTTTATGGTAGCTTGCCGCCAGAAGTTCGTCGTCGTCAAGCGGATCGTTTTGCAAATGGTGAAACTGAGATTTGTGTAGCGACAGATGCGGTCGGAATGGGGTTGAACCTGCCTGCTGATGTGGTTTGTTTTTATGAGATTGAAAAGTACGATGGGCGAACGGTTCGCCGATTGTTACCGAGTGAAGTTCGTCAAATTGGTGGGCGTGCCGGACGATATGGGTATTCACAGGCGGGTTTGATTACGACAACAAATAAACATCATTTGCGTCATATCCGTAATATGCATGATGCTGAACCTGAAATTCTAACTCATGCACGGGTTGCGCCTACTGTTGATGATCTAAGTTTAATTCCCGGTAACTTATCCGAGCAGTTAACTGAATGGGCTGCATTAGAGTCAATTCCTGAGGAATTACGGGCAGTGATCACAACGGCAGATTTGGCGGAACGGGTTGAGTTGGCAAAGATGCTTTCTGATGAACAGATTGCCAATCTTGGGTTAGCTAGCGCACTACAGCTTGTTAATGCACCGACCCGCAAGAGTACTCGCTCATATTGGTTGCAATGTGCTTATATGATCTTAGAAGGCTATCAAATCCCAGAACCACCTATTGCACCGGTACCAATTCAAGACTCCGAAGACCTTGAAGGTACGGAATATTCAATTGCTTGTGCAGACATCTATCTATGGTTGTCACGGCGTAAAGAATTTAAAGAATTTTGTGAAGCCTACGATGTTGTGCACGAGTCACGACGGGAATGGTCACTATCAATTGACCAAGCGTTACTCCAGAAATTGGATACAGCACGCCGTTGTACATCATGCGGTAAAATTTTGCCATCACGACATCGTTATCGGATTTGTGATAGTTGTTATTTTGACAAGTAATCGTCTTGTAATGATGAAGAGGGTAGGTGTCTATCTGCCCTTAGTTTGACTGTACAAAATTTCCCCCTTAATTTTCACAATTATTTGCGTGATGATAGCACGTGGGTAAACTAAAGGTTCAGAATCAATCGCGTGGAACTGAGGAGTGATGATGCGGGATTTTCGCAAACATCTAAAAACAATAGAAGCAGTCCTTGTTGGCTTGTTTTTTATACAAGCATTACGCTATCTGATCGGTATGATTTATAGCCGTACTGCGAGTGCATCACTTGTGACGGTGATTGATCCGGCTATCTTGGATACATCACTACCTGGGGTGGTTGATCCCGCGATTGTCAGTAGCGAGATTACGTTGCTCGGATTTCTACTTGCATTACCTGTCTTGGCTGTATTATTCGGACGACAACGATGGCTGTTTATCATAACTGTTATTCTCGTTGCTGTTGGCCGTGCTGTGATGATTATGGAAATGCCGCCGATAACAGTTGTTGCATCGTCTGGTTTAGTGGTCAGTGGTGCATTATTTTACGTTGCTGTATTGATTTCAAATCGAGCACAGTTACTCCCCCGTATGTTCATTTTCGCGTTTGCACTTGACCAGATTATTCGTGCGCTAGGTAATACACTAGATCCGACATGGTCGCCCGAATTTTTTTCATTTCAATTAGGCCTTTCGATTGCTCTTGTTGTATTAGCTATTCTAAATTTGACTATACTCCGTGATGTTGACGATAAATCTATCGGTATTTCTTCAGACAAAAGTTTGCTCACATTTTGGGGCGGAATTGCGTTTGGGGCAATACTGTTTCTTCAGTTGTCATTACTGGCATTGCCAAATGCGGTTGCTGGTCGTGCAGAAGTTGATTATGCGACATTTGTACCGTTGCTAATTATTGCGACTGTTTTACCACTTGTCCCAGCTGTCAGGTTGCGGATACGGTCGATGATTGGGGCATTTGATAGTGGCGCACGGGGTTGGGTCTGGATGCTAATCATCTTACTGATGATTGTTGTTGGTACGCGGATTCATCATATTCCTATTCCAGGATTAGGACAGTTTCCGTTTGGTGGAATTGCTCTATTGGTGGCGCAATTTGCTGTTAACATGATCTGGTGGTGGCTGATCCGTCCGCGTGGAGAGACTGAACGGGGCTTAACTGGCTTATGGATGATTGTGTCGATTCTTATTCTCGGATTGCTTTTGGTAGGTGACTTATTTACTTATGAATATGCTTTTGTTCGTGATTTTGCACCACCATATGATTCCTTAAATGCTATCATTCCGCCATTATTACGTGGCTTTAGGAACATGGGGCTCGGGTTGCTTTTATTGGCTGGATTTTTTGTTGCGTTACCGATGATTCAAACCGCTCGACGAATGCCATGGACAGGTGGAACACGTTTGGAATCTGCCTTGATGACAGTTATGGTTGCGGTGTTTGGTGTGGTCGGCGCAATTGTATCGAGTGCTCCCCTTGTCTCACCTGCATTTGGTATCGACTCATTACGCATTGGCACATATAACATCCATGCTGGATATAGTGAATTTTTCGGATTTGATATGGAAGAAATTGCCACATCAATCGAAAAAAGTGGTGTGAGTGTCGTCTTATTACAAGAAGTTGAAGTTGGACGTTTAACAAGCTTTGGTGTCGATCAGACATTGTGGTTAGGGCGACGTTTGGGTATGGATGTTCGCTTTTACGCGACTAATGAAGGATTACAGGGTCTAGCTGTTTTATCGCGTGTCCCAATAGTGTTTAATGATGGATTGCCTTTAGCTAGTATTGGTCAACAAACAGGTTTGCAACGTGTACAGATTCAACCTGATGAAGGTGCAATTACACTTTATAATACGTGGTTAGGGGTTTTGTTGGATGGTGAAAGCGTAGAAGAACGTGAGCGCGAACAGCAACAGCAACTATCCCAGATTTTCACTATTGTAGAAGGTCATATTCTGAATGACTATGCTGGTCAACTAGGACGTGCTGTACTCGGTGGAACATTCAATAATGTACCTAACTCGCCGTTGATTCAGACAATTCAAAATACCAATTTTAATGATACATTTGCAGGATCAAATATCATTAACTCGGCAACGCTTGTACGTACAGGTGTACAGGCACGCGTAGATTATTTATGGTTCTGGGAACAAGCTTTGCCGTCGATGGGTAATGGGGTGATTGACTCGCCTGCTTCAGATCATCGACTGGCGTTTGTTGAAGTCTTGTTACGGCGTGACGGCTAGTCGCTATTATCTGTCATGGGTTCTGTTGGTATTATTGGATCTGACTCGGTCTGATCTGCTTCATTAACTTTACCTGACTTTGGGACATCTTCTGCCCCGTCAGGTTGATCTTCATTTGCTGTTAAAAGCTGGACTTCGACCCCTTCTGGGAAGCCTTTTTCTTGTAGATGGAGTAGGGCAGTACGAGCAGCTTCCTGCGCAGCAGAGCGCTTACTTGTACCAATACCTTCACCGATAACAACGTCACCAATGGTCACTTCCATGTGGAATTCTTTGGCATGATCAGGTCCATCTGCACCTGCCATACGATAACTGGGTGTAATACTCAACTTTGCTTGGATTTGTTCTTGTAGTTCGCTACGAGCGTCAATATGTAGGTTATTTTCTAGTACATATTCAAGCAAATTAAGAAGACTTGGCATGACAAATTTTTCGACAGTGACCATGCCACTGTCGAGATACATTGCACCAATAACAGCTTCAAACCCGCGACAAAGATTATTGACACGTTCACGTCCGCCACTGTTTTCTTCGCCTCGCCCAATACGAAGATACTCCCCAAGTTGGTAGTCACGGGCAATCATCGCTAACGACTCTGTTTTAACGAGTGCGGCGCGTAGTTGAGTTAACTCTCCTTCGGATACATCTGGATACTTCTTAAATAGCATTTCTGCTACGATCACATCAAGGATTGCATCACCGAGAAACTCAAGCCGTTCGTTATCCCGTATTTCTTTTTCACCGTCATATTCATTGACAAATGAACGATGTGTTAGAGCGCGGGTGAGAAGGTCTGTATTATTAAATTGTACACCGATAATTTCTTCAAATGTTGGTTTTGTGTTGGTTGAATCAGTCATCGAATCGCTTAAATATCAGAGATACATTATGTCCACCAAATCCGAACGAATTGCTCATGGCAACATTGATTGGCATTTCACGTGCGGTGTTTGGTATATAATCAAGATCACATTCTTCCGAAGGTGTGTTTAGATTCTTCGTTGGTGGTGCGATGTTATCACGAATTGACAACACCGAGAATACTGCTTCCATGGCAGCAGTCGCTCCCATTGCGTGCCCAGTCATACTTTTGGTCGAACTCATCGGCACGTTATATGCATGTTCACCAAATACTGCTTTGATTGCTTTGGTTTCCATCGCATCGTTGAGCGTTGTCGCTGTACCGTGTGCATTAATATAATCAATATCTTGTGGTGTAAGTTGTGCTTCTTCAAGTGCACGTCTGACAGCTTCAATTGCCCCTTTTGCACCTGGGTCTGGTGCTGTTAGGTGATAAGCATCTGATGTTGATGCGTAAGCAACGAGCTCGGCTAGTATATTCGCACCACGTGCTTTTGCCGATTCGAGTTCTTCAATTACAATCACACCAGCACCTTCACCAAATACCATACCACTGCGATTGGCATCAAAGGGTTTCATGGCTGTTTCAGGTGAGTCATTTTCCCGTGAACATGCACCAATACGATCAAATGCTGCAATACCTAAGGGTAAGATAGGATTTTCTCCTGCGCCTGCCATTGCTCTGTCGATACGATTTGCTCTGATGAGATCATAGGCTAACCCAATGCAATCAGCTCCTGTTGCACAAGCGGAAACAAGCGTTGCTGATGGGCCTTGTAATCCGAGCTCTAATGCGACCATATCGCTGCCGCCATTTGCCATCAACATAGGAATTGCAAAGGGGGTCATTTTACGTGGATCACCGGTGTCTTCAACGAGTTTTGACCAATACTGATAGCTTGACATCCCACCAACTGCTGACCCAATAATGGCGCTAGTACGGCGGCCTGTTTCTGCATCATACTCTATACCAGCATGCTCATGGGCCTCCATTGCAGCTTTCCAAATCAGATGTTGGAAAGGGTCACTACGTCGAATAAGTTTTTGCGACATATGATCTTTCGCATCAAAGTCTTTTGCCTCGGCGGCTATTTGCACCAAATAATTTGACGCATCAAATTTGGTGATCGGTCCCATCCCGCTTTGACCGTTGATAATATTTGTCCATGTCGTGGGGACATCATTGCCAACGGCACAAATAATCCCCAATCCCGTAACCACAACACGACGGGTCATGAGAAACTCCAAACACTAGTTCGATTAAGTAGTCCTTGATATTTTTTGTACCACAGCTTGAAATGGAATCCTAGCCTATCCATTATTACGGTCATCTAGGGAAGGTGTATAATCTCCTTCAATCCATGATTCACCGTCGGCTCCCACCTCTTTTTTCCATACAGGTACAATTTCTTTTAATCTATCTATACCGTATCGTGCTGCTTCAAAACACCCGTCATCACGGTGTGGTGATGAGCAGGCAATCAGCACGGTGTTCTGTCCTACCTCAAGCCGACCGATACGTTGAGCAATGGCAATACCTTCGACTTTGCCCCAACGTTCGCGGATTTCCTGGGCGACCTGCTTCATTTTCGCAATTGCCATCGGTTTATAGGCTTCGTATTCAAGATAATCGGTCTCTGGGATATGGCCTTCTTTATTGGTCTTACCGCGAACCATCCCACTAAATAAACACACAGCTCCTGTTTTCGATGTGGTAATTGATTCGACAATCTCATCGTGATTGATCGGTTCGTCTGGCAGTAGATATATTTCAGGGGGAGATTCTAATTGCCCTGAACCTCCGCTAACAGGGGGGAAGAATGCAATTTCGTCACCATCTACGATAGCGTCTTGATTGAATGCAAATTCTTCATTAATGGCTGCAAGAGCAACTTTTAGGTTATCTGTTATTGCTGGATATTTTTCGATCAGGATATTACGGACATCCTGAAGGGTTGAGCTGGTGCCATCTAGCTCTAGCGTTAGGCGTTTTTGACCAACTAAATCTCGAATCGTTGCAAAGAATAAGATATTAATCTGCATAGTTCCCTCACTCAGAAGCGACGTAATCTCCATGGACACCGCCGCGTTTTTCTAATAGGCGTATATCAGATAGACGCATTTCGCGGTCAACAGCTTTCGCCATATCATAAATTGTTAGTGCCGCTGTAGAAACAGCAGTCAGAGCTTCCATTTCTACACCTGTTTTGCCTGTTGTTTTCGCGGTCGCTATAATATCCACTGAATGATCATTTTCGTTGATTGATAAGTCAACATTGACTTTGTTGAGTGGAATCGGATGGCACAGTGGTATAAGGTCTGATGTGCGTTTTGCCGCCATGATGCCTGCGATTCGAGCAATGGTCAAAACATCGCCCTTCTTAATATTACCATCTCTAATCAGTTCAAGCGTTTCGCGCTTCATGAAAACCCGCCCACCTGCAACTGCAATACGATCGCTGTCTGGTTTATGTCCAACATCAACCATATTTGCGTTGCCATGTTCGTCAAGATGGGTGAGCTTATTATCGCTAGTCATATATGATTCCTAGAATCAGGTATTTAAACTTCCGTTAATTATCAAATACAAACATTAGTATGAGATTGGAAATTCGCTATTGTTGACGTGGTTGAATTTCGACTACTTCAGAGAAGACAACGCCTGTCACCAAAATATTTAGTCCTTGATCTGGATAGATAGTGCGTGTACCAGTGCTTTGTGGTTGTTGTTGACCAGCTGTATTCATCCGATAGTATCCTACAATTGAACCACCACCGCTGATTAGAGCTGGTGATGCAACTAGCTCTATCGAATGATCACATCGTTGACGTGGTCCGAGCATCCGTATATCTGCTTCTGGATAAGACCCAAGGTTACCGATCTGTCTGGAACGTAGCCCTGCATTGGGTGCTGGATTAACAATGATACCAAATCCGTTGACATTATCATCTGCTGTAACAACAGCAACATTTTCTTCGTCATAATAGATTGGAATTGTGCCGAGCGAACTATTGGTAATGGTTAGACGCACGATAAATCCTCCGTCGTCAGCAATGTTCGTGGCTGATATTTCTAATGAAAGTGGGTCTTCTACGGATCGACCAATAACTGATTGATGTGCGGCAAGATCCTCAGCTTCGGGTAAACGTCCACATGGAATCCCTGCATATAGATAGGGGGAGAGATCAGAAACGAACTCTGGTAATAGGTTTGGCCCTACAAATACACCGAGGACAATTAATAGTATAATACCAATGAAAGCATTCGGATTATCGTCGTTCCGCCGTAGAAATCTTGACACAGGATTATCTTTCTAGCCATTGTTTGAGGTCTTGTTCAATGTCATCTACATTGAGTGTTTCCACATTATGCCACAAAATTCCATTATCGTGTCCGCGAAACCATACATCTTGTCGTCGTATAAATTCATGTGTGCTAAATTTTGTGCGTTCAATGACTTCATTTAGTGGTTTGTCGTCGAGTAGGTATTGTGCAATTTCCAGATAGCCAAGCCCTGTCATTGACGGTAATACACGGCTATAACCCATATTGAGCAGTTTTGTGACTTCCTCAACAAATCCTGCTTCGATCATCATATCAACCCGCTTATCTGCACGTGGATACAAAATTTCACGATCTAATCTTAAGCCATATGCCCGAATACGATAGGGTGGCGGTTTCTTCTCTTGCAACTTGCTGATCGGTTCGCCTGTTTCTAGATACACTTCTAAAGCACGGATGACACGTCTCACATTATTGGGATGAATTTTTTCTGCAGATATTTGATCTACTTTGCTAAGGCGATCATGTAAGGCTTGTACACCATGTTCTTCAACAAATTGTTCAAGCTCATGACGGATTTCTAAGTTAGGCGGTACACGGGGAATCGACCAACCTTCCTCGATCGCCGTTAAATATTGACCTGTTCCACCGACTAAGAAGGGTACTTTGTTCTGGTCATGCAAGTCGTTGATCTTCTGGTAGGCCATATCCTGATACTCTGCGAGTGTCAGATTATAGTCGGGATCGACAATGTCGATGAGGTGATGTGGAACCTCGGCTTGCTCTTGGGTTGTCGGTTTGGCCGTGCCAATATTCATGTGGCGATAAATTTGTCGACTATCCGCACCGATAATTTCACCATTTAGGCGTTTTGCAAGTTGAATCGATAGTTTTGTTTTACCAACAGCTGTTGGACCTAGAATAATAATCAGAGGGCGATAGTTACCAGTCAAAAGCATTCTCCACATGATCGATAATGGGGGGATGATTACGTCTCAAAGCGATGCCAATAGCATCAACTCGCCATACGGTATCATCATCAAGATTGCGCTCATCTAAATAAAGATAAATAGTTCTTATCATTTTCTCACGTTTTGATGGGGTGATGCTGGCAAAGGCAGATTCTGTGTTGTTACTACGCCTTGTTTTGACCTCGACAAATACATAAGTGTCCTCCTGTTTTGCAACAATATCTATTTCACCAAAGCGCGAAGACCAATTGGTATCTAAGATAGCGTAACCTTTCGACTTTAGAAATGTCATAGCAATAGATTCGCCTGTATTACCAGTTTGCTGATTATCTGATGTCATAATAATAGCTTCCTATAATGCACCTTTACCATAATATTCCCACATCTACTCACGTTCAAGGCGTAGTCAGTGTTGAAAAATTGCGAAATTCCGTTAATATTTCTTAGCTTTTGAAATGTTAATTATTCCCGTTTGTCGGGATTTAGCGAGATTTTACATAGGGAGCCTTTTATGGAAATTAGTATGACAATGGCTGTCATCATTGCGGTGATAGTAAGTATTGGTGGTCTGGGATTTGCGTTCTATCAACGCAACTTCGTGCTTGCACAAGACGAAGGTACAGACAAAATGAAACAGATTGCTTCGGCAATCCAAAAGGGTGCGCAAGCATTCTTGACCCGTGAATATCGCGCGGTTTTTATTTTAGTCGTTATCGTAACGATCGCACTCGGTATCTTGAGTGCTGTTCCTGGGTCTGGTATGTCGATTCTGACAGCAGTTGCATTTGTTTTGGGTGCATTTGCATCAGGTTTGGCAGGTTTCATTGGTATGTACATCGCTGTTCGTGCTAATGTTCGTACAGCACAGGCGGCGTCTGTAAGCTTGAATCAAGGTTTGCGTGTTGCATTTGCTAGTGGTACAGTCATGAGTACCATGGTGGTAGCATTGGCATTGCTTGGCATCAGCATCCTGTTTATTATTTTTGCAAATGCGCTTGGTGACCCGGCACAAGCCGCGTCTGCGCTGGCTGGTTTTGGTTTTGGTGGTACATCCATCGCGATTTTTGCGCGTGTCGGTGGTGGTATCTACACTAAAGCAGCAGACGTTGGTGCTGACCTCGTTGGTAAGACCGAAGCTGGTATCCCCGAAGATGATCCACGTAACCCTGCGACTATTGCTGACAACGTTGGCGACAACGTAGGTGATGTGGCTGGTATGGGTTCTGATCTGTTTGAAAGTTATGCAAGTTCGATCATCGCATCTATTTCATTGGCGACTGCTGCTGGCGCATTTATGACCGAAGAAGCGACGGTTGCTGCACAAGTCTTCCCATTGTTGGTTGCAACAGCTGGTTTGGTTATCAGTATCATTGCCAGTTTCCTTGTTAAAACCGAAGAAGGTGCTGACCTCGAACAATTGCTTGGTAGCATCCGTACAGGTATCTACAGTGCATCCGGTATGATCGCTGTTGTGATTATCATCCTCGGTCTAATTCTTCCATTTGGCGATGCAGGTCCTGGTATCATTATTGCAACACTTAGCGGTCTCGTTGGTGGTGTGTTGATCGGTTACTTTACCGAATACTTCACCGCAGATACCTATGGTCCAACCAAATCACTTTCTGGCTCAGCTGAAGGTGGCGCGGGTATCGTTGTAATTCGCGGTCTGGCACTCGGTATGATGAGTACACTTGCTCCTGTCGTTATCGTCGTGCTCGTGACATTGATTGCAACAACATTTGCCGATCTTTATGGTGTGGCTGTTGCTGCGGTTGGTATGCTCTCTACACTGGGTATCACACTGGCAACTGACGCATACGGTCCTGTAGCGGATAATGCAGGTGGTATCGCCGAAATGTCTGATCTACCAGATGAAGTTCGTGACCGTACCGATGCGCTGGACAGCCTTGGTAACACAACTGCTGCAACTGGTAAAGGCTTTGCGATTGGTTCTGCAGCTATGACTGCATTGGCTTTGACTGCAGCATTTATCACCGCGATTACGGCAGGTGGTAGTACTGCACTTGGAACATTTGCAAATGCTGGTGAAATCCTGATTAATCCGCAGTTGGTGACAGGTCTATTTATTGGTGGTCTCTTGCCATATGTCTTTAGTGCATTGACGATGGTTGCGGTTGGTGATGCTGCACAACAAATTGTGGAAGAAGTGCGTCGTCAATTCCGTGAAATCAAAGGCATTATGGAAGGTACTGCAGAACCTGATTACGAACGTTGTGTAGCAATTAGTACTGATAGTGCGATTCGCCAAATGTTGCTCCCCGGTGTGATTGCTGTGGGTGTTCCTGTTGGGATGGCTTTACTGGCAGTGTTGGGACAAGGTAACATTCTTGGTGAATTTATTTCTCCAGTTTCACTAGTTGGTGTGTTGCTTGGGTCACTTGTTTCAGCATTCATGTTGGCTGTTATGATGGCAAATGCGGGTGGTGCATGGGATAATGCTAAGAAACATATTGAGGCCGGTAACTACGGTGGTAAAGGCTCAGATGCACATAAAGCCGCTGTCGTTGGTGATACTGTAGGTGATCCATTCAAGGATACATCTGGTCCATCCCTCAACATTCTACTTAAACTGTTGGCAATTGTTTCACTTGTGATTGCACCATTGATCGGTAGTGCCTTCCCTGCTGATGCAGATGCTCTCAATGGCGACAATGTACCTGCAATTGAGCAAACTGTTGAAGAAGAAGCTGGTGATGCTGCTGAAACAGAAGACGCCGAAGACGGTGAAGACGGTGAAGCGGAAGATGCTGATGCCGCTGATGAAGGTGAAGCTGCTGAAGATGATGAAACCGATGGTGAAGAAGAGACGGACTCAGGCGAATAATACGCTTTGAAGTTTTTTCTAGTTTAAGATACAGTGGTGGTATCAGGGTTGACTCTGGTGCCACTTTTTCTTTCAGATACAGGTAAACTTCATGCCGAAAATTCAAGTTAATGATGTTAATTTGCATTATGAAGATACGGGGCAAGGTGAAGAGTGTATTGTCTTCTCTCATGGGTTGCTCTGGTCTACCCGTCTATTTGATAATCAAGTCAATGCATTAAAAGATACGTATCGAATCGTTGCATTTGATCACCGTGGACAGGGGCAAACAGAAGTAACTGAGGCTGGTTACGATATGGATACGTTAAGCGAAGATGCGATTCAGCTTATCGAATCTCTGAATCTTGGGCGTGTCCACTTTGTTGGGTTGTCAATGGGAGGATTCGTTGGGATGCGTATTGCTGCACGTCGCCCTGATCTCATCAAATCACTTGTCTTACTTGAGACATCGCCTGATCCTGAACCACAAGAAAATGTTGGAAAATATAAATTACTTAACCTGATTGCTCGTTGGTTAGGATTTAGCTTAGTCACCAGTTCTATTATGCAGATTATGTTTTCTCAAAGTTGGTTGAATGATTCTTTACGCACTGAGGAACATCAATACTGGAGACAACAATTACAGAATAATCATCGTATTGGTATTACAAGAGCAGTGACAGGGGTTGTAAATCGTAATGGGATTTATGATGAACTGGAGCATATTATAGCACCGACACTCATCATGGTTGGTGAAGAAGATGTCGCTACAACACCTGAAAAAGCCGAACGTCTGCACCAAGCAATTGACGGGTCAAGGCTAGTCCATATCCCAAGGGCGGGCCATACATCAACTGTCGAGAACCCTGAGGTTGTTAACCAAGAAATTGTAAAATTCCTTTCTAATGTGTAATCGAGATTGAATAACGTGTCTGGTAACAATGCAATCTGGAAACTAACAGGACGTTAGTGCGTTCCAATATATAACATTATATCTGCTTATACAGGTAGCCTATTGAAGGAGTAAGCGTTTTGAAATTTGAAGCGGATGGACCTCGTGGTCTGTATTTTGAAGAATTTGAAGTGGGTGCGGAGATGCGAACACGCGGACGCACCATCACCGAAGCGGATTTAGTCCAATTTGCTGGTCTGACAGGTGACTATAATCCAATGCACACCGATGCTGAATATAGCAAAGAGTCGTTTATGGGACAACGAGTTGCTCATGGGATGCTAACTGTGAGTTATGCTGTGGGACAGGCATACCAACTGGGTATTCTTGAACGGACAGTTTTAGGATTTCGTGGACTCGAAATGAAGTTCAGTAACCCAGTCTATATTGGTGATACGATCCACGCTGAACTGAAAGTTGCTGAGACAAAACCTGCAAAGCGGTTGGGTGGTGGGGTTGTCACCCTCGAGATGCGAATTGTAAAACAGGATGGCAAAATCGCACAAAAAGGTAACTTAGTGTTACTGATGATGTCCAAGCCTGACGATGCGGAATAAACTACCATTTAGCTTGAAATTCAGCTGCAATTTGTATTGTTTGCAAGTGGATGTCTACGATGTCGTCCACTTGCTTGGCATAACCTCCTCCCATGGTCACTGCTACCGGAATTCTCTCCGTATAGCACAGTTCAAGAACCAACCTGTCGCGTTGAGCCAACCCTTGTTTTGTAAGTGATAATTTCCCCAATTTATCATGTATATAGGGGTCTGCACCGGATTGGTAGATGACCAGATCCGGCTGTTCTAGATAGAGAATGCGCTCAACAGCGATTTCTAGTGTTTCTAGATATTCTTGATCTGCGGTGTTATCTGGCAAACCAATGTCTAGGTCACTTGGTATTTTGCGGAATGGGAAGTTTTTCTCGCCGTGAATTGAAAATGTGTAGATACTGGCATCATCTTTCGTACAGGCGGCAGTACCATTCCCCTGATGAACATCACAATCTATGACAACAACTTTCTCGACAAGCCCCTCAACTTGCATCGCACGTGCGGCAATAGTGCTGTCGTTGAATACACTATAGCCTTCACCGTGATCGGGGCAGGCGTGATGTGTTCCACCTGCTAAATTAGCTGATACACCTTCAGATATTGCTGTGCGACAGGCTGATATGGTACTTCCAGATGATCGACGTGAGCGTTCGACTAATTCAGGCGACCATGGGAAACCAATTCGTCGCACTTCTTTGGATGAGAGCGTGCCGAATTTAACTTTGTCGAGGTATTCCGGTAGGTGTGCACGTAGAATTTCTTCGTCAGTTGCACCATCAGGTACACGCAAAGATCCCGGAGTTAATGTATTTGTGTCAACTATTCTCTGACGGAGTAAGGCATATTTACTCATTGGGAAGCGATGTCCATCCGGCAAAGGGAGGACAAAGTGGTCACCATAATACGCAATCATAAGCTACCAATAAATCATGTTACAATCGAATAAAAGCATAACATAGGCATCGCTGATTATGAAGCAAAAAAATGAATCGAAACGTGTATATCTTGATCGACTCCTTGCAAAAATACTTGTTAGAGTCATGATAGGTATTGGAGGACTGGCTGTTTTGCTTCTCTTTGTTGCTTGGTTTATTGAATATAGGCCACAGCATATTAAATTTGCTTATGCACCGTCGTCAAATGGTTGGGATTATACGGAATATGCGACTCGATATACATCTGATGGACATTACTGGATTGTGAGATATAGTGATTTTTGCGAAGATGAGTGTGATGAGTGGTTGAATGGTCTTGATGCTTATGTCAATGATCTTGACGTGAATTGGTATATGGCTTCACAAGGCGGATCAATTGAGAATTTCTGCAAGAGATACTTGGGTGATATATCTAATAATTTTACGCTGTTACAAAGCTATTCAGGTAGTGGTGCATATTTTTATTCACGTATCTGTATTGCTACGGAATATTTACCAGATAGCAACAAAACCTTTATCAGCGTGATTACCGTGCATACTTCGTTAATTACAAACATGATGCTTAGTTCGTAAATCAAGCGTCCTCTACAATCATATCCGCAGTCACTTTACCTGAAAGCATGACCATGGGCACGCCACCACCCGGATGAGTTGTCCCACCGACATAATACAAGCCATCTGTATCTTTACTCCGATTATGAGGGCGTTTGAATGCTGCAAAACGATTATTGGGTGACGGACCATAAAGTGCACCACGCCATCCACCCGACATATTTTGTAAATCAGCAGGCGTCATATGTTTCTCAACCCTAATTTTATCGCGTATATCTAAGTTATATTTCTCAGCGAGAATTCTCAGAATTTTATCTCGATAATTTTGTTGCTGGGCTTCCCAATCAAATTTATCTGATAGGGCAGGTGCATTGACAAGGATAAACCAATTTTCATGCCCATCGGGCGCGTGTTGTGCATCAGTTTTGCTGGTGATACAGAGATAGATTGTCGGATCGTCTGGCATGACTTCATCGACAAAAATTTGCTGGAATTCACGTTCATAGTCCGATGAGAAGAAGATATTGTGATGCGCGAGTTCTGGATACTCACCCTCTATACCTAACATCATCACAAATCCTGAGCAAGATGGGTCGAAAGACTCTAGATTTTTCTGTTTTTGGGCTGATATTGCGTCTGATGGGAGTAAGTGTTTAGCGGTTGTCGTCACATCGACATTGGATACAACGGCATCGGCTTGATGGACTTGTCCATTTTCGCATATTACACCTGATACTTTGCCATTGGTGATATTAATTTGATCTGCGCCGCAATGCGTTTTGATGACCACGCCGAGTTCGGATGCGAGTTTTTCTAGTGCGCTTGCAATGCTATAAATGCCGTTCTGTGGATACCATACACCACCCGTTAGCTCAACATGAGCGATGACATTCAGTGTGGCTGGCGCAAGATAAGGACTTCCGCCGACATATGTTGCAAAGCGTCCGAGCAGTTGACGCATCTTATCAGATTTGACAAAGCCTTTGATTGCCCCGTGCATGTTGCGGAATGGATCGGCTTTGAGCCAATCTTGGACGGGTACTCTGGCGAAACTAGCAGGGGTCGGCGGTTTGTCATAGATGAATACGGGACCTGTGATGCGGTGAATCTGTGCGGCATACGCGAGATATTTCAAAAATCCTTCGACATCGCGTTCGTTGATTTTGGCAATTTCATTTGCCATAGTCGATAAATCTCTACTGGCATTGAATATTGTTCCATCAGGATAGAAATAGCGCGTTAGGGGATCAACTGGTAGCAATGTGAGATAATCACTGAGATTTTTGCCGACAGATGCAAATAAATCTTCAAATACATGTCGCATAGTGATGACCGATGGTCCAGTATCCCAACGGAATCCGCTGTCTTCAATCTCATACATTTTGCCACCAACTTTTGGATTCTTCTCCAAAATTGTGACATTGTAGCCAGCATGCTGTAGGCGAATTGCTGTTGTTAACCCACCAATGCCCCCACCAATAACAATGACTGATTTAGACATGTGCTTGTCCTTTGTGCGTTGTTTTGGTTTGAATGATACGACCTTTCCAACGTGGTCCGCCTGTGTAATGCCAGATAATTGACTGTATTGAGATAAGTGTCATCAGCACAACCGAAATTGGCATGCCAATTGCATCTTGGATACGCTGGTGGGTGAAACTGGCTGATAATGAGCGTATGAGCATTGCCTGTACAATAAACAAAATAGCCCATAAGCGATATTCTGGCGAAAAGACCGCAATCAATATTGGAAGCAAAAAAACGATGAAATGAAATACAATTGCCAATGATAATGCGATGACACTGTTGCCATAGCCGGCAAGGATATTCTTCGCGAATCCATCACGGACAGCGTCCCACCCGTCATACATGCGACAAGAAATAAGCTGATTCCCATCTACCATGCGTAAGTTGTAGCCAATATGTTTGATTAGACGGGCATGGTTAACATCATCAAGCACATTGTTGGAAACTGCTTTATGCCCACCGATAGCTTGATAAACACTTCGCTTCCAGACCATGCACTGTCCATTAGCGGCGGCAAATGCACTAAATGGTGAGTAGTGCGTCATAAATGTTGGTAGATAGGTCAGGATGGCAAACGCCATGAGTGGCACAGTTAATCGTTCTGCTTGTGTGATTGTCTGCTGTGTAGACCAAACTGTAAATAGGTCTGCGTTCGTATGCTGTTGTTGTGAAATGACGACTGATAGAGCGGTCGGTGACCATTGTACATCAGCGTCGGTAAATATAAGAATCTCACCTGTTGCGTTCTGGGCAAGTTGATGACATGCCCAGCTCTTGCCCATCCAGTCTGATGGGAGTGGTTGCCCCGAAATTACAGTCAGGCGGTGATCGTCGAACTGCTGAAGAATTTGACCTGTGCCATCAGTTGAATTGTCATCTAACACGATTAATTCAAAGTTCTTGTAGGTTTGTGCTAGTAATCTTGTGACCGTTTGCCCAATAACATCGGCTTCATTGCGAGCAGGTATCAAAATAGATACAAATGGTTGCTCCTGAATGGTCTCTACTCTTCTTTTTAAGCGTGGAAATGTTAAAACATTGACGATGGTTAACCCACTCAGAGCTACAAGAACAAGTGCAATGAAGTAAATCAAGAGTTCCATTTAACTCACTGCTCCAGCACGTTTTGGTAGAAATGGCAACCAGTATTTGATGCCCGGTGATTGTGATAAATCGTCACGATGTTTCAAGATAAAGATAATCGTGTTACCAAGCCAGATCATGAGTAAGGTGGGGTCATTTTTTGCGAGTAACAGGTAACCCAGTAAACTTAGCATCGCGAAGATCACTGCCCATCCACTGATTTTGACGGACATAAACCAATAAAGCAACAGAAACCCTAAGACGGTTGGAACCTCCCAAATCGTCAAGCCGATCCATGTGCCAAAGGTTGCCCCAACAGCTTTCCCTCCTCGGAAACGCAAAAATGGAGAGTAAGCATGACCTAAAATAGGAGCGAGGGCAATTAGCACGAGTTCAATGCCATGTATATTATATACCCACACGGCGATCGACACCGGAACTGCTGCTTTCGTCATGTCTAATAGTCCAGCAATGACACCCCAGTGCTTTCCCCCTGCACGGAATACATTGGTTGCACCGGGATTTTGATCACCATAATTGCGTATATCATCTTTTAGTGCGAGTTTCCCAATCAACACCGAATATGGAATTGCACCAGATACAAACGCAATAGCAATCAGAACGAGTGTCGTCATCGAATTTGCTCCCGATAACGTTGAATTGCAATGAATAAGAAGAAACCCATTACAACAAAACCAACAATCGCCGGACCTTGTTGATTCCAGAAGAAGAATTGTCCGAAACTCTGTAAAAACCACACTACACCATAGACAACTAGTAATGGTACGACAGGAAGTTGAATAGGGCGGACAACCATGGTTACGATAAAGGCTGTCAAAAACCACCCAAAATAATTAATCCAAGGAATACCAAAATATCCGACTGGGTAATCCCAAATCCAGAAATTCCAGTTAACCATTTGTGGATCAAGAAATAGATCCCATGCTGTTAAGGCAAGTGCACTAACTGATGCAAAGATCAGATGTTGGCGAATTGTTTTTTGACCACTAAAGCGTGTTATTGATTGGGCAACAACCCATGCTGGCGGTAACATCATGAACCATGCAATTGGAATGATGAGTGGAACATGCCCGAATTGCGGTTGCAAAATATCGGTGTAATTATATTCTCCAAATGGCAATCCAGTGGATGAACCAATGAATTCTGCAAACCATGTCATGACGGCAACTGCGACAAATGTGAGTGCTGTTCGTTGTAGACCCCATGCTTGGTTTGTAATGTACGCAACTGCAATAAATTGTGTGAAAAGCCCTATGGTGATCGCTCTTGGTAGTGCAGTTTCTCCCCAAACCCATGTTTGTATTGGGACAGAAATCATTGCAAGAATCCATACACCAAGCAGAGTTCCAATGCGACGGTGTTGTGATGTTATCTTCAAGTTTAGGTTAAATAGTTGGTGTGTCATGTTCATCATTTTGAGTATTTTACCTGTTGTTTGATTCAAATTGTAACGCATATTGTTGAATATGTGCTTTAACTTTATCCCAGTGCGGTTTTTGTGTATCTGTTAAATTATGGTCGCCATCAACTACAATATAGTTGACATCCGTTGACATCTGTTGGACTAGAATTTGAGTTAAGTCGGGTTTTACAAGTTCGTCTTGTCTTCCCTGAATAACTGTTGTTGGGACTTTAATATGTGGAACAGATTGTCGTGCATGATTGCCTGCGATTCTTACCTGATTTATCATGCCCGTCGGGATGGCAAATTGGGTGATCTGTGCTTGAACATCTGGGTTATCAAGGTCGGTATCTGGTAACCATTCGCTAAGTGTGTTACGAAAATCAGTATCTTGCCAATCTGGTTTAATTAATGTGAATGGTTTGAAATTTGGAATAATAAGTCGAAGCGCTGGTAACATTGACCATAATATGTGCTCAACTTTCCAAAATGGTGCGAGTAATAATAAACTACTAAGGTGTGTTGATGTACTCGCCTGAATTGATAGTGCGCCGCCCATAGACAATCCAACAAGAATAACATGTTGATACTGTTGGCTGTATTTATTGATAACATTGAGTATGGCTGATAGCCAGTCTGTGTACGTTTTATCGGCTAGTGAATTGATCTCAATACCGAAGCCCGGTAACAGTAGACCGTGTACTGTCCACCCTTGTTCATGTAAAACTTCGGCAACTGGACGCATTTCACTTGGTGTACCGGGGAATCCGTGTACCAATACCGCACATATATCTTTGTCACCTTCCCATACGAAGGGTTGATGGATTTTATCTTGGAATGTTTGGCTAAAATCGAACATGGTAACTTTGTTTAACTGAGTATTGCCCTCAATCTAGACGAATTTGATGAGTGAAAGTTAAGACAGAGTTGACTATGTGGTTAAGTCTTTGGATTTTGATAAATTTGTATGGATGATGTTTTATAAACTAAATCCCATGTTTGTATGGTGTCTAGCATGCTTGCGACATACGGCATATGAACGGCTCCCCAGTCTCTCCAAAGGTTATCAACGATCGCATAACCTGCATTGTCATAATTTATATCGAAGGCGATACGCTCTGGATAAAGTGTTGCAGGAAAATGAACACTATTTCCGTTGATGAGACTTGCTATTTGAAAATCGGTTACATTCATATCGAACATCCACCCTAAAGAAGGTGATGTGATAATTACATCTGGATCCTTCGTATAGTCAATAAGATAATCATAAATATCATGTGCTTCAGACTTATTGATTAGAAAGTGTTCAATTCCAACATCAAAACCTGCTTGTAGCTGACTGGAAATTTGTATGAATGTTAGACTAAATATAGTAGATACGATAATTACAAATACAGATGATCTTATTTGTGTGAACATTTTCAGTATATTTGAGAATCGGTATATTAATACAATGACACCGAGCGCAACAAATGGCAAAAATGGAATCATATAATATGCGCTGAGATCATATAGCGCGATCGTGCGCCCACTAATCAACAACGGAATAGCAAATAACTCTACTATAAACCAGCGATAAGTTGGTTTGTTGATGAGGAATAAGCCAATGAAACCAACAGGTATCCACCATGATGTTGTTGCTAGAACCTGAATATTGGTGACTATATTCTGAAGCTGTTGTTGAATAGGTAAACCGCCAACACGAGCCAGTGTATATGTGAGATCATGGAGAAAGATACCCGAGTGAATACTCAACTCCATTATCGCATATAGTGCAAATGGCAGTCCAAGACAAAGTAGACTGAGCCACATGTGTTGTCGATAACGAAGCAGAATAAATATGATAACAACAGGGATAAAGCTCCATGCTATAAAATCTGAGATAGTCCCTAATGCAAAGCAGATACATCCCAATACCAAGTATTGTAGCTTAGATACTTGATCATAATATAGAAGACTGTATAAACCTAAGACGATTAATAATGCTAGTAGATTGTAGCTAAACCCAAAACGGCTGTAAATCAATGCCTGTGGATAGATACTGAAAATTGCTAATACCCCCAAACCAACTAAGCGGTTATGGAAAATAACATATGTCAAACGATATAAAATCGATGCTGTCAGAATACTAATTAAAACGGTTAAAAACCGTAATTGAAACATACCTACACCAATTAAACGAAACCATAGCGCTAAGATATGCTCAAATAAGGGTAGGCGAGCAGCGATTAGATATGAATCGGTAATGCCAAAGTAGTAGTTTTCCCCATTCATCAAGCTTTTAGCGATTTCGATGTGTGTTCCTTCATCGGTATACCATCCCGGATTGCTGTTTAAATTAATTATTCTAACAGCTCCTGCGACGAGCAAAATCATGACTACGATACTTAGGTAATGTCTATTGATCATTTTTATACCTAATCTAGTGAGATTGAAAACTACATCTGTATACAAAAAACTACCCGAAAAACCTTTGTTTAGTATTGTAATAATAAAAATAGGTCAAATTTAATAGGATACTCATCGCAACCCCTGAATTTAATAGCCTTCTCATTCAGACCTCATGCTTTGCTTTAAACAATAATGCATAAATGTGTCGTGTAAGGACGGAGGGATTATCCATGTCAAAAGTAATTGTAATTGGTAGTGGCTTCGGTGGTTTAGGGGCGGCAATACGTCTCGCTGCGAAGGGTCATGATGTAGAAATAATTGAAAAACGCGACAAACCTGGTGGACGCGCTTATGTTTATGACATAAATGGTTTCAAATTTGATGGTGGACCAACGGTTCTCACTGCTCCATTTATGTTTGACGACTTGTGGAAAGCCGCGGGTAAACACCGTGAAGACTATTTTGAAATGGTTCCCTGTGATCCGTTTTATAGAATCTTCAATCATGAAGGTCGTAAATTTGACTATAATGGTGATGAAGATTTTATTCTCGATCAAATTCGCGAATGGAGCCCTGAAGATGCTGAAGGCTATAAGAAATTTATGGCTACCACACAAGCAATCTTCCAAAAGGGATTCGTAGAACTTGCTGATAAGCCGTTTCTGAAATTTACTGATATGCTCAAGGTTGCACCTGATCTCATCAAAATGCAATCTTACTTGAGTGTGTATCGTTATGTTTCGCAGTTTGTTAAACATGAATTTTTGCGCCGTACATTCTCGTTTCATCCACTCTTAATCGGTGGTAATCCATTTGATTCACCATCAATTTATGCAATGATCCACTATCTTGAGCGTGAGTGGGGTATTCACTACGCGATTGGTGGTACAGGGGCAATCGTCAATGCGATGGTGAAATTATTTGGAGATATTGGTGGCAAAATTCGCCTCAGTACTGAAGTTGAAGAAATCCTGATCGAAGGAAAACAAGCAACTGGTGTTCGCTTAGGAAGTGGTGAAGTCATAAAGGCTGACCAAGTTGTAGCAAACGCTGATGTTGGCTTCGTATATGAAAATATGATTGACAAGCGTCATCAGAGTACCTTCATGAAGCTGAAAATGGGCAAGATGAAGTACAGTATGTCGTTATTTGTCATTTACTTCGGCACTAAAAAATTGTATCGCGACAATGGGTTAGCACATCACAACATTATCTTGGGTGAGCGTTATAAAGGTCTTCTGAGTGACATTTTTAACAAGCATCATTTATCAGAAGATTTCTCGTTATATCTGCACATGCCAACATTGACTGATCCATCAATCGCACCAGAAGGTTGCGAAAACTTCTATGTCTTATCTCCTGTACCACATGAAGGTAGTGGTATTGATTGGACAAAACAGGCAGAACCCTACAAGAACACGATTATGCAGTTTCTTGAGGACAACTATTTGCCTGATCTACAAGAAAATGTCATTGCAGAACACTATATTGATCCACTGCATTTTAAGAATACACTCAATAGCCGTATGGGTGCAGCATTCTCAATTCAACCGACTCTAACACAATCAGCATGGTTCCGTCCACATAATAAGGCAGAGGACTTCGAAAACATCTACTTTGTGGGTGCTGGTACACACCCCGGCGCAGGATTACCTGGTGTTCTATCGTCGTCCATTATTGTCGAGAATTTGATCGGCGAGGCTGTCGTTACATCTTCACCACAACAAGTAGCGGCTAGAAAGCTTGAGCCAGTCACATGAGTGTCATTCAACCACAAAAATCATGGGAAATGCGACTTCTGCTGGCAGCTCAAGAGGCCTTTAATAGCAATACATTACGGGCACAATCGCAGATTGATACGTCGCGCCTTGATGAAGCTTACGAGTATTGTAAGCAGATCACACGTTTTCATAGCCGGACATTCTTTGTTGCGTCCGGCTTGATGCCATCCGAGAAGAGAACAGCCACTCGCGCCTTATATGCGTTCTGTCGTATCACAGATGATATCGTTGATAATGCGAGTTCTGAATTGGAACGCCTCGATAAACTATCGCAATGGCAAAATGCGGTTATGGGCGATGGAACTCCTGTAGATGAGCTTGCAGAGTTAGCATGGGCAGATGCACAGGTGCGTTATAGTATCCCTCATGGCTATGCACAACAGTTAATCACTGGTGTGTCACAAGATTTCACACAAGACCGTTATGAGACATTTGCTGATTTGGCTGAATATTCATATGGTGTTGCATCGACTGTCGGATTGATGGCAATGCACATTACAGGATTTTCAGGCCAAGAGGCGATTCCATATGCGATTAAGCTCGGGGTTGCTCTGCAGATGACTAATATCTTACGTGATGTTGGTGAAGATTGGGCACGTGGTCGGATTTACTTGCCACAAGATGAGTTAAACGATTTTGGCTTATCTGATTCAACGATTGCTGATGGTATTGTCACCGAACGGTGGCGCGAATTTATGCGCTTTCAGATCGCGCGTGTGCATCGCCTGTATGATGAGGCGTTGCCAGGTGTAGCAATGTTGGATTCTGATGGACGTTTTGCGATTGGCGCAGCTGCTGGATTATACCGGGCCATTCTCGACGATATAGCAACACACGATTATGATGTATTTACACGTCGTGCACACATCAGCACGATGGGTAAATTGTCGCGCTTACCACGTATTTGGTGGAATTCACGTCAAGCTAGTGCTTAGTTTCGTGGAGCAAAAATGAAAATTGGGATCGTTGGTAGTGGGATGGTAGGTGCAACTGCTGCA
This sequence comes from Anaerolineales bacterium UBA6055, assembly GCA_002428985.1. GTDB lineage: Bacteria > Chloroflexota > Anaerolineae > Aggregatilineales > Phototrophicaceae > UBA6055. The sequence goes on along the minus strand of DIYL01000015.1, from coordinate 82,762 downwards.
TATGCGCTCGTAATGCAAGGTATTGGGCGCAAAATTGTGCTTGTTGATCTTGATCTTAAACGAGCGCAAGCCGAAGCTGACGATATCTATCATGCTGTACCGTTTGCAGAACCTCTAGAAATTGAAGCAGGTGATTACACAGCGTTGCGTGGATGTCAGATTGTCATTATTGCAGCCGGTGTTGGGCAAAAGTCTGGTGAAACACGGATTGAATTACTTGGACGTAACGCTGCGGTATTCCGTCAAGTCGTACCATCAATCCTAGAATATGCACCTGATGCTGTTTTAGTCGTTGCGACAAATCCTGTTGATATTATGACCCACATCACAGCAAAAATCGCTAGTGAACATGGTGTTGCGTCATCACGAGTCATTGGCTCTGGAACAACCTTAGATACAGCACGTTTCCGTATTTTGCTTGGGCGTATCCTCGGTGTGGATTCGCCTCATGTGCATACTTACGTAATCGGCGAGCATGGAGATTCTGAGGTTCTCACATGGTCATTAACTACAGTTGCAAATATTCCTTTGGAGGATTTTTGCCGTCAACGAGGGATTGTCCTCGACGATAAAGTGCGGGCTGAAATCGATAATGGCGTTAGGCGCGCTGCCTATCACATCATCGATGGCAAAGGGGCAACTTACTACGGCATCGGAAGTGCACTAGCAAAAATTTGCGATGTCATATTACATGACCAACGCTCCATTATGACAGTTTGTACACCGCAGCCAGAAATTGCAGGTGTGACCGATGTGACGGTTGCAATGCCTCATATGATTGGTGGTGACGGCATCATTGATAGCTTCCCACTGCCATTATCAGACTTCGAACAAGAAAAATTACATGATAGTGCCGCATTAATCCGGAGTCTTTTGGATGAGTTAGTTGCGGTTGGAAATTTATAATAGGGTAGAATAACGATGACATACTTTGGTTTTTTGGCAATTTTCCTTGGTATTCCGATTGCGATTTTAAGCATATGGACTATCTTTGATTACCGTAGAAATAAATGGATGCCCAAGTCACTTAGTTTATGGCAACCTTGGGTAGTTATGGTGGTTTTGTGTACTATTGCATTTGTATATACAACCCCATGGGATAATTATTTGGTTGCCACGAATGTGTGGTGGTACGATATTAATTTGGTCAGTGGGATTGTTTTGGGCTATGTTCCAATTGAAGAATATACATTCTTCATTGTCCAACCAATCATGACCGGCTTGCTACTGTTTACGTTGGCTCGCTATATCATGTCTGATCCGCGCCCAGCAGATTCTGTCAAGATTCGGGTTATGGCAACTACAGGTGTCGGTATTGTTTGGGCTATTTCAACGATCATCCTAATCTTGACGTTTATTTCTGATGACTGGAAACCGTTCACTTATCTAGGTTTAGAATTATCTTGGGCTTTGATCCCGTTGATGATCCAGACTGCTTTTGGAGCAGATATTCTGTGGCGACACCGTAAGATTGTGACAATTGCAATTGTTCTCTCAACATTGTATTTGAGCTACGCGGATGCACTGGCAATTGGTTCCGGTACATGGACAATTGATCCCGAACAATCACTAAATATATACTTGGGTGGTGTTTTACCTATTGAAGAATTTGTTTTCTTCTTCATAACCAATGTATTGGTTACGATGGGTATGACATTAGCACTTGCACAAGAAAGCTTGGAACGAGCGATGCGAATCGCTGTACTCCGTCCTATATTGCGTTTTCATCCTCAATACGGCCAGCTTGCAAAAAGTGGAGTTGCTTAAGTAATGCGGAAGTTCCAGCAAAATTTATCTCTACGTCTATTGGCTTGGGCAATACTTAGTATTGTATCGGGATTATTTATGCTGAGACGCGGTAAATTTTGGCGAGGTGTTGGCACACAGTTTATTGCTTGGGGTGCTATTGATGCGATGATTGCGATTGGTGGCCAAGTTGCGTCGGAAAATCGACTTAAAAATACGCTCCCTGAGGACCTCCCAGAGCGTATTGAAAAAGACAAACAGAACATGAAAGTTGCCCTTTGGGTCAATACAGGTTTAGATGTTCTGTATATGGTCGGCGGTATTCGCTGGATGGATAGCCGACGAGATGAGGAAAACCAACGTGGGAATGGTATAGGGGTACTGATACAAGGAACATTTCTGTTCTTCTTTGATCTATACCATTCCATCAAATTAGAAGAGCTAGAGGAATCCAACGATTAAGCTGGCTCTACCTCTCTTGCAGCTTTGAATGCCTCTAGTGTTCGCTTTCGTGCAAACTTATGATCGACAATTGGTGCTGGATAGTTTGTTGGTGGAGCATCCATTTTCCATGGTTCGTGAATATACTTCTTGGGCACATTGTTTAATTCTGGTATCCAATGCCGAATATAGTCTCCGTCTTTATCAAACTTTTTAGACTGTGAAGTTGGATTAAAAATACGGAAGTAGGGTTGTGCATCGGTACCTGTTCCAGCTGCCCATTGCCATCCACCGTTATTGGCCGCTGGATCTCCATCTAGAAGATATTGCATAAAATGTCTTTCACCCTCTTGCCAGTGAATGAGCAGATCTTTCGTTAAGAAACTTGCGACAATCATACGTGCACGGTTTGGCATCCAACCAATCGCTCGAAGTTGACGCATGGGAGCATCAATAATGGGGTAGCCTGTTAACCCATCTTTCCACGCCTGCAATTCTTCAGGCGCTGATCGCCATTTGAGCGCATCATAAGTGTCACGGAAATTATTTCGGTCAACATGTGGGAAATGATACATGATATGCATATAGAATTCGCGCCATGTTAGCTCGCTGACCCAAGTTGCAATCGACTGCTGTGCAGACTCAGACTGATTATTACCATATTTGTCTCTTGCGGCCCAGTATGCTTGACGGGGTGATAGTATCCCTAATCTGAAGTAATGTGATAGAAACGATGATCCTGTCTGGCGATCATCGTTAAACGGATCGATTGTCAGATGATTGCGGTCTGTATCATATGCGTTAATCGCAGATTTGATGTAATGCGTTAGTTTACTCTGAGCATAGGTTTCTTTGGCGGATGGTATAGGAATATTTGTTTGTATCTCAAGTTGCTCACGGCTCGGAATACCGACGTTTTCTATCTCGCTAATGTTGTAGAAGTTATCGCTCGACATTTCAACTGTTGACGTTGCCGGCTTGATTTTGTCATTCCAACGTTTCTTAAACGGTGTGTAGACAACGTATGGGGTGCCATCGTCTTTCATTACACCACCCGGCGGGATCAGTAAGGCATCATCAAATGACCTCACATCAATTGATAAGTTGTCCTGTAGTGTTTCATCGCGTTTGACTGCAAACGGAGTGTAGTCTGCGTTGAAATATAGCCCACTCGCGTTGGTTTGTTGAATCAGTTCCGATAAGATACTATGAGGGTTACCGTGCCGAACGAGTAAGTGGGCATTATAATCACTTAAACGTTGATTAACAGCTTCCATTGAATCTAATAGAAACGCCATCCTTGCATGGCTATAACGATCACTCTGTCTGATACGTGGATCTATGATATACAACGGAATAACCGGATGACCACTTTTTATAGCTTCATGTAATCCAGTATTATCATCTAGTCTTAGATCACGGCGGAACCAAAAAATGACAGGTGGCTGGCTCATGAGTGTGACTTTCCATAGCTATAGGTTTGTAATGGGATAGATGCTGGCAATGTGCGTTTGACTTGATTTGCTACCCTAATTGCGCCTAATGTAACACCTGCTGTCGATTGACCGGGGAAAATTGAATCACCTACGAGACGTACATTCGGGATGCCTGTTTTGGGACCGCGTGCTTTAAAGAGAGATGTTTGTGGGAATCCACCAACCATTCCCATATGACGCTGTGTATAGAATTGATAAGTCACAGGTGTGCCTGGTAAGATCACTTCTGCACCGACTTTAAAACCTGGGACTGCTGTGTCAATTGCATCGATCATACGCTCTGCATAAGCTTGTTTGCGTTCTGCATAGGCATTTGTATCGCTCTGTAATAGATCCCACCACTGTTGTACCTGTGTATGTGTACTTACAGTTACTGCACGGTATCCTTCTGGTGCACGGGAGCTATCCCATTCAGGTGACATGGATACAAATATTGATCGCCCTTCACCAAGTGAGCCGTCCATATCAACAATGACTTGGTGATGGTCATCGACATCTTTTGCTAGAGCATCGTTTTTAACACCTACATGTAGGACAAATGCACCTTGTGTTAGATCACGGCGTTTTGTCTCACGTTTGAGATTTTGAGGACTGTCGTCACCGAGTAAGTCATCAAGTGACCATGGAGTTGTATTGGCAATCACGAAATCAGCTTCAATAAATCGTTCTTGCGGATTCCGTTTGCCTCTAGTTATATATACGCCAGTTGCACGACCATTGTCTATTGCAATACGCGATACTGAATGACGATAGAGAATCTCTCCGCCGAACTCCTTTAGTTTATCCGCAAGTTGTTCTGATAATCCGCCAATACCACCTTCTACATGAAATACTCCTTGGCGTGATAGATCGAGGGCGGTGGCACCGTATAGCGCGTTGACATGTGGTGTAGTTGTTTGAGCTGAAATAAGCAACTGTCCGTCTAAAAACCTTACAAATGCTTTGTTGTCGCCTAATCCCTTGCGACTAATCCACTGATATACACTGCTCAGGGCGAATGGTATCATCTGCAAGTCACGCGGGAAGTTCATTAAGCCAACTTTGGCAAGCTGAAGTAGTTCCCGTATATCGGTCGGTGGAAAGGGCAGGCCTTGTGCTGACATTTTCCACGCAAGCTCTGCAATATTATGTTGTTCTTTCCAAAATTCAGATGTTCCGGGGAAATTTTTCTCAACATCTTGGTTATCCATACACAGCTTGATGGTGCGATCTGGTAGGTGGACGACCCATGCTGGATCATGCTGATGAACTTTCCAATCAATGCCTAGTAATTCCCCAGATAGGGCATGCGGCCCATTCGGTTGGAAACCACCAGCAACAGTTGCACCTGCATCAAACTGATACCCTTTATGGAAGAATGTGCCTGCCGACCCACCCGGATAGGTATTGGCTTCGATGACAGTAACTTGATAACCTTCTTTAGCGAGTAGTCCAGCAGTCGTTAAACCACCTACGCCTGCGCCTATGACAATAATGTGTGGTGTTTTGCTCATAATTAGCGTGTTGCCATCCTTGTACGTAAATGACGATAGAAGAATAGAATTTGTAATGGAATTCCATCGAACATCAAACGGGTGAATAAACCTTTTAGACCAGATTCATGTGCAATGGTCACACGGTCTGTTAGTTCAACGCCGTCGTCAACTTCGGTGAAAATGTGCTCGTGCCGCCAATATGCCATCGGACCTGATACTTGGCGATCAGCAAATGAAGTTTCTGTAGGGCCTTCTTCATGACGTGCTACCCAACGAAATGGAATTGGACCAAACCATAGCGTAAATTCGAGCTCACCCTCTGTAATCGATGTCCGATCATCACGATGCAGTTGCATAAAAATAGGTGGTGGTGTCAGATTGGAGAGTGCTTTTGGATCTTGGTGAAAATCCATCATTTTACTGAGTGTTGTTTTCATTACACTCTTTTTTGTAAAAGTATGTGCATTTGATGGTTGTTGTTCCGTCATAGCTTTACCTGACTTTATCTAAGTGAATTCCGTTATACGTTCATTATGTCTTAAAAGTTATAAAACTGAATAACTTCAGTATGAGGAATTGATGAATTTGACTTTTTCAGACAATTTGCTACAATTCGCGTCCCCATTTTCGAGACAAAGGCAAACCGCTATGAATACTGTTGGTCAACGTATTGTTGTTCTTGGTGTTACAGGGTCGGGTAAGTCTACATTATCGCAGGCGCTAGCTGCATTATATGACTTACATTACATCGAGTTAGATAATTTGTTTTGGAAGCCGAACTGGACAATGTCTGATGATGAAGAATTCTTGTCTAAAGTGAAAACCGAACTAGATAAAAGTGATTGTTGGGTCGTAGATGGTAATTATATGCGAGTGGGTGCGCCGTATATTTGGCAACGTGCTGATACGTTTATATGGCTAGACTACCCACTCTATGTCAATTACTGGCGATTGTGGAAACGTACATGGGGACGGTTTTTGAAACGTGAAAAACTGTGGGATGCAGAAAACACTGAAAGCCTGTGGAAACACTTTCTGACAAAAGATTCATTGTTCTACTATGCTGCTAGCTCACATGCTGTCAAACGCGAGCGATATACAAAATTACTCACATCATCTGAATTTGCGGATTACAATAGAATCCATTTACAGTCACCAGCTCAAACGAATCAATGGCTTGCCGATCTTAAGACCGCGATGCGTTAATTTCATCTCGGAGTGTTTTGGCTGATGTCGCTGGATTTTCACTAAATATAATGCTACGTGATGAATTGATAATCAGTCCTTTGTTTTCGCTATTGAGCCCTGCTTTCATTACGGCTGATATGTCACCACCTTGTGCGCCGATACCGGGGACAAGTAATGGCATATCACCAACTGCTTGTCTGATTTGTGCCATTTCTGCCGGGTATGTTGCACCAACGACTAGCATACAGTTGCTATTATCATTCCATTCATTTGCAACACGCTCTGCTACAACGAGCCAGAGGGGTTTATTATCAATTTGGAGATTCTGAAATTCACCCGAGCCTGCATTTGATGTCCGACACAAAATAATGCAGGCTTTATCTTTATAACCTAGAAAGGGCATTAATGCGTCCCGTCCTAAGTAGGGGCTGAGTGTAACTGCATCAAAACCAATTTCGTCGAAAATAGCATGTGCATAGGCTTGGCTAGTGTTACCAATGTCTGACCGTTTTGCATCACAGATGGTCAAAATATCGGGGTGTCGATTACGCAAATACTCGACGGAGTCGGCTAAGTCTGTGATTCCCTTAGCGCCTCTTGCTTCGTAGAATGCAATGTTAAATTTAAAAGCTCCTGCGTACTCCGCAGTCTTGTTAATGATATGACGATTGAATTCCAATTGTGGCTGTACCTGGGTCTTGTATGGTTCAGGTATTTTGTTGATGTCACTGTCTAACCCGACGCATAAGAGTGAATTGATAGCATCGTCTCGCTGATTATATTTGTCGATAGCGATCATACGTATTTTGTCCCCCAACTGTGTGGATCGTTGAACCATTCACGAATAATTTGGGCTTCTTCCGATGTAAATAATTTCTGTGACAGTGCAATATCTTGAATAGTGTCAAAATTTGTGAGGGTATGAAGTCTTAGATCGGCATTCTTAAAAGCTTCTTGCGCTTCTATAAATCCATAACTGACAATGGCTAAGACATCTGTCACGATTGCACCGGAATCACGTAACGCTTCAACACCAGATAGGCTACTGCCACCCGTTGTCACAAGGTCTTCGACTAATAGAACACGCTTACCGTTTACGTCACCGCCCTCGATACGATTCCCTTTACCGTGACCTTTGGCTTCTTTTCGAATAAATACTGATGGCTTATCAGTTATATAAGCTAATGCTGAGCTATGAGGAACACCGCCAACAGCGACACCAGCCATCACATCAAATTCTAGTGCGTTCTTGGTGATTGTCGTATGAAACCCTTCAACCACAGCATGCCATTCTGTTGGATGAAAGATAAGTTGACGATTATCTACATATACAGGAGATACGATTCCCGATTTAAAAGTAATAGGTGATTTGGGCGAGAAACCAACTGCTTTAATGTTTAGCAAGGCTTTCGCTATAGATTGGGTCAAACTCATACTCATGTTTAGGCAACTCACTTTCAATGATTGCTGCGGCTAGAGGCCCACGATAAATCATAGCCGACCAATATTGTACAGCTTTGACATCTAGCGTTCGATAGTCACGATAGGTCAACCCATTGACGATACCACCACAACCAACAATGTCAATGTCATACCCTTTGCTGATTTTTTCTAAGCGAAGGTGCGCGACTGCCATGATTGCTTCTTCAAATAATTCACCACCGCCAACACCTGCTTGTATTGTTGGGTCATCAGGGGTCGGTTGGGCAAGCGTGTTGGTTGCAATAATTGCTTTGACTCCCACTTCATCAAAAATCCGAATGAGCATGTGATACTGTTCACGCTGAAGATTAGGACTAATTTTGACCCAGAGAGGTACATCTAGATTATGGGATTCAAGATGATTGATGAATCCACCGCAGAGTTGACGTGTTTCTGCCTCTAACTGGTGTCCAAGCGGGTCATCTTCAGTATTTGGACAACTTAAATTCAATGTAAACCACGTTGGAATAACACCCTCATCAATAAAAAACTCAATCGACTCTACCATCTCTTTTTCTTGTTGATTGACATCGGGTATCCCTGGTGATACGGCAATATTGATGCCAAATTCTTTCGGTAGTTTCTCTTTCTTACCGCCTAGGAATTTTGCGGCTGCCATTGCTCCAGGATTCTTAAGCCCAATGCGATTCTGTGTTGATTGTGATTCGATGTTGCGCCATACAACTGTGCCGGGATTACCCATGCGTGGAAATCGTGTGAATGAACCGAATTCCACCGGACCAACTAGTGTCGGAATGATACGCCAACCGGGTATAATATTGTTCTTGTTGTGATAGACTGCTGTCAACGCGTCGCCCTCACTTCGAAAACCTTCGCCTTTAACAAATCCGGCAGCTAAGATCAGGGGATGGGTTAGTTTAGCGCCCCCAACTTCCGTTGGTTTCTCTTTGAAAGCAATACTGTGTAAAAACGCAGCAAAGCGAATGGCGAATCCATATTTCTCCAAGTATCGAGTCAAAATTATTGTGCTATCGTGAGCACGTTGTGCCGATACCTTAAAAATAACGCGTTTCCTAAGTTGTTTATACCCTGCATTGATGCCGGTGAGGAGTAACTTGATAAAGTATTTTTTCATATAGTTGTTCCAAATAGATTGTTGCCGAAGCCGCGTTTACTCAAAATCTGCTCACCATCATAAACTTGATGTCCACGTATCCATACTTCAATGATTTTGCCTGAAACGGTCATGCCTTCAAATGGAGACCATCCACATTTCGTATGCAGATTTTGCCGTTCAATTGTGTAGCTTGCCTCTGTATCAACGACCGTATATGTCTCCGCAGGTACATCAATATTCCAGATATTTTGAATATTTGTTGATACCATATCAGTGGCACGTTCAAGCGTTAGTCTACCATCTTTTACTGCCTGTAACATTAAGGGTAAGGTGGTCTCTAATCCCGGAACACCATATGGTGGATTGGCTGATTCTTTTTCCTCGATCGTATGGGGGGCATGGTCAGATTCAATAATATCGACTATACCAGATTCAATGGCATTCCATAGCGCTTGTTGGTCGGCTTTAGTTTTAAGTTCAGGTTTCATATGACCATATGCGCCAATTGTTGAAAGGTCATCTTCGGTTAGGAATAGATGATGTGGACAAACACCAACAGTTACTGGTAAACCTTCTTCTTTTGCTTGTTTTAGCAACTCAATTTCTAGTTGAGTGCTGATATGTAAAAAGTGTGTTTTACGATTGTACTTGCGAACAAGCTCAAGAATATCGCCAACGGTTTCATCTTCAGCATGTACGGCAATTAACCGTTCATCTGACCATTCATGATAATGTGTATCTCGATCTTCCTGATTGTCTATTAATAAATCACCTGTAGTCGAGTTATTGTAAATTTTTAATCCACATACTTTTTGGACTATTGCTTTATATTGATCGGTATTATCTGCTTGTGATGCGCCAAAGTAGAGCCCCCAATCGCAATACGCGTTCTCATTGATTTTGGCTAGTTTTGTGTCTAATTTTTCAGCATCAATCGTAGACGGTGAGGTATTAGGCATATCAAACACAGCCCAATATCCCCCTGCAATTGCCGCTTTGGTTTCGGATGCGAATGTTGCTTTATGTGACCAATCTAAGTCACGTAGATGAGTATGTGGATCAATCATACCGTGAATTTTAATAGTAGCCATTAGACGTAAACTCCACGCAATACCTTAACTAATAGTGCCATTCTGACGAACATACCATTTTCCATTTGCTCAAAGTAGATTGATCTCGGATCTCTATCAAGAATGTCGTGGTCATCACGCGTTCCCATTTCATGCTTACGTGGTAATGGGTGCATGAGTATGGCATCGGGGCGAGCTTCTGCTAAAACAGATGGCAACATAATGAAACGGTCTTTTATATTTTCATACTCTTCGGAGTTTTCAAAACGCTCTTCTTGGATACGTGTCCAATATATGACATCTGTTTCTTTAATAACGGTCATCAGGTCATTGGTTTCTGTAATTGTCATGTCGTGCGCTTTAACTAAATCTGTAATTTTCTCAGGCATCTTGAGCATATCGGGTGATACGAAACAAAGATTGACATTCTTTGCATCATAATAGGCGATAAGTTTGGCTAATGAATGTACGGTACGCCCATGCTTTAAGTCGCCTACGAGTGTAATTGTTAGATTATCGAGAGATTTTTTCTGGTCATAGATTGTGAATAAGTCTAGTAGTGCTTGCGTCGGATGTTCCCCGATACCATCACCACCACTTACTACTACGGTTGGATTATTGATGCGTTTATTGAGTAGGTCAAGATAGTAGCCCGCTTCATAGGATGAGCCAATTTCTGGATGTCGCAGTGCGATGACATCGGCATAGCATCCAGCTGCACGGATGGTATCAGATAAATTTTCACCTTTATACATTGATGAAAACTGCACACCATTGCTAACTGCAATTACATCACCACCGAGACGGCGCATTGCTGCTTGAAAGGACATATCAGTACGTGTGCTTGCTTCGAAAAACAATGATGCCATAACTTTTCCCGCACATAGTTCAGTCAAACCCCTATCATGCGTGCGGATTCTACGACGGATTGACTTGGTAGCGTTAAACAGTATTTCTAAATCTTCGTGTTGGAATTGGTCAACTGAGATGATGTGCTTACCCTGAAAATTGCCATCAATCATCGGTGGATTGTAGGTTAAGGCATGCTTGCTTAAAATACGTTCCTGCATTGAGGAGCTGGGCATCTCAAATCCCTTCTGGATTATATGAATCAGATGTAAATATCATACGATTATAGTGGAGTCGCAAACGCTTTTGCAGAATCAGATTATTTTGTGCGATACTTATAATAAATCCTATTGTAACAATGGCAGATCTATTACATCGGTGGGGTATATGGGTAACTTATCTGAAATCTATAATCAACTTAATGAATTAGCACAACAAAATAATAAACCAGTCGAAGCCCTATTAGATGAGCTTTATCTTTATGCGCAAGACCAACCCAATAATACTTCGTCGGACTTGTACATACAGACTTTAGGCTCAGCCATCGCTATGTTAGAACATCCCTATGAAGTAGATACTTTGTTTGAGATGTTGTTTGGATATATTACTGAGTTAATTTCATTTGATGTTGCCATTGGCTTGACACATGATAACGGAATGTCACAAATACAATACATACACCCCCTAATTGATTGTGATTTTGAAGTTGGGCAACATTTGAATTTAGGATCTATTATCCCTTTAGGAGATAAATTCCTAATTTGGGATGATACCATTCCACGAATGGGTGTATCAATTTTCACTGATGTTGACATGCGCTCTACTTTAGCTATTCCTATTCTGTATTCTGGTGAGGTAATTGGATATTTACTGTTTGGACACCAGCAACCAGATGTGTTTGATGAGAATCTTGTCACACAATTACAACCGTTTGTAAATATCGCTAGCGCTGCTATACAGAATACACGTTTGATTACAACGATTAGCCAGAGTACTGATGAACTCGCAACTTTATATCACGCAACATCGGTACTCTTTCGTGCTGATAGCCTATCTGATTTTGCTTCACAAATTACTGAAGTTGTTGTACGTACATTTAATTATGCTGATTGTGGTTTGCTGGTTGTAAATCAAGAGCAAAAAGAAATTGTACGTGTTAGACGTGCTGGGCCTGAGATGGCAATGGCAACGCATCGTATTTTACTCAACGGACATGGGCTTGTCCCCAAAGCTATACGGGATCAACATGTGGTTTATGAGGCGGATGTGCGTCAATCTCTAGATTATGTAGCGGGTGATGCTCGTAGTTTATCTGAATTGGTCGTTCCACTTAAGGGTGCACAGGGGATTCTTGGCGTTCTAGATTTTCAGGCAACTGTGGTTGATGCATTTAATGAAAGAGATCAACGCCTAATGGTGGCATTCGCTGAACGTATTGCGCCAATACTGGAGAATGTTCTACTATATGATGAATTGCGTCAGTATGCTATTCAGCTACAAACCCGTGTTGCAGAGCGTACACTTGAGTTGCAACAAACAAAAGAACAGCTAGAAACAATCATTCGTAGTAGTCCTGATGCGATTGTCTTGTTAGATCGAGACGGTGTTATCAAACAAGGGAATCTGGCATGGGTGTCTATGGTCGGTTTATCTTATCCCGAAGTCCATCATGCTCACTTATCAAAATTCCTGCTACCTAAAGACCGTGAGATATTTCAAGATGCCGTAAAACAGACATTAGAAGATGGATTAGAGAATGACATATCTGTAATGCTGTATAACCGATCTTATGATAAAGAAATTCCAGTCGAAATTTCTATTGCCCCAATTCTTGAGGGGCGCGAGAGTGGTGTTGTCTGCAATATTCGCGATGTGACACAACATGTAGAAGCTGAACGAGTTTTGCGAGATGCTTTAGATAAATCTCAGGAATTAAGTGAGCTAAAAACAAGATTTGTGACGATGGCTTCACATGAGTTCCGAACACCATTAACGACGATTCTATCATCTAGTGATATTGTGTCCACATACTATGATCGGCTATCTACTGAAGCAATACATGCGCATTTAGATAAGATTATTCGTGAAGTAACATACCTGAATAAATTGATCGAAGATATTGTAATTATTGGACGCGAAGCAGATGAAGGATTTAAACCTAACTATAGTGCTCAGAATTTGAATGAGTTAGCTAGACAACATATTGATGAAGTCAGAATACGTGATAGCAATCGCCATCCAATACGAGTCAAAATATCAGAACAATGCCATTATGTTGTTACAGATGACAGATTGATTACGTACATTATTGATAATCTACTAGAGAATGCATGTAAATACTCGCCAGAAGGGCATCCTATTTTGATTGAAATTTCATGTGGTAATGCGATACGAATTACTGTGCGTGATAAAGGGATAGGAATTCCTGAAGTTGACAGTGCAAGGCTGTTTGATACCTTTTATCGTGGTAGCAACGTGGGTAATATTCGCGGGACAGGTATTGGTCTAGCGATTGTTCAAAGTGCTGTAAAGGCTATGGGAGGACAGATTGACGTACGCTCAAAAGTGAATCAAGGTACCGTCATATCTATTCAACTCCCATTACAACCTGATGAAATTCTAGAATAGTCCGACGACTTTTCCATTTTCATCTATGTCTACATTCATAGCTGCTGGTGTTCGACCTAATCCCGGCATTGTACGAACAGTACCACATAATGGATAGATGAACCCTGCACCTGCTGATGCCCGAATATCTGTAATCGTGATGTTAAACCCATCCGGCGCCCCTTTGAGTTTTGGGTTGTCGCTGAAACTGAGGTGGGTTTTTGCCATGCAAATCGGTAATTCACGTAATCCCTGTTCTTCATATTGGCGGATTTTACGATTGGCAATTGGTTCGTAAATAACACCGTCGGCTCGATAGATTTCACGTGCAATTGTCTCGATTTTATCTTTGATCGACATATCATCAGGATACAATAATTTAAAGTCATTTGGACTATCACAGGCACTCACGACCATCTCAGCTAGTTCTGTTGCGCCTTTGCCTCCGTCTGACCAGTGACGTGCGACAGCAACACCCATTGCTCCGGCTGCTTCTGCAATTTCTCTGACGGTTGCAATTTCTTTATCTGTGTCTTGTTCAAAGACATTAATCGCTACAACAGGATTTACTCCGAATTTTCTTAAGTTCTCGAGGTGGCGAATCATATTGACCGCGCCAGCTTCAACATCAGCAACATTTTCTTCCGTAAGTGCTGGATCAATCGGCTTGCCTGGAATAATTTTATATTTATCAGTATGAGCTTTCAAAGCACGAATTGTTGTGACAAGAACCACTGCATTTGGCTTTAGACCCGATATACGCGATTTAATATTAAAGAATTTTTCTGCGCCGATATCTGCACCAAATCCTGATTCCGTCATGACATAATCACTTGTTTTCATAGCGATGAGGTCGGCGATAATTGAAGAATTACCGTGTGCGATGTTGGCAAATGGTCCTGCATGGATGAGGGCAGGTGTATTTTCGAGGGTTTGCATGAGATTCGGTTTGATAGCTTCTTTCATCAAAACAGTTGCTGCACCGGCGGCTTTAAGGTCTTCTGCAGTGATTGGATTTTTGTTCTTGTCGTAAGCAACGACCATTTTACCAATCCGTTCGCGCATATCTTTCAATGATGTTGTTAATGCTAGAATCGCCATAATTTCTGATGCAACGGTAATATCAAACCCAGTTTCTCTTGGAATTCCATCAAAACGTTTGCCGAGACCAATGATTGTATTACGTAGGGCGCGATCATTCAAATCAACGACACGTCTCCATGGGATGTTATGGATGTCGATGTTTAATTCATTCCCGTGGTAGATGTGGGCATCAAGCATGGCAGAGATTAAATTATGTGCTGCGCTAATGGCGTGAATATCACCTGTTAAATGTAGATTGAAATTTTCCATAGGTACAATTTGACTGTATCCACCACCAGCTGCACCACCCTTGATACCGAATGTCGGACCTTGTGATGGCTGACGCGCTGTAATGATTGCGTTTTTGCCAATGTGCTTCATTGCCTGACCAAGCCCGACAAGTGTTGTTGATTTTCCTTCACCGAGTGGTGTCGGGGTTATAGCCGTGATATCAATATATTTGGCATCAGGTCGCGATTGTAGTTTGTCGAGCACCTCTAGGTTGATTTTGGCAACATATTTGCCATAGTGTTCAAGGTCAGTGTCTGGATCAAGCCCCATTTGTTCGGCTATCTGATTAATGTGGACAAGGTTCGCATTTTGAGCAATTTCAAGATCAGAAGGGATGGGCATTCTATTATGTCCTTTATGCAAGTTAATAAAGTTTTCCCTTATGATACTGGTATTGGCTAAGCAATGCTTGAATAGAGATATAGAGATTCTACGCCATTTGTCATATTTTTGATTGTAATATGTGCTTTACGGTCTTATGATTACTAGTGGCTTAACTCAACATAACTTAGGGGGAACATGGCGGATTCAGCGACATTACTCATTTCTTGCCCCGATAAACGCGGGCTGGTTGCTTCAATTACAGATTTTATCTTTAAACATGAAGGGAATATTCTTCATCTTGACCAATATGTAGATGTGGAAGATAACATCTTTTTCATGCGGGTCGAATGGGATTTGGCAAATTTTAAAATATGGCGACAAGATATTGAAGGGGCATTTCAGCCACTTGCCGATTCATTTGAGATGCGTTGGCAACTGCATTTTAGTGATAAAACACCGCGTATGGCTATTTTTGTATCCAAACAGTCGCATTGTTTGTATGACATTTTATCACGCTGGCAATCGGGTGAATTTAACGTCGAGATCCCGTTGATTATTAGTAATCATCCGAATTTACAATCTGTAGCAGAGCAATTTAACATTCCTTATCATATTTTTCAAATTACAAAAGAAACTAAAGCTCAACAAGAACAAGCGCAACGGGAATTACTGGAAAACTACAATGTTGATTTTATTGTGCTTGCACGATATATGCAGATTATCACTGATGATTTTGTCAGTCATTATCCGCAAAATATCATCAACATTCATCATTCTTTTTTGCCAGCATTTGTCGGTGCACGACCATATCATCAAGCGTATGCACGCGGCGTAAAGATTATTGGCGCAACTAGCCACTACGTAACTGCTGAACTCGATGCAGGCCCGATTATTGAACAAGATGTGACGCGTGTGACCCATCAGGATTCTGTTAAAGATATGGTACGCAAGGGTAAAGATCTTGAAAAGTCAGTTTTATCTCGTGCCATCTGGTACCACCTTCAAAATCGTATTTTGGTTTATAACAACAAGACTGTCGTATTTCATTAATAAGGATTCATATGGCTATCAATGTAAAAGCGCCATCTAACTTAGTTAACCGTAGCCCAATTTTTTATGGTTGGGTTGTCTGGTTTGTGGCCCTCGTTGGCTCTATAGCAACATCGCCGGGACAGAGCTTTTCCGTCTCATTGTTTTTTGATTTTTTCATTGAGGATTTTGGATTAGACCGTACAACCGTTAGTAGTTTATATGGTGCGGGAACATTCATTGCATCATTGACATTGACATGGGTCGGGCGCAAGTTAGATCTACTCGGGAATCGCCGTATGGGCGTTATTATTGGTATGCTTTTCGGCTTGGTCTTAACGCTTTGTTCGTTGATTACAGGACCCTTCACCCTGTTGCTGGCATTTATCGGGATACGCGGCTTAGGACAGGGCTCATTGTCTTTAGTGAGTTCAACAGCAATTGCAAATTGGTTTATGCTCAAGCGTGGACGAATGATGGCGTTTTTATCGCTGATATTTGCTTTGTTTCAAGGCGTGTATGTCAATGTGTTGCGGATTTTGTTGGAGACGATGGATTGGCGACAGGTCTTTATCTTACTTGGGATTGGTGTGGGTATTGTCGTTATTCCGTTATTCGGCTTCTTGATGCGTAATCGCCCTGAAGAATATGGGTTGTTACCAGATAATATGCAAGTCAAGAAAAAGAAAAATGAAGAAAATACCGTTGAATTTGATGAAGAATCTTGGACATTATCTGAAGCGATGCGTACGCCTATGCTATGGATTTTTATGTTTGCTAAGATTATGCCGTCAGCATGGGGGACGGGATTGATTTTGCATCAAATTTCAATCTTCGCTGAACTCAATCATAGTGCGCAGACAGCGACTGAAACATATGCGCTGATGGCATTATTCTCAGCAGGGTCGGCGCTTCTATTTGGTTATCTAGTGGACACATTTAAACCAAAGTATATTGTTGCTATCCAAATGGCTGCAATGCTAGTTGCAAATATTCTTGGCATCTATATGACAGAAACATGGCTATTGATTGTCTATGCGATTTCATTCGGTCTTGTGATGGGCGTTGGTGGGGTATTTGATGGTGCTGTCTGGGCAAACTTGTTTGGTCGTCAATATCAAGGCTCTATCCGAGGCTTTGTGTTTACAGCAGGGGTGATTGGTAGTGCGATTGGCCCAGCAATTTTTGGTCTAAGTTTCGATTATGCTGGAGGTTATGCTTTTGCGTTGTGGATGGGCGCATTCCTGTGTGGATTAGCAATAATCCTGAGTTTGCTTGCACCTGAACCACGTAAAAAGAAACCAACTGTGGTGTGATCAAAATGAGTAGGGCAGTCACATTTTACGGACTGCCCGTTGGAACAGATTATTGTTTTTTCAGAACCAGAATGCCGAATGGTGGCACTGTCAAATTGACGCTATACGGCAATCCATGCTTGGCTAATTCATTCGCTTGGACACCTCCTTCATTCCCAACATTACCTCCGCCATAGATGCTAGCATCACTGTTAAGCATTTCTTTATAGAAACCTGCTTCTGGAACACCGAGTTGATAGTGCTCACGGACAACAGGGGTGAAGTTTAAGATCATAATCAGATAATCAGATTTGTCTTTTGCATAACGAATGTAGCTGTAGGTACTGGCATCGGCATCATTAGCTTCTATCCATTGGAAACCTTCACTATCAAAATCTACTTCATAAAGCGCTGGTTGTGATTTGTAGAAGTGATTAAGGTCTTTAACCCAATCTTTTAGTTGTCTATGTTTTTCGTATTCTAGTAGATGCCAATCTAAACTACGTTCCTCACTCCATTCTGAAAACTGTCCCAATTCTGCCCCCATAAAGTTTAGAATTTTACCAACTTGTGTATATTGATAGCCCATTAATAGGCGAAGCTGAGCGAATTGTTGCCAGTAATCACCGGGCATCTTTCCCATCAGTGAGCCTTTCCCATGAACGACTTCATCATGTGAGAGCGATAGGACAAAATTCTCGGAGAATGCATATAGTAGAGCGAAAGTTATTTGATTGTGATGGAAACGGCGATGGACGGGGTCTTTTTGCATGTACTTCAAAGTATCATGCATCCATCCCATATTCCACTTAAGTGTGAAACCCAAACCACCTACATATGTGGGACGTGAGACCATGGGCCAAGATGTTGATTCCTCTGCAATTGTGACAGCCCCCGGTGCTTCTTGATGGACAACTTCATTAAATTCACGCAGAAACGCGAGAGCTTCTAAGTTTTCGTTGCCACCATATTTGTTTGCGATCCACTGACCTTCTTCTCGTGAAAAATCTAGATAAATCATTGACGAGACCGCATCTACCCGTAGACCATCAAGGTGATATTTTTTCAGCCAAAATAGTGCATTAGCGACTAAGAAATTACGAACCTCATTACGCCCATAGTTGAAGATCATGGTTCCCCAATCAAGCTGTTCGCCTTTACGGGGATCTTCATGGCTATACAGATGTGTACCGTCAAAATAATTAAGCCCATGTCCATCTTTAGGAAAATGCGCTGGTACCCAATCTAGAATGACACCGATATTATTTTGATGGCATTGGTCAACAAAATACATGAAATCATCAGGTGTACCGAATCGGCTTGTCGGTGCATAGTAGCCGATGACCTGATACCCCCACGATGCATCGAGAGGATGTTCAGTTACAGGTAATAACTCGATGTGTGTATATCCCATATCAACTAGATATGGAATGAGGTCGGTAGCAAGTTCACGATAGGTGAGATATTCACCTTCCGCATTGCGTTTCCATGATCCTAAATGTAACTCATACATGTTCATGGGTTGTTCTAGTGGTTCAGCTTGGGCTCTTTGTTCCATCCATTTGTCATCTTGCCATTGATATTGGCCGATGTCATAAACGATGGATGCTGTATTGGGGCGAACTTCTGAATAAAATCCATAGGGGTCGGTCTTTTCAGCACGATACCCGCGATTATGGGAGCGAATTTCATATTTGTAGGCTGTGCCTATATCAATCTTCGGAATAAATATCTCCCAAATGCCTGATGCACCACGACTTACCATCGCATGGGTGCGTGTATCCCAACGATTGAAATCTCCTACAACAGCGACTTTATAACAATTGGGTGCCCATACTGCGAAATTGACTCCGGTTACACCATCGATTTCACGTTTATGTGCGCCTAGTTTTTCATAGATTTCTTGATGGCGACCTTCGCCAAATAAGTAAATGTCGAAGTCTGATAAATATGGATCAAAGATGTATGGGTCGGCGAAGGATTCTTTTGTTTTGTCAAACGTCTTGGTTTCAAAATGATAAGGTACAGTAGCCCAATTCTTGTCCAACTTCGCTTCAAATAAGCCCTCTTGATCTACCTTATCCATTTTTACCTTGTCTTTGGTTTCATCATTGATGATGTGGATAGTGTCTGCCCATGGACGGAATGTACGAATTATGACAACGTTGTCGTCCATATGTCGCCCAAGAATTAGTTGTGGGGCACCATTTTCACCCTTAACCAACGCTTGGATACCTTCTTGTGATATATTTTGTGCCATACAGCGTCCTTACATTTCGATTGAATCTTATATGTCAAGTATTATACCTGATTGTCTTTAAATCGTAATATTAGACAAAATAGCCGTATATATGAGATAATCGAACAAACGTTTTGTGAAAGTAAGCTATGGCAAAAACACGAAAAATACTACATCTTGATCTTGATGCGTTCTTTTGTGCTGTCGAAGAACAATTAAATCCTGAGTTGAAAGGCAAAATTATTGCTGTTGGTGGGCAACCTGATCAGCGTGGGGTTGTTGCTTCTGCATCTTATCCTGCACGACAATACGGTATTCGGTCAGCAATGCCGATGTCGCAGGCTGTTCGTCTGTACCCTGATTTGATTATTGTTGGACAAACACGGGGGGCTTATGTGGAGCGGTCGAAAGCTGTCATGGCAATTTTACGAGATACTACTCCTTATGTAGAACCTCTCTCGATAGATGAAGCATTTTTGGATGTGACAATCTTGCCAGGGTCAATCGATATAATTGCTCAAGATTTACAGTCTCGTATCAACCAAGAATTAGACTTGCCTTGTTCATTAGGTGGTGCAACCAGCAAACTGCTGGCAAAGACGGCAAATACGCTTGGTAAAGCACGCCAGCATGAGGATAAACCGCCTAATACGATTACGATTGTACCCGTAGGTGATGAAAAACAATTTCTTGCTCCACTCCCGATACGCCAATTGTGGGGTGTTGGACCGAAGACGGCTCAAAACCTTGAAAAACTTGGCTTACATAAGATAGGTGATATCGCAAATTGGTCACAAGATGAATTATCAGCGCGGTTTGGTAAACTGGGACGCGATTTATGGAATCGTGCTAATGGGATTGATTATCGTCCTGTCGAAACATCTGGTGAATCAAAATCAATTAGTAAGGAAACGACCTTTTCAACTGATGTTAAGGATGAGGTTAAACTGAAGCAAACACTGCGTTGGTTGTCTGATGGAGTTGGACGACAAACCCGTAAGTCCGGTTTGTATGGCACGACTGTCAAAATTAAATTGCGCTGGTCAGATTTCACAACACTAACACGTCAGATGACCCTAGCTAATGCGACCGATAGAGATGATGAAATCTATGCATGTGCAGAGTCTTTATTTGACCAGTTTTGGGTGAAAGGGCGACCTGTACGTTTGATCGGGGTTGGGATTAGTGGCTTTGTTGAACCTAAACGGCAATTGGGGTTGTGGGACGATCCCGAAGCAGAAAAACAAGCTGATGAGCTACAATCTACATTAGATTTGTTGAAAGATAAGTTTGGCGACTCAATGTTGAAACGTGCGAGTGATTTAAAACGTCGCCAGCATGACGATAATAAACGCTAATATCATGCTGACGACTGTGTTGTCTATATTTCTATACCATTGTAAACAGTTTATGGTAAACACCTTGTAAGTCGAGTAACTCCTGGTGTGTACCTTGTTCAATAATCTCACCATGATCCATCACTACAATCATATCTGCAGAAGTGATTGTACTTAGGCGATGGGCGATGACAAAGCTAGTGCGTCCAACAAGTAGCCGTTCCAAAGCTGTTTGGATGAGGCGTTCAGTTTGTGTGTCAATGTTGCTTGTTGCTTCGTCTAAAATCAAAACGCGTGGATCAGCAAGCAAAGCACGGGCAAATGCTAGTAATTGACGCTGACCTGTAGAGAGTACCGAGCCACCTTCCATAATATCGGAATCATAGCCATTTTCGAGCTCACTAATGAATTGATGTGCACCTACTGCTTTGGCTGCTTCAACAACTTCTTCATCAGTTGCATTCAGACGACCATAGCGGATATTTTCCATTACTGTACCTGCAAATAGGTTCGTGTCCTGTGGGACAACACCAATCTGTCTACGAAGACTATTTTGTGTAACCTCTTTGAGATTATGATCGTCAACTGTAACCATACCAGATGTTGTATCGTAGAAGCGCATGATAAGTTTGACCATAGTACTCTTACCTGCACCTGTGTGTCCTACAAATGCTACAGTTGATCCTGCAGGGACATTTAAGTTAACATTTTTGAGAACCATTTCGCCGTCTTCTGTATAACGGAAGGAAACATCATCAAATTTTACATTTCCTTCAATATCAGGTAGTTCGCCTGCATTTTGCTCATCGCGGATGCTAATTGGGAAGTCCATCAATTTAAAGATTTTGTAGCCTGATGCCATAACCGCCTGGAACAAGTTGTAACGTTGTGCCAACATACGAATCGGGAAGAAAAACTGATTGATATAGAGGATAAATGCAAGTAAT
Organism: Anaerolineales bacterium UBA6055; assembly: GCA_002428985.1. Lineage (GTDB taxonomy): Bacteria > Chloroflexota > Anaerolineae > Aggregatilineales > Phototrophicaceae > UBA6055. Next base: position 60,785 of record DIYL01000015.1, on the reverse strand, counting down.
ACACCTACCGTTATATTGCCATCGATAACCAATGTACCACCCACAAAGATAAGAGCACCAGTCGCTACACCACCGACCAATTCAATACTTGGGAAGAATAGGCTCGAGATAAATGAAGCTTTGATATTTGCCTCGCGGTTTTCGAAGTTAATATCACCAATAAAGCGATTGTGATTATATTTTTGACGATCAAATGCCTGAGTAACTTTTACACCATTAAATGCTTCAGATAGTTCAGCATTTACTTTTGCATTCGAGTCGGACACAGCTAGATACGCTTTACGGGCATAGATACGCCAAAAGTTGGCAATCACGCCAAGTACAATAAGCACAACGACAGCTACAACAGTCAGTTGTACGTTAATTAAAACCATCGAAATGATAATACCTGCCAGCATCAAGATTTCACGGATACTGCCAACAACCGCAAATGTAATTGCTTCGCGGACGACATTAACATCGCTGATGACACGTGCAATTAAGCGACCAGCTTCGTATTTGGCGAAAAATTCAATCGAAAGATATTGAACATGATCGAATAATTCATCGCGCAATGTTTGGATAATACGTTGTCCGGTTTCTGCCATATTGCCGAGCTGAATACGGAAGCCGATGAATCCCATAATCTGAATCACTACAAAAGCAAATACCCCTAAGGCAACGATATTTGCATCACGTTTGCGGATACCTTCATCGATTGCCCATCCAATCAACGGTGGGCCAGAAACATTGGCAAACACGCTAAATAACATGGCAAATATAGCAATACCTAGTTTTCGGCGATGCGGACCAAGGTAGCTTAAGAAACGTTGAGTAATCTCCCAGTCAAAGCCAATTTGCTCTTTGTCATCTATATCTAAAATTGAAGGCTCTTCTTCAGGTGCTGCCTTTTGGTTCTTTATTTGCTCATCTTGAGCTTTATCTTTAACAGCCATTGTTTATGTTACATCCTCTTGGTCTGTTGGTTGTTATTTACCAGAAAGACGGTCAATCAAAGCACGGAATTCTTGTGTTGATTGCTTATCTTCAAGTGGAATTTTGATTGTTCCGGCAATAATTGCTTCGCGACGGACACGCTCTTGTTCTTCGAGCTGAAGCTTATAGATTTCTTCATATAGCCCACCTTCTGCAAGTAGTTGGTCGTGTCGACCGCGCTGAATTATTTCTCCATCTTTTAGAACAATAATTTGATCCGCATTTAAAATGGTACTCATGCGCTGAGCAATGACGAATGTTGTTCGACCATCCATGATTCGTTCCAATGCTTGTTGAATCAGGAATTCTGTTTGTGTATCTACACTACTGGTTGCGTCATCGAGAATGAGAATTTTCGGATCAATGATGAGGGCACGAGCAATGGCAACACGTTGTTTCTGTCCACCTGATAATGTTACACCGCGTTCGCCAACCAGCGTTTGATAACCTTCTGGGAATTCAGAAATGAAGTCATGTGCATTTGCTGCTTTAGCTGCTTCGACAACCATCTCGTGGGTTGCATTAGGATTACCATAGGCAATGTTTTCTTCAATTGTTGCCGAGAAGAGGAGTGACTGTTGCATCACAATCCCAATTTGACTTCGTAAGTTGTATATGTCAATGTCACGCACATCTACACCATCAATTGTGACTTTACCCGTTTTTACGTCATAGAAGCGTGGGATTAGATTGACGATTGTTGTCTTGCCTGCGCCTGTTAATCCAATAATTGCGATTGTTTCGCCTGGTTTTGCTTCAATATTAATATTGGTAAGTATAGAATGCGTTGATGTCTTGTAACGGAAGTTCACATCCTCAAATTTGACATTGCCTTTAATGTCGAGCTCAACTGCTTTAGTTTTATTTGTGACAAGCTCTTCTTCATCAAGAATTTCAAAGACACGCTCACCACTTGCAATTGCTTGTGTTGTTAACAGAATTACAAAGCCGACAAATCGTAGAGGTTGCGCCAACAATAACACATACGCATTAAAGGTAACGATTAGACCGACAGTAATATTTTCCATTTGACTTTCGAAGATGCCGCCGAAGAATAATACCAAAGCTGTGGACATTGCTGCAAGAAATGCACTTGTTGGTAAGTAGTTAATCCACTGTTGAATAAAGTCAAGTTGCTCTTCATAGAGTTTGGCGTTTTGCTTGTAGAACTTCTTAATCTCGTAATCTTCTCGTGCAAAGACACGTACAACCTCTGCACCAAGCGCATTTTCTTGAATGTGATTACTGAGTTTTTGTAAACGATCCATTACTTTTTTCCAACGTGGATGCACTCGCATAACAAAGCGATTCGAGTACAAGGCAAGTGGAACTAGTGGAATGAATGCAATAATTGCTAAGAGAGGGCTGGTTGCAATCATAATACCAACAACACCAATCAACAATAAAGTGACATTTAACCCGTCAATGAGCCCAAATGCAAAGTAACGTTGAATCTCATTCACATCACTGATGGCGCGTGTAATGATTGTGCCAACTTGCGCGTTATCATGATAAGTGAATGACTGCTCTTGGACTTTATTGTAAATTTGATTGCGAATGTCGTAGGAAATGAAATGCGATAGACGTTCACCAAAAAACTTGCCCATAAATGCAGTTAATCCGCGTAGAATACCGAGACCTACTACCAGCAAACCGGCATTCAGCATAAATGCACTATCGCTATTTGCAATCCCAATATCAATAACATCACGCAAAATGTAGGGTACAGCGACAGCAAGTATATTTGTACCGATAATACCGAGTAGGGCAGTTGCCATCCATGCTTTGTAATTAAAAAGGTAACGCATTAGGCGTTTCCAAATTGCGAAGGCTGAATATTTCTGTGGACGTGGAATTGCTTCCATCTTTGAGTTGGCGGAAGCTGTAGCCATATTGGTAATTCCCCCCAATGATTTGTTGTTGTGAGATAATGTTGTGGTGATTGTCTATAAACTCTTATGTGGCGTATAGACCCGACATGCTCCTGAATTCATAATTTTACAGCATTTCAAAAGTTTTTTCTACGAGTAGTCTTAAGTTTTTCGGGCGATGTATAAATCATTAAAACCGATATATGGTTAATTCCGGTGAGTAAGGTATGATTGATGGCATAACCTAATTTATACATCTTTAGGTGTGAATACTTGATTCAATACGACATCAATGAAAGGGACAAATCGTGTCAGACATAAAACCAATTGGATTACAATTATATTCGGTACGCGAAGCACTGACAGAAGATTTTGAAGGTACAATTCGTAAAGTGGCTGATATGGGTTATATCGGTGTTGAGCCTTACGGCGGCCTACCTACAGACTTAAGTGCGGCAGCTAAATTATTTGAAGAACTAGAGTTACAAGTATTTAATAGTCATGTCGGTTTCCCTGAGGGTGAAGGCAAACAAGCGTTACTCGATATTGCCGAAGCTTTTAGTTTGTCCAGAGTTGCTATTGCATATTTACCCGCAGAGATGTTCGAAACAATTGACGATATTAAAGGGGTATGCGAAAAAATCAATCAAGCAAATCAATTCGCAAAAAGCAATAATCTGACCCTTGGTTATCACAATCATTGGTGGGAATTTAAGTCCATTGACGGACAAGACACACTTGATTTGATGTTAGCTGAATTAGATGATGATGTGTTCTTTGAAATTGATACCTATTGGGTCGAAGTTGGTGGATTGGATACAGTTGAGTTTGTTAAGAAAGTCGGTAGTCGTGCACCATTAATTCACATCAAAGATGGTTCGCTGAATAAAGAAGACAATATGATGGCTCTTGGTGATGGTAAGATGCCAATCCCTGCAATTATTGATGCGACTAAGGAAACTGCTGAATGGCAAATTGTTGAGATTGATCGCACTGATGGGGATATGTTGGAGGCTGTTGCAAAAAGTTATACCTACCTAACAACTCAAGGACTAGCCCAAGGTAAGAAGTAAAACTAAATATCATAAAACCATAAACGGTAGGTTGGGGAAATGCAATTAAACAATTTGAAGCCGATAACAATTAAAGAAATTAAACTATATACTGTCGCAATTCCATATTTAGAACCATTGAAGACAAGCTTTGGAATCGAACCGGATAAAGTCGCGATTCTTGTTGAAGTGATTACCGAAACGGGTATTTCTGGTTGGGGAGAAGCTTCAATTGAGGTGGAACCCGGCTACGGATCAGAAACTGTCGTCATGGGTGAACATGTTATTCGTGAATTTATGATCCCTCGTTTGATTGGGAAAACTGTAGAAAAAGGTACAGATTTTCCTGCATTATTACATTACGTGCGCGGTAATCATCATGCTAAAGCCGGTGTTGAGGCTGCGGTGTGGGATGCATTAGCACAAGCTAATGATATGAGGCTGGTTGATTATTTTGCTCTTTTTGTGCCAGAAGGTCATGTGTCGGAGGAATTTGCTACAGTTGGTGTTAGCATTGGTATTCAAGAAAGCATAGATGATACATTGACAATCATTGATAAGCGTGTTGCACAAGGTTATCAACGTATTAAATTGAAGATCAAGCAAGGTTGGGATGTAGAGCTTGCGGCGGGTGTTCGTGAAAAATATCCTGATATTATGCTGATGCTTGATGCAAATAGTGACTATACTTTAGAACATGCTGACCATCTCAAACAACTCGATCAATTTAACCTATTGATGATTGAACAACCGCTTGCTTATTATGATATTTATGAGCATGGCTTACTACAAAAACAAATTGATACACCGATTTGTTTAGATGAGAGTGTTAAGAGTGTTAATGATTTGAAAGTTGCGATGCAAGTTGGTGCGATTCGGATCTTGAATCTTAAACCAGCGCGTGTCGGGGGATTTACGGAGTGTATCAAAATTTATCATGTCTGTGTTGAAAATAACTTACCCCTATGGATTGGTGGTATGTTAGAGACAGGTGTTGGCCGGGCTGCGAATGTTGCGTTTGCATCGCTACCTGCGGTTAATTTACCCTGTGATATTTCAGCAACTGATCGGTATTTTGCTGAAGACATTGCCACCCCGAATTTTGTTTTAAATGACGATAGTACCTTGAGTGTACCTGATGGTATTGGTATTGGTGTTAATGTGAATCGCGATCGCATCGAATCGGCGACTGCATATTGGATGGAACGTTACCCTTATACAAAGTAGGTCATAATTTAACGGTAAATTATGCAACTATCCGCCATAATTAGGTGAGAAGATAAACTCCACATAATGAGGTGATTAAGTATGCAGCACTTAAAACTTGTCCGTGAGATGGCAGAGGTATCAAGGACCAAAGTATTTTCTGGGGGAGCATGTAATATCTTAGATGCTAGTGGTAATCTGCTACGTAATACAGAGCGAGATCCAATTAATCAGTGGTTGACGGAGCGCGAAGTATGGTTCTTTGACCCACAGATTCATCCAGATACCCATGGCGAAGAATATGACTATCGCAAACATCATCCGCTTGAAGTGTCAGCACGTGAGGCTGCCGGTATCAATCTATATGAGGTCTCTCCACGGACATTTGGTGGTATCACAAGTTTCGAGATCGCCTCGGATCATTTCCGTGAAAATGAGCCTATCATTTTGTATTTTTCTGATGGTAATCAAAATCAAGACACTATTCCTGCACATTCACCCAAAGGTCATCCTTTGTTTGTTCCGTTTGGGATTGAACATAGTCAGGCTGCTATTGACGCACATTATCGAGAGTTCGTTAAAAACGGGAATAATATGCGTAAATACCTCATGGGATTTGCGCGGCAGATGGACAAATTGACTGTGACGTTTGGCACTGAGCGCCAAAATACAGATATTCTGATATCGCCTGAACGCATGCATGCGGCGGATTTATTTCGTGCAGTTGTATTGGCGTCATCGGGACAACGGGTAATTGTTACATTTACAGGTGATCAAGATGCGCGTGATGATTTTGGAAATCCACGTTTTCTTGCTCCTGATAATCCACCAGAAATTGAGAAACATGCGTTGTTGGATCAGTATGTTGATGAGGGTAATGAACTGCGTCGAGCCATTGCAAAACTGATTGAAATTAGTGTGTTTGTGCGTGTCGTTTATACTCAACGATCGGTCTTGATTGCATTAGATGAAGTCTTTAGTATTTCGGGAATTTAGTGTATTTGTGCGTGTTGTTTACACTCAACGATCGGTCTTGATTGCATTAGATGAAGTCTTTAGTATTTCGGGAATAATGTAATATTTACCGCAATGCTGAGAAATGTGCTATACTAGCGTCGTTAGATTACAAGAGTTTAAATAGGTAAAATATGGCAAGTTCATCTAGTAATTTACAAGACTACATGCAACGTCATGAGAATAAAGGGGCGAAAGACCCGCAAAGTTTACCGCCTAATCAGAAAACTGTTATAAATCTGTTATCTGCGCCCAATGAAATGCCATACAAACAGCTCTGTAAAGCGATGGAAGACTTGCCAGATGATCAAAAACTCAACCAATCGCAACTTGATGGAACATTGTATGAGCTGATTCGCATGGGGTATCTGACAAGTTTTATGGAAAATGGCGATGTTGTTTATATGATACAGGTTGATATTAGTGCGCCACCGCCACCTCCACGACACGAGCAACGGCTTATGCATAAGTTTGATTTGAGTGACTTAAATTTAGATGAATTGCGTAATAGTTTGCGGGATGATGATACATCGACCAAATAGTACGTCGTATTAGTCAATGGCTTTTTAAAGAGGGTAACAATAGGGTTGCCCTCTATTTGATTTAGTTGACCGCGACATATACAGTATTTAGTTGCTCTTCTGTCAATGTGTCATATGCATTGAGGAATACAGTTATTAATTCTCCCATATCCTGTTGACGATCGTCGCGTTTCTTTTCCATACCTTTGAGTAGTACATCTTCAAAGGCTTTAGGGAAATCTGGATTAAGACTGGTGGGTTTAGGTACTGGTTTGGTGACATGCGCAATTGCTGTAGAGTGTGCAAATGGCTCATCAAATGGTAAAATACCTAAAAGTAACTCATATGCAAGGACACATACACTATAAATGTCTGCACGTGGATCAGGGCGTTCCCCCATAATTGCTTCTGGTGACATATAATGTGGTGTACCGATTGCAGCATCTGCTTCTGTAAGGGTTTGGTCAATACCAGAGCGTTTACCTAAACCAAAATCACCTAGATAAACATGTAATTTTTCATGTCGTTCAATAAATACATTGTCTGGTTTAATATCGCGATGAACCACACTCTGACTATGGCCATATTCTAATGCGCGAAATAATTGCTCTAGGATGAGCCACGCTTTTTTGGGTGTAAAGCGTTGTCGCTTCATCATGGTAGAAAGTGCCATGCCATTTATCAAGTGCATTGTATAGTAGAGCGTTGTTCCGTTGATGATACCATGTCCAAATATAGGCATGATATTTTCGTGTTCTAGCGCTTCCATAATACGTATTTCGCGGATAAAGCGTGCTTGCGCTCCAGTATCTGCGATAAAGTCGTTACGCAAAAATTTGATGGCAACAGATTTTCCATCAGAGCCTGTAGCTTGGTAGACTTCACCCATACCACCAACACCTAACAGTGGCCCAATTTTGTATTCACCTACATCTTGACCCGTTAATGAGTTTTCCATTTGTTTTGCCATCGCTTTTCAATATCAATTCTCAGAGTATCATACACTAAAATGATATTGTACGCCATTTTAGCAAACTAAATTTGGGTTTATAACATGTATATTGCAACAAAAATGATATTTTGTAGAACAGCTAACGTGCGTGTATACTATAACAAGTTCGCAATACTGGAAAAGTTATACATATAGAGACTGTGACGGACTATGGAAAACATCCAAGAACAAACCATTCGTGGTTATCAATTGCATGAATTACTCGCACAAGGCGGGATGGGCGAAGTTTATCGCGCAACACAGACGGTGGTTGGGCGCGAAGTTGTTATCAAGAAAATTTTACCTAAATATGCAAATCAACCCGAATTTATCCGTCGATTTGAAGCAGAAGCGAAACTTGTAGCACAACTAGATCACCTTCATATTGCACCGCTCTATGATTATTGGCGTGATCCAACAGGTGCGTATCTGGTTATGCGATTTTTGCGTGGCGGTACCTTGCGTGAGTCGATTCGAGAAAATGGCCCATGGTCACCGCGCGCTACTGTTCGATTGTTGAACCAGATGGGAGCTGCCCTGACTGTTGCTCATCGTCGTAATGTTGTCCATCGCGATATTAAACCTGCGAACATCTTATTAGATGATGATGATAATGCATATCTTACAGACTTTGGTATCGCGATGGAAATGTCTGATGAGGAGGGTAGTGACTCCGGCACAGGTCCTCAATCTGTGACGGGTTCAGCAGGTTATATTTCTCCTGAGCAGATTAATCTACAGACGATTACACCTCGTGCTGATATCTATAGTATGTCGCTGGTGATTTTTGAGGCGTTGACAGGACATCACCCATTTCCTGATGCAAAGTCGTCGATTGCACTCTTCCTTAAACATGTGAATGAACCATTGCCGGATATGCAAAACTATCCACCCGGTGTCAACGAAGTGCTACAAAAAGCGGCTGCTAAAGATGCTGAAGATCGTTACGATAGTATGCTGGAGTTTGCTAGCTCGTTTAAACGCGCAATTGTAGATGCTGATGTCTCGGTTAGCGTAGGCTCTGATATTGAGGTTGATGATTTTGATACAACGTCATTTGATTTAACTGCATCCAATACAGTTGAAGAGGTTGTTAACCCATATAAAGGGCTTGCAGCCTTCCAAGAGGGTGATGCCGAGGACTTCTTTGGTCGTGATCAGCTTATTCAGACATTGTTAGATAAAATGGAAGAAGATCACCCATTACACCGCTTTTTGGCAGTCGTAGGCCCAAGCGGTAGCGGTAAATCGAGTGTGGTCAAAGCTGGTTTGCTACCTGCATTACGGAAAGGGTCTTTACCCAATTCGGAAAATTGGTTCATTGTACAGATGATCCCCGGGACGAGCCCTCTGACAGAGCTTGAAGATGCATTAATGCGTGTTGCGATTAATCCTGTCCCCACATTGAAGGAAGAATTGCGTGATAATCATGAAGCACTTGTTGGGGTAGTTGATTCAGCTTTACCTGATGATGGTAGTGAATTAGTCCTAGTGATTGACCAATTTGAAGAAACATTTACCACTGGGTCAGATAGAGAACGAGAGGACTTTTTACAAAGTTTATATCAAGCAATTATCCATCCAGATAGCCGTTTACGGGTTATTATCACATTACGTGCAGATTTCTATGATCGTCCTTTGGGTGTTCAAAATTTTAGTGGTTTGATGCAACAACGGACTGAAGTTGTTATTCCATTTACTGCAGAAGAGCTACAACAGACAATCACAGGTCCCGCACGGCGGGTTAAAGTATTTTTCCAGCAAGGGCTTGCAGCACAAATTGTGTCCGAAGTGAGTGAACAACCTGGTGTTCTACCAATGCTCCAATATGCGCTGACCGAATTATTTGCGCGGCGCGAAGGTCCTATCATCATGATGAAGGATTATCAGGAGATAGGCGGTGTTATTGGGGCGCTGGCGAAACAAGCTGAGGAAATGCATCAGAGCCTCAATACAGATGAGCAAGAAGCAACTCGACAATTATTCTTACGCTTAGTGACATTGGGTGAGGGTACAGAAGATACACGTCGTCGGGCTTTGCAATCCGAAATTATGTCCGCTTACGACAACGAAGAGATCATGCAAGGTGTGATTGATAGATTTGCTGCGAGACGTTTGTTGACAACCGGTCGGGATCCGATTACTCGTACACCAACGGTTGAAGTCGCTCATGAGGCGTTGATTCGTGAGTGGGGCACATTAAAAGTTTGGCTTGATGATAGTCGTGAAGATGTTCGTCTACAACGGATGTTATTAGGAGCTGCACAGGAATGGCAAGAAGCCAATAATGATATTAGTTTCTTGTTGCGTGGTGGACGCTTAGTAACGTTTGAAGAGTGGATAGATGCAAGTACGATTGCAATTGGTGAACTTGAACGTACCTATTTGGCTGCCAGCCTCAAAGAACGCGATCGTCTGGAAGCTGCAGAACAAGAACGGCTTAGACGTGAACAAGAGTTGCAAAAACGTAATCAACGATTTTTGAGAGCGATTGTTGTTGGCGCATTGATATTTGCAGTGATTGGGATTGGCCTTGCTGGTTTTGCATTTAATCAAAGTCAAGCAGCGTCGGTTGCAGCAGCGAACGCACAAACACAAGCTGCGGCGGCTGCAACATCTGAATTTAACGCTAATGAAAATGCAGTCACAGCAACATTTGCACAAGGTAATGCGATTGTTGAAGCAAATAATGCAGGTACACAGGCTGCCGTTGCGGCGACTGCTCAAGCTGATGCGATTGTTGAAGCGGATAATGCAGGTACACAGGCTGCCGTAGCTGCTACAGCTGGACAAGATGCCGTTGAACAAGCAAATCTTGCGGCGACATCAGAAGCTGAAGCCGTGATTGCGGGCGACAACGCTGTTTTAGAGGCAAATAATGCGCAAACACAGGCTGCAGTTGCAGCGACTGCGCAAGCTGATGCCGTTGAACAAGCAAATCTTGCGGCAACATCAGAAAGTGATGCACTTCTTGCTCAGGCTAACGCAGTTGAACAAGCGAATTTAGCTGCAACATCGGAGAGCGATGCGTTGTTAGCTCAAGAACAAGCACAAACTGAGGCTGAGCGTGCACAGAGCTTGGTACTTGCCTCGTTTGCTGGACAATTTAGCGAATCTGATACACCGCTAGCAATTGCACTCGCTCTCGAAGCCAATCTGATTGAGAATGCTCCATTACAAGCGCGTCAAGTATTGATCTCGGTTGCATATGAAGGGCCTCGTAAATTCTTTAAAGGCGATTTTGGGGGTATACAGGATATTTCGGCTTACACATTACCTGAAGAAGAAGGTGATACAACACTTACTGATGATCGGGTCATTTTTATTGATGATACCCTAAATTTTAGAATGTTTGCTTCATATGATACAGGTATCATTGCAGAGTGGAATCCAGAAACAAATGAGGCTATTCAAACCTTTGAAGGCCATTCTGTGCCTGTTACCAGTATTGATACTTATGCAAATGCTGATTTATCAAGACAATGGCTAGTGTCAGCTGATCAAGATGGCAATGTGATTTTGTGGGATGTTTTGACAGGTACGATTGTTCGGCGGTTTGATGGTCATACAGATATTGTTAATAGCGTTGATTTCCGTGCAGATGGTCAGCGGCTCGTGACTGCTTCGGATGATGGTCGTTTTATTATTTGGAATACACAGACTGGAGATGCTTTACGGTCGATCAGTACGGCAACCAATTCGTCAATTAATTCTGTTGTATTTAGCCCAGATGGCAATAACTTGCTGATTCTGACAGATGATGCTATGCGCTTAATCTCGGCTAATGCGACATCTGCTGATCAGTTCCTTGAGTTCGGTGTTGGTGACGATGGGCTTGTACGCGAGGGTGAAGCAACTAATCGTATTCGTAATGCTGTATTCGGTCCTGATGGCGAATTTATTGTTACAACAGGTGGTGCTGGTTCATCCAGTCCTGAAATCTGGGACACATCGACACGCAGATTATTACGGCGATTATCTGAACATAATGGCCCTGTAAATAGTGTCTCAGTTAGTGAAGATGGTCAGTTCGTATTATCTGCCGCTGATGACTTTGAAGTACGCCTTTCAGCGGTGTCATCCGGAGACTTGATTCGTAGTTATTATGCTCATCAAAATCGTGTCGCGGCTGCCATTTTTACAGATAATGATGAGCGAGTTATATCAGGGTCGACTGACGGTGAAATTTATCTCTGGGACAAACTACCTATTTCTCGTACTCTTGAATCATTTGAAGGGCATAGCGCAAGTGTTGACACAATTGCTCAATTACCATATGACAAAAACCTATTCCTTTCTACCTCAGCAAATGGCGAATTAAGTTTGTGGAATGGGGTGAGTGGAACATTAGTTGAATCTTATCGTAGTCGTGGCTCTGATGCGCCACAAACCGTGTTGTCTGTGAATCCACAATCAACAGAAGATAACATTATTGTGGGTTTGGGTAGTGAGGATGCTGAAATTCGTCAATTTAATACGAATACAACTATCGCAGACATTTTGATTGATCCACTTGTAGAATATGATATTGTTGATCCTCTGCTGGTCGAAGCTGATTTTGTAAATGCTCTTGCTTTCAGCCCTGATGGTACACGTTTCCTATCCGGTGGGGGATTCTTTGTCCGGAGCGCACGTGGTGAAGATCAAGCAATCTTCCAAGGTGAAGACACTGTCTATCCAATGTTGCACTTATGGGATGCAAATAATGGGCGGTTAATTCATCAATATGATACAAGAGGCTTTGTTGTGGAAGAGGGTTTTGATGCACCTGTAACTGCAATTGCTTTCAGCCCTGATGGTGAAAATGTGTTATCAGGACTTGAAGATGGACGTTTAATTGTTTGGTCATCAGTTTCAGGTTCACAGGATAATACACGGGAGTTTACAGGACATTCCGCTCGTATTACGTCAATTGAGTTTAGCCCTGACGGAACACGGTTACTGACCTCGTCGAATGACCGAGCAATCATTTTGTGGGATTATGAAAGTGGTAGCCTTATTCGCCGTTTTTCAGGACATCGTGGTGCTGTTAATGACGTACGTTTCAACCTTGATGGATCAGAAATTTTGTCTGGTGGTGACGACACGCGTGTAATTTTGTGGGATGTTGAAACCGCTAATGAGATTCAGCGATTCTCTGAACAAGATACACCGATTACGAGTGTTGCGTTTATTAATGATGGATTGATCGCCTTGTCAGGGGCTTTAGATGGCAGTATTGTCAAACGCGAATTTGATACCGTAGGCGGGCTTGAGCGATGGGTAGAAGATAATCGTTATATTCCTGTCTTAAGTTGTAACGAGCGACAACGCTTCAATTTAACATGTGAAACAGTTGAAACGGCGGCTGCAACAGGTTAATAATTTTTATGTTGTAACAGTCAAGGACACTACTATAGTGTCCTTTATTTTTATTGAAAAACTTAAGGTGAAAATTACGTTATGAAAATTGCTATTGAGACTCTGAGGGAAACAACAAAGAGAGCAATACTGGCGCAGGGATATAGTGAAGATGATACAAATATCATTACGGACATTATCCTCTATGCACAGTTACGTGGAAATAACCAAAACGTGATTAAGCTAACAGGGGCAGGAATGCCTGCTGACCCTAGAGCAGGCGATATTACTATTGTCAAAGAGACTAAATTATCTGCTGTGATAGATGGTAGCTGGAATCAAGGTATGGTTGTCATGACACAGGCGACTGAGATGTCTATTGCAAAAGCGCGTGACCATGGCTTTGGGATTGTTGGAACACGGAAAACTAAGTCTTCAACTGGTGCAATTGGCTATTATGCTCGGCAAATTGCTGACGCAGGTTTGATAGGGTTTATATTTTCTGGGTCTTCTGAGTTCATGGCAATGCATGGCTCATATGATCCGTTCTTTGGGACAAATCCTCTGGCAATTGGTATTCCTACGGCTGAGAAACCAATCGTATTTGATATGGCAACTGCAGCGATTGCTTACTATGGCATTCTTGGTGCCAAAACTGCGGGTGAGTCGATTCCTGATGATGTCGCATATGATGTTGATGGAAATATTACGACAGATCCCGCCCAAGCACTGGCCGGGGCAATCAAGACTTTTGGCGGATATAAGGGGGCGGCGCTAGCGTTAATTGTTGAAGTTCTGACGCGCCCGTTAGTCGGGACATCACGAAATGAAGATGGAACAAAAGATGACTGGGGTAACCTTGTGTTTGCTATTGATCCAGAACTTTTAGTTGATGACCTAAATGAGTTGCAGGTTGGTGTAAGTGATTTGATTGCTCGCCTCAAGACTAAGAAAACGTTGCCGAATGTTGATGAAATTCTTGTACCGGGTGAACGGGGCGACAAGTTTTACGATGAAGTGATGGCAGCTGGTGAAATTGAAATTGATAGCAATTTATGGCGCGATTTAAATGCTGTAGCCGATAAAGGTGGTGCATAAATGGAGATCACAAAACCTACGCTATTATTAGATGAATCAAAAACCCGTGCTAATATTCAGCGCATGATGGATAAAGCGACTGCGAGTAATGTTAACATGCGCCCGCACTTCAAAACACATCAATCTTCTGATGTCGGTGAGTGGTTTAAAGATGCTGGGGTGACATCGGCGACTGTATCGTCGGTTGATATGGGATTATACTTTGCCCAAAATGGCTGGGATGATATTGTTGTCGCTTTTCCAGTAAACTGGCGTGAAATTGCGAATATCAATCTATTGGCAGGTTTATGCCAATTGGGTCTACTAGTTGAATCTTTAGAAAGTGTTGCTTTTTTAGCTGAAAACTTGACGGAATCTGTTGATATTTGGCTGGATGTTGATGCAGGGTATCATCGTACAGGTTTTGCATGGGATGACAATGATCATGCGCTAGAGCTTGTTAATGCAATTGGACAATCTGAGAAAATGACGGTTAAAGGGATGTTGACACATTCTGGTCATTCTTATGCTGGACGCACTCATGAGGAAATCATAGCAGTTTACGATGAAACGGTCTCGCGTTTTATGGCTTTACGAGATTTTCTTGCCGAACAAGGATATGCGGAATTGACCTTGTCGATTGGTGATACACCCTCATGCAGTGTTGTCGAAGATTTTAGTATGATTGATGAGATTCGCCCTGGTTGCTACGTATTTTATGATGTGATGCAATCCATTATCGGATCATGTGATATTGAAGATATATCCATTGGCTTAGCATGTCCTGTTGTGACAAAACAACGTGAACATAACCAAATGGTTTTGTATGGTGGGGCAGTGCATCTAAGTAATTACAGTATGGATAATCGTAATGGACAGCACATTTTTGGACGTGTAGCAATGTTGACCGATGATGGGTGGGATATTTTGCCGGATTCAACGTATGTAAAGGGCTTGAGCCAAGAACACGGGGTTCTTCATGTATCCGATGATGTGTTAGATACTGTGAATATTGGGGATGTGCTAGTTGTTTTACCGATCCACGCATGTACGACTGCTAATATTATGAAGCGGTATCACTTGTTTGATGGACGTGTGTTTGAGCTTGCGACAATCCCACGCTAAGAAGGAGAAATTCGAATGGAATATAATTACGAGAAATTTTTGATTCCAGAAGTTGAGCAATGGTTAAATTTCGAGAATAGCCCTGCAACTGGCATGACTGCTCCAGATTTCCCATTGTGGAAATTAGAAGACCAAACAGAAACGTCACTAAAAGCATGGTGGTCAAAGTACACGTATACAGTGGTTGAGTTTGGTAGCTTCACGTGAAGTTACTGTGGGATGGCGGCGTCATCCATGAATGCAATTGCTGATAAATATGCTAAAGATGGGGTTGACTCAATATTTTTGTATACGAACGAAGCACACCCCGGTGAGAATTTCCCGCATCACACTTCGATGGAACAGAAATTCCATCATGCCGAAGCGATTCGAGATCAACTTGGTGTAGCACGTCAAATTCTTGTTGATTCGATTGATGGGGCATGTCATCGTGCCTATGGTAGTAATCCTAATATGACTTGGATATTTAACCGTGCGGGTACGATTATCTATAAGTCGGATTGGACAGATGCCGAAAGTGTTGATAATGCACTTGAATATTTTGTCAATGTGGCAAAACGTCGCAAAGATCGTGAGCGTCTTGTACCATTCCGTGTTGAGCGCTTGGATTATCGTGATGCTGATCGGCTAGCGTTTTTCAACGGTTTGAAATTGAGTGGCCCAAAAGCTGTTCAAGAATTTATTGATGCTTTTGGACCACCGCCACCAGAATTTAACGCTGATGATTAGTTAACAACACCGATAGAGGGCAACATGCGTTCATAAACAATGTGTGGTTGCCCTCGCCTTTCAGATGGTCTGTTGGTGAGACCTCCGTGTACAAACAGTTGGCTTGACCCAGCGCCACTTAGATTAATAGCATCAACTGCACCATGCTTTTTCAGTGCATTAACCAACTCTTCTAGTGTTGCTCCTGCGCTATCATAGCCTGTTTGATAATCTGTTTCGCACCCGTCAATGACTAATAAAATCAAATTACCATCAGCCTTTATGCCTAATGCTGTGCGAGCTTTACGCTCAGTATCTGCTGTACGATTCATGTTTACAGGCGAAATACCAATGACTCGTTTTCCGTCAATAATACGGCTTGCCCAAAAGTCTTCCTCAATAAATGATTGCTCAATAATCGATTGCCCTCTTTTTAAGACAATCGGTCCGGTTTGGATACCATATTTGATTTTTTCGATTGATGTTAATTGAAATTCAACCCAAGCATCCTGACGCAGATTGTCTAAGGCTTCGGTCGGTACAGCATCTTTGGCTAATGATAGGATAAATCCATTTTGGGGAATACGGAGTCCTCCGCCCTGCTTCCAACTGACAACTTGACGATTAACTATGACAAATTCCATACGATTTATTTCAAGTGGCGTGCGGTCAAGCGGATGTCCACTATTATGAATGTATCCCGCGCGAGTATATAATGTGATTGGTTGGGTATTGGGTGGGTTAATGTGAAACTGATATGTTCCGCTGTTGTCATTTGTCAGGTAGATGTCGTCTGGAATTACAATTGTGATGTCTGCCATGCTCATTGTTTTGATCGACCACTGATTACCATCGAACAATATTGCTCCCCGATTGTAAATAGGGGGACGTAGAATAGTATTTTCGCCAATCATTAATCCAATTGCATCCCCATAACCTGAGTGATAACTGATCAAGTCTTCATGTTCGTGCAAAAAATGTGATGTGTTGAATACGACACTGCGCTCCAAACTTTTCACAAAGTCGCGGACAAAATCACAGCGTCCAATGCGCACGAAGTTTTTTAGGACATTAAATCCTTTAAACATCCGCGGTTGATATGTTCCTTTCTCAATGTTGGGGTAGAGGTCGAGTTGGATCGATGCTTCAAGCCATTTTGTAATAGCATTTGCTCGTGCTTGCCATTGTTTATGTTGTGCTGGTACGGTCGTTTGCCACTCGTATGTGTCGCTGATGTATTCGTTAAGCTGTAGCCAACCTTCACTCAGTAATTTACGAATGACATACGTGATAAATGAATTGGCACTGATAAGATGTTCACCGTCATCTGTTGTGTAATTGAGATTAGGGAATAATTGATTGGCACGGCGGTCTGTTTGCATAGCTGTCCATGTCAAGATATGTGGTTTTTCTTCTCCGCGCACTTTTGCACGTGAATAGTGCATTCTTGCAATATCTTGTTGGCGCACATAGCTATTTTGAGGGTGTAAGTCTTCAAACTTCAATTGTTTTGCTGGTATTTGAATATGATGATACATAGCAGATTGACCATCTGCATAGGTTATATGTTGTTTGTTAAAAGCAAGTTCTGACATTAAAAAATGACCTTTATTAAATTTGTCTATCGTAACTATAACCGCGTCTGTCTATCGTGCAAATTAACGAAACATATCAGATAGTATTCCACAAGCGGTAACGGTAGAATGACGACTGTTAAATTTCTTTTAAAGAGGACAATATGAACGTTAGTGAATTAGGACAATGGATAGAAATCCAACTATCTGACATTGAAGCGACTCTCATAGAATTTGTCAATATGAATACTTTTACTGCAAATGAAGTAGGTGTTGACGCTGGGATGGATAAACTATCTCGCCTTGCAGAAGAGATGGGATTCGTAATTGAGGTCATTAATGGACGACATCGCTTGATTAAAGCTATCAAAGGTGATAGTAAACCTCGTGTTTTACTGATTAGTCATATGGATACTGTATTTCCACCAGATGGCGAATTTTTAGAGTATGAAGAACTTGGTGATGGTTTTGTGCAAGGACCAGGTGTTGGTGACATCAAAGGTGGAATGCTCATGGGCTTGTGGGCGATGAAAGCTGTATGTGAGTTAGCTGATGAATATAATGTTCAGATGATTGTTAGTGCAAATGAGGAAATTGGCTCGCCAACGATTCGCGATTGGTATATGAACGAGAATATCAATGCTGATTTTGCAATTGGTTTAGAACCTGGTTTTCCTCAGGGTGAGTTAACACCAACTGTCGATCTTGGGGTTGTTTATCAGCGTCGTGGGTATGGTGCGATTCGTTTTAAAGTCGAGGCGAAAGCATCACATTCTGGTACGCCTCATCTTGGTTTGAGTGCAATTGAAGCGATGGCACAGCGCATCATTAAGTTACATGAGTTAAATGAATGGGATAAGGGGATCTCGGTTAATGTAGGTATCATGCAAGGTGGTATTTCACCCAATACTGTAGCAGGAGAAGCGACTGCAACGGTGAGCTTCCGTTACGAGCGGATGGCAGATGGTGAAGCAACTAAAGCAAAAATTGAAGAGATTTTGCAGGCTGAATATATTCGCAACGAAGAGATTAGCGTGAGTGATCGTGTAACGGAGATGGTCACAGAAGCGTTTATCCCACCCATGGAAAAAACTGACAAAAATATGAAAATGGTGGATATTGTTTTGGAAGAAGCAAAACGCCTCGGACATCCAGTTGTTCCTATTGCGCGGGGTGGGGGAAGTGATGCAAATTTTGTCAGTAAATCTGGAACGCCATCAATTTGTGGTATGGGGGCACCTGCACAAGGTATTCATACCACTGATGAGAAAATATATCTGCCTATGATGTTTGAACGGATTGACTTATTAGCTTCCACTATTTATCGTCTGACTGAAGAAGGTATCTAAATCTATTGAGAAATTAAAAAGACCCTGCATGTTAGCTGGGTCTTCCTAATTATTTGGTCTAAATGGGACTAACGGCTGCCAAGTGTCAGTGGAATATCGATAGACTCTGTTCCGTTCCGCAATACAGTAAGAATTACAGTCTGATCTGGCTGTGTATTACGTGCCAAGTACGTAATTAGATCGTTCATACTGCCCACACGATTGCCATCAATTGCGGTGATAATATCAAGTTGAACACCAATCAAATCACCATCAGCGGTGCGGGTTTCTGCAATTTCTTGCAAATCAGAATCTGCTGCTGGGCCGTCTTCAACAATTCCACTTACGACAATGCCGTTGAAATTGTTAGGTAGATCAAGCAACTCCATAATATTTAAGTTGACATCACCACCAGCGATACCAATATAACTATAAACCATTTCACCTTCGGCAATCAGTGTTTGTGCAACACGTTGGGTCAGATTTGCGGGAATTGCGAACCCTACACCTGAACTACTACGACTTTGGCTGATAATCTGTGAATTTACGCCAATAACTTCACCGTTGAGGTTAATCAATGGACCACCACTGTTGCCTGGGTTGATAGATGCGTCAGTTTGAATAACACCACCAACTGAAAATTGTGTTAAACCTTGGATTGTACGGTCTAATGCACTAACGATCCCTGATGTAAGTGTCCACCGTTGACCAAATGGACTCCCAATTGCGAGCACTGTTTGCCCGATCATAAGATCATCTGAATTGCCAAACGCGATTGGGTTAAGTTGTTCTACTGGTAGTTCGACCTTAATCACAGCGATATCTGATGCAAGATCGGCACCAATTAGCTCTGCACGTGTGATTGTGCCGTCGAGGAAGTTTACAATAATTTCTTCAGATTCATCGACAACATGTGCATTGGTCACAATATGTCCCTGTGTGTCAATCACAAATCCAGATCCGGAGCCACCACTTTGATTACCAACAACACTGATTGCAACTACCGACGGACTTGCGTCATCGTATACAGTTGTGAATATGTCGTTTGGATGTGTGACTTCACCAATAGCCTGGGTTGCAGATGATGGGAAGACACCTATGGCAATGATTGCGATTATAACACCGAAAAGTAGTGACAGAATATTCGAACGCTTGAGTAGATTCATGTCTCATTCCTTTTAGTTGATTCGTTTACATTTACGTTACGTTTTTAATGTTAGGAATGAGATGTAAAAAAAGTGTGAAACTAACGCAAAATTCATGTAAATGAAGATAAGAAATTTATTTCAAAGCTTAAATTAAAATAAGAGAGTTGGTGACGCATTGCAAGATATTCCCAAAAGACTGATTAATATAAATCAGCCTTTATTAAATACTATACACAAGACACTAATTTGTGAAAATGCTCAGCAGAATTCTTAGGGCAAACAAGATAATAATCGTCCCAGAGATTCGATTAATCCATATCATATGGCGATCTGTAACTTTATTTCGCAGTAAGTTCACACTACTACTCAATAACAACCACCATAAGCCACTACCTATAAAAATCCCTAATACGATTACAAATGAATTTGCCGGATTTGTCGAAGTTGATTGGCCTATACCTGCGAAGATACCCAGAAAAGCGAGAATCGTTAGAGGATTTGTTATTGTGAGGGCTAATGTTGAAAAATAATCGCCCAGTAGGGTCTTAGTTGATTTCGTTTTCTGTTCATTATGTGATGAGAAATCCGGTATCGCTCGTATACTGATGATACCGATGTAAAGTAAAAATAGACCGCCTACTGCATTTAATACATTTCCTAGGTTCAATAAGAATGCTGATAATGCTGTGAGCCCAAATGCGATTATTATTCCGTAAAAAGCGTCTGCCGTTGCTGCTCCTAAACCTGAAACCAGACCATGTCGAAGACCTCGGTCTAGTGTTCTTCGAATACATAAGATCCCAATAGGACCAACAGGGGCTGCAATTGCAAACCCTATGCCAATACTTTCGACTAAAATTGTTTGGATGCTAGCCATAGTTGTACCCTCAATTACGCTAAAACGATATAATTCAATATACCGATGTGAGAGTTTGTTGACCATCAGTTTTATAAGGTATATTCGATAATTTACTTTAAATCATTAGGTAAGCGATGGATTCAAAAATTAAGAAGTTGTTGGATAGCACAGGACGGAAAATAATAGAGCTACTGATACAAGACGCCCGCCTCAGCTATGCTGAAATAGGCAGACAAGTTCATCTATCAACGCCTGCAGTTATTGAGCGAATTGAGAAACTTGAGACAGCTGGAATTATTACAGGGTATCAGGCACAGATAAATCCGAAGTTGTTAGGATATGACGTGTCTGCATTTGTTACACTGACAACTGACCCAGCTTATTATGATATTGTTACAAATATCGTGAATCAGACACTAGAAATAGAATCCTGCGACCATGTCACAGGATCTGCTTCTTTTATTCTTCGTATTCGTGCTAAATCAGTGCAACAAATCGAAGTAGTTATTCAGCAATTCAATTCAATTGGCACTACCGATACGACTCTCATTCTGTCATCTT
The DNA here is from genome assembly GCA_002428985.1 of Anaerolineales bacterium UBA6055. Classification (GTDB taxonomy): domain Bacteria; phylum Chloroflexota; class Anaerolineae; order Aggregatilineales; family Phototrophicaceae; genus UBA6055. The sequence continues at coordinate 39,435 of DIYL01000015.1, read as the reverse complement.
TTAAATCGAGCAATGCTAGTCTTCAGAGATTGTCTCGAATGATAGACGAACAGTGAGACACATTAGCCTATTAAATAGAAGTTCTCTTGACGTCCATCTAACCACTGCATCGCTCCACCTGTGAGTACAGCATCTTCTTCTAGCATAATCCGCACATCCTGACCGTCCCATTCGGGGATACTCTTGATGATATTAAGCTCTACAGAATATGCTGTATCATCGAAGAGTTCATAATCACCGTTGCCGGGCACGCTTTCTTGTTTGTCCCATAAACCAATTGTTGGACCAGCTGCATGACCGTGATAACCAAGTGGGTGGCTGTAGATCTGTGGACGTAAATTTTCGGCCTTTGCTTTCTCTAATGCGGATTTAAGAACCTCATTACCCGTTTGTCCAACTAGCATGGCTTCCATGTGAATATCTTGTAAACGGTTACCTTCTTTGAGTGCATCCTTAAGACCTTGTGGTGCATCCGTTTCATTAGGTTTTAGTACATAGGCGTGTTGTTGTTGATCAGTTGCTAAACCTAAATAATAGAAACCCATATCACAGTGGAGTAGGTCGCCGGGCATAATTACATTACGTTCATTTGGGTCGTCACCGTTTATCATGGTGAAAGAAAACCCTTGTGCTTGAATGTCAATTGTTGGATGAAACCATGCTTCTAAACCCATATCATGCATTGTCTGCCGCATCCACCAGACCACATCATCAGTCGTGGTAATCCCTGGATGAATCACCTGTGTGGAAAATGCTTGTGCGATAATCTTGTGGCCAATTTCAACGATACGTCGATAGGCAACAATTTCATCAGATAGGCGACGTTCTAGCCAGCCAACACATAAGCGTTCTGCGTTCTTAAACCGCGATATATATTCGTCATCCAGTGCATCTGCAATTAGCTTGTACTCGATATGTGCAAGACCGCTCCCGAATGCAAATATTTCTGATGTGTTGATGCCAATCGTTTGTGGATCGCGTTCTTTGATGATTCGTGCTAGACAATCATGTTGGTCTTCTTCGTCAGGGTTCCAGACTGGTTCGTAGAAGCCGGCATAACCGTAACGAGACAGTGTTAGACGATCAACAGAGCCATCATCATTTTTTGCAAAGATAAGAATAGCACGACGGCGCGACGACATAGATGTAGCTGGAAGCATCGACATGACGACAGGATCTTCGTTGTACTCCCGACAAGCAACAATCCACATATCGAAGTTTTCTCGCTCCAATAGCTCGGGGATAATCGTATCAAGTCGGGTTTTAAGCCATCTGTCTATAACTTGTGCTTGTTCGCGTAAGGGTAAAAAGTTAGGTTGAAATTTCATTAATAATCCTTCCCAGAATAATTTAGTCACCCGAAGATGGGTTGAGCGATTGCCAATAAGTTGTAAGTGGATTGTTTTGTCTCTGATAGCTGACATATAACAACAATAATTCCACAATTTGACCGACGGTAAGTCCGAGACTTGCAGCTAAAATACCATGTAATCCAAGTGAAATCCCGCCCCAAACCACTATGATCGTAATAACAAATCCAACTATCATTGCTTGATAAATTGGGCTTGTTTTGTCTGTGAGCATTAAGAGCGCACGCATGTAACTTTGTAACGTTGTGAGTAATGGAATTAGAATACCCGCTTGTGAGCCGACGATAACGAGTTCACGCAAATTTTCAGGGACATCTAAGATCACATTATTATAGAAAGCAATCATTGGGGTAAAAGCAAAGAGCGCCATAAAAATGCTGAGTCCAAAACCAAGCCTGAGGGTGAATCCACGCAAAATATTGTGATGCTCTTGGCTCTGGTTAAGCGAGATTACCACCTCTTGATATGCCATCCCACCGGAACGCATGACTAACATAATGGAGAATACAATAGGCCAAGCTGCTAGGGCTTGGGTTGCATCAGGCATCTCGGCTAGACCCCGCTCAATAAATGGGCGAATCAACAGTGTAATAGCACTCGTGGCTGCAAGAGGCATATGAAATTTAAATGCGTCACGATAAGTTAGCGATTTAATTTTATCATTGAGAGGGGTTTCAAGTAGACGTTTGACATATGGTAATGACACGACATATGTATAAATAGCCTCTGCTAGCACAGCTAAAATCAAAGCTAATGCACCGATAACAGCGCCTGCAATTTGTGTGACTGCTCCTAAGCCAATCGCAACACCACCAGAGACAACAATACGGATGATAGTACCATAGCCAACTGCGTGTGTATTATCATTCCGAATTAGAATGCCTTGATGAAATCTCCTATAGCCGATAAATGCGCTCCACAAAACCATAATTTGCATACCAGGTCGAGTGGCTTCAATGATGTGTTCAGGAATATTGAGTAGGTTGCCGAGGTAGAAATCAAGCAATGGTGTGAATGCCATCAATAGTGCTAAAACGGTTACAAATACATTGATCCCCATCATAAATCGCCATAGTACACGGTATGCTTGTCGATTTCGTGACAAAGCATTACTCGTTGCAAGAAGCATAATGACAGGGGTTTCGATTAAGACTTGCAGGGAAAAAATCAATCCAAATGCAGCGAGTTGGGTTTCAGAATCTGGCTTGCGGGCGATTACCCCTTGTATCCATGGTCCTTCGAATGTCATCAAGAGCCAAGAAAACGCTAGCGGAAGCCAGAATATGAGGACTTTACGATATGTCAATGTTTTGTCTTTCGCTATGGGCTTAGTAAATGTGTTTATTGTAGCTGATGACACATTATAAAAAACAGATCGATTAAAATTAATTCTCAACGTTTTTGTTCAATTTATACTCCATTTTTTAGTCTCCTAAGCAGGTTGATCTGCTAGATGAACACGTGGGCTTGTTATTAGTACACCTATCCCACACATAAGAATAATGGCGCCAAGAACATAAGGATAGACAGGTTGTATGCCATATAATCCTGTACCTAAGATCGGACCGATAATTCCACCAGTTCCACCCACTGCACTCAGGAGCCCTGCAGCTGCCCCTTGTTCTGTATCATTAACTGAAAATGTCATTGCACTACGGTATCCAGTGAAAGCAAATCCTAGACCAAAACCTTGAATAAATAACCCGAGCGAAAGCACAAAAAATGTCTCTCCTATCACAAGTAGCACGGTAGAACTTAGTAGGGTAGGTAAACCTACTCGCATAAGTATATCGGGTGACCACTTAAGTGTACGAATGAGAACTGTCTGAGTAAACAATGCTGCACAACCAGCTGCAACAAATGCTAGACTGACCGCCTGTGCTGTTTCAGTTGTAGAGAGTTGCAATCGATCTTGAAACAGAAATGCAATTGAGAAGTTTACGAGTGACATGATCGTAGAAACCGACAAACCAACAACGAGAATCCGCCAAACTCTTTTATCCAATGGACTGATCCGCGGAGGTACTTGCCCCTTTGTTATGTTAGGTTTGACCGATGGTAGCATCAGCAGAACCAGCCCTGCACCGATTAAGGGTAACAATGCAGACAAAAATATCGGTGCAACTAAACCAATACCTATGACAATTCCACCTAATGCTGGTCCAAATATTCTACCCAAACTACCAGCTGCAGATACGACACCTAATGCATTGGTACGCTCTTGACCCGTTGTTGTATCTGCGATATAAGCCAATGAAGACGGGATAGAGCCTGAGTACAAGGTGCCGACGATCATTCGTGCAAGCACCAATAGAATCCAAGTCAGTAATGATGTTGCAAAAATGCCATCCAATCCCATTTGCATGACAATCCCAAATGTTCCAACTCCTAATGTATAACCAATCAGTGACATTAGAAAAACGGGCTTTCGCCCCCAAACCTCACTTCGTCGCCCCCAAATTGGACTAAAGATCACCCAAGCTACTGCAGATAATCCCATAATGAGACCTGCGTGCAGTTCAGTAAGTTCAAGTTCTCGAATCAGAGGCGGTAGAACTGGACCTAAAATCGATTGTCCAATATTCACGCTGAATAATCCTGTAAACAATATATAAGCGGCTTTCATAGTAGATTCCTCAGCATTTATTATTGATTTTGGTTTGTAAAATATATTGAGACGCCATTTAAGAAGACGAAGAATGCTACAACTAACATAATTTGACTGAAACCGATCGTTACTTGTAGATAGCCAAACATCAAGGTCGCGCCAAACCAACCAATATTCCATAATACTAACCCTATACTACTGGCGATGTTGTGGAACTCAGACGCGAGTTGATCCATTAGTAAAGGTTGGAAAATTGGTTGCATCGTATTACGCGTACCTATGGCAATTACATAAAAAATCACTGAAATAATTAGTGTTTCGGCTAGGGCAAGCCCAACAAAGGTAAGTGAACTAACTGTCATCAATAGTGTGAGCGCCATGACACGACCCATTCGTGCTTCCCAAACGGGATTTAGTAATGGAATAAGCCCCATGACAAGCCAACCTAATCCTAAAATTCCCCCAATAGCGCTATCTGCAATGCCAAATTGCTCTCTAAAAAACAGATTGAAGAATGGAAAAGTCAGACCGCCAGAGATTCCAAAAACGAATAACGGTAGACTTAATTTTATTATTTTCTGCCATGGTATATATTTTGCCTTTTTCCATAATTTCTCTGAGTCATCATCAGCTATCTTTGAGCTATTAGGGTGTAGCCATAGTAGAGATAGCGTACTGAATAAGATAATAAATGCCGCAATTAGAATAGCCCCCTGATAAGCCTCTGGCATTTGCTCGGGTGCAATATTGCCGACACCCTCGATTAAGAATATTCTGCTTACCAATACGGGCATAAACCCGCCCAATATGCTACCAAATGCGACTGCTACCATACTCACAAGGTTGTGGTATGAGAACTGGGCTGTATGTTCTTCTTTACTTGTGAGGGTTACCATGAACGGCGGTTTTACCACTTGTCCCGCACCAAAGAATACCCCCCACAAAAATCGTGTCAATGCTAGGACAAACAAGCTTTGGACTAATGCCGTCAAAGCAACACAAAGTGCGATACCCCATGTTGACACAATTATTATATTCCGATTTCCAAATCGGTTGGCAACCAGACCAACTGGTATACCAGTTAGAAAACCACTCAAGCGTGGCAATGCTTGTAATAGCCCAATTGCTTCGGGATCATAACCGATGCTAACCAGATAAAAATTCAATAGGACATCTGTAATTCCAAATAAGCCGATATGGAAGATACAACTATACAGCAAAAACAGAGCAACCTGACGATTTAGCCCAGGTATTGATTTGATTCTAAGTATGTCGCGTTTTGATTTTACCAATATCCACCTACTCGTCTGAACATCCGGTTTGCAACTAACATTAACGGGTTAAATTGATGATTTTATTGTATTACGCCAAAAAATATGGATAAAAATTGTGTAAATATAACAAAATATTTGACGTCGTTCAATTAAATGTAGTATTTTCTTGCTTAATGATAAAAGAGAAACAATTGTCGACAATCTTGACTGATTATACGGATTGACAATATATTTGCAAATAATTCTAGAGTTGGTCTATGCAATCGATTGAAACTAAGTCACTACGTGAACGTGTGATAAATATGTTGAGAACAGCTATTGTAAACGGAGAGCTAAAACCTGGTCAGCCACTTGCAAGTACCGAGTTGTCCAGCCAAATTGGAGTGAGTCAGGCTACACTAAGAGATGCAATTCATGCTTTGAGTGCAGAAGGACTTGTAGAAACAGTTGCTTATCATGTTCCTACAGTCAAGCGATTTACCAAGAAGGATATAGAAGATCTTTTCAAAGTTCGTCTTATGTTAGAGGCATTCGCAATTCGTGAAGTGATCTCTTCGGATAACGTTCAAGAAGCTGTTGCCGATTTGTATAAGATCTGTGGTGAAATGAAGTCAGCGGCCGAAGCCGATAGTCTGACTGAAGTTAATTTAAGCGACCGTAAGTTTCATGATGCTGTTATTAAGCATAGTGGTAATATGCTACTGGCGAACCTATGGAATACAGTCTCTCAGCGTGTTCAGCAAGTAATGGCATTGCGCAACCAGACAAAGGGAGACTTGCCCCAAATTGCTAGAAACCATATAGAAATTACACAAGTAATCGAAAATCAAGATGTAGAAAAGGCTATCGAACTGCTCAATGCGCATGTCGTTTTTGTTGCAGATGTCACCACAGATACTTGGATTGATGACAATACCGAGTGAGAAATTATCTCTTATTTACTATTTTCTCGATTAATTGGAGGAGACAGATCAGTGAACTCTGATACAAAAAATAGAATCCTATCACAACATCAGGATAATTCTTCATTAAATACCCCATTACTATCACAAGTTATGCAGGGTGAAACAGACCTTGCCGCAGATGAAATGATTAGTCCGCTTGATGAGCAGATTATTGCTGGTGCATCTGAAGCTCTTGAAGCGGGTCATACTCATTATGTACCCGTACCCGGTATCCCAGAATTGCGTGAAGCGGTGTCAGAATATCTTAACGCAGAGACCGGATCACAATATGCAGATGCAAATATTATTGTGACGGCAGGACTACAAGAATCTCGGTTTTTGACAATTCAAAAAATTAGTGAACAGTACGATAGTATCGCGGTGCCAGAGGTTGTACACCCAGGTGTCACCAAGACATTAGGTGTCCGTGCCCGTAATATTATTGCGCTACCTGTTGACCTAGAAAATGGTGCTCTAGCATCGGTAGAAAGCATCTCATCAGCAATTGACTCGGGATGTCGTTTGCTTTATCTAGAGTCCCCATCACGTTTGACAGGTGCAGTTTATTCCTCTGATAAAGTCCGTCAGATCAGTGAACTCGCTGAAGCTAACGATGTTGGTATTATCTGGGATCAAGGATTATCTACATGGATAGCAGATGGTGACTACACATCAATTGCCTCTTTTGATGCGAGTACTAATTGGACTGCAACGATCGGCGAAGCGTGGCCCGGCATGGGATTAGCGAGCTGGTTTATTGGATATATTGCTGCACCTGAAGCTTGGGTTCCATCAATGCAGTCCCAAAAACAAATCATGGCAATTTGTACAAGCACTGCAACCCAATATGCTGCACTTGAAGCGAGTAAATTATACGCTGCATCACATGCACAACAGGTTCAAAAATTGACTGACATTAAGGGTTCACTCACTGAGTTGGCAAGCTCTGTCAATTTGACGGTGATTGGTGGAAGTGTGGTCAATATTATGGCAGTGAACCTCGCTGGGCTTGATAAGGCAAAAATCATGGAGCGTTTGAGCGCGTCTGGATTTGATGTGGCAGATGGTTCACTTTTTGGTGCACCTGATGTCATTCGTGTGAATGTCGGTACGTCTACCGAACAAGTCATCCAGCAGATTAACTGAGAAACTAGAAGGAAATCGACATGACAGAAAAGAAATTAGAAGGAACCGCATTACTATATAAATTGATAGGTGAGGCACGCACCTACGACGACGCAATTATTATGGGGCGCGGTGATCCAGATTTTGATACCCCAGAACATATTGTCGAAGCAGCAAAAGATGCTATGGTGAACAATCACTCCGAGTATACACCTCCTGAAGGTATTTTGCCCCTGCGTGAGGCAATCGCAGACCGTGTAAAGCGCATCAATAATATTGATGTTGACCCAGAGACCGAAGTGGTCGTAACAAATGGCGGGCAAGAAGCACTCTTCCTGATGATTGTAGCGGCCATGTCTCCCGGTGATGAGATTATCATCCCAGAGCCTAATTACAACACCTATAAAGACGCTGTTGATTTTGTAGGTGGTAAAAAAGTTGATATCCAAACATTCCCAGAAAATGCGTTCCGTGCAGATCCTGAAGATGTACGTAAGGCAGTGACTGATAAGACGAGAGCGATGTTGCTTGTATCACCGAACAACCCATCGGCGAATGTGATTTCGCCAGAAGATATGAACGCGATGCTGGCGATTGCACAAGAACATGACCTGATCATTATTGCTGACGACATTTATGACCTATTCGTCTATGACGACTTCGAACATGTTAGCCCAGCATCTTTACCGGGCGGTAAAGAACGTACATTAACCCTCAACGCATTGTCAAAAGCATACTCAATGACGGGATGGCGTTTGGGATGGATTGTTGGACCAGCGGATTTAATGGCGCGTGTTAAAGATCTCAAGGCGGCAATAAGTGGTGGCACATCAATCATCTCGCAATATGCAGGGATTGCCGCACTCACTGGTCCGCAAGAGCCAGTGGAAATGATGGCAGAGGCTTATCGACAACGTCGGCGTATGGTCATTGATGCACTTGATGAAATGGGCATGAAATATGGTGTGCCACAGGGTGGACAATTTGTCTTTGCCGATATTGGTTTTACAGGCTTGGGTAGTGCGGAAGTTGCTCAAAGAATGCTTACAGAACAACATGTTCTCGCTTATCCGGGTGCAGCGTTCTCCAAGGATCGTAAGGATTATCTGCGTATGACCTTTTTGCAACCGGAAGACAAGCTCAAAGAGGGCTTGGAACGTATGAAACTTGCCATGGAAAGTATTATGGCGGACACGCAATAGGGAGACAATGATGGATGCTGTAAGCAATAGCACCACAACAATTTTAATCGCTGATGCGGAATATGCTGCGACGGCTGAAGCACTTGCGGCGGAATTCGTAGATTTCACTCTGCTGTATGCTGATGACACAACCGATGCCAAACAACTTGCATCAAGTGAAGTTGATATCCTAATTGCGCAGACAACCAGAGTTGATGAAGAACTACTGGCAAAACTCACCAATGTGCAAACGATCCTAAAGTTGGGGCGTAGTTATCACAACATAGATGTGGAAACTGCTCGCTTGCGCGATATAACCATCGCTTGCGTACCTCGAAAAGGACCGAATTGTGTGGCGGAGTTGGCACTTACATTTATCATGTCGCTCAGCAAAGATTTGCTTGCATCACATGAAAGTGTTGCTGCCGGTGCATATCGCTACCGCGGAATAAAACCAGAAATCACAGCGCAATGGAAGATGGCGTTCCATTGGATGAAAAATATGCGCGTACACGAAGTTACTGAAAAAACGCTAGGCATCATTGGTATGGGCGAGATTGGCTGTGAGCTTGCCCGTCGTACGAGTGTGATGGGGATGCGTAATTTGTATTATAAACGTACACCGCTTTCCCCAGAACTTGAAGATCGGTTCGATGCTAGCTATGCCGATTTGGATACACTCCTAAGTGAAAGTGACTACGTATGTATTGCAACACCACATACACCGGAAACTGAACGGATGATTGGTGCAGAGCAAATCGCATTGATGAAAGAATCCGCGTTTATCATCAATATCGCACGAGGTGGCATTATTGACGAAGATGCCATGATTGATGCTCTCAAATCAAACCGTATTGCTGGTGCAGGTTTAGATGTATTCACATACGAGCCACTACATGAAGATAGCCCGCTCTGCACAATGGACAATGTCATCCTCACACCGCATATTGGCGGTGGCTCTGGTACAAATCGAACGATTGAGTTGACAGCGGTATTAGAAGAAGCCAAAAGCATTCTTTCTGGAGCCAAGCCTAAAGTTGATGTTAGCTAGTTTAGAGCAGAACAATTGTTGTTATAAGTAACTCACGTGAAAACAAGAGTGCTGTAATTTTATGTAAATGATAGAAAGTCATCACGATGGCATATGAAATTAATGATCCAACACTTATTAACCATTATTCACTAGACACACTGAAATCGTTCGCCTCCAATTTTATGAAGGCACTTGGTGCAAGTGAGGAAGAAGCAGAAATCATCAGCGATGGACTGATGACAGCCTCGCAATGGTGGCATCCCGGACAGGGGCAAGGACTAGAAAAACTATTTCGTTATCACCGACGGGTAAAGAATGGTGGAATCATTCCGTCTGCGCCGATGGAATGGCTCAAAGACGGACCATCATATGCGCTTCTAGATGCAGCTAAAGGATTTGGATATGTAGCGGCATCACGCGCAATGTCCAAAGCAGTAGAAAAAGCAAAAACGACGGGTATCGCCATGGTCGGTGTTCGACACAGCAATCATTTCGGAATCGCTGGCTATCATGCGATGACAGCCGCAAAAGAAGGATTGATTGGTTGGTCATTCACCAATGCGAAGGCTGAAATGGCGCCATGGGGATCTGCAAAGGTTGTCTTAGGTACAAACCCATGGGGAATTGCTATTCCACGTAAAGATAATCATGCCATCGTATTAGACATGGCACTCACGATGTCTGGTAAAGGCATGATGATGTGGTATGAGCGCGAAGGGCGTGAAATGCCGGATAATTGGGCACTAACACCTGATGGGCAGGTCACAACAGATCCTTCTGCCGCGATGGCTGGTCCTTTGTTACCGATTGGTGAATACAAAGGGTATGGCATGAGTCTGATCACCGATGTGTTAGCAGGCGTTATGACTGGCGCGCTATTCGGTTTAAACGTCTTCCAAGATGATCAGAACTTCGATGTTGGTCACCTAATGATTGCCATTGAGCCACAAGCTTTGATCACCATCGATGACTTCGATACACGGTTGGAGCAACTTGTTGCCGAAGTTAAAGGTGCAGACCCAATAGACCCTGATAAACCTGTAATTCTTCCGGGAGAAGTTGAATTTGAACGCATGACAGCGCGTCAAGAATCAGGCATTCCGGTGTCACAAAAAACAGTAGAGACCCTAAAAACGCTAGCAGACGATGTTGGCATTCAATTTACACTATAAACACGACTCAAATTTAAGGAGACACTATGCCTGAGGCAATCACAATTGGCAATGTAACGGCTCAACCCGGTGAGGTTAAACGTGGTGGAATCCCTATTATGGGAGACATGTTTGGTCGCCCTCGCGAGATTCCTATTATTGTTTATCACGGCGTCAATGATGGACCAATCTTATGGTTAAACGGTGCGACACATGGTGATGAACCCGAAGGCCCGTTTTCGATATTTAAAGCAATAGAACACGTTGATGCACAGAGCCTCAGTGGAACGGTTGTCGCTGTACCAGTTATGAACGTTTCTGCATTTACAGCAGGAACACGTGGTGATCCACTCGATACATTTGCATATGATATGAACCGACTCTATCCTGGCAAAGAAAACGGGTATCCAACCGAACGTGTCGCATATGCACACTGGCAAGCGATGAAAGACAAGTGTGACCTACAGATTGCAATTCACTCTGGTGGGGAACACTCCTATCTTGCGCATATGATTTTTGCATCCGACAACCCACCTAGCTTAGAGCTTGCTGCGGCGATGGGCAAAAATTGGGATTTAGTATTCCGCAGTGGTACAGGTGGAGGAAACCCAAGCTCGCAGATCGGCGCACTTGATAAAGGTGGCATCACAGTTGAACTTGGTGGCAATTGTCGTACATTGACGAGTGACTTCCACGAAATTGCAGATGATCTGGCACAGGGTTATCTGAACGTGATGAAGCACTATGGGATGATTGAGGGCGATGCTGAATATGAACCTGCGTGGCGTATGGGCTATCAGATTCCGTTATTGGCGCCGGCAACAGGTATGTATGTCGGTAATCCAGACCTACCATTTGAAACAGAAATCGAAGAAGGCACACTCATTGGTCAAGTTTATGATCTCTATGGAGACATCATCGGTGAGGTTAAAGCACCTCAAAAAGGTGTGATCTTTGGCATGCGTGCACGACCTTCTGTCATAGAAGGACACTGGTGCTGCTTCTTTGGTGTCGTTGAAGAGACCGTTACGAATCTTATTCCATAATCACCCAAATGGTTTTGATACTGAGGATGTGCTAATGGATGGTACTTATGAAAACACAGTAAATCGGCGACGTGGTTTGATCCCTGAAGACTTGATGAAGTTTCGTTGGCTTGATGGAATAGCACTAGCACCTGATGCATCACGGGTGGCTTATACGATACGGAGACCAGATGCTAACTCCAATGGTTACATCACACATCTCTATATCCGTGAATTTTCCAGTATTTCCGCACGGCGTTTGACATCCGGCGACTGTCAGGTGTCATCGCTAGCATGGAGCCGCGATAGTATGCAACTCGCCTACACTTATAGTGACAATGAGGGCGACTCGGTGCATGTTCGCAATCTCGCTGATGATACCGAAACAATTTATCCAACTGATGGAGCTCCTCTTTCACGTCTGGATTGGTCAGCCGATGGCACAAAGCTAGTCGGTGTGCGTTGGACACAGATCAAGAGACCTGAGGACCGAGGACCCGTAGACGGTATACCCAAACCAACGGTGAAAGTCGTGCGTCGCTTGCGTTACAAGCAAGATGGTGTGGGTTGGGTTCATGATCGTTTCACACAGATCTGGGTGCTGGAACTGACGACAGGCGATTTTGTTCAGGTCACACACAGCGAATGTGATTATTCGTCACCGAGATGGAGTAACAACGGCAACCAGATTGCATTTGTTGGTATGGCTCGTGAACAAAACGTCCCACTAGGGTATGGTCAGATTTTCACATGTCAGTTTCCCGACGGTGAACCACAATTGCTGCTCAAAGACTGGCAAGGAACAGCTGTCAGCCCGATGTGGGGTGATGATGATCGATATATTGCCTTTGCAGGACACAATACGTCTCCTCCAGTTAATCGACGGAATTTCTGGCAACCACACCTTGCAGATGTTGAAGCTGGGACAGCAATCAAACTGGGCGAAGACATCGATGAAGAGGTTGGCAATTACGCTGTTGCCGACCAACGTGCAGGACTTGCCAATGTCACAATGAAGTGGGCTGTCGGTGACGAATGGATTTACTTTTTGCTGACAGAACAAGGCGCGACCAACCTCTATCGAATCAATACATCGGGTGAGTACGAAAAACTCGTCAGTGGCGAAAGTGTTACCTTCGAATATAGTCCAGCTGTGGGTGGCAATGTTGCTTATGGTCAGGCAGATCCTTCGAATCCAGGGGAATTGTTTTTCTGGAGCGAGGGCGATGTTCAGAAATTGACTGATCTCAATCCATGGCTACGTGATCATCAACTGGCAGAGCCAGAAAGCTACTGGTATCAGGGTGTCGATGATGCAAAAGTTCATGCATGGCTGATGAAGCCCCTTAACTTTGATCCTAACAAGAGGTATCCATTAGTCCTCTATGTTCATTGCTCTATGTTCTCATGGGACTTCAATCATGAATTCCAGATCTATGCTAATTCGGGTTATGCTGTTGCCTATTTTAATCAGCGCGGGACAACGGCTGGTTACGGTCAAGCTTGGACAAAAGCGAGTGAAGGTGATCAAGGTGGTAAAGACTACGAAGAAATTATGCTTGGTGTCGATGAACTTGTATCCCGTCCCTATATAGATGGTGATCGTATGGGTGTTACTGGAGGGAGTTGTGGCGGTTTCATGACTAATTGGGTGATTGGACACACTGATCGTTTCGCGGCGGCTGTCACACAACGGTCAATTACCAATCAAATTAGTTTCTTCGGTACATCCGATATTGGACCGGAATGCACTGGTGGCGAGACACGCACTGATCCGTGGCGAGATTTACAAAGTAGTTGGAAACAATCCCCTGTCGCTTATATTGACAATATCAACACACCACTATTGATTATTCACAGTGATGAAGATTATCGGTGTGCATTGGAGCAGGCTGAGCAAATGTTCGCGGCACTGCGCTGGCGTGGTAAACCCGTTGAATTGGTCATCTTTGAGGGCGAGAGTCATGGCTTGTCGCGAGGTGGCCGTCCGGGTAATCGCATCGAGCGTCAGCATCGGATCCTTGGATGGTTTAAGAAATATATGGGTGTTGAGCCTGTTATGTTACCGGGCTAAAGGAGTTGATTGAATGCTAAAAGTAGGAAATTTAGAAGCAAAAGCTGGTGAACATGTTTTTGGTTATTTGGAAACTGCCGCTTCACGTTCAGGTCTGAGACCCGACGTACCAGTTCATTTATTTGCTGGCGCGGAAGATGGACCAACACTCTTGGTTCAGGGCGCAATTCATGGTGGCGAAGTTATCGGGTCGATTGCAATTTTGAATTTCATTGGCAATCTCGATCCGAAAACAATGAAAGGGAATGTTATAGCCGTTCCTGTGGTTAATCGCGCAGGATTTGAACTCGGTGATCGTGGCTCACGTGTCGATAACAAAGACATTAGCCGCTTGTTTCCCGGTAAAAAAGATGGCAGTGTTTCGGATCAAATTGCATATGTCTATTACAACGAAGTCATCAAGCAATCCAATGTGATGATTGATTTTCATGCTGGTGCGAGGACAGCTTATGAACGCTATGTCTTGTTTGGTGCAGAAAAAGACCCTGATAACCTCACAGATATGGAGAAAAAACGCCGTAAGTTGGTTGTTGCTTTTGGGTTGGATCAAGCTGCATTTTTCCCGCCGGGGACATTTGGTGCAAATAAATCGAAAACGGCAATTGAAGACGCTGGTGCTGTGCAAATCACACTTGAATTCGGTGGCGGAACTGGCTGGTTCAAAAATGGTGATGATAATGTCCGCGACGCAGAACGAGGCATCTGGAATGTTATGAAAGCCATGGGGATGGTCGAGGGCGAAATGGAATCTGATGGTCCACTTTGTACCGTCTATAACGCTGGTGTTGTGATCTGGAAGCCGGATGTTGATGGTCTGTTCATTAGAGAACGAAAATTCCGTGATGAATTAAAGACGGGCGATGTCTATGGCAAATTGGTTGATCCATATACAGGCGAGCTATTAGCCGAGATGCGTACACCTAAAGACGGTATTGTCATCCCAAGTGGTCAAGAATGGCCCACTGTCGGTGCAACATCAATCGGTATTTTGGGGACAATTGACCGTGTTGACGACCGTCGCACTATGGACTTAACCCTTACATTTGACTAGTTTGGTTGGAGCATAAGCTGATGAAAATAGGCACAATAGAAGCGAACCGAGGCGAAAAGAGTTATGGATTCTTCAAAACAGGAGAAACGCACGGGCGGTTTCCTGTACAGATTCCAATGCATCTAGTAGTTGGGGCAGAAGACGGTCCGATGCTTGTCGTTCAATCGGGTACAAGCGGACTTGAAATCGAACCTGCATTGATCCTTCCACATATCGTTAATGAAATTGATCCGACAACCATGAAGGGAACGCTTGTCATGGTTCCTCTGATGAATACATCTGGCTTTGAGTTCACGCAAATCAACACTGCATGGGATGACAAACATCTCAATCAACTTGGGCGCGGGAATCCTAATGGGACTGTCAGCGAACAAATGATAGATCAATACTATGAGGCTGTCATATCTCAGGCTGATGCAATTCTTGATATTCACACTGGCGCACAATGGAGTTATCACCATTTTGCTGGCGTATATTTTGGCGGTGAGGTTGAAAAATCAAAGGCAATGGCAATTGCATTGGGACTACCTCAAGTTGTTCTTGGACGCAGTGACGACCAGTCAATGGCATCTGAAGCTTCCAAAGATGGCAAAACAGTTGTCTCGGCCCATATTGGCGGTGGGCCTGGTTTGCGTGATTATCGAGATCAGGACTTGGGACGAGTGCGCAATGCCGTTCTGAATTCAATGCGTCATCTGGGTATGTTAGATGGTGCGATTGAATCCGATGTAGCAAAAACGACAGTCCTCGAACAGCACACTGTGATTATGCCTACGGGTGAACGTGGATTTACATTTATTGATAAGACCAAACGAGGCACTCAACTGCAAGCTGGTGATGAGCTAGGCTATGTTCGCCATCCATTTACAGGTGAAAGACTAGAAACAATTACAGCACCGCGCGATGGAATTATGGTTCATGCAGGCGCATCATGGCCCGTACCTTTAGAAGATACTGTGCTAGCTATTTTGGGTGATTTAGTCGAAGAGATCGACAGAAGTTAGTTTTGGATTGGGGATGATTTAGGCGATGGTATTGTTGCTTCGCAATCATGAAATTCGTGGTCTGATGGAATTATCAGATTACATAGACGCAGTTGAGGATGGATACCGTGAAGTCGGTTTAGGTTCCGGTGTCGGATTCCCACGCGAAAATCTCTGGATTGCAGGGGGCGACAGTGAACGCCATGGTGGTGGTCATCTAAAGGATGGTGCTAAGGCTTCGTTCAAGTTTAAAGCGGCACTACTGCCGGGTATTGGCGGGGCAGGTGTACAGGCATATACCGTTGGATTGCAGAAGGGTCTTGAAACATATATGTTTCTCTTTGATACAACTGACGGCTCGCTTACAGCAATCATGGAAGTACTCTACTATGATTGGCTCAAAACGGCGGCAGTGTCAGCAGTCGCCACTCGCTATCTCGCACCACCGGACAGCTCAGTTGTTGCGCTTATCGGTACAGGACGACATGCTCGATCACAACTTTATTTGCTAGCAGAAGTCTGCACAATTCAACGTGTACAAGCATATAGCCGCACACCGGAAACTCGAAACACGTTCTGTGAGCGCATGTCAGCAGAATTAGGTGTCGAAGTTATCCCAGTTGAATCACCTGCTAAGGCTTTAGAGAATGCCGATATTGTAACAACCATCACGAATTCACCGACTCCTGTCTTTGACGGGCAATCGTTGCCGGATAAACCACTTCACATTAATGCCATGGGAGCACATTATCCATGGGTACGCGAAATTGATGAATACACAGTGCTAAACAGTCGTGTATTTGTAGATGAATGGAAACAGGGGTTTGATGAAGAGGGCGAAATCTTGATGCCGATGGCTGAGGGATTAATTGACGAATCGCATGTCATCGGGGACTTAGGTGGACTTGTTGCGGGTAAGATTAAAGGACGTGACCCTAATAGCCGATGGACGCTCTTCCTATCTGGAGGAACTGGTATTGAAGATGTTGCAGTGGCAACACGATTGTATGAAAAAGCAAAATCCAAAGGTATTGGGACAGAATTTAAGTTTAATCAACCATATGAATTTGAAATATAAGGAGCAGGGGACTACATGTTAACGCACGACGCACTTAAACGGGATGTCGCCCGTCGTATTGAACGCATTCAAGCAATGATGAAAGAAAAAGACCTCGATGCTTTGATTATTACTGGGCAAGCTGCGCCGGGAGGGCTTGGCGCAATCCGCTATATTACGCATGCTCACCTCTGGGGTGGTGGGGCTTATGCAATTCTCGGTGTAGATGATCCACATCCTTGGTTGCAGGTATGGAGTTCATACCAAGCGGTATGGAGCCGAAATGAAACTGTGACATTGCCGGAACGCGTGGAATCTCCATACACCGATATTGTTGCGCGTACAAGTGAGATTGCTAAAGAATATGCCACCGGAAGCAAGCGCATTGGTATGGTTAACATGAACAAATTGATGAGCATTGGGACATATCATCAGTTTGCAAAAGAACTCGACGGTTATGAAATGGTCGAAGTAACCACTGAATATAATGAAATTCGCCAAATCAAGACACCCTTTGAGCTTGAAGCGATTCAACAAAATGGCGCGATCCTAGATGCAGCAATGGATGTATTTAAAGAACAGTCGTATGTTGGAGCTAGATACTGGGATGTATGTGCGGCGGTTGAGGGGTATATCAAGTCATTTGGATCATTTTGGGGACGTACCAAGCTCTCGCTTGATTTAACACCCTATACCGTTCCTACCGATAAAGATCTGTTGATGCAACGTGATGACATTATCAATTTCGAGATTGTATATGAATCCCCGTATGGTTACTGGTTAGAAATGACTTCAGTATTTTCCTTTGACCCGCTACCAGATGATGTTCAGGCATTGTTAGACGGCTATCTGATGGCAGTAGAAGAATCATCAGCTGTTGCGAAAACGGGCAATACGTTTGCTATGATTTCCGACACCAATGATAAGACCCTACGTGACCTAGGATTCCCTGTAGATGGTAAGCATACACCAGATTGTCACAGTACAGGATTAGATGGCAGTGATGGGCCGAATACGTTGTCTACACCTGAGTTTGAACTGAAGACAAATATGGTGTTGTCCTATCATCCCGGGACTGTATTGGAAAATGATAGAGGATTTTTGATATCTGACAATTTCTTAGTGACACCAGAGGGTGCAGTTCGACTCTCTCCGCATCATGCCAGCCGTTACTATATGCAATTGGATGGGTAACAAATCGAACCTTTGTTAATTAGGAAACAGGAATATTTCCTGTTGATTAGTTTTCTGTTTGAGTCCGTTTATATTTCGTAGCTTTAGTGGAGTTTACACATTGTAGAGTCAACACTTGTAGCAACATCTTTCCAATTTTATTACTTGTATAAAAGTTGTTACTGATCTATTAGCTAAAGTTGCTGAAATAAAGGAGGTAAAGTTTATCGATATTTACATGATGTACCACACGCATATTTTGTAAGGTTGAGTTTGTTTATATATATAGGAGATAACCATGAAGTTTGGTAGATTTCTCATTATTATGAGTCTTGTTGTTTCACTCGGTGCGCTGGGATTCCAATCTGTAACAGCGCAAGATGATGTATCAGAATTCGTGTTTGCACACGGTGGTCCGATACGTACCATGGATGCACCTGTCACTTGGTTTGGTTCAACCCACTGGCTGACTAATCTACTGTACGATTGTTTAATTTGGCGTGCGGCTGATGGTGATGGTTATGTTGGACAAGCGGCAGAAAGCTGGGAAAATGTTGATGATTTGACATGGCGTTTCAACCTGCGCGCAGGTAATACCTTCCACAATGGTGAGCCGCTCGATGCTGAAGCTGTAAAATGGAATCTTGATCGTGTTCGTACACGTGAAGACTTCATGGTTCAGCCACAATGGCAGTTCATCAATGAAGTAACAATTATCGATGACTTGACTGTAGAAGTTACCACAAATGATCCTTATCCATACTTTGAATATGACATTAGCTTTAACGGTTGCCAATTGCTTCCACCCGATTACATCGAAGAAGTTGGTGAGGAAGAATTTGCAAGAACACCTGTAGGTTCTGGACCATATCAACTAGTTGAATTCACTGAAAGTGATCGCTATGTATTCGAAGCATGGGACGGATACTGGGGTGGTCGTCCAGAAGTAGACCGTGTCATTTATCAAGTCATTCCAGAACCATCAGCACAAGTTGCTGCTCTTCTCGCAGGTCAAGTTGATTTAATTCCATCTGTTCCTGTACCAGATCGTGAAAGCCTAGAAGCAACTGATGGTATCTCATTAGTTTCTGAAACAGCGAATCGTATGCATCATCTATATGCACGTGTTGAAACTGAAACCGGTGCTGTCGCTGAAACGTACCCAGATTTTGTACCTGCAACACTGGATCAAAATGTTCGTCAAGCAGTCAGCCATGCACTTGATCGCGCTTTGCTAGCGGAAGTACAAGGGTCTGCAAGCCCACGTCTAGCACGTGTTTGCTCCTACTACCCAGAAGGATTTGCTGATGAATATGCTGATATGGCAATTGAAGATTGGTACAACCCTGATTTAGCTAAAGAACTTCTAGCTGAAGCTGGATATGCTGAAGGTGAAGGACCGACCATTTACCTTGATGCACCTACTTTCCAAATGGGTGGTGAAAAAGAAGTAGCAGAAGTTGCTGCAGCAATGTTGGAAGAAGTTGGCTTCACTGTTGAACTCAATATTCTTGATGCTTCGGCTTACGGTGAACAGATTTCGTCTGGCGGTAACAACCGTGATCTAAACATGGTTACACTTGGTTGCTCACCATCATTGGTTCCATTGTTCTACCAATGTGAATGGGTACAAGCAAACTACAACGTATGTGTCGAAGAATGGGATGCTATCGGCGAAGAGATTCTAACAACTGTTGATCCAGAAGCTCGCATCGAACTCTGGTCAGAATGGTGGGATTTCTACATCGACTACTCTCAGACGATCACGTTATATGAAATAGACAATGTTATGGCGTATAACTCTGCAGAATTCGTGTTTACGCCACGTAAAGATGGTTGGTTCACTTTCCGTGATGTTCAACTCGCAGACGGTTAATCAATAATCAAGTCCATGTAATCGGTGGCTATAGTTAGGTCGTCACCGATTACATATTCTAGTTAAGTGGAGGAATCATGCAGGGATTTGTTTTAACACGTTTTCTACAAATGACGATTACTTTGTTCATTGTTTCACTGATCGTATTTTTTATGGTACGGCTTAAAGGTGATCCCATTGCTGTGATGGTTCCTCCGACATTTAATGAAGATCAAATCGCTCAAATGCGTGCGGCATGGGGGTTTGATAAACCTGTTGTCGAACAATATGTGATATTTTTGCGTAAAGCAGTAACAGGTGACTTCGGGCAATCCATCCAAGCGCGTCGTCCAGCTATGGAGCTTGTTATCGAACGGCTTGGCAATACGTATATTCTTGCACTCGCGTCGTCGATAGTTGGTGTCACTATTGCGATCCCACTCGGTGTCATTTCTGCTCTTAAGCGTAATAGCCTAATCGACCTCATCAGCACAGCCCTTGCATCGTTGGGTACAGCGATGCCGAGTTTTTGGCTCGGTTTGATGTTGATTATTGTCTTTTCCGTAAATTTGCGGATACTGCCTGCATTTGGGGCGCTAGAACCAGCAGCAATTATTATGCCATCTCTAACACTTGGTGTCGGAATGGCCGCAAGACTATCGCGTCTTACACGCTCCGCAATGCTAGAAGTTTTGAATCAGGATTATGTTCGTACTGCTCGTAGTAAGGGCTTGCGTGAGAATATTGTTGTTGTTCGACATGCCTTACGAAATGCGCTTATACCGATTATAACTGTTTTTGGATTGCAGCTCGGGTGGTTATTGGGTGGCTCGGTTGTAGTTGAAAGTGTATTTTCATGGCCCGGCCTTGGCAGACTAATGATTGAGTCTATTAATGTACGTGACATTACAGTTGTTCAAGCTGGACTTTTTTGGTTTGCTCTTTCGTTTATTCTAATTAACTTTACGATTGATGTGCTTTATGTGCTCATTGATCCTCGTATTCGAATTAAGTAGTGATAATCATGAAATCTGAATCTGCCAACAGTTCTCAGCTTGACAAGGTTGCAACCCTACCTCCGCCACGTAGATTATCTATTCGTATTATTTCTACGTTATCCAAAAGCCCTGTTGGATTCATTGGGTCATTAGTTGTCTCCATTGTGATCATATTGGCTATTATTGGCCCTGTGATCTCGCCTCATGATCCGATAGACGGAAACTTACGTGCACGTTTCATGCCTCCTGGTTTTGCTGACGATTCTGGCGTTTATGTGCTGGGAACTGATCAACTTGGACGCGATATTTTAAGTCGAATTATTGCTGGTAGTCGTGTTTCTGTCTTAGTCGGGGTGGTATCGGTGCTAATTGCAGGGACGATTGGCGTAATTTACGGCCTTATTAGCGGATTTGTGGGTGGTACAACAGATACGATACTGATGAGGGTTGCCGATGGCATTCTAAGTATTCCATTTATTATCCTTGTGGTTGCAATTTCCGGTGTGGTCGGGGCAGGTTTAACAACGCTGATTCTTATTTTAGGCTTTACTGGTTGGGTTACATATGCCAGAGTAATCCGTGGTGAAGTTCTCAAAGTACGTGAGATGGACTACATCGTTGCCGCTTATGCACTTGGTCAGAATCGCGTAAAAGTAATGTTCTTCCACATATTACCAAATGTAATCTCATCTGCGATTGTATTGGCGGCTGTCCAAGTTGGTGTCACTATTCTTGCAGAATCCTCGTTGAGTTTTCTCGGATTAGGTGTAAAGCCTCCAACCGTAACGTGGGGTCTGATGCTGGCTGATGGTCGACAATATATTAATAGTGCATGGTGGATGACAACTTTCCCCGGTATAGCGATCACAATCACAGTTCTCGGAGTCGTCTTCCTAGGTGATTGGCTACGAGATTTTCTTGATCCAAACGTTCGGGGGCGAGGATAGGAGCGTCGCGTGCAAAAACATCGGGTGTTTCGTGTTCCACGGTCATATGCTTCTGCAACACATGAGACCTTGCGCGCAGAAATTCTAGGAGTACTCGAACCAATCATTTTTGATTCTTATCGGCATTCATCTGCCATCCGTGAAAAACTCGAACATTCCTTTGCTAATCAAGTTGAACAATCTTATGCTGTTGCTGTGCATTCAGGGACAATTGGGTTGTTCCTTGCGTTGCAAGCATGTGGTATTGGACCCGGTGATGAAGTTATCACGGTAGGCAATTCGGATATTTCGACTACAGGTATGATTCGTCAGTGTGGTGCCATACCTGTATTATGTGACGTTTTAGAGACAGATTACACGATCAATCCTGACCTTGTTGAAGGGCTGATTACAGACAAAACGCGCGCCATTCTTCCTGTTGATCTGCACGGACATCCGGCAAATGTGAAGCAGTTAAGGTCACTTGCAGATCAATATCATCTCAAAATTATCGAGGATGCAGCACTTGCCTGTGGGGCACTTGATTATGATAAGCCTCTAGGTGCATTTGCAGATGTTTGCATGTATAGCTTTGCTCCATTTAAACCATTAGGTAGTGTTGGTAATGGGGCGATGATAGTGACAAATGACGAGGCAATTCATTTACGTCTCCGATCATTGGTCGGGTATGGATATGATCCCCGCAAAACAAATGTCACAGTTGGCTACCAGAATTATGTGGAACAGGGATACAATGTGCCACTTGATGGACTGCAAGCCGCTATAGTTTTAGTTAAACTTCCCTATCTAAAAAAATGGACAGCCCAGCGACGTGCGATTGTTAACGACTTATACAAAGGATTGTCAGGTGCATCAGCTTCGTTGCCTACCTTTAGACAGGAGTCTGCTCCTACCTTTCGGTCATACGCCATCGGTGTTGACAATCAGTTTGAGGTTTATCAGAAGTTGCTAGATGCAGGCATTGAAACTGTAATTCACTATTCGCCACCGGTGTATCGGTATACTGTGAATTCTGATGGGATGCGTAATTCGGATCAACTGCCTGTTACTGATTATTTAGCGACACGAGTGGTGAACTTACCAGTTACTCCTGAACTAACACCTGATGATACAGATTACATGATCAATACATTGAAAGATATTTTGAAAAAATAGATATTTAAGGATTTGATGATGACCAGCAAAACGCCTCTGATCGAAACGATTGCGAATTATGCAATAAACCTCAAATATGAGGAAATCCCGACTGAAGCTGTGGATCTTGCTAAAATCATTCTGTTCGACTCAATAGGGACGGGTTTAGGAGGCTTTCAACGGGATCTTGGCAAGAAAGTGACACACTACGGAACTCATATGATGTCGGGTGACCAATCCACATTATTGGGTAGTGGAGAACGTACATCACTTGAAGGTGGTGCATTCACCAACGGTGTAATGATTAAGATTCTGGGGATGGATGATTCACATCGATCTGCGGGGCATATTGCATCGCAGGTTGTTCCTGCTGTGTTGGCAGTGAGTGAGGTTTACAAGACATCTGGTAAAGATATTATTGCGGCGATTGTAGCATCATATGACTTTGCTATACGGGTGGGGTCAGAAGCTCTAAGCTACCAACGGGCACGCGGGCATGATTTAAAAGGGACTGTTGGGGCTATTGCATCGGCCCTTGCTGTTGCACGTTGTGCAGGCCTAGATGTCGAAAAGACTATTAATGCGGTGGCAATTGCTGCCGACTTGTCATCTGGAACGGAACAGTATGTATATGAAGGTGGCTTGTGTGACACCAAAGACCTGATTGCTGGATTTGGTGCACGAAATGGTGTGTTTGCAATGCGATTGGCTGAATCTGGCTTCTATGGCCCGCGTGGTGCTTTAGATGGCGATTATGGATTTTTTAAAGCATTCGGTGATGGTTACGATCCAAATATGTTTGATGATTTAGGTGAGTTTTTTGCAATTGTAGGAACAGCATTTAAACCCCACGGTGGATGTCGTCATACGCATCAAGCCATCGATGCTGCTCAAACTATTCTGCAGGAAGGCCCACTGGATGTATCTGCTATCGAATCGATTCGGTTGGATACGTATGAATATGCGACGCGTCCAATTTTCCGTGTTGATCCAAATCCACCGTCTCGTGATGTTGCTGGATTAAGTATTCGTGTATCTACTGCAGTTGCTTTAACACAAGGGAGTGCTTGGCCCGAAGATTTTGAAACTTGGGATGATCCTGAAGTGCGACGTTTACGTCAATTGATTGATGTTCAGATCGACCCTGAAATGGAGGAGCACTATCCAGAACGGAATGGTTGTAGACTACACATTACGCTAAATACGGGTGATGTTCGCGAGGCATATCTTCCAAATATGAAAGGTGAACCAGAGTTTCGGATGACCAATTCTGAGATAAAAGAAAAGTTCCGTGTTCTAACACAGCCCATAATGTCAGCAGAGCAAGTTAATAACATCTATAAAACTTGCATGGATCTACAATCAGTGGATGACATTCGTCAATTGTTGCAATTGTGTAGTGTAGAAAAACAAGTAACACATTAGAGGTTTGTTACAACACTTAAAGAAAGAGATTTGGGAACATATGAGCGATAGATATATTAAGCACATGGCTTTCGCTGTTAAAGATGCTAAGGCTGCGTTGAAGACCTATCAACAATATCTCGGTGTAGGACTCGATGCCGAGATTCATGACTATGAAAAATCGCGCAATCGGGTGGCAATATTCAATGTTGGTGATGTTGAGTATCAATTATGCCAGTCGTTAGATGAGGGTGGTCGCTTTGATAAATGGATAAAAGAACGTGGGTACGAGGGCTTACACCATATTTGCTATGCGGTTCCTGATATAGATGTGGCTCTTGAAGAAGCGCTTGCAAATGGAGCAACACTCAAGGAGTGTGTTGCGTGTAAAGTCAAAGGCAGTCATGTCCATCCTGAAGGTTGGGTGGCATTCCTCGAGCAAGAAGCAGGTGGTGTTGAACTTGAACTGATGCAAGTCTATACACCGGAGGAGCTTGAAGAATACAAATCTGTGAAAGGGATATAACATATATCCAATTACTGTTGAATAACTGCAACCTCTAGCTTAGACTATTGTGCGTTTGTTGATGATGGGTGAGTAGTCATACTCTTGTTACATAAAAATCATATGACAATGCCGGGGAAAGGGATTGTGTTGGTCAATTGGATAGTTGGAGTAATTTCAGTGGAATCAAAAAGTGGAAACATTATAAACAATGTTTCCACTTGGTTCGGGAGCGACGAGATTTGAACTCGCGATCTCCGGCTTGACAGGCCGGCATGTTAACCACTACACCACGCCCCCTTAGGCTTGAAAATAATATCATCGTCCTAAGGGAATGTCAAGTGCAAATGGAAAATTAGTGTCGGTGATTCGTCTTCTTTAATTAACTAATAGTTCGCCAAGAGAATCCGTTTTCAGAGATCAAAAGTTGCAGATTATCGACATAGATAAATCCGTCACCGTCATAGATCGTAACATCATAAACAGCGCGATTTCCAGAGTCTAATGCGTATGATGCCTCAGCGGTCCATCCTGCGAAAACTTCACTTTCAGCTATCAAGACAGCATCTTGGGATAGTTCTAAGATTTCGATGCTAACAACAAAAGCGCAATTAAGCTCTACGCAACGATAAACATGAAATGCTCCATAATGTTGTTGGTAGACTTTGACTTCGTATCCATTGGCATTAGTAATATAGATGTTTGTATCACAAGCATCTCCAACGCCTAAATCTCCCCAATTATCTAATTGATCAGGATTTCCAAATTCAGGACAGTTATCTTGAGAGTTGATAATGCCGTCAAAATCGAGGTCGCCATCAGGCGCAGAATTTTCATCATCATCTATGACAAGCCGGCGTACTTCACCAAGGAATGTCGTCATATAGACTTCGCCATTGTGGTCTTCCCCTAATGAGGTCACCCGCACGTTAAGATCTGTCAATCTCTCTGTTACCCAATTACTTCCAATTTGCTCTAGTGTCCAGAGGTCGCCGTGACAGAAGTCGCTGTAAAGGTACTTCCCCTGTAATTCTGGGAGTTCTTCACCTTGATATACAAACCCTCCAATAACAGCACAACCGACAGGAAAACTCTCGTCGTAATCTTCTGGTTGTGCATGAGGATAGAAGTAAATAGGGAATACAACCTCATCATACGGAATATCGTTAACTTCGACGCCTTCGGGTTGTTCAATTTCGGTTTCCGCTTCATACAGTTTCCAACCGTAGTTTTCACCACCATTACTATCAGCAGGTTGGTAGTTAATTTCCTCGTAGGTTGACCATCCGACATCTCCTATGAACATAGCCGTACTGTCGGGGACAAAACTAAAATTCCATGGATTGCGGAAACCGTAAGCCCAAATTTCGGAGCGGGTGTCTGGATCATCCACAAATGGATTATCTTCTGGAATGCTGTAAGGAAAGTCGCCATTAACATCAATACGGATAATCTTTCCAAGCAAGTCATCGCGATTCTGACCTGTTATATTGGGGTCAATTGATTCACCACCGTCACCAATCGACACATAGAGGTAACCGTCTGGGCCAAAGCGTAGGTGCCCTCCATTATGTGCTGCGGTCGTCTGCTCTACAGAGAGCATAATTTCGCCTGATGTGTTATCGGCGACATTTGGATCATCTGTTACCTGAAAACGTTCTAAGTGTAACGTGAAATCGGCATCAGTATAGGCAACATAAAAATATCTGTTCTCCTCGATATTTGGATGAAAAGCTAGTCCGAGCAGCCCTTGTTCTATATTGCCTTCAATATTTACGCGGTTGGTGATGTCGAGGAACGGCTGTGGTAGAATACGGCCCTTTTCAAGAATCCGAATTACGCCGTTGCGCTCATTGATAAATAACCGTTCATCATTGTTATGTGTGATTCCAACAGGTTGATTGAGCTTTTCGAGAACCCGATCAAATCTATAATTAACTTCGGGTTGGTTAGTGTACATAAATAGCAAAAAGCTACCACCAATAAATGCTATTAAAATCACAACCACAATACTGATTACGAGGAAGTTATTTTGTTTTGGGGTTTGTTGTTTTGAAGTTTTTTCCATTTCAGTAAAGGTTCTATCCATACTTTAGTATACAAACGATGTAATCCTATTGGATAGTTTTCAATCACACCAGATGTGATTTGTCATTGATATGGTTCAAGATTTATTGACGATGACAAAAAACATCACAGATTATTTTGCCTAAAATGCTCTAATGTACTACCATCTAGCTATGCTAAGTTAGATTATCGTTTGCAAAAGGAGCAGTGCATGAGTAGTGTACCGTCAGTATCAAAACCCTCAGATGCAGGAAGTGGCGTAATTGCCATTGCGAATACAAGGTCGGCATTTGTCAATATTCGTACTGGGCCGGGGGTAAACTATCAAGATGTCGGGGACATATTAGATAACTCGCTTGTTGTGTATTATCCCGCTACACAGACACAAGACGAGTGGGTATGGGTTGAGCAAAGAGGGATTCGTGGTTGGGTGTTTGCAGGTGTTGTCACATTTGTGCAGGCGGTTGGAACAGTACCGTCCAATGATGAAGTGACTACGCCATATGATGGCAAGATTGCATTATGGCATTGGAAAGGCACAAGTGTTCCTGAGACGTCTATTGAACAACTTGTTGCTAATATCAAATCACGTACACCAAATGTCAAGCAGATTTGGGTAAAGACCAGCGATGGTGTAAATTGGATGGGTGATTTTGATGACACTGATAGCAATCTAGCTATTTCTGGACCTGAAAGTGTAGATAAATGGGTGGAGATACTAGAAGCAAATGATATGGAGTTCCATGCTTGGTGTGTACCACAGGGGCTTGATGTTCCTCGCGAGGCAGCATTGATCAATGCTGTTTGTCAAAGACCCGGTGTTAAATCAATGATACTTGACATTGAACCTTATGCTGGATTTTGGCAGGGCGGACGACAACCCATACGTCCATTTATGCTGGAGATACGTAAAGCAATTGGTAATCGTTTCCACATAGGTATGAGTATGGATCCGCGTCCATGGCATTATGATAGTATTTTCCCCGAAGAATGGGCACCATTTATTAATAGCGTTCATCCTCAAACTTACTGGTTTACATTTCGTCGTGATGTTGATGAAGTCATTGATGAAGTCTATAACACTTGGCGACCTTACGGTAAACCGATTATTCCTGCACTACAAGGTGATTCACCTGTACTTGATCAGCAACAAGCCCATACGATCTCCACACAAAAATATGGAGCAAAAGGGCTTAGCTGGTGGCGTTATGGTGTGATTTCACAATGGAGTGCGGTTAATACAGCAATCGAACTAACGTCTTCTCCAGCAGATCCAGTTTCTGAACCAGTTGATAACTTTACAGACGAAGTCATTATTCTTCCAAACCAACCGGGTTTCCGTAATGGAACCTATGGTGATAAATATAGATTCTTATCTCGTGAAAATACATGGGGTTGGGAATACCTGTATATTGATACATCACGTACAACAAGTAAAGTTTGGGCAGAATGGAAAACGACATTACCTCAATCCGGTCGCTATGAAATTTCTGCCTTTATTCCAAATCGTAAAGCAACAACGACTCGTGCTCGTTATAAAGTGCATGGTATTGTCGGCACTGATACAGAAGTTGTAATTGATATAAACCAGAATCGTAACCGTAATACTTGGGTTGCATTAGGTATTTTTGATCTTGATAAATCACAACCTAATGCAGGACGTGTTTTCTTAAATGATATAACGGGCGAACGAGATGCTTATATCGCATTTGATGCCATACGGTTTCGTCGTATTGTAACAGTTCAACCGGGTGATAATCCCACACCTGATCCAGACCCCACTGAACCAACAAATCCACCATCTGGTGGCAACGGTACTATCGTTAATGGTGTTTACGTTGCTGATGGTTATGATTCGCCTGTTGGTACAGCTGCAGAACGTGCGGGTGGTCGTATATGGCCTTCCGGTTGGTTGGATGCGAGCCCGTTTGGTCGGCTATATTTTGTAGGTACACCGAGTGAAGCCTATCATACAGGAGCTGATCTCAATTTTGGTACACCATATGCAGATCTAGGGATGCCTGTTTATGCATGTGCAAGCGGTGTCGTTACGTTTGCTGCCCGTTTAAGTGTGTGGGGAAATGTGATCATTATTCGTCATGATCCACTGTTTCAACCATCTGGCTCGGTTTTATATAGTCGGTATGGGCACGTACAAAATATGCAGGTGAGTGTAGGTGAGCGTGTGACACGTGGACAGCAAATCTCTGAAATCGGGAATGCGTTTGGACGATTTGTACCGCATTTACATTTTGATTTGAGCCCAACAACTCGGTTAGAAACTCATCCAAGTGATTGGCCGGGTCGAGATTACTCACGACTTATTCAGAATTATATCGATCCATTACAGTGGATTGCGCGAAATCGCCCTTAGAACCCTATGGAGGGGGTGACCCCTCCACTTTAAGATTTGATTAGAATAAGCCCCAATCACTGGCTGCGCCTTCTTCCATCATGCTTGGATCCCACATTTCCATTCCCATTTCAATGGTTGTTGGCGTACCGAGATAATCTTGGGCGGTACGACGCGTTTGTTCAAGTAGTTGTGGTGCATATGGACAGAATGGGGTGGTCATAATCATTGTGACATGCGCCCGTTCATCTTCAATTTCTGCATTGCGTACAAGCCCTAATTCAATAATGTTCATGCCGATTTCAGGGTCAATAACTGCGCGTAATGCCTCGTATAAACCAGCTTCTTTTTCTGTCATATTTGAGTTGTCCATAGTTGTTTTCCTCGTTTGTTTTTGTGTCTCGATTCAAGTCTTAGCATAGTATAGTGATAATTCAGTGTCAATTAAATAGATAATTATCTTAGAAAATATGATGTGATTCCTACGTACTAGCTGTATTGTATTGGCAGGTCTACTCATCATTTACCAATCTGAATAAAACAGATATTTATCGTAAATATTGACAAGTGCATACCACGCTGTTATACTGCCATTAAATTCGACTCGGTTATAGAGTAAATTTAACCAACATTAAAAATTCATGAGAGGAGACCTATCTCGAATGGGCGCGACACTTGAAATTCGTAATCTCCATGCAAGCGTTGAAGGTGAAGAAGACCTCATTTTGCGTGGTGTTAATCTTACAGTTCAGCAAGGCGAAATCCATGCGTTGATGGGACCAAACGGTTCTGGTAAGAGCACACTAGCTAATGTATTGATGGGCAACCCCGCATATGAAGTCCATGATGGGCAAGTTTTGCTGGATGGCGAAGACGTACTGGATATGGATCCTGACGAACGTAGTCGTGATGGGTTATTCCTTGCATTCCAATATCCTGTTGCAATTCCTGGTGTGACATTGGGTAACTTCTTGCGTCATGCGATTAATGCGCGTATGAAAGCAGAAGATCCAGATAGTAAGGGTATTGCTATCCCGAAATTCGCAAAAATGATGCGCGAAAAAATGAATAGCTTAAAAATTGACCACGCATTTGCTGGACGTTACCTAAACGATGGCTTCAGTGGTGGTGAAAAGAAACGTGCAGAAGTCCTACAGATGGCTGTACTCGAACCCAAAATTGCTGTACTTGATGAAACAGATTCTGGTCTGGATATTGATGCACTGCGCATTGTTGCAGAAGGTGTGAATACACTAACCGGTCCAAATATGGGTGCATTGGTCATTACACACTATCAACGTATGTTGGACTACATCAAACCTGATTATGTACATGTAATGTTTGAAGGTCGTATTGTTGAGAGTGGTGGACCTGAATTAGCTCTCGAACTTGAAGAAAAAGGATACGACTGGGTACGTGAGAAGCACGGGATCCCTCAAGAAGCTTAAATTGAACATTAGCCTTTTTAAAGGAACTAACCATGACAGACATGATTAAGAGTGAAAAAGAACTCACCCAAGAAGAAGAAGCGTTACGTGATGTAGGTCTATCGTACGCTGAACAATACGGTTTTCATGATGACGATGTAGACTATACGTTCAAAAGTCAAAAAGGCATCAATGAGGACGTTGTTCGTAGCATCAGTAAGATGAAAAACGAACCAGATTGGATGCTTGAATATCGCCTTGAGGCATACCAAATCTTCCTTGAAAAAGGTACACCGCAATGGGGTGGTGATCTCAGTCAGATTGATTATGACGACATCTACTACTACATGAAAGCAACAGAAAAAACTGAAGAAGATTGGGATGAAGTACCTGAGGAAATTAAAGATACCTTCAACAAGTTAGGTATTCCTGAAGCTGAACAAAAATTCCTACATGGTGTTTCGGCTCAATATGACAGTGAGTCTGTTTACCACAAAATTCAAGAAAGCCTCGAAGAACAGGGCGTAATCTTCTTGGACATGGATTCTGGCTTACGTGAATACCCTGATTTAGTGAAGGAATACTTTGGAACAATCATTCCTTCAAACGATAACAAATTTGCTGCACTCAATACAGCTGTTTGGTCTGGTGGTAGCTTCATTTATGTACCTCCCGGTGTTCATGTTGAGATGCCGTTGCAAGCTTATTTCCGCATCAACACACAAAATATGGGTCAATTTGAACGTACCCTAATTATTGTTGATGAAGGCGCATACGTACACTATGTTGAAGGTTGTACTGCTCCAATTTATAGCTCCGATAGCTTGCACAGCGCTGTTGTAGAAATTTTGGTAAAAGAAGGTGGCCGTTGCCGCTATACAACCATCCAGAACTGGTCAAACAACGTTTATAATCTTGTAACCAAACGTGCTGTTGCTGAGAAAAATGCAACCATGGAATGGGTTGATGGTAACCTCGGTAGCCGACTAACCATGAAGTACCCTGCCGTTATCCTTAAAGGTGAAGGCGCACACGGTGAAGTCCTCTCTATTGCTTTCGCTGGTGAAGGGCAACATCAAGATGCAGGTGCGAAAATTACACACCTTGCACCACATACTACCAGCCAGATTATCAGTAAATCTATTGGTAAAGATGGTGGACGTGGTAGCTACCGCGGTTTGCTCAAAATTGCGGAAGAAGCACATCACTCAAAAAGCAATGTAGTTTGTGATGCACTTCTGTTGGACGATTTTAGCCGTTCAGATACATATCCAACAATCGAAATTGATGCTAAAGATGTGACAATGGGACACGAAGCGTCAGTCAGTAAAGTGGGTGAAGATCAACTCTTCTATTTGATGAGCCGTGGTCTTAGTGAAGATGAAGCGAATGCAATGATTGTTAATGGCTTCCTCGAACCACTAGTTAAAGAACTTCCAATGGAATACGCACTTGAATTGAACCGCCTGATTCAGATTCAGCTTGAAGGTTCAATTGGTTAACCCTCTTAGTTAAACAAATTATCGGGTGAGATTTGATGTCTCGCCCGCTATTTAAGTCACAAAGGAGTATGATTCGTGGCTGTTGTGAGAAGACGGTCTTCACTACCTCAAGCACCGGACTATAACCGTGCTGATGTCGAAGCCCTCAGTGAAAAAAATAATGAGCCGCAATGGTTACGTGACCTGCGGATGAAATCTTGGGAACTCTATGAAGAGATGCCCATGCCACACATGGAAGAAGAATGGCGACGCACTGATTATACCCACATTCGTTGGGACGAAGCTCAGAGCATTATCCAACCAAATGGTGCAACATCTGATGTAATTCCCGCAAAAAACCTTGAACCCCTTACAGGTGATAAACAGGGCGGTCTGCTGGTATTTGTAGATGGTAAAATTGTTCACTATGAAGTTGCTGATGAGTTGACCGAACAAGGTGTAATCTTTACCGATTTGAACACTGCTGTGCAGGAACATGGCGATATTGTAGAAAAATACCTCATGACGCAGGCTGTAAAACCAGAGGATGGTAAATTTGCTGCGCTTCATGGTGCACTCTGGCATTACGGTGTTTTTGTACATGTTCCACGTAATAAAGTTGCTGAATTACCGTTACAAGTTGTTAGCTACAATACAAAACCGGGTGCAACACTTGGACATGTGTTGATGGTTGTTGAAGAAAATGCACAGGCAACCATGCAAGTTGAATACGCTTCGGCTGATAATAATGCTCAATCTTCTTATATTGGTGCGACTGAATTAATCGCCGGCGACGCTGCAAACTTGCGCTATGTGTCCCTACAGAGTTGGAATCGTAACACATACGAATTCAGTCACCAAAAAGGTATTGCTGGACGTGATGCCCAACT
Organism: Anaerolineales bacterium UBA6055; assembly: GCA_002428985.1. Lineage (GTDB taxonomy): Bacteria > Chloroflexota > Anaerolineae > Aggregatilineales > Phototrophicaceae > UBA6055. Next base: position 6,325 of record DIYL01000015.1, on the reverse strand, counting down.
TGACTGGGTTAATGGTGTGATGGGAAGTCGTTTGACTAAAGCATTTATAGAGGTTGATGCTATCGGTCAAGGTGCGAATGCACGCGTAAGTGGTTTCTTCTTCGCGGACAAAAATCAATTCTTTGATCTCGATACCCAACAAAATCATAATGCGCCGCTTACCAATACAGATTTGTTGTTTAAAGGTGCCGCGCGTGATACAGCACGTACACTATGGCAGGGTATGATTAAATCATTGCCTCGGATGCAAAAAATTGATGGTTATCAAGTATGCCGTAATTTGATGTTGAGTGATGATGCCCGCATGGATAGTATCCCTGGGCTAGAAATCGAAGCAGACGACGTTGCGTGTTCTCATGCTGCAACATTTGGAACATTAGAAGAAGAGCCAATCTTCTACTTGATGAGCCGTGGAATTACCCGTCCAGAAGCGCAACTGATGGTAATCGAGGGTTTCTTTGATGAGCTACTGCAACGGATTCCATTTGAACGCGTACGCGATCGTTTGATGCAAGAAATCGAAGCTAAGATTATTGGCTAAGGCTTGCTTGTAAGACTTGAATTCTGAGGCGCATCAAATAGGTGCGCCTTTTTATATTAGAGAGAAGTTAGGTTTAATAATGTCTGAATTGACTTTACCCTACGATATAGAAAAAATACGAGCAGATTTTCCTGTCTTGCATGAAAATCATCATGATGATGTTCCACTTGTCTATCTTGATAATGCTGCATCGAGTCAGAAACCGATTTCTGTTATTGAAGGTTTGAATACCTATTATCGTGAATATAATGCTAACGTGCATCGTGGTATTCATAAACTGAGTGAAGCCGCTACTGAAGAATATGAAGGGGCACGTAAAAAAGTTCGGAAATTTATCAATGCAAAAAGTCGCCGAGAAATCATTTTTACACGTGGTACGACTGAGAGCATTAACCTTGTTGCGCAAACATGGGGTCGGGCTAATTTAGGTGCTGGTGATGTAGTGTTGTCTACAGTAATGGAACATCATTCAAACATTGTTCCGTGGCAGATGTTGTCAATGGAGAAAGGCTTTACTGTCAAGTATATTCCGATGCTTGAAGATGGCACATTAGACATGGAAGCCTACAAATCATTACTAACTGAAAACAATGTCAAGTTAGTAGTTGTTGTTCATAGCTCGAATGTGTTGGGGACAGTCAATCCGATAGCTGAAATAGCGACACTAGCTCATGAACATGGGGCACTTATCCTTGTTGATGGCGCACAAAGTGTTCCACATATGCCCGTTGATGTTCAGGCATTGGATGCTGATTTCTTTGTGTTTAGCGGACATAAGATGGTTGGACCGACTGGAATTGGTGTGCTATACGGTAAGCGTAACCTGCTCAATGCGATGCCACCGTGGATGGGTGGGGGAGATATGATCTCCAAAGTGACACTCGATGGTAGCACATGGAACGATTTACCGTATAAATTTGAGGCTGGTACACCGAGTATAGCTGAGGCAATTGGGCTTGGATTTGCTGTTGATTATTTATCAGGCATTGGTATGGAAAAGATTCATCAGCATGAACAGATTATGACGGAATATGCACTAGAACGTCTAGAAGAAGTGCCTGATATTACTGTATATGGTCCATCAGCCGATAAAAAAGGGGCGGTTGCCGCATTTACTGTAGAAGGTATTCATGCCCATGATGTTGCACAATTGCTTGATAACCATGGCGTTGCTGTCCGCGCTGGACATCATTGTACAATGCCATTGCATGATGATGTTTTGCAAGTTCCGGCGACATCACGCGCAAGTTTCTACTTGTATAATACACCACAAGAAATAGACACCTTCATTGATGCGTTGTATCAAGTGAAGAAAACTTTTTCAATTTAGGCGGATAGGAAACATCAGATGGAAGACATGTATCGAGAAGTAATTTTGGATCACGCTCGGAGTCCTCGCAATTGGGGTTTGCTTGATGATCCGAAAGATCTTGACCATGAAGAGAAAAATCCACTTTGTGGTGATCGCTTACGATTAACATTGCGGGTTGATGAGAATAATGTGATTACTCATGTTGGTTGGGATGGTGAAGGTTGCGCCATTAGTCAGGCATCAGCATCTATGTTTGGTGAACAAATTATGGGGCTAACACTTGATGAAGCAAGACAAATCAATAAACAACAATTGCTTGATAATATCGGTTTGACACTGACCATTAATCGGGTTAAATGTGCATTATTAGCTTTGAAGGTTCTAGTTGTTGGCGCATATGGGCAAGAAGGCGTTGAACAATGGGAACTGATTGAAGACGAGGAGGACGATTAATGGCTGAATGGATAACAGTTTGCCCTGCAAATGAAATTGGTGCCGGACAACGAGAAGTCTTTGGCATTAATGATCGTTGGATTGCAGTTTTCAATGTAAGTGATACGTATTATGCCATTGAAGACTTATGTACGCATGATGGCAATGCACTGGCATTTGATCGGAACGATCGACCTAGTAAAATTGATGAATTTGAGGTTGAGTGTCCACGACATGGTGGGCGGTTTGATGTAAGAAATGGAAAAGCTACCCGTAGCCCCGCTGATATTGATGTGCCATGGTTCGAAATTCGTGTTGAGAATGGCAATATTGAAATATTGGTCTAATCGAATTGAAAATTTGATATACTCAAAGCCTATCGAAAATAACGGTAGGCTTTTTTATTATACTGCTAATGAATGGGGATAAAGGATGTCATTTGCGACTTTTAAAGATGCAATGTTGTCTGGTGAAACACTTGTGTTTGGGCATCGTGGGGCAAAGGATTATGCGCCGATGAATACAATTCCAGCATTTGAATTGGCGCTGGAGCAGGGTGCAGCTGGTATTGAATTGGATGTACATCGCTCGAAAGATGGGCATCCTGTCATTGTTCATGACTTTACGGTAGATGCTACGACTGATGGCGACGGTAATGTTGTGGAGAAAACGCTGGATGAGTTAAAGCGATTAGATGCTGGTAGCTGGTTTAGTGATGAATTTACTGGACTTAAAATCCCTACTTTAGACGAAGTGTTTGAAGCTGTTGGGGACTCACTATTGATCAATGTCGAGATTAAGTCGATGGATACTGAAACAGACGGCGTTGAGCAGGTGGTGGCAGATTGTATTACACGACATAATATGCGAGATCGTGTGTTAGTTTCTTCATTCAATCCGATGACATTAAAACGGTTTCGTCCGTTGCTTCCTCATGTGATGATTGGCTTTTTATATATGGCAGGGATGCAAATGGATACTGAGTCTATGATTGAAGGATTTGCTCACGAAGCTCGACACCCTTATGTAGATATGATTGACGAACAATACATGACGTGGGCAAACGACAATAACTATTTCGTGAATACATGGACAGTTAATGACCCTGAACGTGCTAAAGAACTAAAATCTCTTGGGGTTAACTGTGTGATTACTGATGCACCGGATTTGATTTTGAAAGCGATTCAATAAGTGTTTGCACAATTGTGGTGGCGACTTGTCCGATTTGGATTTCGATTACTATATAACGAAATGGCATTTACCTATGACTGGGTAAGCTGGTTTGTATCGCTAGGGCAGTGGCGTTGTTGGCAACGTAGTGCGCTACAATTTTTGCCCGAGGCTGATTCGGGGCGAATTCTCGAATTGGCGCATGGTACTGGTAATCTACAAATTGATCTACAAACAGCGGGCTACCAGACCGTGGCATTTGATATTTCACCATATATGGGACAAATTGCCAAACGTAAACTAGCACAACACAATCTGCGTCAAGATTTTGTGCAGGGTAGTGCCTTTAACCTTCCTTTTGCTGATGAGACATTTACTGCAATTGTGTGTACATTCCCGACAGAGTTTGTTGTCCAACCAGAGACATTATCTGAGATTAATCGAGTACTAGTAGATGATGGTAAAACAGTGGTCGTATTGAACGGTATCTTGACAGGTGGCGGGATTGTAAAAGCCTTTTTGGAGTGGCTTTATCGGATTACGGGGCAACGCGATGATAGCCGCGAAGTATACTTGACGCAATACTTTGAAGGCTATGGGATGCAAGCAGACTCGGTTGAGGTCGAATGTAAGGGGAGTGTCGCGCAGTTGGTGATCTTGACAAAATCTTGACGCGTAAAAATGCAAATATGCTCTAGATTTTCGTCTTTTGGTGTGCTATACTCTTGGAGTTACATATGGTGGATATAGCTCAATGGCAGAGCACCTGATTGTGGTTCAGGCGGTTGCCGGTTCAAGTCCGGTTATCCACCCAGCAAAGTGATTTTCAAAAAATATCACAAAAAATGGGAGATGGCAAGTGATGCCTCTCCCATTTTGCTTTCTGTTGTTAATGTGTTGTTATGTAGGTGTTTAATGGAAAAATACGTAAAATATCATCACCGTGAAAATGGTGTTCATGAATATGTGTGGCTTTCTAGCTACCGAGAAACCATAGATAAATATATCCCTATGCTGAGGCAAATGAATGATAACGCAAAATCTGGAGATACCTTGTTAGTGCTTCACGACTTTAGCAGAACGATTGCACCACCATTTAATCTACTAAGGGCACGTGGTTCAGATACTAGAATTCGTGATGATGTGATGTATAAAGTTGCTTATATATCAAATCCAGTAAATAGGTATGTGATTAAGAGCTTCATAGCGACGGGTAGATTTGAGGCAGATCGATGTTTTTTTGATATTGGTGAACGAGACCTAGCAGTGAATTGGTTGCAAGGTAAAATAGAACAAGCGTTTGTATCCTGAGATCACCAATAACTTGTCTTATGATTAATCAAGCCCTAGCACATGCTGGGGCTTTTCAATTTACAAGGTTAAGATGTAGCCATAGCCAACGAAGATGATGAATACAGACATCCATAAACATTGACCAATGAGAAGAATTATCCCGATGACATAGATGATTTTTACCAAAATCCCCATCATGATATTACCATCTCACTACTGCTCGGGACGGTCTTGGCATCTTTGGTATACACCTGAGTCATGGCAAGATTTTGCCTCATACCCGCAATTTCACGGAGATCATTGACATATTTCTCGCGCGTCAAATCATGAGCCTTTTTTTCTTGGATGTAGAGCCACGTGAATATCGCCCATAATCCGAGATTCTGTATGAGATTGGTGATTGCCTCTACATCAAGATCCATGGTCTCCTCCTATGTCAATTCTGGTGGTATTGCGCCTTGACCGGAAATTTGCACGCTGTTTAATGTTACAGTCCCCGCCCAACCGATAGACTGATTGTTGTCTCTACGAGACGGACGGAAATTTACCAATAATCTGTCAACGACTGCACCAACATTCAACTGCATAGTTAAGCCATTACCATTGACGTTATCGCGGTTGACATTGGCAACGGTACTACCATTGTTATATGCCCACAACCGTGCCGCTGGGAAGGCAGAAGAAATACCGGAGAAATCGTAATTGACAGTCGTAGAGTCCACTAGCACCGGGGTTGCAAATAGGACTTCAATATTTAGATAGACACTGTATGTTCCGTTGAAAACGACTTGTGTGCTATTCCAATTATCGCCTGCAACGTAAACGGCATTGTCAGCTCCATCTAATTGCAAAGGTTGCCAGCCATCCGGGCTATTGGCAAAGTCTGATGTGTATGTCCATGGACCACTTGCACATGGATCACAAAGTAAGGACCAATCATTATCCGGGTCTCCGGTTTGTGCTTGAATGGCATAGCGTTCAATGCTATTTTGTCCGAGATACTCTTGACCCATGAACGCCAGGGCAAGTTGGAAGGCACTCCAAAGATAAACAATGCGGTCATTGGGATAATCACCAGTTGCCATAAATGAGATCCACTCCGCAAATGTGGCTACCACAGTGGGTAAGTTCGCTCCGCCAATCTTGGTAATGAAATAATTGTACACATCGCTAAAATTAATAGTGCAGCTGTTATCAACAGCAATACAAAACAGGTCACATATAATTTCTTGTTCAAGTTCCACCGTCTTCTGACTATTGTAGGCTTCAAAATTGTAATCCCCAAATGATCCCATCCAATCAAGAGCGCTCGATGGTGGTGTGGCATCAAAACCGGGAATCAGTGAGAAGAGCAAATCTATTTGCTCCCATAGATTGGTGAATTCTGCCATTTGTTGCAGAAAATCGATGGTCTTGGCATCGATATAAGTCCACAATGCACGGACATAACCGTAGGTCGCATCATTATCACAACCGGGTACAGCATCGAAGGCAGGGGTATCTGCTCGCGCCTGCTCGCCGGGGACATCGGGTAGTCCTTCGGTGGATTGGGTAATGGTCTCACGGACCAGTGAGCT